>NZ_LZSU01000022.1 GCF_001665575.1 Mycobacterium sp. 852013-51886_SCH5428379 | reverse complement strand
CAGCGACCCTACGAGCCAGACACCAGGTGATCAGGAATCCAACCACCGCAATACGCGGCACCCCACCCTGACACTGACGGCGACCCTACCGTCCGTCGGCGAGATCCGATCCGCCCCAGAGCCCGTAGAGCCACAGCCGCTCGACGACCTCGACGGCGCGGCTCGGATCGTTCTCCCGTCCGACGAAACCGCTGTCCCGCGAGAGGGTCAGCGCCGTCGTGGACGTCAGCGTGCGCACCAGGGCCGGCAGATCATCGGTGATCGGCCGCGCTCCGGCGTCCTGCCGGACCAGTCCGACGATCTTGTCGATCACGGCGTCCTCGAAATCGTTCATGATGTCGCGGATCTGTCCGTCGGTGTTCCTGGCCAGGGTGGTGGCGCGCATGATCGGGTCGTTGCTGGCGAACACCACCTTGGCGTAGCCGACCATCCGCCGGGCGAATTCCGACGGCGACTCCTCGGGGTCGCGGGGCGCGTAGTCGCGGCTCAGCTCGGCCAGTTCGGCCAGCGCGTCGGCGACGATCACGGCCAGCACGGCGTATTTGGAATCGAAGTAGAAGTAGAAGCCCGACCGGGCGACCCCGGCGCGCTCGCTGATCGTGCTCACCGACAGATCGGCAAACGACTGCTCGCTCAGCAGTTCCCGAACGGCCTGAACGATGGCGTCACGCTGCCGATCGCCGCGCGTGCGGCGAATCTCCGAGGGAGCGGGTTCGGCACTCATGACATAAGACCTTCGCACCGCGGCGTACGAGAAACAAAACTTGACATGCGTCAAGACGGCCGGTCAGGATAGCCCCCAGGTGACGTCCACCACAGCGTCGTGAGACCAGGAGCGTTCAGATGCCCACCATCAGTACCCCCGAATACCTGATTGACCAGGCCAAGCGGCGTCTCACCCCAGCGGTGAACAACTTCCCCGGCGTGAGCCTGGTGGAGAAGAAGCTGCTCAACACGGAGTTCAAGCAGACGGTCCTCGCGCAACCGCCGGCGGGCAGTGACCTCAAGCCCGTCCTGGGTGACAAGGGTCTACCGATCTTCGGTCACATGATCGAGATGTTCCGCGGAGGACCCGATTACTTCCTGCACCTGTACCGCAAGAACGGGCCGGTGTTCTACGTGGACTCCCCCGCGCTGCCGTCGGTGGCCGCCCTCGGGCCGGACGCCACCCAGGCCGTCTACACCAACCGCAACAAGGACTTCTCCCAGCAGGGCTGGGTGCCGGTGATCGGCCCCTTCTTCCACCGGGGACTGATGCTGCTCGATTTCGAGGAGCACATGTTCCACCGGCGGATCATGCAGGAGGCCTTCGTCCGGACCCGGCTGGCCGGATACACCGAGCAGGTCGACCAGGTGGTCTCGAAGGTCATCGCCAACGACTGGGTGGCCAACGACTCCCGGTTCCTGCTTTATCCCGCGATGAAGGAACTGACCCTCGACATCGCCTCGATGGTGTTCATGGGCCATGAGCCCGGCAGCGACAAAGAACTGGTGACCAAGGTCAACAAGGCCTTCACCACCACGGTGCGCGCCGGGAATGCGATCATCCGCACGCCCGTCCCGCCGTTCACCTGGTGGCGCGGTCTGCAGGCGCGCAAGCTGTTGGAGGACTACTTCGCCGCGCGCGTCAAGGAGCGGCGCGGTCAGGACGGTTCGGATCTGCTGTCGGTGCTGTGCCAGACCGAGGACGAGGACGGCAACAGCTTCTCCGACGCCGACATCGTCAACCACATGATCTTCCTGATGATGGCCGCGCACGACACGTCGACCTCCACCGCGACGACGATGATCTACCACCTCGCCGGCAATCCCGAATGGCAGGACCGCTGCCGCGACGAGTCCGACCGCCTCGGCGACGGCCCCGTCGACATCGAGTCGCTGGACAAGCTGGAAACGCTGGACCTCGTGATGAACGAGTCGATTCGGCTGGTGACGCCGGTGCAGTGGGCCATGCGCCAGACCGTGCGCGACACCGAACTCGTCGGCCACTATCTGCCCGCGGGCACCAACGTGATCGCCTACCCCGGCATGAACCACCGGCTCGAGGAGTTCTACCCCGACCCGATGCGCTTCGACCCGTCCCGGTTCGCGGAACCGCGCAACGAACACAAGGCGCACCGTTACGCGTTCAGCCCGTTCGGCGGCGGCGCGCACAAGTGCATCGGCATGACCTTCGGTCAGTTGGAGGTCAAGACGATCGTGCACCGGCTGCTGCGCAAGTACCGGCTCGAGCTGCCCAGCGCCGACTACCGCACCACCTGGGATTACGGCGGTATGCCGGTGCCCAAGGACGGTATGCGGATCGTCCTGCGCCCACTGCGCTGACGTCCGGCGCCAACCGGGATCAGGGTGCGGCGAGCAACCGGTTGGCGCAGGCGATGACCGCGCGCAGCGCCGACTGCGTGGGGTCCTCCGACAGACCCATCGCCCATTCGGTGTGTGACCCGTCGGAGCCGCGGATGAATGTGGCGGTGTCCGCCCCGGAGGGGATCTGGTGGAAGGCCATCATCTCCAGCGGGATGCCCTGGGTGTGCAGCATCTCGGTCAGCGCGGCGACCGGCCCGGACGCGGCGGCGGTCGACGTGCCGATCCGGTCCCCGATGGCCAGCGTGGCTTGGTAGTTCCGCGCCTGCGGACCGAGCCGGCAGGCCGGTCGATCCGCATCGGTGCAGGCCCAGTGGCCAAGGCGCAGCGGGCCGTGGTGGGGTGAGTACTCGGCGAGAAAACTGTCGAACGGCATGGCGTCGGCCTCCCTCCGCAAGCCGCAGGGAACCGGGGCGCCGAAGCGCGACGCGGCAGTGGTAGCGGCTTCTGTTGCGGTGTGACGTGCCTGGATGTGACTTGCTCGAGTGGTGGTCATGCGTGCCGGTCATCTCTGGTTCGAGGACGTGACCGACGATGGAGCAACGACCCACAGCGAGGGGTCGGTCTGGATCAGACCCCGCTGCGGGTTGCTACTACGAGTCGCCTTGGCACGTCCGCGACTGTAGACCTCCCCACCGCAGCGCGCAAACACTTTCCGAACGCGCCGCCGACTGCGCCGAACTCTAGGGTGGTCCCGGTGTGGGCGCCTCCGTTGACCTGGCAGGACGCGGTCTTCCTGGTCATCGCCGGGGTGGCTGGCGGGCTGACGGGCAGCATCGCCGGGCTGGCGTCGGTGGCGACGTATCCTGCGCTGCTGCTGGTCGGGCTGCCTCCGGTGGCCGCCAACGTCACCAACACCGTCGCGGTGGTGTTCAACGGCGTCGGCTCGATCTGGGGATCGCTACCCGAACTCCGCGGCCGGACCGACTGGATCAGACGAATCGTTCCCGGCGCCGCCCTCGGCGGCGTGGTCGGCGCCGCCCTGCTGCTGTCCACCCCGGCCGAGAGCTTCGAGAAACTCGTCCCCATACTGATCGGCTTCGCCGCGGTCGCGATCCTGATTCCGCGCCGCGCCCACGCCGTCGACCGCAGCGTGCCCCGGTCCCGATGGGCCGTGGGCGGCGAGATCGGGGCGATCTTCCTGATCTGCATCTACGGCGGGTATTTCGGCGCGGCCGCCGGCGTACTGCTCCTGGCGCTGCTGTTACGGGCGGGCGAGACGCTGCCGCACGCCAGCGCGGACAAGAACGTCATCCTCGCCACCTCCAACGTCGTGGCCGCCGCAGTGTTCATCGTCCTCGCGCCGGTGCACTGGCCCGCGGTGCTGACCCTCGGGCTGGGTTGCCTGGTTGGATCGCGCCTCGGGCCGATCGTGGTCAGACATGCGCCGGCGACACCGCTGCGAGTGGCGATCGGACTCTGCGGGATCGCGCTGGCGGTGAAGTTGGGCGTCGACGCGTACCGGTGACGCTGCGAAGTCGGCCCCGCCAGAACGCGTCGGCGTTACTCTCACCGCTGGGGGGAAGCGTGACCAGTCCGGAATTAGCCGAGAGCGCCGAACAACGGCGTTACTTGCGCTTACTCGATCGCAGCGTCGCGCCGGTCCTGGTGGTCGACGGTGAGGCGATCACCTACGTCAACCACGCTGCCGCCCGGGTGTTGGCGGCCCACGCACCCACGGACCTCGTCGGGTGCCATCTGCGGGACCTGATGCTGCCGGGCTCGGCGCTCATCCTGGACGAACACGTCGACGCCCTGACCACCGACGGGCCCGCCTCCCCGCCGGTCGAGGTCGACCTGCGGCGCCTTGACGGCGCGATCATCCACCGCCTCGCGGTCGCCTCCCGGACCACGTGGCCGACAGGGCCACGCACCGAGGTCACGTTCGGATCTCTGGCCGAGGAGCGCGCCACACAACGTGGGCGGAATTGGGAAGCGGTGATGAACCGCCTCCACGAGGGCGTCGTGATCGCCGGCAGCGACGGCACCTACGAATTCATCAACGCCGCCGCACGCCGGATACTCGGCGTCACCGATGAAGACATCCGGGATCTACCGATGTGGGACGGGCGCGGGCGGAAGATCAAACAACAGGCCCACCCCGTCGAGACCATCCGTCGGTCGGGCATGACGCTCAGCGGTGGCCTGATGGGTGTCGACCGGATAGACGGGCAACGGGTGTGGGTGGTCGGACACGGATGCCTGCTCGATCCCGACGATCCGCAGCAGTCGTCGGTCCTGTTCTCGTTCACCGATGTCTCCGAGCAGTACGCCGCTCGGGAACGCCTGCGTCACCGGGCCGACCACGACTGGTTGACCGGCCTGCCGAATCGGGCCCACGCGCTCGACCGCGCCACCCGCGGGCTGGAGCCCGATGCGGACCCGGCGCTGAGGGCGGTTCTCTTCATCGATTTCGACCAGCTCAAGTCGGTCAACGACCGTCACGGCCACACCACCGGCGACCACGTACTGCGGGCGGCCGCCGAACGGATGCTCTCGGTGATCCGGCCCTCGGATGTACTGGCGCGTCTCGGCGGCGACGAGTTCGTCGCCCTGGTGTTCGCGCCGGCCGATCCCGCTGAGATCGTCTCGCTCACCGAGCGATTGCACAACGTGTTGTCAGAACCGATCGAGGTGGATGCGCTCGACATCGCTGTCAGCGCCAGTATCGGAGCAACGGTGATCGACGAACTCGACATCCGCCGCGCGGAGGAGATGGTTCGTGACGCCGACATCGCGATGTACCGGGCCAAGGCCTCGGGCCCCGGTCGCACCGCGTTCACCTGACGGCGGGGTCAGAGAAAAGGATTGTCTCCGTGCGCGACCCGGCTGCCCAGGTCGATCAGGTTCTGCGCGGAGGCGTGCAGCCGCTCCCCCGCCTCGGAGGTAGCCTGGCCGGCGAGGAACCGTGACCAGGTGCCCTCGATGACGATGGCGAGTTTGAAGCATGCCATCGCCAGATACCAGTCCAGGTGCGGTGTCTCACGGCCACCGGCGTCGCAGTAGGCGCCGAGGAGTTCACGGCGGGTCGCGATCCCGCCGAGCGCGCCCAGTGCCGACCCGGCGTCGATCGGATTCGGGGGCAGCGGCCAGCAGATCAGCATCCAGCCGAGGTCGAGCAGAGGATCGCCGACCGTGCACATCTCCCAGTCGATGAACGCGGCGAGTTCAGGCCGCTCGCGCCGCAGCAGCACGTTGTTCAGATGCGCGTCGCCGTGCATGATGCCGGGCACCTCCTCGGGCGGCAGATGTTCGGTCAGCCAGTCCGCCAGCGGGGTGACGGCAGGGAACGACTCCGGCGCGTAGTGATCGTGCCGGTAGCTTTCCAGCAACCGCAGAAACTGTGGAACCTGCCGCGCCACAAAGGAACCCGGTCGCCGGATGGCGGCCAGTGGGCTGCCCTGCCAGGCCGCGTTGCCGAGTTTGGCCAGGCTCGCCGCATACGACAGCCCCACCGCGTGCCGCATACCCGCATCCCGGGCATAGGCGTCGGTGACCTCGGTGCCGGGGTTGAAGCCGTCGACCTCCTCCATGAGATAGAAGACGACGCCCATGACGCTCAGATCCTCACAGCCCGCGATGAATCCGGGGTGCGGCACGTCGCTGCCCGCGAGGGTGCGCAGCACCGCGATCTCGCGTTGCATGGTCTTGTCGCTGGTGGGCCGGGGATGGACGGGCGGGCGCCGCAGCACCATCGGGCGTCCGTCCACGTGTACGCGCACCACCACGTTCTGCGTGCCGCCGGCCAGTGGGGCCACATCGGTGACAGCATCGCCCAGACCGATGGCGCGCACCCACCGCGTCAGCGCCGCGACATCGTCCTCGGAGAGCGTCGGAAGCTGGGGCGCGTCGTCGGGCATGCCCACATCGTGTCAGGCCACGCGTGCGGTCACCAGGAGGTACTCCCACTCCATCACCGGCGAGTCCCGGAGGAAGTCGTCGCCGATGCCGGCGATCGCGGCGTCGAGTTCGGCGGTGCGGTGCGCATCGTCGGCGACGTTGCGGTACGCCGCGATGGTCGGCCCGTAGACCGCTTTGAAGTAGTCGCGGAACGCGGCGCCGTCACCGAAGTGTCCGACGGGCAGCGTCCGCCGCTCGGCCGTCAGGTCGGTGACGCGGTCCCCCAACAGCTTCCGCACGTGCTCCTCCCGGCCCCACAGCGGCGGCGGCTGCGCACCCGGCGGAGGCGGTGCCATGAAAGGTTTCATCGTCGAGAACAGGGTGCCGATGTGCCCCTCCGGCGTCCAATTGATCAGTCCGAGCCGACCTCCCGACCGGCACACCCGTACCAGTTCGTCGGCAGCACGCTCGTGGAACGGCGCGAACATCACCCCAATGCAGGACATCACCACGTCGAAGTCGTTGTCGCCGAACGGAAGATCATGCGCATTCGCCTCTCGCCAGTCGAGTTCGATCCCGGCCGCGGTGGCCAGCGCGCGACCGTGCGCGAGCAGGTCGGGTACGAGGTCGCTCGCGGTCACGGTCGCTCCGGTGCGCGCGGCCGGGATGGCCGCGTTGCCGGTTCCGGCCGCGACGTCGAGCACCCGGTCGCCCGGCCGGATCGCCAACGCCTCGACCAGCGTCTGCCCCAACGGCGCGACGAGTTCGGCGGCCAGTCTCGGATAGTCACCCGAAGCCCACATGGCGCGGTGTTTGTCGGCCACCTGCTGTTCGCGGGCCGTGGCGGTGTCTGTTGCCATGGACTCATCGTCGCGCTCGCCGCCGCGTAAAACCAGTTCCGGATCTGTACTAGGGGTCGCCCGGTGAGAGACGATGTACCGGTAGCCGGGGCGGAGGTAACGGAGGTACCCGGGATGAGTGGATACGGCCAGTTCTGTCCGGTCGCCAAAGCGATGGAGCTCTTCGACGAGCGGTGGACATTGCTCGTGGTCCGCGAAATGCTGCTCGGCAGTTGCCATTTCAACGAATTGCGGCGCGGTGTGCCGAAGATGTCGCCGGCTCTGCTGTCCAAGCGGCTCAAATCGCTGGTACGCGCGGGCGTGGTCGACCGATCGGAGGCCGACGGACGGACCACCTACACCCTGACCGCCCGCGGTCGGGAACTCGCGGAAGTCGTCGACGCACTGGGCCGCTGGGGCGTGCGCTGGATCGGGGAACTCGGCGACGCGGATCTCGACCCGCACCTTCTGATGTGGGACATCCGCCGCGGCATCCCCCTCGAGGCGTGGCCCGTCACCCGCACCACGCTGGCCTTTCGGCTGACCGACGTCCCGCCGCGCACCGCGCGGTGGTGGCTCGTGGTCAACGCCGGCGAGGCCGACGTGTGCGACGTCGATCCGGGGTTCGAGGTCACCGGCGTGGTCTCGGCCGGGCTGCGCACCCTGACGCGGCTGTGGCGCGGGGATCTCACCTGGCAGCAGGCGCTGCTCGACGGCCGTGTGACGATCTCGGGGCCGGTAGACGTGCGACGGGCGGTCCCGCACTGGATCGGTCAGAGCCGGATGGCGACCGTACCCAGACCCGCCTGAGGCGGTCAGTCGAGGATGCGGCGAGCGACGTTCGTACTGACCAGATCGAGCAGTTCGTCGCCCCGTCCGGCCAGGATCGTGCGGATCGCGTAGAGCGAGAAGCCTTTCGCCTGCTCGATGGTGATCGCCGGCGGGATGGAGAGTTCCTGGCGGGCGGTCACGATGTCGACGACGGCTGGTCCGTCGTATGCGAGTGCCTCCGCGAGCGCGCCCTCCAGATCGCGCGGCGCCTCGACCCGTCTGCCGAACGCACCCATCGCCCGGGCGACGGCGGCGAAGTCGGGATTGACCAGTTCTGTCCCGAAGTTGACGATCCCGGCGGCTTTCATCTCCAATTCCACGAAGTTCAGCGACGAGTTGTTGAACACGACGACCTTGACCGGCAACCGGTTCTGGATCAGCGTGATCAATTCACCGAACATCATGGTCAGACCACCGTCACCCGCCAGCGCTACCACCTGGCGGCCGGGGAACGCGGTCTGCGCGCCGATCGCGAGCGGGAGTGCACACGCCATGGTGCCGTGATTGAACGAGCCGATCAGCCGTCGTCGCCCGTTCATCGTCAGGTACCGCGCCGCCCACACCACCGGTGAGCCCACGTCACAGGTGAACACCGCGTCCTCAGACGTCAGCCGATTCACCGTCGCCGCAACGTATTCGGGGCGGATCGGGCTGCGGTCGCGGTCGTTGACGGCCAGCGAGTCCAGTGATGCGCGGGTGCGGCGGTAGTGCCGGAGCGAACGGTCCAGGTGCTCGCGGTCGGACTTGGGCACCAGCAGCGGGCGTAGTGCGGCGAGAGTGTCGGTGACCGTGCCGACCAGTCCGAGGTCGATGGGGGTACGTCGCCCGAGATGGCGGCCGCGGATGTCGACTTGGATGACCTTGGCATGGTCGGGATAGAACTGCCCGTAAGGGAAGTCGGTGCCGAGCATCAGCAGTGCGTCGGATTCCTTGATGGCCTTGTACCCCGACGCGAACCCGAGCAGACCGGTCATCCCGACGTCGAACGGGTTGTCGTACTCGATGAACTCCTTACCGCGCAACGCGTGCACGATGGGGGCGTTCAGCGTGGCGGCGGTCTCGACGAGCGCATCGTGCGCATCCGCGACGCCGGCGCCGCCGAGGATCGTGACGCGCTGCGCGTCGTTGAGGATCGCGGCCGCCTGCTGCAGTGACGCGTAGTCGGGCTGCACCACCGAGCGGGTCGCCAACACCGGTCGGGCGTTCCAGGCCGACGCGTTCGCCCGCTGCAGGAAGATTTCGCCCGGCACGACGACCACCGCGACGCCGTTCTCCTCCACGGCGGCCCGCATCGCCATCTCGAGGATGCGCGGCGCCATCTCCGGGATGCTGACCAGTTCCCGATAGACGCTGCAGTCGCGGAACAACTCCTGGGGATGGGTCTCCTGGAAGTAGTCGGACCCGATCTCGCTGCGCGGGATGTGCGCGGCGATGGCCAGCACCGGAACCCGGCTGCGGTGGGCGTCGTAGAGCCCGTTGATCAGGTGCAGGTTTCCCGGACCACAGCTGCCGGCGCAGACGGCCAGTCCGCCGGTCAGTGCGGCGTCGGCCGCCGCCGCGAACGCCGCGGTCTCCTCGTGGCGGACGTGCTCCCACGAGATGGCGCCGCTGCGGCGGATCGCGTCGGTGAAACCGTTGAGGCTGTCGCCCGGCAGACCGTAGACACGGCGCACGCCGCTGCCGGACAGGGCGGAGATGACGTGATCTGCAACGGTCGACACCCGCGCAGCCTATGCGAATTCGGCGCGGAAACGTGCGCTGAGCGAACGTTTCCGCGCCGAAATCGCGGGTTTACTTGGGGGCGAAGCGCTGTCCCGCGTCCAGCCGGATGCACTGACCGTTGAGCATCGCGTTCTCCACGATCGCGACGGCGAGCTTGGCGTACTCGTCGGGGCGGCCCAGCCGCTTCGGGAACGCGGCGTCCTTGGTGAGCTGCGCGGCGAACTCGTCGGGGATGCCCTCGGTGAGGCCGGTGGCGAACAGGCTGGGGGCGATCGCGGTGACCCGGATGCCGAGGCTGCCCAGATCGCGCGCCATGGTCAGGCACATCCCGGCGATCGCGGCCTTGGACGCGGTGTAGGCGACCTGACCGATCTGACCCTCGAACGCCGCGATCGAGGAGGTGTTGATGATGACGCCGCGTTCATCGTCCTCGGGCTCGTTCTTGCTCATGTGCTCGGCGGCGAGCCGGCTGATGTTGAAGGTGCCGACCGTGTTGAGGTCCTGCACCTGCCGGAAGACATCGAGATCGTGGGGCCCGTTCTTGGACAGGGTCCGCATCGCCGAGCCGCCGCCCGCGGTGGTGACCGCGATGTGCAGCCCGCCCAGGGCCTCGACGGCCTGCTTGAGCACCTGCTCGGTGCCCGCGAAATCCATCACGTCGACCTCGTAGAAGGTGCCCCCGATCGCATCGGCGACCTCTTTGCCCTTCGACTGCGGCCGGTCCAGCACGGCGACGCCCGCGCCGCGCTTGGCCAGTGCCTCGGCGGTGGCCTTACCGAAGCCGGAGGCACCTCCGACGATGACGGCTTTCTTGCCCTCGATCTCCATCAAGCTCCCTTTCCATTTCAGTGTGGATCTGTAAACAAGCTAGCCGACGTCACCGTCCGGTAAGCCCTTCGGGTCGCTGCGCTGACTACCTTGGCCAGCATGGGCGGTCCAGCACGATCATCTCGGGCGTGGTGTGGAATCGCCGCGGCCGCGGTCGCCCTCGGGGTCACCGAGTTGGTGGCCGCGTTCTTCGGGCCCGCGGCCGACGCGCGCACGGCGGTCGGGTCCGCGGTCATCGACGCCACTCCGGGACCGGTCAAGGAGTGGGCGATCTCGACGTTCGGCATGGCCGACAAGCTGGTGCTCTCGCTGCTCGTGTTGCTCGTCATCGCGGTGATCGCGGCCGTGGCGGGCGCGCTGGAGACCCGCCGGGTGCCGATCGGCAGCGTGGCGATCGTCGCCGGCGGCTTCGCGGGGTGCGCGGCGGTGGTGTCCCGCGCCGGGGCCACCGGCTCCGACGTCATCCCGACGATCGTGGGCACGGTGTGCGGGGTCGTGGTGTTGCGTCTGCTGGTGTCGGGGCGGTTCGTCGACGCCGCCGACCCGGTCGACGGCGGGCCGGATCGGGGCCGCCGGTTGTCGCTGATCGCGCTGGGCACCGTCGCGCTGGGTGCGGTGGCGGGTGCTGCGGGCGCCACGCTGTCGAGACGCGCGGCCTCGGTCGCCGGGGACCGGGCCGCGTTCGTGGTCCCGAGCCCCGCGACTCCGGCGCCGCCGATTCCGCCGGGCGTGCAGCCCGCCGGTGTCGCGCTGCCGTCGTTCATCACCGACAACTCCGACTTCTACCGCATCGACACCGCGCTGAACGTTCCACAGGTGGACCGCGAATCGTGGCGGCTGCGCATCCACGGCCTGGTCGATCGCGAGATCACCTATAGCTTGGCCGATCTCGAGCAGTTCGAGGTGGTCGAGAAGGTCGTGACGCTGACCTGTGTATCCAATCCCGTCGGCGGAAACTTGATCTCCACGGCCACCTGGACCGGCTATCGCGTCCGAGATCTGTTGGCGCAGGCGGGCGTTGCGCCCGATGCGGACATGGTGCTGTCGACATCGCAGGACGGGTTCACCGCGGGCACCCCGGTCGAGGCGCTGACCGACGGCCGCGACGCGCTGCTCGCCGTCGGGATGAACGGCCAGCCGCTGCCGACCGAACACGGCTATCCGGCCCGGCTGGTGGTGCCCGGCCTGTACGGCTACGTATCGGCGACGAAGTGGGTGGTCGATCTGGAGCTCACCCGGTTCGACCGTGCCGAGGCCTACTGGACTCGTCTGGGCTGGTCGGCGCGCGGGCCGATCAAGACGCAGTCGCGCATCGACGTCCCCCGCAGCGGCTCTGACGTCACGCCGGGCCCGGTGACCTTCGGCGGAGTGGCGTGGGCCCAGGACAGCGGGGGTGTGCGCAAGGTGGAGGTCCGCATCGACCCACCCGGCGGTGAGGGCGAGTGGCGCCAAGCCGTACTCGGCGAAAGTTACTCCGACGACACCTGGCGGCTCTGGAGCATCGACTGGGAGGCGGGTGCGCCGGGCCTGTACTCCATCACCGTCCGCGCCACCGACGACACCGGCACGGTGCAGACGCCGGAGCGGGCCGATCCGGTCCCGGACGGCGCCACCGGATGGCACCGGATCACGTTCGCCGTCCGATAGCGGTACCTGCGTTCCGCGGCTCTCACCTGTTGCGCACCGATACAGTGGTCGGCGAAGGCGTTTGCCACACCGGGGGGACACACCGCATGACACACCGATATCTCAGTTGCGCTGCCGTCATGGCGGGCGCACTGCTGCTCGCACCCACCGCGATCGCACCGACCGCCGATGCGGCCACCGCCTACACCGTCGAGCCGCTCGGCGGCACCGACCGCACGCCGAACCTCCTCAACGGCTCGATCTGCGCGGCGTACACCTGCGTCAAGGTGCCCACCGAAGCGACGGTCGACCCGTCGCACTCCGAGGGAGTTCTCGGCGAGGAGGGCCCGATCTCGCGCGGCGCGCTCACGCTCGACGACATGCTGCGCGAGGACAGCGGCGAGAAGCTCGTGTTCGGGTTCTCCCAGGGCGCACAGATCGCGGGCTTCTGGCTGCGGAACTACGGACCCGACACCACGGTCAGCCGCGAGAACACGTCGTTCCTGCTCGTCGGGGATCCGGAGAACACCTACGGGGTGCCGTGGGCGCCCCGGGTGCCGACCAACACCGGATTCGCGGTGACCGAGTTGTGGGCACAGTACGACGGCTGGGCGGACTGGCCCGACCGCTTCGATCTGCTGGCTGTGGCGAACGCCGTGTACGGCATGTTCACCATCCACACCACCGCCTACAACGACCTCGATCTCGCGGCCGCCGAGGCGCGCGGGGACGTGGTGACGTGGAAGTCCGAGGGCATCACCTACAAGATGGTCACCGAACAGAACGTCCCGCTCCTGGACCCCTTGCGCAACATCGGCCTCGGGTGGCTGGCCGATATGGTCAACGACGATCTGCGCGATCACATCGAAGCGCAGTACGACCGGCCCTCCACCCAGGTGGAGGCCGACGCCCGCTTCGGCTCCGGTGACGACGACGACGCGGACGTTCCGCCGCCGGCCGAGACCGAGACGGATGACACGGACGACCCGGGGGACGCCGGTGACCAAGCGTCGCAACGGATCTCGTCGGTCAACCGGAG
This sequence comes from Mycobacterium sp. 852013-51886_SCH5428379, assembly GCF_001665575.1. Classification (GTDB taxonomy): domain Bacteria; phylum Actinomycetota; class Actinomycetes; order Mycobacteriales; family Mycobacteriaceae; genus Mycobacterium. Next base: position 171,686 of record NZ_LZSU01000022.1, on the reverse strand, counting down.
CGCGATCGACACCGCGGACCTGCGGGACAGCAGCCGGAGCGAAAGCCGCGCGGTGCGCACCGCCCCCTCGCGTGGGGACACCGACAGCGGGGACGGCGGCGTCCGGAGGGCCCAGCGGACGTCTCCGGCCGCCGGCGCGTCGTCCGCGTCGTCGGGTTCGTCTGGAGTCGAGAAGGCCGCCCGCGCCGACGGCGTCGCGTGATGACCTACAGGGGCGCCGGCGCGCCCCCTTCACATTCCCACCGGGAGAGCGCCAACTGCGCGTCGAACATGGCGGGCTCGCCCCGGTAATGCTCACCGAGCAGTTCCTCGGGGGTGGCGACGTTGGTGGCGGTGGCTGCGGCGGTCACGATCCGGTAAGCCTCCTCGGCATCGGTGTAGGGCGGCACGACGAGCAGGTCCAGCCGACCCATCCGCGGCCCGGTGAGGGTGATGATGTGCGGCGTCTCCGCGGTCGCGTCGACGGGCACGCGTCCGATCTCGGGGAGTTCCATATGCGCGGGCACCGCTGACCATTCGTGTGGGTGGACGCTGACGGACGCGATGCGCCCGTAGCGGCGGGCCAGCGCGTCGAGCAGCGGGGGCAGTTCGCCGACCAGCATCTCCGACCGCGGCCACCATCCGCCCTGGACGTGTCCGCAGACGCGGTGGCCGGGCTTGAGCCGCAGCCGCAGCGTCGCTATCTGGGAGCGCCTGCGACGGCGCAGATCCTGGGCGACGCGCGGCTGGGCAGCGGGGCGATGGCCGGTGCGCGTCACATCAATTCGCGGGCGTTCGCTGGTGATCGTCATTGGATGCCTCCTCAAAGATGGCTCACGGGGTAGGTGGCTGTGCGCGGCGGCCGTATCAGCCCGGTGGGATGGTCGTCTGGCCGACGAGGTTGTCGAGGCCACGCTCCCAGCTGCGTGCGCGCAGTCGTCGGCACGTCGCGACCGTCGCCGCGCACGTCGTCACGATGGCGAACACCACCGCAACCCAGGCGATCAGCGCGATGGCCGCCGCCTGCGCCACACCCGCACCCGTGTCGTGCACCGCAGTTCCGATCGCACCGGCGAACGGCACCACCAGAACGGCGAACACGACGGCGAACACCATTGCGAGCACCTCGACGCGGTCGCTGGTCCGCACCAGCGGATTTCCGCCTCGCAGTCGTCGCATCCATGACGGCATCCGCAGGGTGAAGGAGTCCATCGGCTCGTGCGTGGGCACGTCTCGGCATTCGTTCATCGCTGAAGTCCTCGGGTCGGTCGGAGTGTGGTGTGGCCGGTCCACGCTCAGATGGCGAATGCCTCGAGAGGCGGACGGCTCGACACCGGGCGCGCGGATATCGCGCTGCTCCACATCCATGGTGGGGCTGGATCGGCCACGGCGCTTGCCCGTTGCGAACAACTTCAACGCGCGGGGTTGTCCGACCGGCACAAAGATTTTCCGTCGTCGCATTCGACAGTGCACACGACAATACGCACCGACCGAACGAAAAACCGAGGGACTGGCTTTTATTTTTTCCTTGGGTATGGTCGAGCACAGTGGTGGTTGAAAGGAAAAGGAGCACCCGATGGGAACCAAATCCCGAAGCGCCGAACTGAAGAAGCCGACGATGACCGTCAAGGAACGCCGTGCGGCCAAGCGCGCAAAGAATCATGAGGAGCGCCTGACGATTTCGCGGCGCAAGCGTCCCGAACGCACCTGAACGACCGGGCCCTGGGCCCCCAAAACAATACATTCCACGAATTGGGGCGGGAGAATTCCCGTCCTCAATTCGTGTTTTCAATCGCATTTTGCAGAATTAGAGGTCATCCGTGGTTACGGCCAGTGCCGAGAAAATGGCGACGGCACTCGTCTTCGGGACGTCGCCTGACATTTCCGCGTCCATCGCCGACGCCTTCGCACGCCACGATGTCGCCGTGCGTCGCGCTCAGCTGCCGCGCGGGTCGCCCCGGCTGCGGTGGCGGGGAGACGCGCTCATCGACTCGACCGACGATGTGGTCGACACCGTGATCCTGGTGCTCGACGAGCACACGATCGGATCTCTGTTCGACGGCCGCCCCTCCGGCCCGTCGCGTCGACGGCTGCGCGAATACGGCGACGAGGTGTGCGACTTCGCCGTCGACACCGCGCTGTCGTGGGGCGCGCGCCGGTTCCTCACCGTGTGCGACGCGCGCCGGCTGACATTCGGCAGGCGCGTACGCGCGGTGCGGTGGGTCCGCGATCTGGCGCGCAGCATCGGGTACGAGGGGTCGATCAACGGCCCGCATCCGCTGGCCACCTCGTATGCGCTGATCGAGACCGCTGTCGACATCGACCGGATCGCCGGCGCCGCCGCGAACGGCACCGGCGGAGTCCGCATCTGACCTGTACTCGGTGTTGTCGGGGTTCCGTGCCAAGCTGGCCGGGTGTTGTTGATGGACGTGGCCGGCGCCTCGATCGACGTCGGCGCGGTCTCGTCGCGGTTGGCGAAGGTCGCGCGCATCGCCGAACTGCTCACCGTCGCCCGCCAGGACGGTGCGGACACGGTCGAGATCGTCGTGTCGTGGCTGTCCGGTGAGTTGCCGCAGCGGCAGATCGGCGTCGGATGGGCGGCGCTGAAATCCCTGCCGCCCCCAGCCGATCAGCCCACACTCAGCGTGGCCGACGTACACGCCCGGTTCACCGAGATCGGAGCCGTCGCGGGCCGCGGCTCCCAGGCGCGCCGCGCCGACCTCCTCGCCGCACTCTTCGGCGCGGCAACAGCATCCGAGCAGACCTTCCTGCGCCGGCTGCTCACCGGGGAGCTCCGCCAGGGCGCGCTGCTGGGCGTGATGACCGACGCGGTCGCGAAAGCCACCGCCCTGCGCGCCGCCGACGTCCGCCGCGCAGCGATGCTCGCCGGCGATCTGCCGGCCGTGGCGGCGGCCGCCCTGACCGGGGACGAGGACGCACTCGCCCAGTTCACCGTGCAGGTGGGACGCCCCGTGGGACCGATGCTCGCCCAGACCGCAACCGGTGTCACCGACGCCCTCGAAAAGCTGCGTGGCACAGCAGTGTTCGAAGCCAAGCTCGACGGCGCCCGGGTGCAGATCCACCGCAGCGACACGGAGGTGTCGGTGTACACCCGCAGCCTCGACGACGTGACCGCCCGGCTTCCCGAGGTGGTCGAGGCCGCGTTGGCGTGGCCGGTCGACGCGGTGATCGCCGACGCCGAGGCGATCGCACTACGCCCCGACGGCCGGCCGCACCGCTTTCAGGTGACCGCGTCGCGGTTCGGCCGCAGCGTCGACATTGCGGCCGCCCGGGCGGTGCAGCCGCTCTCGGTGTTCGTCTTCGACGTCCTGCACGTCGACGGTGTGGACCTGCTCGGCCGCTCCACGGTCGACCGCGCCGCCGCCCTGGCCGCGGTGATCCCGGCCGCGCAGCGTGTCGACCGATTGGTCACCGCGGACGCCGGAGAAGCGCAGCGCTTCCTCGAGGCCACGCTGGCGGCCGGCCACGAGGGGGTGATGGCCAAGGCCGCGGAGGCGCCGTACGAAGCGGGACGCCGTGGCGCGGCGTGGCTGAAGGTCAAACCCGTGCACACCCTCGACCTGGTGGTGCTCGCGGTCGAGTGGGGCAGCGGCCGACGCAGCGGCAAGTTGTCGAACATCCATCTCGGGGCCCGGGATCCGTCCGGCGGCGGGTTCGTGATGTTGGGCAAGACGTTCAAGGGCATGACCGATGCGATGCTCGAGTGGCAGACCGCCCGCTTTCTCGAGTTGGCGGACGGTTCGACTGACACTTACACCGTCAAGGTGCGGCCCGAACAGGTGGTGGAGATCGCCTTCGACGGCATCCAGACCTCGACGCGGTACCCGGGTGGGATGGCGCTGCGTTTCGCCCGGGTGGTCCGCTATCGCGATGACAAATCCCCCGCCGAGGCCGACACCATCGACACCGTCCGGGCGTTGCACGAACCCGGCTGACCGACGGAAAGCCACGTTCGCCTCCGTGCCGATTTCGGTGATGGAAGGATCGACGCGCACGCATCGTCGCCGCAGAGGGGGAAGCACATGCCAGGACCCGCCGCCGCATCGTTCGAGCGCACCGAAGAACGCGATGGGGACGTCACCTACATCCGCACCGACAAGGACCTGCCGCCGGTGGCGATCGTCGACCGGTCCCCGATCACGGTCAAACACCGGATCGTCTTCGGTGTCATCGCGCTCATCGGTGCCTTCGCGTGGCTGATCATCGCGTTCTTCCGCGGCGAGACGATCAACGCGGTGTGGTTCGTCCTCGCCGCGATCTGCACCTATCTCATCGCGTTCCGGTTCTACGCCCGCTTCATCGAGATGAAGATCGTCGCGCCGCGCGACGACGTCGCCACCCCGGCTGAGATCTACGAGAACGCCACCGATTACGTGCCGACCGACCGGCGGGTGCTGTTCGGCCACCACTTCGCCGCGATCGCCGGGGCAGGCCCGCTGGTGGGTCCGGTGCTGGCGATGCAGATGGGCTTCCTGCCGGGCACCATCTGGATCATCATCGGCGCCGTGGTCGCCGGTTGCGTCCAGGACTACCTGGTGCTGGCCATCTCGGTGCGACGGCGCGGCCGCTCCCTGGGGCAGATGGCCCGCGACGAACTCGGCACCGTCGGCGGTGTGGCCGCCATCGTCGGCGTCCTGGTCATCATGGTGATCCTGCTCGCGGTGCTGGCGCTGGTCGTCGTTCAGGCACTCGCTCAGAGCCCCTGGGGCGTCTTCTCCATCGCGATGACGATTCCGATCGCGATCTTCATGGGGCTGTACCTGCGCTTCCTGCGGCCGGGCCGGGTCTCGGAGGTATCGCTGATCGGGGTGGCGCTGCTGCTGCTGGCCGTCGTCTCCGGAGGCTGGGTCTCCGAAACCGCCTGGGGCCAAGACTGGTTCACCCTCTCCAGCGTCACGCTGTCGTGGTGCATCATCGCCTACGGGCTGGCCGCATCGGTGCTGCCGGTGTGGTTGCTGTTGGCGCCACGCGACTACCTGTCGACATTCATGAAGGTCGGCACCATCGCGCTGCTGGCCGTCGGCATCCTGATCGCCCGGCCGGTGATGGAGGCACCTGCGATCTCCACCTTCGCCGGTTCGGGAACGGGTCCGGTCTTCGCCGGATCGCTGTTCCCGTTCCTGTTCATCACCATCGCCTGCGGCGCCCTGTCCGGCTTCCACTCCCTGATCTCCTCGGGCACCACGCCCAAGCTGCTGGAGAAGGAAAGCCAGATGCGGCTGATCGGCTACGGCGGCATGCTCACCGAGTCGTTCGTGGCGATCATGGCGCTGATCACCGCCGCGATCATCAACCAGCACCTGTACTTCGCGATCAACGCACCCGCAGCCGCCACCGGAGGCACCGCCGAAACCGCGGCCGACTATGTCAACGGGCTGGGCCTGTCCGGCGCGCCGATCACACCCGCCGAGATCTCCGGTGCCGCAGAATCAGTCGGCGAGGACTCGATCGTGTCGCGCACCGGCGGCGCCCCCACCCTGGCGTTCGGGATGTCGGAGGTGCTCAGCTCCGTCTTCGGGGGCAGCGGCATGAAGGCGTTCTGGTACCACTTCGCGATCATGTTCGAAGCGCTGTTCATCCTCACCACCGTCGACGCCGGCACACGGGTGGCGCGCTTCATGCTCTCCGACGGCCTGTCCAACCTGGGCGGCCCGATGCGACAGCTCAAGGACCCCAGCTGGCGGGTGGGCGCCTGGGTCTGCAGCATCATCGTGGTGGCCGCGTGGGGCAGCATCCTGCTGATGGGCGTCACCGATCCCCTCGGCGGCATCAATACCCTGTTCCCCCTGTTCGGCATCGCCAACCAGCTGCTCGCGGCGATCGCCTTGACCGTCGTCACGGTCGTGGTGATCAAGAAGGGCCTGCTGAAATGGGCCTGGATACCCGGCATCCCGCTGCTGTGGGACCTCATCGTCACCCTCACCGCGTCGTGGCAGAAGATCTTCTCCGGGGACCCGAAGGTCGGCTACTGGACACAGCACTTCCAGTACCGCGCCGCCCAGCAGGCCGGTGAGACCACGTTCCTCTCGGCCAAGTCGCCGGCCGACATCGACGCCGTGGTGCGCAACACCTTCATCCAGGGCACGCTGTCGATCATCTTCGCGGTCCTGGTCATCATCGTCGTCGCGGCAGGGGTGATCGTCGCCGTGCAGTCCATCCGCGGCCGCGGCCGTCCCCTCGCCGAGGAGGAACACGTGCCGTCGCGGCTCTTCGCCCCGTCGGGGATGATGCCCACCCAGCCCGAGAAGGAGGTGGAGAAGCAATGGAACGAGCTGGTCGGCTCGCACACCAAATCCGTCGGTACTGGGTGACGTACTGGGCGACGCTGATGGGTGACAACCACTACCGCCGCTATCTGGAGTTCCGGGCCCGGGTCCACCCCGGGGAACCCGTACTGTCCGAACGGGAGTACTGGCGGATGCGGCACGCCTCGACCGAGGCGAACCCGAACGCGCGCTGCTGCTAGCCGCCGGCGGCCGGCCGTAGCGAATACCGGATCGGCAGGTGCTTGAGACCGCCCACGAACACCGTCGCGATGTGCTCGGGGTCGCCGGCGAGTTCGATGTGTTCCAGCCGGGGCACGAGTTCGGTGAAGAAGCTGTTCACCTCCATGCGGGCCAGCGCCGCGCCCAGGCAGAAGTGCACGCCGTAGCCGAACGCGATGTGTTTGTTGGGTTCCCGGCCCACGTCGAAGCGGAACGGCTCGTCGAAGACGTCCTCGTCGCGGTTGGCCGACGGATACGACAGCAGCACGGACTGTCCCGCCGCGATCGGCACTCCGCGCACGGTGGTGTCGACGGCGGCCGTGCGCATGAATTCCTTGACGGGGGTGACCCAGCGGATCATCTCCTCCACCGCCGTCGGCATCAGATCGGGGTTCTCCCGCAGGCGCCGGAGTTCGCCGGGGTTCTCGATCAGCGCGTGCAGCCCACCGGAGATGGTCGCGCTGGTGGTGTCGTGCCCGGCGGTGGCGATGATCGCGTAGTACGACACGGTGTCGATGTCGGACAAGGGTTCGCCGTCGATCTTGGCATTGGCGATTGCCGAGGCGAGATCCTCGGTGGGGTGTTCGCGACGGGCGGCGGTCAGCGCGTTGAAGTATCCGAACATGTCGAGCAGCACCGCGACCTGATCCTCTTTCGAGGCGCCCTGGGCGAATTCGTCGTCGTCGTTGCCGAACAACTCCTGCGTGTACTGCAGCATGCGCGGGAAGTCCGCCTCGGGCACCCCCAGCAGCGACATGATCACGTACAGCGGGAAGTTGACGGCGACCTCCTGCACGAAATCGCATTCACCGCCGGCCTCCATCATCTGGTCGACGTACCGTCGGGCAAGTTCGTCGACACGCACCTTCATCGCGCGCATCGCTTTGGGCCGGAACCAGTCCGCGCCGATCGCGCGGACCACGCGGTGCTGCGGATCGTCGAGGTGGATCAACGTGCTGATCCCGACACCGGCCTGCAGTTCATCGGATTCGCGGGTCATCAACACCGGCCGCGGTGAGTTGGTGAACACGGTGTTGGCCCGCTCGATGGCCATGATGTCCGCGTGTTTGGTGATCGCCCAGAACGGCCGGTAATCCGGTACGTCTACCCAGGCCACCGGCGCTTCGGCGCGCAGACGCGCCAGTGCCGCATGCAATTTCGTCTCGTCGGCGTAGGACTGCGGGTCGGCGAAGACCTTCGCGGCCTCGTCGATCATCGGTGTACTCATGGCGTCTCCTCACGGACGGGCGACAGGTCCCGGACGTCGCGCAGGATTGCGGCGACCCCGGATTCGGGTAGGTCGGACGGAAAAGCGGGTAGCACCCGGGTGATTGCGCCGTCGCACCGACGCCGCAGCTTGGCCGCCACCTCGTCCGGAGGCGCGACCACGGCGAACGCGTCGAGCATCTCGTCGTCGATGAGGCGGCCCATATCGTCCCACCGGCCGGCTTTGGACAACCGGTGCAACTCCGGCTGCAGCTCGCCCCAGCCGTGTAGGTCGAGCACCGGCCGGTACGCCGGCGTCGACGCGTAGAAGGCAAGTTGGTTGCGGGTGGCCGTCGCGGCGATGCTCATCTGCACCTCGTCCTGGCCGGTGACGACGAACACCGGACACGACACCGCGATGGTGTCCGGTTCGCGCGCAGCACGTTCGGCGCCGCGGGCCAGCGCCGGCAACGTGACCTCGTCCAGATAGCGCCTGGTGGTGAACGCGTGCGCCAGCAGGCCGTCGGCGACCTCGCCGGTCATCTCGGTCATCGCCTGGCCGACTGCCGCGAGGTACACCGGCGGGGTGCCGTGGTCGTGCGGTTCGGGGGTGAACATCGGCGTCATCAAGGTGTGGGTGTAGAACTCCCCCGCGAAGTCCAGCCGGGTGCCGTCTCGCCAGCTTTGCCAGATCGCCTGCAGCGCGGCGATGTACTCGCGCATCCGTCGCACCGGTTGGCTCCAGGGCATGCTGAAGCGCCTCTCGATGTGCGGCCGGATCTGCGAGCCCAGGCCGAGGATGAACCGGCCGTGGGAGTAGGCCTGCAGATCCCAGCCGAGGTTCGCGACGGTCATCGGGCTGCGTGCGAACGCGACGGCGATGCTGGTCCCGATCTGCAGGCGCGAGGTGTGCTCGGCGGCCAGCAGCATCGGCAGAAATGGATCGTGGGCGATCTCGCCGGTCCAGCAGCCGTCGTAGCCTTGCTCTTCCAGCGTTCGCGCAGTCTCGGGTACGGCCTCGAGTCGGCTGGGAATCCCCCGGTCGATCATGAGGGCAGGCGCGGACATGGCCACGGCAGACGACGCTACAGTAAGCAATTCAGTAGGGTCAACGGCGGCAGGCCCTCGACGGAGTGAGGAACCACGATGACGAACGATCCCGACTGGAAGGAGACGCTCGAGGACCTCGACCTTCGGCGCGGGCGGACCTACGGGATGGGCGGCCCGGAACGGCTCGCCAAACACCACGCCAAGGGCAAGCTCGACGCCAGGGCACGCGTCGACCGACTGCTCGACGAGGGGACCTTCGCCGAGTTCGGCACGCTCGTGGGCGGTGAGATCGCCGCCGACGGGATCGTCGCCGGGTCGGGGCGGATCCACGGAATGCCGGTGATGGTGGGCGCCGAGGACTTCACCACGCTGGCGGGCAGCATCGGCCCCGGCGGCAACGCGAAGCGGTACCGGCTCGCGGAACTCGCTCTGCGCAACAAGATCCCGCTGGTGATGCTGCTGGAGAGTGCGGGATTCCGGCCCAGCGGTGAGCATTACGGCCGCACCCCGACCGATCTGCTGGCCCAGGCCCGGTGCTCGGGCAAGGTGCCGACCGTCGCCGCGGTACTCGGCCCGTCGGCCGGACACGGCGCGCTCGTCGCGCCGGTCTGCGACTTCACGATCATGAGCGCCGGCGGCGCCATCTTCACCGCAGGCCCGCCGGTGGTGAAAGAGTCCACCGGAGAGGACATCTCGAAGGAGGACCTCGGCGGGCCGGATGTGGCGCTGGCCAGCGGCGTCGTCCACAACTACGCCGACGACGACGAGACCGTGATCGACCACATCCGGCACTACCTGTCGTACTTCCCGTCCAGCGCCTGGTCCTATCCCCCGACCCGGCTCGCCGACGACACCGCCGGGCCCCGGCCGACGCCCGAGCTGCTCGATATCGTCTCCCGCGACAACCGGCACATCTACGACATGCGCACCGTGCTCGACGTGGTGTTCGACCGCCCGGACTGGTTCGAGGTGCAGCCGAAGTTCGGTCCCGCGATCATCTGTGCGCTGGCCCATCTCGGCGGCTATCCCGTCGCCGTGGTGGCCAACCAGCCGCAGGTCATCGCCGGATCGATCGACGCCGACGCCGCAGACAAGGCGGCCCACTTCATCGCCGTCGCGGATGCGTTCCACCTGCCGATCGTCTTCCTCGCCGACAACCCCGGCATGCTGCCCGGGAGCAGGTCGGAACGCAGCGGCGTATTGCGCAGCGGAGCACGGATGTTCGCCGCACAGACGGCTGCCACCACGCTGAAACTCCATGTGACGCTGCGTAAGGCGTTCGGCTTCGGCTCGATGGTGATGTCGCTGCTGGGATTCGACGATCAGGTCGCGACGTTCGCCTACCCCGGCGCGACGATGGGCGCGATGAGTGCGGCCGCGATGAGCCGCGCCACCCACGCCGGCGAGGACTACACCGAGGTGCTCAAGAAGATGGAGCTGGAGGCGTCCTACCGGTCGGCGGGCCACCTCGGATTCGACGAGCTGATCTCCCCGGAGGAGACGCGCGACGCGCTACTGGTGGCCCTGCAGCACGGCATCTTCAGTCGCCAGCAGGTCGCCGAGCCGGTGTACCGCACAACCATCATGCCGTAGCGATTTTGGGTGTAGTTGGTTGCGCTGGGCGCGACGGACTACACCGAGATCGCGTATTCGGTGACGATCGGTGCCAGTTCGTCGGGGGTTGCGCCGTGCATGATGACCGCGTCGGCGCCGTAGTCGAACTCCTTGCGCACCCTCTCGACGCACTGCTGCGGCGATCCGGTCGCGGCGGGTTCGAGCCACTCGTCCGGGATGAGGGTGGCGATGTGCTCGATCTGTTCGGCGCTGGCCTTGTGGTCGATTCCGCCGGGCACCGACTGCACCACCGGATCGTCGCGGAACCGTTGCAGCACAGCCGGATCCCACCCGTTGGTGTTCACCAGCAGATCGCCGTAACCCTGCAGGTAGGTGGCCAGCCGGGCGACGGTCTTCTTCAGCCGGAGTTCCTCGGGCAGATGGTCGCCGACGGTGGCGAAACACGACCACACGCGGACGCTCGCCGGATCGCGGCCGGCCTGTTCGGCGGCCTGCTTGACGGTCTTGACCGCTCGCTGCAGCGTCTCCGGGGTGAAGTAGGTGTGCAGGATGACGTCGTCGAACTCCCGGCCACCCAGCGCGAGGGTCTGCGGGCCGAAGGCCACGATCGCCAACCGGATGTCCTCGCGGAAGTCGGGGTCGAGGAACAGCAGCGGGTACTTGCCGATCGGCCCGTCGTGACCGAAGATCATCTCCCCCTGCCACAGCTTGCGCATCACCTGCGCGAAGTCCTCCATCTGCGCGGTCGTCACCGCGGGCACCCCGAACGCGTTGTACATCGCTGCGATGCCGCGACCCAGCCCCAGCGTGAAACGGCCGCCGGAGAGCCGGTGCATCGTCGTCGCCCACGATCCGGTGATCAGTGGGTGACGGGTGTTGTGGTTGGTTGCCGCGGTGGCGATCTGCATCCGCGTCGTGACCGCCAGCGCGGCGCCGGTCAGCGAGGACGCCTCTTTGACGTTCCACCGCTCGGAGATGAATCCGGTACCGAAACCGAGCTCCTCGCCGCGCCGGGCCTCATCGACCAACGTCGCCGGGCCCTCACCGCCGGCCCCGGCCAGCAGGTAATAACCCAGTTCGTTCAGCACCTTCCGCGACATTCCCCCGTCGCTGCGCTCCTGCCCACCGTTCACGCCCAGACTCCTTGTTTGTAGCCGCAATTCCAGACCTCGGTGATCCTGCCATCGACCACCCGGAAGACCTCCATGCTGGCGATCGCGATCTCCGTGCCGTCCTTCAGCGTCATCGGCGACTGGTACACGATCGCCACGTGCTCACCGTCGTCACCGGCCACCACCAGGTTGAGGTCGAAGCGGATGGACTCGAACATCGCCCAGTGTTCGACGATCCGGTTGACCGCCTGCTCGTGGGTGAGCACGGTGACCTCCCCGACGTCGTGGCGGGTGACGGTCGAGCCCATCAGTTCGTCGGCCAGCGCGAAGTCCCGCTGATTCCAGACCACCAGGTTGTACAGCTCGACGACCTCGCGGGCGGTCCTGCTCATGCGAACACCTCCAGTGCCCCGATCTCATCGACGGCGGCCACAGCCCGGTCGACCAGCGTCAGCACCAGCCGCCGCGATCGCTCCGGCAGGGCGTCCCAGCCGTTCAGCGTGATGACCGGCAACACCATCAGATACACAGCGGCCAGCCGGTAGTGCCGCCACGCCTCGTCGAAGCCGTAGTCGGTCAACCCGTGTGCGGCCGCACGGTCCAGGTACTCGCGTACCAGAATCTCGTCGCGCCCCGAGCGCACGTCGCTGGGCAGCCCCTGGGTGACGAGATAGGCGATGTCGGCGGCACCGGCACCTCGCGCGGCGAACTGAAAATCCACCACCTTGAGCCGCTCACCGTCGAAGAACAGGTTGTCGGCGCGGATGTCGCCGTGCAGCAGCATGCTCCGCTCGGTGAGTGCCGGCAGCGCCGTCACGACCCGCTCGGCGAAGGTTTCCGCGAACGCGGCCACCGCGGACGGCACCGATGTGGCACTGCGCTCCCGGTAGATCTCCCAGCCCGGGGCGAACACCGGCAGCAGGAGATCGCGGGCGATCGGGGTGTCCAGGCTCGGAAACGGTTCCAGCGCAGCGGCGTTGGCCGGATCGGCCGACCAGCCGTGCAGACCGGCCAGCTGCGCGATGACCAGACGCACCCGATCCAGCGACAGACCGGCGAGGTGGTCGGCGTTGTCCCACCCGGCGAGATCCTCGAGGAGCAGCACGAAGTCGACGCCGTTGTCGGCCATCCGCGCGAGGTACACCTGCGGCGTGGGCATCGGCGCCCGTCCCGCGATGTCGCGGTAGTAGGCCAGTTCCCGCCGGTAACCGCCGAGCAGGTCCATCGCACCCCTCGCGTCGGATTCCGCGGGCAGCTTGGCGATCACGGTGTCGGGCACCCCGGTCCCGGTGAGGTGTAGCCGATACAGCAGTGAGGAGAAGCCGCTGTCGGCCGCGATCCGTTCGGCCTGCACCGTCTCGACCGTGGCGCCGAACGCCTCGCTGAGCCACTCCGCGTCGAGATCGCCCACCCCGCGCGGAGTCGGCACTGCACCGAGAGTCATCGCGCTCCTCCGTTCGAGGGTTCGGTCAGCACCCGCAGAAACCTGTCGGTTTCCGCACGCACCCCAGGAGCCCACAGGTGCCCGACATGGCTACCGGGATGCCAGTACAGTTCGCCGCCCCAGGTGCGGTGCACCTCGATGGCGGGTTCGCGGCGCGCCATCTGGTCCTGCCAGGCGCCGACCACCAGCCGGCGGTGCGGCGGTGCGGTCGGTTCGACGGACATGTAGTCGACGATCGACGCCAGCTCTGCCACCGGAGCGGAACCCAGCAGCTCCACGGTCTCCCGCACGGACGGCCCCCACCGGCCGAGGTGCGCGGCGATCATGGCGTTGAGCCCGAAGATGGGTGTGAAAAGCGCGACGGCGTCGACAGGCTCGAGATGGGCGACCAGACCGGCGACCGGGCTGCCCATCGACACCCCGGCCACCGCGAGAGCGGACCCCTGCGGTCGCAACCAGCGCACCAGGGCACGGATTTCCGAGACCGCGCGCATCATCTGGGCGACGTTGTTCAACGGGTCCATCGTCGGGTACGCCGGCGGTGCCGCGCGGCGGATCCCGCATCCCGGTTGCACCGGGAGGGCGACGTTGACGCCCAGCCGGTCGCGGATGTGCCGGGCTCGGGACACCACCAGGTCCATGGGTGTGCCCTGACCGGCGCCGTGCACCCACACCAGCCACGGCCGCCGCTCACCGACGGTCCGCATCAGGTGTGCCACCGCGGTGGCAGGCGTGCCCCATCCTCCCTCGCACAACACATCCGGCAGCAGCGGATCGTGGTCGAACGACAGCCGCTCGAAGTCGGTGCCGGCGAACCGCCGTCGTTGCAGCGAGCGCACCCGCAGCGGTTCGGGCACGTGGTGCGCACCGGCCACCCCGCGCGCGGACAGCTGCGCCGCGGCGGCCCGGCAGGACGGCACCGTGCGTTCGAGCCGGGGCGGCGGAGACGTCAGCGTCATCCCGGTCAGCGCCAGCTCGTCGAGCAGCACCTCGCCGAAGACGCGGGCGCCACCGACTGTCAACGGGTTCCAGTCCCCCGTCGACGCCACGGCACCATGGGTGCGCGGTAACACGCCCGCGACGTCACGGCCGATCCGCCACAACCGTTCGCCCACCTTCACGTGAGCTCGAACCCGGTATATCCGGCGGCCGCGATTTCGTCGCAGCGCCTGCGGTATTCGGGGATGCCGGCGGTGTACCCGAGGTATCTGCGCTTCTTGCCGGGCACGTTCGCGCCGTTGTACCAGGATTTGCAGGTCGGATGCACCAGGACGGTCGGCGCGACGAGCGCGGTGGTGTGGTCGACCCAGTCGTCCTGTGGGCCGGGTAGCGCCTCGATCATGCGGTGTCCGTGCGCCCGGAGGTGGGCCAGGCAGTCGCCGATCCACTCGACGTGCTGTTCCAGTGCGGCGACGAAGTTCGTTGCCGCACTGGGACTGCCGGGACCCTGGATGGTGAACAGATTGGGGAAGCCGGCGACGGCGATACCCAGGTAGGCGACCGGCCCCTGGTCGGCCCACACGTCACGCAACAGGGTGCCGTCCCGGCCGCGGACGTCGATGCGGGTGAGCGCGCCTGTCATCGCGTCGAATCCGGTGGCGTAAACGATGACGTCGAGGTCGTGTTCGCCCTGTTCGGTGGAGACGCCGGTCGGGGTGACCGAGCGGATGGCGCCGCGGCGCAGATCCACCAGTGTCACGTTGTCCCGGTTGAACGTCTCGTAGTAGCCCTGGTCGATGATCGGGCGCTTGCAGGCGAACGGGTGGCTCGGCACCAGGGCGGCGGCGGTGTCCGGATCGTGGACGATCTGTGCCACGGCCTGTCCGTAGAGGGCGGTGGCCATCCGGTTCGCCTCGATGTCGAAGAAGACGTCGCCCCAGTTGAGCGCACCCATCACCCCGTGCTCCTCCACCGCCCGGCGCCGCTCGTCGTCGGTGGCCGTGCGCAGCGGTGGACGGACCAGCATGTCGAGCAGCACCGAGAACGCGCTGAGCCGCGCGGCGCCGACCGGATGCGCCTGCTGCGCAGCCCGGATCTCGGCGTAGCGGGCCTTGAGCGCGTCGAGTTCCCCCGGGGCGAAGCGACGGACCTCCCACGGCAGCGTGAACGCCGGTGAGCGCTGGAAGACCACCAACTGGGCGGCGTCGCGGGCGACGACCGGGATGAGCTGCACACCCGTCGATCCGGTGCCGATCACCCCGACGCGCCGGCCGGCGAGATCCACGCCGTCGCGGGGCCACCGGCTGGTGAACAGCGACTCCCCAGCGAACGTGTCCATTCCCGGGATGTCGGGATCCAGCGGGGCGGAGAGGATTCCGGTGGCGGCGACGACGTAGGGCGCGACGTAGCTGTCGCCGGCCGCGGTCTCGACGGTCCATTCGGCCGTGTCCGCATCGAAGGTCATTGCGACGACGTCGGCGCCCAAGTCGATGTCGCGGCGCAGATCGAGCCGGTCGGCCACGAAGTTCAGGTAGGCCTCGATCTCGGGCTGGGCCGGCATCGTCTCCGTCCAGACCCATTCCTGCTGAATCTCCTCGGAGAAGCTGTAGGAGTACTCGATACTCTCGATGTCGCAGCGGGCGCCGGGGTAGCGGTTGAACAGCCACGTTCCCCCGACGCCGTCGGCCCGCTCGAGCACCCGGGTGCGGAAGCCGAGTTCCCGCAACCGGTATAGGGCGTACAGACCGGAGAAGCCGGCGCCGACCACCAACGCCTCGTACCGCGCGGGTGCCGTCACAGATCGATGACCTTCTCGTTGTTGTCGCGGCGCTCGACGTAGAAGCGAGCCGCCCGACGGATGGACTCGGCGGCGGGCCGTGGTTGCCAGCCGAGCTCCCGGCTCGCCTTGGCGTGGGAGGCCGGTGAGGTAAGCGCGATGAGCCGCGCCGCGACGAGGTTGATCGGGAAGTCGGTGCGCAGCCATCGGTTCGACGCGCCCGTCAGCGCGGCGACGGCGTAGACCAGTGTCATCGGCACCCCGAAGCGGGGCGGCCGCGCCCCGACCTCCTCTGCGGCGATGGTGAACATCTCCCGCTGCGACATGTAGCGCTCCGACACGATGTAGCGCTGCCCGTTGCGGCCGTGTTCGGCTGCCCGGACCAGGGCGTCGGCGACATCGTCGATTCCCACCACCTCCGATCCGACGCCCCGGATGTAGCAGGGCATCTTGCCGAAGGCGGCCATGGCGACCATGGCACCCTGTTTCGGCGCCCAGTCGGGCGGTCCGTACGGATTGGACACGCACATGGCCACCGCGGGCAGTCCCCGCTCGGCGGCGTAGCGCAAGACGAGTTCCTCGGCGCGGCGGCGTGATTCGATGTAGGGCCCACCCTTGCCGTGCCAGTTGAACGGGGTGTCCTCGTCGACCTGCCCACCGTCGGAATCCACGGCGATGGTGCCGATCGTGCTCAGGAAGACGAAGCGCTGCAGCTGTTTGGTCACCGCCACGTCGAGCACGTTGCGCAGGCCGTCGACATTGGTCCGGAACAGCGGCGCCGGGTCGGCGAGGTGCGCCCGGGTGTCGACGACGCAGTAGTACACGACATCACGGTCGGCCATCGCGGCCTCGATCGCCGCGGTGTCGAAGACGTCGCCGTAGTGTCGTTCGACGTCCAGGCCGTCGATCCCCCGTGTCGAACTGCTGCGGCGCAGCAGTACGCGCACGTCGTGTCCGGCCTCGACCAACCGCCGCACCACCGCGGCGCCGACGTTGCCGCTGGCGCCCATCACCAGCGCCCGTTGGCGGCGGCCGCTCTCGCCATTCGTCTCACGCATCGGCTGAAATCTATACTGTAATGTCCTCCGTATGGCGCTGATCGACGCGCACGGGAGGTTTCGGCGTGAAGGTTCCGTTCACCTGGAAAGTCACCGGGTGGTTCATGATCGGGTGGTCCGCCGAGTTCCCGGCAGATCGGACCGTGCCGATCCACTACTTCGGTGAGGACCTCGTCGTATATCGCGACGCCGACGACGAACTCCATCTGCTGGAAGCCCACTGCAAACACCTGGGTGCGCACCTCGGCCACGGCGGCAAGGTCGTCGGCGACTGCGTCGAGTGCCCTTTCCACGGCTGGCGCTGGGGTCCCGACGGCACCAACCGCTACATCCCCTATCAGCCCGACCGGCCCAACCGGGGACTGCGCCTGCGGGTCTATCCGGTGCGCGAGCAGTACGGCTGTGTGTTCATGTGGCATCACCCCGAAGGGGGCGAACCGCGGTGGCCCCTACCGGACATCTTCCACAAGTTCCCGCAGTTCGAGACCGACGCGAACGCGTACTACCGGCCCTATCCGGAGTTCTCGCGGCGCGCCGACAACGAACCGGTGCATCCGCAGATCGTGGCCGAGAACGGCCCGGACAGCGCGCATTTCCACTACGTCCACGGCGCCACCGTCACCCCGGTCTGCCTGAACTGGGAGGCCGTCGACGAGGAGTGGCGCTTCCTCACCGGATGGCCCGACGCCCGCAGTGACGATCCGGCCAAGATGGCGCTGCGCATCCACAGCCACTTCTCCGGTCTCGGCTTTGCGATCAGCGCGTTCGAGGGCTCGTCCAATCACCGGTTGATCTTCGCCTGCACCCCGGTCGATGACGAGGTGTCGAATCTGTTCTACTCGATCTGGTGGCCGAAGCCGCCGGGTGAGACCTCCGATGCGCCGCCCGAGGCGGTCCGCACGAAGGTCGAGGAGCGGTTCCTGCGCACGGTGTGGGAGGACCTCGACATCTGGCGCTACCAGAAGTACATCGAGAATCCGGCGCTTGCCAAGATCGACGCGAAACCCTATATGGCCATGCGGAAGTGGGCCAAGCAGTTCTACGACATCAAACCTGACACCGCACCTGCCCGGGTATGACACCGCTGCGCGCCGACCTCGTCGAGCCGGGCCGCACGGCCGTGGTCACGCAGGAACTGCAGGGCGCGGTCGTCGGACCCGACGCCGGGCTGGCGGTCCTCGCCGCCGAGGCGCGTGGGGTCGCACTGCCCAACATCGGCCGCCTGCTGCCGGTCACGCGCGCGGCGGGCGCGCACGTGGTGCACTGTCTGGTCGAGCGGCGGGCCGACGGCCTGGGTTCGAACCACAACGCGCGGCTGTTCGCGGTCGGCAGCCGCGACGTCGACATCACCCCGGGCAGTCCCGGCGCCCGCCTGCTGCCGGAGTTCGGGCCGGAGCCCTCCGACCTCGTGTTGACCCGCAGACACGGCATCGGCCCGATGGGCGGTACCGACCTCGACGCGGTGCTGCGCAACCTCGGGGTGACGACCATCGTCGCGGTCGGCGTCTCGCTCAACATCGCGATCCCGAGCCTGGTGATGGACGCGGTCAACGCCGGATACCGCGTGGTGTTGCCGCGCGACGCGGTCGCCGGAGTGCCCGCCGACTACGGTGAGGCGGTCATCGACAACAGCCTGTCGCTGCTGGCCACGGTCACCACCACCGACGACCTCATCGCGTCATGGCGGTGAGGCTCAACCGAACCGGTTGAGGCGCCGCCGCGTCCTGCGGCGCGCCCGGCGCAGCGCCAGATCGGCGCCGATGCGCATCGGCGTGGTGAACGGCATCGCCGCGCTGCCGGTGATGCTGAAGGGCAGATCGCTGCCGACCACCGTGCGCTGGTGGCTGAAGGTCTCGAACCCGGCTTTGCCGTGATAGGCGCCCATACCGCTGCGGCCTACACCCCCGAACGGCGCCGCCGACGGGATCATGTGCGCGGCGAAGTCGTTGCGCGCCACGCCCCCACTGCGGGTGTGCCGCACAAAGTGGCGGAAGTCGGCGTCGTCGGGTCCGTACCAGTAGGTCACCAGCGGTGACGGTCTGGCGTCGAGATGCTCGATGATCTCGCTCAGCCGGCGGTATCCCCGCACCGCCAGCACCGGTCCGAAGACCTCCTCCTCGGCGACGCGCATCGTGTCGTCGACACCGCAGATCAGCGTGGGCGCGATCTTGCGAGAGACCGGATCGGGCAGCGTCTCCCCGTCTGGCACCACCGAACGCACCTGCGCGCCTGACGTTCTCGCGTCCTCGATCAACCGCACGACCCGCTCGAAGTTCGCCTGGTCGACTGATGAGCAGTAGTCTCCGTTGGCGATGATGGTCGGGAACATCGCGTGCAGGGTCCGCTCGGCCGTCTCGACGAAGGGCCGCACACTGTCCTCGGGTACGAAGACGTAGTCCGGGCAGACGCAGACCTGACCGCCGTTGACCATACGGGCCTGCGCGATCCGCGTCGCGGCACGCTGCAGATCGGCACCCGGCGCCACGACGACCGGGTTCTTGCCGCCGAGTTCGAGGGTCACCGGCACGAGATGCTCCGCGGCCGCCCGCTGGACCTTCGCACCAACCGACGGTGACCCGGTGAAGAACAGATGGTCGAAGGGCAGCCCGGCGAACTCCGCTGCCACGTCGGGCCCACCGGTGACGACGGCCAGTTCGGTGCTGTCGAAGTACCGCGGTACGGTCTGCTGCATCATTTCCGCGGTGTGCGAGGTGATCTCGGACATCTTGATCATCACCCGGTTACCCGCGGCGAACGCCGTACAGGCGGGCAGCACGGTGAGATTGACCGGGAAGTTCCACGGTCCGATCACGCCGACCACGCCCAGGGGTGCGGATTGCACCTCTGCACGCAGGCCGACCAGGCGCGCGGCACGCATCAGGTGGGTGGTGCGCATCCACTGCGGCACATGGGCTCTGGTGTGTTCGATGACCGAGATCATGCCGAGGATCTCCGCGAACAGCGCGGCTGAACGGGAGCGTGAACCGTAGTCGGCGGCGGTGGCGTCGACGAAGGCGGCGGTGTTGTCGAGCACCATCGCCAGCAGCCGGTCGATGCGGTGGCGCCGGACGTCGGCGTCCGGCGGACCTTCGGCGATGAACGCGCGTCGCTGACCGTCCAGAACGGCTGCCATCGTCGCCACGGCGGCTCCTCGTCGATGGTTGATGAACGCATCTACTGTAACAATTACAGTAATGTCATGTAGGCTCACTGCGCCCCATCGATCCGCTGGAGTCAGCTGTGAATAGCCCCGTGGAAGACGTCGACCGTTCCGCCGACCTGCTGCGCGACCCGTACCCGATGTTCGCCGCGCGGCGCCGGGATTCGGGCGTGTTCAAGGGATCGGTCATGGACTGGTCGAAGACCCCGGAGGATCTCAAACCCGACAACCTCTACGCCGCCGTGTCGTTCAACGCGGTCAACCGGGTCTTCCGGGACAACCGGCTGTTCGACTCCTCGATCTATGACAGCACCATCGGACTGTTCATCGGACCGACGATTCTGGCGATGGAGGGCAAACCGCATCGCGCACACCGCAATCTGGTGTCCGCAGCGTTCAAGTCCCGATCGCTGCTGCGTTGGGAGCCGGAG
Organism: Mycobacterium sp. 852013-51886_SCH5428379; assembly: GCF_001665575.1. Taxonomy (GTDB): domain Bacteria; phylum Actinomycetota; class Actinomycetes; order Mycobacteriales; family Mycobacteriaceae; genus Mycobacterium. Next base: position 151,449 of record NZ_LZSU01000022.1, on the reverse strand, counting down.
ATCGTGCGCCCGATCTGCCAGGAGCTGATCGACGACATCGCCGAAGCCGGCACCGCAGACCTCATCTCCGATTTCACCTTCGAGTTCCCCACCCGCGTCATTTCCCGGCTGCTGGGCCTGCCGGAGGAGGACCTACCCTGGTTCCGCGCCCGTGCGGTGGAACTCATCAGCTACACCGTCAAGTGGAAGCGGGCGTTCGAGGCGTCGTCGGCGCTCAAGGACTACTTCCTCCAGCAGATCGACCTGCGCCGGTCCCGGCCGACCGAGGACATCATCGGCGATCTGGTGACCGCCGAGATCGACGGGGAGAAGCTCAGCGACGAAGCCATCTACTCGTTCCTGCGGTTGCTCCTGCCTGCGGGTCTGGAGACCACCTACCGGTCCTCGGGAAATCTGCTGTTCCTCCTGTTGAGCCACCCGGAGCAGTTCCGGGCCGTACAGGCCGACCACACGTTGATCCCGGCGGCCATCGAGGAGGGGCTGCGGTACGAGACACCGCTGACCACCGTGCAGCGCTGCGCCACCGCAGACACCGAACTCGAGGGGGTGCCGATCCCCGCCGGTTCGGTGATCGACGTCTGCATCGGATCGGCCAACCGCGACGAGGGCCGGTGGGAGCGGTCCGAGCAGTTCGACATCTTCCGCGAGCGGATCCCCCACATCACGTTCGCCGCCGGTGAGCACACGTGTATGGGGCTACACCTGGCGCGGATGGAGACCCGAGTCGCGCTCGAATCCCTGCTCGACCGGCTCACCGACATCACGCTGTGCACCGACCAGGATCCGCACATCTGGGGTCAGCCCTTCCGCTCCCCCAAACAGCTGCCGGTGACGTTCCGCGCGCTGCCGTAACTGTCAGCGATGCCGTGGCAACCGGCAGCCGATCGTCTTGGTCTCCAGGTACTGCGCGAATCCCTCGATACCGCACTGCCGTCCGACACCCGAGTTCTTGTATCCGCCGAACGGCGCGTCGGCGCCGTAGTACATCCCGCCGTTGACGCCCACCGCCCCGGTGCGGATGCGCCGCGCGATGGCCATCCCCCGTTCGGTGTTCGGCGCCATCACCGCACCGGCGAGTCCGAAGGCAGAGTCGTTGGCGATACGCACCGCATCGTCGTCGTCGTCGAACGGCAGCACCACCAGCACCGGTCCGAAGATCTCCCGCTGGGCGATGGCCGCGGCGCTGTCGACGCCGGCCACCACGGTCGGTGCCACGAAGTGCCCACCGCGCAGCACGTCCGGTAGCTCGTCGAATGGGGTTCCACCGCAGGTGATCTCCGCTCCGTCCCGGCGTGCCTCCTCGACGACGGTGAGCACCCGGTCTTTCTGCGCGGCGCTGATGAGCGGTCCCACCAGGGTCGCGGGCAGCGCCGGATCGCCGACGGGCAGCATGGCGAACATGTCGGTGACGCCGGCGACGGTGACGTCATAGAGCGACCGGTGCACCAACAACCGGGTGGTCGCCGCGCAGGCCTGACCGGCGTGGACGCAGACGGCGGCAGCGGCGGGCAGGATCTTGGCCTGGTCGACGCCGTCGGTGACGATGAGCGCCGATTTGCCACCCAGTTCCAGGAACGTCCGCTTCATCGTCTCCGCGCCCTGGCGCATCAGCAGCTTGCCGACGGCGGTGGATCCGGTGAAGGACACCATGTCCACCCGGGGGTCGGTGGCCAGCAGCTCGGCCACGGCGTTGTCGGGGGTGGGGACGACGTTGACCACACCGGCCGGGATATCGGTGCGCTCGGCGACGAGTCGGCCCAGGCGGGTGGCGTTCCAGGGGGTGTTCGGATCCGGTTTGAGCACGACGGTGTTGCCCGCGGCCAGCGCCGGCCCCAACTTGTTGAGGATGACCTCGATCGGGAAGTTCGACGGCGTGATCGCCGCGACCACACCGACCGGTTCCTTGACCACCGTGCGCACGTTGCGCTCACCGAACAGCCCGCCGCCGTCGAGCATCCGTTCCCATTCGAACGTGTCGATGAGACCGGTGGGATAGCGCAGCGCACCAGCCAGCGGCCAGTCGAGTTGCGCGGTGGCGATGGTCATCTCGGGGCAGCCGACCTCGGCGATGAGCTCCTCGCGCAACAGGTCGCGTTCGGATTCGAGCGCCTCCTGCAGCTGGTCCAGACAGCGTTTGCGCAGTGCGCGGTCGCCGGACCATGCGGAGACGTCGAAGGCCCGCCGCGCCGCGCCGATCGCGCGCTCCATATCCGCAGCCCCCGCGGCGGCGGTGGACCCGAGGAGCCGGCCGGTGGCCGGGCTCAGGTTGTCGAACTCCTGCCCCGACTCAGCCGCCGTCAGCTCACCGTCGATCAGCAGTCGCGTCTCGGCACGCGCCGCGGCGCGGCGACCCATGTCGACGCTGGGCGCCGACCCTGCGACCGCATGGCCCACGCGCACCTCCTGCGAATACCGGTATGACAACCGTAAACATTACAGTAGAAAATGCGCTGGAATCCGGGGCTATCGAAACGAGGGTGGGACGTGACAGTCTGGAACCAACGTGTAAACCCGCCGAATCAGGAGGACCCGCATTGGTCAAGGTGATGGAGGGCGTCCGGGTCCTCGAGGTCGCCCAGTTCACGTTCGTACCGGCAGCGGGCGCCATCCTCGCCGACTGGGGCGCCGATGTGATCAAGGTCGAGCATCCGGTGCGCGGCGACACCCAGCGGGGATTCGTCAACATGGGCGGGTTCCAGCTCGACCCGAACCGTCACCCCCTGATCGAGCATCCCAACCGGGGTAAGCGCAGCATCGGTATCGACGTGTCGACCGACGGCGGCCGCGAGGTGCTCTACGAGATCGCCAAGACCGCCGATGTGTTCCTTACCAATTACATGCCCGCGCAGCGCCAGAAGAACGAATTCGACGTCGAGCACATCCGCGCGGTCAACCCGGACATCATCTACGCAAGAGGCAGCGCTTACGGCGACAAGGGTCCCGAGCGGGACACCGGCGGATTCGACGGCACCGCGTTCTGGACGCGCAGCGGCGTCGGCCACGCTCTGACGCCGGAGGAGCTCGGCGGCGCACTCTCCCAGGGGATCCCCGCGTTCGGCGACTCGATCGGCGGCATGAACATCGCAGGGGGCATCTCCGCGGCGCTGTTCCACCGCGCGCGCACCGGCGAGGCCCTCGAAATCGACGTCTCACTGCTGAGCACCGCATGGTGGGCGGCGGGCGCCAGCGTCACCCAGGGCATGGAGACCGGGGAGACGATGCGCTCACTGATGCCCAATTCGACCGGCCCGTCGGTCAACCCGTTCATGGCGAACTACGAGACTTCCGACGGCGGCACGATCAACCTGTGCATCGTGAGCCCGACGGGATACATCCGCGATGCGTTCGAGCACCTCGGGTTGCCCGAGCTGGCCGACGACCCGCGCTTCTCCGAGGTCATGCCGCTCATCGAGAATGCCTCGGCAGCAGCAGAACTCATCGCCGCATCGATCCGCAGCAAACCGTTCGAGTACTGGCGGAGCCACCTGAAGACGATGCGGGGTCAGTGGGCGCCGTTCCAGAGCCTGGTCGACCTGAACACCGATGAACAGGCCATCGCCAACGACATGATCGTCGAGGTGGAGGCGGGCGACGGCGGGGCGCCGTTCCGCGTCGTCCGGGGGCCGGTCCAGTTCAACCACGAACCGCTCGAGACCACCAGGGCCCCGCAGGCCTCGGAACACACCGAGCTCATCCTGATGGAGCTCGGCGTGGACTGGGACCGCATCAACGAACTCAAGGACGCCGGCGCGATCGGTTAACCCGCCGGCTCCACCTCGACGGGAACCCCGGTCAGCCAGGACATCCCGGCCAGCGCCTCGACGTCGGCCGGCTCGCTGGACATCAGCCGGTTGACGTTGGCCCCTCCTGCGGCGTTGGCGAGCCGCCAGCGGCCGGTGCCACGGTGACCCCACCCGTGCGGGACCGCGACGGCGCCGCGGACGATGTCGGTGGTCAGCGTGACCGGCAGGTCGATGCGGCCGTGTGCCGACCGCACGCGGACGACGTCGCCGTCGGCGATCCGCCGCTCGGACGCGTCCTCGGTGTGCATGAGCGCACGTTGGGTCCGGTCGCCGCGCATCAGCAGCGGCGCGTTGTGCATCCAGGAGTTCTCCGACCGAGCCTCGCGGATCCCGATGAGACGCAACGGGTATCCCGCCGGCACGGACCGCCGGGCCAGCGCGGCGATCTCACCGGCGATGTCGTCGTGGGCGAGCCGGATTCGGCCCTGCCGGTAGGCGACCACCTGGGAGAGCACGCCGGTACGCACGTGTTCGGCCACAACGATCCCGTGCGGATGCCGATCGGTGAGCCGCCGGAACGTCAGACCGTCACGGCGCAGTCCGAACAGGTTCCCGCCCTGGGCCATCCGGATCATGCCGTCGACCATCGGGCGCGCGGTCAGTCGGCGACCCCGACGCCTGGCGAGCGCACCCGCCGCCCGCAACGCGGTGAACACCGGGGTGCGCACCGTCGTCCGGGCGATCAGCTCCGCGATGATCTCCCACTCGGTGCGGACCTGTCCGACCGGCGCGCTGACCGCCTGGGTCGCCTGCCGGAACGGCGTGGCCTGGAAGGTCTGGAACGTCACGGCGAAGTCGTCGCGTTCGTACATGGTGGTCACCGGTAGCACGTAATCGCAGTGCGCGTTGGTCTCGTTGACGTAGAGATCGAGCGCGACCATCAGCTCGAGGTCCGCCGCCGCGGCCTCCAACTCGTCGCCGTTGGGCACCGACAGCACGGGGTTGCCCGCGCTCACGAACAGCGCCCTGACCCGGCGCCGGCCGGGCATGGTGATCTCCTTGGCCATCAGTGCGGCGGGTTCGGCGGCGATGACGGCGCGGAATCCGCCGACCCGGGTGCGCTTGCGGGCGTAGGCGCGGCGCAGGTACGCGGCGGCGGGCATCATCGCCCAGCGCTGTCCCGGGACCCCGAGCGTGCTGAACACGCTTCCCCCGGGCCGGTCGAGGTTGCCTGCGACCAGGTTCACCGCATCGATGAGGAAGGAGGTCAGGGTTCCGTTGCGCCCGACGCACGTGCCGAGCCGGCCGTACACCGCGGCGCGCGGTGTGGTCGCCAGCTCCCGCGCCAGGGCCCGCACGGTGTCGGGGTCGACACCGGTGTGCTGCTGCGTGTCCTCCGGGGTGAAGGCGCCGCTCTGTGCGCGCAGCCAGTCCAGCCCGTCGGCCTGCCGGGCGACCGCGGCGCGGTCGACGAGGTCCTCGGCGAACATCACCTGCAGCAGCGACAGCAGCAGGTGGGCGTCGGCGTCGGCGTTGATGCCGAGCCAGTCGAACCGGGCCGCGGTCTCCGACCGGCGCGGATCGATCACCACGACCCGGCCGCCGCGCCGGACGATGTCGTGCAGGCGGTCTTTGAGACGTGGCGCGGTCAGGAAGCTGCCGTGCGACACCACCGGATTCGCGCCCATCAGCACCAGTAGATCCACGCGGTTCACATCGGGGATGGGCACGCTCATCGGCGACCCGTACAGGAACTGACTGGCCAGCAGCCGGCTGCTGGTGTCCTGCGTCGACGACGTGAAGAAGTGGCTCTCACCGCCGATCCCCTTGATGAACGCCATGACGCCGAAGAGGTGCGAGTAGCTGAACGCGGCGGGATTGCCCATGTACCAACCGAATGCGCCCGATCCGTGCCTGCCATGGATGTCGGTGATGCGCGCGGCGATATCGGACAGCGCCTCGTCCCAGCTGACCGGGTCGAAGCCGCCGTCGGCGCGGCGGCGCAGCGGCACCGTGACCCGATCGGGGTCGTTGACCACCTCGGTGAACGCGATGCCCTTCTGGCAGGCGAAACCCGCCGACAGCGGATGGTCCCGGTCCGGTCGCAACGCCACCAGGCGGCCGTCCTCGACGGTGGCGATCATGCCGCACAGCGGCTCGCAGATTCGGCAGAACGTCACCTTGTGCTCAACGCCCGAGACCGTCATTCGGATAAGATACTGTAAGTCTTACAGTTACCCCGGCACATCGCTTGAGATCGCGGAGGTTCTCGCTCATGACCCACGACGTCGCGATCATCGGTGTCGGCCTGCACCCGTTCGGCCGGTTCGAGGGCAAGTCGGCGATGCAGATGGGTGTGGACGCGATCTTCGCCGCGGTCGCCGACGCGGGCGTCGAGTGGAAGGACATCCAGGCCGCCGCGGGCGGCAGCTGGACGGTCGCCAACCCGGACGCGATCGTCGGCATGGTCGGCCTCTCTGGAATCCCGTTCACCAACGTGTTCAACGCCTGCGCGACCGCGGCCAGCGCCGCGAAGGCGTGCGCCGACGGGATCCGGTTGGGCGACTACGAGATCGGGATCGCCGTCGGGCTGGACAAACATCCGCGCGGCGCGTTCACCGAGGATCCCGCGCTGGTCGGGATGCCGTCCTGGTACGCCGAGAACGGGCAGTACCTCACCACACAGTTCTTCGGGATGAAGGCCAACCGCTATCTGCACGATCACGGAATCTCGCAGCAGACACTGGCCAAAGTGGCCGCCAAGAACTTCCGCAACGGTGCGCTGAACCCGAACGCGTTCCGCCGCAAGCCGATCCCCGAGGAGCAGATCCTCAACTCGGCCATGCTCAACTATCCGCTGACCCAGTACATGTTCTGCGCTCCCGACGAGGGCGCGGCCGCGGTGGTGATGTGCCGGGCTGACATCGCGCACCGCTACACCGCCAAGCCGGTGTATCTGCGAGCCGTCGAGGTCCGCACCCGCAGCTACGGCGCCTACGAGGTCAACACCACATTCGCTCCGGTCGACGAGGACGTCTCCCCCACCGTCTACGCGGCACGCGCGGCGTTCGAACGGGCCGGGGTGAGTCCCGCTGACGTCGACGTGGTGCAGCTGCAGGACACCGACGCCGGGGCCGAGATCATCCACATGGCCGAATGCGGCTTCTGCGCCGACGGCGACCAGGAGCGGATGCTGGCTGACGGCGCCACCGAGATCGGTGGCCCGCTGCCGGTCAACACCGACGGCGGCCTGATCGCCAACGGTGAACCGATCGGCGCGTCCGGGCTCCGGCAGATCCACGAGTTGGTCCGCCAGTTGCGCGGTGAAGCCGGTGACCGTCAGGTGCCCGGGTCGCCGAAAGTGGGTTTCGCGCAGCTCTACGGCGCCCCGGGAACCGCGGGCGCGACCGTGCTGACCACATGAGTTCGGCCGTGCCGACCCCGTTCTTCGTCCGCCAGGACGACGGCTTCCAACCCTCGGAGGTGGCCCACGGCGGGTGGGGCCCCACGCTCGGCGGGCAGGTGATCGGCGGCCTGCTCGCGCGCTGCCTCGAACACCACGTCCCGGAGGACGATCTGCACCCCGCCCGATTGACGGTCGAGATCCTGCGCCGCGTGGCGACGGCTCCGGTACGGGTGGATGCGTCGGTGGTCCGCAGCGGCCGACGGATGCGGTCCGTCGACGCCGTCATGACCCAAGACGGCGATCTGGTCGCCCGCGCGTCGGCGCTGTACCTGCGGCGGGGTGCCCAGCCCGAGGGCCGGGTGTGGACGACCCCGGTCGACATGCCACCGATACCCTGCGAACCCGCGCACGTCGACGACACCGTGCCCATGTTCATCAGGCCCTACGGCGCGCGGCCCGACGGCAGCGACCGCTTGCCGTGGCAGCATGACGGACCACGCTTTGCCTGGCTGCGGGAGATTCGCGACCTGGTCTCCGGCGAGGTGCCGACGCCGTTCGTCCGGGCCGCGATGGCCGCCGACGTCACCAGTTCCATGTCGAACTTCAGCACCGCGGGGCTGGCTTTCATCAACGCCGACTACACGCTGACTTTGAGCCGACTGCCGTCCGGACCGTTCATCGGACTGGCGGCGCTGACCCACTACAGCGACGCGGGTGTGGCGACCGGCACCGCGAGCCTGTTCGACGCCGACGGCCCGATCGGCGCAGCGATGTCGACGGCCGTGGCGAATTCCAATTTCCGCGCCCGCCCACCAGCGTGAGCCAGGAGGATCCACCATGACGTCCACACTCACCCGCACTACCTGAGTTCGGCCCGTTCTGGCGCGACGTCGAAGCCGCCGGCGCGCGAGCGTGCGCAAAAGTACGTCGATCAGCGGCGTGTCGCGGACAGACGCGCACGTTCGCGGAAGGCGAGCGTGCGCGTCAGGACGCCTTCCTGATTGGCGGCGCATAGTTCGGCTTGCCGAGCCCGAGCACGTACTGGCCGATCATGTTGCGGAACACCTCCAGGGTGCCGCCGTAGATACCGACCAGCGGCGCGAAGCGGTACACGTACTCCGCCGCCCCGTCGTCTACGGCGCCGTCGGTGCCCATCGGCAGCGCCGAGGCCGACCCGAGCAGATCCATCAGATCCGGGGACACGTCGCGCATCGTCTGGGCGAGCGCGACGCGTCCGAAGATGTTCGGGGTGCTGATCGCGACCTCCGTGCGGGCGATCGAGCGGCCCAACCGGTGAGCCACCGCCCCGTCGTCGATTGCGCGATGACCACCGGCGTCCGGGTCGCCCACCACCGCGGCGGCGCGGTCACACGCCGCGACCAGGAAACCACCCTGATGCATCATGATCGAAACATCCTGCAGTCCATCGTCACTCGCCTCGACCGCGCCGTGTTCGGCGTTCAGCGGTTCGCGCAGCACGGTCCAGCCGCCGTTGACCTCACCGAGCCGGTAGCGATCGTCGACGCGGACGTCGCTGTAGTAGACGATGTTGGTGCGGTCGCCGTCGACGGTGCGGACACCCTGGATCTCGATACCGTCGGAGTCCAGCGGCACCAGGAACATGGTCAGGCTCTGGTGCTTGGGCGCGTCGGGATCGGTGTTGGTGATCAGGAAGACGTACTGGCAGTTGTGCGCGCCGGTGGTGAACATCTTCGAGCCGTTGATCACCCACGTCGACCCGTCCCCGTCCCGCACCGCCCGGGTCTTACAGGTGGCGATGTCGGAGCCGCCCTCAGGTTCGGTGTAGCCCAGGCAGAGCCTCACGTGACCGCTGAAGACTTTCGGCAGCACCTCGTCGACGACGTCGGGCTGGGCGAACTTGGCCACCGATCGGGCCACCATCGAGGTGGTGCCCCAGGTCACCCAGGGCACGTGCGCGCGGCGCTTCTCCAGCTCCCAGATCCGGCGCCGCACCCGGCTGAACCCGCCGTCGGGCTCCGGCTTCCACTCCCGTTCGAGGTAGCCGGCCGCACCCAACGCCAGGTGCACTCCCTCGTCGAAGTTGTCCCCGGTCTCGCGATCGCGCCGCAGGACGTCTTCGGTGACGAGGTCGGCCAGAAACGCGCGGACCTCGTCGCGGAACCGGCGGTCGTCGTCGGACAGGGCGACGCGTGCGAAATCCATTGCAGTTCCTCTCAGACCGTGCCGGCTGCGGCGTGGCCGGTCTCACGGGCGGCGACGAGACGGGCGATGCGCTGGGTGCTGATGCCGGGGTCACCGCCAGCCAGCGCCCACCCCCGCGCCCGCACCAGATACGCGGTGGCCGCAGCCTCAGCCGACACCCCCAACCCGCCCTGGACGTGCACGGCCATCGTCGCGGCGCGGGGCGCTTCCTCAGCCATGAACACGAACGCCGACGGTGCGAGTTCGGGCCGTTCATCGGGTTCGTTGTCGCCGTACCAGGCCGCCCGCCGGGCCAGGCCGCGGCCGCCCTGCACGGTGATGGCGATGTTGGCCAGCGGATGCGAGATGCCCTGCAGCGTGGCGATGGGCACGCCGAGGGTGTAGCGGCTCTTGGCGAACTCCACCGCGATGGTCATCGTCTCCTCGACCAGCCCGACGAGCGCCGCGGCGGTGAGGATGCGCCACTCGTCGAGGGCCCGCTGATGGGCTGCCAGCGCCTCGGGTCCGGTACCGAGCACGGTGCGGCCGTCTGCGGCGGCGGGGTCCACCCACGCCATCGGGAGCTTGCCGATGTTGTCGACGCGAGCGGGCCTGGTGTCGAAAGTCAGCTGCACCACCTCGTCACCGTCGCGCAGCACCACGGCGTCGGCGATCGATGCGGACGGCACGAGCCGGGCACCCGGCCGGTCCTCCTGACGGGCGTCGAAACTCACGATGGTGGTTCCGTCGACGACCCCGGCCGAGTCGGGGCCCAGCGCACCCAACCTGGCCAACAGCCGGGCCGCGCAGATGTGGTCGATCCACGGCACGGGCGCGAGGTAGCGGCCCGCTTCCTCGGCGACCAACGTCAGGTCGACCAGGGTGGCGCCGTCACCGCCGACGTCCTCGGGCAGCGCCATCGACGTCGCACCCATGGCGCACAACCGTTCCCAGAGATTCTTGTCGAAGCCCGATGCCTCGGCGGCGCGCACGGTGTCGATCGGGCTGTGGGTCTTGAAGAACTGCCGGTACGCCTCCTGCACCGCCTGATGGTCGTCGGTGAGGCTGTAGTCCTGCCGACGCAGTTCGTAACGGTCCATGTCAATTCTCCTCGCGGGGTCTGCCGAAGAAGAACTCCGCGGCGTTGTGGTGGAGGTAGTTGTCGAGTACGTCGGGCGGCAGGTCCAATGCCAGCGCCTCGGGGACGACTCGGCTCTGGCGCAGCACCGGCCAGTCGGAGGCGAAGATGACCTTCTCGCTGCCACGAGTGCGCATGAAGTGCAGCAGGCTGTCCGGCAACCGCTTCGGTGACCAGGCCGACGTCATCAGCCGCAGGTTGCGGTATTTCAGCAGCATCCGGATCGCGACGTCCCACCACGGGTCGGCGCCGTGGATCATGCACAGTTTCAGTTCGGGGAAGCGCACGCACACCCGGTCCAGGTGGATGGGGTGCTGCACCTCGCCGGGGATCGGCGGTCCGGGGATGCCGGTGTTGACACACAGCGGCAACTCCAGTTCCGCGCACTTGGCGTACAGCGGATAGTAGACGGCGTCGCTGGGCGGATACTGTCCGTCACCCCAAAAGCTGGGCCCGACAACGGTATAGGCGAGCGGGAGATCCCGCTGCACGGCGGCGAGTTCCCGCAGCGCCGGAACCGGGCGCAGCAGGTTGACCCCGCCGATCGCCAGGGCGAACCGGTCCGGGCGCTCCTCGACGAATTTGCGCGCGGTCACCGACGGTTTGGTGAGATTGTCCATCAGGATCGCCTTGACCACGCCGTGACGGTCCATCTCGTCGAGCAGTTCGGGGAGTTCGACGGGGTCGTAGAGTGACTTGGGGCCCTTGAAGTAGTCGTCGCGGACTTTGAGCATGAACTCGGGCTGGTTGGCCGTCTCCCCGAAGTGCACGTTGACCAGGCAGTCCAGCACCGGCCGGGTCACGGTTGGACCGCCAGGTCCGCGTGCTGCGTCACCTGTGTTCTCGCCCAACGGTAGTCGGCCTTACCGTTGCCCAACCGCCGGACCGCGTCGACGAAGATGATCTCCTTGGGCGCTTTGAACCGCGCCAGCTCGGCCGTGCACGCCCGCAGCAGCGCCTCCGGTTCGACGGCAGCGCCGGGCTGTCTCTGGATCAGTGCGACGATCTCCTGACCCCAGCGGTCGCTGTCGCGTCCGACCACCAGTGCGTCGGCCACGCCCTCGTGGGCGCGCAGCACTTCCTCGACCTCCTCGACGAACACCTTCTCGCCACCGGTGTTGATGACGAGCGAATCGCGGCCGTACAGCCGGAGGGTGCCGTCGGCCTCGAGGGCGGCCCGGTCGCCCGAGATCACCACTCGTCTGCCGTCGACCTCGGGAAACGTCCGCCGCGTCGCCTCGGCATCGTCGTAGTAGCCCAGCGGAATTCGGCCCTCCCGGGCGACCCAGCCGATCTCGTCGTCGCCCGGTGCCAGGATTCGGGTGCGGTCCTCGGACAGGACCACCACGCCGTCGCGCCGTTCGAAGGTGTCTTTGCGGTCGTCGCGCAGACTGCGCCCGAACGCCATGTTCCCGGTTTCCGAGGAGCCGTAGCCGTTGATCAGCGTGATCTGCGGCAGCAGCTCCAGGAGCGCGTCCTGGTGGCGCTGATTGGTGGCCGCCCCGCCGGTCCCGATGGCGAACAACGACGTCAGATCGTAGGGACGGCGGCGCATCTCGTCGATCAACGGTCCGGCATACGCGTCGCCGACCATGGTCATCAGGCCGACCTTCTCGCGCTCTGCGGTGGCGAGCACCGCGGCGGGGTCGAGTGTCGGCTTGTCGTACAGGATCACCGTCTGACCGTTGAGCAGCGCGGCGAACGCGGTCCACATCCCGGCCGCGTGCATCAGCGGGGACACCGCGAACCACGGCGGCCCGGCATGTTGCACCCTGTCGTGGATGTCGGTGACCGATTCGTGGTCGGCGCCGTTCATCGAGACCACGTAGGTATCGGACTGGCGCCACATGACGCCCTTGGGCCTGCCGGTCGTACCACCGGTGCAGATCATCATGACGTCGTCCGGTGACGGGGTGATCGGCTGATCGACGTCGCCCGAGGCCAGCGCATCGTCCAGTGTGACGGCGCCCGTCAACTCCGGTGCGCCGCTACCGTCGTCGATGGAGATCATCAACTCCACCCCGTCGCGGGGCAGCACGTCGGCGAACTTCGCGCCCAGGGACCGGTGGTAGACGACCGCGCGCGGCCGCAGATAAGTCAACAGTTCGTCGACCTCGCGCGGGGTGTAATTGAAGTTCACGTTGACCGGCACGGCCCGCGCCTTGAGGGATCCGATGACCATGTCGGGGTACAGATCGTTGTGCATGATCAGGGCGACGCGGTCCTGTCCGCACTGCCACCCGTCGAGGGTGTCACGCTCCCGGTGCGCGCCGATACCTTTGACGCACAGGAAGTTCGCGAAGAGACGGGTGCGTTCGGCAGTCTGCCGATAGGTGCTGCGACGGTCCCCGCAGACGGTCATCAGCCGGTCCGGCACCGCGTCGGCGACTGCGTCGACGACCGCGCCTATCGTCCACTCCCCCATCGGTCAGGCGTTCGCGGGGACGTGCGCGCCGAGTAACGTCAAGGCGTTGTCCCGCATGACTTTTCGGGTGTCCTCGTGGCTGAACTCGGGGAACTGCGGGATGTCGGCGGTGAACGACGTCGGATCGGCCAAACCCTCACCGTGCGGCCAGTCGGATCCGAACAGGATCTTGTCCACGCCGATGGTCGCGGCCAGCAGTTTCACGTCGTCCTCGTAGTACGGCGCGATCCACACGTTGTTTCGCAGCTGCTCGATGGGGTCCTCCCGGTAGTGGTACGGCGCATTGTTGGCGGACTTCTTGAGCCGCTTGATCAGCCGGTAGACGAAATACGACCCGTTCTCGATGCTGGCCACTTTGAGTTTCGGGTGCCGGGTGAAAACCTGGTGCACGATCATCGAGGCGATCGAATCGTGGATGGCCCGGTCGTCCATGATCACCATGTCGAGCGGATCGCGCCGGCCGAAGCCCTTGAAGACAGCGCTGCCGCCCCACAGCGCGGGGATGGCCATGTAACCGGAATCGGACAGGTGGAAGACCACCGGAACACCGGCCTCGGCCAGCCGCGCCCACACCGGATCGTGCACGGGATCGCCCAGCGAGCGGGGCCGGACCTCACCGGGTACCGGCGCGGGCCGCACGCACACGATCTTGGCGCCGCGGCTCAGGACGAACTCGACCTCCTCGACCGCCTGTTGCACGTCGGCCAGTGAGATGATCGGCGCGGACAGGATGCGATGGTCGGGGCGGTCGAAACCCCAGTCCTCGTCGAGCCACAGGTTGAAGGCGTGAACCGACGCCATGGTGGCCGGGATGTCGTGCTTGAGGCCCTCTTCCACGCCGCAGGCGAAGGTCGGCAGCATGAACACCGTCTCGAGGTTCTGCTGGTCGAGGATCTTCACGCGGGCGTCACGGTTCTGGTACTCGGGATGGTCGGCGAGCCGGTCGACCTTCATCAGCGACGCCGGATCGACACCCTCGGGGATCTCGCCACGGAACAGCAGATCCAGGCAGCCGGGTTCGATGATCGGGTCGAACGTCGGGTTGGGGATGAAGTGGTTGACCACGCCGCCCATCACCGCGAAGGTGCGTTTACCCTCGCTGAGCATCTGGACGCCGCGGCTGCGGAACTCCTTGGGCAGGTGCCGGGTGAACGAGTCGATCGGCTCGTAGTAGTGGTTGTCGACGTCGATCGCCCGGTAGTCCAGGGTCATGGGGCTGTGGTCCTTTCGTTCACGCTCACCGCGCCGAGCGGCGGAAAGTCGGGCGACCGCTTCTCGAAGAAGGCGGTGATGCCTTCGATGAAGTCGGGCCGGCGCATGGATTCGTGCATCAACTGCTCGGCGCGCGCGCTCGTCTCCACCACGCCGCTCATGGCGTCGCCGTAGAGCTGTTCCTTGATCACCGCCAATGCGCTGGGCGAACAGTTCGCGGCGATGTCCTCCGCGTACGCCAGCGCTCGCGGCATCAGTTCCTCGGGCGGGACGACGTCGTTGACCATCCCGAGTTCGAAGGCCTCTTCGGCGAGGAACACCCGTCCGCTCAACAACAGATCCAGCGCCGTGCCCCAACCCACGACCCGCGGCAGGATCCAGGAGATCCCGTATTCGGCGATCAGCCCGCGGCGCGCGAACGAGGTGGTGAACTTCGCTCCGGCAGCGGCGAACCGGACGTCGCACATCAACGCCTGGGTGAGTCCGATGCCGGCGCACGCGCCGTTGATCGCGGCGATGAGGGGTTTGCGCAGCGAGGTTACGAAATGGGGGTGGCGTTCGCCGACCAGCTCGCTCACGTCGGTGTCACCGTCGGTGGTCGCACTCTCCATCGACGACAGGTCACCCATGTCGGCGCCGGCGCAGAACGCACGGCCGCTGCCGGTCAGCACGATGACGCGGACGGCGGGGTCGGCCTCAGCGGCGTCGAGCGCGCGGTAGAAGCCGGCGGCCAGCCCACCACCCCAGGCGTTCATCCGCTCGGGCCGGTTGAGTGTCACCACCGCCACGCCGCTGTCGCGAACCTCGTAGCGCACGACGTCGGATGCGCCGGCCAAGTCGACCTCCCCGGACGTGTCAGCGACTGACTGAATGCTCATACTGTACACCTATCGGTAGTACTTTCCACAAGGCGTGGACACGGCCTCTGCCCAGGGTGGCCGCCACGTGGAGGCCATTACGTGAAATCGCTTCCGCCGTCGACGTTCACGTTGGCTCCGGTCATGTAGGAGTTGCGCCGGGACGCGAGAAACGCGGCCACTGCACCGATCTCGTCGGGTAGCCCGGCGCGCGGCAGATGCGCGGGATGACCGAAGTGTTCGTCGATGGCCGCCATCAGCGCGTAGGGATCGTCGCCGTCGACTCCGACCGAACCCGCCCAGCCGCGGAGCGCATCGGTGGCGATACTGCCGGGTGAGACCACGTTGACCATGATCTCGTCCTTGGCCAGCAGCAGGGACAGATTCTTCGAAACGCTCGTCACCATCGCCTTGGCGGCGGTGTAGGCCGGCAGGATGACGCTCTGGCGTTGCGTGGAGTGGGCCGAGAAGTTCACGATCCGCGCCCATTCGGCGGCGCGCAGCAGTGGCAGCGCCGATCGGACGCTGTGCACCATCCCCATCACACCGTCGTCGACCGCCTGACGCCACTGCTCGTCGGACAACTCCTCGAACGTGCCGCGAACGGCCGGGCCCACGGTGTTGACGAGCACGTTGAGCCGACCGCCCCACCGCTGCCCCACGGTGTCGAAGACCTGCTGCACCGCTGCGGTGTCGCCGACGTCGGCGACCAGACCCACGGCGTCGGGGCTGCCCCGCTCCGACAGTTCGGCCGCCGCCCGGTCCAGCGTCGCCGCGGTGCGGCCCACGAGCGCCACCCGGGCGCCGTCCTCGGCGAGGCACCGCGCGGTGGCCAGACCCATGCCGCCGCCGCCGCCGACCACCACCGCCGTTGCGTCGGTGAACCCGAGATCCATTTCGCGTCAACGCCTTTCGAACGCACGACAGTAGCGATCAGGGCAACTATATGGCTTACCGTATAGAATTCGCAGGACGTTGGGCCGCTCCGTAGGGCAACAGCACCGGAATGGCGACCGGTACGGTTGTCCGTGCGGACACGGGCTGGTGTCGACCGCACGGCAATCGAAGGTGTTGGAGGTATCCCCGTGGCCAAGCAGCCGGTCGGCGGAAAGCGTCAACGGCGTGAGCGCGGTTCGATCAATCCCGAGGACATCATCACCGGCGCCTTCGCGCTGGCCGAGGACGTCTCGATCGACAACCTGAGCATGCCCCTGCTGGGTAAGCACCTGGGGGTGGGCGTCACCAGCATCTACTGGTACTTCCGCAAGAAGGACGATCTGCTCAACGCGATGACCGACCGCGCGCTCAAGCAGATCCAGTTCGACACCCCCTATGTCGACGCGGCCGACTGGCGGGAGTCGTTGCGCAACCACGCCCACAACATGCGCACCACGTTCTTGGGTAGCGCCATCCTCTGCGATCTCGTATTGATCCGCGGGGCCCTGAGCCCGAAGGTGCGCCGCCTCGGCGTGCAACAGATGGAGTCCGCGATCAGCGCGCTCGTCGAGGCCGGCCTCTCACCGGAGGATGCGTTCGACACCTATTCGGCGGTGTCGGTGCACGTGCGCGGCTGCGTGGTGCTCGAACGCCTCGCGCAGAAGACCCGCGAACTGCACGAGAGCGCACACGGTTTCGACGAACCGTCCGCGATCGACGCGGAGAGCACCCCGCTGATCGCCGCGCTGACGGCCAAAGGCCACCGCATTGGCGTCGCCGACGAACACAACTTCGAGTACGGGCTGAACTGCATCCTCGACCATGCCGAAGCGCTCATTCGGGCCGGCGGCAGACCGGCGGGCGTGAAGGCCCGGGCCGCCAAGAGCACGTCGGCGCGGGCGCGGCGAAAACCCGCCGCGCCGCGGGTCTGAGCGCGGCGCGTCACACCTCGACTCACACCTCGACGATGACCGCCCCGCCTTGACCGCCACCGGCGCACATGGCCGCGACACCGATGCCGCCGCCGCGGCGCTGGAGTTCATAGACGAGCGTGGTGACCATGCGGGCGCCGGAGGCGGCGATCGGATGCCCGAGGCTGCAGCCGCTGCCGGAGAAGTTGACCTTCTCCTCGTCGAGGCCGTATTCGCGGCAGGCTGCGATCGGCACCGACGCGAACGCCTCGTTGATCTCCCACAGCGCCACGTCGGCCGGGGTGAGTCCGGCCCGGTCGAGCACCTTGCCGATGACCCGGACCCCGCCCAGACCGGTGTCACGCGGCGCCACCCCGATCGACGCCCAGGCGCGCACCTTCGCCATCACCGTGAGTCCCTCCGCCTCGGCGAAACCGCGCTCGACGAGCACGGTCGCCGCAGCGGCGTCGTTGGTGCCGCTGCTGTTTCCCGCGGTGATGGAGAAGCCCTCGATCTCCGGGTGCAGCACCTTGAGGCCGGCCAGCTTCTCGACGGTGGTGTCGCGGCGTGGATGCTCATCGACGCTGAAGTCGACGACCGAACCGTCGGCCTGGGTGACCTTGAGCGGCACGATCTCGTCGAGGAACTTGCCGGCATCCATGGCGGCGATGGCCCGCTGGTGCGAACGCGCGGCCCAGGCGTCCATCTCCTCACGGCTGATGCCCGCGGCCTGTGCGGTGTTCCAGCCGACGGTGATCGACATGTCCTTGGCCGGTGCGTCCGGGGTCTCGACGTGGGTCGGTGGCATCCAGCGCTCTTCGAACTTCAGCTCCGGGCCGGGGATGCGCCAGTTCGTCAGCGGCGTCATCGACAGCGACTGCACGCCGCCCGCGACCAGCGCCCGCTCCATACCCGAGCCGATCTGCGCTGCGGCATTGCCGATCGCGGTCAGGCTGCCTGCGCAGTGCCGGTTCACCGACTGCCCCGGCACGCCCTCCATACCCGTGGCGGTGGCTGCGTAGCGAGCCAGATCGCCGCCACCGTAATGCGATTCGGCGAAGATGATGTCGTCGAACGCGGTGGGGTCCACACCCGAGCGCCGGACCACCTCGGGCAGCACGGTGGTGATCAGGGTCTCCGGCGGGGTGTTGACCAGCGTGCCCTTGAACGATCGGCCGATCGCGGTGCGGACGGCGCCGACGATGACGGGTGTGGCCATGATGTACCCCTAACTCGGTTCGGATGGGCCGCCGCGGCGGTCGCAGTTGACAGAAACCGTAGCAGGTGTAACGGTGCCGGCTCTACTCCGCACCGGGTTCGTCGACGTGGAAATGTGCGTCACGCAGCCGGAACGCCTCTTTGGTGCCGTACTGCGCGCGGGTTTTGACGAAGTTGAACTCGCCCGGCGCGAACTGCAGGTTCGTCCCATAGGCGTGGAACAGGTAGCTCGCGACCTCTTCACCCTGATAGACCTGGCTCTGCTCGACCAGCCGGAACGCCTCCTTGGCGATCACCACACCGTCGGCGGGCATCTTGGCCGCCTTCTCCGCCCAGTACCGCGCCCGCGCGGTGACCGCACCTGACGCGCAGGTCTCGGTGAACACGCCCAGATGCTCGACCTCGCCGGCCTCGATGATGTCGCCCGTCAGCAGCATGCGGCGAGCGAGCACCGGGCCGAGCCGGTGGAAGAACATGTGGAGGCTGCCCAGCGCGGGGCCGAGGAAGCGGGTGGCGGGCATCCCGATGCGGGTGTCGCGGCCGATTACGGAGATGTCGGCCATCAGCGCCATCTCGAATCCGCCGCCGAGCGCGTACCCGTTGATCTCGCCGACCGTCACCTTCGGGAACCCCATCAGGTTGTGATAGAAGCCGAAAGACTTGCGGTCGACCGTGAGTCGGCGGCGCTGACTGGGCCGCCGACCGGACGCGCTGTCGGCGGATCCGTACCAGCCGTAAGCGTTGTTCATGTCGGCGCCGGTGGAGAACACGTCACCCGCGCCTCGCAGGATCACGACGGTCAGATCGTCGTCGTCGGCGACCAGGTCCAGGCACCGCGCGATCTCGTCCCGCATTGCCGCGTCATAGGAGTTGCGCTGCGCCGCGTTGTCGAGGGTGATCGTCGCGATCCGCTTCCCCGCGTCGACCTCGAACCGGACCCGGCCGTCCGCACCGCCCGAAGCCGTCATCGGTCGGACCCCTTCCCGTTCGCCCGGCCCCGGCCGAGCCGACATGTACACGATAACAATGGAGTCGTCTACTGTATGGCTAACGGTAGAGCGAGCGGAGAGGTGGGTCGGCGGTGGGCCACGATGCCGGATCGGCGCACGCGGCGGACGGCGCTGTGCACGTCGACCACCTCGACGGCGTGCTGCGCCTGACCATCGACCGGCCGTCGCACCGAAATTCGTTGAGTCGCACGATGATCGGGACGCTGGTGGACACGCTCACCGACGCCGCATCGGACGACACGCTGCGCGCGGTCCATCTGCGCGGCGGCCGGGACCAGTTCTGCTCGGGTGCGGACTGGGTGGCCACCAACACCCAGGGCGGACAACGGCCGCGCACCGGCGATCTGGTCCGGCGCATTCCGCACCAGGCCAACCGCATCGTCGAACTCGTCGCGGGAATCCACCTTCCGGTGGTGTGCACCGTCCGCGGTTGGGCCGTCGGACTCGGCTGCAACCTCGCGCTCGCCGCGGACTTCACCGTCGCCGCGCGGGACGCGGTGTTCTGGGAGCCCTTCGTCGACCGCGGGTTCTCCCCTGATTCCGGTGCGACGTGGCTGCTGCCGCGACTGGTCGGGGTGGCGCGGGCCCGGCGCATGCTGTTGCTCGGCGAGAAGGTCAGCGGTGAGCAGGCCGCCGACTGGGGACTGATCCACCAGGCCGAAGCACCCGAGGAGGTGGACGCCGTCGCCGAGCAGCTGGTGGCCCGCCTGGCCGCCGGCCCCACCGTGGCGATCGGACTGGCCAAGCAGGCGCTGGCGGGCAGCACCCAGGCCGACCTCTGTCAGGCGCTGGCCACCGAACTGCAGCACCTCGAACTCGCCTGCCGCACAGAAGACTTCAAAGAAGGCCTGCAGGCGTTCCGCGAACGCCGGGCGCCGGACTTCGGCGGCAGATGATCCGGCAGATGACGAGGAACCACGAGAGGACACCGATGGGCACAGCGTCGTTCGACGACATCATCTACGAGGTCGACGGCCACACCGCCACGATCACGCTGAACCGCCCGCAGGCGCTCAACGCGCTCAGCCCCCACATGGTCTCCGAACTGCGGGCGGCCTACGCCGAGGCAGAGAACGACGACGGGGTCTGGCTGCTGCTGGTGACCGGCACCGGACGGGGGTTCTGCACCGGGGCCGACGTCACCGAGATCCCCGAGGACGGCCGGGTGATCTACGAACGGCCCTACCTGTCCACCTACGACCAGTGGGAGGCACCGCAGGAGGGCACGCCGCCGTTCCGGACCATGGCCAAGCCGGTGCTCGCCGCCATCAACGGTCTGTGCTGCGGCGCCGGCCTGGACTGGGTGACGACCGGCGACATCGTCATCGCGTCGGAGAAGGCCACGTTCTTCGACCCCCACGTCAGCATCGGCCTGGTGGCCGGGCGCGAGATGGTGCGACTGGCCCGGGTGCTGCCCCGCAACATCGCCCTGCGCATGGCGCTGGCCGGCAAACACGAGCGGATGAGCGCGCAGCGGGCCTACGACCTCGGTATGGTGAGCGAGGTGGTCGAACACGACCGGCTGCTCGAACGCGCACACGAGATCGCCGACATGGTGAACTCCAATGCGCCGCTTGCAGTCCGGGGCACCCGGTTGGCGATCCACAAGTCTCTGGACCTCCCCCTGCACGACGCCGAGATCCTCGCCGAGACCTTCCGCGAACGGGTGGTGCGCACCGAGGACGCCCTCGAGGGTCCGAAGGCGTTCGTGGAGAAGCGCGCTCCGAACTGGCAGTGCCGATGACGACGCCGGAGTTCGAGACGCTGCTGCTCGACGTGGATCCGTCCGACCACGTCGCGACCATCACCCTGAACCGGCCGGACCGGCTCAACGCGTTCAACCGCACCATGTGCGAGGAGATGGCCGAGGTGTGGCGGGCGGTCAAACGCGACGACCGTGTCCACGCCGTCGTCCTGCGCGCCGCGGGCGACCGCGCGTTCAGCGCCGGGCTGGACGTCAAGAGCTCCTACGGACAGCCCGACAACGTGTGGAACCACGAGGATCCCGGCGAACTGCTCAGCCCGAAGTGGCAGAAGATGTGGAAGCCGGTGGTGTGCGCCGTGCAGGGTATGTGCACGGCGGGTGCGTTCTACTTCGTCAACGAGGCCGACGTGGTGATCTGCGGGGAAGGTGCCACGTTCTTCGACTCCCATGTCAGCGCGGGGCTGGTGTGCGCGCTGGAGCCGGTCGGGTTGATGCGCAAGATCGGGCTCGGCGACAGCCTGCGGATCGCGCTGATGGGCAACGACGAACGGGTCGGCGCACAGACCGCGCTGCGGATCGGGCTGGTGACCGAGGTCGTCACCGACGACCGGCTTTTGGCTCGCGCCCACGAGATCGCCGCGGTCATCGCGGCGAAGCCGCCGTCGGCGACGCAGGGCACCGTGAAGGCGATCTGGGAGTCCCTGGACCGGCCGTATCGGGCGGCGATGGAACAGGGCCTGATCTACACCCGGCTCGGAAACCCGCTCGGCACAGCCGAATTGCGGGCCGCACCAGATACTCCGCGCCGCACCCCCGACATCCGGTGACGCCGCACCCGCTGAGCCGGCGCATCGCCGAGGTGCTCGCGCTGTCCCCCGACACCGACGCGGTCGAGTTCGACGGCCGGTGGATTTCGTGGGGCGCACTCGGCGACTACGCCCGCGGGATCGCCGCACGGGTGGCCGAGCACCGCATGCCCGCGCCACCCCAGGTCGGAATCCTGTTGCGCAACCGGCCCGCCCACCTGGCCGCCCTGCTCAGCGTGCTGACCGAAGAGACCACCGTGGTGGTGATCAACCCGTCCCGAGGTGACGACCGCACCCGGGCCGACATCGCGGCGCTGGACCTGCCGCTGCTCATCGGCGAACCAGCCGACCTGTCGGCCCTCGCCGATCCCGCTTCCGGTTCTGGTTCCGAGCTGATCGGTATCACCGACCTGCATACCCCACCCTGCGTCACCCGCGGCGGACCCCGTGCGGCCCGCAATGACGCCCGCCCGGGGGTGGCGGTGCGGATGCTCACCAGCGGAACAACCGGCCCACCGAAACGCATCGACCTGACCTATGACATGTTGGCGCACAGCGTGATCGGCGCCGAATTCGCTGACGCCGCCGCACCGGCCGCGCCGCGTCGCGGCGTGGCGATCGTCAACTCGCCGCTGGTGCACGTCGGCGGTGTGTTCCGCGTCCTGCTCTGCGTCAGCGAGGCCCGGCCGTTCGTGCTCCTGGAACGCTTCGACCTCGACCGGTGGGCCGACGCCGTCCGCCGCCACCGTCCCCGCGCCGCGTCCCTGGTACCGGCCGCGCTACGCATGGTGCTGCACTCCGACCTGAGCCGAGACGACCTGGCAAGCCTGCGCGTCGTCACTTCCGGCACCGCCCCGCTGTCGGCGCAGGACGCCGACGCGTTCACCGAGAAGTTCGGCATCCCCGTGCTGACCTCCTATGCGGCAACCGAATTCGGCGGCGGGGTGGCCGGCTGGACGCTCGCCGACCATCGACGGTTCTGGACCGCCAAACGCGGCAGTGTCGGCCGGGCGAATCAGGGTGCGCGGCTGCGGGTGGTCGACGACCACGGCAGGCCGTTGCCGCCGGATCACGTCGGGCTGCTCGAGGTCGTTCCGCCCCAGTTCGGCCCCGGCGCAGCCTGGGTCCGCACCAACGATCTGGCCCGCATCGACGCCGACGGGTTCCTGTGGATCCTTGGCCGCGCCGATCAGGCCGTCATCCGCGGCGGCTTCAAGGTGATGCCCGACGACGTCCGCGCCGCCCTGGAGAGCCACCCTGCGGTGGCCGGAGCGGCCGTGGTCGGCCGCCCCGATACGCGACTGGGCGAGACGCCGGTGGCCCTCGTCGAACTGCGGTATCCGGTCGACGCCGACGAACTCACCGGCTATCTGTCGACTCACCTGGCGCGCTACGAGATCCCGACGGTGATCGAGATCGTCGACGCGATTCCGCGCACCCCCTCGGGCAAGGCCGATCTCGCGGCGGTACGCGCCCACTTCGCCCCCGAGTCAGCCGCGCGGGCGGCTGTCCAAGATCAGCAGCGCGACGTGCAGTGACGTCGCCGACTCGGCATCGTCGAGGTCCACGCCGAGACCGTCGCTGATCGCCGCCAGCCGCTTGTAGAGCGCGGGTCTGCTCATGTGCAGGCGCTGGGCCAGCAGGGCTTTGTTGCCCCTGCACCGCACGAACTCGCGCAGCACCTCGAGGCCGGCGCCCTCGTCGATCAGTAGTGGACGCAACTCCGATTCGGCGAACTGCTGGACGCGCGGGTCGTCCCGCAGCAGCGCAATCAGACCGCGCAACCGCACGTCGGAGGCGCGGAAGACGCGCCGGGAGCTGCCGTCCATCGCGATGGCCACCTCCGCGATGTGCTGGGCGCGCGGCAGGCCGCGGACCGCCGCGGCGACCTGGGTTTCGGATTCACCCAGCGCGCAGACTGCGTGCCGCACCCCGTCGAGGCGCAGCAGATCCGTGTACAGACGCTCGCCGAGCGCCCCGAACGCCGTATCGGCACTGCCGCGGCCGGGCCGCAGCGCGACCAGGGCACCGATCTCGCCGTCGCCACGCACCGAGAACAGCCCGCTGTGCCCCGCGGAGTTGACCGCGTGCACGACCGCAGCCAGGAGGCTTGCGTTGTGCCGTTGTGCCGCAACGGGATCGGTGTGCTCTCGGGTCCGGGCGACCCGCACCACGGCAGGATGGTAGGCGGCCTGGACCCGCAGCCCGAGGGCGTGGGCGCGGGCCGCGATCTCCCGATCGTCGGTGATGCGGCCGCCCAGGACGTCCTCGACCAGTCCGCTCTGGGCCTGCTGGTGCAGACCGGTGCGGTTGCGCTCGATCATCTGATGCAACGACAGCGCGGCGGCGGCGCGTTCGAGCACCATCGTCGCCCGGCCCGGATCGGCGGGCGGACGCGGGATGATCAGCCGACCCCACTCCTCGCCGCGCGGCCCGACGGCCGTCACCGCCCAGGCCCCGGGTCCGGTCGGGGCGCGCCGCGACCGGCGCTCCCAGTCGTCGAGCACGTTGGCCGCCCGGCCACCGTGGGTGGAGGCGATGATCGCCTGGTGGGCCAGGTCCTCGAGCACGACCGGTTCGTCGACGATGTCGGCCGCGGCGTCGACGATGGCCGTCGCCGACGCCCGGTTCATGCTCAATTCGGTGAACGTCTCATGCACCCGCCGGTCGAACGCGACCTCGTCGAACTGGGCGGTGACGATGCGCCGGTGCACCACCTCTGTGACGTCGACGAACCTGATCTGCCTGCGGAGCGCCACCAGGGCCAGGTCCAAGCGGCGGGCCAGAGCGACGACCGGTGGCGGCGGGCCGTCGTACGCGGGACCCAGCTCGACCACGACGCCGAGCGCACCGGCTTCGGCCAGGCCGCGCAGATACCGCTCGGGTTCGGAGTGCAGCGCCGTGCCGGTCGTCAGCACCAACTCGCCGCCCTGCAGCAGGGCCGACAGGTCCGCGACCTCGCCGACGTGCACCCAGCGGATCGGCGCGTCCCACCGGCGGTCGCTGAGCACCTGCGGATCGCCGGCCTGGACGACCGGCAGGGCAATCACGTCCCCGACCGTCAACGCCATTGACAGAGTGTATTCCGAGAGGCGTATACGTTTACACAGTGACCCCGTCGGGGGGCATCGGCGGGTGGCAACCTCTTCCGCATGACCACACTCGTTCAGCATTGGCGCAACGGCGCCGTCTTCGCAGGCACCTCCGAGCGCACTGCCGACGTGACCAACCCGGCGACCGGCGCGGTGACCGGTCAGGTCGCGCTGGGCAGCGTCGAGGACGCCCGCGAGGTCATCGCCGCGGCCGCGGCCGCGTTCCCCGCGTGGCGGGACGCATCGCTGGCCAAGCGCACCCAGGTGCTGTTCGCCTTCCGCGAGCTGCTCAACGCCCGCAAGCACGAACTGGCCGACATCATCACCAGCGAGCACGGCAAGGTCGTCTCCGATGCGCTCGGCGAGGTCTCCCGCGGCCAGGAAGTCGTCGAATTCGCCTGCGGCATCCCGCACCTGCTCAAGGGTGGCTTCACCGAGAGCGCATCGACCAAGGTCGACGTGTACTCGATCCGCCAGCCGCTGGGCCCGGTCGCGGTCATCTCCCCGTTCAACTTCCCGGCGATGGTGCCGATGTGGTTCTTCCCCATCGCCATCGCCACCGGCAACACCGTCGTGCTCAAACCGTCGGAGAAGGATCCGTCGGCATCGCTGTGGCTGGCGCGGCTGTGGAAAGAGGCCGGGCTGCCCGACGGTGTGTTCAACGTCCTGCAGGGCGACAAGACCGTCGTCGACGAACTGCTGACCAATCCGCAGATCAAATCCGTCAGCTTCGTGGGCTCCACTCCCATCGCGCAGTACGTGTACGCCACCGGGACCTCCGCGGGCAAGCGCGTCCAGGCCCTCGGCGGCGCCAAGAACCACGCGATCGTGCTGCCCGACGCCGACCTCGACCTGGCGGCCGACGCCATGGTCAACGCCGGCTTCGGCTCGGCCGGTGAGCGTTGCATGGCGATCAGCGCCTGCGTGGCCGTCGGCCCGATCGCCGACGATCTGGTGGCCAAGATCGCCGAACGCACCACCGGACTCAAGATCGGCGACGGCACCGGTGACGCCGACATGGGTCCGCTGGTCACCAAGGCCCATCGCGACAAGGTCGCGTCCTACATCGACGCGGGCGAGGCCGACGGCGCCAAGATCGTCGTCGACGGCCGCACCGTCCAGGCCGATGGCGGCGAGCAGGGCTTCTGGCTCGGCCCCACGCTGATCGACCAGGTCACGCCGCAGATGAGCGTCTACACCGACGAGATCTTCGGCCCCGTGCTGTCGGTGGTGCGCGTCGAGACCTACGACGAGGCGCTCGAGCTCATCAACAACAATCCGTACGGCAACGGCACCGCGATCTTCACCAACGACGGCGGCGCCGCCCGGCGGTTCCAGAACGAGGTCGAGGTCGGCATGGTCGGCATCAACGTCCCGATCCCGGTGCCGATGGCCTACTACAGCTTCGGTGGCTGGAAGGCGTCGTTGTTCGGTGACAGCCACGCCCACGGCACCGAGGGCGTGCACTTCTTCACCCGAGGCAAGGTCGTCACCCAGCGCTGGCTCGATCCCAGCCACGGCGGCCTCAACCTCGGCTTCCCGCAGAACCAGTGACGATCGCGCCGAGAGTACGGTTGGTGCACGCATCGCCCGAGTAGCGGCGTCGACAACCGTACTTTCGGCGTAGAAGGAGAACCCCCATGACGCTCACCGATGAGGCCACCCTGCCGAACGGCCTGACCATCGACGAGGCCCGTGCCGAGGCCGCCCGCGCGTTCGAACTGGACCGGGCGCACGTGTTCCACTCGTGGTCCGCGCAGGCCGAGCTCAAACCGATGACGATCACCGCGGCCCAGGGCTGCCACGTGTGGGACGGCGACGGCAACCGGCTGCTCGACTTCTCGTCCCAGTTGGTCAACACCAACATCGGCCACCAGCACCCCAAGGTGGTCGCCGCGATCGCCGATCAGGCCGCCAAGCTGTGCACGGTCGCGCCGCAGCACGCCAACGCCGCCCGTTCCGAGGCCGCCCGGCTGATCGCGGAGCGGACCCCCGGCGAGCTGAACCGGATCTTCTTCACCAACGGTGGCGCCGACGCCGTCGAGCACGCGGTGCGGATGGCCCGGCTGCACACCGGCCGCTACAAGGTGCTGTCGCGGTACCGCTCGTACCACGGCGGCACCGAGACCGCGATCAACCTGACCGGCGACCCGCGCCGCTTCCCGAACGACCACGGCAACGCCGGCGTCGTCCACTTCTTCGGTCCGTTCCTCTATCGCTCGCACTTCCATGCGACCACCGAGGCCGAAGAGTGCGAGCGGGCGCTCGCCCACCTCGACGAGCTGATCCGGCTCGAGGGACCGACGACGATCGCGGCCATCATCCTGGAGACCATCCCGGGCACGGCAGGGATCATGGTGCCGCCGCCGGGCTACCTCGCCGGCGTGCGGGAGATCTGCGACCGCTACGGCATCATCTTCATCGCCGACGAGGTGATGGCCGGGTTCGGCCGCTCCGGTAAGTGGTTCTCCATCGACCACTTCGACGTGGTGCCCGACCTGCTGACGTTCGCCAAGGGTGTCAACTCCGGCTACGTGCCGTTGGGCGGCGTCGCCATCAGCCCGACCATCTACGAGACCTTCGCCCACCGTCCGTATCCCGGCGGCCTGACCTACTCGGGTCACCCGCTGGCGACGGCGGCCGCAGTCGCCACCATCACCGCGATGGCCGAGGAGGGCATCGTGGAGAACGCGGCGCGGGTCGGCGAGGAGATCCTCGGACCGGGTCTGCGCGAGATCGCCGCCAAGCACCCCAGCGTCGGAGAGGTTCGCGGCGCGGGTGTGTTCTGGGCCGTCGAACTGGTCGCCGATCAGGCGACCCGGCAGCCGCTGGCCGCATACGGCGGCAGCAGCGAGGCGATGAACGCGACGATCGCGGCGTGCAAGGCCGGCGGGCTGCTGCCGTTCGCGAACTTCAACCGCATCCACGTGGTGCCGCCGTGCACCGTCTCCGACGACGAGGCCCGCGAGGGTCTGGCAATCCTCGACCGCGCGTTGGAGACCGCCGACAGCCACCTCTAGGAGCGGATCACACGATCTGTTCGGCACGCAGTCGCGCGATGGCCTCGGCGTCGTAGCCGAGGCCGTCGAGGATCTCGTCGGTGTGCTCCCCCAGCAGGGGGGCTCTCCGGCGGATCGTGCCCGGGGTGGCCGACATCCGGAACGGCGTGTCCGTGATCGGCACCGGATGCGCGGCGCCGGGGAAGTCCACCCGCTGCAGGTATCCCATCGCGGCTACGTGCGGGTCGTCGAGCGCCTCCTGCGTCGAATGCATCGGTGCGGCAGGCAGTTTCGCCGACTCGAGGAGGGCGAGCACCTCGGCCTTGGGCTTGTCCGCGCACCAGCGCGCCATCACGTCGTTGAGGACGTCGCCGTTGCGCCAGCGCAGATCGTCGTCGGCGAAGCGTGGATCGTCGACCAGGTCCTCGCGGCCCATCAGCCGGCACCACCTCTTGAACATCGGCGCTCCGGCGATCTGCAGCAGCACCCAGCCGTCGTCGGCGGTCCGGTACAGATCACACGGCGCGACCGACGCTCCCTGGTTCCCCATGCGCGGCTTGTCGGTGCCGAGGAGATCACGCTCGATGAGAAACGCGTTCGACAGCATCAACGCCGTCGGGAGCAGCGCGCCCTCGACGTGCTGTCCCTGTCCGGTGCGGTCACGGTGGAACAGCGCCATCATCACGCCGATGGTCAGGGTCAGTGCGGTGCCGAAGTCGGCGTAGGGCACGACGGTGCGAATCGGCATGTCGGGCAGACCCTGCCGGTACGTCGCTCCCGACATCACCTGCCCGGCGCCGTCGAAGCCGATGCGGTCGCTGTAGGGTCCGCCTTCGCCGTAGGCGGTCGCGCTGGCCAGGATGATGTCCGGTTTCACCGCGCACAGACTGTCGTAGTCCAGTCCGCTGGCGCGCATGCCCGCGGCCGGCATGTTCGCCACCACGATGTCGGCCTGCGCCACCAGTTTCCGGGTGATCTCGGCACCCTCGGGCGTGGTCGAGTTCAGCGTGAGGGAGCGTTTGTTGCGGTTGCACTGCAGGAAGGTGCCGCCCTCTCCGCCGGCGGTCACCGCCTGCACCCAGCGGTCCTCACCGCCCTCGCGCTTCTCCACCCGCACCACGTCGGCACCCATGTCCGCCAGGATCGCGCTGCACCACGGTGCGGCGATGAACCGTCCGTAGTCGAGGACCCGCACCCCGTCCAGGACGCCCATCAGCGTGCCTGTTCGGTCTCGACCACCCCGCGGGCGACGAGATGGTCGATCAACGGCGTCGCGCCGGCGGCGAGGTGCTCGGACATCGCCGCCCTGGCGCCCTCGCAGTCACCCGCGGCCAGCGCCTTCAGCAGCGCGCGGTGGTGGCGCGTCGACCGGGCCGGCCAGCCCTCGATCGTCGGGAACACCGACTCCGGTGCGTACCTGGTGATCTGAGACATCAACTGGGCGAGCTTGGGCGAATCCGCGGCGACATTGATGGCGCGGTGGAATTCGTGGTTGAGCCGCACCGCGCGCTCGCCGTCGTCATGGGCGTAGGCATCCTCGAGCTGATCCTGGATGTCGGTGAGCGCCCGCAGCTCGTCGGCGGTCATGTTGGCCGCCGCGCGGGCGGCGAGCACACCGCCCACATGCGCCTGTAGATCGGACACGTCGGCGATGTCACGGGCGGTGACCGGCAGCACCACGAACCCGCGCCGCGGCTGCTGTTCGAGCAGCCCCTCCGCGCGCAGCTCGAACAGCGCCTCGCGGACGGGGGTGACGCTGATGCCGAGCTCGACCGCGAGCTGTTCGAGCCGGATGTACTCGCCGGCCCGGTAGGTGCCGTTCAGTATTCGCCTGCGCACGAACCGCGCGACGTCGTCGGCGAGTTGGGGGCGCGCCGCGAAATCGGAGGCGGACATGTCAGATCTTGTAGTCGGCCAGGAGCCGCTTGCTGATGATGTTCTTCTGGATTTCGCTGGTGCCCTCGCCGATGAGCAGGAACGGCGCGTCGCGCATCAGCCGCTCGACCTCGTACTCCTTGGAGTAGCCGTAACCGCCGTGGATCCGGAAGCTCTGCTGGGTGACCTCGGCGCAGAATTCGCTGGCAAGGTACTTGGCCATCCCGGCAGCGACGTCGTTGCGCTCACCGGAGTCCTTCAGCCGGGCGGCGTTGACCATCATGAGATGTGCCGCTTCGACTTTCGTGGCCATCTCGGCGAGCTGGAAGGCGACGGCCTGGTGCTCGGCGATCGGCTTGCCGAACGTCTGGCGCTGCTGGGCGTAGCGCACGGCCAATTCGAACGCGCGCAGCCCGACTCCGCAGGCGCGGGCGGAGACGTTGACCCGGCCCACCTCGACTCCGTCCATCATCTGGAAGAAGCCCTGTCCCGGCTTCTCGCCGAGGATGTCGGAAGCCTCGGCACGGTAGCCGTCGAAGATCAGCTCGGTGGTGTCGATTCCCTTGTAGCCCAACTTGTCCAGCTTGCCGGGGATGGTCAGACCGGGAGCGACCTCACCGAACCCCTCGGGCTTCTCGATCAGGAACGCGGTCAGGTTGCGATGTGGTTTGTCCGCACCCTCGTCGGTGCGTACCAGTGCGGCGACCAACGTGGAACTGCCGCCATTGGTCAACCACATCTTCTGACCGCTGATGAGGTAGTCATCCCCATCGCGGACACCCCTGGTGCGGATCGCTGCGACGTCAGAGCCCAGTTCCGGTTCCGACATCGAGAACGCCCCACGCACGTCACCGGTCGCCATTCGCGGTAGGAACCGCTGCTTCTGCGCATCGGTGCCGTGCTGACGGATCATGTACGCCACGATGAAGTGCGTGTTGATGACGCCGGACACGCTCATCCACCCGCGTGCCAGTTCCTCCACGCACAGCGCGTAGGTCAGCAGCGACTCCCCCAGACCGCCGTACTCTTCGGGGATCATCAGGCCGAACAGCCCCATATCGCGCATGCCGTCGACGATGCCCTGCGGATAGGCGTCG
The DNA here is from genome assembly GCF_001665575.1 of Mycobacterium sp. 852013-51886_SCH5428379. GTDB lineage: Bacteria > Actinomycetota > Actinomycetes > Mycobacteriales > Mycobacteriaceae > Mycobacterium. The sequence continues at coordinate 120,856 of NZ_LZSU01000022.1, read as the reverse complement.
GCGTGCTCGAGTTCCTGAGCGTGCGGGATGATCTCCTTGTCGACGAAATCCCGTACCGTGGCGACGATCTCGGTCTGAGTCTCGGTCAATCCCAACGTCTGCGCGAGTCTGGTCATGCGGCTGCCACCTTTTCGAATACCGCGGCCAGACCCTGGCCGCCGCCGATGCACATCGTCTCCAACCCATAGCGACCGTCGCGTCGGTGCAATTCGCGGGCCAGGGTGGCCAGCATCCGACCCCCGGTGGCGCCGACCGGGTGACCCAGCGAGATCCCGGACCCGTGCACATTGGTGCGGTCGAAATCTGTTGCGGTGAAACCCCACTCGCGGGTGCAGGCCAGCGCCTGCGCGGCGAACGCCTCGTTGAGTTCGATGAGGTCCATGTCCGTCAGGCCGAGGCCGGCGCGGTTCAGGGCGGTTGCGGTCGCCGGTACGGGTCCGATGCCCATCACGTTCGGCGCGACACCGGCCACGGCCCACGACACCATCCGGACCAGTGGTGTCAGCCCCAGTTCGGCGGCCTTCTCCACGGTGGTCACCACACACATCGAGGCGGCGTCGTTCTGTCCGCTGGAGTTGCCCGCAGTCACCGTGGCCTCCGGATCATTGCGTCCCAGAACGGGTTTGAGCCTCGACAACGCCTCGACGGAGGTGTCGGCGCGCGGATGTTCGTCGGTGTCGATGACTTGATCGCCGCCCTTGGCGGGGACCGTCACCGGGATGATGGTCTCGGCCAGCAGCCCGTCCTGCTGGGCGGCGACCGCGCGCCGGTGGGACCGGACCGCGAGTTCGTCCTGCTCTTCGCGCGGGATCGCGTACTGGCGACGCAGGTTCTCCGCGGTCTCGAGCATGCCCCCGGGTACCGGGTGGTTCTTGCCGCCTGCGGTCGTCCGGCCGCGGGCCAGCGCGTCGTGCACGGTGATTCCGCCCCGGGCACCGCCCCACCGCATGTCGGTGGAGTGGAACACCACGTTGCTCATCGACTCGGCGCCCCCGGCGACCACCAGATCGTTGGCGCCGCTGCTCACCTGCAGGCACGCCTGGATGACGGTCTGCAGCCCGGATCCGCACCGGCGGTCGATCTGCATACCCGGCACCGAGACCGGCAGTCCGGCGTCCAGCGCGATGACCCGGCCGATCGCCGGGGCCTCCATGCTGGGATAGCAGTGCCCGACGATCACGTCCTCGACGGCGTCTGGGGCGATTCCGGTGCGCGCCAGGAGCCCCTGCAGTGCGGCGACGCCGAGGTCGACTGCGGTGAGCGAGGAGAACATCCCGTTGTAGCGCCCGATCGGCGTACGTACGGGTTCACAGATGACCGCATCCCGCGTCACAGGTGGCGGCCACCGGTCACTTCGAGGACCGTCCCCGTCATGTAGGACGACAGATCCGACGCCAGGAACAGCGCCACCTTGGCCACCTCGTCGGGCTCCCCGGCGCGGCCCAGCGGCACCTCTGCCACCTTGGAGTCCCAAATGCGTTGCGGCATCGCCTCGGTCATCGCCGAGCGGATCAGGCCGGGCTGGATCGCGTTGACCCGGACGCCCAGGTAGGCCAGCTCTTTCGATGCCGCCTTGGTCATTCCGACGATGCCGGCCTTGGCCGCCGAGTAGTTGGTCTGCCCGACCATGCCGACCTTGCCGGAGATCGAGGACATGTTGACGATCGCGCCACGCTTCTGTTCGCGCATGATGGCCGCAGCGGCCCGCAGCCCGTTCCAGGTGCCCTTCAGGTGCACGGCGATGACCTGGTCGAACTGGTCCTCGGTCATCTTGCGCATGGTGGCGTCGCGGGTGATGCCGGCGTTGTTGACCATGATGTCGAAGCGACCGAAACGCTCGGTGGCGGCCGCGACCAGCGCCTCGACCTCTGCGGCGGAGGTGACGTCACATCGCACGGCGACCGCGGTGTCATCGCCGCCGAGTCGCGCCGCGGCCTCCTGTGTCGCCTCGAGGTTGACGTCGCCGAGCACCACCTTCGCACCTTCGGCGATGAAGCGTTCGGCGATGGCGTAGCCCAGGCCCTGCGCTCCGCCGGTGATCACCGCGGTCTGCCCGTCCAGCAGCGTCATCGTCTTTCAACCCTTCCCGGCCGAGACCACCCCGGCGCCGTCTAGCGAGCATAATATTTCGTATACGATATCGCCATTACCCCTCCGGCCGGACAGGAGATCCGTGATGAGCGAAGTCAGCGCTGACGACTTCCGCGAGATCCTTGCGCAGACAAAGCAATTCGTCCGGACCGCGGTCGTGCCCCGCGAGGCTGAGATCCTCGCCACCGACAAGGTGCCCGACGACCTGCGCGATCAGGCCAAGAACATGGGCCTGTTCGGCTACGCCATCCCCCAGGAATGGGGTGGGCTCGGGCTGGATCTCACCCAGGACGTCGAGCTGGCCATGGAGCTCGGCTACACGTCGCTGGCGCTGCGGTCGATGTTCGGCACCAACAACGGCATCGCCGGCCAGGTGCTCGTGGGCTTCGGCACCGACGAGCAGAAACGCCAGTGGCTGGAGGGCATCGCCAGCGGTGAGGTCGTCGCGTCGTTTGCGCTCACTGAACCGGGCGCCGGCTCGAATCCGGCCGGGCTGCGCACCAAAGCCGTTGCCGACGGGGATGACTGGGTGCTCAACGGCAGCAAGCAGTACATCACCAACGCCCCGACAGCCGATCTGTTCGTCACGTTCGCCCGCACCCGCCCGGCCGACAGCGACGGCCCCGGTATCGCGGTGTTCCTCGTGCCCGCCGACGCCGACGGGGTCAGTGTGGGCGCCAAGGACGCGAAGATGGGCCAGGAGGGTGCCTGGACGGCCGACGTGAACTTCACCGATGTGCGGGTGCCTGCCACCGCCCTCATCGGCGGGAGCGAGGACATCGGCTACCGGGCGGCGATGACGTCGCTGGCGCGCGGCCGGGTACACATCGCCGCCCTGGCCGTGGGCACCGCCCAGCGCGCGCTGGACGAGTCCGTCGCCTACGCCGCGACCGCGACGCAGGGCGGCAACCCGATCGGGAGTTTCCAGCTCGTCCAGGCCATGCTCGCCGACCAGCAGACCGGGGTGATGGCCGGTCGCGCCCTGGTGCGCGACGCGGCGCGGCAGTGGGTCACCGGCGAGGACCGCCGCATCGCGCCGTCGGCGGCGAAGGTGTTCTGCACAGAGATGGCCGGTCAGGTCGCCGACCTGGCGGTCCAGATACATGGAGGAAGCGGATACATGCGCGAGGTTCCCGTCGAACGGATCTACCGGGATGTGCGGCTGCTGCGGCTTTACGAGGGCACCAGCGAGATCCAGCGCCTGATCATCGGCGGCGGACTCGTGAAAGCCGCACAGCGGGCGGCGAATTCGTGAGCGGCAAGCTGGCGGGACGGGTCGCCTTCATCACCGGCGCCGCCCGCGGACAGGGCCGCGCGCACGCGGTCCGGCTGGCCTCCGACGGCGCCGACATCATCGCCGTCGACATCGCGGGCAAACTGCCCGAGTGCGTGCCCTACGACCACGCCGGCCCCGACGACCTGGCGGAAACGGTGTCACTGGTGGAGGCGACCGGGCGGCGCATCCTGTCCACGATCGTCGACACCCGCAACCATGACGGGCTGAAGGAGGCCGTCGACGCCGGCGTGGCCGAACTGGGCCGACTCGACGTCATCGTCGCCAACGCAGGCATCACCGCTCCCCAGGCGTGGGACACCATCACCCCCGAGGACTTCCGCGACGTCACCGACATCAACATCACCGGCACCTGGAACACGGTAATGGCCGGGGCGCAGCACATCATCGACGGTGGCCGAGGCGGGTCCATAATCCTGATCAGCTCTGCCGCGGGTCTGAAGATGCAGCCGTTCATGGTGCACTACACCGCGAGCAAGCACGCCGTGACCGGCATGGCCCGCGCGTTCGCCGCCGAACTCGGCAAGCACCGGATCCGGGTCAACAGCCTGCACCCGGGCGCCGTCAACACCCCCATGGGCAGCGGCGACATGGTGAACGGTCTGATGCGCGCGGATGCGACCAGTCCCGGACTGATGAACATGGTGACGCCGTTCATCCCCGACATCGCTCAGCCGGAGGACATCTCGGACGCGGTCGCGTGGCTGGCCGGCGACGAGTCACGCTTCGTCACCGCGGCCGCCATTGCGGTCGATCTGGGCTCGACGCAGTTCTGAGCGATCAGGCGAGACGGATCAGGCGAGACGGATCAGGCAGACAGATCAGGCAGACAGATCAGGCTAGGAAACGGACGATCGACTCCGCGACGGCGGCGGGCTTCTCGGAACCCTCGATCTCGACGGTGATCGTGGTGGTCGCCTGCACCGCGTTGTCGAGCTGATCGACCTTGCTGATCTCGCCCCTGGCCCGCAGCCGCGCCCCGACCTTGACCGGGGTGATGAAACGAACCTTGTTGTAGCCGTAGTTGATCGCCATCGCGATGTTCTTCACGGTGTAGAGCTGATGGCTGAAGTGCGGCAGCAGTGACAGCGTGAGCAGACCGTGGGCGATGGTCCCGCCGAACGGTCCGTTCGCCGCCTTCTCCGGATCGACGTGAATCCACTGGTGGTCATCGGTGGCGTCCGCGAACAGGTTGACGCGATCCTGAGTGATCTCGAGCCACTCGGTGGGCCCCAGGGCGCTGCCCTCGGCCGCCACGAATTCCTCGAGTCCGTTGAAGGTCTTCACTGGCGCTTCTCCTTCGCCGGCGCCCCGCGCGCCGCCTCCGTGCGAACCATATCGGTCCGGGCCTGCGGCCGCGGCGCGCGGGTCGGCAGGGTCGCGGACAGCGCGGCCGGACTCTCGTTCGCCATGCCTTTCGGCCGCGCCATGCTGCACAGAATTCGGGCGGGACCGCAGCAGCGTTGTCTACGGCACGGAGAATTCGGGATGTATTCGCGGCTGTTTATCGATTCGAGATAACCGCCCTTCGCATCATATTCGACGGCGCGATTCCGACAGAATTCGACGATTTATTCCGCATAATTCAGGGGTATTTCTGCTTTACCGAATGATGCGGTCTCTTCCCGCGGACACCGACTCGACACAGCGGCCATGGCGGCTCAATGAGGGCTCGGCGCGATATGTCGGGCCGCGCCAAAGGCCCACTTCCGCCAATTCATCGGTTACCGGCGCGGCACGCCGTCCGGCAAATCTCGGCGCCGTCGCCACGTCGAACGCTACCCGCCGGTAGGGCCGGCGCTTGCGCCGCTCGGTAGCACGGCACCGACCACGTTCACATCAACGGTGCTCACAGGCCACATTTACGGTTATGTAAATTCGCGATGAACGCCGCCCGCGCCCTGGCCGGCAGCGCGCGCCGGCGGCGGCGGCCGTACAGCGCTCACCGGCGGGTCTGACGAACGGGACCGATGAGCCGGCCTCCCGCCCGCCCCGCGGAGAAAGTCGCCGATGTCGACTTCGTCCGCGGGTCCCGGCCGGACAATGGTGAAGTTCGCCAGGCTTATTACCTGATAGTCGGGGACCAGCCTCGACCGTCACGGATACGATAGCCGCTCTGTCGGAGGCCACCGACCGACGTCTCGCATCGACCACCTCGCGGCCGGATTACCCACTGATTTCCCGCAACACGTAATGAAATGCGCGCCCGGCGAGATACTTATTCACGGAATCCGGTTGCACCGAATCCAGAAGACGACGGTCGGCAATAGCCGCCCGGACGCCCCCCGCCCAAAGGACACGCACAATGACCATCGCACCGCTGGACCTGTCGATCGCCGACCATTTCGACACCGATATCCACCACACCTGGAGGGACGCCGCCAGCGCCTGCACCATCGTCGTCGCGACCCCGTCCACCGCCCCCGACCTGTGGGAGGAGTACGTTCGCGGTGCCGAGAACAGCTATCTCAAGCACGGCGTGGAACAGGCCCTCGACATGTCCGCACTGCGCCGCGGCGACGACACCGCGTTGTTCTGCGCGGGCATCAGCGATGCGGGCGCCGTGGTCGGCGGAGTGCGCGCGAAGGGGCCGTACGGTGCGGTCGACGAGTGCCACGCGGTGACCGAATGGAGTGGTCAGCCGGGTTTGGCGGCGGTTCGGAAAATGGTCGGCGACCGGCTACCTTTCGGCGTCGTGGAAATCAAATCTGCGTGGGTGAGCGACGATCCAGAACAAAGCCGCGCTCTGACCGACGTGCTGGCGCGCTTCCCTTTGCATTCGATGGGCCTGCTGGATTCCCAATTCGCCGTCGCGACGGCGGCCGCGTACGTCCTCAAGCGCTGGCTGTCGTCGGGCGGCGTGCTCGCGGCCAAGATCCCGGCCACGCCCTACCCGGATGCGCGCTACCAGACCAAGATGATGTGGTGGGACCGGCGCACATTCGCCGGCCACGCCAGCCCCGGCCAGCTCGCCGCCTACCTCGCCGAGGCCGAGCAGATCAACACGCAGCCCGCCGTCGCCGGCCGGATCGGCGCCGCCGCCGCGGGCTCGTGATGGGTTCTTCTCCAGCGCATCCGGTCTCGGCAGGCACCGTTCTCCTCTCCGAGGACGACCCACGCGACCGCGCGGCACTGGCCGAACTGCGGGCCGACCCGGGCATCGACGTCCTCGACACCGCGGCCCGGCAGCGCGCGACACTCGCCTCATCGAGCTCGGCAACCGACGCCGACCTCCTGGCCGAACCGACTCGCTGGGTTTATTTCCCGTGGCGCCGCACGGTGGTCAGCATCCTCGGTCCGCGCGGCTTCCGACGACTTCGGCTCGATCGCAACCGCAACCTGATCACGACGGACGAACAGGATGCGCTCGGCCGGCTGCGAATCGGTGTCGTGGGCCTCAGTGTCGGTCATGCGATCGCGTACGGCCTTGCCGCACAGGGAATGTGCGGAGAGTTGCGGCTGGCGGACTTCGACGAGCTCGAGTTGTCCAATCTCAACCGGGTGCCGGCGTCCGTCCTCGACATCGGCCTCAACAAGGCCCTGGTGACGGCGCGCCGGATCGCGGAACTCGATCCCTACCTGCCTGTGCAGGTGATGACCGACGGCATCGACGCCACCACGATCGACCGGTTCCTCGACGGACTCGACATCGTGGTGGAGGAATGCGATTCCCTCGACGTGAAAGCCCTCCTGCGCGAACGGGCGCGGGCGCGCGGACTGCCGGTGCTGATGACCACCAGTGACCGGGGTCTGCTCGATGTCGAACGCTTCGACCTCGACCCGGCCCGCCCGATCCTGCACGGTCTGCTCGGCGACATCGACGCAGCCGCCCTGGCCGGTCTGTCGAGTAAGGACAAGGTCCCCTACGTGCTGCGCATCCTCGACGCCGGCGCACTGTCGCCGCGGATGGCCGCCTCCCTCGTGGAAGTGGGTACGACGCTGTCGACGTGGCCGCAGCTGGCCGGTGAGGTCGGGCTCGGGGCGACCGCCGTCGCCGAGGCGGTACGGCGCATCGGACTCGGCGAGCCGCTCCCGTCCGGCCGCGCGCGCATCGACGCACCGGCGATCCTGACCGGCATCGAGGATGCGCTCCTGACCGCCGACCGGTCCACCGCCGTCGACGAACCCGCGGACACCGCAATACCGGACGCGATTGCGGACGCCGTCGCCCACGCCGCGACGCGCGCGCCCTCGGGCGGCAACGTCCAGCCCTGGCACATCGAGGCGACCACCGATGGGCTGGAGCTGCAGATCGCGCCGGAGCACACCTCGGCGATGGATGTGGGGTACCGCGCGAGTGCGGTGGCCCTCGGCGCGGCGGTGTACAACGCGCGCGTCGCAGCGGCCGCGCATTCTCGCGTCGGGCCGGTCAGCTACGAACGGGGCGACGACGACGTGCCGCTGCGCGCGGTGGTGCGCCTGGGCGCCGGGGAGGACACCAGCCTGGCCGCGCGGTACGAGGCCATGCTGCGTCGCGAGACGAACCGCAGGCACGGTTCGAGCCGGCCGCTGCCGGACACCGCGGTGCACGCGCTGCAGACGTCGGCGCTGGAGGAGGGCGCGCGGCTGGTGCTGCTGACCGACCCGGCTGAGGTTTCCCGAGCGGCACGGATCTTGGCGGAGGCCGATCGCATCCGGTATCTCACGCCGCGATTGCACGCAGAGATGATCTCCGAGCTGCGCTGGCCCGGTGACGTCCCGCCGGACACCGGCATCGACGTGCGCAGCCTCGAGCTCCCGGCGTCGGATCTGGTGAAGCTCGACATCCTGCGCCGCCCCGAGGTGATGGCGGAGCTGACCCGCTGGGACGGCGGTTGGGCCCTTGGCGACGACAGCTACGACCGCATCACCTCCAGCGCCGCGCTGGCCGTCGTGGTGATCGACGGCCGGGAGCTGGCCGACTTCGCCCAGGGCGGTTCGGCGGTCGAAGCGGTGTGGGTGATGGCCGAGGAGCTCGGAATCGGTGTGCAGCCGGTGTCCCCGGTGTTCCTCTACGCTCTGGACGAGCGCGAGAACGCCGCGCTCGCTCCGCGGTTCGCCGACCGACTCGCCGAGTTGCGCCGGAGTTTCCGTACGCTGACCGATACCGGTCCGGACGAATCGCAGGCCCTGGTGCTCAGACTGTCCTACGCCCCACGGCCGACGACGAAGAGTCGGCGGCGCCGGGAGCGTAGCGCCCTGAGACCGTGAGAACGGCAGGAAGAGGACAGGTGCCCCCCGATATCGAGCTCGTCGTCACTGCGGTCGCGACCCGGCTGATGGGCACGGACGCGGCGACGTCGGCGGCGGTCAGCCGACGTGTGCTCGGCGATCTGGTGAACCACTTCGGCGTCGACGGCGGCCTTCTCGGTCACGACGACGGGAGTGGTCGCGTCGCGGTGCCGGTGGCCGGGTGGCCGGGTGGCCTTCCGGACACCGGCGCCGAGCTGCCGGGCGCCGACCGGGTGCTCACCGACTTCGCCACCTTCGTCGGGCCGACCGTCGTCGGGGTGCCGCAATCCGAGGGCAGGTCCGCGACCTGGTTGGTGGTGCCGCTGCGCAGCGGCGACGTCACCACCGGCGTGCTGGCGTTCACCGGCGAGCGCGACTGGTCGCCGGACGAACTGAACGCGCTGCGGGCGATCGCCTCGCTGTTCGCCCAGGTCCAGGCCCGTGTCATCGCCGAGCACCGGCTGCGCCACCTCGCCGAGCGCGACGACCTGACCGGGCTGCGGAACCGGCGTGCGCTGCTGGCCCATCTCGACGAGCGGCTCGCCGCTGGTCAGCCCGGACCGGTGGCGCTGCTGTTCTTCGACCTCGACCGGCTCAAGGCGATCAACGACTATCTGGGCCACACCGCGGGCGACTGGTTCATCCACATCCTGGCCGAGCGCCTGCGCGACGCCGGTCGCGACCACTTCATCGCGCGGCTCGGCGGTGACGAGTTCGTGGTGGTGCCCCACGCCGCCATGACCGTCGACGCCGCCGAGGAGGTGGCCTACCGGCTCCGCCGGGTGCTGGCCGAGCCGGTGTCCGTCGACGGTGAACTGCTCACCCGGACAGTGAGTATCGGCGTGGCTGTCGCGCAGCCGGGTGAGGACACTCCCTCGGATCTGCTGAGCCGTGCCGATCAGGCGGTGCTGGCCGCGAAGACCGCGAGCGGCAACCAGCTCGCGGTGTTCTCGGAGTCGATGTCTCAGGCGGGCGAACTGCGCAACGACATCGAGCTGCACCTGGCGGACGTGATCGAGCGCGGAGCGCTGGTGCTGCACTATCTGCCCGAGTTCGACATGCGCACCGGTGAGATCCTCGCCGCGGAGGCGCTGGTTCGTCTGCAGCATCCCACCCGTGGGCTGCTGTATCCGGATTCGTTCATCGGCGTCGCGGAATCGATCAACCTCGCGGGCGAGCTGGGCCGGTGGGTGCTGCGCAACGCCTGCGCGGAGTTCGCGCAGTGGCGCGCCAAGGGACTGGCGCACGACATCATGTTGCGGGTCAACGTCTCCCCCGTGCAGCTTGTCACCGAAGGCTTCGCGCAGTCGGTGACCGCGGTGCTGAGCGAGTTCGGCCTCGAACGCGATTCGGTGTGTCTGGAGATCACCGAGAGCGTCGTCGTCAAGGACATCGAGACCACCCGGGGCACGCTCGCCGGGATCAAGGACGCCGGTGTGAACGTGGCCATCGACGACTTCGGAACCGGTTACAGCGTCCTCTCGCTGCTCAAGACCCTGCCGGTCGACACCCTCAAGATCGACAAGAGTTTCGTCTCCGAGCTCGGCGCCAACACGCGCGACCTGGCCATCGTGCGCGCGATCATCGCGCTGGCGAATGCCTTCGATCTGGAGGTGGTGGCCGAAGGTGTGGAGAACGAGGCGGCCGCGCTGGCGCTGCTGCGGCACGGCTGCCACCGCGCCCAGGGGTTTCTCTTCTCGCGGCCGATCGTCGGCAGCGAGCTGGAGAAGCTACTCGCCGAAGGGCGGATACCGGTCGACTTTTCGTCCGCGCCGACTCTGTGAGCGGTTGCGACGGCTGTCCCGCAGCGTCGTCGTCACCCGCGGGCCGTCCTGGCACGGGCCGTTGCTGACCGGGGCCGGCGTCGCGGCCATGAGCACCTCGACCCGGGCGAACCGGCTGCCGGTCTGACTCACCAGACCGATCTGGACGTCCTCCGCGTCGGCCACGACGGCGGTGTCCCCCGCCGGGACCGCGGGCGCGAGGGTCACCCCGTGGCGGGCGCCGAGCGCGTACGGACCGTCCGGGGTGTTGAGCATCGCACCGATGACGACGCCGTCCTCGAAGACGAGCCGGTCCAGGGTGGTGTCGGTGTGGATGTTGATCCCGCGCGCGTCCGCCTCGTCGCAGAGCCACCCGATCAGGGAGGGCGCGTCTTCGCCGGACGCGAGCGACATCGTGCCCACAATCTTGACCTGCACCGGTTTGTCCTCGAGGGTGCGCATTCCCGTCGTCCCCCAGTCGGTGACGCGGGTGTGCAGCAACCCGTACGGAGAGGACAGGCATTGGGCGGCCCAGGCGTTGAGCCGGCTACCGAAGAAGGTCGCCACCTTGCGGCCGCGGCTCTCGTCCCGCGGGGCCTCCTGCACCACCCGCATCGGTACCTCGGCCACGGACGGCGGCTCGACCGGACCGAGGTCCGCGGTCAGCGCGGCGAAGTAGTCGAGCGTCTCGGCATCGGTGACGTCACTGCCGAGCCAGGTACCGCCGGGTGCGGAGGACGTCGCGACGAACACCTCGACGTCGGCGTCGACAGCCACCACGGCGCTCGCCAAAGTCCCTGCGACTCCGCCGAGACAGATGACGTCCACTTCGTCATCCCACGTCAACGGTGGGCACCTCGCACCAGACCGGGAGTCATCACCGGTGGCACTTTACATACTGTTCGGATGCGGAGCACTTTCGTGAATGGCTTAGGGTATGTGCGCTCGCATACACCCTGCGGGCCCGCCGTACCGATGCAGACTGCGAGGGCCGTACGTGACCGGACAGGTCGATCGACGGTCTGATACCACCCGCGGGCTGATCATCCGTTCCGCCGCAGCGCATTTCGCCGAGAAGTCCTACGGTATGGTCAATCTCGACGACATCCTCGCCGACGCTGCGGTGACCAAGGGCGCGTTGTACTTTCACTTTCGGTCCAAGCACGATCTGGCCACCGCGATCGTCCAACGCTGGGCGGAGGTGAGCTTGACCACGGTGGCGCAGGTGGTCGAGCGCAGGCAGTCGGCGATGGAGACCCTGGTCGACGTCACGTTTGACATCGCACTCGACGACGTCGCCGATCCGCTCGCGCGCGCCGGGTTCAACCTGCTCGAATCGCTCGGCCGCAACACGGAGATCGGCCGGCGCACCGTCGACACCTGGTCCGAGCCGGTGATAGCACTGGCGCGCCGCGCACAGGCCGACGGCGACATTCCCGCCGACCGTGACCCCTCCACCACCGCCCGGCTGCTGGTCGCTTTCTACCTGGGAGTTCGGGCGACCACCGACGTCGACGATCCCCATCGTTACCTGACTGACCTCGAAGAGGCGTGGGCACTGGCGCTGCCGGGGCTGGTCGCCCCCGAGCGGCTCCGCTACCTCACCACCCTCATGCGGCGCCGTGCGGCGCGGGCGATCGCCAAAGCCGGGAAGGCGTCGCCGGCGTGACCCGGCAGGCCCGCGCGGAACTCACCCGCCGCCGCATCATCGCGGCGGCGGTCGAGCTGTTCGCCGAGCGGGGTTATCCGGCAACAGCGCTCGGAGACATCGTGGAGCGCGCCGGGATGACCAAGGGCGCGCTGTACTACCACTTCGACTGCAAAGAGGCGCTGGCGGCAGCGATCGTCGCCGAGGGCGGCACCCGGCTGGCGCAGATCTTCGACACCATCAGGGCGTCGAATCCCCCTGCGCTGGAAGGCATCATCCACGGCACATGCCTGGTCGTAGACCAGCTGCGTACCGACGACCTCGCCCGGGTCGGCACCGCGCTGCTGAGGATGTTCGCCGGGTTCAGCGAGCCGGCGACGGCGATCTACACCGCATGGCTGCACTCCATCGCCACCGATCTGGCGCGCGCCCGCGACGAGGGCGATGTGCGCGCCGATGTTGACGTCCAAGCCGTCGCCCACACTCTGGTGAGCGCCATCATCGGCAGCGGTGCGCTCTCAGACGCGACCACCGACGGCGCCGATCTCCACGCGCGCGTCACCTCCGTGTTCGCGCTGCTTCTGCCTGCCGTCGTCACCGAGGACGCGCAGCACTACTTCTCCGAGTTCGTCGCTCGCGAAGCCCACCGCACCGTCCCACGCTGACGTCCTCCGCCGATGTAAGTGAACGTCCATTTCGCGAACCACCGTCGTTGACCTGACTAACTACGTTTACTCTGTCGGTACCACCACGACGACCGGGGATGAACGCTATGGAATTGGGCTGGTCCGATCGCGACGCGGCGTTCCGCGATGAGGTGCGCGAGTTCCTCGCCGAGAAGTTGACCCCGGAGCTGCAGCGGGCCGGCCGCTTGATGACGAGCGTGTACGCCGACCACGACGCCAGCATGGAGTGGCAGCGCATCCTGCACGAACGCGGCTGGGCCGCCCCCGCCTGGCCCGTCGAGTACGGCGGCTGCGACTGGACGCTGACCCAGCACTACATCTTCGGTCGCGAGTCGACGCTTGCCGGAGCTCCGTCGCTGTCGCCCATGGGGATTCGCATGGTGGCGCACGCGATCATCAAGTTCGGCACCCCGGAGCAGAAGGACTACTTCCTGCCACGCATCCTGACCGGTGAGGTCTTCTTCTGCCAGGGCTACTCCGAACCGGAGGCCGGTTCGGATCTGGCGGCCCTGACGATGGCCGCCGTCGACGACGGCGAACACCTGGTGTGTACCGGAAGCAAGATCTGGACCACCCATGCCGCAGAGGCGAATTGGATGTTCGCCCTGGTTCGGACGTCGAAGATGGAGAAGAAGCAGCAGGGCATCACGTTCCTGCTGGTCGAGATGACCAGCCCCGGCATCGAGGTGCGCCCGCTGGTGATGACGTCGGGCGAGGAGGTGCAGAACCAGGTCTTCTTCGACGAGGTGCGGGTACCGAAGAGCAACGTCATCGGCACGATCGACGACGGGTGGACGGTGGCGAAGTACCTGCTCGAATTCGAGCGCGGCGGCGGCTCGTCCGCGCCGGCGCTGCAGGTGCTGGCCGAGGAGATCGCCTCCGTCGCCGCCGACCAGCCCGGCCCGTCCGGTGGCCGGTTGATCGACGACGCGGCCTTCGCCCACCGACTCGCCGACGCCCGCATCCGCACCGACGTGCTGGAGATCCTCGAGTACCGCGTCCTGGCCGCGGTCGCCGCCGGCAAGAATCCCGGTTCGGCCTCCTCGATGCTCAAGGTGGTCGGCACCGAGCTGAGTCAGGAGCTGACCGAATTGGCTCTGGCCGCGGCAGGTCCGCGGGGGCGCGTCTACCAACCGCATGCCACCTGCCCGGGCGGCCCGATCGCGGAGTACGAGCCGCCGACCGACGGCTACGTCAGTGGGGAACCGTGGCAGGCGGTCGCCCCCCTGCGCTATTTCAACGACCGCGCCGGCTCGATCTACGCCGGTAGCAACGAGATTCAACGCAACATTCTGGCCAAAGCGGCATTGGGGCTGTAAATGGACTTCTCATTCACCGAGGAACAGGAACTGCTGCGGGGCGGCCTGACGAAATTCCTCGCCACCCGTTACAACCTCGAAAAAAGCCGTGCCGCAGCGAAGTCCGGCGCCGGCTGGCAACCCGATATCTGGCGCGGATTCGCCGAGGAACTCGGGATCCTCGGCGCAGCGCTGCCCGAGGACGCCGGCGGTATCGGCGGCGGCTCGGTCGAGACGATGATCATCGCCGAAGCGCTGGGCCACGCGCTGGTTGTCGAACCCTTCGTCGACACCGTGGTCGTGGCCGGCGGCCTGTTGCACCGCGCCGGGGGTGAGCGGGCGACGGCGGTTCTCGACGCGATCGTCGACGGCTCAGCCATCGTGGCGCTGGCGGCCGCGGAGGCGAGCTCAGGCGACCGCTGGTGCGACGTGTCGACCACCGCCGAGAAAGACGGGGACGAGTGGGTGCTGCGCGGCGAGAAGGTCGTCGTCGCCAGCGCGCCGCTGGCCACCCATCTGCTGGTGACCGCCCGCACCTCGGGCGACCGCGACGCCGCCGAGGGCATCTCGCTGTTCCTCGTGGACCTGTCGACGAACGCCGCCGGCATGGTGAGCCACGGCTACCGCACGATCGACGACCGCCGCGCGGCGGACATCACGTTCGACGGCCTGCGACTGCCCGGCGACGCGTTGCTCGGCGCACCGGGACAGGCCTGGGCGTCGCTCGGGCAGGCCCGTGAGGAGGGCGCCACCGCCGTCTGCGCGGAGGCCGTCGGCGCGATGCGCAAGGTCCTCGCCGACACCGTGGAGTACTGCAAGCAGCGCCAGCAGTTCGGGGTGCCGATCGGCAGTTTTCAGGCGTTGCAGCACCGCCTCGTCGACATGCACATGGAGGTCGAACAGTCGGTCGCGGCGACCTACCTCGCGGTGCTGCACGCCGGGGCCGATCCGGACACCCGCAGCAGGGCGGTGTCAGCGGCGAAGGCGACGATCGGGCGGGCTGCGCGGTTCGTCGGCCAGAACGCGGTGCAGCTGCACGGCGGTATGGGGATGACCGAGGAGCTGGCGATCGGCCACTACTTCAAGCGCCTCACCGCGCTGCAGTACGAGTTCGGCTCCACCGACCACCACGTCAGCAGATACGCGGCGCTCACCAAGCCCTGACGACCCTGATCACTGGACTCATGGCGCCTCGACGACGTCGAACACGCGATCGCACCGATTCCGGGTCGCGGCGATCCGGTCGGCGTTCGCGCCGTCCACCTCGTCAGCCCAGCGCCGCGCGTCAGCCTCGCTGCGACCGCCCGCCACATGGCGCGAAATCAGCCTGGAGCGCCGGAGTTCCGGGTCGGCGTCGAGGTAGTAGAACCGGTCCAGGCGGTCGCGGACGTCCTCCCACAGCGCCAGGTAGTTGCCCTCGGTGACCACGATCTGCGCCTGTGACGGCACCACCAGGGCGGCCGCCACCGGTTCGCCGACCGCCCGGTCGAAGTCGGGGACGTAGACGTCGCGCGCGCCGTACCCGGCCGCCACGCGCACGAGTATGGCGGCATATCCGTCGACATCGAACGTGTCGGGCGCCCCGCGGCGGTCGCGCCGTCCGAGTCGCTCCAATTGCGTTGTGGCCAGATGAAACCCGTCCATCGGAAGATAGCTCGCTGAAGCGCCCAGCGCGTCGACCAGACGACGGGCCACGGTGGACTTGCCGACTCCGGGCGGACCGGTGATACCCACGATCACCCGTGCTGCGTCTCGGAGGTGAGCGTGGAGGTCGTCGACCATCGCGGCCAGTGCCTCATCGGCCGTCACCACGCCGGGGGTCATGGCCAGCACCCTACCCAGGGGCGTCACCCAGGTGGCTGAGACTTCGTTGTCCCCTCCCCGGTGACCGCACGGTCGAGCGTCGCCAGTGATTCGGCGAGGTATTCCTCGGGGAACGGCGGCAGTCCACCGATTTCAGCGCGCAGGGCGTCGGGGGTGGCGCTCCAGTCGTAGGTCAACGTCACCTCGGTGCCGTCGGCGGCCGGCGCGAGGTCGTAGCGCCAACTCCACCCGGCCGCGTCGTGGGCGCCGGACTCGTCGAGTTGGCCGGGCAACCACTCGATGGTGCGCTCGGGTTCGAACACCTTCACGAGATTGTGCATGACGTAGTGGCCACCGATCTGCTCGAGATACATGTTCATCCCGAAGATCTGGCCGACCTGAGTGATCTGCCGGCCCTCGAGGGCGGTGCGCACCCAGTCACCTGGTTCGGTGTCCTGGTGGCGACCCGGGTCGGCGAGGACGGCGAAGACGTCGGCCGTAGGTGCGGCGATCCGCCGCGTCACGACGTAGCGCTCGGATCCGGCGTTCACCGATCACCCTCCGCGGCCGATCCTGCGGGGCCGTACATCGCGGCGATGTCCGGGGAGTCGAGCCATCCGGCGTACGTGGGTCCCGCGGGCCAGCCCGGCGGTGAGTCGAACCGGTCCTCCTGACGTCCCCACGGCAGGAGGTCGATGAGCGGGAACGTGTGGCTCAGCTGTTCGGTGCCGCGCCCGTTGGTGTGCCAGGTGCGGTACACGGTGTCGCCGTCCCGGAAGAACACGTTGACGGCGAAACCGCCGCCGGGCGGTGCGTCGACGTCGGCGGCGAAGGGGCTGTCCGCCGAGGAGTACCACGGCATCCGGTTGCCCACCTTCTCCCGGTAAGCCAGAACCTCGTCGATGGCACCGGTGGTGACGACGACGAAGCGGGCGTCGTAGTTGGCCAGGAATTCCAGCCGGGTGTACTGACTGGTGAATCCGGTGCACCCGCCGCACTGCCACTCCGCGCCGGGTGACCACATGTGGTGGTAGGTGATGAGCTGGGTGCGGCCGGCGAAGACGTCGGCCAGGCGCACGGGTCCCTCGGCCCCCATGAGTGTGTACTCGGGCAGTTCCACCATCGGCAGCCGGCGGCGCTGCGCAGCGATCGCGTCGAGCTCGCGGGTGGCGGCCTTCTCCCGCCGACGCAGATCGTCCAGTGCGGCCCGCCACGTCGCGTGGTCGGCCACCGGCGGCTTACCGCTCGTCTCGGCTGCGGTCTCGGGCAATACGGCCATGTCGTGTCCTCCTGTTCTGCTGTTCTCGAGTATCGACCCTTCGGGCGCGCAGAACTCATCGCGGCGTCAACGGAGCGCACCATCGGCGGAAGCTTTCGGCTACTGTCCGCGATGGTCCAGGATCCGAACCAGTGCAGGAGCCGCAAAAACACATGGCGTACAGAGCGTTTCACCGACCCCTGATGGCCGGCGTGGCGTTGGCGGGCGCAAGCGCCATCACCTTCGCCGCGGTCCCCGCGTTGCCCGGAGAGCGGGTCGTCGCGACTCCGGCCGCCGTCGTGGAACAGACGCACAACGTTGCGCTGACGGGTTTCGCCGAGGTCCTGACCAGTGTGGTGACCGCCATCCAGGAAAGTGGAAACGCTCTGGTGAACACGTCGCCGGCGCTGTACTGGCAGGTGCACGAGCAGTGGCCGGACCCGGAACTGCTGCCGTGGAACTACGCGCTGTTCACCGACATCTTTCTGGCGCCCATCGCGCCGTTGATCGTCGGTCCGGTCAACGATGCGGTCGCCGCTGCGTTTGCCGAGGTCTTCCCGGGGCAGTCGGACTTCATCCTGCGCGTGCCCGAGCTCATCGAGTACGCCGTGGTCAGGGCGATCGGACCGATCCTGAGCGCGATCGGGGGCGCCGGTGCCGCACACGAGCAGATCTACGAGTCGATGACGACCTACGAGATCGCCCCGTTCATCGAGGCGATCATCGCAGCCCCCGGACACGTCATCGACGGCTTCCTCAACGGCGGCTACGGCGATCTGCGGCCGTTGCTGACCGGCGAGGTGGGGGGCGATCCGATCCCGGCGCCCGGCCTGCTCACCCCGTGGGGCGCCGAACCGGTCCAGCGCTACGCCGACGACAACGCGTCGCTGGTCGACTTCGGAACCGAAGAAGAGACCACCGAGGGCCGTCCGGCGACCACCGTCACTGCCCCGGCGCAACGGGCGGCCGAGGCGAGCCTGGTGGCCGAGACGAGCGAGCAGACAGCGGACGACCCGACTGAAGCCCGGACGGGTCTGCGCGAAAACCTGCGGGAACTGCGAACTTCGGTGCGCGAGGGGGTCACCCGGTCCACCGGTGTGTCGTCGACCGATGACGGCGGCGGCGCCGTTGCCGATCGCGGTACGGCGAACATCGGGCGCTCGACGAAGGCGTCGAAGACGGGCGACGAATCCGGCTCGGGCGCGGCGGCCTCCAAGAGTGGCGTCGAGCGCAAGTCCTCGACCGACGACGCGGCCTGAGCTACTGGGCCGGCGCGGAGTCGGCGGGTAGGACCTCGAAGCCGTCGAGCATCTTGGCCGCGTCGCGTTGGTACACGGGGTTGTCCGGTTCGGTGGTCTGCACCGTGACGGAGATGAGCGTCGACCGGTCTCCGTCGCGGGTGGCGACGTACAGCGTCGTGAGTGACCTCTGCGCGGCGGCGGGGCCGGTGTCGGCGCCGCGGTAGGTGACCGTCTCCGCCGGCAGTCCGCACACGTCGGCCGGACTGGAGGCCACGTCCGTGGCGCCGGCCAACCGCACGAGGTTCCGGCGCGCTTGCTCGTAGATGGTGCGGGCGTCGGTGGGTGGCGTCTCCTCGACCGTGACCACGATGTTCGGCGCGAACTGATTGGCCGTGAGACTGCTGTTCACCAGGACGAAGCGGACGAGTTGACTGTCGAGTTGGGTGTTGCGTTCCCATCCCGGCGGCTGCGGGATGCGCATTCTGGGCTCGGTGTTGTCGGAACGCGGGATGTCGACCCATGGTCCGTCCACGCGCGCACAGGCGATCGGATCGCCCATCATTGCGGTCGGCGCGGCGGGCTGCCCGCTGAGCAGGTCTGTCACCTCCCGCTTCTCGGCACCGCATGCCGTCAACGCGACAGTGACGGCGACGCCCGCGACACAATGGCCGGCGATGCGGAACATGGTGCGCGCGGTCGCATACGACGTGAGAGCCGTGGAACCCGTCGTGCCCGTCACCATCGTGGCGTCCCCCTGTTGCTGTTGCGACGAGCGTAGGCGACAACGGCTGCCGACAGGGAGGGGTTGGGATTCCGGCCGGTTGCCGCGCATTGTTCAGTCCTGCGACTGGAAGCGTGACCGGTACTCGGTCGGAGCGAGGCCGACTTGATCGAGGAAGTGGTAGCGCAGGGTGGCAGGGGACTCGAAGCCGACGCGACGGGTGATCGTCTCGACGGTCTCCCGCGTGGTCTCCAAGAGCTGCATGGCAAGGAAGATACGTTGCCGGGTAAGCCATCTCATCGGTGTGGTCCCGAGTTCGTCACGGAACCGCCGGGCCAGGGTACGGCGGGAGACGCCCGCCGCCTTCGCCAGCGAATCCGTGTCGTGGTGGTGGTCGAGTTCGGCGAGGATGCCGTCGAGGATCGCGGCGAAGTCGTCGGACGGGTTGGGTGCGGTGTCGTGGTCGATGAACTGTGCCTGTCCCCCGTCGCGATGCGGTGCGGCGACCAGGTGGCGCGCGACGCTGTTGGCGGCGGAGGCGCCGTGGTCCTCACGGATCAGGGTCAGACACAGGTCGAGGCCGGCGGCAGAACCCGCGCCGGTGAGAATGTTCCCGTCGCGTACGTAGAGGTGCTCCGGCGTGACGCGCGCCTTCGGGAAACGGCGTTGCAGGGTGGCGGCGTGGCGCCAATGAGTGGTGGCTTGTCGGCCGTCGAGCAGACCGGCCTCGGCGAGCGCGAAGGCGCCGCTGCAGATCGATACCATGCGGGCGCCGCGGTCCGATGCGGCGCGCAGCAGTGGCGACCAGCCGGGCAGCTCGTCGCGGGTGACGCTGGCGACGCAGGTCGTGATCACGGTGTCGGCCTCGGCGATGGCCTCGACAGATTGTTCGGGGTGGAACGTCGCTCCGCTGACGACGGTGACACCCGAGGTGTCCCCGCAGGTGATCAGCTCATAGCCGAGATCGAGCTGATCGTTCCAGCGGAAGCCGAGCGCCTCGACGACGATGCCGGTCTCGAGCATCGTCATGCCGTCGCACACCGGAACCGCCACCACATGACCCATATGGCCCGATCTTAACGAAATATGGCAATCAGGCCACTGTCGATCTCCGGATGGCGCGAATACCGTTTCCAACAGACGGCCGAACACCCTGTACCGCAGCAGAATCGGAGACTCGAATGCATCCCACCCACACCTCTCGCCGCCGGCCGCACCGACCGCTGCGGGAGTCATTGCGCGCGTTCCTTGCCGGAGTCAACGCCGGATCGGCGGTCGCTCACGGCGCAGCCCCGGCGAGAGAGTCGCGGGCCCGCAATCACTGAAGCCAGACGGAGCTGCGACGGCCAGCGCTGCTGAGCGCTGGCCGTCGATCGACCGCTCTACGGCGTACCCCCGGCGCCGGGCGAGCCACCCGCGCCTCCCTTGCCGCCGACGCCGCCGGCGCCACCCGAGAATGAGTACGAGCCAGGCGTTTCGGTGCCGGGTGACCCGTCCTCTCCTGCGGACCCGTCGGCACCGACCGAGCCGGGATTTCCGTTGCCACTGAGCCCGCCGTTGCCACCCGAGCCGCCCGTGCCACCGGCACCACCATTGCCGCCCTTGCCGATGGGACGGCCGTCGGTCCGGATGATGCCGACGATTCCACCGTCGCCACCCTGGCCGCCTTCTCCGCCGACGCCGCCGAGGCCGCCGCTGCCTCCGGGGCCGGCTATCCCAGGACCGGTCAGGAAGGGGATGAAGCCGCCGGATCCAGGCTGGCCGCCTGTGCCGCCATCACCACCGTTCCCGCCTCGGCCGCCGGTCGCACCGTTTCCGCCGATTCCGGGATCGCCGTAACCGCCTGCGACGCTGCCGGATCCGCCGCTACCGCCCCTGCCACCTCGTCCGCCTTCGGCGCCATCACCGCCGTTGCCGCCCGGCCCTCCGGCGCCACCGTTTCCACCCACCCCAAGGAAGAGACCACCGCTGCCGCCCGCACCACCGTCGTACCCTCGCTCCCCGTCACTGCCGTCAGTGCCGGGTGCGCCCTTACCGCCGTTGCCGCCGTTGCCACCGGCACCCAGGAAGTTGCTACTTCCGGATCCTCCTGCGCCTCCCCAACCTCCTCGCGCCACGGCATGGCCACCATCACCGCCGCGCCCTCCTGCAATCTGACCCGAGCCCGGGCCGCCGGCGCCGCCTCGACCGCCGTCACCGCCCTCGAGCCCGCCGGCGCCGCCGTTCCCGCCGGCCTGACCGACCTCTACTCCGTCAGCTCCGTTGCCACCGTCCTGCAGCCCGACACCATTTCCGCCTTTGGCCCCCGGAGTGCTGCCGTCAGGAGCGCTCTCGATCAGCAAAGTGAACGGGTTGTAGCCGTTGAATCCGTCGTAGCCGGGAGCACCGTCGCCGCCGTTCCCACCGTTCCCGATCAACAAGCCGCCGTGGCCGCCTTTGCCACCGTTGCCCCCGAGGCCGAGGCCGGTGGCGGTCTGGCTGTAGCCGTCGCCGCCGTTGCCGAAGAGGAGACCGGCATTCCCGCCGTCGGGCCTCAGGATGGTGCCGTCGACGCCGTTTCCGATGAAGATGTTGAGTATCGGGATCAGACCGGCGATCTCGAAGATCGGGTCGAGGAACTCAGCGCTCAGACCGCCCGGTCCGAAGAACGGCGACGCGGACGTCTGTTGCGGCACCGGCACGAACGGCGCAGCCAGCGCAGACGGCGAGGCCGCGATGGTGGCAAGTGGAGCGGCGATCACTACGCCTGCTCCGCCGATCGCTGCGGCTACGGCCCTCAATGGCTTCTGCTGGGCTCGAGTGTTGATGTTCTGTTCGGGCACGGCACCCCTCGGCTCGATATTTATTGACACCTGGGAAAATTAACATCGGAACTTGTTGCCGGGTGGGAAGAATCGAGTTTCCTTTGCCATCTCAAACGGATTGTGCCCAAGATGCAGCTCCGACCACTTGGTTAGCCGGGCCACGTTTTGCGAATTTCTTCATCGTCGACGGCGCGGTCGGAACGATTTGCGGGCGCACATTCACTGAAACGCGGCCAGTCCGGCACGGGCGCACACGTCGTCGTTGGTGGTGATCGCCCCGCTCACGCGAGGTCGACGGTCATCGCGTCATCATTCCTCGCGGCCCGGTCGAATGTGCTCCGCGACGGGCCGTCGTCGCGGAAGATGGCGGTCAGGCGAAGACCCATTACTGATCGGGGAAGCCGGGGACGGATCACCACGGGGAAGCGGTAGCCGGTTTGAGGGGCGAAGGACATTTCGGCGGAGCGGCCCGCCGTTTGTGGACACAACCCGACCACTTCGAGTGGCTCACCAGCTATCTCGGCGCGCGCGGACTGGCGACGGCCACCCGCCGGTCGGTGGCGATCGTGGCCGCCGGTCTCGCGGCCATGCCGGTCGGCCTATTGAACGCGTCTCCGCAGCCCGTCATCGTGATGAGTGCGCTCACGGTCGGCGCGGCGATCGTCGGTATCGGATTCGCCATTCTGTGGCTTTCGTGGTTGGCCGACGCGCGGTCAGTCGCTGGCGATGATCGCGTGCGGCGGGGCGGTCACCGTGGGCACGTTGTTCGCCGCAGAACCGCTGACCGCACTGATCAGCTGTAGTGGCCTGGTGGTGCTCTGCGGATACCTGGCGTTCTTCCACAGCCCACGGTCGGTCGCGGTCAGCATCGTGGTCTCGATCGCCGTCAGCGCCGTGTGCGCCCACCGTGTCTCCGAAGCGCTTCCGGGTCTGTCGGTCGCGGTCGCTGGGTTCTGGGTCGTCGTCGAAGTGACGGTCATCGTGCCGATCGCGATCGTCGCGGTGGTGCGCACACTCGGGGTGGACGTCGTGCGCTCGGATCACGATGCGCTGACCGGCGTCCTGAACCGGCGCGCGTTCTACGAGCGCGCGGCCTCAGCGCTGAGCGCACCGGCCTGCGAATACGTGGTCGTCATCATGGTCGACCTCGACCGGTTCAAGTCGTTCAACGACACCAACGGTCACGCGGCGGGAGATCAGATCCTCACCGCGGTCGGATGGGCGTTGCGCGGGGCGAACAGCGGCACGGCGATCATCGGCCGCGTCGGCGGGGATGAGTTCCTCGTCCTGGACTGCCTTACGGCGGACCGATCCCACGCCCTGCCCCAGCGGGTGTGCGCTGCCATCGCCGCGCTGCCGCACCGCGTCACGGCCAGCGTCGGTGCCGCCATCGTCCCGTTCACCGCATTCACCGATCCGGCGCGGACCGTCTCAGACCTCGTCCGGGTCGCGGATGCGGCCATGTATCAGGCGAAGCGAGACGGCGGCAATCGGGCGGTTGTGAGTGTCACAGAAACCGGGCGACTATAGCCGCGGGTGATGCAAATGGGTGGAGCTAAGGGGATTCGAACCCCTGACCCCCACACTGCCAGTGTGGTGCGCTACCAACTGCGCCATAGCCCCTTGTCGTGCTCATCGAAGTTACACCACCCGCGGGAGCGGTCCCAAATCGCCAAATCAGGGCACCTCTCCGCCGGCTTCCGGACCCAGCGGACGCGACGGCGTGTGCTCCCCCGAGGGCCGCGGCCGCGTCTCCGGCGCGAACACCCAGCCAAGCGCCGCGATACCGAGGATCACCCCGCTGACCAGGAATGCCCACCCGTACGACGTGTACTGCGCGATCAACCCGACAAGTAGCGATCCACCGATCGACCCGAAGTCGGCCATCATCTGGAACGTCGCCACCGCTGTCCCGCCGCGCGACTTGTTGCCCACCACGTCGGCGACCGCGGCCTGCTGCGGTGAGACGAAGATGCCCGTCGCGGCACCGGCGATCACCGCCGCGACCAGGAACACCGGCAGCGACGTGGTGTAACCCACCAGCGCGGTCGACACCGCGGCCAGCGTCAGCCCGAAGATCAGCAGCTTGCGCCGGCCCAGCCGGTCCGACAGGTATCCGCTGGGGATGACCACGGCGATGTTGCCCACCGCGAACGCCGTCAACGCCAGCCCCGCCGCCCCCGGACCGCGGCCCAGCACCTCGACGACGAACAGCGGCACCAGGGCGATTCGCAAACCGAACGAGGCCCAGCCCGTGGCGAAGTTGGACAACAGCGCCGCCTTGTACGCCCGGTGCCGGAACACCGTCCGGAACGGCACCGGAGCGTGCACCTCGTCGTCGGCCTGACCGACCACCGCGGAGTTGCGCAGGCTCACGAACACCACCGCCGCCGCCACCAACAACGCGGCGCCGTAGATCAGGAACGGCGCCGCCAACCCGAATCCCGCCGTCAGGCTGCCCAGGATCGGACCGCCCACCGAACCGATCATGAACCCCGACGAGAACAGCCCGGCGACTCGTCCGCGCGCATCCGACGGCGAGATGCGGATCATCAGACCCAGCGCCGACACCGTGAACATCGCCGAACCCACCCCGCCCAGGGATCGGAAAAGCAGGAGCTGCCAATAGGTTTCAGCGAACGCACAGGCCCCGGTCGACACCGCCACGATGATCAGACCGCTGGTGTAGACCCGCCGCTCCCCCAGCCGCTGCACCAGAAAGCCCGCCGGCGGCGCTCCGACCAGACGCATCACCGCGAACGCGGTGATGACGAACGTCGCCGCCGCGATGCTGACGCCGAAGTGGCGCGCATACTGCGGCAGCACCGGGGCCACCACCCCGTACCCGAGTGCCACCACGACGTTGGCGACAACGAGGACCCAGACTTCTCGCGGCAGCCGCTGCTTCGTCGGACACTCGTCGTCCGTGCGTGAACTCAAGAAATGACCTTCGACACCACGTCACGCGCCGCGTCCTGCACCTCGGCGAGATGCTCAGGGCCGCGGAACGATTCGGCATAGATCTTGTAGACATCCTCGGTGCCCGACGGGCGCGCGGCGAACCACGCGTTCTCCGTGGTCACCTTCAGCCCGCCGAGCGGGGCGTCGTTGCCCGGCGCCGCCGTCAGCTTCGCGGTGATCGGCTCACCGGCCAACTCGGTGGCAGTCACCTGCTCGGGCGACAGCTTGGAAAGCCGGGCCTTCTGCTCGCGGTCGGCGGGCGCGTCGATCCGCGCATAGGTGGGCGCACCGTACTTCTCGGCGAGCGCGTCGTAGCGCTGCGACGGCGTCGACCCCGTCACCGCGAGGATCTCCGAGGCGAGCAGCGCGAGAATGATGCCGTCCTTGTCCGTCGTCCAGACGGACCCGTCCTTGCGCAGGAACGACGCCCCGGCGCTCTCCTCGCCGCCGAAACCGATGCTGCCGGCCAGCAGCCCGTCGACGAACCATTTGAAGCCCACCGGCACCTCGACCAGCGTGCGGTCCAGACCGGCCACCACCCGGTCGATGATCGACGAGCTGACCGCCGTCTTGCCCACGGCGGTGCCGGCCGGCCAGTCGGGCCGGTGGGTGTAGAGGTAGTCGATCGCCACGGCCAGATAGTGGTTCGGGTTGAGCAACCCGCCGTCGGGGGTGACGATGCCGTGGCGGTCGGAGTCCGCGTCGTTGCCGGTGGCGATCTGATAGGACTCCCGGTTGGCGATAAGGGAGGCCATCGCGTTCGGCGAGCTGCAGTCCATCCGGATCTTGCCGTCGGTGTCGAGCGTCATGAACCGCCACGTCGCATCCACCAGCGGGTTGACCACGGTGAGGTTCAGGTTGTGGCGCTCGGCGATCGCGGCCCAGTAGTCGACACTCGCGCCGCCCAGCGGATCGGCGCCGATGCGGACGCCTTCGGCGCGGATCGCGTGGATGTCGACGACGTTGGGCAGGTCGGCGACATAAGCGTCCATGTAGTCGTAACGCTGCGCGGTCCGCCGCGCCTGCGCCAGCGGCACCCTCTTGACCTCGCGCAGGCCGCCCCGCAGGATCTCGTTCGCTCGCTTGGCGATCGCGCCGGTCGCGTCGGTGTCGGCGGGGCCGCCGTTGGGCGGGTTGTACTTGAACCCGCCGTCGCGGGGCGGGTTGTGCGACGGGGTCACCACGATGCCGTCCGCGAGGTCACCCTGACGGCCGCGGTTGAACTGCAGGATTGCGTGACTCACCGCCGGGGTCGGGGTGTAGCGATCGGCCGAATCGATCATCGCCACAACGTCGTTCGCGGCGAGCACCTCCAACGCCGAGGTCCACGCGGGTTCGGACAGCGCATGGGTGTCCCGGCCGATGAACAGCGGACCGGTGGTGTTCTGGGCGGCGCGGTACTCGACGATCGCCTGGGTGGTGGCCAGGATGTGCGCTTCGTTGAACGCGCCGTCCAGGCTGGACCCGCGATGCCCGGACGTGCCGAACACGACCTGCTGCGCTACGTCCTCGGGATCGGGGTCGACGGTGTAGTACGCCGTCACCACCTGAGCGACATCGATCAGATCTTCGGGTTGCGCCGGCTGCCCAGCGCGGGGATTGGCGGCCATGGTGGTGATTCTGCTCCTCGAGCGACGTGGGTGCTCCGACGGTCGGGTGTATTCCCGTCATACTTGGTCCTCATGCCCCGATTCGACCGGCGCGAACTCGCCGCGATCTTCGTCGGCGGCGCGCTGGGCACCCTGGCACGGACCGGGTTCGAGGAGCTGGCCGCACCGGACCCCGGACAGTGGCCGTGGCCCACGTTCACCGTGAACGTCGTCGGGGCTTTCCTGCTGGGCTACTTCACGACCCGCCTGCTCGAGCGGCTGCCGGTGTCGAGTTACCGGCGTCCGCTGCTGGGGACGGGGCTGTGCGGCGGTCTGACGACGTTCTCGACCATGCAGGTGGAGACGGTCCGGATGCTCGAACACGGCCACGTCGGGCTGGCGGTCGGCTACACCGCGGCCAGCCTGACCGCCGGCCTTGCGGCGGTCGTCGTGGCGACCGGCCTGGTACGACGGGTGCGGCGATGACGATCGCGCTGGTGTGGACCGGGGTGGCGTTGCTCGGCGGCGCCGGCGCGGTGTGCCGGTTCCTCGTCGACCGCGCAGTCAACGCGCGGCTGGGCCGACCGTGCCCGTTCGGCACCCTGGTGGTGAACATCTCCGGCGCGCTGCTGCTCGGTTTCCTCGGCGGGCTGGCGCTCCCGCCGCATGTGGCGCTGGTGGCGGGAACGGGTTTCGTCGGCTCCTACACCACGTTCTCGACCTGGATGTTCGAGACGCAGCGGCTGGCCGAGGAGCGCAGGGTGGGCCCGGCCATCGCGAACATCGCGGTCAGTGTCGTCCTCGGACTGGCGGCGGCCGGGCTGGGACTGTGGCTGGGAGGACTGGTGTGAGCACCGACCGCCTCAAACTGACGGCTTACTTCGGCGAACGCCTGCGCAGTGGCGACCGGTTCGCCGTCGACACTCTGCTCGACCTGTTCGCCACCCACCAGGTGTCCACCAGCGTGGTCTTGCGCGGTGTCGCCGGCTTCGGCCCCCGTCACCAGCTGCGCACCGACGTGTCGTTGAGCCTGTCGGAGGACCCGCCGGTCACCGTCACCGCGTTCGACACCGCCGAGAAGCTCTCCGGGCTCGCCACCGAGGTGGTCGCCTCCCTTGGCCGCGGCCTGGTCACCCTGGAGTGGGCCGGTGGGCTCGACGACACGCCGCTGGACCGGTCGGCCCAGGTGACGGTCGTGCTCAGCCGGGGTGCTCGGGTCGAGGGGCGGCCTGCGTACGTCACGGTCGGAGAACGACTGCGCGCGCACGGTTTCGCCGCCGCCACCGCCTACTGCGGCGTCGACGGCACCACCGGCGGGCACCGCAGGCGGGCCACGTTCTTCGGCCGCAACCGGGAGGTGCCGGCGATGGTGCTGGCCGTGGGACCGGCAGCGGCGGCGCGCGCGGTGGGCGCGGAGCTCGACACGCTGCCCGGCGTGGAGACGGTCTGCACGGACGCCGCACAGCTGTGCAAGGTCAACGGACAGCTGCTCGCCCGGCCCGCGCTGCCGGCCCCCCGGCAACGGTTGATCCTGCACACGGCCGCGTCCGACCTGCACCGCGGTCTGCCCGTCCACCGCGCGGCGGTCCGGGCGCTGCTGGACATCCGCCCGACCGCGGGCCTGACCGTGCTGCACGGCATCTGGGGCTTCCAGGGCGACCGGCCTGCGCACGCCGACCGGCTGTTCCAGCTGGGCCGGGGCGCGCCGGTGACGACGGTCATGGTGGACACGGCCGACCGCATCAGCGCGGCATTCGACATCATCGACGGACTCACCGGTGACGTCGGGGTCGTCAGCGTGGGCGCTGTTCCCGCGGCCGTGTCGATCGACGACGGCGAGCACCGCGGCAGCCTCGATTCAGACCTGTGACCTCGCCGGGTAAGCCTAGCCTTACCTGAATGGTGGGGTGTACCGTCCCTGCGCGTGCAAGCAGAACAACCTGTGGACGTCAGCGCCGCGCTGACCGAGATCCTGCGCGACGACATGCAGGTCGACGTCCGCCGTGTGACACGCGAGTCGCGGCTCATTGACGACGTCGGACTCGACTCCGTGGCCTTCGCCGTGGGCATGGTGGCCATCGAGGACCGTCTCGGCGTCGCCCTCGACGAAGAGGACCTGCTGAGCTGCGATACGGTCGGCGACCTCGAAGCGGCGATCGCCGCCAAACTGTCGGGCGTTCCCAGCACCTCGTGACCGCGACCGTCGAGACCGGCGTCGACTACGGGACCCTCCTGGACCGCACCTTCGACGACCAGGTGGCCGCGTGGACGGCGGACGCCGAAGCGACGGAGCACTTTCCGCGCGCGCTGATCGAGCACCTCGGCCGGTCCGGTGTGTTCGCCGAGAAGTGGGGCGACGGCCAGCACCCGGACGTCGCGAAGCTCGTCGAATTGGCGATCCGGCTGGGCGGCCTGGGATCGGCAGGAATCGGCGTGGGCGTCAGCCTGCACGATTCGGCGATCGCGATTCTGCGCCGCTTCGGTAGCTCCGATCACCTGCGCGGGATCTGCGAGGCGGCGATCCGCGGTGACGCGGTGCTGTGCATCGGCGCCTCGGAGGAGTCAGGCGGATCGGACCTGCAGATCGTCGGCACCGAAATGCGTTCGGCGCGGGATGGATTCGAGGTCCGCGGGGTCAAGAAGTTCGTCTCGCTGTCGCCGATCGCGGACCACATCATGGTGGTCGCGCGCAGTGTGGACCACGATGCCACCAGCCGGCACGGCAACGTCGCCGTCATCGCGGTGCCCACCTCCCAGGTGGAGGTCCAGGCGCCGTACCGCAAGGTGGGGGCGGGCCCGCTGGATACGGCCGCGGTCCACATCGACACCTGGGTGCCCGCGGACGCACTGGTCGCCCGGGCCGGCACCGGGCTGGCGGCGATCTCCTGGGGACTGGCGCACGAGCGGCTGTCCATCGCGGGTCAGGTCGCCGGGGCGTCGCAGCGGGTCATCGGGATCACGCTGGCGCGCATGATGAAACGACGTCAGTTCGGCCACACGCTGTTCGAGCATCAGGCGCTGCGGATGCGGATGGCCGATCTGCAGGCGCGGGTGGACATGCTGCGCTACGCGCTGTCGGGCATCGCCGCGGAGGGTCGGCTGGACCTACGCTCGGCCGCAGCGATGAAGGTCACCGCCGCCCGCCTGGGCGAGGAGGTGCTCTCGGAGTGCATGCACATCTTCGGCGGATCCGGCTACCTGACCGCCGAGACGCCGCTGGGACGCTGGTGGCGGGATATGAAGCTCGCCCGCGTCGGGGGTGGCACGGATGAGGTGCTGTGGGAGCTGGTGGCCGCCGCCATGCGCCCCGACTACGAGGCCTACGCCGAGATGATCGACTCCTCCACCGGGGACAGCTGAGCGAATCGCGCCGCCAAGAAAGCTGGATCGCCGCGAGTGTGAACGCTCTGCGAAGTAAGGGCCGGCTCCTCGCAACATGTTCACACTCGAGTGGGAACCAGTTCGGGCGGGGCTCGGTCAGCGCCGCACGCGGGCGCTGCACACCGGCCAGGCGCCCCAGCCCTGACCTCCGCGGGTGAGTTCGGCGATCGCGATCTGCTCCTCGCGGGTGGCCAGATCGGCGCGCGGCGCGTAGCGCAGGCCGCCGAAGCTCTCCCAGGTGCTCTGGGTGAATTGCACGCCACCGTAGAAGCCGTTGCCGGTGTTGATGCCCCAGTCACCGCTGGATTCACAGTGCGCCAAGGCGTCCCAGGTCGCGGCGTTGCGGACCGGCGGGACCTGGGTGCCCGGCTTGGCGCCCACCCGCTGGATCTGCGGCCTCGCCGGCGAGATGACCTGGCGGTTCAGGACGTAGCGACCGGTCACCTGCCCGTTGACGGTCCTGACGGCGAACGTGACGTCCTGAACACCGGGTTTCCCGGGGTCGTCGACGATGCGGCGGCTGAGGTTGATCGACGGATCATGGACGCGTTGCAGCGACGGCGGCAGGGGTAGCCGCTCGGAGACCTCGTGCACCCTGATGCGGGTGACCACGATCCGCATGCCCTCCACGACCGGCGTCGACGCCGGTGGGGTGACCGTGTCGGACTGTTCGAGCGGGACGCCGGCCACCGCGAGCAGAGCGCCGACCGTGGGCGCGGCCAGTCGCTGCTCGGTGTGAAAGCCGCCGTCGTTGATCTGCACCTGTTTCGGAGTCACCACGTTCAGGGACATCCCGGCCAGCGGAACGTTGTCTGGACGCGAGGCGCCCACGGGTGCGGCATCCGGCATCGACAACCGGTTCAACGCTTCGTCGACGGTCCGCGCCGTCGTCCAGACCTGCTCGCCCGGGCGTCCGTCGACCGACAACTGCAGGGGGCGGGCACGATTCAGCACGATGGTGTCGGCATCGCGGACCACCTGATCTGCGCCCGGACTGATCTCATCATGCGGGCCGAGCACATAACCGTTGGCCCGCAACACCGAGTCGACCCGAGACGTCATCGTCGACACCGTCGTGGTGACACCGTCGACCGACAGCGTCACGCGCTTGGCCACGCCCACAGCGAACCCGCCGGCGCACATCAGCATGACCAGAAGTGCACCCAACCATGCGCGCCGGGCGTTCCTGGTGCCTGCGGGTCGACGATCGGTCTCCTCCTCGGCCGCATCTATCTGTTCCGCCTCGTCCAGAAGCGTCAGCACGTCATCGGCCAGAGCGTCTCTTGTCCGGCCGCGCAGCGTGATCCGGCCCAGCCGGGTGACTCCCACGGACTGGCAGCACACCAGGGTGTGCACGAAAAGCAGCGTCAACGCGGGCTGGTGCCGGCGACGGAACGACGCGAGATCCTGATGATGCGGCGCCCGACCCGCGGTGATCCACCGAAGTCGGGGTTCCTCGAAGCACTCTCGCGCGAGCCGCCGCGAAGAAGTGACTCCGGTGGCGTAGCCGTACAGCAGAACGGCCGCCGTCGAGGGTGATTCGTCCAGTTTCCCGTCCGCCAGTCCACTGATCAGCCGGACGAACCGGTCGGCCGCGAGGCCACCCTCTAGCGTCGGAGACGCGGACCTGGCCGCATCGCCGGGTCCGCGAGATGTCCTGTCCATCACCGCTGTCTGAGTCATCAGCGCCTCATCATGCCCCCGACACGCCGTCTCCGGCTGCACCCGACCGGCGTGTTGCCCGTTGAGCTGACCGAATCCGCAGCGCGGCCATCGCCATGGCGCCCGCGACGATCGAGAATGCCATCGCCAGTACCCAATTCCCGAACCGCTGGAACGCGGTGGTGTGGGATCCCAGCGGGACCTCGACTATCAGGACGCCGCTTTCGCCGGCGTCGAACCAGCCGAGTTGCCTGCCTCCTGCGTCGAAAGCGGAACTGTCCCCGGACAACCCGGTGTGCACGGCTGGGTGGCCGACCTCAACGGCGTGCACCGCGACCTTGCTGGCCAATTGCGCCTGGGCCCAACTTCCCTGATACGTCGAGGTCGAACTCTGATATGCCAGCAGCTGCGCGCCGCGCTGGACCACTTCGCGGGAAAGGTCGGAAAACGTTGTCTCGAAACTGATCAGCGGTCCGATAGCAAGACCCCGCCCGGTGTGCAGCACTATCGGCTCACTGCCACGCTGCCGATCCTCCGCCGCGGCCTTGGTGTGTCGGGTGGCCCACCCGAGCAGTGGCCGCAGCGGCACGTACTCCCCGAACGGCACCAGCCGCATCTTCGAGTAGGCGCCGCGCGATCCGTCCGGCCCGATCAGAACCGACGATTTGCGGATCGCACCGGTGCGGTCGCGGGCGTCGACGTTGACGAGCAGGTCGGCACCTACTCGCCGGGACAGGTCCGCCAGAGGAGCCATCGCCTCCGGCCGGCCGACGACATCGACTCCTACACTGCTCTCACCCCAGACGATCAGGTCGAGACGCTCGCCCCGCAATCCCTCCGTCAGCGCTTCGCCGGCCGCCTGACGTGCCCCGGAGTCCTCGATGGCGCCGGGTTGCACGAGAGCCACCCGGACGGTGGGCCCGGCCGGTGGCTCCGGCCCGAGCCAGAACCATGCCGGACAGAGTGCCGCGCAGGCCAGGGCCACCGCTGCGACGAGGACGCGGTCGGCGACGCGTCGCTGCAGCATCACGACGACGATTGCGGTGTTCGCCGCGACGATCAGAAAGCTGGTCAGCCACACGCCGCCGAGCGAGGCGGAGGCAAGAGTGGCCGGCTGATTCCATTGCGACGCCCCGAGCAGCGCCCACGGTCCGCCCAGTGCGGGCAGGGAGCGCACCGCTTCGGCGAGAACCCACACACTGGATAGCACCGCGATCGCCGCGATTGTCCTGCGAGCCGTAAGCGGTTGGCGGAGGAGCACATACGTCGCCACTCCCCACGGCAGCCACAGCGCACCCAATCCCACGGCCAACACGATGAACAGCGGACCCGTACTCGAGATCAGCCAGTACTGGGTGGCCATGACGTAGCCCGCCATCCCGCACCACGCCCGCAGGGCCGCTGTCCGGGCGCTCGGCGCCGAGCGCACGACGAGCAGGAGCGGGACGACGCCCACCCAGGCCAGCCACCACCAGGACGGCGCGGGAAAGGCCAGTGCCGGCAGTGCGCCCGCGAACAACGCCGCGGCGAAGCCCGGCCAGGTGCGCCTCGACACCGATGCACTCACACCGCCCACCGCCCAACCTTTCGTGCGATATCCACACGCTACGGTGATCGACCATGCGGTTCCTGACCGCTCCAACCGAATTCGGCCTTTCGGACTGTGAGCGCATCGCCGAGGGGGTGCTCGCACAACCCGTCCTGGCCGTCACCAGCCTGGCCTACGTCGCCGCCGGGTTGGTCGTGCTCTGCTGGGCCAGGCGGTGGCGGGCGCCGCTGGCGTGGGCCGCCGCCGTGGTGCTCGTGGCAATCGGGATCGGTAGCTTCGCATTCCACGGCCCGCAGCCGTCGTGGGCGAAGCCGGCGCACGATCTGCCGATCATCGCCGCCGCAGTGGTTTACGCCGCCGTTCTTGCCCGTAGCCGGCGCTCACGGTGGCGGTCGGTCTGGGTGCCGGCCGCCGGAATCTTCGCGCTGGGATTGGTGGCCTACGCCGCGGGACGGTCCGGTTCGCCGCTGTGCCGGCCCGACAGTCTGTGGCAATACCACGGCGCATGGCATGTCTTCTCCGCCATAGCCGCCGTGTATGCCGCCCGTGCGATGGCGCCGTATGGCACCGTGTCGACGTGAGTTCTGATGCGCTGACGCAGGAAATGCTCGACGAGTTCCAGCTCCGGAAACTGGTGCACAGCTACAGTCGCTTCGTCGATCGCGGCGATATCGAGGCGCTACGCGGGCTATATCACCACGACGCCGAGGATGACCACGGCGCATTCTCCACGGGCTCAGTCGACGGCTTCCTCCAGGGGCTCATCGCCTCCCGCCCGTATCTGCGCTCGATGCAACACCACATCACCACGGTGAACTTCGCCGTCGACGGTGACCGTGCCGAAGGCGAGATCTACAGCATCGCCACGCACACGTTCGCGGCCAAGGGCCGCGATGTCGACGTCACGGTCGGTGGCCGCTACCTCGACAAGTACCGAAGACACGACGGCACATGGAAGTTCAGCGAACGCAAGATCGTCACCGATTGGGCCACCGTCGACGACCCGTCCCGTCTTGACTTGAGTCATCCCATCACGCGGGACACCGCCACGGGCTGCCCGGATGCGAATGACCCGTCCTACGGTTACTTCTCGTTACTCTCAGGCGACGGCGGAGCATCGTCCGGCGTGCGCGGCAGCGCGTAGAGCGCCATGCGCCGGTTGGCCATATCGTGCTCGCCGAGAAACACACAGCCGGCGAACTCGCACACCTGGCGGGCTCCGGTGTTGCGGTGGTCCGGGTCGAACATGATGCGGCGGCACTGCGGTTCGGTCTCGAAGATGTTGGCCACCACCCGGGGTAGCAGCAGCGGCCCGAGCCCCCGGTTGACGAACTTCTCGTCGGCGATCGCGACGTGCATACCGAGGTCGTACGGGTCGGCGTCGTAGCGCGGGGCGATGGAGTCCTTGGCGGCGCGGTACAGCTCGACATAGGCGACCGGGGTGCCGCGGAAACTGCCTATCAGCGGCCGCGAGAACGCCCCGTCGAGTTGCGCCTGCAGATATCGCCGCCACCGTTCGGGTGGCCACGGGTACTCCCAGGCCTCGACCAGGTGCGGGCGGTTCATCCACTCCGAGATCAGCTCACAGTCGGCGTCCGCGTCGACGAGCCGCACCGAGAACGGGGCTGCCACGACTGGCAGCGGCGGTGCGGGGACCGCCCTGACCTCGGCGGAGATCGACGTCAGTTCGCGCGGCAGGATCGGCTTGAGCGCCTCGTCGGTGTCGGTCATTTGTCGGCCGAGCCTACCGGAGCCGGATCGCCGCAGGCCGGATACGTCGTCCCGGTCGGACGCCTGTGCGATGGTGGATCCATGACCGTCCGTGACCGGGTCGCCGAGTTGAGGCGCTGGGAGGACAGCGGCGCCCTGTGGTCGGTGGTGTCCCGCGGGCCCGGCCGGCTGACCGTCGCCCTGATGACGTGTGACGGGGGCGAGGAGGTCGACCGGTTCGAATCGACCGATCCCGCGGTGCTGGAATTCGTCGGCGACCGGTCCAGCAGCATGGACGCCTGACCGACCAGCGACGCTGGATGGGAGCGGTACGTTCGGACGGGTGGAGTACCAGCGGCTGACGGCCACCGCGGCCCGGCGCATCGCCGCTCTGTCGGTGGCGGTCGTCGTCGGCGCGTGCGGCGGTGCCGAATCGACGCCACCCCCGGCCACGGTCGAAGCTCCGGCTGCCGCACCCGCCCCGCAGGCCGCGCCGGACCGGGTCCTGGCGATGGACCCCGCGCGGCTGGCCGACGACCTCATCGCCGATGAGCGTGCGCTGCGCGACCCCAAGTCCTCCGGCGACGTTCTCGACGCGGCCGCCCACCGCCAGCAGGCCGCCTACCGCGCCCTGGGCCGGCATCCCGAGTGGGACCCGGTCGCACGGCCCCGCATCCCGCCCGAACTCCTCGCCGCCTATGACCGCAACATCGACGCCCGCCGGCAGCTCTCCGCGATGGGCCCGGACGTGAGCACCCGAGACACGCTGCCCGCGTGGCGTATTCGCCCGCCCGAACCGCTCGACGAGTTGATGGCGCACTACCGGGCGACCGAGGCCGCATCCGGCGTCGGATGGAACTATCTGGCGGCGATCAACTTCATCGAGACCGCGTTCGGGCGCATCGAGGGGTCCAGTTCGGCCGGGGCGCAGGGGCCGATGCAGTTCATGCCGTCGACCTGGGCCATCCACGGTCAGGGCGGCGACATCGGCTCCCCGCGCGACAGCATCGCGGCGGCCGGCCGCTTCCTCGCCAGCCATGGGTTCGCCCGGAACCCAGAGGCGGCGCTGTTCCGGTACAACAACTCGAACAACTACGTCCGGGCGGTCCGCGATTACGCCGAGGTCCTCGCCGCCGACCCTGCTGCGATCGCCGGCTTCTACCGGTGGGACGTGTACGTCAACACCGTCGCCGGCGACATCGTGCTGCCCACCGGTTACGCGGAACGGTCACCGCTTCCGGTCGCTGAATTTCTCAGACGTCATCCTGACGCGCTGTCGGCCGATCGGATGTCCAACCGAAGCCTGCGAGCGCTGGAACGGATGCTGGCGTTCCGGGCCGGCCAACCGTCGGCAGGCAGTCCGGAACGCTCCGATGCCCTGTCGCGGCAGTTCCTCGGAATCCCTTACGGCGCAAACAGCCTCATCGGTTCGGCGATGGTGCCCGAACAGCTGGTCGTGGATCTGGAGAGGGTCGACTGCTTCACCTACGCCGACTACGTCGAGGCGCTCAAACGTTCCGACACCCGCGAGGCGTTCTTCGACGAGCTGGTCGGCGTCCGGTACCGCGACGGCGTCGTCGGCTTCCAGACCAGGAAGCACTTCTTCACCGACTGGTCGACGGTAGCGCCCACTGTCGCCGACGACGTCACGAATACGCTGAGCGACAAGGCGATTCGCGTCACGAAGGATCTGAATCAGAAGGACTCGGGCGGTGTCTACCTACCCGGGCTGCCCGTGGTCACGCGCACGCTGTCCTACATCCCCAGCCGCGACGTCGACGGCGGCGTGCTCAGCCGGTTGCGCACCGGTGACTACATCGGGGCCTACTCCCCCGACGGTGGCCTCGACGTCACCCACGTCGGCATCTTCGTCGCCGGTCCGGACGGACCCGTCCTGCGCCACGCGTCGTCCCTCGAGAGGGAGAACAAGGTCGTCGACAGCCCGCTGGAGGACTACCTGCGGTCCATCCCCGGCATCGTGGTGCTCCGTCCCGTGCAGTGATCACCACTTCGCAGGCGAATAGTCCTTGAGGAAGCAGCCGTACAGGTCTTCGCCCGCTTCGCCGCGCACGATGGGGTCGTAGACCCGGGCCGCCCCGTCGACGAGGTCGAGTGGCGCGTGGAAGCCTTCGTCCGCGAGCCGCAGCTTCGTCGGATGCGGACGCTCGTCGGTGATCCAGCCGGTGTCGACAGCCGTCATGAGAATGCCGTCGCGCTCGAGCATTTCGCCGGCACTGGTGCGGGTGAGCATGTTCAGTGCGGCCTTGGCCATGTTGGTGTGCGGGTGGCCGGGTCCCTTGTAGGCCCGGCTGAACTGCCCTTCCATGGCCGAGACGTTCACGATGTACTTGCGGCGGGCCGGTGAGGCGGCCATGGCCGGCCGCAGTCGACTGACCAGGATGAACGGCGCCGTCTGGTTGCACAGCTGCACCTCGAGCAGTTCCATCGCGTCGACCTCGTGCACACGCTGGGTCCAGCTGTTGACCGGTGCGGTGTCGGGCAGCATTCCGCCTGCGTCGATGGCGGTTCCCGCGGCGATCCGCTCCGGGGACGCACTGCGGGCGGCCAGTGCCAACTCCGACACCGGAGGGCAGGAGCGAAGCGACCCGGGAGAAGACGGCGCGTGCGGAGTGTGGTGGGTCGCCAGGCTTCCCGCCAGCGCGGCCGGGTGGGCGTCACTGACGCGGTCGAAACTGACCACGTCGACGAGCTCGGGCGCCGGGGTCTTCTCCGCTTCGACGAGTGCCGCGTAGGAACCGGGTGCGCGGCGCACCGTCTGGGCCGCATTGTTGATCAGGATGTCGAGCGGGCCGCGGGCGGCCACGGTGTCGGCGAGGGCGACGACCTGGGCGGGGTCCCGCAGGTCGATGCCGACGACGCGCAGCCGGTGCAGCCAGTCGGCGCTGTCGGGCATCGAGGCGAAGCGCCGCACCGCGTCGTTCGGGAAGCGGGTGGTGATGGTGGTGTGGGCGCCGTCGCGGAGCAGTCGCAACGCGATGTACATGCCGATCTTGGCGCGGCCCCCGGTGAGGAGCGCGTGCTTGCCGGTCAGGTCGGTGCGGGCGTCGCGTTTGGCGTGGTTGAGCGCGGCGCAGTCCGGACAGAGTTGGTGGTAGAAGGCATCGACGACGGTGTGGTGGGTCTTGCAGATGTAGCAGGCGCGCGAGCGCAGCAGGGTGCCCGCAGTCGCCCCGGGCGCGGTCGACACCAACGGCAGACCCGCGGTCTCGTCGTCGATGCGGCCGGGCGCCGCCGTGGCGGTGGCGGCGATGACGGCCCGGTCGGCCGCCGCCACGGCATCACGCTTGGCGTGCCGACGGGCTTTGCGCACCGACTTGAAGATGCCTGCGGTCGCCCGACGCACGGCGACGGCGTCGGGATGCTCGGGCGGTAGCGACTGAACGTCGGCCAGCACCTGCAGGCACATCTCGAGCTTGTCGGGGTCGATCGCGTTCACCGGGGAAGAGTACGGCGCTGCGGGCCTAGGTCCCGAATCGTCGGCGACGGCCGCCTCACGACAGCGCGCTGACCGCCTTGATGCCACTACCGACAAGTGCGCACGTGCCGGCCACGATCGCCAGCGCCGCGGCAGTGGTGAACAGTCCCGCCTTTTTGTCGGTGTCGACGACGTCATCGCATTCGAGCGGCAGAGGGTACGGCGGCGGCATGAGGGTAGGTCGGGTGACGCTCTCGGTAACCCCAGGTTGCGTGAGCATCAGCATGTCGTCGTCCGCCGTCTCGTCGTTGCCACAGATTCCT
Source organism: Mycobacterium sp. 852013-51886_SCH5428379 (assembly GCF_001665575.1). Classification (GTDB taxonomy): domain Bacteria; phylum Actinomycetota; class Actinomycetes; order Mycobacteriales; family Mycobacteriaceae; genus Mycobacterium. The sequence goes on along the minus strand of NZ_LZSU01000022.1, from coordinate 82,427 downwards.
CGCACAGCACCACCCCAGGCAGGCTGATCATGACGAGCGTAGCGCGGTGGCGGGCGGAGTCAAGCAATGACGACACGCGATTTGGTTACAGTTTGCATAAACAAGAGACTGCTATGCCAGTAACTCCACCTATGAGCGCATTGTGCAGCTCAGATGCCATGTCGGACGCGAACCGAAGTTGGCCGAATGCTGCGTCTGATGGACGTAATCAACATCACTTTGCAGATGTAGCAACTAGCAGGTCACAGCAGCAAAACGCTACTGTGCGAGGTATCCGCCGTCGACGGGCAGCACGGCGCCGGTGATGAAGGAGGCGTCGTCGGAGGCGAGGAAGACGATGGCCTTGGCCACCTCTGCCGGCTCACCGATGCGTCCCATTGGGTGCATGCTCTCGATCGCTGCCAGATACTCCGCTCCGCCGGGCTCGTCGGGGAGTTGCTGGACGCGTTCGGTGCGGATCGTGCCCGGGGCGACTGCGTTGACCCTGATGCCGCGGTCGGCCCACTCGACCGCCAGGTGCTGAGTCAGACCGGTGGCGACGTATTTGGCGGGCCCGTAGGCGGCCTGGCGCTTCTGTCCGGCGAGTCCGGAGATCGAGGACAGACAGACGATCGAGCCGCCGCCCGTCTCGAGCATGGCCCCGATGGCGAATTTGCACGTGAGAAACATGCCGCGCCCGTCGACCGCCATGACCTGGTCCCAGTCGGAGGCGCTCATCTCCATGACATCGCCGAGCGGGATGATGCCGGCGTTGGCGACGAGCACGTCGAGACGGCCGAAGCGCTCGGTCGCCGCCGTGATCATTCGCCGCGCGTCGGCCTCGACGGAGACGTCGCCGACGACGGTCTCGACCTCCGTCCCCGCGTTCCGCAACTGGTCGGCCAGCGCGAGCAGCGGTTCGGCCTGGATATCGGTCGCCACGATGCGGGCGCCCTCGCGGGCGAAGAGTTCGGCGGTCGCGCGACCGATGCCGAATGCCGCTCCGGTGACCACTGCCGATTTGCCGGCGAGACGTCCTGATTGGTGGGTCATCGCGTCAACACCGGGTGAATTCATCGCGCCATCGTGTCATCACGGGTTGACGCTGTCCTGTTATTGATGATCGCGCCCAGGGCCGGTCTCAGGGAGGTGGTACGGGCGCTGAAGTAGCTTCGTGAAGTCAGGGCAAGCCCGCCACAGCGGACGGGTTGTACGTCGACAGCGTCGGATCGAATGTCGGCGTCTGCGTCCCATATCCCGGCGGCATGTGGTCCGATCCCGCCGGCGGTGAGGCATAAATCGGAAACTGCCCGTACCCAGGCGCCTGCCCGAAACCGGGCCTCATGTGGTCGATCCCAACCAGCAGCTTGGAAGCAGTGAAGGCGGCGGCCTGCGTGGTGTACGCGGGAACGTAGCCGTTGGTGTGCTCGCTCCACGCGTTGCCTTCGCCGGCGTGACAGATCGGATCGGCTGGGTTGCAGAGGTCGATCCCCTTCCCGGCGAACAGCGCGGTCTGGGATGGCAGCTTGGTGCCTGCGCGGTTCGCGACGTTGCCGAAGGTGGCGATCGCCACGACGCTGCCCGCCAACGAGGACGGAAGCGCGGCGCCCCAGGCGATTCCGACGATGGGATTGCCGACGAGGATGTTGACGACGTTCGCGCCCTGCGAGTATCCGCCCAACACGATCTTGGTGTCGGGACACGAGGCGAGCGTGGATTTGATGTGGGAAATCGCGTCCTTGGCGCCGTCACCGGTGCCCAGCTGCAGCTTGCCCGCGTCATAGTCCACCGCGTAGGTCGCGATGTTCAAGCCGAAGGTTTGCGCACGCAACGAATCTGCGAAGGCGTTACCGACCTGACCCATACCTTTGGGCTCGTCGGTGCCCCGGGCAAACACGACCTCGGCGTCGGCGCAGTCGTCAGCCGACGCAGGCGGGACGGTCGAGATGACGTTCAACGCCGCGACACCGAGGAGTGCCGTCACACCCACCCGGGCCCAGCGAGACATGCGTGTGAATCTACTGGGAAAACGGAATCGGTAGGAACGCTTGCGGAATTGGATCGCGTCGGATCACCTGCAAATTAACTGCTGCGTCAAGCAGGGAGCAAACCCCACGAGGCGTACCGGAGCGCCCCAACAACAAAGCGGGCCAGGACTTCTCGTCCTGGCCCGCTTCTTGTCGGTGGAGCTGCCGGGAATCGAACCCGGGTCCTACGGCATTCCCTCAAGGCTTCTCCGTGCGCAGTTCGCTATGTCTCTACTCGGATCTCCTGATCACGCGAACAAGTCAGGATGACGATCCCAGTCGCTGTTTGATGTCCCCACGGGTTCCGCGACCGAACCCGTAGGTGGTTCCCTCTAGATGACGCCAGGGTCCGGGCCGAGGGCCCTCCCGGTCTGACGGACTAGCTTCGCTTAGGCAGCGAGAGCGTAGTCGCGCTGATTGGAATCGGCGCTTAATTGGTTTGCAACGACGCTTACGGTGGTCTTTGCCTGCACCGGCACGCTTCCCTTGATTCGATGCGCGAAGTCGAAACCGTTCAGCCCCTCGCATCCCCGTCGACCTTCGGCGGGATAGTCAATGGTACGTGAGACTCAACGCTGCGCTCCACCGGATTCTTCCGGACACGGTCACGGATCGTCGGCCCGAGACGATCGACGGGGACCGGCCGGCCGAACAGATGCCCCTGCGCCAATCGGCAGCCTGCCGCCATCACCGTCTCGCCCTGGGCCGCGGACTCGATGCCCTCCGCGATGACCTCCAGCCCCAGCGCGTGACACAGCCCGATCACCGAGCGGTACAGCGTGACGTCGCGGTCCGGGTCCGCACCCACGGCCAGCCCACGGTCGAGCTTGATGATCTGCACCGGCAGCGCGTGCAGGTAGGTCAGAGAGTTGTAGCCCGCGCCGAAGTCGTCGAGTGCGACGCGGATACCCGAGGCGTTGAGCTGCTCGATCTCCGCGGCCGCTTCCGCGAGGTCCACGATCGGAACCGTCTCGGTGATCTCCACGACCAGTCGCTGCGGCGGCATCCCGTGCCGGGCCGGCGTCTGCCTCACCTGCTCGGTGAAGTCGCGGTTGCCCAGCCGGGCCGCCCCGACGTTCACGTGGACTGCGACCTGCAGATTCGCTTCGCCGACCTCGCGGCATGCAGTGTCGAGCACCAGCAGATCCAGGGTCGCGCCGAGGCCGGCAGCTTCGGCGCTGGCCACGAACGTCTCGGGCGGGATCTCCATGCCATTGGGCGCGGTCCACCGCGCCAGCGCCTCCACGGCCACCGGCATCGCGTCGTCCAGACGCACCACCGGCTGATAGACCAGCCGGAAACCGGACGGCGTGCCCCCGTCGGCTTCCCGCAGCGCTGTCGGGAAACTCGTGGTGGCCGACGACGACGGCTGGTACACCACCGCGGTGTCCTTACCCGACCGCTTACCCGCGTACATCGAGATGTCGGCCTGCCGCAGCAGGTCGTCCGACGTGGGTGTCGGACCCTCGGTCGGCGGCCGGACCAGACCCATGCTCGCGCGCACCCGCACCGCGGACCCGTGGACGGCGAACGGTTCCCGCAACGCCAACCGGAGGCGGTCGGCGACCTCCTCCGGCGGCCCCGCTCCACCGTCGACGAGGATGGCGAACTCGTCGCCGCCGATGCGGGCCAGCGTGTCGTTCTCCCCCATGCACCGCTGCAACCGCTCGCCGACGGCGCAGAGCAGGTTGTCCCCCGCCGCGTGACCGAACCGGTCGTTGACCTCTTTGAAATCGTCGAGGTCGACGAAGATCAGCACGAAATGGCCCGCCTCGATGGCCTCCTGGAGCCGTTCGGCGAACAGCAGCCGGTTGGGCAGACCGGTCAACGCGTCGTGGTTGACCTGATGGGCGAGCTTGCGCTGGGTCTGGAACAGCCGAAGGGTCAGCAGCCACTGCGCCCGCATCGCGATCACCTGCCGCGACGCGACCAGCAGGATCAGGATCAGCGCCGACACCGTCACCGACGTGTCGACGTAGCGGCCGACCCTGAAGTGGAAGGCGAACAACACCGCGACACCGAGAAAGCCGCTGTAGGGCAGGATCAGCTGCGCCCAGTCCATCGCACGGTGACTACCGTCGTTGGCCCGTCGCGGCCGTGCCTGCAGGTCGAGCACGGCGAAACCGATCAGCAGCGGACCGACAACGAACCCGATTCCGCCCCACAGCTCCTGGCCCTCGACACCGACACTCTCCAGATAGGCCAGCAGCCGGTCCGACGCCGCGATCACCGCCACGCCGCACGTGAGGAGCAATCCGTTGGCCCGGTATGGCCGGTTGGGCCGGTACACCATGGCCATCACGATCGCGGTGACCACGACGACGGATTCCAGCACCGCGAACGCGATCTGAACGGACTCGTCACTCGAACGCGGCAGGGAGTTGGTGGTGGAGAACATCCCCCGACCAGCGATAAGCACGAAGATGACGAACGACATGATCGCGACCAAGCCGTCGAGCACGGTGGTCACGACGTACAGCCGCGTCGGGCCATCCAGTCTGCCGAGGACGCCTTGACCGGCCCGGGCCAGCAGCAGCAGCGAACCGAGGGCGCACAGCAGGAACAGGAAGTAGCTGGCGACGCCGACCGACGCTCCCAGCTCGCCACCGCCGACAGTTGCGCGGCGCGTCCACCACAGGACTTCGCCGAACAGCCAGCAGGCCAGCCCGGCGGCGATGAGAAGTCGCCACCATCGCAGGATGCCGCTCATCCGGCGGGCCACCACGAGCCCGCAGATCACCGCGCCGGCGGTGACCACGAACTGGATGCCGGCCGCAACCCGTCCGGCCAGCGCGTCGCCGTGGAAGGCGAGGGCATTGACCGTCCACAGCAGCAGAACGCCGGAGAACAAGATGAGGCGCTGTTGATAGCCCCTGACCGCCAACACCCCCTTTGGCAAATCCGACAGGAGACCATCGTGCCACGAATCTCTCACCCGACCGCCGCGAATTTCGCGTGCCGTGCGCCGACAGCTAAAGGTCAGCCACCGGCGATCATCGCGACGGCCACCAGCGCGAGCACCATGCCCGAGGCCTGCCAGCGCGTGACCCGTTCACGTAGCACGACGATCGCGAGCAGCACCGTCGCCGCCGGGTACAGAGACATCAGCACCCCGGCCAGCGACAGCAGGGAGGCCTGCAGCGCCAACAGCATCGCAACGTTGGCGCCGGTGTCGAGCAGCCCGGCCAACACCGCCAGGCGTAGCGGCACACCCGACGGCGGGCGGAGCTGACGGCTGGCGATCGCAATGCCGAAGACCAGCACCGTCGCCGCGACCCGGGCGAAGACCAGCGGCCACAGGTTTGCCTCGACCGGCGCCTGGGCGATGAGGACGAAGTTCAGACCGAACCCGATTCCGGCGCCGACGGTCAGCCAGGCAACGGCCTTGGTGAACCGGTGCGGCCGGACGTCCTCGTCGGTCGCCTCGCGGCTCACCAGCACCACGGCCGCCAGGGCGACGGCGACACCGACGGCGGCGATCAGGCCGGGGCGCTCCCCCAGCGCCAATCCGACGCCGACGGGCAACCCCGCCACCAGCACCGCCGTCAGCGGTGAGACCACCGAGATCGGCCCAGAGCCCAACGCCGCGTAGAACCACCAGACACCCAGACCCTGGGCGATACCGCTCAGCGCACCCCACACGACCGCGGGTGTGGAGATGTCGCCGCCGATCAGCACAGCGAGGGCGGCCAGCAACACCATCGCGATCGGGTAGGACACCACGACGATGCGCAATGCGGCGACGCGCCGGGCGGCCACACCGCCCACGAAGTCGCTGACCCCATAACCCACAGCGGAAGCCAGCGCTAACAGGACTCCGATCAGGACATGCCCTTGGCGCGTCGACCGAGTTCACGAACGACTTCACGCTGGGCATCGCGGCGTGCGAGATCTTGCCGCTTGTCGTGGGCCTGCTTACCGCGGGCCAGGGCCAGTTCCACCTTCACCTTGCCGTCGGTGAAGTACAGCGACAGCGGCACCAGGGTCAGGTTGCCGTCCCGGATCTTGCCGACGAGCTGGTCGATCTGCTTGCGGTGCAACAACAACTTCCGGTTGCGCCGTGGTGCGTGGTTGGTCCAGGACCCGTGGTGATACTCCGGGATGTGCAGGTTGCGTAGCCAGATCTCGCCGTCGTCGACGGTGGCGAACGCATCCGCCAGCGATGCCTGCCCGTCTCGCAGACTCTTGACCTCGGTCCCGACGAGTGCGATACCGGCCTCGTAGGTGTCGAGAATCGAGTAGTTGTGGCGGGCCCTGCGGTTGGTCGCGACCACCTGGTTGTTGCGGTCCTTCGCCGCACCGGCCTTTTTCGCCACGACCTACCTTCGCACGTACAGCCGCAGCGTGACGTATGCCGTCAGACCCGACATGGCCAAGCCGAGGAACAGCATCCACGGTGCGCAGTAGTAGACGACGTCCCGGAAGTCGACCTGGGCGATGAGGTTGGCTTGATAGAACTGGTCGAGCGCGTTCTCCAGGAACAACGACCGCACCAGGATCAGCCCCACGATCGCGAGCACCACACCGATCAACGCGGCGAGCATCGCTTCGACCAGGAACGGTAGCTGGGTATACCACCGGCTGGCGCCGACGAGTCTCATGATGCCGATCTCGGTACGCCGGGTATAGGCCGCGACTTGGACCATGTTCGCGATCAGTAGCACCGCCCCGACCGCTTGGACCAGAGCTATCGCGAACGCCGCGTTGCTGATCCCATCGAGCACCGCGAACAACCGGTCTATCAGGTCCTTCTGGTTGAGGACATTGAGTACGCCGGGTTGCCCGACCATCGCCTCGTCGAACCCCTGGTGTTCCTCGGGGTTCTTGAGCTTGACGACGAACGACGCCGGGAACGCGTCCTTACCTGCGACGTCCTTGTACTGCGGGAACTTTGCGATGGCGTCGTCGTAGGCCTGGTCACGGTTGAGGAACCGCACCGAGGCCACGTCGTTGCGGTCCTCGATCTGCGAGCGCAGCGCCTTGCAGGGGTCGGCGTCACACGTGGGGTCGCCGGCCGAGACCTCGGGGGTCAGGAAGACCTGGCTCTCCACCCGGTCCAGGTAGATCGCGCGTGACTGGTCGGCCAGCCGGATGACCAGCAGGCCGCCGCCGAAGAGGCCGATCGAGATGGCGGTGGTGAGGATCATCGCCACCGTCATGGTGACGTTGCGACGAAGTCCGGTCAGGACCTCATTGATCAGGAACCCAAAACGCACTAGCGATCCATTCCGTAGATGCCGCGCTGCTCGTCCCGGACCAGGCGGCCCAGCTCCAGTTCGAGGACGCGTTGGCGCATCGAATCGACGATGTGATGGTCGTGGGTGGCCATCAGCACGGTCGTTCCAGTGCGATTGATGCGTTCCAGCAGATCCATGATGTCTTTACTCGTCTCCGGGTCGAGGTTGCCGGTCGGCTCGTCGGCCAACAGCACCAACGGCCGGTTCACGAACGCCCGCGCGATGGCGACGCGCTGCTGCTCACCGCCGGACAGCTCGGCCGGCAGCCGGTTGGCCTTACCGGACAGCCCGACCATCTCGAGGACATCGGGCACGACCCGGTTGATCACCTCCGACCGCTTCCCGATCACCTCGAGCGCGAAGGCCACGTTCTCGAACACCGTCTTCTGCTGCAACAGCCGGAAGTCCTGGAACACGCAGCCGATCACCTGGCGCAGGCCCGGGATGTGCCGACCGGGCAGCTTGTTGACGTGGAATTTCGACACCCGGATGTCGCCCTTGGTCGGCGAGTCCTCGGCGAGCAGCAGCCGCATGAACGTCGACTTGCCCGAACCGGACGGTCCGATGAGGAACACGAACTCACCCTTGTCGATCTTGAGCGAGACGTTGTCCAGCGCGGGCCGCGCCGAGGACTTGTACTGCTTGGTCACGCTGTCGAGGGTGATCATCACGGCACGCCAGTGTAGCGGTGGACGGGCGCGGTCCCCGCTACCCCGGCAGGCCCGGCAGTCCCGGGAACGGCGCTGGGGGTGGCGCTGTCGACGGAGTCGGAGCCGGCGGCACCGTGACCGTGCGCGGCGGTAGCAAACCCGATCCGTCGGGATCGATGACCGTGGTCGTCGGCGCGAACGGCTCCGGCGACTCCGGCGACTCCGGCGACGTCGGTGACGTCGGTGAGGTCGGGCTCGTCGTCGGGGTGGTGGTCGTGGTGGTCGGCGGCGTCGTCGTGGTCGTCGTGGTCGTGGTGGGCCATTGGGTCGGGACCGGTGTCTGCACCTGGGTGCGCGGCACCCAGGTGTAGTCCGGATCGGGCACGAACCCGGGCGGCACCACTTGTTGGTGCGCCGGGGGCTCAGGTGGGGCAGGCTCCGGGGTGAAGGTCTGCTGCAACCAGGCGAGCGCGATGAACAAGGCGATCAGCCCCGCGGTCGAGGTGCGAACCCGGCCGCCCGGCAGATAGCGCGGCCACCCGCGGTCGTCACGACGCCATCTGCGCAACACCTGTGCGACGTTCACTGCTTCGACTCCGGCCGGCTCTGCTGCGCCTCCCCGTGGCCGCCGATGGTGTCGACGGTCGGGGTGTGGTCCGGGGTGGCGATGCCGGCCCGCGCCAGGGCCGCGATGATGCGGATGCGCAGCCGCCTGCCGACGTCGAACTGCTTACCGGGCAGCGTGCGGGCGACCATCCGCAGATTGACGGTGTCGAGTTCGATGCTCTCGACGCCCATGAGCTGTGGCGTGTCCAGCAGCAGTGCCCGCAGACCCGAATCGTCCATGGCGTCCTCGCCGACCGCGTGCAGCAGCTCGTTGACGCGGTTGAGGTCGACGGTCGTGGGGACCGGGATGTCGACGACGGCGCGGGCCCAGTCCTTCGACATGTTCAGCGAGCGGACGATGTTGCCGTTCGGGACCGTGAAGACCTCACCTTCACTGGTGCGCAGTTTGGTCACCCGAAGGGTGACCTCCTCGACGGTGCCCTCCGCGGCCTCGTTGGCGCCGACCATGCTGAGCTGCACCAGGTCGCCGAAGCCGTACTGACGCTCGGTGATGATGAAGAACCCGGCCAGCAGGTCCTGCACCAACTTCTGCGCACCGAAGCCGAGAGCGGCACCCAACACGGCGGCCGGGGCGACGAGCGATCCGACGGGAACGTTGATCACGTCGGTGATCTCGACCGCGACGACGACGAACAGGACGGCGATCGACACCCAGGAGATCACCGACGCCACGGCCTGCCGGTGCTTGGCGCTCTCGGAGCGCACCAGCTGATCGCTCTCCATGTACTCGGCGTCGATGCGCCGGGTGACCCGGCGGGCGATCCAGTTGATGAACCGGGCGGCCAGGAGCGCGCCGACGACGAGCAGGGCGATCTGCAACCCCTGCGTCAGCAGCCAGGTGCCGATCTCGCCGTGCCAGAAGTTGTGCCAGCCGTCGGCGAAACCGTTCGCCTGGAACGTGCTACTCGTCATCGCGCCTGTTACGCCAGCGGATGCCGGCTTCGAGGAATCCGTCGATGTCGCCGTCGAGCACGGCCGCCGGACTGCCGACTTCGTAATCGGTGCGTAGGTCTTTCACCATCTGATACGGGTGCAGGACGTAGGAGCGCATCTGGTTGCCCCAGGAACTGCCGCCGTCTCCCTTCAGGGCGTCGAGCTCGGCACGTTCTTCCAACCGCTTGCGTTCCAACAACTTAGCCTGCAACACCCGCATCGCGGAGACCTTGTTCTGCAGCTGCGACTTCTCGTTCTGACAGGTCACCACGATCCCGGTCGGGATGTGGGTCAGCCGGACCGCGGAGTCGGTGGTGTTCACCGACTGCCCGCCGGGGCCGCTGGAGCGGTAGACGTCGACGCGCACGTCGCCCTCGGGGATGTCGATGTGGTCGGTGGTCTCGGTGACCGGCAGCACCTCGACGTCGGCGAACGACGTCTGGCGGCGGCCCTGATTGTCGAACGGGCTGATCCGGACCAGGCGGTGGGTGCCCTGTTCGACCGACAGCGTTCCGTAGGCGAACGGCGCGTGCACCGCGAAGGTCGCGCTCTTGATCCCGGCCTCTTCGGCGTAGGACGTGTCGAACACCTCGACGGGGTACTTGTGCTGCTCGGCCCAGCGGATGTACATGCGCATCAGCATCTCGGCCCAGTCGGCGGCGTCGACGCCACCCGCACCCGACCGGATCGTCACGACCGCCTCGCGCTCGTCGTACTCGCCGGACAGCAGCGTGCGGACCTCCATGGCCTCGATGTCCTCGCGCAGCTTCTCGAGTTCGGCGTCGGCCTCGTCTGTGGCGTTCTGGGCGTCCGCCCCCTCCGCCTCCGCGGCGAGCTCGTAGAGCACCGGCAGATCCTCGACGCGCTGGCGCAGTTCCTCGACGCGGCGCAATTCGCCCTGGGCGTGCGACAGCTCGCTGGTCACCTTCTGGGCGTGCGTCTGGTCGTCCCAGAGGTTGGGATCGGAGGCGTCCTGCTCGAGCTTGGCGATCCTGTCGCGCAGACCGTCGACGTCGAGCACGCGCTCCACCGTCGTCAAGGTGGTGTCCAGTGCGGCGATGTCAGCTTGTCGGTCGGGTTCCACGAGCATTGAGGTTACCGGCCGTGTGGTGGGCCTCCGCCCCGACGCCTGCCGGTCCGAGACGAGTCCCCGCGACTTCCGACGAGCGAGGCGTCCACTTGATTAGAGTCGGGATGGTACCCAGCCGGACACGTCGCGACAGCCCCCAGCGCGCGTCCGGGTAGTGACAGGAGGCACCCTCACATGCCCCAAGAACGCCCCTACTACGTGGCGATCGTCGGATCCGGCCCGTCCGGTTACTTCGCCGCCGCATCGTTGCTGAAGGCCGCCGACGGTCAGGACGGCGCCGATCCGCCGCGCGACGTCCGGGTCGACATGTTGGAGATGCTGCCCACCCCCTGGGGTCTGGTCCGCTCCGGCGTGGCGCCCGACCACCCGAAGATCAAGTCCATCAGCGCGCAGTTCGACAAGACATCGAGCGACCCGCGGTTCCGGTTCTTCGGCAACGTCGCGGTCGGCGAGCACGTCCAGGCCGCCGAACTCGCGGAGCGGTACGACGCGGTGATCTACGCCGTCGGCGCCCAGTCCGACCGGGCCCTCGGCATCCCGGGCGAGGAGCTCGAGGGCAGCGTGGCCGCGGTCGACTTCGTCGGCTGGTACAACGCCCACCCGCACTTCGAACAGATCACGCCCGATCTGTCCGGCGCCCGCGCGGTGGTGATCGGCAACGGCAACGTCGCCCTCGACGTCGCCCGCATCCTCATCACCGACCCCGACGCGCTGTCGCGCACCGACATCGCCGACCACGCACTGCAGACCCTGCGGCCGTGCGGCGTCGAAGAGGTGGTGATCGTCGGCAGGCGGGGTCCGCTGCAGGCCACCTTCACCACCCTCGAGTTGCGCGAGCTCGGCGCGCTCGAGGGTCTCGACGACGTCGACGTGATCGTCGACCCGGACGACCTCGCCGACATCACCGACGAGGACCTCGAGGCCGCGGGCAAGACGGTGAAAAACAACGTCAAGGTGCTGCGCGGTTACGCAGAGAAGGGCGCTGGGCGCGGTGCGTCAGAGGCGAAGCGGCGCATCGTGTTCCGCTTCCGCACCTCCCCCATCGAGATCCGGGGCGACGGTCGGGTCGAGTCGATCGTGCTGGGCAGCAACGAACTGGTCACCGACCCCACCGGCCGCATCGTCGCCAAGGACACCGGTGTGCGCGAGGACCTGCCTGCCCAGCTGGTGGTCCGCGCCGTCGGCTACCGCGGCGTCGAAACCCCCGGGCTGCCCTTCGACGAACGCACCGGCACCATCCCGCACACCGACGGACGCGTCGAGGACAGCCGCAACGCGTACGTCGTCGGCTGGATCAAACGCGGTCCGTCCGGGGTGATCGGCAGCAACAAGTCGGATTCGCAGGCCACTGTGGACCGGCTCCTGGCCGATCTGGCCACCGGCGAGCTCGCCGACTTCGGCACGGGTCACGCCGAGGAGGTCGTCGAGTGGCTGCTGTCGCGTCAGCCGAAACTGGTGACCGACGACCACTGGCGCGTCATCGACGAACACGAGCGGACCGCCGGTGAGGGGTCCGGGCGGCCACGGGTGAAGCTGACCAACGTGGCGGAGATGCTGCGCATCGGCCACGGCTGAGCCGTCAGAGCTGCTCCGGTGAGGCGGGCGGCGTCGGCGGCTGCTCGGGCGGGGCGAACGCCCAGTTGTCTGCGTTCTTCGCCGAGTAGACGACGGGGAACAGCGCGCCCATGGAGGGCCAGTCGTTCACGTCGACCGCCATGCGCTGATAGACCACGTGCTCGTTGACGTTCGGGCCGTTGATGACGCCGCTGATGGTGACGAACTGTTCGCCGGTCACCCCTTCAGGGCGCGGGCTGACGCCGGTCACCAGCAGCGTGCCCTGCAGTGCGTCGCCGCCGATCCCGCGACGTCGCCTGATCCACGGCGCAGCGAGCAGCACCAGTCCACCGATGATCAACAGCATCACGAGGAATTCCCACACCCCGCCCATGGTAGGACTGCTGCCATGAGCCCCGCTTCGTCCGACGTCTCCGCCGATCTCGCTCTCGCGCTCTGGCTGGCCGACCATGCCGATGCGCTGACCGCCGACCGCTTCGGCGCGCTGGATCTGCGGGTGGACACCAAACCCGACCTGACGCCGGTGTCCGATGCGGACCGTTCGGCCGAGACCGCGATGCGCGACATGTTGGCCCGCGAACGTCCCGACGATCTGGTGCTCGGCGAAGAATTCGGCGGTACCGCCGCGTTCACCGGCAGGCAGTGGGTGATCGACCCGATCGACGGCACCAAGAACTTCGTCCGGGGCGTGCCCGTGTGGGCCACGCTGATCGCGCTGCTGAACGACGGCGTCCCCGTGGTCGGCGTGGTGAGCGCGCCGGCACTGCGCCGGCGGTGGTGGGCGGCCGCCGGTCAGGGCGCGTTCGGCGTGGTGTCCGGCGAGTCCCCGCGCCGGCTGGAGGTATCGGCGGTATCCGATCTGGAGTCGGCCAGCCTGTCGTTCTCCAGCCTGTCCGGATGGGCGAAACGCGGGGTGCGCGACCGGTTCATCGAGTTGACCGACGCGGTGTGGCGGGTTCGCGGGTTCGGCGACTTCTTCTCCTACTGCCTGCTCGCCGAGGGTGCGGTGGACATCGCGGCCGAACCCGAGGTGTCACTCTGGGACCTGGCTGCACTCGACATCCTGGTGCGGGAGGCCGGCGGAGTGTTCACCAACGTCGAGGGAGTCGCGGGGCCGCACGGCGGCAGCGTGGTGGCGTCGAACGGACTGCTGCACGACGCGGTGATCAACCGCTTGTCCACACCGCGACGAGTGTGAGCCTCACAACACAGCGGCCCGACCTTACTCTGGAGTAAGATACGGTCAGAGTCATCGCCCCCCAACCACGTGAGGCTGCTGACATGACCGACATCCTGTCGTCCAACAACGGAAAAGACACCCGGCCGAGGCGAACCGGCAGGGAGAGCGCCGTGGGCCTGCAGCGACACCGCCGGACCGCGACCGACGTCGGGTTGGCGCTGCTCACCCCGCTGGTCGGGCAGGAGTTCCTCGACCGGTACAACCTGCGGGATCCGCTCAACCGCGGCCTGAAGCACGGCATCAAGCACGCCTTCTCCGCAGCGGGCGCGTCGAGCCGGCAGTTCAAGCGGATCCAGGGCGTGGGCAAGCCCCCGGCGCGGCTGAAGCCCAGCGGTGCGGACTACTTCGATCTGACGCCCGACGACGACCAGAAGATGATCGTCGAGACGGTCAAGGAGTTCGCCGAGGAAGTCCTGCGGCCCGCCGCGCGCGAGGCCGACGATGCCGCGACCTACCCCCCAGACCTCATCGGCAAGGCCGCCGAACTCGGCATCACCGCGATCAACATCCCCGAGGACTTCGACGGCATCGCCGAACACCGTTCCACGGTGACCAACGCACTGGTCGCCGAGGCGCTCGGCTACGGCGACATGGGGCTCGCGCTGCCGATCCTGGCCCCCGGCGGAGTGGCCGCCGCGCTGACCCACTGGGGCAGCGCCGACCAGCAGGCCACCTATCTGCGGGAGTTCGCCGGCGACAAGGTCCCGCAGGGCTGCGTCGCGATCGCCGAACCGCATCCGCTGTTCGATCCGACCGCCCTGCAGACGACCGCGGTGCGCACGCCGGGCGGCTACCGGCTCACCGGCGTCAAATCGCTGGTGCCCGCCGCCACCGAAGCCGAACTGTTCATCGTCGGCGCCATGCTCAACGGCAGGCCGGCGCTGTTCATCGTCGAATCCGCCACCGAGGGCGTCAGCGTCCAGACCGATCCGAGCATGGGTGTGCGGGGGGCGGCGATCGGCCGCGTGGAGCTCACCAATGTCGCGGTCCCGCTGCACAACCGGCTGGGCGAGGACGGTGCCTCCGAGGCGGAGCACGCTCAGAATTACTCGGAGGCGATCGCGTTGTCCCGGCTGGGCTGGGCCGCGCTGGCCGTCGGCACCTCGCACGCGGTGCTGGACTACGTCGTGCCCTACGTCAAGGAGCGCGAGGCGTTCGGCGAGCCGATCGCCCACCGGCAGTCGGTCGCCTTCATGTGCGCCAACATCGCCATCGAGCTCGACGGGCTGCGCCTGATCACCTGGCGCGGCGCCTCCCGCGCCGAGCAGGGCCTGCCTTTCGCCCGCGAGGCCGCGCTGGCCAAGCGGCTCGGCAGCGACAAGGGCATGCAGATCGGCCTCGACGGCGTTCAACTGCTCGGCGGCCACGGCTTCACCAAGGAGCACCCCGTCGAGCGCTGGTACCGCGATCTGCGAGCCATCGGCGTCGCCGAGGGCGTTGTCCTCATCTGAGCGTCCTCATCTGAGCGTCCTGATCTGAGCCACATACCGAACCGAACTGGAACGGAACACCCGATATGGCAATCAATCTCGAAATGCCACGCAAGTTGCAGGCCGTCATCGAGAAGGGGCACCAGGGCGCCGCGGAGATGTTGCGCCCGATCTCCCGCAAGTACGACAAGGCCGAACACGCCTACCCCGTCGAACTCGACACCCTCGCCAGCCTTTTCGAGGGAATCTCCGCGGCCAAGACCATCTCGTTCGCCGGGGCGGAGGCGTTCCGGGACGACGAGGACGGCCCGAAGGGAAACATCAACGGCGCCAACATGTCCGCCCTGCTCAACGCGCTCGAGATCAGCTGGGGCGATGTCGCGCTGCTGCTGTCGGTGCCCTACCAGGGGCTCGGCAACGCCGCGATCTCCGGGGTGGCCACCGACGAGCAACTGCAACGGCTCGGCAAAGTGTGGGCGGCGATGGCGATCACCGAGCCCGGCTTCGGGTCGGACTCCGCCGCGGTGTCGACCACCGCCAAACTCGACGGGGACGAATACGTCATCAACGGCGAGAAGATCTACGTCACCGCCGGCTCCCGCGCCAGCCACATCGTCGTCTGGGCGACGCTGGACAAGTCGCTGGGCCGCGCCGCGATCAAGTCGTTCATCGTGCCGCGCGACCATCCGGGCGTCATCGTCGAACGGCTCGAGCACAAACTCGGGATCAAAGCCTCCGACACCGCGGCGATCCGCTTCGACAACGTCCGCATCCCGAAGGACAACCTGCTCGGCGATCCGGAGATCCACGTCGAGAAGGGTTTCGCGGGGGTCATGGAGACCTTCGACAACACCCGGCCCATCGTGGCGGCGATGGCCGTGGGCGTAGCCCGCGCCGCCCTGGAGGAACTGCGCAAGATCCTCACCGATGCCGGTATCGAGATCTCCTACGACAAGCCCGCCCACGCCCAGAGCGCAGCGGCCGCGGAGTTCCTGCGCATGGAGGCGGACTGGGAGGCCGGTTATCTGCTGACGGTCCGCTCGGCGTGGCAGGCCGACAACGCCATTCCGAACTCCAAAGAGGCGTCGATGGCCAAGGCCAAGACCGCCCGGGTGGGCAGCGACATCACGCTCAAGGCCGTCGAGTTGGCCGGGACCGCAGGCTATTCCGAACAGACGCTGCTGGAGAAGTGGGCCCGCGACAGCAAGATCCTCGACATCTTCGAGGGCACACAGCAGATCCAGCAGCTGGTGGTGGCCCGGCGCCTGCTGGGCCTGACCTCCGCCGAACTCAAGTAGCCCGTCAGAACCCGCCCTGCACCGCGACGCGGGTGCGGCCGGTGACGCCGCCCCCGATGATCCTGCTCAACGTCTTCGGGGCGTCGAGCACGGGCACATCGCGGGTGATGACGTCGAGGTGGACCGGCTTGAGGTCGGCGCCGATCGACGCCCACAGTTCTCGGCGACGCGCGATCGGCAGCTGCACCGAATCGATACCGGCCATCGTGACGCCGCGCAGGATGAACGGCAGCACCGTGGTGGGCAACTGCGGTGAGCGGGCCAGACCCGAGATCGCCGCGACGCCGCCGTAGTTCATGGTGCTCAACGCGTAGGCCAGGGTGTCGCCGCCGACGCTGTCCACCACGGCCGCCCACTTCGAGCTGCCCAGCGGCCGCAGCTTCTCCCCCTCGGCGGGCAGCCGCCCGATCACCTGGTAGGCGCCGATGGCCATCAGGTAGTCGTGGGCCTCGGCCTTACCCGTCGAGGCGATGACCTCGTAGCCGAGGCCGGCGAGGATATCGACGCTGATGCTGCCGACGCCGCCGGTCGCCCCCGTGACCAGGATCGGGCCGTCCTGAGGCCGGATGCCGTTGGCCCGGATCGCGTCGACGCTCATGGCGGCGGTGAAGCCGGCCGTGCCGATCGCCGCGGCCTCGGCCGTCGTCAGGCCGTCGAGTTTGACCACGTATTCGGCCGGGAATCGCGCCCGGTCGGCGTAGCCGCCGTGACGCCCGGTGCCGATGTCGTAGCCGTGGGCCACCACGCGGTCCCCCTCGGCGAAGTCCGGCGACGAACTCGCCACCACGGTGCCGGCCGCGTCGATGCCGGGGATCAACGGATACCCCTGAGCGACACCGCCTTTCGGCGTGACGGCCAGCGCGTCCTTATAGTTGATACCGGAGTACTCCACGGTGATGGTGACGTCACCTTCAGGCAGGAAGGTCTCGTCGACCACTTCGGGGTTCAGGGTGATGGAGCCTTCGGAGTCCTGATGTGCCACGAGAGCGTTGACGGAAGTCATGACGCAGTCATACCGCCTTCCTGGAGACGCGAAACCCCCGCGACGCCACCTCGGCGTGCGGGGGTTCCGCGCTGGAACGGATCCGGCTCAGCCCAGCAGCACGCGCTGCAGGTCCGGCTTCATCTGCTGGAGCTGCTGACCCCAGTAGATCCAGGTGTGCGTACCACCGGCCGGGAAGTTGAACACCCCGTTCTGGCCACCGGCGGCGATGTAGCGCTCCTGGAAGGTGATGTTGGTGCGCAGCGTGAGGCTCTCCAGGAATTCCTGGGGCAGACCCGCCCCGCCCAGCTCACCGGGCTTGCCGCTGCCGCAGTACACCCAGATGCGGGTGCCGTTGGCGACGATCTTGTCGATGTTGACCATCGGATCGTTGCGCAGCCACGCCTCGCTGCCGCCCGGCCCCCACATCGCGTCGGCCTTGTAGCCACCCGCATCGCCCATCGCGAAGCCGACCAGCGTGGGCCACCAGCCCTCGGACAGGTTCAGGAAGCCGGACAGCGAAGCGGCATAGATGAACTGCTGCGGGTGATAGATCGACAGGATCAGCGACGCCGACCCGGCCATCGACAGACCGACGGCCGCACTGCCGGTCGGTTTGACGTCACGGTTGGCCGCCAGCCAGTTCGGCAACTCGGAGGTCAGGAACGTCTCCCACTTGTAGGTCTGGCAGCCGGTGTTACCGCACGCCGGTGCGTACCAGTCGGTGTAGAAGCTGGACTGGCCGCCGACCGGCATGACGATCGACAGACCGGAGTCCAGGTACCACTCGAAGGCCTGCGTCTCGATGTCCCAGCCGTTGAAGTCGTCACGTGCGCGCAGTCCGTCGAGCAGGTAGACCGCGGGTGAGCCCGGTCCGCCGCTCTGGAACTGCACCTTGATGTCGCGCCCCATCCCCGGCGACGGCACCATCAGATACTCGACCGGCAGACCCGGCCGGGAGAACGCGCCGGCGGTGGCCGACACCCCGGTCAGACCGATCAGGCCGGGCAGCATCGCTGCGACGACCGCGGTGATGGTGAGCCGGCGGGCCCAACGGCCCCGGATCTTGTCAACAAAGGTCATAGGTGGGAATCCATCCATCTTCGGTTTGTGTTTGACACGCTCCTACCCCCGCGGACGACCGCCGCACCGCAGCAGTCCCTGCTGCGATATGGCGCCGCCCAACTGATGAGTTCGGCAGGTGAGCGGACCGAGAGAGCTCTTCGTTGTTGCGCTGTCGAGTAAAACACGCCCGTTCAACTGAGAAAACCCCATTTGCGCAGTTGGGACCGGACGCGGGCGGACCGCACTCGGCACTAACCTCGGAGGCCATGCCCCGTCCCCGCTCCGCCGGCCCCGGCCGGTTGTCGGTCGACGACTGGATCCAGCAGGGTTATGCGGTGGTGGCCGAGGAGGGTCTGGCCGCGCTGAAGCTGGACCGGTTGTGCGCGCGACTCGGCGTGACGAAGGGCAGTTTCTACTGGCACTTCGAAGACATGCCCGCGTATCGGGCGGCGCTGGTGGCGACCTGGGACCGGCTCCGCGACGACGACCGTCGTCGCTTCGCTGCGATGGCCGATCTACCGCCCCGGCAGCGGTTGGCGAACATGACCGCCGAATTGATCGGCGCCCGCCACTGGACCATGGAGCGCGCGATGCGGGAGTGGGCGCGCGCCGACGAGGCGGTCGCGGAGCGGCTGAGAACCGCCGACCGCGCGCTGGTGCGCGCGATGCGCCGGGCGCTGGTCGAGGACGGGTTGGACGTCGCGGACGCGGGGTTGCGCGCCGACGCCATCTTCGCCGCCGGGGTGGGGTTCATCCACCTGTCCGCGCAGCCGCCCTCGGGTGCGCAGGCCACCCGTCTCGAGCGGTTCCTCGAGTTGATGCTGCGGCACTGATTTCCATACTAAAAAGTATGGTAACTTCCGGCGGCATGACCGCCTCGGATGCCAGGCACGCCGTTCCGTCCGCCGAATTCGTGGCTGCCCTCGCCGAGCGGGCGCCGGAGGCCGAGGCCCTGCGCCGACTTCCCCAAGGCACCGTCGACGATCTCGTCGCCTCCGGTTTCACCGATCTGCTCGTGCCCGCCCGGTACGGCGGCCGGCAGGCCGACTTCCCCGCGATCCTCGACCCGATCAGAGCGATGGCGCACGGGTGCGCGTCGAGTGCGTGGACCATCGGCTTCTACACGCTGCACAACTGGATGCTGGCGCTGTTCCCTGCGCAGGCACAGGAGGAGGCCTTCGCGGAGCGGCCGTTCCTGGCGCCGGCGCCGCTGGCCCCCACCGGTCGCGGCCGCCCGGAACACGGCGGGGTGCGGCTGAGCGGGCGCTGGTCCTGGGCCACCGGGGTCACGCACGGCAACTGGATCATGGTCGGTGCGCTGTGCGGTCCCGACGACGACATCTACCCCGCCCTGGCGCTCCTGCCGATGTCCGAGGTCGTCGTCGACGACGTATGGCACACCGACGGGATGCGGGCGACGGGATCCAACGACGTGGTCGTCGAGGACGCCTTCGTCCCCGAGCACCGCCTGGTGCGGGTCACCGAGATCTATGGCGGCACCGCCCCGGGCGCCGCGTTGCACGATGCGCCGACATACCGCTGGCCGATGGTTCCGGCGCTGGCGCTGCTGGCGGCGATGCCCGCGCTCGGCAGCGCCGAACGGGTCGCCGAGATCTACGCCGAGCGCCTCGGCGAACGCGTACTTGCCTACGAGGGCGTCCGGCAGAAGGACAAGCCGCTGGCCCAGGCGCGGCTGGGCGAGGCCAACGTACGACTGCGCGCACTGCACGGCCTGCTCGAGCACACCGTCGACGCGGTCGCCTCAGCAGTCTCGGAGGGTCGGGTACCACGCCGGGTGCGCGCGGAGGCGCGGATGGCGGCGGCGCACATCGTGCACGAATCGCGTGCGGTGATCGGGCTGCTGCTCGCCGCGTCGGGCGCGAGCGCCCACTTCGTGACGAGTCCGCTGCAACGGTTCCGTCGCGACGTCGACGTCCTCGCCGGCCACGTCATCTTCGACTACGACACCGGTCGCGAATTGGCCGGCGCCCTGGCGATCGGCGCGACGATCCCGCCGTTCTCGATGGTGTGAGGAGGGGGCCTCGCGAGCCTGCCCGACACGGCGACGCACACGGTTGAGAAGCCGATCGCAGGCGCGGCCCTGCGGTCAGTCGATCGCCTTGATCACCCTTGCAGGCACGCCGGCTACCAGCGTTCGCGCGGGCACGTCGCGGGTGACGACGGCACCGGCGCCGACGACGGCGTCAGCACCCACTGTGACACCCTGCATGATCAGCGCCGACGCCCCGATCCAGACGTTCCGTCCGACTCTGATCGGCGCCGAGGTGATGCCTCGTCGCCGCTCTGCCGGGCCGAGGGGATGCCCCGAGCTGATCAGGCTGACGCTCGGACCGAGCATGACATCGTCTCCGATGTCGATCCCACCGATGTCGTTGAAACGGCAGTTCTGGTTGACGAAAACATTCGTGCCGACCCGGATGTTGATTCCGTGGTCGGAGTAGACCGGCGGGATGAGGTGGAAGGCCTCGTCGACGGTCTGTCCCGTGAGTTCGCGCCAGCCCTCGCGGATGGCATCTTGATCCGCGTACGGAATGGCACTGATCTCGGCGGTCACCCGAATGGCGCGCTGCACCCTCTCCGCGAAATCCACCCTCGATCCTTCCGTCCGAACCGGCAGCCGGATCGAGAATAGTGCCCTTGTGCGCGATCGAATATAAAAGTAACGTCAGTTTCAGTTACCTGCCGCACCACCCGTCGAGACGTCATGGGAGACAACGATGGAATCATTCGTGCACCTGCGTAAAGGCACGACACCGAAGCGGCCGCACGCCGACCTGAATGGGCAGAAGGACGACGAACTCGGCCGCGGCGGCTTCACCGGCCGCACCGCCAATATGTATCGGCGCAACGACCCCACAGCCTTCCGCAGTGCCGGTCCGCTGCGCCCGATCGACGTGCTCGGCGACCAACTCAAGCCGTCCGACGCGACCGACGCCCACGGTGCCCCGCTGCTGATGTTCTCGAACCCCGACTGTCTGGTGCTGCTGTCCCGGCGCACCGAGGAGATGCCGTTCTTCGCGCGCTACATCGACGGCGACCTGCTGTCGTTCGCGCATAAAGGTTCCGGGCTGATCGAGACCGAGTTCGGCCCACTGCGCTACCGCGAGGGCGACTGGATCTACATCCCGAAAGCCTGTACGTGGCGCCAGATTCCCGACACCGAGTCGACCTGGCTGATGATCCAGGCCACCGACGAGTTCCGGGTGCCGCCGCCCGGTGCACTCGGCAGGCACTTCCCGTTCGACCCGTCGCAGGTGGTCATCCCTGACCCCGAACCGATCGACGACGGGATCGGTCCGCAGGTCGACGGCGAGTACGAGGTCCGGCTATACCACGCCCCCGTCGACGGTGTGGGCACGACGTCGCTGTTCTACCAACATCATCCACTCGACGTGGAGGGCTGGCAGGGCGACAACTTTCCGTTCACGTTCAACATCGCCGACTACCACGTCATCACCTCCGACAGCGTGCACCTGCCCGCGACGGCGCATCTGTTCATGCAGGCCACCGGCGTTTACGTGATGAACTTCCTGCCCAAGCCGGCCGAAGGGGTGCCGGGCACCGAGCGCACCCCGTGGTATCACCGCAACGTCGACTACGACGAGATCGCGTTCTTCCATGGCGGCTCGCTCTACGGCATTCCGATGCCGCCCGGGCTCATCTCCCATGCGCCACAAGGGGTTCACCACGGTGCGCCGGAGAAGGCGCGGGAGCGAGCGAGGCGCAAGTTCGACGAGCACACCCGGGTGGATTGGCAGGTGATCGCCGTGGACACCCGCAGGCGGCTGACGCCGTCGCCGGAGATCCTGGCGAACGATCTGGGGCAGCACTGATGAGCGCTCGCGCGAAGAAGAGACAACACTGATGAGCGCTCGCGCGAAGAAGAGACAACACTGATGAGCGCTGCGATCAAATACGACTACGACCGGATTCCGTATCTTGTCGCCTACCAGAACACCTCGGGTGTCCGCGACGTCTACGGCGGCGTCGCGGAACTGGTCGTGCTCGAGAGCCACCTGCTCAAACCGCGCGACAAGCCGTCGGACACCGTGCTGGTCTTCATGCATCCGATCGGCGGCGGCGCCTATCTGCCGATGATGAACGCGCTGGCCAAGGCCGGCCACCACGTCATCTACTGCAACAGCCGGTTCCGCGGCACCGATTCGGCCCTGCTGATGGAGAAGGTGGTCGAGGATCTGGGCGAGGCGATCAAGGACGCCAAGAACCGGCTCGGGTACGAAAAGGTGGTGCTCGCCGGCTGGAGTGGCGGCGGATCGCTGTCGGTGTTCTATCAACAGCAGGCCCAGCACCCGACGGTGACCGCCAGCCCGTCCGGCGACGGTCCGGACCTGACGGCGCTCGGCCTGATTCCGGCCGACGGCATCATGCTGTTGGCCGCCCACATCAGCCGACACGGCACGCTGACCGAGTGGCTCGACGCGTCGATCATCGACGAATCCGACCCGACCAGGCGGGACCCCGAACTCGACCTCTACAACCCCGACAATCCGAACCAGCCGCCCTACACCCCGGAGTTCCTCGAGCGTTACCGCGCCGCTCAGATCGCTCGGAACCGGCGAATCACGGCCTGGGTCAAGGAAAAGTTGGCCAATCTGTCCGAACAGGGCCGTCCTGATGACGAGTTCGCCTTCGTTGTGCACGGCACCATGGCCGACCCACGCTGGCTCGATCCCACCGTCGATCCCAACGAACGCACACCGGGGACCTGCTACCTCGGTGATCCACAGGTGGTCAACAACTCCGCCGTCGGGCTCGCCCGCTTCTGCACGCTGCGCAGCTGGCTGTCGCAGTGGAGCTATGACGACGCCAACGGTGACGCCGTCAAGGCGGGTCCGGACATCGCGGTGCCGGCGCTGGTGATCGGCAACCTGGCCGACGACGCCTGCACGCCGAGTCACACTCGCCGGCTCTTCGAGGCGATCGGCCACTCGGACAAGGAGATGCACGAGATCTCCGGGGCCAACCACTATTACTCCGGACCTGACCAGCGCGAGACGCTGCGGGAGGCGGTCGGCATCTGTACGGATTGGCTGTACCGGCACGGGTTCTCGACGGACGTGGCATGACAGGCGCGCTGGACGGTATCCGGGTCATCGAACTCGGAACGCTGATCTCCGGCCCGTTCGCCGGACGGCTCCTCGGCGACATGGGCGCCGAGGTGCTCAAGATCGAACTGCCCACCGCGCCGGATCCGTTGCGCACCTGGGGGCAGGCCGAACTCCACGGCCACCACTTCTTCTGGACGGTGCACGCCCGCAACAAGAAGGCCATCACGCTCGATCTGCGCACCCCGCGCGGCCGCGACCTGTTCCTCGACCTCGTCGAGCGCACCGACATCATCGTGGAGAACTTTCGGCCGGGCACGCTCGAGAAGTGGGATCTCGGTTACGACGTGCTGCGCGAACGCAATCGGGGCATCATTCTGGTCCGGGTGTCCGGCTACGGGCAGACCGGTCCTGACGCCCACCGCGCCGGCTACGCCTCGGTCGCTGAGGCGTCCAGCGGTCTGCGCCACCTCAACGGGTTCCCCGGCGGTCCACCGCCGCGGCTGGCGCTGTCGCTCGGCGACAGCCTGGCCGGGATGTTCGCCGCCCAGGGCGCGCTCGCCGCGCTCTACCGGCGCACCGTCACCGGCGAGGGCCAGATCGTCGACACGGCGCTCACGGAATCCTGTCTCGCTGTTCAGGAGTCGACGATCCCCGATTACGACGTCGGCGGGGTGGTGCGCGGCCCGTCGGGCACCCGGCTGGAGGGGATCGCGCCGTCCAACATCTACCAGTCCGCCGACGGCAGCTGGGTCGTCATCGCCGCCAACCAGGACACGGTGTTCCGGCGGCTGTGCGCGGCGATGGGTCAGCCGGAACTTGCGACCGACGACCGCTTCGCCACCCACCTCGCCCGCGGCCGCAACCAGGACGAGCTGGACGCGATCATCGGCGCGTGGGCCGCCGAGCGGGCGCCCGGCGACATCATCGAGACGCTGTCGGCGGCCGGGGTGATCTCCGGGCCGATCAACACCGTCGCCGAGGTCGTCGAGGACCCGCAGCTGCGGGCCCGCGGGATGATCGCCGAACACTGGGATGAACGCGTCGAGAGGACGGTCCTGGGACCGGGTGTGGTGCCGGTGCTGTCGGAGTCCCCCGGCGGCATCCGCAACGCGGGATCGGCGCGTCCCGGCCAGCACAACGACGAGGTCTACGGCGAGCTGCTCGGCAAGTCCGCGGCCGAGCTGGAGGAACTGCGCGCCGAGGGGGTGCTGTGACCGAGCTACCGAAGAAGGTGCACATCCGTGAGGTCTCGTTGCGCGACGGGCTGCAGATCGAGGACCCGGTCCCGCTCTCGGCCAAGCTGAGGCTGCTGGAGGCGGTGGTGGCCACCGGCGTGCGCGAGGTCGAGGCGACCGCGTTCGTCTCACCGTCGAAGGTGCCCGCGCTGGCCGACGCGGCCGAGCTCGCCGCCGAACTCCAGCGCTTCGATCACGTCGAATTCTCAGCGCTCGTGGCCAGCCCGAACGGGGCCAAGCGCGCCGTCGCCGCCGGGCTGCGCTCCATCGAGTACGTCGTCTCGGCTGCGGACGGGCACAGCCGCGCCAACGTCGGCCGCGACAGCGCGGCGGCGACCGCGCAGACCCGCGACATCGCCGCCATCGCCCACGACGGCGGCGCCGCCGTGGAGGTCATCGTCGCCACCGCGTGGGACTGCCCGTTCGACGGTCCCACACCACCGCAGCGAGTGCTCGCCATCGTCGATGCCGCCGTCGGATTCGGCGTCGACCGGCTGGCGATCGCCGACACGATCGGGACCGCCACCCCCCGGCGGGTGAGCGACCTCGTCGCGCAGGTGCGTCCCCGCATCGGTGACCTGCCACTGGGCGCGCATTTCCACAACACCCGCGGCGCCGGCCTGGCCAGCGCGTACGCGGCCGTGAGCAGCGGCGTGACCCGGCTCGACGCGTCCGTCGGCGGGCTCGGAGGCTGCCCCTTCGCGCCCGGTGCCAGCGGCAACATCGCCACCGAGGATCTGGTGTATCTGTTGCGCGACAGCGGGATCGACACGGACGTCGACCTCGACGCGGCGATCGCCGCCGCCGGCGTCGCACGCGACGTCGTCGGCCACGAACTACCGAGCGCGCTACTGCGCGCGGGTGACCGGATCATCGGCTGAGCATGGCGCCCGAGTCGTCGACGCTGAGCAGCAAGGGTCGCCAGACCCGGCTGGCGATCGAGCAGGCGGCCCGGAAGCTGTTCGCCGAACGGGGTTTCCACGGCACCACCCTCGCGGAGATCACCTCGGCCGCAGGCAAATCGTCGGCCGCGTTCTACCGGTACTTCGACGACAAGGAGGATCTGCTGGCGGCGCTGGCCGAATCCTTTCTACGGGACGTCGTGGCCCCGTCCAGCGCCGAGATACCACTGCCGGCCTCCGCCGAGGACTCCGAGTTCTTCACCGCGGTGGTGACCGGCTACTGGAACATGTTCAAACAGAACATCGGCATCATGATCGCGGTGTCGCAGCTCGCGGCGTCGCAGCAGCGATTCGCCGACGTGCAGAACGAGTTCCGCCGGTTCGGGATGGACATCGTGGCGGCCTCCGTGCGACAGGCCCAGGAGCAGGGATACGGGACCGGACTGGATCCACAGCACACCGCCGCGGCCATCGCGCTGCTGTTCGAGAACTTCACCTCCGTGGTCGCCGGCAACTCGGCGCTGGGCCTGCAGATCGACGACGCCGCCGCGGTCGCGACGCTGTCGACCATCTGGAAGAGGACGCTGTACGGGTTCTGACCGCACTACGACGCTCGAGGAGAGAGATCACCGTGGATTTCACCCTGCCAGAACACCTTCCGGGTGCGCTCGCCGAGATGGACGCCTTCATCGAGGCCGAGATCAAACCGCTGGAACGCGAACACATCCAGTACTTCGACCGGCGGCGCGAGTACGCACGCACCGATTGGGAGAACGGCGGTATCCCGCAGCGCGCGTGGGAAGAACTGCTCGACGAGATGCGCCGACGTGCCGACCGGGCGGGATGGCTGCGTTACGGTTTGCCGTCGCGGTTCGGCGGCCGCGACGGCGCCAACATCGACATGGCCGTGATCCGGGAACATCTGGCGCACAAGGGTCTCGGCTTGCACAACGACCTGCAGGACGAATCATCGATCGTCGGCAACTTCCCGCAGGTCATCATGATGGACCGGTTCGGCACCGACGCGCAGAAGGCCGAGTGGATCGAGGCGATGCTCACCGGGCAGCGCTCGATGGCGTTCGGTCTGACCGAACCCGCCCACGGTTCGGACGCCACCTGGCTGGAGACCACGGCCCGACGCGACGGTGACGGCTGGGTCATCAACGGCACCAAACGTTGGAACACCGGCGTACACCGCGCCACCCACGACCTGATCTTCGCGCGCACGTCCGGCGAACCCGGTCAGGCCCGCGGCATCACGGCCTTCCTGGTACCCACGGACACACCGGGTTTTGAGGTGCCGTACTACTGGTGGACGTTCAACATGCCCACCGATCACGGCGAGGTCGTGCTGACTGATGTGCGAGTGCCCGACGACGCCGTACTCGGCGAGGTCGACCGTGGACTCGACGTCGGCCAGACGTTCCTGCACGAGAACCGGATCCGGCAGGCTGCCAGCAGCCTGGGCGCCGCGCAGTACTGCATCGACCGCGCCGTGACCTACGCCGGTGAACGGAACGTGTTCGGCAAGCCGCTCGCGGTCAACCAGGCCGTGCAGTGGCCACTGGTCGAGTTGCAGACCGAAGCGCAAATGGTGCGCCTGCTGGTGTACTACGCCGCCACCGAACTGGACCGCAGCCACCACATGGAGGTCTCGGACAAGGTGTCGATGGCCAACTACCGCGCCAACCGGCTGGTGTGCGACGCCGCCGACCGGGCCATGCAGGTCTACGGCGGTATCGGCTACAGCCGGCACGAACCGTTCGAACACATCTACCGCCACCACCGCCGCTACCGGATCACCGAGGGCGCCGAGGAGATCCAGATCCGTCGGGTCGCGCAGCGGCTGTTCGGATTCGGCCGCCGGTGAGGGAACAGCTGGAGACGGTGCTGCGCCCGGTGCTCGGGCCGGTCGCCGTGGAGAACCTGCATCAGCTGACCGGCGGCGCCAGCCGGACCACGTGGGCGTTCGACGCGGTCGGCGGAAATGCCGGCGCCACCCGCACGGCACTCATCCTCCGCACCGGGCCGCCCGAGGAAGCGCATGCGTCGATGGAGCTGGAGGCCCGCGCGCAGCAGCGGGCAGCAGCCGTCGGCGCCCCGGTCCCCCATATCCTGACGGCTGACAATTCGGTTGCAGCGCTGGGCAATCCGTATCTGATCTGCGAGACGATCGCCGGTGAGACGATCGTCCGCCGCATCTACCGCAGTCTCGACGACGCCGGCAGCACCCGGCTGCTGACGCAGTGCGCGCAGGCACTGGCCGCGATCCACCGCGCGGACCCGGTCGGCATCGGGCTCAGCGAATCCGATCAGCTCACCGAGTGGCACGGCCAGCTCGACGGGATGAACGACACCACCGCCACCTTCGAGTGGGCGTTCCGCTGGCTCGCCGCCCACCGTCCGGACCCGTCGCCACGCGTGCTCGTGCACGGCGACTTCCGGATGGGCAATCTGATCGTCGACGATCGAGGCCTGGCCGCCGTCCTGGACTGGGAGCTCGTCCACGTCGGCGAGTTCTACGAGGACCTCGCCTGGTTCTGCATCCGGGCCTGGCGCTTCGGGGCGCCCGAGGCCATGGGTGCCGGTGGGCTCGGCAGCGTCGAAGACTTCCTGCGCGCCTACGAGGCAGCGGCCGGCCGCGCCGTCGACCGGTCGGCCTTCCGGTGGTGGCTCGTCGTGGCGACGCTGCGCTGGGGTGTCATCTGTCGTTATCAGGCGGAGCGGCACCTGAGCGGCCAGCATCCGTCGGTCGAACTCGCCGCGATCGGACGACGGGTCTGTGAGACGGAGTGGGATCTGCTCGACCTCCTGGAGGGAGGGGGTCCACGATGAGCGGACCGGACTGGCTGTACGGCAGGCCCACGGCGGCCGAACTCGTCGCGGCGGTCGCCGATTTCCTCGACGTCGACGTCCGGGGCGCGACGGAGGGTCAGGTGAACTTTCACGCCCGGGTCGCGGCCAACGTGTTGCGCACCGTGGAACGCGAACTCCACGACGCCGCGTCCCCCGACGCCGTCGCGGCGCTGACCTCCCTCGGGTTCGACGACGAGATGCAGCTGGCGGCGGCGATCCGCGCGGGCGAGCTCGACGATCGCGACGCAGAGTTGCTTCCGGCGTTGAGGGCGGTGGTCCGACACCGGCTCGGCGTGGCACATCCGGGCTATGACAGGTCGAAGTGAGCGCGGTGGGCTCAGCTGCGCCGAACGCGGGCCAGCCACGCGGGCTCGTCGATGCGCTCACCGACCGGCAGCCCCAGCGCATCGGCGTGGGCGGGGCCGACCACGCCGGGGTAGGTGGCGGTGTCGACCGCTTCGACCCGCCAGCCCTCGGTGAACGCGGTACGGATATCGGCCTCGCTGACCTGCGGTCCGAATCCGCGTCCGGCGTCGGACAGCGCCAGGATGTGCAGCACGGCGCCGGGACGGCACACCGTGGCCAGGCTGTCGACGTAGCGCCGCCGGTCGACGTCGTCGAAGACGTGGAACAACGCGCTGTCGAGCACTGTGTCGAACCGCGGGCCGCCGTCCAGGCGGGTGGCGTCGGCGACTTCGAAACGGGCGCTCACCCCGCGGGCGGCAGCGTTGCCCCTGGCCAGTTCGACCGCTCGGGCGGAGAAGTCGATGCCCAGCACGTCGTAGCCGAGGCCGGCGAGCAGGATGGTGTGTTCCCCGGCGCCACAACCGGCGTCGAGAACCGCGCCGCCGATGGCGCCGCGGCGTTCGAGTTCGACGATCGCCCGTTGCGGCTCGCCGATCACCCAGGGCGCGGCACCACCGGCGTAGGCATCGTCGAACAGGGTCTTGGGAGGTGTGGATCTGGAAGGCGGGGTCTCAGGCATGTCGGCAGTGTCATCCCTCAACTGGACTTCAGGTCAAGCGGAAAGGAATCCACATGGTCGAGCCGTCGCGTGACACCGTGAACGAGGTGGCCGATCGGCTCTTCGGCGCCATCGAGCGCGGCGACGCCACTGCGGTCGCCGCGATGTGGGCCGACGACGTGCTGGTCTGGCATTCCGGCGACCGGCGGGACAATGAACGGGCCCGGGCGTTGCGCGTGATCGACTGGTTCATCGGCAGCACCGCGCAACGACGCTATGAGATTCTCGACCGTCGCATGTTCGGCGGCGGCTTCGTCCAGCAGCATGTCCTGCACGCCGTGGGCACGAACGGGAACGCCATCGCGTTGCGGGTGTGCATCGTGATCATCGTCGGCGACGACGGCCTGATCACCCGCATCGACGAGTACTTCGACCCCGCCGACATGGCCCCACTGCTGAGCGACACGCCCGAGTAGGACAGCGCAACAGTCATATCGCCGGAGTCCTCCGGCGCGGCGGGCGCAGCCGCTAGCATTCGGGCATGTCAGCTCCGCCCCGTGCGCTGCGGATCCTCGTCTACAGCGACAACCCGCAGACGCGGGAGGCGGTGCGGTTGGCGCTGGGCAGGCGGGTCCACCCGGAGTTGCCCGAGCTCGAGTACCTGGACGTGGCAACCGCACCGATGGTGATCAAACAGCTTGACGCAGGCGGTTTCGATCTGGCGATCCTCGACGGCGAAGCCGCCCCGGCAGGCGGTATGGGTGTGGCGAAACAGGTCAAGGACGAGATCGACGACGCACCGCCGATCCTGGTGCTGACCGGCAGGCCGGACGACGCCTGGCTGGCCACCTGGTCGCGCGCCGAAGCTGCCGTCCCGCACCCGATCGACCCGATCCGCCTCGGGGATGCGGTCGTGCCGCTGCTACGGCTCTCCGCCCAGTAGCAGAACCTGAAACCATCTGTCGCGCTGCGCCATTGACGCATGCGGGGCCGCGCCGCCGCGGCGCGTCACATTGGTGAACGATACTAATCAAAAGTGTGGCGTAGATCGCAAACATGGTTAGGCTGTGTGGCAGCTCACATCGACAGCCCGAGGGAGCGTTGGCCGGTATGGACCTGTACACGCCGATCCTGGTACTCGGCGCCATCGCGGCGGTGTTCGCGGTGGTGTCGGTCGTGATCGCCGGCGTGATCGGGCCGACCCGCTTCAACCGCGCCAAACTCGAGGCCTACGAATGCGGCATCGAACCGCTGTCACCGACGGGGGCCAACGCCCATGCGACCGGTCAGCGGTTCCCGATCAAGTACTACCTGACGGCGATGCTGTTCATCGTCTTCGACATCGAGATCGTGTTCCTCTATCCGTGGGCGGTCGCCTTCGACAGCCTGGGGCTGTTCGCCCTGGTCGAGATGCTGCTGTTCATGCTCACCGTGTTCGTGGCCTACGCCTACGTGTGGCGCCGGGGAGGGCTCAATTGGGACTAGAGGAACGCCTGCCGGGCGGCATCCTGCTGTCGACGGTCGAGAAGGTCGCGGGCTACGTCCGCGCCGGTTCGCTGTGGCCGGCTACGTTCGGGTTGGCCTGCTGCGCGATAGAGATGATGTCCACCGCCGGACCGCGGTTCGACATCTCCCGATTCGGTATGGAGCGCTTCTCGGCGACACCACGCCAGGCTGATCTGATGATCGTCGCCGGCCGCGTGAGCCAGAAGATGGCACCGGTGCTGCGGCAGATCTACGACCAGATGGCCGAACCGAAATGGGTGCTCGCCATGGGGGTGTGCGCCTCCTCGGGCGGCATGTTCAACAACTACGCGATCGTGCAGGGCGTCGATCACGTCGTCCCGGTGGACATCTACCTGCCCGGCTGCCCGCCGCGGCCGGAGATGCTGCTCCACGCAATCATCAAGTTGCACGAGAAGATTCAGCAGATGCCCTTGGGCGTCAACCGCGACGAGGCCGTCCGGGAAGCCGAACAGGCGGCGCTGGCGGTACCGTCCACGATTGAGCTGAAGGGTCTGCTGCGGTGACGGAGGGCAGCGACGTCACCCGCAGCGTCACCGACCCGCGCGCGCACGACCCGGAGATCATCGGCGTGCGCCGAGGGATGTTCGGCACCAGGGGCTCTGGTGACACCTCGGGTTACGGCGGTCTGATCCGACCGGTCGCTCTGCCCGGCGGTTCACCGCGGCCCTACGGCGGCTACTTCGACGCGGTCGTCGACGCCCTGGCCGCCGCACTGGGCCGCGACGGCTACGACGCGTCCGTCGAGCGCGTCGTCGTCTACCGCGACCAACTGACCCTGGAGATCGCCCGGGCCCAGCTACCCACCGTCGCCCAGGCATTGCGCGACGACGCGGCACTGCGATTCGAGCTGTGTCTGGGAGTCAGCGGCGTGCACTATCCCGGCGACGCGGGGCGGGAACTGCACGCGGTCTACCCGCTGATGTCGATCACGCACAACCGACGACTCCAGCTGGAAGTGACTGCACCGGACGAGGATCCGCACATCCCGTCGCTGTTCGCGGTGTATCCGACCACCGACTGGCATGAGCGGGAGACCTACGACTTCTTCGGCATCGTCTTCGACGGCCACCCGTCGCTCACCCGCATCGAGATGCCCGACGACTGGATCGGGCACCCGCAGCGCAAGGACTACCCGCTGGGCGGCATCCCGGTCGAGTACCACGGTGCCCGCATACCGCCGCCCGACGAGCGGAGGGCATACAACTGATGAACGCTCCCCCCAACCCGCCGGTAGCGGGCGGTGACGCGCGCAACGGCACGGAGACCGTGATCGTCGTCGGCGGTGAGGACTGGGAGCAGGTCGTGGCCGCCGCCGAACAGGCACAGGCCGGTGAACGCATCGTCGTCAACATGGGGCCGCAGCACCCCTCCACGCACGGGGTGCTGCGGTTGATCCTCGAGATCGAAGGCGAAACGATCACCGAAGCTCGTTGCGGTATCGGCTATCTACACACGGGCATCGAGAAGAACCTGGAGTACCGGAACTGGACGCAAGGCGTCACCTTCGTCACCCGGATGGACTATCTGTCCCCGTTCTTCAACGAGACCGCCTACTGCCTGGGCGTCGAGAAACTGCTCGGTGTCACCGACGCCATCCCTGAGCGCGCCAACGTGATCCGCGTGATGCTGATGGAGCTCAATCGCATCTCCTCGCACCTGGTCGCGCTGGCGACCGGCGGCATGGAACTCGGGGCGATGAGCGCGATGTTCTACGGCTTCCGGGAACGTGAAGAGATCCTGTCGGTGTTCGAGATGATCACCGGACTGCGGATGAACCACGCGTACATCAGGCCCGGTGGGCTGGCCGCCGACCTCCCCGACGGCGCCGAACAGCGCCTTCGCGAACTGCTCGCGCTGTTGCCCGGCCGACTGCGCGATCTGGAGAATCTGCTCAACGAGAACTACATCTGGAAGGCCCGCACGCAGGGAATCGGCTACCTCGACCTGGCCGGCTGCATGGCTCTCGGCATCACCGGGCCGGTGCTGCGCTCGACCGGACTGCCGCACGATCTGCGCCGAGCGCAACCGTACTGCGGTTACGAGAATTATGAATTCGACGTGATTACCGATGACGGCTGTGATGCCTACGGCCGCTACCTCATCCGGGTCAAGGAGATGCGCGAGTCGCTCAAGATCGTGGAACAGTGTGTGGACCGGCTCGCCCCCGGCCCGGTGATGATCGAGGACAAGAAGTTGGCCTGGCCGGCCGATCTCGAGCTGGGCCCCGACGGTCTGGGTAATTCTCCTGCTCACATCGCCCGCATCATGGGGCATTCGATGGAGGGGCTGATCCATCACTTCAAGCTGGTGACCGAGGGCATCCGGGTGCCGGCCGGGCAGGTGTACACCGCTGTCGAGTCGCCGCGCGGCGAACTGGGGGTGCACATGGTCTCTGACGGCGGGACGCGGCCCTACCGCGTCCACTACCGCGACCCGTCCTTCACGAATTTGCAGGCGGTGGCGGCGATGTGCGAGGGCGGGATGGTCGCCGACGCCATCTCGGCGGTGGCGTCGATCGACCCGGTCATGGGCGGGGTGGATCGCTGATGAGCGCTTGCGCGAAGAAGAAACAATCATGACGGAGACGGTGTTCCTGAACCTCGGCCAGCGCCCGGAGGAGCCCGGCCCGCCGGTCGGCGGACCCACGACCTACCCACCCGACGTCGCGGCCCGCCTGGCCGAGGACGCCGCCCAGATCGTCGCGCGCTATCCGCAAGCCAGGTCGGCGCTGCTGCCGCTGCTGCACCTGGTGCAGGCCGAGGACGGCTGCCTCACGTCGGCCGGAATCGCGTTCTGCGCCAGAAGACTCGGGTTGACCGACGCCGAGGTGACAGCGGTCGCCACGTTCTACTCGATGTACCGGCGCACGCCGACCGGCGACTACCTGGTCGGGGTCTGCACCAACACCCTCTGCGCGATCATGGGCGGCGACGAGATCCTCGACGCCCTGGAAGACCACCTCGGTGTGTCGGCCGGACAGACCACCGACCCCGCCGACGGACAGGCCGCGATCACTCTCGAGCACATCGAATGCAACGCCGCGTGCGACTACGCCCCGGTGGTGATGGTGAACTGGGAATTCTTCGACAACCAGACTCCCTCGTCAGCACGGGATCTCGTCGACTCGCTGCGCGCGGGTACGCCGACCACGCCCACCCGAGGCGCACCGCTGTGCACGTTCCGCGACACCGCGCGCACACTCGCCGGACTGGCCGATCGGCGCACGGCCACCAACCCCGGCGGCACGGGTGACGCGACACTGGCGGGTCTGCGGGTGGCACGGGCCAACGGTATGTCCGCACCCGATCCCGCGCAGACCGAAGGTGAGGGCACACAACCGGATCCGGACCTCACCGAGGCGGCCGACTCCACCAGGGACGAACCCGCGCCCGCTCCCACCGAGGACGTGCCGAACAAACCCGTGAACGGATCGGCGCCGTGACCGCGCTGACCCCGGTGCTCAGCCGATTCTGGGACGAGCCGGAACCGTGGACGCTGCAGACGTATCGGCGCCACGACGGATACCGCGCACTGGAGAAGGCCCTCAGCACAACCCCGGACGACGTCATCGCCACCGTCAAGGATTCGGGCCTGCGCGGTCGCGGTGGGGCAGGATTTCCGACGGGGACGAAGTGGTCGTTCATCCCGCAAGGTGAGGACGGGGCCGGCGCGAAGCCGCACTACCTCGTCGTCAACGCCGACGAGTCCGAACCCGGGACGTGCAAAGACATCCCACTGATGATGACCACACCGCACTTCCTGGTGGAGGGCGCGATCATCGCCGCGTACGCGATCCGCGCCCATCATGCGTTCATCTACGTCCGCGGTGAGGTCGTGCCGGTGCTGCGACGCCTGCAGGCTGCAGTCGCCGAAGCCTACGACGCCGGCTATCTCGGAACCGACATCCTCGGCTCCGGTTTCGACCTCGACCTGATCGTGCACGCCGGCGCCGGGGCCTATATCTGCGGTGAGGAGACGGCGCTGCTGGATTCGCTGGAAGGACGTCGCGGTCAGCCGCGGTTGCGTCCACCGTTTCCCGCCGTCGCCGGTCTGTACGCCTGCCCGACGGTGGTCAACAACGTCGAATCGATCGCGAGTGTGCCGCCGATTCTGCTCAACGGAATCGACTGGTTCCGGTCGATGGGGTCCGAGAAGTCGCCTGGCTTCACGCTGTATTCGCTGTCCGGTCACGTCACCCGCCCGGGGCAGTACGAGGCCCCGCTGGGCATCACGCTGCGCGAACTGCTGGAGTACGCCGGCGGGGTCCGTGCCGGTCACGAGCTGAAATTCTGGACGCCCGGCGGGTCGTCGACGCCGCTGCTGACCGGCGAACACCTCGACGTGCCACTGGATTACGAGGGGATGGCTTCGGTGGGGTCGATGCTCGGCACCAAGGCGCTGCAGATCTTCGACGAGACCACCTGCGTGGTGCGCGCCGTACGCCGGTGGACGCAGTTCTACGCCCACGAATCGTGCGGCAAATGCACCCCCTGCCGCGAAGGAACGTACTGGCTCGCGCAGATCTACGCGCGCCTCGAACGCGGTGACGCCACCGAGGCCGACGTCGGCAATTTGCTCGACATCTCCGACACAATCCTCGGAAAGTCGTTCTGCGCGTTGGGAGACGGTGCCGCCAGTCCGATCATCTCGTCGATCAGATTCTTCCGCGACGAATACCTCGCCCATCTCGGTGACGGGTGTCCGTTCGACCCGCACGCCTCGACCCTGATGGCAGGACAGGAGGTGGGCGCGCCATGACACAAACCGCGCAGCCGGCCGATCAGGCACCGCCGGTCGACATGGTCGACCTCACCATCGACGGCGTCACGGTCAGCGTGCCGAAGGGCACGTTGGTGATCCGGGCCGCCGAACTGATCGGCGTCCAGATCCCCCGCTTCTGTGACCACCCGCTTCTCGACCCGGTCGGGGCGTGCCGGCAATGCCTCGTCGACGTCGAGGGGCAACGTAAACCGATGGCGTCGTGCACCACCTCGGTGACCCAGGACATGGTGGTGCGCACGCAGTTCACCTCCGAAGCGGCCGACAAGGCGCAGCGCGGCGTGATGGAACTCCTGCTGATCAACCATCCGCTGGACTGCCCGGTCTGCGACAAGGGCGGCGAGTGCCCGCTGCAGAACCAGGCGATGTCCAACGGCCGCGCCGAAACCCGGTTCACCGACGTCAAACGCACGTTCCCGAAGCCCATCAACATCAGCGCCCAGGTGCTGCTGGACCGGGAACGCTGCGTGCTGTGCGCCCGGTGCACGCGGTTCTCCCAGCAGATCGCCGGTGACCCGTTCATCGAACTCTTGGAACGGGGTGCGTTGCAACAGGTCGGCATTGCCCCCGGCGAACCGTTCCAGTCGTATTTCTCCGGTAACACCGTGCAGATCTGTCCGGTCGGCGCGCTGACCGGGACGGCGTACCGGTTCCGCGCGCGGCCATTCGACCTGGTGTCCACTCCGAGCGTGTGCGAACACTGTGCGTCGGGGTGCGCGCAGCGCACCGATCATCGCCGCGGAAAGGTGTTGCGCCGCTTGGCCGGCGACGATCCTCAGGTCAACGAGGAGTGGAACTGCGACAAGGGCCGCTGGGCGTTCACTTACCCGACCGTCGGTGACCGCATCACCACACCGCTCGTCCGTGACACCGACGGTGCCCAGCGCGCGGCGTCGTGGTCGGAGGCGCTGGCCGTCGCGGCCGCCGGACTGGCCGCGGCCGATCAGGCAGGAGTCATCGTCGGCGGGCGGTCCACCATCGAAGACGCCTACGCCTACGCGAAGTTCGCGCGGATGGTGCTCGGCACCAACGACGTGGACTTCCGGGTGCGGCCGCACAGCGGCGAGGAAGCCGATTTCCTCACCGCCCACGTGGCGGGCAGGCCGATGCAGGTCACCTATACCGACCTGGAGAACGCGCCCGCGGTGCTGCTGGCGGGCCTCGAACCCGAGGACGAGTCACCGATCGTGTTCCTGCGGCTACGCAAAGCCGTACGAAAACGGGGACTGCAGGTGCTCGCGGTCGCGCCGTTCGCCGGCCGCGGGTTGGCGAAGTTGTCGGGCCGCCTGGTCACCGCCGTCCCGGGCGGTGAGGCCGCCGCCCTCGACGCACTGGCCGACGAGCCGCTCCTGCGCCTGCCCGGCGCGGTCATCCTGGTCGGTGAACGCCTCGCCACCGCTCCGGGCGCCCTGACGTCGGCCGCGCGGCTGGCCGCGGTCACCGGTGCGCGGCTCGCTTGGATCCCGCGGCGCGCCGGCGAACGCGGGGCCCTGGAGTCGGGCGCACTGCCGACCGTGCTGCCCGGCGGCCGCCCGGTCGCTGACGCGTCCGCCCGCGATCAACTGGCCGCCTCGTGGCACGTCGACGAACTGCCCGACACCCCAGGCCGCGACACCGGCGCGATCATCGACGCGGCACGCTCCGGGGCGTTAGGCGCACTGGTCGTCGGCGGTGTCGAGGTGGGCGACCTGCCGGATCCGGACGCCGCGCTCGCCGCTCTGGCGGCCGTACCGTTCGTGGTCAGCCTCGAACTGCGCGAAAGCGACGTCACCCGCGCCGCCGACGTCGTGTTCCCCGTCGCGCCGGTCGCCGAGAAGACGGGGGCGTTCCTCGACTGGGAGGGCAGGTTGCGGCCGTTCGGGAAGGCGTTGCAGAGCAACGCGATACCCGATCTGCGGGTGCTGAACTTCCTGGCCGACGAGATGGGCGTCCACCTCGGCGTGCCGGATGCCCAGACCGCCGGGGAGGAACTCGCCCGGCTGGGGTGGTGGGACGGCGCCCGGCCGCAGTGCGCCCACGAGGCGTCCGCACCGCCGCACGTCGGGCCGGGGCAGGCGGTCCTGGCGGGCTGGCGCATGCTCCTCGACCTCGGGCGGATGCAGGACGGCGAACCGCATCTGGCGGCCACCGCACCGCCCGCCGTCGTCCGGCTGTCCGCCGCAACCGCGGCCGGCATGGGTGCCGCGGCCGGTGAACTCGTCACCGTGAGCACCGACCGCGGGCAGGTGACGCTTCCCCTGACCATCACCGACATGCCCGACGGTGTCGTCTGGCTGCCGCTGAACTCCCCGGGCTCGCAGGTGCACCGCCAACTCGGCGTCAGCACCGGCGGGGTCGTGTCGATCGGGCGGGCAGACCCGTGACCCATCCCGACCCCACCCTGTTCGGCCACGACCCGTGGTGGCTGATCCTCGCGAAGGCCGTCGGCGTATTCGTGTTCCTGCTGCTCACGGTGCTCGCCGCGATCCTGATCGAACGGAAGGTGCTGGGCCGCATGCAGATGCGGTTCGGTCCCAACCGGCTCGGCCCCAAGGGTCTGTTGCAATCCCTGGCCGACG
Source organism: Mycobacterium sp. 852013-51886_SCH5428379 (assembly GCF_001665575.1). Taxonomy (GTDB): domain Bacteria; phylum Actinomycetota; class Actinomycetes; order Mycobacteriales; family Mycobacteriaceae; genus Mycobacterium. The sequence goes on along the minus strand of NZ_LZSU01000022.1, from coordinate 44,383 downwards.
GCATCAAGCTGGCACTCAAGGAGGGCCTCACCCCGGCCGCCGTCGACAAACCCATTTACATACTGGCCCCGGTGATCTCGGTGATCCCTGCGTTCCTGGCGTTCGCGGTGATCCCGATGGGTGGGGAGGTCTCGATCTTCGGGCACCGCACCGCGCTGCAACTGACCGATCTCGCGGTGGCGGTGCTCTACATCCTCGCTGTCACCTCCGTCGGGGTGTACGGCATCGTGCTTGCGGGCTGGGCGTCGGGTTCGACCTATCCGCTGCTGGGCGGCCTGCGATCCAGCGCCCAGGTGGTCTCCTACGAGATCGCGATGGCGCTGTCGTTCGTGACGGTGTTCCTCTATGCGGGCACGATGTCGACGTCGGGAATCGTTGCGGCGCAGAACCGGACCTGGTTCGTGTTCCTGCTGCTGCCCTCGTTCCTGGTCTATGTCGTCTCGATGGTGGGCGAAACCAACCGCGCCCCGTTCGACCTGCCCGAGGCCGAAGGTGAGCTGGTCGGCGGGTTCCACACCGAGTACTCGTCACTGAAATTCGCGATGTTCATGCTCGCCGAGTACGTCAACATGACCACCGTGTCGGCGTTGGCCACCACCATGTTCCTGGGCGGCTGGCATGCCCCGTGGCCGATCAGCCTGTGGGACGGCGCCAACTCCGGGTGGTGGCCCCTGCTGTGGTTCACCGGCAAGGTGTGGGCGTTCATGTTCCTCTACATCTGGTTGCGGGGCACGCTGCCGCGACTGCGTTACGACCAGTTCATGGCGATCGGGTGGAAGCTGCTGATCCCGGTGTCGCTGGCGTGGATCATGATCCTGTCAACCTCGCAGAGCCTGCGCGCCCACGGTTCGGACCTCTGGGCCACTGTGATGGTGGTCGGCGGCACGCTGGTCACGTTGCTGCTCGCCGTGGTGCTCTGGCGCAACCTGCGATTCCGTGATCCCGGGGCAGCCGAGCGCCCACTTCCCGACACCGTTCCCGGCACGGGCACCTTCCCCGTGCCGCCGCTGCCGGATCGCGCCACCACCAAGCCCAGGGAGACCACCGATGCCTAAACTGTGGGACGCCATCGCCGGCTTCGCTGTTACGTTCGGCACGATGTTCAAGAAGCCGATCACCGAGGAGTATCCGGAGAAACCCGGTCCGGTCGCTCCCCGCTATCACGGCCGCCACCAATTGAATCGGTATGACGACGGTCTCGAGAAGTGCATCGGCTGCGAATTGTGCGCCTGGGCCTGTCCGGCCGATGCGATCTACGTCGAGGGCGACGACAACACCGCCGATGAGCGCTACTCGCCCGGCGAACGTTACGGCCGCGTCTACCAGATCAACTACCTGCGCTGTATCGGCTGCGGTCTGTGCATCGAGGCCTGCCCCACGCGCGCGCTGACTATGACCAACGACTACGAGATGGCCGACGACAACCGGGCCGATCTCATCTGGGGGAAGGACAAGCTGCTCGCGCCCCTTCGTGACGGCATGTTGGCCCCGCCCCACGCGATGGCGCCCGGCGCCACCGACGACGACTACTACCTCGGCCGGATCGGACCCGTCACCGAGGACATCAGGTGAACCCGGACATCATGGTGCTCGCCGCAGACACCGCGGGGCGTACCTCCACCAGCGAGGCCGTCGTGTTCTGGATCCTCGGCGGCATCGCGGTGATCGGGGCGCTCGGCGTGGTCTGCGCCCCCAAAGCGGTGTACTCGGCGATCTTCCTCGCCGGCGCCATGATCGCGCTTGCGGTGCTCTATATCGCCCAGGAAGCCCTGTTTCTCGGGGTGGTGCAGGTGGTGGTCTATACCGGCGCGGTGATGATGGTGTTCCTGTTCGTGCTGATGCTCGTCGGCGTCGATTCGTCCGAATCCCTGGTGGAAACGATTCGCGGACAACGCGTTGCGGCCATCGGCATCGGCGTCGGATTCGGTGTGCTGCTGATCGCGGGCATCGGCACCGTGTCGACGGCAGGTTTCGCCGGACTGGCCCAGGCCAACAGCGGCGGCAACGTCGAAGGTCTGGCAACGCTGATCTTCACGCGATACCTGTGGGCGTTCGAGCTGACCGGCGCCCTGCTGATCACCGCGGCGCTCGGCGCCATGGTGCTCGCACACCGGGAGCGTTTCGGACACCGCAAGACCCAGCGGGAGTTGTCGATCGAACGCTTTCAGGACGGAGGTCATGCGACCCCGATGCCCAATCCCGGTGTCTACGCGCGCCACAACGCTGTCGACATGCCCGGGCGGCTGCCGGATGGCAGCGCGGCGAAGCCGTCGGTCAGCACGATCCTGCAGCCCCGCCCGGTCCCCCCTCAGCGCGACGAAAGGGACGGGCACCGGTGAACCCCGACAACTACCTGTATCTGTCCGCGCTGCTGTTCACGATCGGCGCCTCCGGAGTCCTGTTGCGCCGCAACGCCATCGTCATGTTCATGTGCGTGGAACTGATGCTCAACGCCGCCAACCTGGCGTTCGTCGGCTTCTCCCGGATGCACGGGAGTCTCGACGGTCAGGTGGTCGCCTTCTTCACCATGGTGGTGGCGGCGTGCGAAGTGGTGATCGGCCTGGCCATCATCATGACGCTCTACCGGACGCGCCGCTCGGCCTCGGTCGACGACGCCAACCTCCTGAGGCACTGATGAGCGCTTGCGCGAAGAAGAGCGCGACCTGATGGGGGCGCGATGACGACTGCGGTGTGGCCGCTGATCGCGTTCCCGTTGGCGGGTGCGCTCATCCTGCTGTTGGCCGGCCGGCGCTCGGACCGCTGGGGCCATCTGCTCGGAACCGCAGCCGCTCTGGCGTCTTTCGTGGTGGCCGTATTGCTGTTCGCCGGCATGCTGGGCCGCTCCGCCGAGGACCGTGCGGTGCACGAAACCCTGTTCTCCTGGGTCCCGGTGGCCGAACTGCAGGTCGACTTCGGGCTGCAGCTCGATCAGCTCTCGATCTGCTTCGCGCTGCTGATCACCGGTGTCGGCTCGCTGATCCACATCTACTCCATCGGATACATGAAAGATGACGCCGGTCGGAGGCGTTTCTTCGCCTACCTCAACCTGTTCCTCGCCGCGATGCTGCTGCTCGTGCTGGCCGACAACTACCTGGGCCTCTACTTCGGCTGGGAGGGCGTCGGTCTGGCGTCATATCTGCTGATCGGCTTCTGGTCGCACAAACCGTCGGCCGCCACCGCCGCCAAGAAGGCGTTCGTCGTCAACCGGGTCGGCGACATGGGACTGGCGATCGCCCTGATGGTCATGTTCGCCACCGTCGGATCGGTGTCGTATGCCGAAGTGTTCGGCGCGGCACCGCAACTCGGCGAAGGCACCCTGACCGCGATCGGACTGCTCCTGCTGCTCGGCGCCTGCGGGAAGTCCGCGCAGGTGCCGCTGCAGTCGTGGCTGGGCGATGCGATGGAGGGTCCGACACCGGTGTCGGCGCTGATCCACGCCGCGACGATGGTGACCGCCGGCGTGTACCTGATCGTGCGCTCCGGGCCGGTGTTCGACCTGGCGCCGACCGCACAGCTCGCCGTCGTCACCGTCGGCGCCGTGACGCTGTTGTTCGGGGCGATCATCGGCTGCGCGAAGGACGACATCAAGAAGGCGCTCGCCGCGTCGACGATGAGCCAGATCGGCTACATGGTGCTCGCCGCTGGTCTCGGCCCCGCCGGATACGCCTTCGCGATCATGCATCTGCTGACGCACGGGTTCTTCAAAGCCGGTCTGTTCCTCGGCGCGGGTTCGGTGATGCACGCCATGAACGACGAGGTGAACATGCGCCGCTACGGCGGCCTGCGCAAAGCCCTGCCGATCACCTTCGTCACTTTCGGGCTGGGATACCTCGCCATCATCGGGGTCCCGCCGCTGGCCGGCTTCTTCTCCAAGGACGGCATCATCGAGGCCGCGCTGAACGCCGGTGGGGTGAAGGGCTGGGTCCTCGGCGGCGTCGCGATACTCGGCGCCGGGATCACCGCGTTCTACATGACCCGGGTGATGCTGATGACGTTCTTCGGCGAGAAGCGCTGGGCGGAAACCGGGGCGAGCGGAGCGACGGGGGAAGAGGCCGGAGTACATCCCCACGAGGCGCCGGCGGTGATGACCGTGCCGATGATCCTGCTGGCCGTCGGTTCGGTGGCTTCGGGCGGACTGCTGGCGATCGGGGGCACGTTGTCGCACTGGCTCGAACCGGTCGTCGGCAGCCATGAAGAGACCCACGCGGTACCGGTCGCCGTCGCCACCGCCGTGATCCTGGCGGTGGTCGCCGTCGGCATCGGCATCGCCTACCGGATGTACGCGCGGCGTGAGATCCCGAAGGAGGTGCCGGCTGGTTCGGTGCTGACCGTCGCCGCCCGCCGCGACCTCTACAGCGACGCATTCAACGAGCAGGTGTTCATGCGTCCCGGGCAGACTGTGACCGCATGGACGGTCCGCGTCGACGACAGGGCCGTCGACGGCGCCGCCACCGGTCTGGCCGCGGTGGTCGCGGCGACATCGGACCGGTTGCGGGAACTGCAGACCGGATACGTTCGGAACTATGCGCTGTCGATGCTCGGCGGCGCGACGCTCGTCGTCGCGGTGATCCTGGCGGTGAACCTGTGGTGACGTCGGTGCCGTGGCTGAGCGTGCTGTGGGCGGCGCCGATCGTCGGCGCCGGCGCGGTGATGCTCGCACCGCGACGCGCTGTGGCGAAGTGGGTGGCACTCGGGGTGTCGCTGCTCGCGCTGGCGGTCACCGCCGTCGTCGCGATGGGATTCGAGCCGGACGGCGAGCAGTACCAATTCGTCGAATCCCGGCGCTGGATACCGTCATTCGGTACCGGCTACATCCTCGGAGTCGACGGCATCGCGTTGGCACTGATCGTCCTGACCGCCGTCCTCGTCCCGCTGCTGATCATCGCCGGGTGGAACGACGCCGACAGCGCACCGCAGGCCCGTTCGGTGCACACCTACCTCGCCCTGACCCTCGTCGTCGAGGGCATGGTGTTCATGTCGCTGGTGGCGCTCGACGTCCTGCTGTTCTACGTCTTCTTCGAGGCGATGCTCATCCCGATGTACTTCCTCATCGGTGGTTTCGGCGCCGACCGCGCAGCATCGTCGAAGGCGGCGGTGAAGTTCCTGTTGTACAACCTCTTCGGCGGGCTCGTCATGTTGGCCGCCGTGATCGGGCTGTACGTCGTCACCGCCGGCAGCGACGCGTTCGACGCTGGCACCTTCGACTTCCGCGCGATCGTCGCTGCAGTCTCCGCCGGCGACTTCGTCGTCGACCCCGCCGTACTGAACCTGCTGTTCCTGGGCTTCATGTTCGCGTTCGCCGTCAAAGCGCCGCTATGGCCGTTCCACCGCTGGCTGCCCGACGCCGCGGTCGAGGCCACTCCGGCCAGCGCCGTGCTGATGATGGCGGTGATGGACAAGGTCGGCACGTTCGGCATGCTTCGGTACTGCTTGCAGCTCTTCCCCGACGCGTCGACGCTGTTCCGCCCGTTCGTGATCGCGCTGGCCGTCGTGGGCATCATCTACGGCGCGGTGGTGGCGATTGGGCAGACCGATGTCATGCGGCTGATCGCCTATACGTCGATCTCGCACTTCGGGTTCATCATCCTCGGCATCTTCGTGATGACCAGCCAGGGTCAGACCGGCTCGACGCTCTACATGATCAACCACGGCATCTCCACCGCCGCGCTGTTCCTCATCGCCGGATTCCTGGTGTCCCGTCGCGGATCCCGGCTCATCTCCTCCTACGGCGGGGTGCAGAAGGTGGCCCCTGTGCTGGCGGGGACGTTCCTCGTCGCCGGCCTGGCGACGCTGTCACTGCCCGGGTTGGCTCCGTTCGTCAGCGAATTCCTGGTCCTCATCGGCACATTCACCCGCTATCCGGTGTTCGCGGTCCTTGCCAGCACGGCGTTGGTGCTGTCGGCGGTGTATGTGCTGTGGATGTACCAGCGCATGATGACCGGACCGGTGGCCGACGATCTCGTCGACGGCCCCAGGCGGGTGCGTGACCTGGTGCCGCGGGAACTCGTCGTCGTCACACCGCTCATCGCGCTGCTGCTGGTGCTCGGCGTGTATCCCAAACCGGTGCTCGACGTGATCGATCCGGCCGTCAGCCACACGCTGACCACGATCGACCAACAGGATCCAGCGCCGATCGCCGAGGGGGCAGGTCGATGATCCCCACTCCGTCCGTCGAATACGGCGTGCTGTCGCCGATGCTCATCGTCCTGGGCGCCGCCGTCCTGGGTGTCCTGATCGAGGCGTTCGCGCCACGGCGCAGCCGATACGCCGCCCAGGTCGGCCTCGCGCTGGCCGCGACGGGCGCCGCCCTGGTCGCGGTGTTCGTGGTGGCCCGTGACATGGCGGGCGAAATCGGCCGCGCCGCGGTCGGCGGATCGGTCGTCGTCGACCGGCCCGCGCTGTTCCTGCAGGGCACCATCCTGCTTGTCGCCGTGCTGGGCATCCTGCTGATGGCCGAACGCCAAATCGGCGCCAGTGCCGAAACCGCCGGCGGCGGCAGGGGTCTCGACGCCTTCACGCCCCAGGGCTCCGCGGTGGCGGGCAGTGTGGCCGAGCTGCAGGCGACCAGGGCGGCGGCCATGCAGACCGAGATCTTCCCACTGACGATGTTCGCCGTCGGCGGCATGTTGCTCTTCCCGGCATCCGACGACCTGTTGACGATGTTCATCGCGCTCGAGGTGCTGTCCCTGCCGCTGTACCTGCTGTGCGGGTTGGCCCGCCGCCGGCGCCTGCTGTCCCAGGAGGCCGCGCTCAAGTACTTCCTCCTCGGCGCGTTCTCCTCGGCGATCTTCCTCTACGGCGCCGCCATGCTCTACGGCTACGCGGGCACCATGGACCTCCGCGGTATCGCCGCGGCGGTGGCCGATGGATCGGGCAAGACGTCCCTGGCGCTGATCGGCACCGCGCTGGTCCTCGTCGGCGTGTTGTTCAAAGTGGGTGCGGTGCCGTTCCACACCTGGATCCCGGACGTGTACCAGGGGGCGCCGACGCCGGTCACGGCGTTCATGGCGGCGGCGACCAAGATCGCCGCGTTCGGGGCGCTGCTGCGGATCTTCTACGTCGCGCTGCCGGAACTGCGGGACGACTGGCGTCCGGTGCTGTGGGCCGTCGCCATCCTGACGATGACGGTCGGCACCGTGACGGCAGTGACCCAGACCGACGTCAAGCGGATGCTGGCGTACTCGGCGGTCGCGCACACCGGGTTCATCCTCGTCGGCGTCGTCGCCGAGAACCGGCCGGGACTGTCGTCGACGTTGTTCTATCTGTTCGCGTACGGCTTCTCCACGCTCGGGGCGTTCGCGGTGGTGAGCCTGGTCCGCGACGGGAACGGCGACGAGGATACGGCGATGGCGCGATGGGCGGGGCTGGGTCGGCGCCACCCGCTCGTCGGTGCGGTGTTCGCGCTCTTCCTGCTCGCATTCGCCGGAATCCCGCTCACCAGCGGCTTCGTCAGCAAGTTCGCGGTGTTCAAGGCCGCGGGTGAAGGTGGGGCGATGCCCCTGGTGGTGGTCGGTGTCGTCGCCAGCGCCATCGCCGCCTACTTCTACGTGCGGGTGATCGTGCTGATGTTCTTCACCGAGCCGCCCGCCGACCCGCCGCAGGTCGTGGCGCCCAGCGGGATGACGACCGCCGCCGTCACCGTCACCGCGGCGGTGACATTTGCCCTCGGCGCGCTGCCGCAGCCGCTGCTCGACCTGGCGAATAACGCGGACCTCTTCCTCCGCTGAACTTCTTTCCGCCCAGATGAACAATTGGGCGCAGAAGTGCGAGTGGATGCGGGCAGAACGTCGATCTCGGCGCGAGGATGGTGCCATGACGTCCCTCGTGCTGACTGCCGATGTAGGCCCGGTCCGGCTGCTGACCATGAACCGGCCGGAGGCGCGCAACGCGCTGAGCCGCGATCTGATCCGCACGCTCTACACGGCACTGGACACCGCCGACGCCGACGAAGCGGTGCGGGCGGTCGTGCTCACCGGCGCCGACCCGGCGTTCTGCGCCGGCGTCGATCTCAAAGAGGCCGCGCGCGACGGCACCGACTACTTCGACGAGTTCCGGACGCAGAGCTGCATCACCCGGGTCGCCGAGATGCGCACACCGATCATCGGTGCGGTCAACGGCGCGGTGTTCACCGGCGGATTGGAGATGGCGTTGGGTTGCGACTTCCTCGTCGCGTCCGACCGCGCGGTGTTCGCCGACACCCACGCCCGCGTCGGCATCCTGCCCGGCGGCGGGATGACGGCCCGGCTCCCCCAGGTGGTGGGCGCGGCGATGGCCCGCCGGTTGTCGATGACCGGCGAGGTGGTCTCCGCGGCACGCGCCGAGCAGATCGGCCTGGTCACCGAGGTGGTGCCGCACGACGAATTGGTCTCCCGCGCAATCGCTCTCGCGGCCCAGATCGCCGAAGTCCCCGGACCGACGATGGCCGGTCTCAAGGAGATCTACGCGCGCGGACTCGATCCGATCATCTCCCCGGCCCTGGCCGCCGAACAGGACATCGCCGGCTCACAGGGGCGCGACTTCGACGGTCTGAACACCCGCTTCGACGACGTCGCCGCCCGCAACCGCGCACAGATCGCACCGGATTAAGCCGGCGCCGCCTGCGCGAACCAGCGGCCGTTGCTCGTGTTGATGTTGATGGGGTGGTCGAAGCACGCGCTGATCGCCTCGGAGGTGAGCACCTCGGGGGCCGGACCCTGCGCAACGACCCTGCCCGCACGCAGCAACAACGCGTGCGACGTCGTCGCCGGGATCTCCTCGATGTGGTGGGTGACCAGGACTGTGGCCAGCTGCGGATCACTGTGACGCAACCCGTCCATCGCGGCCAGGAGTTGTTCTCGCGCAGCCAGATCCAGCCCGGTAGCCGGTTCGTCGAGGATGAGCAGATGCGGTTCGCCGATCAACGCGCGGGCGATCAGGGTGCGGCCACGCTCCCCCTGAGACATCACCTGCCACGGCGTGTCCGCACGGTCGGCGAGCCCGAGCGAGCCGATGAGCTCCTCGGCGCGCCGCACCTGCGCGCCCGTCGGAGCCCAGCGGGGGATGAAATCCGGTGTGTTGGTAAGACCGGTCAGCACTACTTGGCGGGCGGTCAGCGGACTGTCCACCCGGTGGCGCGGGTTGACGTGGCCGATGTGGGTGCGCAGTTCCCGCATGTCGACCCGACCCAGCTGATGCCCCAGCACGTGCACCGTCCCGCTGGTCGGGTGGGCGATCGCCCCGAACAGGTTGAGCAGCGTGCTCTTTCCCGCGCCGTTCGGGCCGAGCACCACCCAACTCTGTCCGGCCTCGATCGCCACCGAGACGTCGGCCAACAAATACCGGCCGCCACGGACGAACGCGATGTCCTGGGCGTGCAGCAGCACCGGGTCGCTCACCGCTTCCCCTTCTCCCGGACGAGGATGAACTCCACGGTCGGACGGCCTCCGAACTCCGGTCGCTGGGCGGCGGTCTCGGCCACCTGTCGGCGCGCCTGTTCGCGCACGGGTACCTCGGGATCGAGCACCTGCAGATAACGCTCGTGAGCAGCAAGGGACTCCACCGCCAGGTCGAGGAATCCGTCGACGGTTTCGCCGTGTGTGCCGTGCGGTCCGTTCTCGAACAGCCACTCCGGCGGGTCCGTCATCGAGTCGTAGGCGGCAGCGACGGCCGTCGCGAACTCGATGTGGTCGCTCTGGTTCGGCGCTCCTGGCGCCCATTCGGATCCGCTGTAGATGGTGACGACGACGTCGGGGTGCAGCGCCTCGATGGTCTCGGCGATCCGACCGCGCAGTTCAGCAGTGTCGCGGATGCGGCTGTCGGGGAAATCCCAGAAGGCGGGCTCGGCGACGCCCACGATGGCGGCGGCGCGCCGCTGTTCGCGTTCGCGTAGCGGGCCCGCCTCGTCGGGCGGCATTCCGGCGATACCGGCCTCGCCGCGCGATGCCAGCGCGTAGTGCACGGTGCGGCCGGCGGCGGTCCATTTCGCGACGGCGGCGCCGATGCCGTACTCCGGGTCATCGGGGTGCGGTACCAGCACCAGCGCGGTACGCCAGTCCGATGGGAACGGCTCGAACGTCATGGATCCATGGCATCACATCGCGATTCGGCGTGGGCGGTGAGGCGGGCCTGCGGCGTGTCCCGGGTGGTGGACCGGAGCGCCGCAGGCCCGCTGGAAAGAAGGATGCGTCGGGGCCCTCCGAAGATCCTTGGCGGATCCTTGATCCCGCGACCGCTACGCCACCACACCGCGGGTGACGATGGCGCAGGTCTGATCGACCCACTCCTCGCCGAGTTTCACACCGGGCCACAACAACATTCGCAGCATGGTGGCGCCACCGATGACCTCCACCAGTCGGTCGGGGTCGACGTCGGCATGCACCTCACCGCGCGACACCCCTTCGGCAAGCCGGCCGCGCACCGCGGCGAACAGTCCGGTGAACCGCTGCATCACCCGGGCGTTGAGGTCCGGATCGTCAGTCATGTCGGCGAGCAGGCCGGGCAACCCAGCGCGCACGGGCGGGCTGACGAACACGTCCCGCGCGGCGGCGATCATGGCCCTGATGTCTGCGGCGATATCGCCGCCGGGACCGGTGAGCGCGCTGGGCGACGCCGGGAAGACAGCCTCGTGGACGAGTTCGGCCTTACTCGACCACCGGCGGTAGAGAGCGGTCTTGGTGGTGCCCGCGCGTTGGGCCACGGCGGCCATCGTCAGATTCGAATACCCGATTTCCACAAGCAGATCCGTCGCGGCCTGCAGTATGGCAGCGTCGATACGCGGATCGCGGGGCCGTCCCGCGGCCGGGGCCTTGTCAACCGATGACGGGTCTGATTTCATAACGCTACTCACCGTATCGTAATTGCCGGCTGAAGGAACACCGCATGCCACACGAACCGGCCGTCGAAGACGTCAGCCGCCTGCAGCGCGCCAGCAGAGATGTCACCACCCTGCCCGCCGTCATGTCGGGCTGGCTGGCCGGCCACCTGCCTGGAAACGCCGCCCCGGAGGTGCTCGTCGAGAGCGGCATCGACGCAAACGGGATGAGCTCGGAGACCATCGTTCTGACGGTGCGCCACGGCGGAGACGAGAATCGCTTCGTCACGCGGATCGCCCCGAACACCCGGGACGTCCCCGTCTTCTCCGAGTACCGGTTGGACCACCAGTTCGAGGTGATCCGCCTCGTCGGAGAACTCACCGATGTTCCCGTGCCCCCGGTGCGCTGGCTCGAACCATCCGGTGACGTGCTCGGCACCCCGTTCTTCCTGATGGATCACGTCGAGGGCGTCGTGCCGCCGGATGTCATGCCGTACACCTTCGGCGGCAACTGGCTCTACGATGCGTCCGCCGAACAGCAGCGCACGCTGCAGGACAGCACCGTCGACGTGCTGGCCCAGCTGCACTCCATCCCCGACCCGGCGAGCACCTTCGGTTTCCTCGACGACGGCTCGGATGCGAATGCGCTGCGACGAAACCTGAATTGGCTCAAGGCCTGGTACGAGTTCGCCGTCCCGGACATCGGGCGTTCGACCCTGGTCGAGGAGGCGCTGGGCTGGCTCGACGCGCACTGGCCCACCGAAGCCGCCGACTCCGAGGCGGTCCTCGTGTGGGGCGACGCCCGGGTGGGCAACGTGCTCTATCGCGACTTCCGGCCGGTGGCCGTGCTGGACTGGGAAATGGCCACGCTCGGCCCCCGGGAGATGGACGCCGGGTGGATGATATTCGCGCACATGGTGTTTCAGGAACTGACCGGCCTTGCGGGCATGGAGGGGATGCCGCAGTTCATGCGCGAGGAGGACGTCCGCGCCACGTACGCACAGCGGACCGGAGTCGAACTGGGCGACCTGCACTGGTTCTACGTGTACTCCGGGGTGATCTGGGCGTGTGTGTTCATGCGCACCGGCGCCCGGCGGGTGCACTTCGGGGAGATGGACCCACCCACCGATGTGGAATCGCTGTTCTACCACGGCGCGCTGCTGCGCCGCCTGATCGGAGGAGACGCCTGATGCTCGGTCCCATGGACGAATTCCCGGTCCACCAGGTCCCGCAACCGATCGCGTGGCCGGGATCCTCCGATCGCAATTTCTACGACCGCTCGTACTTCAACGCACACGACCGCAGCGGCGATATCTTCCTGATCACCGGAATCGGCTACTACCCCAACCTCGGGGTCAAGGACGCCTTCGTCCTGGTGTCCCGGCGCGGCGAGGGTGAACGAGGACTGCTGGGCGATACGCACACCGCCGTGCACCTGTCCGACGGGATCGACCAGGACCGGCTTAACCAGCGCGTCGGCGCCTACCGCGTCGAGGTATCGGAACCGCTGCGGCGGTTGCGGATCGTCATGGACGAAACCGACGGCATCGCCGTCGATCTCACGTGGGAGGGGCTGTTCGACGCCGTGCAGGAACAGCCGCACATCCTGCGTACCGGTAACCGCGTGACGCTCAACGCGCAGCGGTTCGCCCAGGTCGGTTCCTGGAGCGGCCGGATCGCGATCGACGGCGAAGAGATCGCGGTCGATCCGGAGACCTGGATCGGATCACGCGACCGGTCGTGGGGCATCCGCCCGATCGGTGAGGCCGAGCCCGCGGGTCGCCCCGCCGACCCGCCGTTCGAGGGTATGTGGTGGCTCTACGTGCCGATGGCGTTCGACGACTTCGCCCTCGTGCTGATCATCCAGGAGGAACCCGACGGGTTCCGGTCCCTCAACGATTGCACCCGCGTCTGGCGCGACGGACGCGTGGAACAACTGGGCTGGCCTAGGGTGAAGATCCACTACGCCTCCGGTACCCGAATCCCCTACGGCGCCACCATCGACGCCACGGCGGCGGACGGGACGCCGCTGCGCTTCGACGTGGAGTCGAAGCTTCCGGTACCGATCCACATCGGCGGCGGATACGGCGGCGACAGCGATTGGGTCCACGGCGTGTGGCGCGGCGAGAAATTCACGGAGCGGCTGACTTACGACCTGAGCGATCCGTCGGTGTCGGGCCGCGCGATGTTCGGCGTCATCGACCACGTCGGCCGGGCCACCTGCGAGATCGACGCCCGCACCGTCGAGGGCTGGGGGTTGTTCGAGCACGGCGCGCTGGGCAGGCACGATCCGTCGGGCTTCACCGACTGGCTGACGCTCGCCCCGTAGCGAACTCCGTCGCCCCGACCGGTCAGGCCGGTTGAGTCTGGACCGCGGGCACCCGACCGAAGACCATGTCCTCCTCGATTCGGTCGAAGCGGTGGTCGATCGCATCGAGCACGTAGTTGTGCCGCACGTGCCACGGCCGCCGCGTCCCGGACCGCGGGAGCGCGTGCGGTGCCCGTTGCACATACCCCGCCGCCAGATCCCACGCCGGCTTCTCCTGCATCGTCGTCTGCCCGATGTGCGGATAGGCATGGGTGTAGCCGTGCTCCACAGTGAACGCGATGAGCTTCGCGAACGCCCGCGCCGTCATATCGGCGCGCAGCGTCCAGGACGCGTTGGTGTAGCCGATGCACCACGCCAGGTTGGGTACGTCCTCGAGCAGGTACTCCTTGTAGACGAAACGGTCCGTCGGCTTGATCTCGTCTCCGTCGAGGCAGATCCTGATGCCGCCCAGCGCCTGCAACTGCAATCCGGTGGCGGTCACGATGACGTCGGCGTCCAGACGCCTCCCCGACGCCAGCACGATGCCCGACGCGTCCACGTGGTCGATGTGGTCGGTCACCACCTCCGCCCGCCCCGCGGAGATGTGTTCGTAGAGATCACCGTCGAGCACCAGGCACATCCGCTGGTCCCACGGGTTGTAGCGCGGTTTGAAGTGCACGTCGACGTCGTAGCCCGGCGGCAACGCGGCGACGGTCCGGTTGCGGATCAGCCACCGGCCGAACCGTGGGGCCTTGCGGAACATCGCATAGGTCAGCACGTGCACCATCGCGTTGCGCATCCGCACGACGGCGTGGGACAAGCGCTGCGGCAACAACTTCCGGATGAACTGCACCATCGGGTCGAACCGCGACATCGACATCATGTACGTGGGCGAGCGCTGCAGCATCGTCACGTGCCCGGCACGCTGGGCCAGCGCCGGGATCAGGCTGATCGCGGTGGCGCCGCTGCCGATCACCACGACGCGCTTACCGCTGTAGTCGAGTGATTCCGGCCAGAACTGCGGATGGACGACGTCCCCGTCGAACTCCTCGATGCCCGGGAACTCCGGGGTGTAGGGGGCGTCGTAGTTGTAGTAGCCGGTTCCGCAGAACAGGAACCGGCCGCGGTAGAGCGCCTCGCGTTCACCGTCGGGCCCTGACACCACCGTCCGTACGGTCCAGGTGTCGGTGGTGGAGTCCCAGTCCGCCGAGACGACGCGGGTGTCGAACCGGATGTGGGAGTCGATGCCGTACTTGTGCGCGGTGTGGGTGAGGTAGCCGCGGATGTCGGCCCCGTCGGCGACGTTCTCCGGCCGGGTCCACGGTTCGTAGGGGTAGCTCAGCGTGAAGATGTCGCTGTCGGAGCGGATACCCGGGTAGCGGAAGAGGTCCCAGGTGCCGCCGATGCGAGACCTGCGCTCCAGCACGGTGTAGCTGAGCTGCGGGTTTCTCTCCCGGATGCGGTAGGCGGCCCCGATCCCCGAAATCCCCGCGCCGATGATCAGCACGTCGGCGTATTCGCCCGGCTGCTCACTGATTTCGCTGCTCATCGATCGAACCTCCGTTGGTCCCGTCCCGTACCAACCCCACCATAGGTCTCCCGAATGGGACCCGTCGACGATCTCGCGGAGCGAGTGGCTGTCAGGGCCTGCGCGTCATGAGACTCTGGTCAGATGAGCGCACCCGACACCGCCGTCGTCGCCGTCGTGGGCGCCGGTTTCGCCGGGCTGACGGCGGCCCGCGAACTGCGGAAGTTCGGCCACGACGTCGTGGTCTTCGAGGGCCGCGACCGCGTCGGCGGCCGTGCGTACACCGGCAGTGTCGCGGACACCCCGGTGGACCTCGGCGCCACGTTCGTCGGCCCGACCCAGGACGCCGTCACCGCTCTGGCCGCTGACCTGGGCTGTCACACCGTGCCCACCTACCGCCACGGTAAGAACCTGATCCGCTGGCGCGGCCGGGTGCGCAGCTATCGCAGCACCGTCCCCCGTCTGTCGATCATCGAACTGCTCGACGTCTCGCGCATCCAGTGGCGCTTCGAGCGGCTGTGCAAGCAGGTGCCCGTCGACCGGCCGTGGACCGGACCGACTGCGCACCGGCTCGACGACATCACGCTGGAGGCCTGGTTGCGGTCGGTGCGCGCCAGCGCCTCCACCCGCGACCTGATGGCGATCATGTCCCGCGTGACCTGGGGATGCGAACCGGATGCGGTGTCGATGCTGCACGCCGTTCGCTACGTCAAGGCCGCCGGCGGCATCGGGCGCATGCTCGACGTCGAGGGCGGCGCTCAGCAGGACCGATTCCCCAGCGGCACCCAGGACATCGCGCAGCGGATCGCCACCGAACTCGGCGACCGGGTGCTGCTCGACGCTCCGGTGCGCCGGGTCGAACGGCTCGACGACGGCACCCTGCGCGTCGACACCGCAGCGGGCACAACCACGGTGCGCGCCGTGATTGTCGCGGTGGCCCCCGCGCACCGGCAGGCCATCGCGTTCGAACCGCCGCTGCCGCGCGGCCACATCGAGTTGGCGAAGCAGTGGCCGCAGGGCCGGCTCAGCAAGGCCTACGCCGCCTATCCCACCCCGTTCTGGCGCGACGGCGGCTGTTCGGGTGAGGCGCTGTCCGACGAGGGTCCGGTGTTCATCACCTTCGACGTCAGCCCGTCCGGCGAGGGCCCGGGGATCCTCCTCGGCTTCACCGACGCCGCGGCGTTCGATGCACTGCCGCCCGACCAGCGGCGCGAGCAGGCGCTGGCCGGATTCGTCGCACTATTCGGCGACGCGGCCGCCGAACCCATCGACTACATCGATCATTGCTGGGGCGCAGAAGAATTCGCGCCGGGCGGACCCACCGCGGCCGTGCCGCCCGGAGCCTGGACGAGCTACGGCCAATGGCTACGCGCACCCGTCGACGGCATCCACTGGGCCGGTACCGAGACCGCGGACACGTGGACCGGTTTCCTCGACGGCGCCGTGCGCTCGGGGCAGCGGGCCGCGGCCGAGGTGCACCGCGCACTGTCGGCGACCCCCTGAAGCTCAGGAGCTCGCGCGTGCCGCGCCGACGGCCGATGCGGCCAGGCTCCGCAACGCACCGTTCACCTCGTCCGGGTGTTCCAGGATCGCGCAATGGCCACCCGGCAGCTCGAGGAAGTCGGCGAGATCCGGTACCTGCTCGGCGATCCGTCGTGACGCCGTGATCGGCAGCAGCCGATCGTGCCGGCTGCCGACCACCAGCGTCGGCACCGCCAGGTTGTCCAGACCGATGTGCTCGGGCCCGAGCCGGTCGACCAGGACCGAGGCCCAGCCGCCGCGTCCCGCCGGCGGGGTTGCGGCGAACAGTTCGTAGACGAACCCGGCGACCGCCGGGTCGGCGGTACGGCCGACGGCCAGCGCGGACACGAAACGCCGGTTCGCGCGATGCGCCGCCGACGGCAGCGGCGTGGCGCCGAACCGTTTGAGCATCGTTCCTGCCGCCAGCACCCGGGTGGCCGAGAGTCGTTGCGGCACAGGAAGGAACTGCACGTCGCGCAGCAGGTCCCCCGTGGTGGTGTTGATCAGCGCGACCGCGGCAGCACGCTGCCGGACCCGGGCCGGATAGCGCCGGGCCCAGGACGTGATCGCGATACCGCCCATGGAGTGGCCGGCGACCACCGCGCGCTCGCCGGGGGCGACGGTGGCGGCCAGCACCGCATCGAGATCGGCGGCAAGCAGGTCCAGGCTGTAGCCGGTGCGACGGGGCGGCACGCCGCTGCGTCCGTGCCCTCGGTGATCGAACGCGATGACTCGATGATCGCGGGCCAGATCGGCGATCTGATACGCCCACACCCGGAGCGCACAGGTGATGCCGTGGGCCAGTACGACCGGAGGGGCGTCCTCGGGGCCGAAGACCTCGGTGTGCAGTCGCACGCCGTCCGCCGACCGGACGGGCACCACCCGACGCGGGGGCAACGCCTTCGCGGCGTCGAAGGTGGCAACTCGGCTCATGGGCCGCTCCGATCACTCCGGCAACACTGACGGGGACGTCAGCTTAACTGCCGATGAACGTGCCGGGTCGGCATTGTCCCGCCTGCCGGGCGGTTCATGTCATCGCCAGCACCGGCTTGACCGCGGTGCCGGTGCGGGCGGCGGTCCAGGCCTGGTCGAACTGGCTGAACGGGTATCGGGTGACCATGCGCTCGATCGGCAGGTCACCGGTGCTCACCATGGCCACCAGCCGGGGGATGAAGGTCTGCGGCTCGCTGTCGCCCTCCACCACACCGCGCACGGTCAGCCCTTTGCCCATGATCGAACCCACCGGCAGGGACGCCATCGGCGCTCCGAGGCCCACGACGGCCAGCGCGCCGCGCGACCGCAGCGCTGTGATCGCCGTGGTCAGCACCTCGGGCAGCGCGGTGGTGTCGACCGCGGCATGGGCGCCGCCGGCCGTCAGCTCCACGATGCGCGCGGCGACGTCACCGTCCGCGGGATCGATGGTGGCGGTCGCGCCGAAGTCCGCGGCCAGGTGCCGTCGCTCGGCGACCGGATCGACTGCGACGATTGTCCGGCAGCGCGCGATTCGTGCTCCCATCACCGCAGACAGTCCGACCGCCCCGGCGCCGAAGATCGCCATCGACTCGCCGGGCCGGGTGGCGAGCGCGTTGAGGACCGTGCCGACACCGGTCTGCACGCTGCAGCCCAGCGGTGCGGCCAATACCGGATCGACGTCGTCGGGGATCACCACCGCATTGCGGCGGCGGACGATCGCGAACGTGGCGTGACTGGATTGCCCGAAGAATCCGCCGCCGACGGCGTGGCCCTCGGTCTGCAGCGCACTGCCGTCCCCGCCGCCGTCTCCGCGTAGGTTCAGCGCCGTGGAGTCCGCGCAGTAGGCGGGGTGTCCCGCCGCGCAGAATGCGCACCGGCCGCAGCTGGCGAAGGTGAGTACGACCCGCCGGCCTGGGCGCAGGTCGGCCGTGGGACCGGCCTCGACCACGGTGCCGCAGCCTTCGTGACCGAAAACCATCGGCGTGCGGCGTTGCGGCCAGCGCGCGGCGACGCTGATGTCGGTGTGGCAGATCCCGGCCGCGTCGATGCGGACGAGGACCTCGTCGGCCACCGGCGCGCGCACCGTCACGTCGGTCAGGACGGGATCTGCTCCTGGGGCCAGCAGCACCGCGGCACGGGCGTCGATCACTCCGGGATGTTAAATGGTTCCGTCGACGACAGAAAGGCCGCCATGCGCGCGATCCATGTAACCCGGCTCGACGGTCCCGGCGCGGTGGAGCTCGTCGACGTCGACGAACCGCATGCCGACGATCAGGTGATCATCGACGTGCACGCGGCCGGGGTGGCCTTCCCCGACGCCCTGCTCACCCGGGGCCTCTACCAATACAAACCCGATCTGCCGTTCAGCCCGGGCGCCGAGATCGCCGGCGTGGTGCGCAGCGCGCCAGGCGGCTGCGGATTCGCTGCGGGAGACCGCGTGGCCGGCCTGACGATGCTGTCCGGCGGTATGGCCGAAGTCGTTGCGCTGCCGCCCGATCGGGTGTTCCCGCTGCCGGATGCGGTGACGTTCGAAGCCGGCGCCGGCCTGTTGTTCAACGATCTGACGGTGCACTGCGCGTTGCGGACCCGCGGCCGTCTCGCGGCTGGTGAGACCGTGCTGGTGCACGGGGCCGCCGGCGGGATCGGCACCTCCACCCTGCGGCTGGCTCCAGCCTTCGGTGCGGCCCGCACCATCGCGGTGGTCAGTACCGAGGCGAAGAAAGAGGTGGCGCGGAACGCCGGCGCGTCGGACGTCGTGTTGGCCGACGGCTTCAAGGATGCGGTCAAGGAGTTGACCGGCGGACGCGGTGTCGACGTGGTGGTCGATCCGGTCGGCGGCGATCGGTTCACCGATTCGATCCGCTCACTGGCGCCCGGCGGACGCCTGCTGGTGATCGGCTTCACCGGCGGCGACATCCCCACGGTCAAGGTCAACCGGCTACTGCTCAACAACGTCGACGTCGTCGGCGTGGGCTGGGGCGCTTGGACTTTCGCCCATCCCGGATATGTGCGGGAGCAGTGGGCGGAGATCGAACCGATGCTGGCCTCGGGGACGCTCACGGCTCCGCAACCGGAGGTTTATCCTTTTGCGCGGGCCGCGGATGCGATTGCGGCGCTGGAGAATCGCTCGGCACGCGGCAAGGTGGTCATCGCCGTCCGCTGAGATTACGGCGACGCGAGATAGTCCATCGGCGGACCGTTCGGGCCGACGGCCTGCTGGTCGGCGACCGCGGTTGCGACATGCTGGCCCGCGTCGAAGGTGGCGAACACCGACACGCGATCGTCCACGGCGAAGTTGGCCGCGGGACTGGCCGCCTGTTGACGGTCGAACGTCACGGCGGTGGTGTCCGGGGTGATGCGGTATGTCTGGATCGCGCCGTTGTCGCTGCGGGTGGTGACCGAATCCGACGTCACCGCGATGACGGTGCCGTTCTGGGTCACCGGCGCACTGCTGGCCGCCTGCGGCATCGGAGTCGTGGCTTCGATGGGGGCGGGCGCGGCGAAGTACACGAAGGCTCCTGCCAGGACACCGGCGGACGCGACCGTGAAGGACATGGAACCGCCGATGATGACGGGCCACGACAGGGTCCGGCCTTGTTTCGCCGAAGCGGACATACGATGCTTGGAAGCCATACCTCTCAACCTCATACGAGTTTGGTTGCTGCGGAACATTTACCCGGCGCCCCGCGAACCAAAACCGGTCTGACCCGCGCATATACCGCAGCATTCGCGCTGACCAGGGCAAACGTCGGGAAGATTCCAGCGTCGAATCCCCCATCGAGCATGATCAGCGCCCGCCCGCCGGCCTGGCTCGTTTCACTCCTGGTGGGGGCGGGTAACGCCGAGGAATGACGAAGCTTCGCAGCGACCCGCACGGACGCGGAGTCGACACCCCCGGTCTCCTACCGCCCCTGCGGAACGATCACCCGCTACCCGCCGAGGGCGCTCGGCTTATTCGACTCGACCAACTCGGCGACCGGCGCGTCAGGGAGGTCAGCACGGAGCGACACGGCGTCCTCGCCGTCGGTCAACTCCCCGACGGCACCCCGTTCGCCGTCAGCAACGTCTGCCGCCACCAGGCCGCCAAACTGGGCCGCGGCCGGGTCACCGACGACGGCTGCCTGCAGTGCCCGTGGCACCGCGCGGACTACGACGTGGCCGACGGCACGATGCGCAACGGGCCCAAGGGCCGCATCTTCGGGTTCAAGCCCTACTCGTCGGCGATCAAACTGTTCGGCAACGTCGCGAAACTGCGCCGGTTTCCCGTCGAGGTGCGCGACGGTTCGATCTGGTTGACCGACTGAGACCCATGGGCCGGGATGCGCCGGTCGCCTTGCCGACCAACGCGCCCGCCGCCACCCCCAGCGCGACGACGAACGCCACCACCGTCGTCCAGTGCCCGTGCACCCACGCGAGGCCGCCGACGAAGCCGAAGACGCTCGAACCGGCGTAATAGCTGATGTTGTAGAGCGCCATCGCCTGATTGCGGGCATGCCGAGCGCGCTCCGCCACCATGCTCGAGGCCACCGCATGCCCGACGAACAGACCTGCGGTCAGGACGACGACGCCGGTCAGGATCAGTGGCAGCGGACCGGCCAGGGTGATCAGTGCGCCGACGCCCATCAGCACGCACGCCGCGACGAGGACGGGCCGCCGGCCCGCGCGGCCGGTCAGCAGCCCGGAGACGCGTGACCCGACCGTTCCCGCCAGATACGCCAGGAAGATCAGCGAGATCACCGTCGGCGATAGCAGATACGGCCGTTCCTCCAGTCGGAACGGCAGGTAGTTGAACACGACCACCATTCCGCCGATGAGCAGTCCGCCGATGCCGAAGAGGCACAGCATCGCCGGGTCACGCAGATGACCGTGGTGTCGCTGACCGTCGGCTCGCGCGGCGCGCGGCGTGGGGGGCGTCATCACCGAGAGAGCCGCCATCAGCGCCGCCACCAGGCATCCGAGGAGGAAAAGCGCTGTGCGCCAACCCCATTGCTCGGCGATCGGGACGACGAGGAGCCGGCCGCTCAGCCCACCGAGCGATGTTGCGGCGATGTAGCTGCCACCGAGGACGGCGGCCCGCTTCGCAGGGACGAACTGATGCGGCAGGGCCATCACCAACGCCGGAATGCCGCCTAGGGCGACGCCCTGAACGAGTCGACCCGCCACCATCGCCTCGAACGAGGGCAGCCACGGTACGGCCACCGAGGTGACAGCGGCTCCGACCCCCGCGACCCGGAGTGGCACACTCGTCCCGAAACGGTTGGCGAGCTTCGCCCACCCCAGAACCGACACCGCCAGCCCCAAGGTGGCAGCCGACACCAGCAGCGAGGCGCGCGACGCGTCGACACCGGTGTCGCGGCAGATCTCGGTCAGCAGCCCCTGGGGCGCGTACATCACCGAGAACACCGCCAGCCCCGCGCACCACAGGGTGACGGCGACACGACGTTCGGTGACCTGCACTCGGCCAGTGAACACCGGCGAACTTATAGTGTGAAATACCGAATGGGGCTGTCAGCGAGAGGCGGGGGCTATCAATGGTGGAGGTCCGGGAAGCCCGCTACTTCATCGCCGTGGCCGAACAGCTGAACTTCGGGAGAGCCGCCGAACTGCTGCACATGTCGCAGCCACCGCTGTCGGCGGCGATCAAGACGCTGGAAGGCCGCCTGGGCGTGCAGCTCCTGCATCGCACCACGCGAGAAGTGCGGTTGACCTCCGCGGGCGCGGTGTTCCTCGACCAGTGCCGGATCCTGGTCGCGGCCGCCCAGACCGCAGACTCCGCCGCCCGCCAGGCCGCGGAAGGGCAGGCCGGCGAACTGCGCCTCGGGGCGGTCACCAGTGCGTTCACCGATCCACTGCCTGCTGCGTTGGGGTCGTACGACCGGTCTCACCCCGGTGTCGACGTGCACGTCCGGGAGGTCGACACCCACGTGGGTGTCGAGATGGTGCAGCGGGGGGAATTGGACATCGTCCTCGTGCGGCAGATGTCGACGCCGCGGGACTGCGAGAGACGCTCCCTGCGCCGGGAATCATTCGTCCTTGCCGCCCCTGCCGACTGGGAGCTTCCCGACGGTGTGGGCTCGGATCTTGTTCTGGCAGCCGAGCTTCCGTGGGTCTGGATCCCACGAGGCCGCACCCCGGACTACCACGATCAGGTGGCGGCCTCCTGCCGCGCAGCGGGTTTCACGCCGCGGGCCCAACACCTGGCGCAATCCATGGAGAGCCAGTTGGCCATGGTCGCCGCCGGCCTCGGAGTCGCCCTCGTCCCGGAGACCTCGGCGAATGCGGCGGCGTCCCGTAGCAGAATCCAGACGGTGCGGCTCCGCAATTCCGTCACCGTGGAACTGACGGCGGTCTGGCGTGCGCCCGGCAACCGCCTGGTGGCCGGCTTTCTCGAGGAACTGGGCCCGGCCGGTCTTCACGCCGAGGCGGACCGGAAGCGGTCGCGGTAGACCTTCGGCGATACCCCGAGGTGGCTGACGAACACCCTGCGGAATGTCTCCGGGCTCTTGAAGCCGGCACGTCGCGCGCTCTCCCCCACCGTATGCCCGGCATCCAACGCTGCGCGGCCGATGTCGATGCGCACCGCCTCCACATACCGGGCCGGGGTGGTGCCGAACTCCGCATGGAAGAGCCGGGTGAGCTGTCGCGTACTCAAAGCGGCCTGCGCGGCAAGCGATTTCACGGTATGGTCGCCGCCCGGGTCAGCCGTGACGGCATCGGCGACCGCCCGTAGCGCCGACTCGGATGGTGGATCCTTCTCCAGCAGTACCGAGAACTGAGACTGGCCGCCCGCACGCTTGAGATAGACGACAAGAGACCGAGCCACCTCGCGCACGAGATCGGCGCCGTGATCCTTCTCCACCAGGGCAAGGGCCAGGTCGATTCCGGCGGAGACGCCCGCGGAGGTGAACACGTCGCCGTCCTGGACGAAGATGGCGTCGGGTTCCACGCGGACGTCGGGATACGCCTTGGCCAGCAGCCGGGTGTGACGCCAGTCCGTGGTGGCCCTGCGACCGTCGAGCACTCCGGCCCGCGCGAGGACGAAGGCGCCGGTACATATCGACGCCAGCCGTCGTGTCCGCCGGGCCAATTGCCGTACGGCGTCGACCAGCTGCGGATCGATGGGCCGGCCCACCAGTTCGTCGCCGCCGGCGACCAGCACCGTGTCGACGCGATCCACCGATGCGACCGCCGCGGTCACCGCGAACCTGGTCCCCACCGACGTCGTCACGTCCCGGCCGTCCGGGGACACGAAGTCCAACCGATACGCGGCACCGAACCGGTTCGCCTCGGCGAACACCTCGGCAGGCCCCACCACGTCGAGCAGTTTCACCCCGTCGAACACGACCAGCAGGATCTCGCGCTGCGCACCCGCCTCGGCCATCCGCCGATTATGTCCCAATCTGTGGCCTGAACGGCACACGCGGACCGGCACCGCGGCACCGTGCGGTCGCAGGCTGGGACCAGCAACCACGACGACGCAAGGAGCCGTTATGACCACCTCATTCCCCCAGACCGTCGCAGGTATCGAAATCCCCGACACCGCGCTGGTGCGGGCGACCACGGAGTTCATCCGCGACGTGGAAGACGACCTGCTGTTCGACCATTCGCGGCGGGTGTTCCTGTTCGGCGCGCTGCAGGGCCGTCGGCTCGGCTTGAACCCGAATCTCGAACTGCTCTACGTCGGGGCGATGTTCCACGACGTCGGGCTGACCGAGCCGTACCGCACATCCTCGACGGTGCGCTTCGAGGTCGATGGCGCCAACGCCGCACGGGACTTCCTGCTGGAGCACGGCGTCGACGAATCCGATGCCCGCAAGGTCTGGCTCGGCATAGCCCTGCACACCACGCCCGGCGTGCCGGAATTCCTCGACCCCGAAACCGCTTTGGTCACCGCCGGCGTCGAAACCGACGTCCTGGGTATCGGTCGGGACGATCTACCCGCTGACGTGCGTGACGCCGTCACCGCGGCCCACCCGAGACCGGATTTCAAGCGCCGCATCCTGCAGGCCTTCACCGACGGGGTCCGCAACCGTCCGGACAGCACCTTCGGCACGGTGAACGCCGACGTGCTGGCACATTTCGACCCGTCTTTCGTCCGAGGTGATTTCGTGGAGGTGATCCGCGGCAACGGGTGGCCCGAGTAGCGTCGAAGAATGGCGGAGTACCGAACGATCATCGTGGGCACCGACGGGTCGGAGTCGTCCCTACGGGCGGTGCGTAAAGCCGCGGAAATCGCCGCGGAGTCGAACGCGAAACTCATTGTGGCGAGCGCTTTTCTACCCGAAGAGCGAAACGCGGGCGGGCCCGATCCCGACCAGTTGTCCGGGGAGGGCTTCAAGACCCAGGGCGACGCCGCCGTCTACGACATGCTCCGCGAGGCCGCCTCGCTGGCGAGATCGCTGGGTGCGGGCGACGTCGAGGAACGGGCGATCCCCGGCGCGGCGGTCGAGGCGTTGGTGAGCCTCGTCGACGACGTGCAGGCCGACCTGCTGGTGGTCGGGAACGTCGGCGTCAACACGGTGACCGGAAAACTGTTCGGATCGGTCCCCGGCACGGTCTCCAAGCGGGCCGGCACCGAGGTCATGGTGGTCGATACCACTGAGTGACCCGCGAGCGCGCGGCGCTGCTGGATGATCGACCCGTGACCGTTGCACTGTGGGTGATCGCGGCGATCGAATTCGCCGGTCTCGTGGCGTTGGGCATCCTGCTGCTGCTGTCCCGGCGGGCGCTGCGCACCGCGCGGCGCGAACTTCAGCAGCGCACTGCCGCCGAGGCAGCACCGCGTCGCAGACGCAAACCGGTCGGCATCGCGCCGCTGGCCGTCCGGGCGGTGGCGAACACGGTACAGACGGCCGACGCGATCCTGCGCCGGCAGATCGGCGGCTCGGTGCGCAGTTCGATCGAGGACCTTGCCGGCTGGGCACGGGTCGAACGGCCAGACCTCGCCCGCATCACCGCGGACGGCCGCGTCGTCCTCGTCTTCTCCGATATCGAGGGGTCGACCGAGCGCAACGCGTCACTCGGTGACCGCGAATGGGTGAGCCTGCTCGATCATCACGAAAAACTCGTGCGCCGTCTGGTCGGCGACCACCGGGGGGTCGTGGTCAAGAACCAGGGCGACGGGTTCATGATCGCCTTCACCGAACCTGTCGACGCGGTCCGCTGCTGTATTGCTGTGCAACAGAGCCTGTCTGACGACGAACGGCTCGACGGTGTGCTGGTGCGGATGGGCGTGCACACCGGTACATCGGTTCGCCGCGGCGAGGATCTGTTCGGTCTGGACGTCGCCACCGCGGCGCGGGTGGCCGATCTCGCCCGACGGCGGCGAGATCCTCGTCAGCGATGCGGCGCGTCAGGAGATCACCACGGCCGACGGCATCGTCTTCGGTGAGTCGCGCGAGGTGGAACTGAAGGGCCTACCCGGCACGCAAATGGTGCATCCCGTGCGGATCGATCTTGCGGAAGGTCGTCCGACGTCGTCCCCACGCCGCCGGCCATGAGTTGACCGACCCGCAGCGCCCTCGGCGACGGCGATGCCGACCGCCGCGCTAACGTACGGCGGCCGCCATCGTCAGTGCCCGCACCACGCTGTGCCGTCCCAGATCGATCTTGAACGCGTTCTGCGGCATTGGTTCGGCACCGTCCATCGCGAGGACTGCGGCGGTGTGGAACGCCGCCGCACCGGGTGGCTGCCCGACCAAGCTGGCTTCTGCCGCGCGCAACCGCCACGGCTTGGCGGCCACGCCCCCGAACGCGAGGGCGGCCGATTCGATCACGCCGTCGGCCAAACGGAGTCCCGCGGCCACCGACACCAGCGCGAAGGCGTAGCTGTGCCGATCGCGTACCTTCAGATACCACGAGTGGTCGGCGAAATCCGACAATGGAAGCTCGATGCCGAGAATCAGTTCGCCCTGCCCCAGAGTGTTGTCGACATCGGGCGTGCTGCCCGGCAACGCGAAGAACTCCTCGATCGGGATCGCGCGTCGCCCCTCGGGACCTTGGACGTGCACGACGGCGTCGAGGATCGCCAGGGCCACCGCCATGTCCGACGGGTGGACCGCCACACATTCGCCGCGTGCCCCGAACACGGCGTGCTCACGATGGAACCCGTGTCGCGCCGCGCAGCCGCTGCCGGGGATCCGCTTGTTGCACGACGAGAACGTCGTTTGCATGAAGTACGGACAACGAGTGCGCTGCAACAAATTTCCGCCGGCGGTCGCCATGTTGCGCAGCTGTGTGGTGGCTCCGCTGAGGATGGCGTGCGACAAGACCGGGTACTGGGTGCGGACCAATGGGTGGTTGGCGATCGCGGTGTTGGTGACGCCCGCTTCGATGAACACGCCACCGCCGGCGGTCGGGATGATCGTCGTCAGTCCGAGCCGCCGCAGGTCGACCAGCGCGTCGGGTTGCTCGACGCCATCCTTCATCAGGTCGATGAGGTTGGTGCCGCCTGCGAGATACTTGGCGCCCGGCACCGTGCCGGCGGCGATGGCGTCGTCGACGGTGGCGGCGTGCCGAAGTTCGAAGGTCTTCATGCGGTGTGGTCCCCGACCGCTGCCGCGGCCTCGATCGCGGCGACGATGTTGGCGTAGGCACCGCAGCGACAGATGTTGCCTGCCATCCGTTCCCGGATCTCCGCGGCCGTCAGTCGAATGGACCCCGTCACGATGTCCGCGCGGGATCCCTCGAACGACGCCGTGCTCAGATCGCCGCGGGCGTACTCGGCCAGCATCGCGTGTGCCGACGAAATCTGGCCGGGAGTGCAGAAGCCGCACTGGAACCCGTCGCACTCCACGAAGGAGCGCTGTAGCGGGTGCAGTTCGTCGCCGTCTGCGATGCCTTCGATGGTGAGAACGTCCGACCCGTCGATCGACGCTGCCAGGGTCAGACAACTCACCACGCGTTCACCGGCGACGGCCACCGTGCAGGCGCCGCACAGACCGTGGTCACACCCCTTCTTGGTGCCGGTCAGGTGCAGCTGTTCCCGCAGCAGGTCGAGAAGCGTGGTTCGGACGTCGATCTCGACCCGACGGGTCTCACCGTTGATGCGTAGTTCCACAACATGGTCTCGGCTCATCACGGCTCCTCGGTGATGGGTGGTCGGTACGGGATCATCAGGTCTTCCACTCTGATCGGCAGATTGCGCAACCGCTTACCGGTGGCGTGGAAGATGGCGTTGGCGATGGCGGCGGGCACGCCGCACGTGCCGATCTCACCGACGCCTCGCACCCCGATCGGATTCAGGTCGAAGTCGGCGCTCTCCACGAAGGAGACATCGAACTCAGGACGGTCGGCGTGGGTGGGCAGGTAGTACTCGCCGATCATCTGCGCGGTGTCGGCGTCGTAGGGCACCTCTTCGAGCATGGCCATGCCGATGCCGAAGGTGATGCCGCCCATCACCTGACTACGGGCGAGCTTTGGGTTGAGCACGCGCCCGCAGTCCATCACCGCGACCCACCGGGTGACGGTCGCCCGGCCAATCTGCTGATCGACCTCGACCTCGCAGAAGTGGGCGCCGAATGACTGGACGGCCCGGCCGCCCTCATCGCCGGCGTCGCTGTCGGCGGTGAAACAGAGCTCTTCATGGTGTGCGCCGGCGATTGCGGCGAGGTCGATGTGGTCGGTGCATTCACCGGCCAGCGAGCGGATTCGCCGCTTCCACTCGGTGGCCGCGGCGTGTACGGCCGCGCCGACCGTCGCGGTGGTCTGCGACGCCCCGCTGTAGGGAGCGGCCGGGAAGTGAGAGTCTCCGGACTCGAAAGTGATGCGGGACGGTGGAAGTCCGGTGATGTCGGCGGCGACCTGG
Organism: Mycobacterium sp. 852013-51886_SCH5428379; assembly: GCF_001665575.1. GTDB lineage: Bacteria > Actinomycetota > Actinomycetes > Mycobacteriales > Mycobacteriaceae > Mycobacterium. The sequence continues at coordinate 16,458 of NZ_LZSU01000022.1, read as the reverse complement.
GTCATGACGGTGCGCACACCGTTGCCGATCTCGTGGGTGGCGGAAGCGAATCGCACTGCCCCGTCCGGACCGGTCACCACGCGGCATCCCGCCGGCATGCGGCGTCCCGGGTACGTGGCCGTCGCCATGCCCCAACCGACAGCAACGCCGTTGCGCAGCAGGGCGCGGAGCGCCGGTGGCCGGTCCGCCCAGCCGAACCGCTGCGCTCCGGTGCGGTAGCACTCGAGCAGGTGCTTCCCCGACCAGGGCTTCCCGCTCACCTGCTCGGTGTCGGCGTGGTTGCGTACCCGAAGCTCCAGCGGGTCGAGCCCGGTCTGGTAGGCGAGTTCGTCGATTGCCACCTCGAGGGCGAACAGGCCGGGTGCCTCACCTGGCCCGCGCATGAAGCACGGGGTGGGTGCATTGAGCCGCGCGGTGCGGTGCGACACGTCGAGATGCTGCGACGTGTAGAGGAACCGGGTCGGCAAGCCTGTCGGCTCGCAGAAATGCGCGACCGTGGAGGTCTCGGTCAGGGTGTGGTGTTCGGTGCTGAGGATGCGTCCGTCGTCGTCGGCGAGCAGAGCGAGGTCCTGCTCGGTACGCGGCCGGTGCCCCGTTGAGGAGAACATCTGGTCGCGGGTGAGCACCAGCTTGACCGGCCGGCCCGTCTCACGGGCGGCCACCGCGCACAGCACCACGTGCATCCACAGGAAGCTCTTCGAGCCGAACGCACCTCCGACCAGGGGCGACAGCACCCGGATCCGGTCCTCGGGTATTCCGAGATACGCGGCGAGCGCGGTGCGTTCACCGGTGATCCAGCGGGTGCTGTCGTGGACGGTCAGTCGGTCGTCTGCCCATGCAGCGATGGTGGCGGACAGCTCGATCGGGTAGTGCGCGTTGTGCGGCGTGGTGAACCGCGCGGCCACCCGCTTCGTGGCGCCGGCTGGCGGTACGCCGCGGCGGTCCTGCAGCTTCTCATCCGAAAGCTTGACGAAGTGGTCGGGTGCATAACTGCCGTGGCGGATCGGCCCGACCTGCCCGTCGGCCGCAGGCGGCACCTCTCGAGCGTCGAGCTGCGGCGGATATGTCTCGTAGGACAGATCGAACGTCGCGGCCGCGGCCGTGGCCTCCTCGAGTGTGTCGGCCACCACCAGCGCCATGTGTTGGCCGACATGCTGCACGGTCAGATCCGACAGCGGTGGGCGCCGCTCGAGCGGCAGGTCCCAGGTGAGTACTTCCGGCAGTACATTCAGGTGCGGGCAGTTCAGCGGGGTCAGGACATACCGCACCCCCGGGGCGGAGGAAACACGCTCGGCGCTGTGCCTCATCGATTCCTCGGTGACCCGGCCGTGCGGGATCTCCGATTGGACGAGCACGGCGTGCACCTGACCGGGCAGCGTCAGGTCGGCGGTGTAGCGGGCGGTGCCGGTCACCTTCTGAGAGCCTTCGACGCGGTCGACCGACCGGTCCGTCCGATCGACGGATGCCGTCATCGTGGTGTCCTCCCGCGCGGTGGGTCATCAGCATGGTGCCGGGGTCGCCTCATGTCCACTCGAACGCCGCCCACCGATCACGTTCCCAGGGAGAGGGGCGCATTCGCCGAATCGAGGTGCTCGACCGTGGTGAACACCAGCTCGGTGCCGCCGGCGTTCTCGATGTCGTGCAGCAGGAATTCTCCTGCGGCGAAGGTGAAATGACGCGTCTCACCGGCGGCGTACGCCACCTCCCGGGTGGTGCCGTCGGCGGTGTGCTGCCTGCTGCGGCCCGCGTTGACGGCGGTCCAGAAATAGTCCAGGACGTGCCGGTGGGCGTGGAACCGCTCGCCCGGCGCAAGCCGTATCTCCCACACCCGCACTCGGCTGTTCTCGCTGAGCAGCCGTGACCCCACGTGTCCGTCGTGGGCATGTTCGTCGAACTCGGCGCGCAGCGCGTCGGTCCAGCCGTCGAAGTCGGTGCCGACAAGCGTGCCCGCAAGCGGTGCGTCGGTGAGGAATTCCGGTGTCGTGGTCATGTCGCTCTCCTTCAGTGTCCGGGGCCGTAGAGGCCGAAACGGTTCTCGGGGTGGCCTGGGATCCAGGTGCAGTCGAACTGCGACCTGGCGCCCATGTCCTTGACGCGCTGCACGAGTCGCTGCCCGAGTTCGAGCTGGCCGGGTTCCCACTTCGCGAGCGCCTCCGCGATATCGCCGCTGTCGGACAGCGCGTCGTAGAGGGCCCACGCGTTGGCCGCGGCTTTGGCGGTACCGGCCGCGGCATGCGGTCGCGCAGCACTCGCGGCGTCACCGATCAGGGCCACCCGGCCCAGCGCCATGCGGTGGGCGACGGCGTCGTACACCGCCTGCAGATAGGGCTGTTCGGTGCGCACCACCACCTCGGCGGCCGCCGGGGCGAGCACGGACGGTGCCGCCCGGCGCATCTCGTCGACGAACCGGTCCTGGACCGCGCCCGGATGCAGCGACACACCAGCCAGGAAACCGCGCTTGTCGGTCATCAGCTCGTCGAGTTCGTGCCCCTCGGGCACGTTGCGGTACCAGACGTAGTTCAGCAGGCGCTCGCCCACCGCCAGACCTCCGTCGGGCGACGGGATCGGGTAGACGTTGATGTGCGTGTGCGGCGCGACGCTGTAGGTGATCGAATCGTGCAGCAGTTCGAACGTCTCGGCCGACACCTCGCGTTCGGGCACGGTGCCGCGCCAGCCCACGTAGCCGGAGTACTCGAGCCTGGTCTCCGGTGAGATGCGCCGTCTGCTCGGTGAACTGATGCCGTCGGCGAACACCACCAGGTCGGCCCGCTCGCGGCGGCCCGAGGTGAACCGCACCTCGACGCCACTGTCGTCTTCGTCGAACCCGGACGCGTACTCACCGAGGTGATAGCCGTCGATCCCGAAGTCGGCCAGCAGCGCGCGGTAGAACGTGCCCCACGACGTGTAGCGCCACGGTGCGTCCTCGCGGTGGACGAGCTCGTTGTCAGCACCCAGGTACTGCACGTAATGCGTTGAGGTGCTCACCTGTTCGGGATGCTGGTCGCTGCACTCGACGAACCAGCGCAGTGTGTCGGGCTGCAGCACTATCCCCCCACCGCGACCGTCGAGGTTGGTCGGCGTGCGTTCGTACACCGACACGTCGAATCCGAGGCGGCGTAACAGCAGCGCGGCGGTGAGCCCCCCGATCGAGCCGCCGACCACCAGCGCGCGGTGTCCGCTCCAGTCGTGCCGCGGGTTGATGTTCTCAGTCATCACGTTCTCCTTTCAGCCCCAGGAAGCGGTGGGCGTTGTGTTCGAGGGCCGCGTCGGTGATGCCCGCAGCGTGCGGTAGATCCAGCGGACGGCTGACCCCCATGTCGAACGGGTAGTCGCTACCGCACATCAGGCGCGCCGGGTCGGCGTGCGCCCGCAGCAGCTCCAGAGCCGGACCGTCGTGGGTCAGCGTGTCGAACCATAATCTGGCGAAACCCTCACGTGGCGACCGAGTCTCGGCGCTGCGCACATCGGCACGCTGGTTCCAGCCGTGCTGCCACCGACCGACGAGCGCGGGGGCGCAGCCGCCGCCGTGCAGCAGGCAGATCCGCAGACCGGGCAGCTCCTCGAGCACCCCGCCGAGCACCAGAGCCGCTGCCGCGGTGGAGGTTTCGACGGGATTGCCGATGAGGTTGGCCAAGTAGTAGGACGACCATTCCGGGCGCGGCAGCTGCATCGGATGCACCAACACCGCCAGCTCGAATTCGGCGGCGACGCGGAGCACGTCACGCATGGGGGCCACGTCGAACGATGTGGCCCCCAGCAGTGGAGGCACCGCGATTCCGCGCACCACACCGGAGGCGGCGATCGCGTCCATCTGCTTGCGGGCCGCATCGGCGTCGTGCAGCGACACCAACCCCAGTCCGAGCAGTCGGCCGCCGCTGTCGCGGCACGTCCTGGCGAGTGCGTCGTTGAAGCGGCCCACGTAGTCGTCGACGCCGGGCGCATCGGCGACGGGAAAGGCGAACGGCGGCGCGGAGATCACCCGCGAGCCCAGACCGGCGGCATCGGTGTCGGCGAGCACGCGGTCGGCGTCGCTCATGGCCGCGGTTTCGATCGACAGCGGCAGGTCGCCCAGGTGCAGCTGACCGTCGCGGCCGTTCAGCGGCGGTACCGGCGATCCGGGCGGGAGACCGAACAGGTCTTCGGGCAGCCAGTGGGCGTGGACGTCGACGGGGCCCGGTCGCAGCGCTGTCACGCCGGGCTCCCCACCGTCGCCGCTTCGAGGGCCTCGAACCGCTGGAGGACCTCGGCCTGCAGCACGGCGACGGCCGGGTCGGATGCGCGGCGGGGCCGAGGCAGATCCACGTCGATGATCTCGTGGATGCGGCCGCCGGGGGCCAGGACCACGATGCGGTCTGACAGCTGCACGGCCTCGGTCACGTCGTGGGTCACGAACATGACGGTGCGACGGGATTCGAGCCAGATGCGTTCGAGATGTTCGCGCAGGGTGCGCGAGGTCATCGCGTCGAGATGGCTGAACGGCTCGTCCATCAGCAGCACGTCGGGCTCGACGGCGAAGGCCCTGGCGATGCCGATGCGTTGCTGCTGGCCGCCGGACAGCTGGGCCGGAAAGCGGTCGGCGCAGTGGCTCAGTCCGACCAGGTCGAGGTAGTGGCGGGCGCGCTCCTCCCAGCCGGAGCGTTCGTGCTGGACGAAGCCGAGGTTGGCCATCACGGTCCGCCACGGCAGCAGCCGCGGATCCTGGAAGACGTAGCCCACGCGGGCGTTCTCACCGCCGGCGCGCAGCGCCACCGTGCCGGAGGTGTGCGTCTCGATGCCGGACACGATGTTGAGCAGCGTGGTCTTACCGCTGCCCGACGGCCCGACGATCGAGACGAACGTCTCGCCCGAGATGGTGAGGTCGATACCGTCGATCACCCGGGTGGTGGTGCCGTCGCGGCCGTGGAACTCCTTGACGAGTTCGCGGATTTCGATGGAGGCCATGGTTTCTCGATTCTTGGCGGTGTCAGGGGCGGGGGTCGGGGGCTGGGGTCTGGGTCACGCCGAGCGCCAGCGGGTGATGCGGCGTTCGAGGGGACCGAGGATCAACAGGTCGGCGATGACGAGCAGGAGGATGAACACCAGCACCCACGCGAAGAAGCCGTCGAGCTGGTTCGCGTCGTACCAGTACCGCGACCGCCAGCCCACTCCGGAGGTCGCACCGAACCACTCGGCCAGCAGGAGTCCGTTCCAGGCGCTCATGATGGCGAACCGGACGGCCGCGACGGTCGAGCCGGCGACCGCGGGGGCCACGATGTGCCGCAACACCTTCGTCCGCGGCACCCCGAACGACCGCGCCATCAGCACCAGGTCTGCGGGCACCGCCCTGGTCGCCTTCGCGATGTTCACCACGACGAACGGCAGACCGGACAGGAAGACGGTCACCACCGGGGTCAACCAGCCGAAGCCGAACCACATGGTGGTCAACAGCGCCCAGATGACCGCGGGGATCGCCAGCGCCGCGGCGTTGACGTCGGAGAAGGCCAGATCGGCGATCTTGGACAGGCCCATCCAGACGCCGAGCGCCGCGCCCACGATCAGCGCCGCGGCGAGCCCGAGCAGGAACCGGTTCATGCTGATGGCCAGGTTGTGCCACAGCTCGCCGATGGCGGCCTCGGAGACCAGGCTGTCGACGGCGTCGGCCGGCGAGGGGATGCGGTTGCCGACCACGACCGCCAGCTGCCAAGCACCGAGAATCGTCAGCAGTGCGGCCAGGACGGCCGCGGCCGACATGGACTGTCCGCGCAGGTGACGTCGCCATGTAGAGGCGGGTGCGGAAAGTGCTCCGGTGGTCATGCGATTTCCTTCCGCCAGGCGAAGAAGCGGTTCTCCAGATAGGCCAGGCCGCGCTCGATGAGCACCATGGCGACGATGAACAGGGTGGTCCAGGCGAGCATGTCGGCGACCTGGAACTCTTGGTAGGCCTTGCGGATCATGAACCCGACGCCGTCGCTGGCGCCGAACACCTCGGTGAGCGCCTCGACCTTCCAGGCCATCGCGAATCCGTAACGGACTCCGGCGAATACGAACGTGGTCAGGGCGGGCAGGTAGAGATGGCGCAGAATGTCTCTGCGGTTGCGCCCGAACGCGTGGCACATCGAAAGCAGGGTGCCGTCGACGGACCGGACCCCCTCGGCGACGTTCATCGCGATGAACGGACACGTCACCAGCGCCGACACCACGATCGGTCCGCCGGCGCCGACACCGAAGATCAGCAACCCGAACACCGCGTAGGTCAAGCCGGGCATGTTGCCGAGCACGAACAGCGGCAGCGAGAAGTAGGACGTCATGAATCTGCTGCGGCCCATGACGAATCCGATCACCAGCCCGCCCACCATCGCGATGGCGAATCCGGCGGCGATCTTGCCGATGCTCGAGGCGAAGTTCGTGAACGCCTCCCCTGACACCGTGATCGCGATGACCCGATCGAGGACCGCAGCCGGACGGGGCAGGATCGGATCGTCCACGACCGCCGCGACGACGGCCCAGCCGCCGATCACCGCGATCAGCCCGATCAGCGATACCAGCCACCGTCGGGGGCCGGCCGGGCCGCGCATCCGGGGTCTGCGGGTCTGCGGAGCCGGTGTGCGCGGCGTCGGCTGCGCGTCCGGCGGGGTGATGGTCTGGGTCACCGTTGCACTCCTTCGGTGGGCAGGAAGCGCGGGTCGGCGACGTCGTCACCGATGACACCCGCACGCCGCATCAGATCGAATATCGAGCTCTCGTCCTCGGCCCATTGCTGGTCGAACCGGACGTCGTCGACGACCCAGTCATGTTGAGCCACATAGTCCTTCATGAAGGCGATGTCCTCGGGGGTGTCGACCGCGAAGTGCTGGGGATAGCGCTCGATCATCTCGTCGCGATGAGCCGCCCATTCCTGCAGACCGCGGCTCCACAGATCCAGGAACGCCGACACCTCTCCCGGATGGCCGTCGACCCACTCCTTGCGGGCGACGAATACATTGCCCATCGGACCGTCGTGTCCCGGCGCGTCGAGATCGGCGAACACTTCGGCCGAGGACTTCCCGTCGTAGAGCGCACGCACGGTGCCCTCACGCAGGTCCCGGGCCGACAGGTCGGGGTAACAGATGCACGCGTCGATCTCGCCGCGCGCCAACAGGTTCGACAGGTTCTGGATGTCGGCCACAACGATCTCGAAGTCGCCGCCGACCAGGTCGATGTCATGCATCTGCTTGACCAGGCCGCTCCACACCAGGGTGCCCGAGACGGTGGTGAACACGCCGAGCCGTTTGCCGCGCAGATCCGCGAGCGATTGGGCCGGATCCTCGGTGCGGACCAGGATGCGGCTGCGTTCGGCGTTGTACCGCCCGATGATGACGGTCTCGCGCTGGGTCTGCTCCTCCAGGGCGGGTACCTCGAACGACGCCGTGGAAATGATGTCGGCGTGGCCGCCGGCGAAGAGACCGAATTCGTCCCAGGTGGCGCTCGTCTCGATCCGGTAGCCGGTGTCGCGCTGCCACTCGTCGACGATGCCGGTCTCGTTCATGTAGTCCCAGATCGGGTCGGGGGCGAACGTGAACCGGATGACGCCGTCGCGGGCGGCGCGGGATGATGCCGGGCCGCCGAGTCCCGCCGCGCATCCTGCGGTCAGCGTCACCATCGTTGCGGCGGCGACGGCCACCGCAGCCCGCATCGCCCGAGTGCTTCGTCGCACGGGAACCTCCTGCATGTTGTGTGACGGCTGTCACCGTCTGCACAAGACTGGTGGAGGCAGACCATTCCGGGCAATGTCTGGCGAAACACACATATCCTGAATTACATGTCCCTACCGACACTGAAGCCTGATCTAGCCCGCTGGCTCGACGCGCTCGCCGACATCGGCGAGGCGGTAGGCAGCGACGAGCCGGTCACCGACCTCGTAGATCGGGTCGCGCGCACGGCGTGTGATCTCCTGGGATACGACTTCTGCGCGGTGTTCCTGCCGACCGCCGACCGCCGGGCCCTCACCATCGTCGGCTCCCACGGCCTGTCCTCCGACTACGTAGCGCAGGTCAACGCCGACCGGCCGATCCTGCTCGACGTCCGCGGCGCCGAAGAGGCCCCGACCAGCGTTGCATTCCGATCCGGCGAGGTGGTGACGCTCGAGGACATCGAAACGACCCCGGGGATCGGCCCGTGGGGTGGAGTGGCGCAGGAACAGGGATACCGGGCGCTGGTCTCAGTGCCGCTGCGCCGGGGTGGCGTCGTGGTCGGGGCGATCAACGGCTACCGGCGGGCACCGCATCGGTTCGACGCCGTGGAGATCGGCTTGGTTACGACGTTGGCCTCGCAGGTCGCCGTCGCGCTGGGCACCGCTCAGCTGCGGTCACGCGAACAGGACACCATCCGGGAGCTGCGTCGCGCCGAGGAGGTCCACGGACTGCTGACTGCCACCGCGCTGCGCGGCGAGGGTGTGTCGGGAGTGGCGACCGCGCTCGCCGAGCTGCTGGGCAGGCCGGTGTTGATCGACGACGTCTACGGCACCGCGCTGGCCGATGTGGGCTGGCCCTCTGACGGCATCGAAGACACCGGGGACCCCGCAGACGTCACCCTCGACGGGGAGGTGGTGGCCCGCGTTCGGGTCGCCGCCACCGCAGGGGAACTGTCGCCGCTCGACATGCGCGCGGTCGAACACGCGACGGTGGTGACCGCGCTCGAACTGATGCGCGCCCGCACCGCGGCCCAGGTGGAGCAGCGGCTGCGCGGATCTCTGGTGGCCGATCTGTTGAGCACCGACGGCGCTGACATGGCCGCATTGCTCGACCGGGCGCGCCGGCTGGGCTGGGACCTCTCGGGTGAGCAGACGCTGATCGGGGTGCGGTCCGCGAGTGCGCAGGCCGTGGGTGACCGCGCTGCCCCCGAACGGCTGCTGGCCGGCGCAGACAGGTTCGCGATGACCGTGACGCCGCGACCGCTGGTAGCGGTGTATCGCGGCGACCTCGTGCTCATCGTGGCCCCGGAGGCAACGGCGCCAGGGCGAGTCGACGGCGCCGCGGCGGTAGCCGGCCGGCTGGTGGCCTACCTGACGGACACGGGTGCAGTTCAACGCGCGGTGGCCGGGGTCACGCCTGCGGCACCGGCGGTCGAGCTGCCCGACATGCTGCGCACGTTGCGTGGCGCGCTGGATCTGGCCACCGACAGCGCGTCAGAGGTGACAACGACGGTGATCGACCTGCGCGACATCGCCATCGACCACCTGCTGCTGCAACTCGACGATCCGCAGCGCCTGCGCGACTACGCCACAACGGTGCTCGGTCCGGCCCTGAACTATGACCGCGAGCACGGCAGCGAGCTGCTGCACACTGCGCGCATCTTGTTGGAGCGCGACCTGGATCGCCGGGCGGCGGCCGACGCCTTGCACCTGCACCCGAACACCGTGGCTCAGCGGATGCGCCGGCTCGAATCACTCACCGGACTGCGCCCCAGCAGGCCACGCGACCTGCTGCAGCTCACCTCGGCGTTGACCGTGGCGCGGATCGCCGGCCTCGGGTAAGGCCTACGTCAATCCGCGGCGGCCACCAGTGAGCGCAGGCGGACCTCGGGATGGTCGCGCTGGATGTTCTCCAACCGCCACTTGGTGGAGAACACCGCCAACACCACACCGTCGGTCCGGGTGAACACCTCGACCGACGCCTGCTTCTGCAGGATCTCCGCATCGGCGGGATCGACGACGGCCCTGGCCACCGTGTACGGCAGCGGCTCCATCGAGATCGGCGCGCTGAACTCGTTGGCCATGCGGTGGCTGGCGACCTCGAACTGCATGGGTCCGACCGCCGCGAAGACCGGCGCCTGATCGCCTCGCCGATCCGAGCGCAGCACCTGGATGACGCCCTCCTGGTCCAGCTGCTCGATGCCCTTTCGGAACTGCTTGTGCTTACTCGGATCGGTGCCGCGCGCGACGGCGAAGTGCTCGGGCGAGAAGCTCGGGATCGGCGGGTACTCGACCGGCACGTCGCGGTAGAGCGTGTCCCCCGGCCGCAACGCCGCGGCGTTGGCGAGCCCGATGACGTCGCCCGGCCATGCGGTGTCCAGCGTGGACCGCTGCTGCCCGAACACCGACTGGGCGTACTTGGTGACGAACGGCTTGCCGGTCGCTCCATGCGTCAGCACCTCGCCGCGCTCGAAGGTGCCCGAGCACACCCGGGCGTAGGCGATCCGGTCGCGATGCGCCGAATCCATCCCGGCCTGAACCTTGAACACGAAGGCGCTGAACGGCTCGGCCGGGTCGCGCCGATTGCCGTCGACATCGACCTGCCCGGTCGGCGGGGGCGCCAACTGGGCGAGGACGTCGAGCAGCTGGTTCACGCCGAAGTTGAGGATCGCCGAGGTGAACAGCACCGGTGTCGAGGTACACCGCAGGAACGACTCCCGGTCGAAGTCGGCGCCGTCGGCGGACAGCAGCTCGGACTCCTCGACCGCGTTGTCCCAGTCGTCTCCCGCGATCTCGTGGGCGCGGGACGCCTCGATGTGCTCTTCAGGAGCGGCAGTGGCGCCGCCGGCGGTGCGGGTGTACTTGATGTACTTGCCCGACCGCCGGTCGAGGACGCCCTTGAAATCGCCGGCGATGCCGACCGGCCAGGTCAACGGTGTGGTCTGCAGTTGGATGCGTTCGTGGATCTCGTCCATCAACTCCAGTGCGTGGCGTCCCGGCCGGTCCCATTTGTTGACCACCGTGATGATCGGGATGCCGCGGTGGCGGCACACCTGGAAGAGTTTCAGCGTCTGGGGTTCCAGACCCTTCGCGGCGTCGATGAGCATCACCGCGCAGTCGACGGCGGTCAGTACGCGGTAGGTGTCCTCGGAGAAGTCCGCGTGCCCCGGCGTGTCGAGCAAGTTGATGATGCAGGTCTCGCCGTCGTCGGTGCGGTAGGGGAACTGCATCGCGGTGGAGGTGATCGAGATGCCGCGGGCCTTCTCCATCTCCATCCAGTCCGACACCGTGGCGCGGCGGTTGCCCTTGCCGTGCACGGCGCCGGCCTCGGTGATCGCCTTGGCGTGCAGCACGAGCGCTTCGGTGAGGGTGGATTTGCCGGCGTCGGGGTGACTGATCACCGCGAACGTCCGGCGACGTCGCGCTTCGGCGGAGATACGGTCTGCGTGCGGTCCGGAGGCCGCGGGGGCTCCGGTGGTATCGGTTGTCATTGCACCACCGATTTTATGGACCGCAGTGGGCGGAACGTTAATCGTCGTGGATCGCCGTGCTTGAGCGGAACGGAGCGGGGCACTCTCGTGGAGCCCTGCCCCCCAGATCCGGAGGACCACATGTCACCGCTGACCGACGACGCACGGCAGATGCTGGCGAAACCCAACCCGGCCGTCATCGCCACCGTCCGTCGCGACGGGCACCCGGTATCGGCCGCGACGTGGTATCTCCTGCGCGAGGACCACGTGCTGGTCAACATGGACACCGCCCGCAAGCGGCTAGGCCACCTGCGCCGGGATCCGAGGGTTTCGCTCACCGTCATCGACGGAGACGACTGGTACACCCATCTGACCCTCATCGGGCGGATCACCAAGATGTACGACGACGAGGGTCTGGCGGACATCGATGCGCTGGCCCAGCACTACCGGGGCAAGCCGTACCCCAACCGGGAGCGACCGCGCGTCAGTGCGCTGATCGAGGTGGACCGGGTGCACGGGTGGGGTGCGCAGAAGAACAACGATCAGCCCGGGTGAGACCGCGAGGGTTCCCAGCGCGTGGGGTCGATGCGGCCGCCGTAGATCGGCAGATCGATGCGCGGATCGTCGGGCGACATCTGTGACCACATGCGGTTGTAACCCTCGGTTCCGGTGTCGCGGACGCGGGTGACGTCGTCGAGATCGATGGTCAGCGTCATCAGCCCGGTTTCGGCGGTGGGCAGATCCGCGACGACGGCGCCCTCCGGGTCGCTGACGATTGATCCGCCGTAACCGACCGGGCCGGCGGCGTTGACGCTGAGCATGAACACCTGATTGACGATTGCGTTGGCCTGCGCCAGGATTCGCTCCTGCTTCCGGTCGGCGCCGATGGTCTTGACGACGTTCACCACGAACTCCGCACCCATCCAGGCCACGCTGCGCGTGGACTCCGGGAACCACGCGTCGTAACAGATCGACAGTCCCCCACGCCCGATGCCGGGCATGTCGAAGACCACGAACTCATGCCCCGAGGACCACGCCTCGTAAGGGCGCCACGGGAACACCTTGCGGTAGCTCGCGACCAATTCGCCGCTCGGATTGAACACCACCTCGGTGTTGTAGACCCGGCCGTCGTCATCACGTTCGGCGACCGAGCCGGGAATCAGCCACACCCCGAGCTCACGGGCGACCTCGGCAACGGCGCGCAGACGAGGGCCGTCGAGCGGTTCGGCGGCCGCCTCGAGCCATGCGTTGGTGTCCTCCGCGGTGTCGCAGTCACCGAACAGGTGAATCTCCGGAAAGACGATGAGATCAAGATCAGATGTTCCGGACTGGATTTCGGCGGCCTGCCGGTGGAGCGTCGCCATGGGATCCGATCCGGTCACGGGTGGGTATTGCGCGAGGGCGACGGCCAGCGGACGGCTCATGAGCCCAAATTAAACGGTACGCGGTGGTCACGCCGGTTCCGCGCTATCTGACCCGTACTTGCGGATATATTGGCTTTATTAGCCCGCTTCTGCGGATTCACACTGGAGGGAGGCCCATGCCCGACATCCGCATCAAGGATGCCGCCGCGCTTCTCGGCGTCAGCGATGACACCGTGCGCCGCTGGATCGACACCGGCGGGCTCGCCGCGGGCAAAGACGCCGCCGGCCGGAAGGTGATCGCGGGCGAGGTCCTGGCGGAGTTCGCCCGCGACCACGCCGCACCACCGCCGAATCCCCTGGACGTCGCCAGCTCCGCGCGCAACAGACTTGTCGGGCTGGTCACCAAGGTGACCGCGGATCGGGTCATGAGCGAAGTGCAGATGCAGTGCGGACCGTTCACCGTCGTCTCGTTGATGAGCACCGAATCGGCTCGGCAACTCGGGCTGGAGCCCGGCGCGTTGGCGGTGGCCGTGGTCAAGGCGACCAACGTCATCGTCGAAACCCCCGGGGGCGCGTCGTGAGAACGATCCCGGCCGTCCTGGCGATTGCCGCGCTCGCGGCGGCGTGTTCGTCGCCCAACGCGTCGGAGCCGTCGACCGGCATCACGGTGTTCGCAGCAGCGTCGCTGCAGCCGGCGTTCACCGAACTCGGTCGGCGCTTCGAAGCCACCCATCCCGGAACGACCGTCGCATTCAACTTCGCGGGCTCGTCGGATCTCGTCGCGCAGCTGGCGCAGGGCGCGCCGGCTGACGTGTACGCGTCCGCGGACACGACCAACATGTCCAAGGCTGTGGATGCGGGCCTCGTGTCCGGAGCGCCGGTGGCATTCGCGACCAACACGCTGACCATCGCCACCGCGCCGGGTAATCCGAAGGGCATCGCCTCGTTCGCCGATCTGGCTGGATCCGGCATCCAGCTCGTGGTGTGCGCGCCGCAGGTGCCGTGCGGCGCGGCCACCGAGAAGGTCGAAGAGGTCACCGGCGTGACGCTCACGCCGGTGAGCGAGGAGTCCGCCGTCACCGACGTCCTGGGCAAGGTCACCTCCGGGCAAGCCGACGCCGGTCTGGTGTACGTGACGGATGCAGCGGCTGCGGGCGACAAGGTCACCTCGGTGCCGTTTCCCGAGTCGCGCGACGCGGTGAACACGTATCCGATCGCGGTACTCGACAATTCGGGGAATCCCGCGTTGGCACAACAGTTCGTCGACCTCGTCACGGGTCCGGATGGACGGGACGTGTTGGCGGCAGCGGGCTTCGCTGCACCATGACGGCGACGCGACGGGCGGGCCGGCTGGTTCAGGTAGGGCTCCCGCGGTGGTTTTATCTACCCGCCGCGGCAGGGGCCCTGTTCGTCGTCGTCCCGTTGATCGCGATCCTGCTCGAGATCGACTGGGCTGATTTCATACCGCTCGTCACCTCCGAATCCTCGCGCGCAGCCTTGCTTCTGAGTCTGAAGACGGCCGCCGCCAGCACCGCGGTGTGCGTGATGCTCGGAGTGCCGATGGCACTCGTACTGGCGCGTGGGAACTTTCGGGGCCTGTCGGTGTTGCGCGCCCTGGTGCTGCTCCCCCTCGTGTTACCACCGGTGGTGGGCGGTATCGCGCTGCTGTACACCTTCGGGCGGCAGGGATTGCTCGGCCGAGAGCTCGAGTTGATCGGGGTCCGGATCGCGTTCTCGACCGCGGCAGTGGTGCTGGCCCAGTCATTCGTGTCACTGCCGTTCCTGGTCGTCAGCCTCGAAGGTGCCTTGCGCTCAGCGGGATCGGGTTACGAGACCATCGCCGCCACCCTCGGCGCGCGGCCGACGACGGTGCTGCGAACCGTGACGTTGCCGCTCGTGCTGCCGGGCCTGCTGTCCGGGGCAGTGCTGGCCTTCGCCCGCTCGCTCGGGGAATTCGGGGCGACGCTGACCTTCGCCGGATCGCTGCAGGGTGTGACGCGCACGCTTCCGTTGGAGATCTACCTGCAGCGCGAGACCGACGCCGATGCCGCCGTGGCGCTTTCGCTGCTGTTGATCGTGGTTGCGGCGGCGATCGTGATCGCGTCGGCAAGCCGGCGGCTGACGGGACCGCTGTGAGTGGCGTGCGCGTGCAGGCGCGACTGGCGCGGCGTGGTGTCGAGTTCGACGTGTCGCTCGACCACGGGGAGGTGTTGGCTGTGTTGGGCGCCAACGGCGTGGGAAAGTCGACGCTCCTGTCGATGATCGCCGGTCTCCTGGAACCGGATGAGGGCCGGATCGAACTCGGGGGGACGGTCGTCACCGACACGGCCACGGGGACGTTCGTCGCCGCTCACGCCCGCGGTGTCGCGATGCTCAGCCAGCAGGCCATGCTGTTTCCCCACATGACGGTTGCCGCGAATGTTGCCTATGGTCCTCGCTGCAGGGGTCGATCACGTGCTGAGGCGTCGGAAGTGGCGCAGCGCTGGCTGGCGGCGGTCGGTGCGTTGGAGCTGGCCGACCGGAAACCGGCGCAGCTGTCCGGGGGGCAGGCGCAGCGGGTGGCCCTGGCCCGGGCGCTGGCCGCCGAACCGCAGGTGCTGCTGCTCGACGAGCCGATGGCCGCGCTCGACGTGGCCGCCGCCCCGGCGATGCGCAGACTGCTGCGCGAGATCCTCCGGGCGCCGGAGCGCACCGCGATCATCGTCACGCACGACCTCCTCGATGCGTTGGCGATCGCGGACAGGGTGATCGTGGTCGACGGCGGGCACGTGGTCGAGAGTGGAGCCGTCCGGACGGTTCTCACCGCGCCGCGCAGCGACTTCGCCGCCCGCATCGCGGGGATCAACCTGGTGTCCGGAGTGATCTCAGAGCCCGGATTGCTCCAAACAGACTGGGGCTTAGTTGTTTCCGGTGTCGGTGATCCGACCCCGGGATCGGAGGCGGTCGCGCTGTTCGCACCGACTGCCGTCGCTGTTCATCTCGATCCCCCACATGCGAGTCCCCGCAACGTTCTTCCCGTGCGAATCGCCGAAATCGAACTGCACGGGGCGACGGTGCGGCTTCGCGGTCCCGAACAACCGGACGGCGGCACCGGGCTCGCCGCCGACATCACCGCCGCTGCGGCCGCGGACCTCGATCTGCAACCGGGTCGAGAGGTGTTCTTCGTCGTCAAGACCCACGAGGTGGCGCTGCATTCGGCGGCGGGTGGCTGAGTTCCCTACTTCCAGACATGGCCCATCGGCACCAGATCGATGGTGCCCGAGGAGATGTCATTGACCGCCGCCGCAAGCGCTACACCGTCGGGGCTGAGCACGGTCATTTGCACGGATTCTCCGTGTCGTACGTCGGTGACCTCGAACCCACGGCCCCGCAACTCGGCCTCGAGCTTGCCTGCCGAAGCGTGGCTCGCCACGAGCTCGAAGATGTTGGTGCGCACCAACGGACGCAGGTTCGCCAGTTCGATCGCCGAGCTGGCGGCACGCGCATAGGCCCGCGTCAATCCTCCCGCGCCGAGCTTGACGCCGCCGAAATACCGTGACACCACGAGGACGACGTTGCACAGATCGTGGGCCTTCAAAGTGCGCAGGATCGGCGCTCCGGCCGTGCCGCCCGGTTCTCCGTCGTCGGAGGACCGTTCGGTCCGCGCGGTGGGGTCGAAGCCGAGGATGTAGGCGTAGCAATGATGGTTCGCGTTCCGGTCGACCTCGCGGGCGAATGAGAGTAGTTCCGCGACCGGCTTCTCGCCGTCTGCGTAACGCAGCCGGGCGATGAACCGGGACTTTTTGATCGGTATCTCGATGCTCGGTGCGTCCTCGGGATACAGGGTGAACGGCACGACGACATCGTCGCATGTGAGCTCTGATCAGCGGTCCGCTCGACCCCGAAACGTGTCGGACCCTTCTGCTTTGATGGTGATATGTCCTCAGCGGCAGTGTCTTTGGTCGGTCGGGTCAGCCCGAAGGACCGCCTCGAGGTG
>NZ_LZSU01000021.1 GCF_001665575.1 Mycobacterium sp. 852013-51886_SCH5428379 | reverse complement strand
GTTCGACACCAAGCAGTTCTCCGCGATGTACCCGACCCCTGGCGCGACGGGCCTCACCCCGTACCCGCCCGCCCCGGCGCCGCCGCCGAAGGCGCCGTCGGCGAAGGCCGAGACCGGGAAAGCGCACACCGCGCTGATCGCCACGATCATCGTGCTGTTCGGCGTGGCCGCCGTCCTCGCGGTCATCCTGGCCTTCAGTTCGCAGGACGACGCCCCCACCGCGCGCACGCCGCTGGCCCCACCGACGTCGAGCGCCTACGACGAAACCGGTCCCACCAGCACCACGTCGACCACCACCACCACTACGACATCGCCGACGCCCACTACGTCCACCACCACATCGTCGAGCACGTCGACCACCCCGTCGACGTCGACCACCGCGCCGCGCGGGATGACCGGCGCGGACGGCGCGGGGTTCGTCGGACAGTTCGCCCGCTGCGACGACGGCAGCGCTGCCGCGGCAATGGTGCGCACCGCCCAGTCCCTGGCGGTGGTGTGCCAAGAGGGCGACGATCGCTACGTCTACCGAGGCCAGCGCCTCAGCGACGGGGCGACGATCCAGCTCGGCGACGCCACCCCGTCGGGGAGCGGTTTCGACGTGGTCGATCCGTCGGGAGGGGCTCGTTACGAAGTTCGACCCGACCGGCTCACCATCGTGAGCAACGGCCGGGTCGACTCGTCAGAGCGGGTTCTGGAGTACTACTCAGGCTGACCCGTTCTTCGCGGCGTTCTGTGCCTGGCGGGTCTCTTTCTCCGTGTCCGCGAGATCCTCGACCCGGTCGGCCTTGGCGCGGCGCGCTGCGGCCTCGGACTTCTTGTCGACGGCGTCACCGAGTTTGGCTTCGGCGATCTTCTCGGTGGCCTTCTCCGCCGCGCGAATCTCGCTCTCCTCCTGCTTGCGGACCTGCTCAGCGGACTTCACGCGCTGCGCGGCGACCGCGTCCGCCTGCTCCTTGGCTGCCGCGGTGCGCTTCTGCGCCGCCTCGGCGGCGTCCTGCTTGCGCTTCTGCGCGGTTTCGCGGGCCTCGGACACCTCGCGTTGCTTCTCTTCGCGGGCCTGCTGCTGCTCGCGCTTGGCCTGCTCGCGGGTCTGGTTCAGCTCGGCGTCGGCCTGCTCCTTGGTCTGGGTGGCGGCCGTGTCCAGGGCCGCCGCCCGGCGCAGCGCCTCACTGCGCTCGACCAGCGCGGCTCCGCGCTGTTCGACCTCCGGGGCGCCGAGGGCGTTGCCGACAGCGAGGTCGAGCATGCCGAGCGAACGCTCGTAGAACAGCCGGGCCGGAGCCTCGGCGTCGAGTCGGCCCACCACACGGTCCTCGATGACCTGCAGCGGGAAACGGGCGAACTGGTACTGCAGTCGCAGCACCGCGAACGGGACGTCGGTGATCTTCATGAAAGCTCCTCTGCTTATCGCTGGTCAGGTACGTCGGCGTCGGCGTTCAGGGAATCGGCCTCCCGGCGGATGCGCTCGGCCTCCGCCTTGGCGGCAGCCGCGACCTGGGTGCTGTCCTGGTGCTCCTCCACCGCAGCCGAGACGTCCTCGGCGACGGCGTTGAGTTCTTGGCGCTCCTCGGCCTTCGCCTGCTCTGCCTTGCGCTGTGCCTCGGTCTCGGCCTGCGCTTTGTCCCGCGCTTCTCGCTGGGCCGCAGCCTGCTCGGCCTGACGCTTGGCGGCAGCCTGATCAGCGCGGGCGGCGTTCTCCGCTGCCGCGGTTTCGGCGTTGACCGCAATGCGCTCCTGCGCTCCCTCGCGATGCGCCTCCGCCACCTCGCGGCGAGCCTCCTTGGCTTCGGCGTCGGCGACCGCATTGGCGGTGTTGGCCGCCTTGCGCTCCTGGGCCTGGGTCTGCTCGAGCTGACCTTCCTTGGTCAGCGAGTCATTTCCGGTCACGGCGCCGACGACTTCCTTGGCCTTACCCTTGACCGAGTCGATGAGTCCCTTTCGGGCTTGGCCTGCCTGATTGTGCTCAGTCATGTGTCCCCTCGTATTGGTGTTCGCTGCAGGGGTTCCCTTTCGATGGGCATCGACACCTTCGTGTGGTCTGTGCCACACCCATCCCACACCCATCCCACACCCGTTGCCCGACCCACGATTGAGGCGTCGTCCGACGGGGTATGCCTGCTCCCAACACGGGGAGGTGGGTGATGTGGTGACCAACGAGCTGCCCGAAGAGACCGTCCGGATCAATTTCGAGCATTGGCTGCAACAGGCCGTCCGCACGGGCGAGCGCGGCGCGCATCTGCAGCCGCTGACGTTGCTCACACCCGAGACCTGGCAGGCCGTCGACACCGTGGCTGATGCGGTGTCCCGCGGTAGCAAACGACTCCCGGCGGTGGTCCTCGATGCCCGGCGCGCGTTGGAGCGCCAACTGGATCAGACGCACCCGGTCGCGCACACCGGTCACGTCAGCGCTGCCTGACCGGGTGCACGAAATCCGGGTGGGGCCGCTGCTCCGCCACGTGGGTACCACAGATGCCACCGTCTTCGTCGAGACCGACGGGCCGTGCCGCGTCGAGATCCTGGGCGCCGCGGCGGACACCTTCGAGGTGCTGGATCACCATTTCGCACTCGTGTGCATCGAGGATCTCGATCCCGCACGCGACCATCCCTACGAGGTCCACCTCGACGGGGTGAAGGCATGGCCGCCTCCCGATGACGAGTTTCCGCCGCCGCGCATCCGGCTGCTGCCCCGCAACGGAAACCTGCGTCTGCTCTTCGGCTCATGCCGCGCGTCGGCGCCCCATCATCCGCCGTACACCCGTCAGCACTGGTGGCGGTCCAAGGGGCAGGGCGTCGATGTGCTCCGCACCTTCGGGATGCGGATGCTGCGCCAGCCGTCGGCGGGGTGGCCGGACGCGCTGATGATGCTCGGCGATCAGCTCTATGCCGACCAGGTGAACGACAGGATCAAAGACTTGGTCGCCGAGCGCGAGGTGCACGCTGACGGACCCGTCGAGGTGCTCGAGGACTTCGAGGAGTACTGCATCGGCTACTGGGACGCCTGGAGCGATCCGGTGGTGCGGTGGATGTTGTCGACCCTGCCGACGTCGATGATGTTCGACGATCACGAGATCAACGACAAGTGGAACACGTCGCAGGCCTGGCTCGACGAGATGCGCCAAACCGACTGGTATGAGACCCGCATCATCGGCGGCCTGATGGCGTACTGGGTGTATCAGCACATCGGCAATTTGTCTCCCGCCGAACTCGCGAAAGACGAAGTGTTCCAACAGGTGATCACATCGCGCGACGGGGCCGACGCGATCCGGGCCGTGGCGGAGTCGGCCGAACGGGACGACGGCGTCTCACACTTCAGCGTGGCCCGCGACCTCGGCGGCACCCGATTGATCCTGGTCGACGCCCGCACGGGGCGCCAACTGCGGCCCGGTGCCCGCAAGATAGCCACCGATGAGGAGTGGGACTGGATCACGTCGAACATCGACGGCGACTACGACCACCTCCTGTTCGCCAGTTCGCTACCGATCCTGCTGCCGTACGGGATGCACCACATCGAGGCGTGGTCCGAGGCCGTCGGCGACGGTGCGTGGGGCGCGCGGCTGAGCGGTCTGGGGGAGAAGGTCCGCATGACCGCCAACCTCGATCACTGGGCGTGCTTCCAGGACAGCTACCGCAAGCTCGAAGATCTGGTCATCGAGGTGGCGACCGGACACCGCGGCCCCGCGCCCGCGACGATGGTGCTCTTCGGCGGCGACGTGCACCACTGCTGGGTTTCGGAGGTGCAGTTGCCCGCCGATCTCGAATCGGCCACCGCGCTGTGGCAGGTGGTGTGCTCCGGGTTGCGCAAGGAACCGTCGGCCGCTGAACGGATCGTGTTGCGCCTGGGCCACACTCGTCTCGCCGAGCGGGTGGGCCGGGCACTGGTCCGCACCACGAAGGTGGGGATGCCGCGGCTGCGCTGGCGGCCGGTGACGATGCCGCACTTCCGCAATCAGATCGGCACGCTCGAGATCGCGGGCGCAGAGATGGGCGTGCGCATCGAGCGGGCGGCGGGCAACTGGCGCAAGCCGCAGCTGGTCACGGTCATCGAGCACAAACTGCTCTAGTCGGCGTGGGCGTCGCGCCGGCCCACCGCGAAGCGCAGACCCGAACAGTTGTAGCAACCCACGCATCCGACGCAACCGGTGCAACCGAAGCACGCCACGCATGCCACGCAACGCTTGCAGAGTGCGCACGCGATGCATCCGATACTGCCGGCGATCGCGACGGACATCGCGGTGACCATGCTTCCCGCGACGGCGGCGCTGGCGATGGTGGCCATCGAACCGGCCACGGCGACGCTGGCCACGGTGGCCGCCGAACCCGCCACCCCGGCGCTGGCCGCCGTTGCCGCTGACCGCGCTACTGCCGCGCTGGACACCGTCGCCGCCGATGCGACCACTGCCGCGCTGGACACCGTCGCCGCAGATCCGACGACGGCAGGACCCTCCGATTCGATCTCACGCACGCCGTCATTGTGCGCCGACTCAGCCCGCTGTCGCGCCGTTGTCCACCAGATACACCGCACCGTGCACGGCCGCGGCGTCGTCACTCGCGAGAAACGCGATGGTCTTGGCGACGTCGGCGACGTCCATCATCCCGCGCGGGGCGGCGATGCGCATGATCAGATTCCAGTCCGCGCCCTCCGGGGCGGCGAACTCGGTGGTCTGCGGAGTCACCATCCCGCCGGGGCAGATCACGTTGACGCGCAACCGATCTGCGGTGAACTCGATGGCCAGCGCACGCGTGAGCCCGACCAGGCCGTGCTTGGCCGAGCAGTATCCCGCCGAATAGACCTCGCCCTCGACACCCGCGACCGAGGCCACGTTGACGATGTTGCCCCCGGTCTCGAGCAGGTGGGGCAGCGCCGCCCGGCACAGGTAGAACGGGGCGTTGAGGTTGACGGCCAGGTCGTAGTCCCAGTCCTCGTCGGACATCGTCGGCGTGTGGCGCATCTGATGGAAACCGGCGACGTTGGCCAGCACGTCGAGACGGCCGAACTTCTCCACGCAGTCCGCGACGGCCTGCCGGCACGCCTGCGGTGAGGTGATGTCGACCGACGCGTACGTCCCGCCCGGCACGTCGGCGAACACCTCCGCCATGCGGTCGGAGTCGCGGGAGATGCCGAACACCGTCGCTCCCCGCTGCGCGAACAGTTTCGCCGTCGCGGCGCCGAGCCCCGACGACGCTCCGGTTACCAGGGCCACCTTGCCCGTGAGATCTGACATGGATGAGACCTTCTCACACGTCTCGGCGCAGCCCGTCGAGCACGATGCCGAGCAGGTGGCCCGCGCGCCGGTCCCACTCGTCGTCGTCCAGCCGGCTCAGATAACCGATCAGCAGGATGACGTCTCGCGCGTCGACGTCCGGGCGAAGGGCGCCTGTGGCCTTACCTGCGTCGAGCAACAACGTGAGTGCGTCGCCGATCGGACCCAAGCTGTGTGCCGAAAGCTCTTGCCACACCGACATTTCGACGGCGGCGAACACGCCGCGTTTGACCCGGGCGTAATCCGCCACCCGATCGAACCAGCGTGCCAGAGCCGTCACCGGGCCATGCGCGGCGAGCAGAGCCGGGGCGGCGGCCACCAATTCGTCGACATCGTGGCGATACACCTCGGCGAGCAGGTGCTCGCGTGTCGGAAAATGCCGGTACAGCGTGGCCTGGCCGACCCCGGCAGCCTTGGCGACCGCGCTGAGGCGCACGTCGCCGGTGTCGACGATGACCGCACGCGCCGCGGCCAGGATGCGGTCGCGGTTGTGCCTGGCGTCCGACCGTCGTGCGGGTGTGCTCATCAGTCCTCGGTGCTTCGGTAGCTAAGCGGACATGTGTCCGTTACCGTTGCCAGTAACGGACATTTGTCCGCTTCAGCATAAGGGGCACCATGCACAACGAAATCTCCCTGGTCGTCGCCATCACCGGAGCCGGGACGGGAATCGGCGCAGCGACCGCGGAATTGCTTGCCCGACAGGGCCACCGTGTCGTGCTCGGAGCGCGCCGCGAACATCGACTCGCCGACGTGGCCGAACGCATCAGTGCCGGCGGCGGATCGGTGCGAACCGCGGTCATCGACGTCGCCCGCTACGACGACGTCCAGCGTCTGGTCGAGATGGCAGTCGATGAGTTCGGCCGGCTCGATGTCCTGGTCAGCAACGCGGGCATCAGCAGGATCGGTCCGATCGCCGATCGAGACCTGGCCGGCTGGTCGGCGATGATCGACGTGAACCTACGTGGTGTCCTGCACGGCATCGCCGCCGCCTTGCCGGTCTTCCGCGCACAGGGCGCCGGTCACTTCGTCACGATCCTGTCGACCTCCGGGCTGAAGATCGTGCCGCACCAGGGGGTGTACGCGGCGACCAAGAACGCGGTGCGGACACTGCTGGAAGCCTTCCGTCAGGAGAACACCGACGGCGTGGTGCGCACGACGGGGATCTCGCCGGGGATGGTCCACACCGAACTCGCCGAATCCATCGACGATCCATCGCTGCGTGCACAGATCCGAGAGCAGATGGCGGACTTCGGGATTCCGCCCGAGGCGGTCGCGCGGGCAGTCGCCTTCGCGATCACCCAGCCGCGGGATGTCGAGATCGGCGACATCACCATCCGGCCGACCGTGCAGAACTAGCGCTTCACGCCGAGGTGCGCGGCCGCGCCGGCGGAATCGCGGCCAGCAGCGCCCGGGTGTACTCCTGTTCGGGCGAGGAGAACAAGTCGGCGGCGGGCCGGTACTCGACCGCGGCGCCGTCGCGCAGCACCAGCACGTCGTGACTCATCCGCTGGATCACCGCCAGATCGTGCCCGATGAACAGATAGGTCAGGCCCAGCTCCCGCTGCAGTTGCGCCAGCAGGTCGAGCACCTTGGCCTGCACCGAGACGTCCAGCGACGCCGTCGACTCGTCGAGGATCAGCAGCTCCGGCTCCACGGCCAGGGCGCGCGCGATGCTCACCCGTTGGCGCTGGCCACCCGACAACTCGTGCGGATAGCGCGCGGCGTAATCGGCCGGGAGATCGACCAGTTCGAGCAGCTCGCCCACCCGTTTGCGGCGGGCCGTCCGGCCGTCGGCCAGGCCGTGCACCACCAGCGGCTCGGCGATCGCGCTGCCGATGCGGTTGCGGGAGTTCAACGACGAGAACGGATCTTGAAAGACCAGGCTGATGCGGCGGCGCAGCGGTTTGACCGCTCGCCCTGTCACCCCGAACACGTCGTCCCCATCGAGCGTCGCCGTCCCCGCGGCCGGCTTCACCAGACCGGTCAGCGCGGCCGCCACCGTCGACTTCCCCGATCCGGACTCACCCACCAGTCCGAGCGTGCTGCCCCGGCGAATCGCGAACGACACGTCGCGCACCGCGTGCACCGTGGACCGGCCGGTCGGCCCGGACACGTCGAACCGCACGTCGAGACCCTGCACGTCGAGCAGCACCGGCGCGTCCGGATCCGCCGGGGCGGGTCCGTCGCCACCGACGACGGGCCGCGCCGCCAACAGCTCCCGGGTGTATTCGTGCCGGGGCCGGTCGAACAGGTCGAGAACCGGCGCCTGCTCCACGGCGACGCCGGTCTGCAACACCGTCACGTCGTCGGCGACCTGACCGATCACGCCCAGGTCGTGGCTGATCCACACCACCGCCGCCCCGAAGTCACGCTGCAGATCCCGCACCAGCTCGACGATCTGGGCCTGGGTGGTGACGTCGAGGGCGGTCGTCGGCTCGTCGGCGATCAGCAGTTCCGGATCGCAGGCCAGGGCGATCGCGATCATCACCCGTTGGCGCTGGCCGCCGGAGAGCTGGTGCGGATACGAATCGAGCCGCCGTTCGGGTTCGGGCAGACCGACCGCGGTGAGCAGCTCCAGCGCGCGCTCCCGCGCCTGTCGGCGCGTCATGTTGCGGTGGGTTTCCAGCGATTCGGTGATCTGACGTTCCAGCGTCAGCAGCGGATTGAGGGATGTGCCGGGGTCCTGGAAGACGAAACCGATGCGCCCGCCGTGCACGCTGCGCAACGTCCGCGCCGACGCACTGACCAGTTGTAGCGGATCCGACTGCCCGCCAAGCAGACTCGACCCGCTGACCGCCGCGCCGGGGGCGTCGAGCAGGCCGGTTGCGGCGAGTGCGGTCATGGTCTTGCCCGACCCCGATTCCCCGACGATGCCGAGGGTCTGTTCGCGTTCCACCGCGAACGAGACACCGCGCACGATCTCGCTGCGGCCGATCCGCACCCTCAGGTCGGCGACCTCGAGCACCGGCGCGCTCACGGTGCGCCTCCGCCCCGGCGGGCCTCGGCCAGCGTGCGCTGTTTGGGGTCCAGCACGTCGCGCAGCCCGTCGCCGAGCAGGTTGAACGCCAGCACGATCACGAAGATCGCCGCACCGGGGAACACCGCCATCCACCACGCCAGCGTCACGAAACCCTGGGAGTCGAAGATCATCCGGCCCAGCGACGGCTGCGGCGGCTGGATGCCGAGCCCGAGGAACGACAGCGCCGCCTCCGACAGGATCGCGAAGGCCAGTGACAGCGACGTCTGCACGATCAGCGGTCCGGCGATGTTGGGCAAAACGTGCCGGGTCAGGATGTAGCCGTTGCCGGTGCCCATCGTCCGGCTCACCGCCACATAGGGTTCGACGCGCACCGACAGCGTGCTGGCGCGCGAGACCCGGGCGAAGATCGGCGTGTAGACGATGCCGATCGCCAGGATCGTCGTCGTCACCCCCGGTCCGAGGATCGCGACCACGGCCAGCGCGAGCAGTAACACCGGGAATGCGAACATCACGTCGACGATGCGCATGAACACGGTGTCCAGCCAGCCGCCGAAGAAGCCCGCCAGTACCCCGATCGTCACGCCCACCACCACCGCGAATGCCACCGAGACGACGGCGACCCGCATCGACGCCTGGATCGCGACCAGTACCCGCGACAGGACGTCGCGGCCGAGCTCGTCCGTGCCGAACCAGTGCGCGCCGCTGGGCGGTTGCAACGCGTTGGGCACGTCGATGTCGTTGACGCCGTAGGGGATCAGCCAGTGGGCGAACAGGGTGACGACCACCACCGCGGCCAGCACGATCGCGCTCACCAGCGTGACCGGGTTTCCTGCCAGCAGTCGCCAGGACGAGACGCGGGTCTGTTCGTCGGGTGCGGTCATGACAGCCGGATCCTCGGGTCGACCACCGCGTAGAGCACGTCCACGATGAGGTTGATGAGCAGGAACAGCGCCGCCATGAGCAGCACGGCGCCCTGGATGAGGGGGTAGTCGCGGGCGGCGACCGCATTGAAGACCAGCCGGCCCAGGCCGGGCCAGGCGAACACGACCTCGACGACGATGACGCCGCCCAGGATGGTCGCGAGCTGGATGCCGGTGATGGTGAGCACCGGGATCAGCGCGTTGCGCACGGTGTGGCGCAGCGTCACCACCCGCGGGGAGAGCCCCTTGGACCGTGCGGTGCGCACGTAACCCATCGACGCCACCTCCAGCACGGCCGAGCGGATGTAGCGCGTCATGATCGCCGCCGCGACCAGGCCGACCGTCAGGCCGGGCAGCACGATGTGGCGCAGCCAGCCCGCCGGATCGTCGAACAGCGGGCGGTATCCCGACGTCGGGAGCCAGCCCAGCGTGGTGGAGAACAGCGCGATGAACAGGATGCCCATCCAGAAGTCCGGCACCGAGACGCCGAATTGGCTGCACACCCGCACGATGGTGTCGCTGATCCGGCCCTCGCGCAGCGCCGACCAGATGCCGGCGGGCACCGCGATCAGCAGGGCGATCACGATGCCCACCAGACCCAGCGAGATGGTGGCGGGCAGCCGGTCCAGCAGGGTCGCGGTGACGGGGTCGCCGTTACGGAAGCTCACCCCGAGGTCACCGGTCAGCGCGTTGCCCAGATAACTGAAGAACTGCACGATCAGCGGCCGGTCCAGGCCGCTGGCCGAACGCAGCGCCTCGTAGGCCTCCGGGGTGTAGCGGGTGCCCAGGGCGATGCGCACCGGATCGCCGGGGACCAGTTGCACCAGGCCGAACACCACGATCAGTACGCCGACGAGCACGACCAGCGAGTAGGCCACCCGTCGGGCGAGGAAGCGCAGCACCGGGCTGCTCAGCACGCCGGTCACGACGCTGCGTCCCGGTCGAGGGCGACGCCGCGGAACCGGATGGCGCCGTCGCGGCGGGCGTCGTAATCGGTCAGCGCCGGCGTCCAGGCCTGCAGGATCGAAGGGTTGTACAGGTAGATGTAGCTGACCTTGTCGGCGATCAGGGTGGCCGCGCGCGCATAGCCGTTCCGGCGCCGGTCGACGTTCGTCTCGACCCGGCCGCCGTCGAGTAGGCGGTCCACCTCCGGGTCAGAGAACTTCTGAGCGTTCGACGTGCCGTCGGTGTGGTGCTGGGCGTAGTAGAAGTCGTCGGGGTCGATGTTGCCGAGCCAGCCCATCATCAGCATGTCGAAGTTGCCGTTGTTCTGTTCGTCCAGCCAGGTCGCGAAGTCGACGGTGCGGATGTTGACGGTGATGCCCAGCGGGGCGAGGTTGTCGGCGATGATCTGCGCGGCGGTGACGGTCTCGGGGTATTCGCTGGTGACCAGCAGGTCGAGATCCTTCGGCGTCGAATTCGCCTCGGCCAGTAGGCGTTCGGCTCGGTCGATGTCATAGGAGTACGTGTCGTAGGACGTGTACCAGGGATTGCCCTCGGGGATCGCGAGCTGATTCTTCGCCGCGGTGCCGTAGCTGGTGGCCTGCACTATGGCGTCGCGGTCGATGCCGTAGGCGATGGCCTGGCGGACGCGCACGTCGTCCCACGGTGGTTTGGCGGTGTTGAGGGCGAGATACCAGTAGTCGTTGCTCGGGGTGACGGCCAGGCGCAGCGACTCGTCGTCGCGCAATTGCGAGACCCGCTGCGGCGGAATCGAGTCGGTCCAGTCGACCTCGCCGGCCTGCAGCGCCGACAGCGCGGTGGACGCCTCGGAGATGAATCGGAACGTGACACCCGAGATGCGGGGCGCTCCGCCCCAGTAGTCCGGGTTGGCGCGCAGCGTGATCGAATCGCCGCTCGTCGCGGTGGCGAACGCGAAGGGGCCGGTGCCGATCGGCCGGGTGGCGATCTCACCGCTGTCGACATTGGCG
This sequence comes from Mycobacterium sp. 852013-51886_SCH5428379, assembly GCF_001665575.1. Lineage (GTDB taxonomy): Bacteria > Actinomycetota > Actinomycetes > Mycobacteriales > Mycobacteriaceae > Mycobacterium. Next base: position 175,309 of record NZ_LZSU01000021.1, on the reverse strand, counting down.
CGCGACACGATCGCCATACCCTTGAATCCACCGAGGTTGGTGAGCAGATTCGGGGTTGGATGGGCGACGACGATGCGCACCGTGGCCGGATCCACCGCGGTGATGTCGGTGACCGCGCTGAACTTGTCGACGTTGGTCAGTTGTTCGTCGATGATGCGGCGGTAGGAGAACACGACGTCCTCGGCGGTGAACGGGGTGCCGTCGTGGAAGGTGACCCCGCGGCGCAGGTGGAACGTCCACTGCAGCTGATCGGGGCTGACCTCCCAGGATTCGGCAAGTGCCGGGCGCATCTGCAGGTCGGCGTCGGGTTCGACCAGTGTGTCGTAGATGTTCTCGAGCACCTCGAACGAGAAATACGCCGACGTCTTGTGCGGGTCGAGCTGATCGGGTTCGCCGGCGATGGCGGCGATGAGGTTGCCCGCCGCGGCGTCGCCGAGGTCGACGCGTTCACCGGTGGAGCAGCCGCTGACCGCCAGCAGCAGCGCGAGAACCGCGGCGACGACCCTGCTGCACATCGCGCTGCGTCGGGTCACGATCACTCCAAGATCAACGGCCGGTTCCGGTGTCTCTTACCCCCTGGGCTCCGCACCGCAAACGCACGGCCACCGAACCGTTCCCCAGCCACGACGGGCCTGCCATACTCACTCGAATGAGGACCTTCGCACGCGTACTCGCCGCGGTCACGGTCACCGCGGGCGCGGCGCTCGCCACGTCGACCCCAGCGCAGGCCGAACAGCAGGTCCTCGAGGGCAAGTACACCTACACCCAGGCCGACGGCCTGACCGGCGAATGGGTGATCTATCCGATCTGTGTTCCCGTGGTGGGTGACCTGCGCGAGCCGCTCTACCTCCCGGTCGGGTGCCACATGGCGATACAGGGTTTCGGCGGATTACCCGGCGGCGACGCCCGGTTGACCAGCGGCATCTGGACCTACAACACCGAGGTCAACGACGGCCTGACGTGTCCCGACGGCAGCACCGCACCGATCACGGAGTCCGTCGAGTTCAACACCGACACGATGTCGGGCACCCGCACCACCAAGAACGCGCCGGCCTGCGACGGTCTGATGCCCGCCAACATGATCAAGACGCCGTTCACCATCGCGTTCAAGGAGAAGCTGCCGATCCCGGTCGACCAGTATCCGTTGATCTGCGAGCCCGGCGGTCTGCGTCGCTGCTTCTGAGCTCCGCGAACGTGAGGTTGTGTTCGAAAACTCGCGCGAAACTCGTGCACAAGCTCACGTTCGGCGCGTCTAAGGTGAACCGATGACCAAACGGATCGTGGTGTGGGGCACGGGGTTCGTCGGGAAGATGGTGATCGCCGAGATCGACCGGCATCCGCTGTTCGACCTCGTCGGCGTCGGAGTGAGCGATCCGGACAAGGTCGGCCGCGACGCCGGGGACATCTGCGGACTCGGCCGCTCGCTGGGCGTGGTGGCCACCGACGACGTCGACGCGCTGATCGCCCTGGAACCCGATGCGCTCGTGCACTACGGCCCGACGGCCGCGCACGCCGACGCCAACATCGCGTTGATCACCCGGTTCCTACGCGCGGGGATCGACGTGTGCTCGACGGCCATGACGCCGTGGGTGTGGCCGACCATGCACCTGAACCCGCCGGGCTGGATCCAGCCGGTCACCGAGGCGTGCGAGCTGGGGGAGTCCTCCTGTTTCACCACCGGCATCGACCCGGGGTTCGCCAACGACCTGTTGCCGATGACCCTGATGGGGGTCTGTTCGGAGGTCAAGCGAGTGCGCGCCTCGGAACTGCTCGACTACACCAACTACACCGGCGACTACGAGGAAGAGATGGGCATCGGCAGGCCGCCCGGCCACCGTGCCCTCCTCGAAACCTCCGACATCCTGGTCTTCGCTTGGGGCGCAACGGTTCCGATGATCGCCCACGCCGCGGGCATCATGCTCGACGAGATCACCACCACCTACGAGAAGTGGGCCACCCCGACCGAACGCACCAGCGCCAAGGGCGTGATCGCGGCCGGCGACGTCGCGGCGGTCCGGTTCACCATCAACGGGGTGTACCGGGGCGAGACCCGGATTCAACTCGAACACGTCAACCGCATCGGGCAGGACGCCGCACCGGACTGGCCGTCGGGTAACGACAGCGACGTCTACCGCGTCGAGATCGAGGGCACGCCCAGCATCGTCCAGGAGACCGCCTTCCGCTTCACCGACGGGTCGGGCCGCGACGCAGCGGCGGCCGGCTGCCTGGCCACCGGTATGCGCGCGCTCAATGCCGTCCCGGCCGTCAACGATCTGCGTCCGGGCTGGGTCACCGCGCTCGACCTGCCGCTCATCGCGGGGGCGGGCACGATCCGCTGACCCGGGCAGTAGGCTGCGGCGCATGCACACCGTCGCGGTCCTGGCGCTGCCGGATGCCGTCGCGTTCGATCTGAGCACGCCGGTCGAGGTGTTCGGTCGCGTCGAACTGCCCACCGGCGCAGCGGGTTACCGCGTCGTGGTGTGCGGCCCCGAACCCGTCGTCGATGCCGGGCCGATGCGGATCGCCGTCGACCACGGACTCGCAGCGCTCCTGGAGGCGGACACCATCGTGGTCCCGGGACGCAGCGACATCGAGAACCCGCCACCCGCCGCCGCGCTCGAAACGCTGCGGCAGGCGTATGCGGCGGGCATCCGGATCGCCTCGATCTGCACCGGTGCCTTCACGCTCGCCGCCGCCGGACTGCTCGACGGCCGGCGTGCGACCACGCACTGGGTCGCCGCGGACGCCTTCCGGGCCGCGTTTCCCGCCGTCGACCTCGACCCCGACGTCCTCTACGTCGACGAGGGTCAGGTGCTCACCTCGGCCGGCGCGTCGGCGGGTCTGGATCTGTGCCTGCACATGGTGGCCGTCGATCACGGAGCCGCGGTGGCCGCCGATTCGGCCCGCCTCGCGGTGGCTCCGCTGCACCGCAGCGGAGGGCAGGCCCAGTTCATCCTGCGCAACGGCGCCGACGTGCGGCACATCGCCGAGCCGACCGAACTCGACGCGGTGCTGGCGTGGATCGAGCAGGAGGCGCACCGCGAGCTCACCCTGGCCGACATCGCCGGATACGCCGCGATGAGCGTGCGCACCCTCAACCGCCGCTTCCAGGCCGAGACGGGGCAGACGCCGATGCAGTGGGTGGCCGGCGTCCGGGTCCGGCACGCGCAGCAGCTGCTCGAGACGACGTCCTACGGGGTGGAACGCATCGGCCGGGAGGTCGGCTTCAGCTCACCGGCCAATTTTCGCGAGCAGTTCCGGCGTCTCACCGGGGTGGCGCCGCAGAGTTACCGCACCAGCTTCCGCGGCCGGGTCGCCGGCTGATTCAGGGCGTCTTCGGCCGCTTGTGGAGCACGACGTGCGCCAGCGGGATGCGGGTCGGCTCGGGCGAGGCGGTCATCCGCGCGGCGATGCCGGTGGCGATCCGGTCGAAGAACCGCTGCACCCTGGGCTCGTCGGCAGGGTCCAGCGCCGCAGCCAGCGACGGGAGTACCGCCGCCCGCGCGAAGGCCGCCCATTCAGCGCCGAATGCCTTGTCGTCCTTGTCATTCCGGTACTGCTGGAAGAACCGGTCCTCGGCGTCGAAGATGTCCAGATGCTCGATCTCCAGGCGTTCGAAGCGGCCCGACGGGGCGAACGGTGCGCGGAAGTCCGCGGCGCTGCGCGCGACCGTCGGCACGGTCATCCGCTGGACCTCCTGGTCGCGCAGCTCACCCGCGCCGACCAGTTCTGCGAGGGTGTCGGCCATGGCGGCCAGGAGCGGCGCGAAACCGAAATCACCGTCCTCGCCGACCGCCATCGTCATCACCACCAGCCGCCCGCCGGGGCACAGCTCCCGTCCGCGGAACGCGATGAAGTCGTGCCAGTCCTGGGCGGCCTGTTTGGCGTAGGCGGTGCGCACGGAGTCCTCGGTGCTGCGGGCGACGTGCAGGTGGTCGGGCACCGCGGCGGGAGTGCGGCTCAGCCACTGGATGGCCCACGAGCTCCAACCGAGGTTGACGCTGTTGGACGGCATGATCTGCCCGTAGAAGGACCGTCCGACCGCGGAGGCGAAGGCGGCGGGATCCTTGCGCAGATAGGAATCCGGGTCGTCGGACAGCGTCCGGAACATCGCGGTGAAGTCATTGTCCGGAAGGTCGGTGTGCGCCACCAGAATCGAGTGTTCCGGCCGGGTGCGCTTACGCAGCGCGGCGATCGCCGAGCAGATCGGCAACAGCGAATTGTGGCCGGTCGATGCGCCGTAATCGGCGATCACGATGGGCTGCGGCGGCCGGGGCAGCGGCACCGCGTGCGCGGCCTGCTCGAACAAGGTGAGCGCCTGGCGCAGACCGGCAGCACGCAACCGCGAGGCGGCCGAGTATCCGCTGCTGCCCGCTTGCCGCGGACGGACGACGACGCTTGATTCGGGCACGTGGAGCAACCTCCCGCCGGGGCTGAGGACCCCTCCGACGGTAGTCGCAGTACCCGTCAGCCGCCGGACGTTCCGGTCCAGTACTCGGCTATGCGCCCACCGTCCACTCGCAGGATGTCGTTGCCGAAGAACCGGACCTCTCCGCCGGTGTGACGACCCACACCGATCCACCGGCCGGCGAGCAGCTCACCGTCGGTCAGCGGTCCGAGAACGATCTCGAACTCCAACGCGTCGAACATGTCTCGGGTCTGTGCGACGACCGCGGCCAGTCCGTCGCGTCCGTGCACGTCGAGGTCGGGCCAGTGCCCGACGAAGTCCTCGGCCACCAGATCGTGGGGGATGTGCGCCTGTGCCCAGACCTCGCCGATCCAGCGGCGGAAGATGGTGTGCGCGTCAGGAGTACTCACAGGAAGCAGTACACACCGGTGGCCACGCACAGCAGGAGCATCCCCGTGGCGTTGAGGAACAGGTTGCGGCCGAAGTCGCGGGCTCGCACGTGCGCGGCGACCGCGCAGAGGAAGTAGACCACCAGCGCCGCACAGGTCAGCGCCGCCAGATAGGGCACCCACAGCCCCAGGATCAGGCCGGCGGCCGCGGCGAACTTGATCGGCGGCATCAGCCACCACAGTCGGCGTGGCCAGTGCACGGCGGTGAAACAGTCGGCGATGAACGCGGCCGGTTTGAGGCACAGCAGGGCGTCGACGATCTGGACGACCGCGAGCGCGACGATCGGCCATGCCGGATCGGGAAGTGCAGGCATCTCGTCCCCTTCGACGCACCGATTCAAAACATACGATACCGTATGGTTTGGTTCGGTGCACGCCTCAGGAGTTCGGCACCAGCGGTAGCAGCAGTTCGTACACCCGGTTCAGTTCCTCGGCGCTCACCGGCGGTTCGAGCACCGAGGCGCCCAGCGCGACGAGGTACGGCAGCAGCGCAGCGGTCCGGGCCTGGGCGTCGTCGTCGGTGTGCGGGCGCCACACCCGGTGCAGTGCGGCCAGCCGCGCCGCGTCGATACGGGACTGCACGGCCTGCACCTCCGGATCCGACGTCGCCCAGGCACGTACGGCGACCTCCAGCTTCGGCCGGTACAAATCCGGCCGACCCGCGCCGATCGCAGCGGTGAGCGCGGACAGCACGGCCCGGGCGTCACCGGGCGGGCCGACCCCGTCGATGGCCTGTTCGAGCGCACCGGTCGACAGCGCCTCGAAGTGGCGCAGCAGTTCACGCTTGTAGCCGTCGGCGCCGTCGAAATGATGGTGGAACGAGCCCTTCGAAAGCCCCAGCCGGGCGGCGATCCGGTCGATGCGCACCCCGGCGGCGCCTTTCTCCTCCAACGCGGTCAGGCCCGCGTCGAGCCAACGCTGCCGGGTGTTGGTGCGGTTGACCACCGGCTCTCCCTCCGGAGGACGACAGGATCAGTGGCCGCGGGCGACCCAGTCGTCGTAATTGACGATTTCATCGCCGATCGTGGTGGTGTCGCCGTGGCCGGTGTAGACGACGGTGTCGCCGGGCAGGGTGCCGAGTTTGCCGGAGATGGATTCCAGGATGGTGGGGAAGTCGGAGAACGACCGTCCGGTGGCGCCGGGTCCGCCCTGGAACAGGGTGTCTCCGGAGAACACCGCCCCGAGTTCGGGGGCGTACCAGCACACCGAGCCGGGAGAGTGGCCCGGGGTGTGCAGGGCCCGGATCTCGATGCCGCCGGCGCGCAGGGTGGCGCCGTGTTCGACCGAGCGGAAGGTCTGCTCGGGGTGGGTCATACGCCAGAGCATCTCGTCGGCCGGGTGCAGCAGCACCGGCGCATCCAGGGTCTGCCCGAGTTGCGGCGCAACGGTGATGTGGTCGTTGTGACCGTGGGTGCAGATCACCGCCACGACGTGCCGGCCGTTGACCGCATCGACGATGGGGGCGGCGTCGTGCGCGGCGTCGAACACGATGACCTCGGTGTCGTCGCCGACGATCCAGATGTTGTTGTCGACGTGCCAGGACCCGCCGTCGAGTTCGAAGACGCCCGAGGTGACGAGGCGTTCGATGTTGGTCGCGGCCATCAGAGTTCTCCGTTCTTCGCGCAAGCGCTCATCACAGGATCACCACCGAGCGCAGCACCTCACCGGCGTGCATCTTGTGGAACGCGTCCTCGATGGCGTCCAGACCGATCCGTTCGGAGACGAACTTGTCCAACGGGAGCCGGCCCTGCAGATACAGCGAGATCAGCGTCGGGAAATCGCGTTCGGGTAGGCAGTCGCCATACCAACTGGATTTCAAGGATCCGCCGCGGGAGAAGAAGTCCACCAGCGGCATCTCCAGCGTCATGTCCGGGGTGGGCACCCCGACGAGCACGACGGTGCCGGCCAGGTCGCGGGCGTAGAAGGCCTGTTTCCAGGTTTCCGGGCGGCCGACGGCATCGATGACCACGTCGGTGCCGAACCCGTCGGTCAGGTCCTGGATGGCGGTGACGACATCGTCGACGCTGCGGGCGTTGATGGTGTCGGTGGCACCGAACTCGCGCGCCCAGGACAGTTTCGTGTCGTCGGTGTCGACGGCGATGATCTTCTTCGCCCCCACCAGGGCGGCGCCGGCGATCGCGGCGTCCCCGACGCCGCCGCATCCGATCACCGCGACCGTGTCATCCCGGTTCACCGCGCCGGTGTTGATCGCTGCCCCGATGCCGGCCATCACCCCGCACCCGAGCAGCCCGGCGACGGCCGGGTCGGCGGTCGAGTCGACCTTGGTGCACTGGCCTTCGTGGACGAGGGTCTTGTCGGCGAACGCCCCGATCCCCAGCGCGGGGGTCAGCTCGGTGCCGTCGGTCAGGGTCATCTTCTGCGCGGCGTTGTGGGTGTCGAAACACAGATGCGGGCGGCCGCGCTTGCAGGCGCGGCACTGTCCGCACACCGCGCGCCAGTTCAGGATCACGAAATCGCCGGGCTCGACGTTGGTCACGCCCTCGCCGACGGATTCGACGGTGCCGGCGGCCTCGTGACCCAGCAGGAACGGATACTCGTCGTTGATGCCGCCCTCACGGTAGGTCAGATCGGTGTGGCACACCCCGCAGGCGATGATGTCGACGACGACCTCACCCGGACCCGGATCGGGAATCACGATGTCAACCAACTCGACCGGCTGCTTCTTCGACCGGGAGATCACCCCGCGCACTGTCTGACTCATGCCTACAACCTAATGCGTCCGATCCTGCGTGAGGGTCTCGGCGCAGCCGTACATTCGCGGCATGATCACTGCCAGCGAGACCACCGAGGAGTTCGCCGAACGCGTCGTCGGTGCGATCGACAGTGCCAGCGTCGCCCTGCTGCTGTCGATCGGTCACCAGACGGGCCTGCTCGATGCGATGGCCGGGCTGCCACCGTCGTCGAGCGCGCAGATCGCCGACGCGGCCGGCCTCGACGAACGCTATGTGCGCGAATGGCTGGGCGGTGCCACCGCCGCTCGCATCGTCGACTACGAACCCGGCGCGGCGACCTACGTCCTGCCGCCCGAACGCGCAGCGGTTCTCACCCGCGCCGCCGGACCTGACAACCTGGCCCGCGTGGCGCAGTTCATCCCGCTGCTCGGCGAGGTCGAACAGCAGATCCTGGACTGCTTCCGGACCGGCGGGGGACTGTCCTACAGCGCCTATCCGAGGTTCCACGCGATCATGGCCGAGCAGAGCGGTGAGGTCTTCGACGCCGCGCTGGTCGACGTGGTGCTGCCGCTGGCCGAGGGGCTGCCCGAGCGGTTGGCGGCCGGCGCCGACGTCGCCGACATCGGCTGCGGGAGTGGACATGCGATCAACGTGATGGCACAGGCCTTTCCGGCCAGCCGCTTCACCGGAATCGACTTCTCCGACGAGGGCCTGTCCGCCGCCCGCGACGAGGCGTCGCGCCGCGGGCTGACCAACGCGCAGTTCCTCGCGGCGGACGTCGGCAACCTCGACATGACCGACACCTACGACGTCGTCACCGCATTTGACGCGATCCACGACCAGGCCCAGCCCGCGCGGGTGCTGGCCAACATCCGCCGCGCACTGCGCCCGGGCGGCGTCCTGCTGATGGTCGACATCAAGGCGTCGAGCCATCTGGAGGACAACATCGGTGCACCGATGGCGCCGTACCTCTACACCGTGTCGACGATGCACTGTATGTCTGTGTCACTCGGCCTCGACGGGGCGGGCCTGGGCACCTGCTGGGGCCGTCAGCTCGCCACCACGATGCTGGCCGACGCCGGCTTCACCGACGTCGACGTGCGTGAGATCGACTCCGATCCGTTGAACTACTACTACATCTGCCGCACGTAACATCGGCCCGATGGGGGCGCTGGATGCAATCGCGGACTGGCCGGTCGACACCGCCGCCGCGGCCGTGATCGGACCGGACGGAGAACTGGCCTCGACAGGCGACCCGACGCATGAGTTCCGGTTGGCGTCGGTCACCAAACCGCTGGTGGCCCGCGCCGCGCAGATCGCTGTCGAGGAGGGCGTCGTCGACCTCGACACCGAGGCGGGTCCGCCCGGGTCGACGATCCGACACCTGTTGGCGCACACGTCCGGGCTGTCCATGCACTCCGACGAGACCATGTCCGAACCCGGGGAGCGGCGGGTCTACTCCAACTACGGGTTCGCGGTGCTCGCGCAGACGATCGAGCGGGAGGCGGGCATCGAATTCGGCCGCTATCTGTCCGAAGCGGTGTTCGAACCGCTCGGCATGTCCGACTCCCGGCTCGACGGTGGCGCCGACGCGGCCGGTTACGGCGTCTTCTCCACCGTTGCCGACCTGACGGCGTTCGCCGCCGACCTGCTGCGGCCTCGGCTGGTCTCCCAGCAGATGCACGACGCGGCGATCGAGGTGCAATTCCCGGGTGTCGACGGCGTGCTGCCCGGGTTCGGGGTGCAGCGGCCGAACGACTGGGGGCTGGGTTTCGAGATCCGCGACGGCAAGTCACCGCACTGGACCGGGGAGCAGAACTCCGCGGCCACGTTCGGGCATTTCGGCCAGTCCGGCACGTTCCTGTGGGTCGATCCGCAGTCCGAACTCGCCCTCGTCACGCTCACCGATCGCGACTTCGGCAAGTGGGCGTATCAGGCGTGGCCCGAATTCTCTGATGGAGTTCTGAGAGAATTCGGAGCACACTAGCGCAACACACGCCTCACGAGGCACAATAGACACGCACGACACAGCTGTAATTCGGTATCGACGAGGCCGCTTGGGGAAGACGTCCCTCGTGGAGCCGAAGGAGCCAGCTATGCGTGCGTCGAACCAGTTCGCCGATTCGGCGACAGGCGTGGTGTATGTGCACGCCTCACCCGCGGCGGTGTGCCCACATGTCGAGTGGGCGTTGTCGTCGACCCTGTCGGCGCGCGCCAACCTGAAGTGGACCCCGCAACCGGCCATGCCGGGGCAGTTGCGTGCCGTCACCAACTGGGTGGGCCCGGTGGGTACCGGGGCGCAACTCGCGAACGCGCTGCGGTCGTGGTCGGTGCTGCGTTTCGAGGTCACCGAGGATCCGAGTGCAGGCGTCGACGGTCACCGCTGGTGCCACACCCCACAGCTCGGCATGTGGAGCGGTGCGATGAGTGCCAATGGCGACACCATGGTCGGCGAGATGCGACTGCGCACCTTGATGAACGCGGGCGCCGACGTGCTCGCCGCGGAACTCGACACCGTGCTGGGCACCGCCTGGGACGAGGCGCTCGAGCCCTACCGCGATGGTGGGGCAGGGGCCGAGGTCAGCTGGCTGAGCCGGGGAGTCGGGTAGTCACCCCTAGGGCCGCGGCACCAGGATCTGCAGCGCACGCGGCACCGCCGACACGGTGACCGGCAGCGGGCAGGCGTAGTCGCCGTCGGCGTAGGCGTTGATGCCCGGGCAGTCCACCTCGATCGACTGCGCCCGCGCGGTGGTCACGTCGTCGAGGTCGACGTGGGTGCCCTTGAACACCGTCGGGAACAACCGGATCAGCCGGCTGCGCGACGCCGAGTGCACCATCGTGACGTCGAGCAGTCCGTCGCTGTGGTCGGCGTTCGGGCAGATCCGCATTCCGCCGCCGTAGCTGCGGGTGTTGCCGAACGCGGCCAGCGTGAGATCGATCAGCTGCTCCTCGCCGTCGTCGAATCGCAGCCGGAACGGCAGCAGCCGCAGCTTCGACAGCTCCGCCAGCATCGCGACGTTGTAGCGCATCCGCCCGTGCGGCCAGCGCATGCGGTTGGTTCGGTCGCTGACCAGCGAGTCGAAACCGGTCGCCATCACCGTGCCGAACCATCGGCTCCGGCCGGACGTGTCGTCGATGCGGCCCAGATCGATGGCCTCGGTGTGCCCGTCGGCGATCACGTCGGCCGCGGCCTCCGGATCGCCGGTCGGGAGCGCGAATTCGCGCGCGTGGTCGTTGCCGGTGCCGGCCGCGACGATGCCCAGCGGCACCTCGCCCTGCGCCAGCGACTGCAGCGCAAGCGAAATCACCCCGTCGCCACCGACCACCACCAATGCGTCGGTGCCGGCGGCCAGCGACTCCTCGACCAGGCGCCGGGCGTGGTCGGCGTCGGTGCCCACGATCGCGGTCACGTTCACGCCCCGCTGCTGGAAGCGGACGATCGCGCGCTCGGCGGCGTGCGGCGCGTTGCCGTGCCCCGACAGCGGATTGGTCAGCACCGTTACTTTCTGGACGACCTTCTCGATCACGGAATCAGCTTGCCCGGGTTGAGAATTCCGGCGGGGTCGAGCGTCGCTTTGACCGCGCGCAGGATTTCCACGCCGAGTTCGCCGACCTCCGCCTGCATCCACGGGCGGTGGTCGGCGCCGACCGCATGGTGGTGGGTGATGGTGCCGCCGGTCCGCATGATCGCCTCGGACGCCGCGGTTTTGGCGGCCTGCCACTGCTCGATCGGGTTGCCGCGCTGTCCCGCGACGACGGTGAAGTACAGCGACGCCCCGGTCGGATAGATGTGCGAGATGTGGCACATCACCAGCGCTGGCTCGAGAGTCGTCGTCAGCGCCTCGGTCACCGCGGCCTTGAGCGCCTGCAGATTCGACCATGTCGTTGCCGTCTCGAGCGTCTCGCACAGCGCGCCCGCCGAGAGCAGCGCGTCGCGTAGATACGGCGCGTTGAACCGGCCGTGCTCCCAGGCTTTCGCGGGCTCCGGACCCAGCGACGTGCCGCCGTGCCTTTCGAGCAGTGCGCGGGTTTCGGCATGGCGGCTCTCGGTGTGCGTGGCGCTGCCCTCGAAGGTCGTGACGGCCAGGCAGCCGCCGGTGATCTGCTGTTCACCGATGTTCTCGGTGGTCGCCAGGTTGACGCCGGTCTCGGCCTCGTCGGACAGCCGGATCACGGTCGGTCCGGTCGCGGTCTGGGTGACCGCGCGCAGTGCGGCCGCGCCCGTCGCGAAGTCCGGGAAGGACCAGGCCTCGTAGCGGGTGGTCTCCGGAACCGGATGCACCCGCACCCGCACGCGGGTGATCACCCCGAACACGCCTTCGGAGCCGACGAGCAGCTGACGCAGATCCGGGCCGGCCGCCGACGCCGGGGCGCGCCCCACGTCCAGCACGCCGGCCGGGGTGACCGCGCGCAGTCCGCGCACCATGTCGTCGAAGCGGCCGTAACCGGCGGAGTCCTGGCCCGAGGACCTGGTCGCGGCGAACCCGCCGAGGGTGGCGAAGCAGAAGCTCTGCGGGTAATGCCCGAGCGAGAAGCCCTTCTCGCCGAGCAGCCGTTCGGCGTCCGGGCCGGTGACGCCCGCGCCGAGCTCGGCCTCACCGGAGACCTCGTCGAGCCAGTGCAACGCGTCGAGGCGCCGCAGGTCCAGCGACACCGCGGCGGTCATCCCGTCGCGGATCGGGTCGACGCCGCCCACAACGCTCGTCCCGCCCCCGAACGGCACGACCGCGACCTGGTGCGCGCTGCAGTACGCCAGTACGGCGGCGATCTGGTCCTCGTCGGCGGGGATCAGCACCGCATCGGGGGCGTCCTGCACGCCGGGATCACGGCGGCGCAGCAGGTCGAGGGTGGATTTCCCGCCGGCGTGCAGGAGCCTGCCGAGGTCGTCGGTGCGGCAGAACTCGTCGCCGACGATCGCGGCCAGCGCCCGGTGATCCTCGTCGGGCAGCGCCGACGGCCGGACGGTGACGTCCTCGAGCGTGAGGGGCGGTGTCGAGCCGGCCCGGACACCCAGCGCCTGATCGAGCAGGGACCGGATGCCCTCGGAGAGATCCTTCGCGGCGGCCGGGTCACCCCAGGCATCCCACTTCATCGGAGGCAGCATGCGTTACAGTATTACACATGTCGTCAATCCGTAATGTCGGTCCGCGAACGGTGGAGGAACGCGTCCTCGAGGCCGCCGCGTACTGCGTCCGAACCTATGGGGTGCACCGGGTGACGCTGACCGAAATCGCGCGGCGGGCTCGGGTCAGCCGCCCCACGATCTACCGGCGCTGGCCGGATACCGACGCGGTGCTGGGGGCGCTGCTGAGTATGCGCATCGCCGGCGTCCTGGACTCCGTGCCCAGCGGCGGCGTCGGGCGTGAACACCTCGTCGAGCGCATCGTGCGCGTCGGCGACCAGCTCCGCAGCGACGAGGTCGTGATGTCGGTCTTCCACAGCACCCCGGACTTCGCGATGGTCTACATCACCGAACGGCTCGGCACCAGTCAGCAGATCCTGATCGACGCGCTGGCCGGTGAGATCAAACTCGGTCAGGACCACGGCAGTGTCCGCGCCGGCGAACCCCGGCAACTTGCGGCGATGTGCCTGCTGATCACGCAGTCGACGATCCAGTCCGCGCAGATGGTGGCCCCGCTGATCGACGCCCCCGCCCTGTCGGAGGAGCTGGCGTACGCGCTCAACGGATACCTCAAGCCGTGAGCGCCTCCCTGAACGCCGCGCGACGCACCGCGGAACTGGCCGCGCTCGCCGAGGGTGAGCGCATCGACGTCCTCGTCGTCGGCGGGGGGATCACCGGTACGGGCATCGCCCTCGACGCCGCCGCACGCGGACTGTCCGTCGCACTGGTCGAAAAGCACGACCTGGCCTTCGGCACCAGCAGGTGGAGTTCGAAGCTCGTACACGGCGGTCTGCGCTATCTGGCCACCGGCAACGTCGGCATCGCGCGCCGCAGCGCAGTCGAACGCGGCATCCTGATGACGCGCACCGCACCGCACCTGGTCAGCGCGATGCCGCAACTCGTTCCCCTGCTACCCGAAATGGCCCGGCCGGCACGGGCTTTGGTGCGGGGCGGTTTCCTCGCCGGCGACGCGCTGCGCCGGCTGGCCGGTACGGCGCCCTCGGTGCTGCCGCGGTCCCGGCGGGTCGACGCGGCGCGGGCGGCGCAGCTGGTGCCCGCGGTGCGTCGCGACGGCCTCGCCGGCGGGCTGCTGGCCTACGACGGACAGCTGATCGACGACGCCCGGCTGGTCACCGCCGTCGCCCGGACCGCCGCTCGGCACGGCGCCCGCATCCTGACCCGCGTCGCGGCCTCCGAGGCCACCGCGACCTCGGTGCGGCTGACCGATCAATGCACCGGCGAATCGTTCGAGGTGTCGGCGCGTGCGGTGATCAACGCCGCAGGCGTGTGGGCCGGGGAGGTCGACACCGCGCTGAAGCTGCGGCCGTCGCGCGGCACCCACCTGGTTTTCGACGCCGAGGCGTTCGGCAATCCGACGGCGGCACTGACCATTCCGATCCCCGGCGAGCTCAACCGCTTCGTCTTCGCAATGCCCGAGCAGCTGGGCCGCGTGTATCTGGGGCTCACCGACGAGGATGCGCCGGGACCGGTACCCGACGTTCCCGAGCCGACCCCGGCCGAGATCGCGTTCCTGCTCGACACCGTCAACACCGCGCTGGCCACCGCACTCACCCCCGACGACGTCCGTGGTTCCTACGCCGGGCTGCGGCCGCTCATCGACACCGGCCACGGCCGGACGGCCGACATCTCCCGCGAGCACGCGGTCACGGAATCACCGGCCGGGGTGATCAGCGTGATCGGCGGGAAGCTGACCGAGTATCGCTATATGGCCGAGGATGTGCTGGACCGGGCGGTGGCCCTGCGCGGGTTGACCGCAGGCCCGTGCCGCACACGCGACCTGCCGCTGGTCGGCGCGCCCGGCGCGACCACCCAGCGGCAGGCCGGGTTGCCGCCGTCGCTGGTGGCCCGGTACGGCGCCGAGGCGCCCGACGTCCTCGCCGGTGCCCGCTGCGACCGGCCCGGCGATCCCGTCGCCGACGGTATCGACGTCATCCGCGCCGAATTCGAGTACGCGGTCGCCCACGAGGGCGCGCTGACCGCCGATGACATCGTCGACCGCCGGACCCGGATAGGGCTCGTCGCCGACGATCGCTCACGGGCCCTCAAGACGGCGGCAGAGTTCGTGGAGTGACGTAGGCCACAATCGGGTAGTCCGATGCGATGAGTACGACTCCTACCCTCAAAAAGGCGCTCAACCAGCGCCAACTGCGGATGATTGCCATCGGCGGCGTGATCGGCGCCGGCTTGTTCGTCGGGTCCGGTGTGGTGATCGCCGACACGGGTCCCGGCTCCTTCCTCACCTATGCAATGAGCGGCGTGCTCATCATCATGGTGATGCGGATGCTCGCCGAGATGGCGGTCGCCAACCCGTCGACGGGTTCGTTCGCCGACTACTCGCGCAACGCCCTTGGCAACTGGGCGGGCTTCTCCGTCGGCTGGCTGTACTGGTACTTCTGGGTCATCGTCGTCGGCTTCGAGGCGATCGCCGGCGCCAAGATCATCCAGTACTGGATCGATGTCCCGCTGTGGGCGTCATCGCTGGTGTTCATGGTGCTGATGACCGCCACGAATCTGTTCTCGGTGAAGTCTTACGGCGAGTTCGAGTTCTGGTTCGCCGGCATCAAGGTCGCCGCGATCCTTGCGTTCATCGCGCTCGGCGCGCTGTTCGTGCTGGGACTGTGGCCGGGGAAGGACGCCGACTTCTCGAACCTCACCGCGCACGGCGGCTTCATGCCGATGGGATTCGGGGTGATCACCGTCGGGATCGTCACGGTGATCTTCTCGATGGTGGGCGCCGAGATCGCGACGATCGCGGCGGCCGAGTCGTCGGATCCGGAGCGGGCGGTGGCCAAGGCAGCCAACTCGGTGATCGTGCGCATCCTGTTGTTCTACGTGGGCTCGGCGCTGCTACTGGTGACGATCCTGCCGTGGAACGACGAGGGCATCGCCGCGTCCCCGTTCGTCGCGGCGTTCACCGAGATGGGCATCCCCTATGCCGACCACGTCATGAACGCCGTGGTGCTGACGGCGGTGCTGAGCTGTCTGAACTCCGGGATGTACACGGCGTCGCGGATGCTCTTCGTCCTCGCCGCCCGGCGGGAGGCGCCGCCGTCGCTGGTCCGGGTGACCCGCAGGGGAGTGCCTGCCCAGGCGATCCTGGCATCGTCAGTGGTCGGCTTCCTGTGCGTGATCGCAGCCGCGGTGTCGCCGGACACCATCTTCGCGTTCCTGCTCAACTCCAGTGGCGCCATCATCCTGTTCGTCTACCTGCTCATCGCGGTGTCGCAGATCATCCTGCGCCGGCGCGCACCGGACTCCGAACTGCGCGTGAAGATGTGGCTGTTCCCGGTCCTGTCGGTGCTCACCGCGGTGGGCATCGTCGCGATCCTGGTGCAGATGTTCATCGACGACAAGCTTCGATCCCAACTGGTGCTGAGTCTGCTGTCGTGGGCGGTGGTCTTGGCGCTGTACTTCTTCAACAAGCGGTTCCTCAAGCGGCGGCCTGCACCCGAGGGGGTCCCAGGTACCGGAGCCCCGCACCGGGTGCTGGTCCTGGCCAATCAGACCGTGGACTCCACCGAACTGCTCGAAGAGTTGCACCGGATCGGCGCCGACCAGGAGACCCGGTACTTCGTGGTGGTGCCGGTAAGCCCGATCGAGACCGGCGCCGCGGCCACCCACGGCCCACTCGACGTCCATGAAGCAACCCAGAAAGCCGCGACCGAACGCCTGCAGCACACGCTGAAGACGCTGCGTGGGCACGAGTTCAGTGCGGAGGGAAAGCTCGGCGACCAGCGACCGCTGCGGGCGCTGTCAGATGCCGTCGACGAGTTCGAACCCGACCAGATCGTCATCTCGACCCTGCCACCCGAACAGTCGGTGTGGCAGCGTTTCGACGTCGTCGACCGCGCTCGCGCGCAGCACAAGGTGCCGGTAACCCACGTGGTCGCCGCATACACCGAGATCACGGCCGCGCAATGACGATCGTCGCCGGGTTCAGCGCCAGCGGGCACGGCAGCGCACCGCTGCACCTCGCCGCAGAACTCGCCCGGTGCACGTTCGATCGCATCATCGCCGCCGCGATAGTGGAGCGGCCGTGGCCTCCACGCGACGATCCGATCCAGAGGGAGTACCTGAGCTACCTCACGGCTCAGGCACGGGTGTCGCTGGAGCGGGTGGTCGCCGAGATGTCCGGTGGCGTCGAGATTTCCGTCGTCGTGCACGAGGCGACGTCAATTCCCGAAGGGCTGACCGAACTGGCGACACATCACAGCGCGGAAGTGGTGGTCGTCGGGTCCTCGTCGTCGGGTCTGCTCGGCCGCGTGGCGCTCGGAAGCGTCACCGATCGCCTGGTCCACACCGCCGCGGTACCGGTGGCGATCGCCCCGCGCAGCTATCCCGCCCGCGAGGGACCGATCCGCCGCCTGACGGTCGCCTACGGCGGACACGCCGACGCCGTCCGGCTGATCGAGACCGCCGTCGAACTCGCCACCCGGTGGTCGGTAGGGCTGCGCATCGCCTCGTTCTCGGTCCGGCCGGTGACGGTGTTCAGCGGGTCGATCGAACCGTCCGCGGAAGGTCTCGTCGTCGAGCAGTGGTCGCGGCGCACCATCGACGAGATCACCAGACAGCTCAACGACGTTCGTGCCCGCGTCGGCGTCCCGGACGTCGAGTTCGTCGTCGGGGTGTCACACGACTGGCGCGAGGCGGTCGAGGACGTCGCATGGGAACCGGGGGACCTGCTGCTGCTCGGCTCCGGCGCGGCGGGACCGGCCGCGCAGGTGTTCCTCGGGTCGGCCGCGGCAAAGATCCTGCGGCACAGCCCCGTTCCCGTGATGATCGTCCCGAAGCGCTGAGCGCACCGGCAGACGATCTACAGCGGGATGTTCTTGTGGCGGCCGCGGCGGGCGGGCGCCTCGGCCAGGGCCTGGGTCAGCTTGCTGCGGGTGTGGGAGGGATCGATCTTCTCGTCCACCACGCCGATCTCGATGGCGCTGTCCACGCCGCCCGCGATCCGCTCGTGCTCGACGGCGAGCTGCTCGTGCAGCGCGTCGCGCTCCTCGGGTGCGGCCGCGGCCAGCTTCTTCTTGTGCAGGATGCCGACGGCGGCCTTGGCGCCCATCACGGCGACCTCGGCGTCCGGCCACGCGAACACCTTGGTCGCACCCAGCGACCGGGAGTTCATCGCGATGTAGGCGCCGCCGTAGATCTTGCGGGTGACCAGCGTGACGCGCGGAACGGTGGCCTCACCGAACGCGTGCAGCAGCTTGGCGCCGCGGCGAACCACACCGCCCCACTCCTGGTCCACGCCGGGCAGGTAGCCGGGCACGTCGACGATGACGACGATCGGGATGCCGAACGCGTCGCACAGCCGCACGAAGCGGGCCGCCTTCTCGGCGGACTCGGAGTTCAGGCAGCCGCCGAGGCGCAACGGGTTGTTGGCGAGCACGCCGACGCTGCGACCGGCCAGCCGGCCCAGGCCGACGACCATCGAGGGCGCCCACTTGGCCTGAAACTCCTCGAAGGGCGCACCCTCGTCGAGCAGCGCGTTGACCAGCGGGTGCACGTCGTAGGCGCGGCGGGCCGACTCGGGCAGCAGCGCGGTGAGGTCGGTGTCGCCGGCCTCGGCCTTGGTGCGGTCGAAATGACCCTGCTGGCAGAACAATCCGACCAGCCGGCGGCCACGCTCGTAGGCGTCGTCGGCATCGTCGGCGACGATGTGGCACACGCCGGACTTCTTGTGGTGGGTGTCCGGGCCGCCGAGCGAGGCCATGTCGACGTCCTCGCCGGTCACGCTGCGCACGACGTCGGGTCCGGTGACGAACACGCGCCCCTCGGGCGCCATGATGACGACGTCGGTGAGCGCCGGACCGTAGGCGGCGCCGCCCGCGGCGAAACCGACGACCACAGAGATCTGCGGGATGTACCCCGAGGCGCGGATCATCGCCTCGAACACCAGACCCACCGCGTGCAGGGCCTTGACGCCCTCGGCGAGCCGGGCGCCACCCGAGTGCCAGATCCCCACGATCGGGCTCTGTTCCTCGATGGCGGTGTCGTAGGCATCGACGATGTGGCGGCAACCGTCGACGCCCATCGCGCCACCCATGACGGTGCCGTCGGTGCAGAACGCGATGGTGCGCACGCCGTTGACGGTGCCCGCGGCGGCCAGCACACCCGAGCGGTCCCGCTCGTGCAGCAGTTCCACGCTGTCGTCGTCGAAGAACGTGCACAGACGGAGCAGCGGATCGCGCGGGTCGACCGACTCACCGTCGGCGCCGGGGGCCGGTCGGCTCTGCATCGTCGTCATGTGGTTCCTCCTAGTACTTCCCGAACGCGACCGCTACGTTGTGCCCGCCGAATCCGAAAGAGTTGTTGATGGCGTACTGGTAGTTGCCAGGACGCGGTGAACCTGCGACGACGTCCAGATCGATCTCCGGGTCGAGGTTCTTCAAGTTGAGCGTCGGGGGGATCACCCCGTTCTTCAACGCCAGCACGGTCAGGATCGACTCGACCGCGCCGACCGCGCCGACCGAGTGCCCGAGGGCACCCTTGGGCGCGTACACGGCGGGCTGGTGCCCGCCCATCGCGTTGTTGATGGCCTTGCTCTCGGCCACGTCGCCGACGCTGGTGCCGGTCGCGTGCGCGTTGACGTGGTCGATGTCCGACGGCTGCAGACCCGCGAGCTGGATGGCCCGGGTCATCGCCCAGCCCGCCTGCTCGCCATTGGGATCCGGCGCCACGATGTGGTAGCCGTCGGAGGTGATGCTCGCGCCCATGATGCGGGCGAGGATCTTTGCGCCGCGGGCCTTGGCGTGCTCTTCGGTCTCGATGACCATGAGCGCGCCGGCCTCGCCGAACACGAAGCCGTTGCGATCCCGGTCGAACGGCCGGCAGGCGCCCGCGGGATCGTCATTGGTGGTGGAGAGCACGATGCGCATCTGTGCGAAGCCGGCGATCGGCACCGCCTCGATCCTCGTCTCCACGCCGCCGCAGATCGCGACGTCCGCTTCGCCCAGGACGATGTTGCGCCAGGCCTGGGCGATGCCCTCCGACCCGGAGGCGCAGGCCGACACCGGGGTGACCACCCCGGCGCGGGCCTTGCGCTCCAGTCCGACCGCCGCCGCAGCGGCGTTCGGCATGTACATCTGCACGGCCAGCGGAGACACGGCCTTGAGGCCCTTGGCCCGCATACCGTCGTAGGCGTACAGCAGTTCCTCGGTGGAACCCATCCCGGTGCCGATGGACACCATCAGCCGGCGGGGATCGACGTCCGGCGAACCGGCCTGCTCCCACACCCGGCGGCTGAGCACCGTCGACATCTTCTGCAGGTACGACAACCGGCGGAGTTCGACCCGGTCCAGTTCGCTGTCGAAATCCTCCAGGAGATGGCCGCCGATGCGCACCGGCAGGTCGTACTCCTCGACGAACGGATCCTCGAGCTTGCGGATACCACTGTGGCCGTCGAGCAGACGCTGCCAGGTGGTCTCCGCATCGGTCGCCAGCGCAGTCGTCATCGCGATGCCGGTGACGACGACGTTGGGGAAACCGTTCCCCGTCGACAGCCGATTGCCCGTTGTCCGTGCCATGACTACTTACTCCAAACGAGATGTCCTACGTCAGGTCGCGATCAGTAGCGACCGAACGCCAGCGCCACATTGTGGCCACCGAATCCGAACGAGTTGTTGATGGCGTACTGGTAGTCGCCGTACCGTGGCTCGCCCGCAACGACATCGAGATCGATCTCGGGATCCGGGGTCTCATAGTTCAGTGTGGGCGGAATGACGCCGTCCCGCAGCGCCAGCACCGTGAGGATCGACTCCAGCGCACCGACCGCACCGATCGAGTGGCCGAGCGCCGACTTCGGTGCGTACACCGCGGCGTGCTCCACACCGGCGACCCGAAGCGCGTTGGCCTCGGCGGTGTCACCGATTGGGGTGGCGGTGGCGTGCGCGTTGACGTGGTTGATGTCCTTGGCGGACAGACCCGCCGTCTCCATCGCCCGCTTCATCGCTGCGCCGGCCCGGAGGCCGTCCGCTGCCGGAGCCACCATGTGGAAGGCATCGGAGGTGATACCCGCCCCCATCAACCGGGCGATCGGCGTCGCACCGCGGGCTTTGGCGTGCTCCTCGGTCTCGATGATCATCATCGCGCCCGCCTCGCCGAAGACGAAGCCGTCCCGGTTCTTGTCGAACGGCCGCGAGGCACCCTCGGGGTCCTCGTTGCGGGTCGACATCGCGCGCATCATCGAGAACGCTGCGATGGGCAGCGCTTCGATGCCGCCCTCGACGCCACCGACGACCGCGAAGTCGGCGTCACCCATGACGATCTGGCGCCAACCGTGGGCGATGGCCTCCGACCCCGACGAGCACGCCGACACCGGGGTGATGACCCCGGCGCGCGCACCCAGTTCGAGACCGGCGACCGCCGCCGCACCGTTGGGCATGATCATCTGAACGGCGAGCGGGGACACCTTGCGGGGCCCGCCCTCGTTCATCGCGTCGTAGGTCTCGACGATCTTCTCGCCGCCGCCCAGACCGGTGCCGATGATGACGGCGAACCGATCCGGATCGACCTCGGGCTTACCCGCGGTCTCCCAGAGGCGACCGGACAACAGCTTCGACATGCGCTGCACGTACGACATGCGTCGCATGTCGATGCGGGTCATGTACGAGTCGATGTTGTCCACCAGGTGACCACCGATGCGCACGGGCAGGTCCCACTTGGTGACGAACTCGTCCTCGAGAACGCGGATACCGCTTTCGCCAGCCAGCAGGCCCTTCCACGTGCTCTCGATGTCCGCCGCGAGCGACGTGGTGGCCTCGACGGCAGTCACGACAACGCTGGGGAAGGCTCCGTTAGCCGTGGAAGGCCTGGTCACTGCGAGAACTTATCGCGCAGCGCGGCGGCAGCCTCGGGGTTCTCTTCCTCGAGCTTCTGGATGTAGGCGACGACGTCACCGACGGTGCGCAGGCCCGCGAGGTCCTCGTCCGGGATCTTCACGCCGTACTTGTCCTCGGTCTGCACGGCGATCTCCACCATGGACAGCGAGTCGATGTCCAGATCGTCGACGAACGACTTCTCGGGGGTGACCTCCGAGGGCTCGATACCGGTGACTTCTTCGATGATCTCGGCGAGACCGGCGATGATTTCTTCCTGAGTGGCGGCCACAGGGGCTCCTTCTATCTCGGTGTTGATACTTGATGGACGTTCGGTAGTCCGCCCCGGACGGGATGCCCGGGACATGGTGGTCAGAGCTCGGCGAGCCCGTCCAGGTCCGCGGGGGTCTTGACGGCGCGCGTCGGAACCCCCTTGAGTTCACGCTTGGCGATGCCGACGAGGGTGCCGGCGGGTGGGAATTCGACGATCCCGGCGGGTTCGCGCTCCCGCATCGTTGCGGTGCACAGATCCCAGCGCACCGGCCGGGTCAGTTGGGCGACCAGCTTCTCGATCGCGTCACCGGGCGACGTTACCGGCTGCCCGTCGGAGTTCGACAAAAGTGTGATGTTCGGCTCGAGCGCGTCGGCTGTGACGACGCTCTCGGCGGCGGCGGCGTATCCGTCCAGCGCCGAGGCCATGTAGTGGGTGTGGAACGCGCCCGCGGTGGCGAGCACGCGCACCCGCGCCTTCGCCGGCGGATCCTCGGCCAGCTTCTCCAGCGCGGCCACCGCGCCGGCGGCCACGATCTGGCCCGCGGCGTTGCGGTTGGCGGGAATGAGATCGAAACGGTCCAGCGCTTCAAGTACGGAGGCCTCGTCGCCACCGAGCACGGCAGCCATTCCGGTGGGCTCGAGTGCGCAGGCCTTGGCCATCTCGGCGCCGCGGGTGGCGGCGAGCTTGACGGCGTCGTCGGCGGAGATGATGCCGGCGATGGCGTAGGCGGCGATCTCTCCGACCGAGTGGCCGGCCACGATCGTCTCGGTGTCCGGGGCGAACGACCCGGTGGTTCCCCCGTCGCTTCGCTCGCCCAGACGCCGGACCGCTTCCTCATGGGCCAGCAGCGTCGCGGCCACCACGAGGGGCTGGGTCACAGCGGTGTCGGTGATCTCCTCCGCGGTCGCGGTGGTGCCGAGGCGGGCGAGATCGAGGCCACTGATCTGAGACCAGGTGGCGAGACGCTCGCCGGCAGCCGGGAGATCCAGCCACGGCTGGAGCATTCCGGGGGTCTGCGAACCCTGTCCGGGCGCAAGCAGCACGATAGGTCCGTTTGGCACGTCTTTAAGAGAACACTGTGAAGACGGTTTCGCGCCGTGTAAGAGATTATGAACCTCGTCTTAGGATTTTGTGGAGTCTCCACAAAACGGCATGTGATGCGACTCCATCGAGACCGGCCCGCGATCTGTCAGCCTGGCCGGGTCAGGGTCGGGCTGGCCGGTCGCACCGCCGGGACCTGCGCCGAAGTCCTATTTGACGTGCTCGGCAGGTAGGCCTGCCGGCTCAGCCGTCCCACGGTCGCGGCGACCCGCAGCACGTAGGCGTCGCGCGGCAGCATCGGATCACGCCCGGTGAAGTCGGCGATGCGTTTGAGGCGGTAGCGGACGGTGTTTGGATGAACGAACAATTGACGTGCGCAGGCCTCGATCGCGCCGCCCGAATCCAGGTACGCGTCCAGGGTTTCGGTGAGCGCGGGTCCGGCGTCGCCCAGCGGGCGCATCACCTCGGTCTCCAGTGCGGCGATGGCCGTGGCGTCGCCCAGCAGCGCGCGTTCGGGTAGTAGTTCCCGGGCCGCCACCGGGCGCGGCGCACCGCTCCAGCCGGCGACCGCGTTCATCCCGGAGATGGCCTCGGTGGCGCTGCGGTGCGCCGCCGACAGGGTCGGCGCGGTGGGGCCGACGACGACCGGGCCGTCGGCGAACACCCGGGTCAGGTCCCGCAGGAAACGCTCGGTGGGGGAGAGCGGACCGGACACGATGACGACCAGCCAGGTCCCGTGCACGTCGGAGAGCACGGCCCGGTCGTGACGGCTGACCACCTCGCGGACGTCGTCGCTGGCCAGATCTTTGCGTTCGGGATGCGGCAATCCCACGATCACCGTCGCCGGGGCGGTGGCGTCCCAGTTCAGCGTCGCGGCCTGCGACTGCAGTTCGGGGCCGATGTCCCCGCGCACCACGGCGTCGACGACGTTGGCCTCCATCCGGGTATCCCAGGCGCCGCGCGCCTCGGCCGCGTCGGCGTATCCCGACGCCGCCGCGAACGCGAGGTTGCGGCTGTACCGCAGGATTCCGACCGTCAGCGCCGTGCGCTGCGCCGGGTTGCGGGCGAGCAGCGGCACCACGTCCTCGAAGTGCTCCATGGTCACCCGCACCATGTCGACGGTCTGCCGCAGCGCGATGCGCTTGGTCAACTCCTGCGGAACCAGGGCGAACGCCTCCGCGGTGTAGCCGACGTCGCCGCGCGGATCGCGCATCCACTCGGCGAAGTTGACCAGGGCGGTCTGCACCACGAGCTGGACGCTGGCCCGCTGGGACGCCTCGAGTTCGGCGAAGAACGGCAGCCGGTCGCCCATCACGTGGACGGCCTCGGTCGCCAGCCGGC
Source organism: Mycobacterium sp. 852013-51886_SCH5428379 (assembly GCF_001665575.1). Lineage (GTDB taxonomy): Bacteria > Actinomycetota > Actinomycetes > Mycobacteriales > Mycobacteriaceae > Mycobacterium. Next base: position 151,144 of record NZ_LZSU01000021.1, on the reverse strand, counting down.
CGGAGTACTGCTTGACCCGGCGCAGCAGCGACTCCGGCACCGAGTCGAGCAGTTCCAGCGACGGCGGATCCACCGCATCGCCGGTCAGGTTGTCGGCCATCCCTAAAACTTACGCCGACTTTCTGGTGGGAACCTCCAAACCTGCCCCGGCGCCTATGCCACGCCCGGATCCGACGTCTGCTCCGGCGCCGCCAGCACGTCGTCGATCTCGTAGCGCTTGGCCGCCTCGACCGCCACGGACTTGTCGATGTTTCCGTCGCGGGCCAACCCCTCCAGCACCGCCACCGCGATGGACTCGCCGTCGGTGTTGTAGTACCGGCGCGCCGCCGGACGGGTGTCGGAGAACCCGAAGCCGTCGGTGCCCAGCGTGATGTAGGTGCCGGGCACCCACGGACGGATCTGCTCGGGCACCGCGCGCATCCAGTCCGACACCGCCACCACCGGACCCTCCGCGTCGACCAGCGCCTGGGTCACATACGGCGTGGCCGCCTCCTGGTCGGGGTGGCGCAGCATCTGCTTCTCGATCTCCACGCCGTCGCGGTTGAGCTCGTTCCAACTCGTCACCGACCAGACGTCGGCCGCGACGTCCCACTCCTCGGCCAGCAGTTCGGCCGCCTTGAGCGCCGACGGCATCGCCACCCCCGAGACCAGGATCTGGGCGCGATGCGATTTCTTCTCCGGCGCGGGCTGATAGAGGTAGATGCCGCGCAGCAGACCGTCGACGTTCAGATTCTCCGGCTCGGCCGGCTGTACGTAGGGCTCGTTGTAGATGGTGATGTAGAAGTAGACGTTCTCCGGGTTCTCCCCGTACATCCGCTTCAGACCGCTCTCGATGATGTGGGCGATCTCGTAGGCGAACGCCGGGTCGTAGGCGACCACGGCCGGGTTGGTCGAGGCGAGCAGGTGTGAATGCCCGTCGGCGTGCTGCAGCCCCTCGCCCACCAACGTGGTGCGCCCGGCGGTCGCGCCGAGCACGAATCCGCGGGCCATCTGGTCGGAGGCCGCCCAGAAGCTGTCGCCGGTGCGCTGGAACCCGAACATCGAATAGAAGATGTAGATCGGGATCATCGGCTCGTTGTGCGTGGCATACGACGTGCCCGCGGCGATGAACGTGCCGACCGAGCCGGCTTCGTTGATGCCCTCGTGCAGGATCTGGCCGGTCTCGCTCTCCTTGTACGCCAGCATCAGCTCGGCATCGACGGAGGTGTAGAGCTGCCCGTTGCGGTTGTAGATCTTGAGGCTCGGGAACCACGAGTCCATTCCGAACGTGCGGGCCTCGTCGGGGATGATCGGCACGAACCGGTCCTTGATCCCCTTGTCGCGCAACAGTTCCTTGAAGGTGCGGACCGTCGCCATCGTGGTGGCGACCTCCTGCTTGCCCGAACCCTTCTTCAGCGACTTGTAGGTGTCGCTGCCAGGCAGGGGCAGCGGCTTGCTCTTGGTGCGGCGTTCGGGCACGAAACCGCCCAGTGCGCGCCGGCGATCGAGCAGGTAGCGGATCTCCGGGGCCTCCGGACCGGGGTGGTAGTACGGCGGCAGGTAGGGATTTTCCTCGAGCTGGGAGTCGCTGATCGGGATGCGCTGGACGTCGCGGAACTCCTTGAGGTCCTGGAGCGCAAGCTTCTTCATCTGGTGGGTGGCGTTGCGACCCTCGAAGTGCTTGCCGAGGGTGTAGCCCTTGATGGTCTTGGCGAGGATGACCGTCGGCTGGCCCTTGTGTTCCATCGCGGCGCGGTAGGCGGCGTACACCTTGCGGTAGTCGTGGCCGCCGCGCTTGAGGTTCCAGATCTCGGCGTCGGTCATCGGCTCCACCAGCGCCTTGGTGCGCGGATCGCGACCGAAGAAGTGGTCGCGTACGTAGCCGCCGTCGTTGGCCTTGTAGGTCTGGTAGTCACCATCGGGCGTGGTATTCATCAGATTGACCAGGGCGCCGTCGCGGTCGGCGTGCAGCAGCGCATCCCACTCGCGGCCCCACACCACCTTGATGACGTTCCAGCCGGCGCCGCGGAAGAACGACTCCAGCTCCTGGATGATCTTGCCGTTGCCGCGCACCGGGCCGTCAAGGCGCTGCAGGTTGCAGTTGATGACGAACGTCAGGTTGTCGAGCGCCTCGAGGGCGGCCACGTGGATGAGACCGCGGCTCTCCGGTTCGTCCATCTCGCCGTCGCCGAGGAACGCCCACACATGCTGGTCGGCGGTGTCCTTGATGCCCCGGTCATGCAGATAGCGGTTGAAGCGCGCCTGATAGATGGCGTTCATCGGGCCCAGGCCCATCGACACCGTCGGGAACTCCCAGAAGTCCGGCATCAACCGGGGATGCGGATACGACGGCAGTCCGCCGCCCGGGTGGCTGTGCTCCTGCCGGAATCCGTCGAGCTGATCGGCGGTCAGCCGGCCCTCCAGGTAGGCGCGGGCGTAGATGCCCGGCGACGCGTGACCCTGGATGAAGACCTGATCGCCACCGCCGGAGTGGGACTTGCCACGGAAGAAGTGGTTGAACCCGACCTCGTAGAGCGCCGCGGACGACGCGTACGTGGAGATGTGCCCGCCGACGCCGACCCCGGGCCGCTGCGCGCGGTGCACCATGATCGCGGCGTTCCACCGGATCCAGGCGCGGTAGCGGCGCTCGACGTCCTCGTCGCCGGGGAACCAGGGCTCCAGCTCGGTCGGGATGGTGTTCACGTAGTCGGTCGAGGTGAGCGCCGGGATGGCGACGCGCTGCTCACCGGACCGCTCCAGCAGGCGCAGCAGCAGGTACCGGGCGCGGGCCGGACCGGCTTGGTCCAGCAGCGCGTCGAAGGACTCCAGCCACTCAGAGGTCTCTTCGGGATCGATGTCGGGCAGATACGATGCGACGCCCTCGCGAATCACCCGGACACGGTCGTGTTCGGATGCCGTGGAGGAGTTTTTCGCCAGATCCTGGCGTACGAACTCGGTAGTCAACTTCCGCTCCTTATCAGGCGGTTGCGGGCCCCACGATCGGCAGGGCACCGTGATGCAACTTCCATCCTTCCCCCTTCGTACCGCACATGCACCGGCGGGGGAATGAACCCGCGATCGGGGCCTCGAACCGGTAACGTCTGCAGCCGTGCTGAAGGGTCGGTGGGGGCGGCTGCGGCTCGTCGCGGCGGTACTCGGCTGTATCGCCGCCTGCGCCATGGTCATCGTCGGCTGCACCTCGGTCACCCGCGGATCCGCCGAGGCGGACGGCGCCGCCGTACCGCAGTACCGGGCCTCGGTGTCGGCCTCGATCGAGGAGTCGATCGCGCAGTCGAGTGCACGCGAATCGGAACGGCAGGCGTCGCTGACGACGGCGGCCATCCACACCTCGTGTGAGGACCTGAGCAGTTCGAGTGTCGACGCGATCAACGCCGTCAACGCCTATGTCGATGCGTTCAACGACAACGCCGCCGATGTCAACGTCCGGGCCCGGCCTGCGATCGACGCCCTCAACATCAGTGCAGACCTGGTCAGCAGCGGCACCACCGATGTGCTGTCCCCGGAGTTGCGCTCCGCGTTGGACGCCTGGGTGGGCGCAGCGCGCGACCTCGCCGGGACGATCGAACGCGACGCCGGTCCCGAGGAGTTCAACACCGCGGTCAACCGGCTCAACGACTCCAAAGAGGTGGCCTTGGAGCTGTGCGACGCGTCATATTGATCGATCTGGGGTAGCCGTCGCCCGTATCCCCGTGATGCGTGCGACGATAGGACTTCATTTTCACAGGGAAGAAGGGGGACCACGGTGGTGGCGGCGGCGGACGCCCCGAACTACGCCCAGCGACTGGGCATCGAAAAAGATCAGGTCGTGCAGGAGCTGGGCTGGGACTCAGACGTCGATGACGACATCCGGGCCGACATCGAGGACGCATGCGGCGGTGAGCTCCTCGACGAGGATTCCGACGAGGTGGTCGATGTGGTGCTGCTGTGGTGGCGCGACGACGACGGTGACCTCGTCGATCGGTTGATGGACGCCATCACGCCGCTCGCCGACGACGGTGTCATCTGGGTGGTGACCCCCAAGACCGGAAAACCGGGACACGTGCAACCCGCGGACATCGCCGAATCGGCGCCCACCGCAGGGTTGATGCAGACGTCCTCGGCCAACCTCGGCGGCTGGATCGCCAGCCGGCTGGTGCAGCCGAAGTCGAAGGCCGCGGGGAGGCACTAAGTTGTTGGAGGTCGGCACCGAGGCGCCGGATTTCACGCTCAAGGACCAGAACGGTCAGCCCGTCACGCTCAGTGACTTCCGCGGTCAGAAGACCGTGCTGCTGGTGTTCTTTCCCCTTGCTTTCACCGGGATCTGTCAGGGCGAGCTCGACGAGATCCGGGATCGCCTGCCCGAGTACGAGAACGACGACGTGGTGACGCTCGCCGTGTCGGTCGGCCCGCCGCCCACGCACAAGGTGTGGGCGACGCAGAGTGGGTTCACGTTCCCGATCCTGTCGGACTTCTGGCCGCACGGCGCCGTCGCGCAGGCCTACGGGGTGTTCTTCGAAGACGCCGGCATCTCCAACCGCGGCACCTTCGTCATCGACCGCTCCGGGGTGATCCGGTTCGCGGAGATGAAGGGCCCCGGGGAGGCGCGCGACCAAGCCGTCTGGACCGACGCGCTCACCGCGCTCCGCGCCGGCTGACGGATTTCCGGTCGCTGCTCGCGGCCGTGTAGCCTGCCCTGCGCGGGGCGTGTAGCTCAGTGGTAGAGCTCTGGTTTTACACACCAGCGGTCGGGGGTTCGAAACCCTCCGCGCCCACTTGCAGTAGTCGTGCCGTCGACGGCTCCGAAAATTAAGTAGCCGACTCCGGATCCGAAGTCGCTCCCGCAGGTTCACAATTCGCTGGCGAGTGGCGGAAAGACCCGTCGCAGCCAACCTCTGCGTCCGGAGAGTCCGCATGACCAAGGCCGCCACGGCGACGCTCACCGGGCGGGTGGTCCGTCCGGGCGATGACGACTACGCCGAGGCCAGCGCGGGCTGGAACCGGCTGCACTCCCACCGTCCTGCCGCGGTGGTGTTCGCGCGCGAGACCGCCGATGTCGTCAACGCGCTGGCGTGGGCGCGGCGGCAGGGCATGCCGGTCCGCGCTCGCAGTGGACGACACGCGCTCGAGGGCTGGAGTGCCGTCGACGACGGACTCGTCATCGACGTGAGCGAGATGAAGTCCGTTGCCATCGACCGGGAAACGCGCACCGCCACCGTCGGCGCCGGACTGAATCAGCTCGAGGCCGTAACCGCCCTCGGCGCCGAGGGTTTCGCGGCGCCCACCGGCACGGAGGGGTCCGTCGGACTCGTCGGCGCGACCCTGGGCGGGGGTTTCGGCCTGCTCACGCGCACGTACGGCATGGCATCGGACAACCTCCTCGCCGCCGAGATCGTGACCGCACCGGCCGACGGCGGAGCCGCGCCGCTCGTCGTCGACGAGCAGCACCACGCCGATCTGCTCTGGGCGCTACGCGGCGCGGGCAACGGGAACTTCGGGATCGTCACGTCGCTGACCTACCGGATTCAGCCTCTGGCGCAGGCGATCTACGTCGTGGCGACCTGGGCCGGCCTGGACGACTTCGGCACCGTATTCGACACCTGGCAGCGGACCGCCCCGTTCACCGACGACCGCCTCACCAGCCAGCTCGAGGCCACGCGCGAGGCAGTCGTCCTGATCGCGGTGCTCACCGACGGATCCGAAGCCGAGGCGCGCGAACTGCTCAAGCCGCTCCTGTCGATCGGCCGCCCCGCCGTGGTCGCCACCGACGCCCCGTGGGCCGACACCTACGCGGCGTTCCAGATCCCAGTCGACGACGAGCCCGCGAACTGGAAATTCACCTCGCAGTTCGTCTCTGTCCCCTTCCCGGCCGAGGCGATCGACCTGCTCGCGGCGAAGTTGGCGTCGGCGCCGGCGGAATGCAACTACTTCACCAACGCGTTCGGCGGTGCCGTCCGCTCCAGCGCCCCGGCCGGGGGATCGGCCTTCGCCCACCGCGACGCGTTGTTCTACGCGGAGCCTGGGGCGGGCTGGGGTGTCCGAGGTGGCCCCCCGGCTGACGACCGTCTGACCGCAGCGTGTCTGGACTGGGTGGCCGACGTCTCGGCGGCGTTGGCGCCCTACGGGAACGGCGCTTACGTCAACGTTCCGAACGCCGGCGTCACCGACTGGGAGACGGCGTACTGGGGCGCCAACGTCGGCCGCCTGCAGGCAATCAAGGCCGACTACGACCCGTGCGGGATCTTCGACTTCGAACAGGGGCTGACGGCAGACCCGCAGCAGAAGGGCCAGGAGCACCGATGACGCAAACCACCGCCGGGGACGAGGTCGCTGACGAGATCTGCCGCGACTGCGGCTACGAGCCCGAACTGAAGCGGTCGCTCAACGGGTTCCAGGTCTTCGCCGTCGCGTTCGCGTCGATGTCCGTCGTGATGGGCATCTTCGCAACCTACGACGATGTGCTGAGAAGTTCAGGGCCGGTGGGTATTTGGCTGTTCCCCCTCATCGGGGTGGGCCAGCTTCTGGTGGCGCTGGTCTACGCGCAATTCGCCGCACGCATACCGCTGAGCGGTGGCAGCTATTCGTGGGCGTCGCGCCTGGCGAACCCGCGCGTCGGGTGGGCCTTCGGATGGATGGCGTTCCTGGGCGCGGTAACCGCGCCCGTCGCGATCGACAATGCCCTGGCGACGCAGTGCCTGATGCCGCTGTTCGGTATGGCGCCCGACGAGACGACCGGGCGGCTGATCACCGTGGCGCTTCTGGTGAGTCAAGCCGCGCTGGCCATCGCCGCCACGCGGATCGTCGGCTGGGTCAACTCGCTGTCGGTCGCGGTGGAGATCGTGATCCTCTTCGTGTTGGGCGGCGCGTTCGCGTTGGTGGTGGTGCTGACAGGCGACGGACAGACCGAGAACCTGTTCTCCCGAGGCATGGCCGAGGGCAACGCCCACTACTTCGCCATCGGCGGCGGCCTGATGGCCGCCACCTTGATGGGCTTCAACACGCTGGTCGGCTTCGAGACCGCGGCGAACATGTCGGAAGAGGCCGAGGATGCCACCCGCACGGTGCCCCGCGCCATCATCGGATCCGTCCTGGCCTCCGCCGGACTGGGCTTCGTCTTCCTCATCATCCTGACGATCGCCGTCAAGGACCTGCCCGCTGCCTCCGCAAGCGAATCACCCGTCGCCGAGATCATGCGTCAACAGTTCGGTCCCACCTGGGAACGGCCGTTCCTCGCGGTCATCGCAGTGGCCTTCTACGGCGCTGCCCTGGTGGCCATCGCCTCGACGTCGCGCTACATCTTCGCGATGGCCCGCGATGGTCGCTTCCCCGCGCACCGGGTCATGCAGCGCGTGAATCCGAAGACCCACACCCCGATTCCGGCGACGCTGCTCGTGCTGGCCATCGGGGTGATCCTGATGGCCGCGCTGCCGGGGGATGCGTTGTTCCAGTTGATCGCGACGGCCACCGTCATCGGTATCGGGCTCTACACCATGACGGTGGTGCTGTACCTGGTGACGCGGCGGAAGCTGGTCCGCGGGAACGGCGGATTCGATCTCGGGCGCTTCGACAGGCCGATCGCGATCGCGGCGCTGGTGTGGGTGGTCGGGGCGCTGGTCGTGGTGCTGGTCTCGAATACGACGGTGGCGTCCATGGCCATCATCCTGGGCCTGATCGGTGCCGGTGCGGCGTATTTCATCTACATGTGGAAGTTCGACCGCGCGGCGCTCGAACGCGAGGAAGGCGATTCGGACGCCTTCCTCGCGTCGGGCTCATAGCTCGGCGATCACTTCAACATGCTGCCGGCGTCGACGGTCACCGGTAGCCCGGTGACGTAGCGCGACTCATCCGAGGCCAAGAACAGCACGGCGTTGCTGACGTCGACCGGTTCGACCCAGCCGACGGGCAGCACGTGCATGAACTGTGCCGCGACGGCGAGATCGTCCGGGCCCGGGTTCTCCAGATCCGGCCGGAACAGTTTCATCGTGCCCTCGTTCATGAACAGGGGAGTGTTGACGTTGGTAGGGCATACCGCGTTGACGCGGATGAAGTGCGCGCCGAGTTCGACGGCGAAGGTGCGCATCAATCCGATGACGCCGTGCTTGGCGGCGATGTAATGGCCGGTGTGGGGGTAGGGCTTCAGCCCGCCCACTGAGCTGGTGAGAATGATCGATCCGCCATTGCCGCCCGAGATCAGGTGCGGCACAGCCGCTTTGACCGACTTCCAGACGCCCGACAGGTTGACGTCGATCATGTCGGTCCAGTCGGCCTCGCTGGTCTTGTCAAGGGTCTGGCCACCGTTGCCGATGCCGGCGTTGGCGACCACGATGTCCAGCCGTCCGAGCTGTTCCACGCCGCCGTCCACCGCGGTCTTGAGCGCATCGAAGTCCCGCACGTCGACCTCCGCGGTCACGATGCGGCGATTGAGTCCCTTGACCAGATCGGCGGTTTCGGCCAGCTCGTCCGGGGTGGCCGCGGGGATCTCGGTATGCGAGCTGATCGGCCCGCAGACGTCGACGGCGATGATGTCGGCGCCCTCCTCGGCCAGGCGCACCGCGTGGCTGCGCCCCTGTCCCCGTGCGGCGCCGGTAATGAAAGCCACCTTGCCCTCGACCCTTCCACCCATGGAATCCACCTCTTTCGTTTGATCGATCGATCAGTAAGCATGGAGGCGGTGAGCGCGCCTGTCAACGGTCTCTATTGACGCGGACAATCCGATTTTGATAGGCATGCGAGTGGGAGGCTTGGTCGATCGATCAGCTTCTGACCGAAAGGACAGCCCGTGCCCGATCTCGCGACGGTGGACTTCTTCTCCGATCCCGATGTGAGCCAGAGCCCGTACGACTACTGGGATGCCGTGCGCGCGCAGGGGCCCGTCGTCAGGGAGCCGCATCACGACGTGGTCGTGGTGACCGGCTATCAGGAGGTCATGGCGGCGTTCAAGGACCACGAGTCGTTCTCCGCGGTCAACGCGATCGGGGGACCGTTCCCACCGCTGCCCTTCGTCCCCGAGGGGGACGACATCTCGGCCCAGATCGAGGCGCACCGGCACCTCTTCCCGATCTACGAGCACATGGTGGTCATGGATCCGCCGGCGCACGAGAAGGCGCGATCGCTGCTGAGCAAACTGCTGACGCCGCGGCGGCTCAAGGAGAACGAGGACTTCATGTGGCAGCTCGTGGATCGTCAGATCGACGAGTTCATCGACAACGGACGCTGCGAATTCCTCTCCGAGTACGCCAAACCTTTCGCCACCTCGGCGATCATCGACCTGCTGGGCGTGCCTGAGGAGGACCGCCCGGAATTCCTGGCCGCGCTGGGCGCCGAGAACCCCGGCGACGGCACACGGGTGGGCGCGCTGGACGGGCAGCCGGTCGGCCTCGATCCGCTCAAATACCTCGACGACCGGTTCGTCGGCTATCTCGGAGAGCGCCGCCGCAACCCCAAGGACGACGTCCTCTCCGGTATGGCGACCGCGGTCTATCCCGACGGCAGCACACCCGAACTGATCGAGGTGGCCAAGCCGGCGACCTTCCTGTTCGCCGCCGGGCAGGAGACCGTCACCAAACTGCTCAGCGCCGCGGTGCAGACGCTCGGCGATCGCCCCGAATACCAGCAGATGCTGCGCGAAAGTCCCAACCGCATCCCGAGTTTCATCGAGGAGTCGCTGCGGATGCACTCCCCGACGAAGGTGGATTTCCGGCTGGTGCGCAGGACCACCACGCTGGGCGACGTCCATCTTCCCGCCGGCACGGTCGTCATGCTCTGTCTGGGCGCCGCCAACCGCGACCCGGACAAGTTCGAGGATCCGCACGAGTTTCGGCCGGACCGCAAGAACGTTCGCGAGCACATCGCCTTCGGGCGCGGCATCCACACCTGTGCCGGGGCGCCGCTCGCGCGGGTGGAGGGTCAGATCACGGTGCGCCGCCTGCTCGACCGCATGCGGGAGATCAGGATCGACGAGGCGTTCCACGGTCCCGCGGGAGCTCGCCATTACGCCTACGAGCCCACCTTCCTGCTCCGTGGGCTGACCGAGCTGCGCATCGAGTTCGACAGCTGAGGGCCCACCGAATCGGGGGCCACCGGTGAGCACTGTGCCCCAGCCGCGCTGGGCGGCGTGTTCGATGACGCCGACGATCAGTCCTGCCAAAGCCAGGTCGATCAGCAGGTCACGCCGGCGATCCGCCCGGCAACCTCAGTCGTCGCACTGCGCGCCATCTTCACTCGACCATTCCTCGGTGACGCGCAGCTTCTGCTCGGCGATGACCTGATTCAGATGGGAGGCTTTCGGCCACCCGTAGTACGCGGCGAAATGCAATGCCAATTCGTCGATTTCGTCGAAGGAGAGGTCGCGGCTCTTGAGCGCGGCGTAGACGTGACTCACGATGGGGTACGGCGCGTCCTGGAACGCCACGCAGGCGACGGTCACGAGTCGACGTTCCTTCATGCCCAGTCCCGGCCGCAACCACATCTCGCCGAACACGAAGTTCAAGATGCCGGCGCCCTGAAAAGGGTTGTCGCGCAACGGCGCGTAGGGCAGACAGTTGATGTCCTTGAACGACTGCTCGCCGATCGCAAGGCGCGCCTCGGGATCGCTCGGCGTGGTGAGCGGGAGCAACGGGGGTGGTGGCGGCGCTTGCCGTCCCCGCTCGCGATGAATGCGCTCCCACACCTCGTCGACGACCATGTTGAACCGAGATGCCTTCGGCCACCCCGCGTACACGGCGAAATGCAGCACGGTCTCCTGCATCTCCACGATGGTCAGATCCCCGCTGTTCAATGCGGCGTACACGTGATCGCGGAGCGGCTCCTCAGCGTCGGCGGCAGCGACGCACGGCAGGGTGATGAAGCGGCGGTCTCGACGTGTCAACGCGGGTCGCTGCCACACCTCGGCGAAGACGAAGTCGAGCATCGTGATCGTCGCCGGGGTGGAGTCGCTGGGCGGGTCGAAGGTCATCACCTCGGCGAAGGCGCGTCGGCCACGTACGAGTCTGGCGTCGGGCGTGGTCATCGGATCGTCACTCCTGCATCCACCTTGAACTCCAGGCCGGTGACGAACCGGGATTCGTCGGAGACCAGGAACAGCACGGCGTTGCTGATGTCGACGGCCTCGGCCATGATGATCGGGAGTGCGTTCTGGAAGATGGGCGCCAGATCCGGGCGCTTGTCGACCAACAGCTCATGCAGCGAAGCGGGTTGCATGCCCGTCTCCACCCCGGTGGGGTGCACGGTGTTGACTCGAACCCCCAGCGCGGCAACCTCGTTGGCCAATGCCTTGCTCATGCCGACGACCCCGTGTTTCGATGCCGTGTACGGGGTGTGCAGGGGACTGCCCTTGATCCCCGCGGCAGAGCTGATGTTGATCAAGCTGCCGCCGCGCTCCACCAGGTGGGGCAGCGCGGCGGCGCACGTGTTCCACGTGCCGATGAGGTTGACGTCCAGCACTGTCCGCCACTGCTGAGTGGTGGTGGTGTCCCACGTACCCGCCGTCAGCACCCCGGCATTGGCGACGGCCGCCTCGAGCCCACCGAGAACCGACACCCCGTCGACGACGGCCGCCGACAGTGCCTCCGCATCGCGCACGTCCACGATGTAGCTCACCGCCCTTTGGCCGATGGCCTCGATGAGCCGAAGGGTCTCGTCGAGATCGTCGTGCGACGACAGCGGGTACTCGATCTCAGGCAGAGACTCGCAGATGTCCACCAAGATCAGATCGGCGCCCTCCTCGGCCAGCCGCACGGCGTGACTGCGGCCCATCCCCCTGGCGGCGCCGGTGACCAGGACCCGTTTGCCCGCGACGCGCCCGCTCATAGTTTGTTGCAGAAGCCGGCGTCGACGGGGAAGGTGACCCCGGTGACGTACTGGGCGGCGTCGGAGACCAGATACGCGACGGCGGCGCTGATGTCTTCGGGTTCGAGCAGCCCAACCGGCATCGGGTTCTGCAGGTGCGGCCCGCCGCCGGGATAGTGCTCCAGGAACGCAGTCATGGCAGGATTCGTCGCCATCATGGTGTTCACCGCCGTCGGATGAATCGTGTTGACGCGGATACTGTGCGGCGCAAGGGCGTTCGACAGTGTGCGCATCAAGCCCACGATGCCGTGCTTGGACGCGGCGTAACCGAGTCCGCCACCCTGGAGGCCGCCGAAGCCGCGCAGGCCGGCGGTCGAACTGGTGAACACGATCGACCCGCCGCGATCTCCGGCGATCAGGTGCGGGATCGCCGCCTTGGCGGTGTGGAAGGCGCCGTTCAGGTTCACGTCCACCACGTCGGACCACATCCCGAGCTCTTCGTCGATCGTCAACTCCCGGAACGCCATCGACGCGATTCCGGCGTTGGCGAGTACAGCGTCCAACCGACCGAAGTGCTCGACTCCCGCGTCCAACGCGGCCTTCACGGCGTGGAAATCGCGGACGTCGGCCACCGAGCCGAGAATCTTGCCACCCTGCGCCTTCACCAGGTCGACGGTCTCGTCGAGTTCGTCGCGGCTCGCCATCGGATAACCGTTGGATGCGATGTCGGCGCAGATGTCCACACCGATGATGGCCGCGCCGTCGGCGGCCAGCCGCACGGCGTGGCTGCGCCCCTGGCCGCGAGCCACGCCGGTGATGAACGCGACTTTTCCGTCAAGAGATCCCACTGGCCCTCGCTTCGTTGTGCCGACCGTGCCGATACTGAGTAACCCGGTTACTGCCGGTACAGTAACCGGGTTACTCGGAAGCGGCAAGGGGGCGCAATGACCGACGGTCACGACCCGATCCTGGCTGTGGTCGTCGAGATCCTCGAAACCGACGGCTACGACGCCGTCCAATTGCGCGAGGTCGCGCGCCGGGCGAGAACCTCCCTGGCCACGATCTACAAGCGCCACGCCACCCGCGACGACCTCATCGTGGCCGCGCTGCAGAAGTGGATGGACGACAACCGCTACTCAGGTCTGGCTGAGGCGGAACCGGTGGCCGGTGAATCCTTGTACACGGGGATGATGCGCATGCTCCGGGCGCTCTTCGAGCCGTGGGAGCGCAATCCCGGGATGCTGACCGCGTTCTTCCGTGCCCGGTCCTCGCCGAACGGGCAGCTGCTGTTCCGCAGGGGTCTGGACATTGTGGCGCCGACGGGCCTGGCGGTGCTCGGTGACGTCGACGAGGCGTTCATTCGTGACCTCGACACGGTGCTGTCCAATGTGGTTTTCGGGCTGCTGGGCCGGTTCGCAATCGGGGAGATCGCCGTCACCGACATCGTTCCGGCGCTGGACCGAACCGTCTACTGGCTCACGACGGGTTACGAGACCCGACACTGTGAGACGCTGCCGTGATGCCTTCACAGCACGACGCAGGCCGGGCGCTGGGTATCGCCGCCGGGTTCGTGGCCGACGCCGTCCTGGGTGATCCGCGCCGCGGCCACCCCGTCGCCGGATTCGGTTCTGCGGCAGCAGCTCTGGAGCGCACCACCTACGCGGACTCCCGGACCGCCGGCGCGCTGCACACCGGGGCGTTGCTGACCGCGCTCGCGGTCGCCGGCGTCACGGCCGAGCGCTGGGCGGCCCGCCGGGGGGTGGTGTCCACCGCCGCCGTCACGGCCGTCGCGACGTACGTCGCGCTCGGCGGCACGTCGCTCAGCTCGGTCGGTTCGCAGATGTCGGGCCTGCTCGAAGGCGGTGACAGCGACGGCGCCCGCGGTCTGCTGCCATCGCTGTGCGGCCGCGACCCCGCGGCGCTCGACGCCGAGGGGTTGGCTCGGGCGGCCGCCGAGTCGATCGCCGAGAACACCTCCGACGCACACGTCGCGCCGCTGGTGTGGGCGGCGCTGGCCGGCGTGCCCGGGGTGCTGGTGTACCGCGGCGCCAACACGCTCGACGCCATGATCGGCAACCGCTCCCCGCGCTATGCGCGGTTCGGCTGGGCCGCCGCGCGATGCGACGACGTGCTGAACCTGCTGCCGGCGCGGGTGACAGGTCTGGTGACAGTCGGGTGCGCACCGCTCATCGGCGGGTCATCGGGCGCCGCCCTGACCGCGTGGCGGCGGGACGCACGACGCCATCCGAGCCCCAACGCCGGCGTCGCGGAGGCGTCGTTCGCCGGGGCGCTGGGCGTGCGGCTCGGTGGGCCGACGCAGTACGCCCATCAGCTGGAGATCCGGCCGACCCTGGGCGACGGCCCGGCTCCGCGGGTGGCCGATCTGCGGCGGGCGGTGCGGTTGTCGCAGGCGGTGCAGATCGCGGCGGGAGTGCTCGCGGTCGTCGGCGTCAGCGCCGCCGGCCGTACCGGTCGGCGATCCGGTCCTCGACCGTCTGCGGCGCGCTGTCGGCTTCGGCGGCCGCGGCCTTGTCGCGGCGGCGCTGGCGGATCTCGGCGTAGATGAAGTAGCCGAGCATGATCGGGGCGATGATCCCGAACGCGATCCACTGGATGCCGTAGGACAGGAACGGTCCGGCGTCGAGGTGCGGCAGCGGGATGACGCTGAGCCCGCCCGGCTGATCTTCGACCAGCTGCAGATACGAGCCCGTCAACGGCACCCCGGTCAGCGCCGAGATCTGGCCCGGGTTGATCGCGTAGACCTGGATTCCCTGGTCCCGCAGGGGTTCCTTACCCGGCGGAACGGGCTCCGGATCGCGCAGCCGGGCGGTGATGGTGACCGTCCCGGTCGGGACGGCATCGATGGGTGGCACCTGCGAACCGTTCACCGGCTCGACGTAGCCACGGTTCACCAGCACGGTGGGGCCGCCGTCGACGGCGAACGGCACCAGCACCTCGAACGCCGGGTTGCCGTCGATGACCCGGAGCCGGGCCAGCACCTGCGCGTCGGGCAGATAGCGGCCGGTCGCCGTCACCCGCTGCCACTGTTCGTCGGGGGCGGACGAATCCTGCTCCGGCAGCTCCGTGGTCACCGGCACCGGTTCGGCGGTCAGCGAGCGGGAGATCTGACTGTTCTCCCGGGCGGTCGTGGTGTTCTTGCCCAGCTGCCAGGGGGCGAGCACGGTGAAGCACAGGTAGGCGAAGCCGAGCACCACGACGAACAGCGCCAGCCACACCGGCTTGAACACGAACGCCCAGCGCCGCATCAGCCGGGCACCCCGCGCAGCGCCAGTTGCTCGTCGACCCAGTCGTGTAGCCCGGGCAGCGCCCGTTCGATGACCGCGAACACGTCCTCGAAATCGTCCTGCGTGCCGTAGTAGGGGTCCTCGACGTCCAGCGCATGCGCGCCCGAGCGCGGATCGAAGGACCGCAGCATCCGGACCCGGTCGGTCGGTACGCCGAGATCGACGAGCAGGCGCACGTGGTTGCGGCCCAGGGCCACCACCAGATCGGCGGAGAGGTGATCGTCGTCGAGTTGGGCCGCCTCGTGGCCGCTGGGATAGCCGTGTTCCCGCAGTACGTGCACGGCCCTGCGGTCGGCGGGATCACCGGCATGCCAGCCGCCGGTTCCCGCGCTGGACACCCGCACCGCGCCGGCCAGCCCGCGTTCTTCGAGCTGGTGGCCGAACATCTTCTCCGCCATCGGGGAACGGCAGATGTTGCCCGAGCACACGAACGTCACGTGCAGGGCATACGAGGAATCAGACACCGAGCACCTCGCGCAGATCCTCGACCGTGTCCACATGGGCGAGCGCAGCCACGTCCGTGGGCTCCGCGAAGTCGGCGGCGCCGTAGCCCCAGCCGACCACCACGGTGTCGATGCCGTGTCGCGCGGCGCCCTCGACGTCGTGCCACCGGTCGCCGACCATCACCACCCGGTCGGGCAGCGGCTGGAGTTGGGCCAATGCGTGGGCGACGACGTCGGCCTTGAGGGAGCGCGTCCCGTCGGGGCTGGCGCCGGCGATGACCTCGAAGAATTCGTCCAGAGCGAAGTGGGTCAGGATCCTGCGGGCCGTCGGCTCGGCCTTCGAGGTGGCCACGGCGAGCCGCACGCCGGCTGCACGCAGATCCTCCAACAGCGCCGGGATGCCGTCGAACGTCCGGTTCATCGACCAGCCGCGGGAGGTGTAGTCGGCGCGGTATGCGGCGATCGCGGCGTCGGCGCGGTCGCCGAGCAGGCCGGACAGCGTGTGGTGCATGGGCGGGCCGACGATCCGGGCGGCCAGGTCACCCTCGGGAACCGGGGCGCCCACCTCACCGAGTGCGTGCCGGAAGCTCGCGACGATGCCCTGCGCAGAATCGGTCAGGGTGCCGTCGAGATCGAACAGCACCAGCTGCGGGCGGGTCGTGGTCGAGCGGTCGAGCGTATCGGTCACGCAGACCATTGTCCCCGATGTGCGGGGTCGTGCCGCCAGGCCTCCCGTCGCGCGCACTAGGGTCGTGCTGTGAGTGTGCGGCTGGCCGACGTCATCGAGGTGCTGGACGCGGCGTATCCGCCCCGGCTGGCCGAGTCGTGGGACTCGGTGGGCCTGGTCTGCGGAGACCCCGACGAGCCCGTCGACTCGGTGACCATCGCGGTGGACGCCACCGCCGCCGTCGTCGACCGGGTGCCGGCGGGTGGCCTGCTGCTGGCCCACCATCCGCTGCTGCTGCGCGGGGTGGACACCGTCGGCGCCCACACCGCCAAGGGCGCGCTCGTGCATTCCCTGATCCGGACCGGGCGCGCGCTGTTCACCGCCCACACCAACGCCGATTCGGCGGCGCCCGGAGTGTCCGATGCCTTGGCCGCGGCGCTCGGCCTAACGGTCGAGGCGGTGCTCTCACCGGTGCCGTCGTCCGACGACCTCGACAAGTGGGTGGTGTACGTGCCCACCGAGGACGCCGACCGGCTGCGCGATGCCGTCTTCGCGGCGGGCGCCGGCCAGATCGGCGACTATTCGCACTGCAGCTGGAGTGTCGCCGGGACCGGACAGTTCCTGCCCCACGACGGGGCCGAACCGGCCATCGGCCGGGTCGGGTCGGTGGAGCACGTCGCCGAGGATCGGGTGGAGGTGATCGCACCGGCCCGCCTCCGCAGGGACGTCCTGCAGGCCGTGCGGACCGCGCACCCGTACGAGGAGCCGGCATTCGACATCTTCAGCATCGCCCCGATTCCCGGCGACGTCGGTCTCGGCCGGCTCGGCACCCTGCCGCAGCCAGAGCCGTTGTCGGCGTTCGTGGCGCGTGTGCAACGGGGGCTACCCGACACCACGTGGGGTGTGCGCGCCTCCGGCGACCCGGATCTGACGGTCAGCCGAGTGGCGGTGTGCGGGGGAGCGGGGGATTCGCTGCTCGGCGCCGTCACCCGCGCCGGCGTCGACGTATATGTCACCGCGGATCTGCGCCATCACCCGGCCGACGAACATCGGCGGACCTCTCCGGTCGCGCTGGTGGACGTCGCGCACTGGGCGAGCGAGTTCCCGTGGTGCGCACAGGCTGCGGGCGTGCTGAGCGACCATTTCGGCCACCGGCTGGACGTGCAGGTGTGCGACATCCGCACTGATCCGTGGAATCTGGGAAGTTGTGGGGGTTCAAGTGAAAGCTGATGTCTGGCAGCAACATTCGCTGCTCGAACTGGCGGGGGTGGATGCCGAGCTGGCCCGCATCGCCCACCGAGTGAAGAACCTGCCCGAACAGCAGCAGCTCGACGCCGTGCGCACCGAGCAGCGGGCGGCCGAGGACAGCGCCGCGGCGCTGAATTTGGCGATCGAGGACCTCGACGAGCAGGTCGCGAAGTTCGAGTCTGAGATCGACGCGGTGCGCCAGCGCGAGGACCGCGACCGCGCATTGATCGGCGGCGGCACCGTCAACGCCAAGCAGGTCGGGGATCTGCAGCACGAGCTCGAGACGCTGCAGCGCCGCCAGGCCAGCCTGGAGGATTCGTTGATCGAGGTGATGGAGCGCCGCGAGGAACTCGCCGGCCAACGCGCCGAGGCGCAGGCACGGGTCGCCGAACTGGAGGAGTCCGTCGCGGCGACGCGGCAGGCGCTCGCCGATGCGGTCGGCGAGCTCGACCGGGCGCGCGACGAGGGCTCGACGCGACGATCCGAGCTGGCCGCGGGGTTGCCCGCGGACCTGTTCGACGCCTATGAGCGGCAGCGCGCCCGCGGCGGGCCGGGGGCCGGTCAGCTGCAGGGCCACCGGTGCGGCGCCTGCCGGCTCGAGATCGACCGCGGGGAGATGTCCCGGATCACGGCCGCCCCCGACGACGAGGTCCTGCGCTGCCCGGAATGCAGCGCCATCCTGATCCGGGTGTCGGGATTCGGCAAGTGAAGGTGCTCGTCGAGGCCGACGGCGGATCCCGGGGCAACCCCGGACCGGCCGGCTACGGCGCGGTGGTGCTCTCGCCCGAACGGGATGTGCTCGCCGAGGCCAAGCAGGCGATCGGGGTGGCGACCAACAACGTCGCCGAATACCGGGGTCTGATCGCCGGTCTGGCCGAGGCGGCGAAAGTCGGGGCGACCGACGTCGCGGTGTCGATGGATTCGAAGCTGGTGGTCGAGCAGATGTCGGGCCGCTGGAAGGTCAAGCATCCGGATCTCATTGCGCTGCACCAGGAAGCGCGCGGGCTGGCCCAGCAGTTCGACCACGTCACTTACGCGTGGATCCCGCGGGCCCGCAACTCCCACGCCGACCGGTTGGCCAACGAGGCCATGGACGCCGCGGCGGGCATCCAGACTGGCGCCGAGGTCGCCGATCAGCAGGCGTCGACCGAGGTGCGCATCTCACCGGCGGGCTGGACCGGAGCCCGCGGAGCGCCGACCCGGTTGCTGCTGCTGCGGCACGGGCAGACCGAACTGTCGGTGGAGCGACGGTATTCGGGTCGCGGGAACCCGGCGCTCACCGAACTGGGACGCAGACAGGCCGAGGCTGCCGCGGCTCACCTCGCGGCGCGCGGCGACATCGACGCCGTCATCAGCTCACCGCTGCAACGTGCCCACGACACCGCCACGGCGGCCGCCAAGGCGCTGGGCCTCGACGTCACGGTGGACGAAGACCTCATCGAGACGGACTTCGGCGCATGGGAGGGAATGACGTTCAGTGAGGCCGGTCAACGCGATCCGGACCTGCACGGCAGGTGGCTGCGCGATACGTCGGTCGACCCGCCCGGCGGGGAGAGCTTCGACACCGTCGCCCATCGGGTCCGCCGGGCGCGCAACCGGATCCTCGCCGAATACGGCGCGTCGACGGTGCTGGTGGTCTCACACGTCACGCCCATCAAGACGATGCTGCGCATGGCGCTGGATGCCGGACCGGGGATCCTCTACCGGCTGCACCTGGATCTGGCGTCGCTGAGCATCGCCGAGTTCTATCCCGACGGAGGTTCGTCGGTCCGCCTGGTGAACCAGACCGCGTATCTCTAATCGCGCAGGTGTAGCCGCTCGCCGTGCGGGCCGAAGATGGCCAGCGCCTCCACGGGCCCGTCGACGATACCGAACCAGTGTGGTGTCCACGTCGAGAACTCAACGGCCTCACCAGGTTTGACGATGAAGTCACGCTCCCCGAGGAGCAGCCGCAACCGCCCGGACAGCACGTACAGCCAGTCGTGACCCTCGTGCACGGGGAGCTCGGGGGGCGGCTTCCGGCGCCGGGCGCTGACGCGGATCTTGTAGGCGTGCAAGCCGCTCGCGGGCCCCTGCCGGGTGAGCGGCCAGTACGTCACCCCGTCGCGGGTGTGTGATTCGCCGCGGACACGCGGGTCCTCGGCCTCGGGGGCGCGCAGGAGTTCATCGGTGGTCACCGACAGGGCCGCGGCCAGCCGCGGCAGATGGTCCAGCGCCAGCCTGCGCTTACCGGACTCCAGCCGACTGAGCGTGGAGACGTCGATCGCGGATTTGGTCGCGACCTCCTCGAGGGTGAGTCCGCGCTGGGTCCGCAACTCCCGCAGCCGTCTGCGGACACGCTGATCGACGCTGTCTTCCTGGTTTGCCTGCATGGCAAACAAGCTTGGCACTTTTATGCCGAGCGGGGCAACCTCGAGTCATGGACGACATCTGGGATTGCGTGATCGCGGGCGGCGGCGCGGCGGGGTTGAGTGCCGCACTGGTTCTGGGACGGGCCCGCCGACGGACACTGCTGGTGGATGCGGGAGCGCCGAGTAATGCGGTGTCGCACGGCATCGGAGGGCTGCTGGGCCAGGACGGGCGGCCGCCCGCCGAGCTCTACGCCACCGGACGCCGCGAACTCGAGCGGTATCCGACCGTCGAAGTGCGCACCGGGGAGGTGGTCGACGCGGAACGCGGTGAGCTGTTCACGGTCCGGTTGGCTGACGGAGGCGCGGCGACCGCGCGCCGCCTGCTGCTCGCAACGGGCATGGACTACCGCCTGCCGGATGTGCCCGGCCTGGCGGATCTCTGGGGCGACACGGTGTTTCACTGCCCGTTCTGCCACGGCTGGGAGATGCGGGACGCGCCACTGGCCGCGATGGCGTCTGGCGGGCGTGCGGTGCACGCGGCGCTGATGCTGCGTGGCTGGAGCGATGACATCGTGTTACTCACCGATTCGTTGACCGAGGACGAGTTCGCGCTGGTGAGCGCGGCGGGGATCGCCGTCGACACGAGGGCGGTCGCGGAGGTCCGCGGCGTGCCGAACGGCGTCGAGATCGTGTTCTCCGACGGCGCGGTGCTGGCCCGCGGCGGCCTGATGGCCGCGCCTGTCATGCGCCAGCGGTCGGCGTTGGCCGAGCGGCTCGGCGTGCGCCTCAATTCAGGCAATCCGATGGCGGAAGACGCGGTGTGGGTCGACGAGTTCGGCCGCACGTCGGTGGCGGGGGTGTTCGCGGCGGGTGACGTCACCGTGCAGATGCCGCAGGTCGCCGCGGCGATCGCGGCCGGTGCGAAGGCGGCGGCGGCCACGGTGCAGAGCCTGCTCGCCGACGATTACGGATTGCCGGTGCCGGCATGAGCGTCGAGTTCTGGGAGCAGCACTACGGTGCGAAGCACCGCGTGTGGAGTGGCCGGGTGAACCCGCGGCTGGCCGAGATCGCCGAAACCCTCTCGCCGGGAACGGCGCTCGATGTCGGATGCGGTGAGGGTGCGGACGCGATCTGGCTGGCCCGACACGGTTGGCGCGTGGTGGGGGTCGACGTGTCCGAGACCGCGCTGAACCGGGCGGCCGAGGATGCCGCCAGAGCCGGGGTGGCCGAACGCATTTCGTTCGAACGTCACGACCTGTCGGTCAGCCTGCCCGACGGACAGTTCGATCTGGGGTCGGTCCAGTTCCTGCACTGTCCGTACGACTGGGACCGCGACGCCGTGCTGCGCCGCGTGGCCGAGAGGGTCGCGCCGGGCGGGTTGTTCGTGCTCGTCGACCACGGCTCTGCTCCGTCCGGCATGCACGAGGGCCATCATCACCACTTCCCGTCGGTGCACGAGGTGCTCGAGGGTTTGGCTCTGGACCCTGAGCGGTGGGAGCGGTTGCGTGTCGAGGCTGTCGAACGGGAGATGACCGGACCCGATGGTCAGGTGGCGACGATCTCTGACAACGTCATCGTGCTGCGTCGCGGTAGGCAATCGTCAGCTGCACCCGCGACCGGACGCTGAGCTTGCGGAAGACCGCCCGCAGGTGGGTGTTGACGGTGTTCGGGGACACGCTGAGTTCGGCGGCCGCCGACCGATTCGTGTGACCCGAGCTGATCAGCTCGACGACCCTCAGTTCCGTCGGCGTCAGAGCGTCCCAACCCGCCTGCGGCCTGCGCGTGGGGGTGCCGACCCGGATGTCGCGAACGCCGTTGGCGCGCAGGATCTCCGACACCGCCCGGCTGCCCGATACGGCGCCGGTGCGACCGTAGATCTGAGCCGCCTCGCTCAGCGCGGCGACGCCCTCGTCGGTGCGGTGGTGCGCCAGCAGGCTCGCGCCCAGATCGGTCAGCGCATCGGCCACAAGCATCGGCCGTGGCGATTTTCTCAGCACGGCAACGGCGCTCGCGAACGTCTCGGGGTCCTCGCGGAGCGATGCGCGGAGATGGAGCGCGGTGCCCTCCAGCGTCGCCACGCCCGGATTGCGGTGGGCGGCGATGTCGGCCATGTCGGCCGCGGTGCGGGCGACGTCGGGCCTGCCTGCCGCCAGCGCGATGCGCGCCATGATCCGTAACCACGGCGGTGACCACGGCCACGGATCGCGGAACTCGACCGCGCTGTCGAGCAGGGGCACCAGGGTCTCCAACGCCGCCTCGAGATCACCGGTGCCGGCCCGCAACCACCCCTGCATGAGTTGTATCCGGGTACCTCGCCGGTCGCTGGCGCCGTCGTCCTCGAGTCCGGTCAACCAGGTCGTCACGGCAGCCCGGTCGCCCCGGTAGGTGGCGACCGCGGCGAGCACCATGCGGGCGTTGAGGCGGAAGCAGTGGTTGCCGGTCTCGTCGGACAGCCGCAGCAGAGTTCGCGCGCCGGCTTCGGCAGCGTCGAACCGGGCCAGGTTGTGGTCCTGCCACATCTGCGCGTAGAGCATCGAGGGAAGCAATGCGTCCACGTCCTCGTGCGCCTCGCGGATCTTGGCCAGCATCGCCTCGGCGTCGTCGTAGCGGTCGAGGTGCTGCAGCGTGCGGATCTCCTCGGCCTGATATGCGGTGTCGGACAGCCTCCGCAGGTCGGCGAAGCGGTGCAGGGCCAGCTGGTGACGCCCCTCATTGCGGGCGACTTCGATCTGGGCCACCACGGCCAACCGCTGTGCGTACCCGTCACCGACCCGGCGGCCCTCGGAGAGCGCGTCGCGGGCCATCGCGGCCGCGCGGGAAGGGCGGGTCCTCGAGGCGGCCAGCGCGACGGCCCCACACAGCCGGGCGCGTGACTCGGGGGAGATGCCGTCGAGCATCAGGGCGGCCTGCGCGCGGCGTTCCATCGCCACGCAGTCACCCGTCCACCAGAGCGCACGGCAGGTCTGCAACGCGACGCGAGCTTCGGTCTCGGGCGGCGCGGGCGCGGCCAGCAGGTCCTCGGCGATCGCCAGCGCCTCGGTCTCGCGTCGGACATCGACCAACGCCTGGATCGCCCGCTCACCTGCGGTGTGCCAGAGCGGATAGGCCGCAGAGGTCAGGCCGAAGGCGGTTCTTGCCAGGTCGGCGGCCTGTTCGGGCATGGACACCGCACACTCGTCAGCCGCGCGCAGCAACGCGAGCACGGCTTCGTCGTCGTCCGGAGTCGCGCTGGCGCGGAAGTGCACCGCGGCAGCCAGGGCCCGGCCGCCGTCGTCGACGAGGTAGCGCGCGCATCGCCGGTGCATCGCACGGCGATCTTGCGGCGCGATAGCGGTGTAGAGAGCTTCCCGGACCAGGTCGTGGGGGAAGTACACCTCGCCGTCGGCATGGTCGAGCAGTCCTTGGGCCGCACCCTCGGCGACGAGCGGCTCGACCTCGGTGTGCGACAGGTCCCCGAGCAGGTGGGCCGCGTCGGATATCGGCAGCCCCCGGCCCCACACCGCCGCCAGCCGCACCAGCGTCGCGGCGCACTCCGAGAGCCCGGCCATCCGGCTGCGCACGCCCGAGGACAGCAGCGCATTCAAATCCGGGAGGTCTGCACCCGCGTCCGGGCGGCCCGCCAGGCCGTCCACCACCTGAACCGCCCAGAACGGGTTGCCGCCGACCCCGTCGAGGAGACGCCGGATCTGCGGCGACAGCGCTGTGCCCAACCGCTCTGCGGCGAGGTCGGTGATCGCGTCGACCGACAGCGGACCGAGGTGGATCCGGGTGAGGGTGGCGGCGTCGTCGTTGCCGGCAATCGCCTCCTCCAGCGCCTCGGCGGGCCGGCGGCTGGTGACGGCCCAGACGACTGGCGATCCGGCCAGGCGACCCGGCAGCACCCGCAGGGCGAACCTCGTCATCCGGTCCGCCCACTGGAGGTCGTCGATGGCGATCAGCACCGGGCCGTGGACGGCGAGCTCTTCCAGCAGCGAACTGATCCGATCGACCAGCCACAGCGGACGGTCGTACAGCGGCGCGAGACTGGCGAAGGCGTCGCCGGGCAGCAGAGGTTGTGGACCCGATCGCAACGCAACCAAAAGCGGTGCACCAGGGGCGATTTGGTCGCCCTCCTCGGCCTTGCCGCTGCCGGTGCGGAAACCGGCGCGCGCGGCTTCGGCCACCAGCGCACGCAGCACGGCCGTCTTACCGATGCCCGCTTCGCCGGTGATGGCGACGAGCGCGCCCTGGCCGGTGCGTTCGGCCCGGCGTAACGCGTCGAGCGCCTGCGCCATCGCCTGACTGCGCCCTTTCAGCGCCAGTTGCGCCATCCAACCGCTCATCTCATCCGAAGTCCCGACATTGGGAAAACGCGCGAACGCGAGAATTCTTTCCGTTGTCGACCTGTGAAAGTCCTGGCAGCGCGCCCGGAGCCATATGAACGGGTGAGGCGCCCGGCGGCAGCCGAGCCCGAGAAAGTTCATCAATTCGTGCGATGGCAAGGGGCCGCCGGGGGTGATTGAGTCAGTCGCGCTTGCGAAACCTACTCGCAAGTAAGTTCCGCTCGTGCGGTCACACAGTCAAGGGGTTTCACATGCAGGTAGCCGTTCGTCCACGTCTCACGGCGGGCGTCGCAATCGTCGGAGCGGGGGTCGTCATCGCGTCTGCGGTCGCACCCGTCGCCGACGTCCAACTTCGGTCAGAGGTACTCGCCGACGTGGCTCTGACGGCTGCGTCCGATCCGCTCGCGGTCTACGGCCATCTGTTCTCGGACGCGATCGACAACACCGGGACGCTGGTGGCCAACGCCCGGCCCTTTGAGCTGCTGCAGCAGGTGGTGCTGAACCAGATCGGTGGCATCGGTGCCCTGGCGGACGCGGTGGAGACGACGGGCCTCGGTGAGGCGCTGTCGGCTGCGCAGGAGCTGTTGGCGACGGCCGCAGAGGATCTCGCGGCGGGCAACGTCTCCGGCGCGACCGACGCGCTGGTGCAGATCCCGCTGGTGGTCGGCCTCCCGCTGACCGAGCTGCTCCCGGCGTTGCAGCAGCTGGTCACTCAACCGCTGTCGAACTTGGTGAACGTCGTCAACGCCTTCGACCCGAGCTCGCTGGAGACCCAGCTGCTGATCGGCGGACTGGTGGCTCCTCTCATCAGCACACCCGCGGCGTTCGGCGTCGCGGTGCAGAACATCATCAACGCCGCGGGTGCCGGCGATCCGGTCAAGGTGGTCTCGGCGCTGCTGGCCACGCCCGGTGTGGTTGCCGACGGACTGCTGAACGGCGGCTACGGCCCGGATCTCGGTCCGCTCGTTGGAGCCGGGGGGATCCCGGTCAAGGCGGGCGGGCTGCTGAGCTCGGCCGGCCTGCTGACGGACGCGGACGGCAACTTCTTCGTCAACACCGGCGGCCCGCTGGCCGCCGTCCAGCAGATCGTCAAGACCGTCACCACCGCCATCAGGCCGCCGGACGTGACGGCGTTCACGCGGGTCGAGCACGCCGCGGCCACGGCGATCCCGGCTGCGGACGCCCCAACCGTGACGCTGTCGACAGAGCCGGTGGAGAAGCCGGTGGAGAAGCCGGTGGAGAAGCCAGTGGACAAGCCCGACTCCGAGGCCGCGTCGACCCCGACCGTCCGTCCCTCGAAGGGTGAGGCGAAGGCCGACACCCGAGCGGATTCCTCGTCCGAGAGCGCGGACGCCCCGGCGGCATCCGGTGTGGCGAGCTCGCCCACCCGCGGCCACGGCGCGGCGAAGGGTGATCAGCCGGCGAAGGAGGACAGCGGCGCGTCGGACGAGGGTGCGTCGGGCGAGGGCTCGGCGGCGTCGAGCGGCGTCAGGGCCGGGTAACCCGACGTCGCCCCGACTTGTCGGAGGGCCGGTCTAGGGTGAACGTATGTTCGAAGTCCTGGAGTTGGCGGCGGTGAATCCGCTCGCAGACGAGGCGGATTTGATCGCTCGGATCGCCGAGCTGGAGCGCATAAAATCCGCCGCCGCGGCCGGTCAGGCGAGGGTGACGGCGGCGCTGGACGCCGCGCGGCGGGCGCGCGAATACGACGAAGGCGTGCCCGCCGCGAAACGGGGTCGTGGCCTCGCCAGCGAGGTGGCCCTGGCTCGGTCCGACTCGCCGTTCCACGGCAATCAGCATCTCGGGTTCGCCAAAGCGCTGGTCCACGAGATGCCCCACACCCTGGCCGCACTGCAGTCCGGAGGTCTCTCCGAATGGCGGGCCACCCTGATCGTTCGGGAGTCGGCTTGCCTGAGCGTCAACGACCGGCGCCGCCTCGACAACGAACTGTGCGCCGACCCGACCAGATTGCAGGGGTGGGGCAACAAGCGGATCGAGGCGGAAGCCAAGAAGATCGCCTACCGGCTCGACCCGCATGCGGTCGTCGACCGCGCGGCGCGCGCTCCCGCCGAGCGGAGGGTCAGCATCCGGCCAGCGCCCGATGCCATGACGTACGTGACGGCGCTGCTGCCGGTGGCGCAGGGCGTGAGCGTGTACGCGGCGCTCAAACGTTCGGCCGACACCACCTTCGACGACCGGACCGGTAACCAGATCATGGCCGACACCATGGTCGAGCGGGTGACCGGCCGCCCGGCCGACGTGCCGGTGCCCGTCGAGGTGAACGTGGTGATGACCGCTGGGGCGCTGCTCGGTCACGACGAGACGCCCGCGGTCGTGCAGGGCCACGGACCTGTTCCCGCGGCGGTCGGGCGTCGACTGGTCATCGAGGCCGCCGGCGATGCGCGCTCGAAAGCCGCGCTGCGCCGCCTCTACGCCAAGCCGGTCACCGGTGCGTTGGTCGCGATGGAGTCGCGGGCGCGGCGCTTCCCGAAAGCGTTGGCGGCGTTCATCGCCGCGCGGGATCAGACCTGTCGGACGCCGTACTGCGACGCGCCGATCCGCCACACCGATCACGCCCACCCGTACCGCCGCGGCGGGCCGACCAACGCGGTCAACGGACTGGGCTTGTGCGAGCGCTGCAACTACATCAAAGAGGTGCGGGGGTGGCAGGTGATCACCGCGAGCGACGAAAAGGCCGGCCACACCGCGGTATTCACCACCCCGACGGGCACCCGGTACCGCTCGACAGCGCCGCCGGGGCCCGGTGCCACACCCGTCACTGTCAGCCGCATCGAGACGCGGATTCGGAATCATCTCGGCGGGCTCCGCGCGTCCTGAGATCCAGACAGGCGCCACCCGCGGCGCTCTACGAGTACGGCTGTTCGCGGCGACGGTGGCGGCCCGCTACCGTAATGGGGCGGACGAGTTGGCCGGGCGGCCGCGGACCGGAGACGGTTCGAGGAAAGTCCGGACTTCGCAGAGCAGGGTGATTGCTAACGGCAATCCGAGGTGACTCGCGGGAAAGTGCCACAGAAAACAGACCGCCGCCGCTGAGCTTTCGGGCTCCGGCGGTAAGGGTGAAACGGTGCGGTAAGAGCGCACCAGCATTCCGGGTGACCGGAGTGGCTAGGCAAACCCCACCCGAAGCAAGGCCAAGAAGGCCGCACGCGAGTGCGGTCGCGCAGGCGCTCGAGGGCTGCTCGCCCGAGCCTGCGGGTAGGCCGCTCGAGGCACCCGGCAACGGTGTGTCCAGATGGATGGTCGCCGCTGTGGGTCCCCGGCAACGGGGAATCGCAGAACAGAATCCGGCTTACAGGCCAGCTCGTCCGCCCGTCACTTCCCCTTCTTGCCGGCCTTGCGCACCGCCTTGTGGAGAGAGCTCATCACGTCGTCGAGCTCTTCCTCGGCGCTCTGGGCGATCTCGTCCTCGAGGCGGTACAGCACCCCGTAGGTGAAGGTGTCCTCGCCGGCGGTATGGGCCGCGGCGGCCTGCTCGCTGAGGTGGGTGCGGCTGACCACGCTGTCCTGATGGTCGCCGAGCAGCGACTGGACGGCCTTGGCCTTGTCCGACACCTTGGCCGAACCCGTGGCCGCGGCGGTGTAGCGCAGCTGTTTGGCGCGCTTGCGGATCTTGTGCAGCGACTCGTCGCGCTCGTGGCCCGTCGCCTGCCCCGCCTTCTTGGCCGCCTTGCGGATGCGCTTGTACGAGCGGTCGATCGTGACCGGCTCCGCTGCGGAGCCGTCCGTCGCAGCGGCCGGATTCGCACTCACCAGACCGTCGAGGGCGTCGAGCAGCCGGAAGTACCGCTGCGAGCGCATCGCCACCAGCGACCGGCGCCGGCCCGCCTCATAGCGCCGCCGCGCGCCGTCGACCAGCCGTTCCCGCACCGGGCCCCGCACCAATTCGGACGGCAGGGAGTCCAGCGCCTTCTCGTACTTCTCCGCGAGCACTTCGGCGTCGCGCGCCACCCCGAGCAATCCCGCCAGCTGACGCAACTCGTCGAGCACCCACGCGTCGTCGGAGATGCCGAACGCGGACTCCGAGGCCTGCAGCAGGCTGCGGATCTTGCGCGTCGTGACCCGCATCTGATGCACCGAGTCCTCGACGTCGTCACGCACCGCGCGGTCCCAGGCCACCAGATCGTCGACCAATTCGGCGACCGCGCGGTGCACCGGATCGTCCTTGCGGGTGGAGACCTCCTCGTCACCACCGCTGCCGGTGTCGAGCACCCGGGCCAGCTTCGAGCCGTGTCCGGCGGGACCCGCACCCGCATCCAGGAGTCGGTTGGCCAACCGGTCGAGCAATTCCGGCGTGTGCTGCGCGTGCTCGGTCAGCTCCAGCTCCCATTCGCGCCACTGCTGTTCGGGACCGTCGTCACCGGCCGACGCCGTCACCCGGTCATCGCAGAATTCGGCGACGGGATCGCCGTTCGCGTCGTGCAGCATGTCGATCGTGCGCTCGGTGCTGATCCTCGCCACTGGTGCCAGCGGCCGGTCCCGGACGATCGCGAGCACGATGTCGCGGAGTTCGTCGGGCACGTCCGTGTCGCCGTCACCGAGCGGAGCCCGCACCTCGGTACGCGCGTCCGGACCTGCCGGCAGCTTCAGGTGCCAGCCCGCGTCCGTTCCGCCGGTGCGCCGGCGCAGCGTGATCCGGTGGGCGGCCAGATCGTGGCCCGGTGTGTCGTAGTAGACGGCGTCGAGGTGCTCGACCGGCCGCCGCTCGACCGACGACACCGCCGAAAGCCCTTCGAAGGACGGCGATACGGTCGCATCCACCACCTCGAATTTGCGCTCGACCTCGGCGTAACGGGCGGGCTTCGTCTTCTTGCCAGACATGCGGCAAGCGTGCCACACGAAGGTGAACGACCACGGTCGACGAGCATCGCTACAGTCCCGGTGTGAGCGAATACCAAACCATCGCGTTCGATCAGTCGGGATCCGTCGCCCGGATCACCCTCAACCGCCCGGACGCCGCCAACGGCATGAACGACACCATGACCGCCGAACTGGCCGACGCCGCCGCCCGCTGCGACACCGCCGCGACCAAGGCCGTCGTGCTCACCGGGTCCGGTCGGTTCTTCTGCGCGGGAGGCGATCTGAAGGCCTTCGCCACCGCACCCAGCCGGGGCCGCTTCATCAAGGGCGTCGCCGACGATCTGCACCGCGCCATCTCGACCTTCGCCCGCATGGACGCCGTCCTCGTCACCGCCGTCAACGGCGCCGCCGCCGGCGCCGGCTTCAGCCTGGCGATCGCGGGCGATCTGGTGCTCGCCGCCGAATCCGCCTCGTTCACGATGGCCTACACCCGGGTCGGGCTGAGCCCGGACGGCAGCTCCTCCTACCACCTGCCGCGGCTGGTCGGCATGCGCCGTGCCCAGGAGTTGATGTTCACCAACCGCACGCTGTCGGCGGCCGACGCCTACGACTGGAATCTGGTCACCGAGGTGGTCCCCGACGACGCACTCGCCGACCGGGCCACGCAACTCGCCGATCAGATGGCAGGCGGCTCAAGGGGTTCCCAGGGCACGGTCAAGGCGCTGCTGTTGGCGTCGCTGAAGAACAGTCTCGAGGAACAGATGGAACTCGAGGGTCGTGCCATCGCCCGTCAAGCCGATTCCGCCGACGGCCACGAGGGTGTCGACGCGTTCCTCGGCAAGCGCCGGGCCGAGTACTCCTAGAAGGAGTGCTCCTCGGCCGGGAACGCTCCGGCCGCCACCTCGTCGGCGTATTGCGTTGCCGCGCGGCGCAATTCGTCGCCGACGGCGCCGAAACGCTTGACGAACCTGGCGGTCCGGCCCGCGGTCATACCGGCCATGTCCTGCCACACCAGCACCTGGGCGTCGCAGCTGGGGCCGGCGCCGATGCCGATGGTGGGGATGGTCAGCTTGCCGGTGATCTGGGTGGCCAGTTCGGCGGGCACCATCTCCATCACCACGGAGAAGGCGCCGGCCTCCTGGACCGCGATGGCGTCGGCGATGGTCTGATCGGCCGCGTCGCCGCGGCCCTGCACCTTGAACCCGCCCAGGCCGTTGACGCTCTGCGGGGTGAAGCCGATGTGGGCCATCACCGGGATACCCGCGGCGCTCAGCGTCGCGATCTGCTCGGCGACGCGCTCACCGCCCTCGAGCTTCACCGCGTGCGCACCGGTCTCCTTGAGGAACCGCGTGGCCGTTGAAAGGGCGAGCCGAGGACCTTCCTCGTAGCTGCCGAACGGCAGGTCGGCGACCACCAGGGCGTGCGGTGCTCCGCGCACCACCCCCCGGACCAGCGGGATGAGCTCGTCGATCGTCACCGGCACCGTCGTGTCGTAGCCGTAGACGACGTTGGCCGCCGAATCGCCGACCAGCAGGACGGGGATGCCGGCGTCGTCGAAGACGCGGGCGGTGGAGAAGTCGTAGGCGGTCAGCATCGCCCATTTGTGGCCTTCGGCCTTCCACTTCTGCAAGTGGGTGGTGCGCACCTTGATGCGGGGCTTTTCGGTGGACGAATCCTGCGCAGCGCCGTAGACGGCTTGTTCAGACATCGTTGTCCCTTGCGATGGTCGGGTGATCCTCGAGGCCACAATCGGGTCCCCGGGTTCGTCTGACGTGGCCCAGTCTGCCACTTCGGTCCGGGCAGGTGAACGTCGTGTTAAGTGGATTTCCTCACACCGCGCCGATCCGCCCCTACGCTGGAAAGATGCAACGGCTCAGCGGCCTCGACGCCAGCTTCCTGTACCTCGAAACGCCCCAGCAGCTGCTGCACGTCTGCTCGATCCTCGAACTCGACACCACGACCATGCCCGGCGGTTACACCTTCGCCAAACTGCGGGATGCGCTCGCCGAGCGCATCGCAGCGATGCCCGAATTCCGCGAGAAACTCGCCGACTCCCGCTTCAACCCCGACCATCCGGTGTGGGTCGACGATGACGACTTCGACATCGAACGCCACGTCCACCGCATCGCTGTCCCCGTTCCGGGCGGCCGCGAGGAGCTCTCGGAGATCTACGGCCACATCGCCTCCCAACCGCTCGACCGCAGCCGGCCGCTGTGGGAGAAGTGGATCATCGAGGGCATCGACGGCGTCGACCCCCGCGAGGGCGGCCGGGTCGCCGTGCTCACCAAGGTGCACCACGCGGCCGTCGACGGCGTCACCGGCGCGAGCCTGATGTCGAAGCTGTGCAGCACCGAACCCGACTCGCCCGCACCCGAACCGGTCGAGGGTGTCGGCGGCGGCAACCAGGTCGAGATCGCGCTGAGCGGTGCGGTCAAATACGCCACCCGGCCGCTGAAGTTCGTCAACGCGGTGCCAAGCACCCTCAACACCGTCGTGGACACCGTGAAGCGGGTGCGTGCGGGATCGTCGATGGCCGCACCGTTCGCCGCGCCGAAGACCGCGTGGAACGCCAACGTGACCGGCCACCGCAACATCGCCTGGGCGCAGCTCGACCTCGAGGACATCAAGACGGTCAAGAACCACTTCGGCGTGAAGGTCAACGACGTCGTGATGGCGCTGGTGTCCGGTGTGCTGCGCAAGTTCCTGCTCGACCGCGGCGAACTGCCCGAGAGCCCTCTGATCGGCATGGTGCCGGTGTCGGTGCACGACAAGTCCGACCGGCCCGGGCGCAACCAGGTGTCGGGCATGTTCTCCCGGCTCGAAACCCACATCGCCGACCCGGTGGAACGCATCAAGGCCATCGCCGGGGCGAATTCGGTTGCCAAACAGCATAGTTCGGCCATCGGCGCGACCCTGCTGCAGGACTGGACGCAGTTCGCCGCGCCCGCGGTGTTCGGCACCGCGATGCGGGTCTACGCCGCGAGCCGGCTGTCCGGCGCGCGGCCGGTGCTCAACCTGGTGATCTCCAACGTGCCGGGTCCGCAGATGCCGCTGTATTACATGGGCAGCGAGGTCAAGGCGATGTACCCGATCGGTCCGGTGTTCCACGGAGCCGGGCTCAACATCACGGTGATGTCGCTCAACGGCAAGCTCGACGTCGGCATCGTGTCGTGTCCGGAGTTGCTGCCCGACCTCTGGGGGCTCGCCGACGACTTCGGTCCCGCGCTGGACGAGTTGCTCGCCGCCGTCGACTAGCGGTCCGACAGCCGCCCTCACCGGCCAAGATCGCCGTTCATGGCAGCATGTGTTGCCATGAAGCTTCGGAACGGCAGTCGCAACGGCCGTCGCAAGGTCGTTGTGGCAGCCGCGATCGGGCTGCTGCTCGCTTCGGGCTGCAGTAAGTCCACCGACGGAGAGGCCACCGTCGGCGTACCCCGGCCCGGCACCCCGGTGTCCTGGGGACCGTGCGAGGCCTCGGCACCGTCGGACGCGGTGCGCATCCCCGGCGACGCGGAATGCGGTCTGCTGTCCGTACCGGTCAACTACGACAACCCCGACGGCGAGGTGGCCCGGCTCGCGTTGATCCGCTTCAAGGCCACCGGCGACAAGATCGGGTCGCTCATCATCAACCCCGGCGGGCCGGGCGAATCCGGTGTCCAGTCGGCGGTCTCGATGCTGCCGAGCATCCCGGGCTCCGTCCGCGAGCGTTTCGACCTCGTCGGTTTCGACCCCCGCGGCGTCGCCTCGTCGAGTCCGGCCGTGTGGTGCAACTCCGACGCCGACAACGACCGGCAGCGCGCCGATCCGATGGTCGACTACTCGCCCGAAGGGGTCGAGCGCATCGAGGGTGAGCTCAAGGCCTTCGTGCAGCGCTGCTTCGACAAATCGGGTGAGGAATTCCTCGCCAACGTCGGCACCGTCAGCGTCGCCAAAGATCTCGACGCCATCCGCGCCGCGGTCGGCGACGAGAAGCTGACCTACCTCGGTTACTCCTACGGCACGCGCATCGGCGCCACCTATGCCGAGACCTTCCCGGACAAGGTCCGCGCGATGATCCTCGACGGCGCGATCGACCCGAACGCCGATCCGCTGGAGGCCGACATCCGGCAGGCCACGGCGTTCCAGACCGCCTTCAACGACTATGCCGTCGACTGCGCCAAGGATCCGTCCTGCCCGCTGGGCACCGATCCGGCCAAGGCCGTCGAGGTCTACAAGAGCCTCGTCGACCCGCTCGTGCAGAAGCCCGCGGCCACGAACGATCCGCGCGGGCTGAGCTACAGCGACGCGATCGTCGGCACCATCCAGACGCTCTACTCGCCGAGCCTGTGGCGCTACCTCACCCAGGGGCTGACCCAGCTCCAGGCCGGCCGGGGCGACGGCATGCTGTCGTTGGCCGACCTCTACATGCGCCGCGACGCCCAGGGCCACTACAACAACTCGACCGACGTACGCGTCGCCGTCAACTGCATGGACCGGCCCCGGATCACCGATCGGGCCCAGGTCGTCGAACAGGACCGCAAGCTGCGCGAGGTGGCGCCTTTCATGAGCTACGGCGAGTTCACCGGCAACGCGCCGATGAGCACCTGTGCCTTCTGGCCGCTGCCGCCGTCGAGCGAACCGCACGAGATCTCGGTGCAGGGTCTGCCGCCGCTGTTGGTGATCTCGACGACCAACGACCCGGCCACGCCGTACCAGGCCGGCGTCGACCTGGCCCGTCAGCTCGGCGGCACACTGCTGACCATGGAGGGCACCCAGCACACCGTCGCCTTCCAGGGCAACAGTTGCGTCGACGACATCGCCGCCAAATACCTGATCGATCTCTCGGTGCCGCCACCGGACACCCGGTGCACCAACTGACGATCGCCGCGGTCACCGCAGCAGACCTCGACGACCTGGCACCTCTGCTGCGGGCCTACTGCGACTTCTACCGCGTCGACCCGACCGACGAGGCGTTGCGGGCGCTCTCGGTCGCGCTGCTCGAACACCCCGAGGAGGGGGTGCAGCTGATCGCGCGCGACGACACGGAAACACCCGTGGGGTTCGCCACGATCTACTGGACGTGGCAGACACTGCACGCCGCCCGGGTGGGCGTGCTCAACGACCTCTACGTCGCGCCCAGCACCCGGGGCGGCGGCGTCGGACGCGCGCTCATCGAGCGCTGCCGGCAGCTGTGCCGGGAGCGTGGCGTCGCGCGGCTGGCGTGGGAGACCGCGCCGGACAACCAAGCGGCACAACGGCTTTACGACACCCTCGGCGCCGAGAAGTCCACCTGGCTCAGCTACGAGCTGGAACCCTGATCACAGCCCGGTCACCGTTTGCCGTCGTGGGCACACCCTGGCGTGGCAACCGTGCGACCATGATCGCCATGTGGTGGGGAGGCCGGCGGACGCTGGCGGCTGCGTTGGCGTCGGTCCTTCTCGCCGGCATGACCGCCGTGCCGGCGACGGCGTCCCCCGAAGGGGAGGCCGTGCAGTCCTACGGCCAACCCCCGGTGTGGGGATCCTGCGCACAGACCAGCCCCACGGCGGTCCCGACCGCACAGTGCGGCACGGTCTCGGTGCCGGTGGACTACGCGCAGCCCGACGGTCCGCAGGCGCAACTGGCCGTCATCCGGGTGCCCGCCTCCGGCGACCGCATCGGCGTGCTGATGGTCAACCCCGGCGGTCCCGGCGCCTCGGCCGTGGACACCGTCGCCGGTATGGGCGCCGCACTGGCCGACACCGAGATCGGGCGCCGCTTCGATCTGGTCGGCTTCGACCCGCGGGGCGTCGGGCACTCCACCCCGCAGCTGCGCTGCCGCACCGACGCCGAGTTCGACGCCTACCGCCGTGAACCGCTCGCCGACTACAGCCCGGCCGGCGTCGCCCACATCGAGGGCATCTACCGCAGACTCGCCCAGCAGTGCGCCGACCGGATGGGGCTGGACTTCCTGGCCAACGTCGGCACCGCGTCCGCGGCGCGGGACATGGATGTCGTGCGGAGCGCACTGGGGGAGAACCAGATCAGCTACCTCGGCTTCTCCTACGGCACCCAGCTCGGTGCCGCCTACGCCGGGCGGTACCCGGAGCGGGTGCGGGCGATGGTCCTCGACGGCGCGGTCGACCCCAGCGCCGACCCGATCGCGAAGAACATCTCGCAGCAGGCCGGATTCCAGAAGGCGTTCGAGGCCTATGCCGCCGACTGCGCGGAATCCGCGGGCTGCCCGTTGGGCACCGACCCCGCCCAGTTCAACAACCGCTTCCACCAGCTGGTCGATCCGCTGGCCACGCGCCCGGCGGCGACGTCCGATCCGCGCGGTCTGGGGTACCAGGACGCCATCACCGGTACCGGCAATGCCCTGTACAGCGCCCGGTATTGGCCGTACCTCACCAGCGGTCTGCTCGGCCTGCAACGCGGCACCGACCCGGGTGACCTGCTGACCCTGGCCGACGAGTACCAGGGCCGCACCACCGACGGGCGGTACTCCAACGCCCAGGACGCCTTCACCGCGATCCGCTGCGTCGACACGCCGTTCCCCACCGACCCGGCCGTCTACGCCGCCGCGGACCGGCGTGTGCGCGAGGTCGCGCCGTTCTTCTCCTACGGCCAGTTCACCGGATTCGCCCCGCGCGACGTGTGCGCGCTGTGGCCGGTGCCCGCGACGTCGACTCCGGCTCCGGCCACCAGCCCGGGCCCCGGCAAGGTGGTCGTGGTGTCGACCACCGGGGATCCGGCGACGCCGTATGCGGCAGGGGTGGCGCTGGCCAAGCAGCTGGGCGCCTCGCTGATCACGTTCGAGGGCAAGCAGCACACCGTGGTGTTCAACGGCGACGCCTGCGTCGACACCGCCGTGGTGCGTTTCCTCGTCAACGGCGTCGTGCCGCCCAACGGTCTCGAATGCCGAAGTTGATCGTCGACCTAGCAGCGCCGTAACACAGAATTAACAGCCGGAACCTACGCTCGCGGTCATGGATCGCCAGAAGGAATTCGTGCTGCGCACGCTGGAAGAACGCGACATCCGCTTCGTCCGGCTGTGGTTCACGGACGTCCTCGGATACCTCAAGTCGGTGGCCATCGCCCCCGCCGAGCTCGAGGGCGCCTTCGAGGAGGGCATCGGCTTCGACGGCTCCGCGATCGAGGGCTTCGCCCGGGTGTCGGAAGCCGACATGGTCGCCCGGCCGGATCCGTCGACCTTCCAGGTGCTGCCCTGGGTCGACGACTCGAAGAAGCACCATTCGGCCCGGATGTTCTGCGACATCACCATGCCCGACGGCTCGCCGTCCTGGGCCGACTCGCGGCACGTGCTGCGTCGCCAGCTGGCCAGGGCCTCGGATCTGGGGTTTTCCTGCTATGTCCACCCCGAGATCGAGTTCTTCCTGCTCAAGCCGACCGCCAATGACGGCACCCCGCCGGTGCCCGCGGACAACGGCGGCTACTTCGACCAGGCCGTGCACGATTCGGCGCCCAACTTCCGCCGCCACGCCATCGACGCCCTCGAACAGATGGGCATCTCGGTGGAGTTCAGCCACCACGAGGGCGCACCCGGCCAGCAGGAGATCGACCTGCGCTACGCCGACGCGCTGTCGATGGCCGACAACGTCATGACCTTCCGCTATGTGGTCAAGGAGGTCGCGCTCGCCGACGGGGTGCGGGCGTCGTTCATGCCCAAGCCGTTCGCCGAACATCCCGGCTCGGCCATGCACACCCACATGAGCCTGTTCGAGGGCGACACCAACGCCTTCCACAGCCCGGACGATCCGCTGCAGCTCTCCGACGTCGCGAAGTCGTTCATCGCCGGCATCCTCGAGCACGCCAACGAGATCAGCGCCGTCACCAACCAGTGGGTGAACTCGTACAAGCGGCTGGTGCACGGTGGCGAGGCGCCGACCGCCGCGTCCTGGGGTGCGGCCAACCGGTCGGCGCTGGTGCGGGTGCCGATGTACACGCCGCGCAAGGCGTCGTCGCGCCGCATCGAGGTGCGCAGCCCCGACTCGGCCTGCAACCCGTATCTGACGTTCGCGGTGCTGTTGGCCGCGGGTCTGCGCGGGGTGGAGAAGGGCTACGTCCTGGGCCCGCAGGCCGAGGACAACGTGTGGAGCCTGACTCCCGAAGAGCGGCGCGCCATGGGGTACAAGGAGCTGCCCGGCAGCCTCGGCGCCGCGCTCGGTGAGATGGAGAACTCCGAACTCGTCGCAGAGGCGTTGGGGGAGCACGTCTTCGACTACTTCCTGCGCAACAAGCGCACGGAGTGGGAGACCTACCGCAGCCACGTCACCCCCTACGAGCTCAAGACCTACCTGTCTCTGTAGGACTCGTCGCGCGCTACCGTTTGCGGTGTGACCAGACCGTCGACCGAACGCTCCAAGCTGCCCAGCCCGGGCCGGCTCGGCCTGGTCGAGAAGCAGGCGACCGCGCATCTGGCGCAGCTGGGCTGGAACACCGACCGGCACGTCGAGCTGCTGTGGTCGCTGTCGCGCGCCCCCGACGCCGACAGCGCGCTGCACACCATGGTGCGGCTGGCCGAAGCGCTCGGCGACGGCTGGGACGAACTCAACGCCGCGCTACTGACCGACAAGGGGCTGCGCGGCCGGCTGTTCGCCGTGCTGGGTTCATCGCTGGCGTTGGGCGATCATCTGGTCGCCCACCCCGACCGCTGGCGGTTGCTGGCGGGCAAGGTGGAACTGCCGTCGGCGGCGGAACTGCGCAACGCGTTCGACGAACTGGCCGCCGCCGCACCCGACAGCACCAAGGCCATGGCGCCGATGCGCGACCACTACCGCGACCGGCTGCTGGTGCTCGCCGCGCTCGACGTCGCCCCGACGGTGGAGAACGAGCCGGTGCTGCCGTTCCCCACGGTCGGTGAGCACCTCTCCGATCTGGCCGACGCCGCGCTGAGCGGTGCGCTCGAGATCGCGATGCGGTCGGTGTGCGGTGACGGCGACCGGCCCCGCATCGCGGTGATCGCGATGGGCAAATGCGGTGCGCGGGAACTGAACTACGTCAGCGACGTCGACGTCATCTATGTGGTGGGGGAGGCCGCTGAGTCCGACGTGCGCACCGCCACCCGGGTGGCGGGGGAGATGATGCGCTTTGCCGCCGACGCCTTCTTCGAGGTCGACGCGGCGCTGCGGCCCGAGGGTAAACACGGTCAGCTGGTGCGCACCCTGGACTCCCACGTCGCCTACTACCAGAGGTGGGCCAAGACCTGGGAGTTCCAGGCCCTGATGAAGGCCCGCCCCGCGGCCGGTGACGCCGAACTCGGCCGCCAGTACGTCGACGCGCTGATGCCGATGGTGTGGACGGCCTGCGAGCGTGAGGATTTCGTGCCCGAGGTGCAGGCGATGCGGCGGCGCGTGGAGGAGACCGTGCCCGCCGGCGTCCGCACCCGGGAACTCAAACTCGGCACCGGCGGTCTGCGTGACGTCGAGTTCGCCGTGCAACTGCTGCAGCTGGTGCACGGCCGCAACGACGAATCCCTGCACGTCGCGTCCACGGTCGACGCGTTGGCTGCGCTGGGCACCGGCGGATATGTGGGCCGCGACGACGCGGCGAACCTCACGGCGTCGTACGAGTTCCTGCGGCTGCTCGAGCACCGGCTGCAGTTGCAGCGGCTCAAGCGCACCCACATGCTGCCCGAATCCGACGACGACGAGGCGATGCGCTGGCTGGCCCGCGCCGCTCATGTGCGCCCCGACGGTCAGCACGACGCCTTGGGGGTGCTGCGCGAGGAACTGAAACGCCAGAGCCTGCGGGTGTCGCGGCTGCACGCCAAGCTGTTCTACCAACCGCTGCTGGAATCGGTGGGTCAGCCGGCGCTGGGCATCGAACCGGGGATGAGCACCGCCGCCGCCGAGCGTCAGCTCGCCGCCCTCGGTTACGAGGGCCCGCAGAGCGCGCTGACCCATCTGGCGGCGCTGACCGGAGACGGCGGCCGGCGCGGGCGGGTGCAGCGGGTCCTGCTGCCGACCCTGCTCGACTGGCTGTCCGACACACCGGATCCGGACGCCGGCCTGCTGTCGTACCGGCGCATCAGCGAGACACTGGCGGAGGAGCGCTGGTTCCTGTCGACGCTGCGCGACGAGGGCGCGGTGGCCAAACGGCTGATGAAGGTGCTCGGCACCTCGGCGTACGTGCCCAATCTGCTGATGCGGGCCCCCGAGGTGATTCGGCTCTACGCCGACGGACCCACCTGCCCCAAATTGCTCGAGACCGAAACCGACGCGATGGCCAGGGGATTGGTGGCGTCGGCGGGCCGGCACGCCGACCCGGTGCGGGCGATCGCGGCTGCGCGGACCCTGCGCCGCCGGGAGCTGGCCCGCATCGCCTCGGCCGATCTGCTCAACATGCTGCCGGTCACCGAGGTGTGCGCGGCGCTGACCGCGCTGTGGGTGGCGGTGCTGCAGGCCGCGCTGGACGCCGTGATGCGCGCCAACGCACCGGAGGGCGGGCCGCCCGCGCGGATCGCGGTGATCGGGATGGGCCGCCTCGGCGGCCAGGAACTCGGGTACGGCTCTGACGCCGACGTCATGTTCGTCTGCGAACCCTGCAACGGCGCAGACGAACCTGCCGCCGTGAAGTGGGCGATCACCGTCGCCGAACGGGTCCGCGCGCTGCTGGGCACCCCGAGCGCCGACCCGCCGCTGGAGGTCGACATCGGGCTGCGCCCTGAGGGCCGCAACGGCGCCCTGGTGCGCACTCTGGCGTCGTACGAGGCGTATTACAAGCAGTGGTCGCAGCCGTGGGAGGTGCAGGCGCTGCTGCGGGCCCACCGCGTGGCCGGCGATCTCGACCTCGGCGAGCGGTTCCTGCTGATGATCGACAAGACCCGCTATCCCAAGGGCGGGGTGTCGGCCGATGCGGTGCGCGAGATCCGGCGCATCAAGGCCCGGGTGGACGCCGAACGGCTTCCGCGCGGCGCCGATCCCAACACCCACACCAAGCTCGGCCGCGGCGGTCTGGCCGATATCGAGTGGACGGTGCAGCTGATTCAGCTGCGCTACGCCGAGAAGGTGCCTGCCCTGCACACCACGTCGACGTTGGACGCGCTCAACGCGATCGGTGCGGCCGAACTGATCGCGGAGGGCGACATCGACCTGCTGCGCCAGGCGTGGCTGACCGCGACGCGGGCGCGCAACGCGCTGGTGCTGGTGCGCGGCAAGCCGACCGACCAGCTGCCCGGTCCGGGCCGCCAGCTCAACGCGGTCGCGGTGGCCGCCGGCTGGCACAATGACGACGGCGGCGAGTTCCTCGACAACTACCTGCGCGTGACGAGGCGGGCCAAGACTGTGGTGCGAAAGGTGTTCGGTGAGTGACTGGAACCGCATGACCGTCCCGTTCCGGGAGATCGGTGATGACGAATACGAGCGGCTGCGCGCCGTGCACGAACCACTCACCGAGGCGATCCGCGAGCTGGTCGACGCGGGCGTCCGCACCGGCGCCGACGACGCCACGCTGCGCGACGCCGAGGCGGCGATCCGGGCCGTCACCGACACGCTGCGAAGCAATCAGCGTGACTCTTCCGAACCCGTCCGGCACGCCACCACCGGCCGGCCGTTGGCATGGGCGAATCCCGCTGTGGGACTGGGCAATGCGATCGCCCCGCCGATGACGATCGAACGCACCGCGGACGGCCGGTGGGTCAGCTCGTTCACCCTCGGCGCCGCCTACGAGGGGCCACCCGGCCTCGTGCACGGCGGCATCTGCGCGCTGGTGCTCGACCACATCTTGGGGGAGGCCGCCAGCGAGGGGCTGACCCGGCCGCTGTTCACCGGCACCATCACGGTGCGCTACCTGCGCGGCACCCCGCTCGGACCGGTGCGGGCCGAGGCGTGGATCGACCGCGTGGAAGGCATCAAGACGTTCGCCCGCGGCGAGGTGCGCGACGCCGACGGCGTGACCGCCGAGGCGGACGGCGTCTTCATCATGCCGGCATGGGCGCGTGACGCCGGATGAAGTTCTACATCAGCCTGGCGTTCCTGGAGACCCGTGAGGCCGTCGAGATCGCGCGCGCCGCAGACGAACTCGGCTACGACGGCGTCGGCATCCCAGACCATGTGTTGAACCTGGAGACGCTGGCCACGCCGTACCCCTACACCCCCGACGGCCAGCGGCGCTGGCAACCGTTCACCCACTGGCCCGACCCCTGGGTGCTGATCGGCACCCTCGCGCAGGTGACCACGCGGCTGCGCTTCGTCAACACCGTCTACATCCCCGCGATGCGGGACCCGTATTCCGCGGCGAAGGCCATCGGCACCGCGGCGTATCTGACCGGCGGACGCGTCGAACTCGGCATCGGGGTGGGCTGGTGCGAAGAGGAATTCACGCTGATGGGTCAGCGGTTCGACCGTCGGGGTAAGCGCACCGACGAGATGATCGAGCTGTTCCGCGCGCTGTGGCAGCCGGGCTGGACCGAATTCGAC
This sequence comes from Mycobacterium sp. 852013-51886_SCH5428379, assembly GCF_001665575.1. Lineage (GTDB taxonomy): Bacteria > Actinomycetota > Actinomycetes > Mycobacteriales > Mycobacteriaceae > Mycobacterium. The sequence goes on along the minus strand of NZ_LZSU01000021.1, from coordinate 109,829 downwards.
GGCGAGTTCTACACCACCCCGCGCCTGGAGATGGAGCCGACGCCGCCGCACATCCCCGTCTACTCCGGCGGACTGTCGGATATCGCGCTGCGCCGCGCCGCCCGCAACGACGGCTGGATCGGGGACCTGATCTCCACCGACGAGGCGATCGAGAAGGCCACCCGGGTGCGTGAGATGCGTGCTGCCGCAGGTCTTCCGCTCGATGACTTCACGATTCTGACCCCGCTCAGCGACGCGCTGGTCCGCGCCGACTACGACCGTGCGGAGGCGGCCGGGATCACCCACATCCTGACGATGCCGTGGATGTTCTACACCGGTGCCGATGCGAGCGTCGCTGAGAAGATCGACGGGATGAAACGGTTCCGCAAAGACCTCGCGTTGGACGCCTAGTAGCGCGGGCGGCGGAACCGGCTCAACAACCCGCCTCGCCGAACCGGCTGGCCCGTCGCGTAACCCGCGGGGGCAGCCGTCCCGGTGACGACGCGATTGGCGCCCACCCCGCCGGCGAGCGTGCGGCCGCGCCGGCGGGCGTCGACCGACAGGCTGCCGGCGCCGAGTGCGGCGATCGCCAGGAAGCCGAAGCAGTACAGCAGCGCGGGCTCGCCGCCGTTGCCGCCCATACCCTGGTCGTAGGGCCAGAAGGTGGTGGGCAGGTGCTGCCAGAGGTAGGCCACCGCCATCTCGCCCGAGGCGATGAACGCCGCGATGCGGGTGAACAGTCCGATCGTGATGAGGACGCCGGTGACGAGTTCGATGAGCCCGGCCCACCAGTACGGCCAGGTGCCGACCGGAACCGCTTGGCCCAGCGGCCAACCGAACATTTTCATGGTGCCGTGCAGGGTGAACGCCAGACCGAAGACGATCCGGAAGATGCTCAGGATGGGGGAGGAGTAGCTCGCGAGCCGCGCGTCGAAGTTGGTCGCCATGGACCGACTTTACGCTTCGGTGTCCAGGATGTTCACAGCTCGAGCAGCACCGTTACCGGACCGTCGTTGACCAGTTCCACGGTCATGTGCGCCCCGAAGACACCGGTCTGTACCTCGGCGCCCAGTGCGCGCAGCGCCTCGCACAACGCACCGACCAGCGGTTCGGCCACGGCGCCGGGCGCTGCGGCATTCCACGACGGCCTGCGGCCCTTCTCGGTGTTGGCGTACAGCGTGAACTGGCTTACCACCAGGATGGGCGCGTTCTCGTCATGCGCCGAGCGCTCACCGTCGAGAATGCGCAGCCGCCAGAGCTTCTCGGCGAGTTTGGCCGCGACGTCGGCATCGTCGGTGTGCGTGACACCCACCAGTGCCAGCAGTCCCTGATGGGCGGGTGCGATCGCACCGACCACCTCGCCGTCGACCGTCACACTCGCCGAGGACACCCGCTGCACCAGAACCCGCATGGGGTCCATCCAAGCGAAAGGGCCGGGCGGTGCGAACACCACCCGGCCCCTGCGCTCAGTGCTGGTTACACGTCGTAGTACAGGCTGAACTCGTACGGATGCGGACGGATCTGGATCGGCATGATCTCGTTCTCCCGCTTGTAGGAGATCCAGGTCTCGATCAGATCCTCGGTGAACACCCCACCCTCGGTGAGGTACTCGTGGTCCTCCTCGAGACGGTCGATGACCGCGGCGAGCGAGGTCGGGGCCTGCGGGATGTTGGCGGCCTCGTCGGGCGGCAGCTCGTAGAGGTCCTTGTCGACCGGCGCCAGCGGCTCGATCTTGCGCTTGATGCCGTCGATGCCGGCCATCAGCATCGCCGCGAACGCCAGGTACGGGTTACCCGAGCTGTCCGGGCAGCGGAACTCGAGGCGCTTGGCCTTCGGGTTGTTGCCGGTGATCGGGATACGGACGCAGGCAGAGCGGTTGCGCTGGCTGTACACCAGGTTGATCGGGGCCTCGTAACCCGGAACCAGACGCTTGTAGGAGTTCACCGTCGGGTTGGTGAACGCCAGCAGCGACGGGGCGTGGTGCAGGATGCCGCCGATGTAGTGGCGGGCCAGATCCGACAGACCGGCGTAGCCCGACTCGTCGTGGAACAGCGGCTGGCCGTCCTTCCACAGCGACTGGTGGGCGTGCATACCCGAACCGTTGTCACCGAAGAGCGGCTTGGGCATGAAGGTGACGGTCTTGCCGTTCTTCCACGCCGTGTTCTTGATGATGTACTTGAACAGCAGCACATCGTCGGCCGCGTGCAGCAGCGTGTTGAACTTGTAGTTGATCTCGGCCTGGCCGGCGGTGCCCACCTCGTGGTGGCCGCGCTCGAGGGTGAACCCGGCGTTCTGCAGGTTGGTGGCCATCTCGTCACGCAGGTCGACGTAGTGGTCGTACGGCGCGACGGGGAAGTAGCCACCCTTGGGGCGGACCTTGTAGCCGAGGTTGGGGCTGCCGTCGGCCTCGAACGGTTCGTTGGTGTTCCACCAACCCGAGACCGAGTCCACCTCGTAGGAGGTGCCGTTGATCTTGGAGTCGAAGGTGACCGAGTCGAAGATGTAGAACTCGGCCTCGGCACCGAAGAAGCAGGTGTCGGCGATGCCGGTGCTGGTCAGGTAGTTCTCGGCCTTGCGGGCGACGTTGCGCGGGTCGCGCGAGTACGCCTCCCGGGTGAAGGGGTCGTGCACGAAGAAGTTCATGTTGAGCGTCTTCGCGTGCCGGAACGGGTCGATGCGCGCGGTCGCGGGGTCCGGCAGCAGCATCATGTCCGACTCGTGGATGGACTGGAAGCCGCGGACCGACGAGCCGTCGAACGCGAGCCCGTCTTCGAACACGCTCTCGTCGAACGCTGACGCCGGGATCGAGAAGTGCTGGACGACGCCGGGCAGATCGCAGAACCGAATGTCGACGTACTCGACCGCTTCGTCCTTGATCAGCTTGATGATGTCGTCGGCCGTCTTATCTGCCACTGAGTTGTCTCCTTTACTGGTAACCCGCGCGTTGACGCTAGGGACACGATGTTGCACGGTCGTCAACCGCATGTTGCGCGGAAGTTACGGCGATGGCGAACCGGCCGACGGTGCCGCAGACACTGGCCCGCCTATCCTGGACAGTATGGCCCGCGCGATCGGGTCCTGGCTGTCCGGTCCCGAATCGAATCGCGGACCCGGCGGCCCGGGCCAACCACCGAACGAATATCCGGGTCAACGACTCGGGCTGCCCCCCGAGGGGCCGGGATCGATCGCCCGGTTCGGTCGACGGGTGGGCGCCATGATCATCGACTGGCTGATCGCCTACGGACTGGCCGCGCTGGCGACGGCGGTCGGAGTGATCTCGGTGGCGACGATGTCGACGGCGATCCTGCTGATCTGGTTCGTCATCGGCGTCGTCTCGGTGCGGTTGTTCACCTTCACGCCCGGCCAGTTCGTGCTGGGGCTGGCCGTCGTGTCCATGGACGACCGCATGCACGTCGGGCTCGGCCGTGCGCTGGGGCGCAACCTCCTGATCACGCTGGTGATCCCCGCGCTGTTCACCGACGCCGATCTGCGCGGGCTGCACGATCTGGCCACCAAGACCGCCGTCGTGCGCCGAACGTGACGTTGTGCGCGACTTTCGGGGGAAAACTCGCGCACGAGCTCACGTTCGGCGGAGATGATCAGGCCTCGTGCCGGACCTGGCCGTTCATCATGGTCAGCGAGATGGTGGCCGCATGGATCTCGTGCGGGTCGATCTCGAAGATGTTGCGGTCGAGCACGATCATGTCCGCGAACTTGCCCGCCTCCAGTGAGCCGACCTTGTCGTCGAGCCGGATCTGGTACGCCGCGCCGAGCGTGTTGGCGTGCACCGCCTCCTCGACCGTCAGCCGCTGGTCCTCGGGAGCCAGCACCGGGGCCCCGGGGTCGCCGACCAGCTGACGGGTCACGCCGATCTGGATCGACTCGAGCGGTTTGTACGTCGAGAAATATCCGGCGGCCGGCCAGTCGGCGCCCAGCGAGACACGCCCGCCGGACTTCAGCACCGCCTGCGGCCGGTACAGCAGTTCCTTACGGGGGGCGCCGTAGCGCGCGCCCATGTTCTCGATCGTGTCCGGGTCGGCCGACATCCAGTTGGCCGAGAACTGTGCCGTCACACCGAGTTCGGCGAACCGGGGCGCGTCGCTGTCCTCGACGTAGACCAGATGCGCGATCGCGTGGCGCCGGTCGCGCGGCGGGTTGGCTGCGATCGCCCGCTCGATCGAATCCAGGCCGACGCGTGCGGTGCGCTCACCGCAGGCGTGGATGTGCACGTCGTAACCCGCGGCGTCGACGTCACCGACCAGGCGGTGCCACTGCTCCTCGGTGAATGGCGAGGCGCCCGTCGAATCCGGTTTGTCGGCGTAGGGCTCGATGAGCCACGCGGTGTATCCGCCCTGGGTGCCGTCGCCGACGATCTTCACGACGTCGACCGACACCAGATCGCTGGAGATCTCGTCGCGGACGGCCTTGAACCGGTCCACCGTGCCCTCGATCGGCATCCCGCGCACCGAATAGGAGGCGACCACGCGGAACGGGAGCAGCCCGCGCTGCTCGACGTCGGTGTAGAGCCGCAGGATCGCCGCCTGATCGTCCCCGATCGGGGGCACGCCGGCGTCGAAGAGCGACGTGATCCCCGCCGCCGAGGCTTTGGGCAGCCATTCCTCGGTGAGCGTGCCGATCGTCTCCGGCGAGATCGGCTCGACGGCGTCGACCAGGCCGAGCACTGCGTTGACCTCGAGCACGTAGCCGGTGGGCTCGCCGTTCTCGTCGCGCGCGTAGTAGCTGAACCCCGGGATGGGGTCCGGGGTGTCGCGGGTGACGCCGGCCATCTCGAGGGCCTTGCTGTTCGCCCACAGGCTGTGGCCGTCGATGGCGAAGAAGAACGCGGGGCGGTCGGGCAGGATGCGGTCGAGGTCGCCGCGGGTGGGTCCATCGGGGCCGAACATGTCGACGCGCCAACCGAATCCGCGGATCGGTCCGGTGGGGTGGTCTTGGGCGTAGGCCTCGATTGCGGCGAGTGCGTCGGCGCCCGTGGGCACCTGCAGATCCACCCCGGACGTCAGGAACGCCCCGAGGAATGGATGGGTGTGCCCTTCGACGAACCCGGGCATCAGCAGCTTGCCGCCGAGATCGATCACCCGGGTGGCGGATCCGGCCAGCGCCATCGCGCCCGCGTCGTCGCCGACGTAGGCGATGCGCTCACCCTTGACCGCCACCGCCTGCGCCCACGCGTCGGCCGCGCCGGTGTAGACCGTGCCGTTGTGGAACACGACGTCCGCGCGGTCGTCGTCCGCGCCGCTGCCCTGCCCACCGTCAGAGGGCGCGGGATCCGGGCCCGACGAACACGCGCTCGCGGTCGTCGCCGCGACCACCACGAGCGCTGCGGCGCGCAGCGCCGAGCGACGTGAGGTGTTCAGTCCGAATCGAGTGAAATGGGGTGCCCAGTCACATGCTGTGCACATCCCGCGGCGCTCAGCGCCGCCGCACGGTGCGCTGCACGCCCCGCATCTTGGCCTGCGCGGGCAGCGGCCCCTTCGGCATGGCCGCCGCCGGCCCGGCCTTGGTGCCGAGCGCGACGAGCCGCGACTCCAGCGCGTCCATCTGTTTGACGGTGATGTTGGCCGGCAGCTTGTTCAGGTGGCGCTCGAGCTTGCTCAGCGGCACCTCGCCTTCGCCGTTACCCACGACGACGTCGTAGATCGGGGTGTCACCGATCAGTCGCGCGGTGCGCTTCTTCTCTTGCGCCAGCAGCGGTTTCACCCGGGCGGGGGAGCCCTCGCCGACGAAGATCACGCCGGGGCGGCCGATCACCCGGTGCACGGCGTCGAAATGGCCGGTCGCGGCGACGCCGGGCGTGACCCGCCAGCGGCCGCGCAGGTTCTCCAGCGCCCAGGCGGCGGCGCCGGTCTGACCCTCGGCCTTGCGGTACACCGACTTCTGCGCCCGCCTGCCGAACACGATGAACGCGACCAGCAGGCCCAGGATCACCCCGAGCGGGATCAGCGTGTACATCGTGAAGCCGCCGATCAGCACGCCGACCGCCACCGAGATGCCCACGATCAGCACGAAGGCGCCGATCATGTACGGCAGCAGCCGCTTGTCCTCTTTGCGCTGGATCTGGAACGCCTGCCACAGCTGACTGCGCCGCTGCTTGGAGGCCGCCTTGCGGGCGGCCTTCGCCTCGGCCTTGGCGGCTTTGCTCGCCTTGGATCCGGCGGGAGTCCGGGATTTCGCCATACTGCTCAGGATACGGGTGGGGTGGCGGCCGGTTTCAGCCGTGCTGCCTGCGCGTACAGGCGTCCGGCGCGATACGACGACCGCACCAGCGGACCGGCGAGCACGCCGGCGAATCCGAGCCCCTCGGCGTACTCCGAGAACTCCACGAACTCCTCGGGCCTGACCCAGCGTTCGACGGGGTGATGCCGGGGCGACGGGCGCAGATACTGCGTGATGGTGATGATGTCGCAGCCGGCCTCGTGCAGGTCGACCAGCGCGGTCCGCACCTCGTCGGGGGTCTCACCCATGCCGAGGATCAGGTTGGACTTGGTCACCAGACCGTCGTCGCGGGCGGCGGTCAGCACGTCGAGGCTGCGCTCGTAGCGGAACGCCGGCCGGATCCGCTTGAAGATGCGCGGCACGGTCTCGACGTTGTGGGCCAGCACCTCCGGGCGGGAGGCGAAGACGGTTCCGAGCTGATCGGGGTCGCCGTTGAAATCGGGGATCAGCAGCTCGACGCCGGTGTTCGGGTTCAGGCGCTTGATCTCGCGCACCGTTTCGGCGTACAGCCAGGCCCCGCCGTCGGGAAGGTCGTCGCGGGCGACGCCGGTGACCGTCGAATACCGCAGACCCATCGCCTGCACGCTCTCGGCGACCCTCCGCGGTTCGTCGCGGTCGAGTTCGGCGGGCTTGCCGGTGTCGATCTGGCAGAAGTCGCAGCGGCGGGTGCACTGTTCGCCGCCGATGAGGAACGTGGCCTCGCGGTCCTCCCAGCATTCGAAGATGTTGGGGCACCCGGCCTCTTCACACACCGTGTGCAGGCCCTCGCGTTTGACCAGCGCTTTGAGCTCTTTGTACTCCGGACCCATCTTGGCCCGCGTCTTGATCCACGGCGGCTTGCGCTCGATGGGCGTCTGGGCGTTGCGGACCTCGAGACGCAGCAGTTTGCGGCCCTCAGGTGGCGTGACTGTCACTATGTCGATCTTACGCCGGAGACTGCCAACCGGCCGTCGAGCGCATCGCACACCCGCTCGGTCACGGCGTCGGTGACGTCGGCGACGGTGACGCGGTGGCCGAGTTCCGCGGTCAGCGACGTCACCCCGGCGTCGGCGATACCGCACGGGACGATCGTCGAGAACGCCGACAGGTCGCAGTCGCAGTTCAACGCGAAGCCGTGCAGCGTCACCCCGCGCGACACCCGGATCCCGATGGCGCCGATCTTGCGTGCTGGCCGCAGACCCCCCGAAGACGGCTCAGCCGGGAGCCACACCCCCGACCGGCCGTCGACCCGGCCGGCGTCCAACCCGAGCTGCGCGCACACCGCGATCAGGGCCTCCTCGATGCGGCGGACGAAGTTCACCACGTCGAGGGGTTCGACCAGACCGACGATGGGATAACCCACCAGCTGGCCCGGGCCGTGCCAGGTGATCTTGCCGCCGCGGTCGGTGTCGACCACCGGTGTTCCGTCCACCGGCCGTTCGTGGGCCTCGGTGCGTTTACCCGCGGTGTAGACCGGCGGATGCTCGAGCAGCAGCAGCGTGTCCGGTCCGCCCGCCACGCGGGCCGCGGCGACGTCCCGCTGGAGCTCCCAGGCCTGCAGATAGTCGACGGTGCCGAGCCTGCGCACGTCCACCGGTGCGGTCGACGACCGGATCGAGACCTCCATGCCAGGCACGGTACTCGTCAGTGCTCCTTCGGGCCGGTGGCGTAGGCCAATGCCTCCCCGACGGTGTTGTGTTCGAAGGCGAATCCCGCTCGCTCCAGCGCGGCCGGGATGGCGCGCTGCCCGCCGAGCAGGCCCTCATTGGCGAACTCACCCAGCACCGTGCGCAGCGCGAACCCCGGGACCATCAGCGGCGCCGGCCGGTGCAACGACCGCCCGAGCGCCGCGGTGAACTCGGCGTTGGTCACCGGCGCCGGACCGGTCAGGTTCACCGGGCCCGATACGTCGTCGTGCTCGATCGCGAACAGGATCGCCCGCACCTCGTCGACCAGGCTGATCCACGGCATGTACTGGCGGCCGTTGCCCAGCCGCGCGCCCAGGCCGAGCGCGAACAGCGGCCGTACCCGCGCCAGCAGACCGCCCGCCGGGCCCAGCACCAGCCCCGAACGCAGCAGCACCACCCGCGCGCCGTCGGCTGCGGCAACCCCCGTCGCTGCCTCCCAGTCCACACACAACCGGGCCAGGAAACCGGATCCCGCCGGTGCGGTCTCGTCGGTGATGCGGTTGCGGGTGTCGCCGTAGTAGCCGACCGCGCTGGCGTTGACGAAGGTGGGGACGCCGGCGTCGACGACGGCGGCGGCCAACACCTCGGTGGGTGCGATGCGGCTGTCACGCAGGCTCTGTTTGAACGCCCCCGACCACCGACGCTCCCCGATGTTGACGCCGCACAGATTCACCACGGCGTCCACGTCGGACAGCGCGCCGGCGTCGAATTCACCCGTATCGGGGTTCCAGAACAGCTCGTCGGCGTTCGACGGGGCACGACGCACGATGCGGATGACCCGATGGTCGGTGGCCCGCAGGCCGTACACCAGTGCCGAGCCGATCAGCCCCGAGGAACCAGCGACCGCGACGGTGGCCACTGGTCCTACAGACCGAGGTCGGCCTCGAACGCACCCTCTTCGAGACGACGTTTGATCGTGGTCAGGAACCGGCCCGCGTCGGCGCCGTCGATCAGGCGGTGGTCATAGGTCAACGGCAGGTACGCCACCGACCGGACACCGATCAACTCGTTGCCGTACTCGTCGACGATGACGCGCGGCCGCTTGACGATCGCACCGGTACCCAGCATCGCCGCCTGCGGCGGCACCAGGATCGGGGTGTCGAACAACGCACCCTGGCTGCCGATGTTGGTGATGGTGAACGTGCCACCGGACAACTCGTCGGGCTTGAGGTCACCCGAGCGGGCGCGGGCGGCGATGTCGGCGATCGCCCGAGCCAGCCCGGCCAGCGACAGATCGCCCGCGTTCTTGATCACCGGCGACAGCAGACCCTGCTCGGTGTCCACCGCGAAGCCGAGGTGCTCGGCGTCGTAGTAGGTGATCTCCTTCGAGTCCTCGTTGTAGCTGGCGTTGATGTTCGGATGCGCCTTGAGTGCGTCGATCACCGCGCGGGCGATGAACGGCAGGTACGTGAGGTTCACACCCTCGCGTTCGGCGAACTCACTCTTCGCCTTGGACCGCAGCGCCACGATCTTGGTCATGTCGACCTCGTGGACCTGCGTCAACTGCGCAGTGGCCTGCAGCGATTCGCGGGTCTTCTTCGCGGTGAGCTGCCGGATCCGGTTGGCCTTCTGCGTGGTGCCGCGCAGGTGGGCCAGCGGTGCATTGGCGGTGTTGGCGTCCGCGGGCGCCATCGCGGCGGCCGGGGCCTTCGACGGCGCCTCGGCGGCTTTCTCGGTCGAGGACTTCTCTGAGGCCTTTTCCGCGGCGGCGAGCACGTCCTGCTTGCGGATCCGGCCACCGATGCCGGTGCCCTTGACCGTGGACAGGTCGACGTCGTGCTCGGCGGCCAGCTTGCGGACCAGGGGCGTGACGTACGGGCCGCTGTCCCCCGAGTCGGAGTCGGAGTCGGAGTCGTCCTGCTTGGGCTCGGGCTTCTTTTCCTGCTTCGGTTCCGGCTTCTTCTCGGGTTCCGGCTCGGGCTCGGGCTCGGGCTCCGGTTCGGGCTCGGGCTCAGGTTCGGGCTCCGGTTCCGGTTCCGGCTCGGATTCCGGTTCAGGCTCGTCCTCGCCGGAGTCGGCGTCGTCGGCGTCGCCGATCTTGGCGAGCTCCCCGCCGACCTCGACGGTGTCGTCCTCCTCGGCGGTGATCGAGATCAGCGTCCCCGCCACCGGCGAGGGGATCTCGGTGTCGACCTTGTCGGTGGACACCTCGAGCAGCGGCTCATCGACCTCGACGCTGTCGCCGACCTTCTTCAGCCACCGGGTGACCGTGCCCTCGGTGACCGACTCGCCGAGTTCGGGCATGGTCACCGAGGTGCCCCCGCCGGACTTCTTGGGCTTCGCGTCGGCCTTCGGCTTCTTCGCGGGCTCGTCCTCGGTGTCCTCGGTGTCTTCGGTGTCCTCGGTGTCTTCAGAGGACTCCTCGGCGGGCGCCTCCTCCTCGGCCGAGTCGTCATCGGAGTCGTCAGAGTCCCCATCAGCGTCGGATGAATCCTCGTCGGAGCCGGACGAATCCCCGGAGTCCTCGCCCTCGTCGCCGATCACGGCGAGTTCACCGCCGACCTCGACGGTGTCGTCCTCCTGCGCGACGATCTTCTTCAACACACCCGACGCGGGTGCCGGGATCTCGGTGTCGACTTTGTCGGTCGACACCTCGAGCAGTGGCTCGTCCTGTTCGACGGTGTCGCCCTCTTGCTTCAGCCACCGGGTGACGGTGCCTTCGGTGACGCTCTCACCGAGAGCGGGCATCTGAACAGAGACGGCCATGTGTGTTGACTCCCTCGAACGGCTCGGTCGTACCGGGTCGAAATGTCCGTTCCCATCCTTCCACGTCCGTAACCGGTATTCGTCGCAGACTCGGCTACTGCCGGCTCTGGCACTATCGGAAAAGAGGTTCGAGAAGGGAGCCGCACGCAGGTGGGGATCTTCAGCAAATTCCGGGGCCGCCGCAAAGCCCGGTCCGACGGTCGCGACCCCGCCGCCGATCTGCGCTATCTGCAGCAGTGGGTGGCCGAGCACCACGGCGTCGAGGCGTTCATCGAGCCGCAGACCGCCGTCACCGAGGTCACGGTCTGTCTGGTCGCCGCCGACGGCGAATGGACCAGGCGCCGCGCGGGGGGAGACGCCGGCGCGCACAAGCTCAGCGACCGGCTGAAGATCCCGGTCTACGACGTCCAGAAGGTGGGATATCCGCAGCGGATGCGCGATTACGACGCACGGCGGCGTATCGAGCGCAAACGCGCGGCCCGGCAGGAACTCGAGGGATGACGCCGACCCGCTTCGTGGAAAGCGCCGACGACGTCCGTATCGCCGTCTACGAAGAAGGCAACCCCGACGGGCCCACGCTCGTCATGGTCCACGGCTGGCCGGACTCCCACGCGCTGTGGGACGGGGTGGTCGAGCAGCTGGCCGGCCGGTTCCGCATCGTGCGCTACGACAACCGCGGCGTCGGGGCGACGTCCACCCCGAAACCGGCCGCGGCGTATTCGCTGGAGCGTTACGCCGACGATCTGGCCGCGGTTCTCGACGCCGTGAGCCCCGGGCGCCCCGCCCACGTGCTGGCCCACGACTGGGGGTCGATCGGCACCTGGGAGTACCTCGGCAGGCCCGAGGCGGCCACCCGGGTCGCATCGTTCACCTCGGTCTCCGGACCCAGCGCCCACCACGCCATGCTCTACATCCGCGGCGCACTGGCCCGGCCCTGGCGGCCGATAGCGTTCGCCCGCGGCGTCGCCCAGCTGGCCCGGCTGTCCTACATGGCGCTGTTCTCGCTGCCGCTGCTGCCCGGCCTGGCCGTGCGGGTGTTCGGCGGGCCGTTCATCGCCTCGTCCACCGCCGCCGACGCGGCCGCCAGCATCAAGGTGTACCGGGCCAACGCCCTGCCCGCCCTGTTCCACCCGCGCCGCGACCACCACGTCGAGGCCCCGGTCCAGCTGATCGTCAACACCGCCGATCCGTTCATCCGTCCGCACGCCTTCGCCGGCATCGGCCGGTGGGCGCCGCGGCTGTGGCGGCGTGACCTCGACGCCGGGCACTGGTCGCCGATCTCGCATCCGGGCGTCATCGCCCGCGCCGTCGAGCAGTTCGCCGACCACATCGACGGTGCGCCCGCCTGCCGGGAACTGCGCCGCGCCGAGGTGGGCCGCAGCCGCGGATACTTCGGCGACCAGCTCGTCTCGGTGACGGGCGCGGGCAGCGGCATCGGGCGCGAGACCGCGCTGGCCTTCGCCGCGGAGGGTGCCGAGCTGGTGGTCAGCGACATCGACGCGGCGGCCGCCCGGGAAACGGCCGCCGAGATCACCGCACGCGGCGGCACGGCCCACGCCTACGCCCTCGACGTATCGGACGCCGACGCCGTCGAACGGTTCGCTGACGAGGTGTGCGCCACGCATGGGGTGCCCGACGTCGTGGTCAACAACGCCGGTATCGGGCAGGCGGGCAGCTTCCTGGACACTCCGCCGGAACTCTGGGACCGCGTCCTGGACGTCAACCTGGGCGGCGTGGTCAACGGGTGCCGGGCGTTCGCGCGCCGCCTCGTCGAACGCGGCACCGGCGGCCACATCGTCAACGTGGCGTCGATGGCGTCCTACGCACCCCTGCAGTCCCTCAACGCCTACTGCACGTCCAAGGCGGCGGTGTACATGTTCTCCGACTGCCTGCGCGCCGAACTCGACGAGGCGGGCATCGGGCTCACCACGATCTGCCCCAGCACCGTCAACACCAACATCGTGCGCGACACGCGCTTCAGCGCACCCAGCGGACGCACGCGCGACGTCACGGGCCGGCGCGGACAACTGCAGAAGATGTTCGCGCTGCGCCGCTACGGCCCCGACAAGGCGGCCAAGGCGATCTTGTCGGCGGTCAAGGCCGACAAGGCGATTCGGCCCGTGATGCCCGAGGCCTACCTGGTGTACGGCGTGTCCCGGATGGCGCCGCAGGTGCTGCGCAGCACCGCCCGGGGCCGGGTGCTCTGACCAGCCGCCCCGGCGGAGGCGGAGCCGGGAAATCTAGCCGGCGTTCGCGATGTCTTCCAGTACGGCGAACATCGTGCGGGTCGGCACCCCGGTGCCGCCCTTGACCGTGTAGCCCCACGGTCCGCCGGTGTTGTACGCCGGGGCGGCGACGTCGATGTGCGCCCACTCGACGCCGTCGGCGACGAACTCCCGCAGATACGTGCCCGCGACCAGCATCCCGGCGAACCGCGATCCGCTGACGTTGGCGAGGTCGGCCACCGTCGACTTGAGGTCATCCTTGAGCTCCTCGGGCAGCGGCATCGCCCAGCCGTTCTCGCCGACCTGCTGCGACAGCGCCGCGACCCGGTCGCGGAAAGCATCGCTGCCCATCACGCCCGGCGTGCGGGAACCCAGCGCGACCGTTTGCGCGCCGGTCAACGTCGACGTCTCGATCAGATAGTCCGGATTGTCCTCGCAGGCCCGCACGATCGCGTCGGCCAGGATCAGCCTGCCCTCCGCGTCGGTGTTGAGCACCTCCACCGTGGTGCCGCCGTACTGGGTGAGCACGTCACCGGGCCGCTGCGCGGTCGCCGACGGCATGTTCTCGGCCATCGGCACCGTCGCGATGACGTCGAGGGGGAGCTTCTGCTTGGCCGCGAGTACCACCGTCGCGATCACCGCGGCCGCCCCACCCATGTCGGAGGTCATGTGGTGCATGTTCGCGGCCGGTTTGATCGAGATACCGCCGGTGTCGAAGGTGATGCCCTTACCGACCAGCGCCACCGTCTTGCCCTTCCGTTTGGCGCCCTTGTGGGTCAGTCGGACCAGCCGCGGCGGCCGCGACGAACCCTTGCCGACGCCCACGATGCCGCCGTATCCGTTCTTGGCCAGCGCCTTGTCGTCGAGGATCTCGACGCTCAGACCGGCCGCCTCACCCAAAGCCTTTGCACGCTTGGCGAATTCGTCGGGGAAGAGGTGGCTGGGCGGCGTGTTGACGAAGTCTCGAGCAGTCGCGACCGCACTCGCGATGTCGGTCGCGCGCTGCGCGGCGTCGCGGGCGCGGGCCTTCGACTCCTGCGACAGCGCCGTGACGGCCCGCAGGCCGCCGTCCTTCGGGGCGGTCTTGGCGCTGCGGAAATCGGTGAACCGGTAGCTGCCGAGGATCAGACCCTCGATCGCCGCCGAGAGGTCCAGAGCCGACAGCGTCGTCAGCACGGCGGCCGCCTTGTCCAGCGACCGAGCCGCGTTGCCCGCGGCGCGGCGCACGGTGTCGGCAGGCCACTCGTCGCGCGGCTTGCCGAGGCCGACGGTCAGCACGCTGGCGACGGGGAGCGACCCCACCACCAGGCGGTGGATCTGGCCTTCGCCGCCGGTCGCGCCGAGTGCGGCCAGGGCGGATTCGATGTCGTCGATCTGGCCGCGGTCGAGGAACGGTTCACCGGCGAGCACGGTCGCCGTGTCGCCGCCGTTCACGCTGTCTTTCACGATGGGCACGACCAGCACGGACTCACCGACACCGCGGCGCGGCAGGGCGGAACTGACGGTGACGACGGGGGCCTGATAGCCGGGATCGTTGCTCACGGGAATCCACCCTAAGCTGTGCATGGTGAGCGAACCCCTACACGGCCCCCTCGAAGATCGTCACCGGGCGCTGGGCGCCACCTTCGCCGAGTTCGGCGGATGGCTGATGCCGGTGTCCTACGCGGGCACCGTCAGCGAGCACACGGCCACCCGGACCACCGTCGGGCTGTTCGACGTCAGCCACCTGGGCAAGGCGCTGGTGCGCGGCCCGGGCGCCGCGGCCTACGTGAACTCGACGCTGACCAACGACCTCAACCGCATCGGTCCCGGCAAGGCGCAATACACGCTGTGCTGCAACGCATCCGGTGGCGTGATCGACGATCTGATCGCCTACTACGTCTCCGACGACGAGATCTTCCTGGTGCCCAACGCCGCGAACACCGCTGCCGTGGTGGCCGCGCTGGCCGAACAGGCGCCGGACGGGGTGACCGTCACCGACGAACACCGCTCGTTCGCGGTGCTGGCGGTACAGGGCCCGAAGTCGGCCGAGGTGCTGACGGCGCTGGGCCTGCCGACGGAGATGGACTACATGGGGTACGCCGACGCCGACCTCGGCGGGATCCCGGTCCGGGTGTGCCGCACCGGCTACACCGGTGAGCAGGGCTTCGAGCTGCTGCCGCCGTGGGATGACGCCGGGCCGGTGTTCGACGCCCTGGTCGACGCCGTCCGCGCCGCCGGCGGTGAACCGGCGGGCCTCGGTGCCCGCGACACGTTGCGCACCGAGATGGGTTACGCGCTGCACGGCCACGAACTGTCGCCGGAGATCTCCCCGCTGCAGGCCCGCTGCGGCTGGGCGATCGGGTGGAAGAAGGACGCGTTCTGGGGCCGCGACGCGCTGCTGGCCGAGAAGGAGGCCGGGCCCAAGCGGCTGCTGCGCGGGTTGCGCGCCGTCGGCCGGGGCGTGCTGCGCCCAGACCTGACGGTGTTCGACGGTGACACCGCGATCGGGACGACCACCTCCGGCACGTTCTCCCCGAGCCTGAAGGTCGGGATCGCGCTGGCGCTGCTGGACACCTCCCACGAGGTCGCCGACGGCGGCCGGGTCGAGGTCGATGTCCGCGGCAGACGCATCGAGTGCGAGGTGGTCAAGCCCCCGTTCGTGGAGGCTAAAACCCGTTAGCGCGCACCGATACACTTTCCCCCATGACTGACGGCCCGCTCTCGTTCACCGTTCACCGCAACGCGGAGCCGGCGTCCGACGAGGTACGGGCCGGCATCCTGGCCAATCCGGGATTCGGCCGCTTCTACACCGATCACATGGTGTCGATCGACTACACCGTCGACGCCGGCTGGCACAACGCCCAGGTGCTGCCCTACGGCCCGATCCAGCTCGACCCGTCGGCGATCGTGCTGCACTACGGGCAGGAGATCTTCGAAGGGCTCAAGGCCTACCGCTGGGCCGACGGGTCGGTGGTGTCGTTCCGCCCCGAGGCCAACGCCGCGCGGTTGCGCAGTTCGGCGCGCCGGCTGGCCATGCCGGAACTGCCGGACGAGGTGTTCCTCGAATCGCTGCGCCAGCTCATCGCGGTCGACGAGAAGTGGGTGCCGCCGGCCGGCGGTGAGGAGTCGCTGTACCTGCGGCCGTTCATGATCGCCACGGAGCCCGGGCTCGGTGTCCGCCCGGCCGACGAGTACCGCTATCTGGTGCTGGGTTCGCCGGCCGGGGCCTATTTCCCGCGTGGGATCAAACCGGTCAGCGTGTGGTTGTCCCACGAGTACGTGCGGGCCAGCCCGGGCGGCACCGGTGCGGCGAAGTTCGGCGGGAACTACGCGGCGTCGCTGCTCGCGCAGGCGCAGGCCGCCGACAACGGCTGCGATCAGGTCGTGTGGCTGGACGCCATCGAACGCCGCTACGTCGAAGAGATGGGCGGGATGAACCTGTTCTTCGTGTTCGGCAGCGGAGGATCGGCACGGCTGGTCACGCCGGAGCTGAGCGGGTCCCTGCTGCCCGGAATCACCCGGGATTCGTTGCTGCAGTTGGCCACCGACGCCGGATTCGCCATCGAGGAACGCAAGATCGATGTCGACGAGTGGCAGAAGAAGGCCGCCGCCGGCGAGATCACCGAGGTGTTCGCGTGCGGGACGGCCGCGGTCATCACACCCGTCAGCCACGTCAAGCACAACGACGGCGAGTTCACGATCGCCGACGGCGAACCGGGCGAGGTCACGATGGCGCTGCGCGACACCCTGACCGGAATCCAGCGCGGCACCTTCGCCGACACCCACGGCTGGATGGCGAAACTGAGTTGAGGGGCCGACGGCTCACCTGATCGCCAGGCCGACGGCGACCAGGGTCGTCGTCACCTCGATCGCACCGCCCAGCACGTCGCCGGTGATCCCGCCGAAGCGACGCACGCAGTGCCGCACCAGCAGCGCGGTCACCGCGACGGCGAGCACCACCACCGCCGGGCCCTGCCACGGCCGCGTCGTCGCC
Source organism: Mycobacterium sp. 852013-51886_SCH5428379 (assembly GCF_001665575.1). GTDB lineage: Bacteria > Actinomycetota > Actinomycetes > Mycobacteriales > Mycobacteriaceae > Mycobacterium. Next base: position 93,042 of record NZ_LZSU01000021.1, on the reverse strand, counting down.
GTGATCGCCAGGGCGGCCACGGCCACCAGCCATGCCGCCACGATCGCGACCGGCTGGGTCCCGGCGACCGAGCCGCCCAGCGTGCTGCCCTCGGCGGCCGGGACACCGCGCCGGCAGGCCAGCACCGCGGCGGCGCGACCTGCGGTCACGGCGACGACGACGGCCACCGCGCCCCGCCAGCCGTCCGCCAGATGTGCGAAGGCCAGCGTCTGCGCGCCGATCGCGACCACCACGGCCGCGACCCCGAACGCGCCCGCCGATCCGTCGCGCATCACGTGCAGCGCCCGCTGCGGCGGTCCGTAGCAGCCCAGCCCGTCGACCGTGTCGGACATTCCGTCGATGTGCATACCGCGCGTGACGAGCAGCAGCATGGCGACCGCGAGCAGCCCGGCCAGCGCACTGTGCGCGCCGAACGCCCAGGTGCCGGCGTAGAGCACGGCGGCGGCCAGCGCGCCGAGCGCCACCCCGACCAGCGGCAGCGCGGACATCGTGCCGCGGCCCATCGGGCCGAGGCGGCCCGCAGTCACCGGCACCACCGTGCCGAACGCGAACGCTCCAGCGACGGAACGGATCACGACGAGACGCCGGCCTCGTCGAACGTCGCCATGGAGGCCAGCGCCGCCACCGCGGCCCGCAGCACCGGTAGCGCCACGGCCGCGCCGGTGCCCTCACCGAGCCGCATCCCCAGATCGACGATCGGTTCGCGGTCCAGCCGGCTCAGCGCCAGCGCATGTCCGGGTTCGGGGGAGCGGTGCCCGGCCTGCCACCAGTCCCGCGCGCCGGGCGCGAGCCGATCGGCGACCAATGCAGCGGCGGTGACCACCAACCCGTCGAGCAGCAGCGGCGTGCGCCGCACCGCGGCTTGCGCGCAGAACCCCGCCATCGCCGCGAGGTCGGCGCCGCCGCAGACCCGCAGCAGTGCCTCGGGATCGGCGGCCACGCTCTTGGCCCGGTACATCGCGTCGCGGACGGCGGCGGTCTTGCGGCCCCAGCCGGCGTCGTCGATCCCGGTGCCCCGGCCGACCACCGCGACCGGTTCCGTCCCCGTCAGCAGCGCGATCAATGTCGTTGCGGCCGTAGTATTTCCGATGCCCATGTCGCCGGCGATCAGCAGATCGGCGCCGGCGTCGACCTCCTCGTCGGCGATTCGGCGGCCCGCGGCGATCGCCGCGATGGTCTGCTCGTCGGTCAACGCATCCTCGACGGCGATGTTGCCGCTGCCGCGGCGCACCTTGACCGCGCCGATCGCCGGGGACAGCGGTTCGTCGACGTCGACGGCGACGTCGACCACGCGGACACCGGCACCCGCCGTCTCGGCCAGGGCGTTGACGGCGGCGCCGCCCGTGGCGATGTTCGTCACCATCTGCGCGGTGACCTCCGCCGGGTAGGCGGACACCCCCGCCGCCGCGACCCCGTGGTCCCCGGCGAACACCACCACCCGGGCCCGGGTGAACTGCTGCGGCGGGCACACCCCCTGACAGCCCGCCACCCACACCGACAGCTCCTCCAGCCGGCCCAGCGCGCCGCGCGGTTTGGTGAGCCGGTCCTGGCGGGCGCGCGCCTCGGCCATCGCCGCGGCGTCCGGTGGCACCACTGCGGTGAACGCTGGTCCGGTCACGCCGGCTCCTTCACGGTGATCGGGAGACCGGCCACGACGAGCACGACCCGGTCGCAGCACGCGGCGAGGCGCTGGTTGAGCAGCCCCAGCTCGTCGGCGAAGCGCCGGCCCGCGGCGGTGGCGGGAACCACGGTCAGGCCGACCTCGGGGCTGACCAGTGCCAGCGGTGCGGGGAAACCGCGGACCGCGTCGACGAGGTCGTCGGTGGAGGTGGACATCGGCGCACCCGTCCAGGCGCCACAGCGGTCCATCTCGGCGGTCAGCCAGCCGCCGATGTCGTCGACGAGGGTGGCGGTGGGGGCAGCCCGCAGTCGGCCCGCGACGTCGGTGGTCTCCTCGGTGGTCCAGTGCGCCGGGCGGCGACGGCGGTGCGCGTCGACGCGGGTGGACCATTCGGCGTCCTGATCCGCGGGCGCCCCGGTGGCCAGGTAGCGCACCGGAGCCGACCCGGCCGCCGTGGCGATCGCCGTCTCGGCCCAGCCCGACTTACCCGACCGGATTCCGCCGAGCACCAGCGTGCGCTCAGACAACCTTGCTGCCGCGCTCGACCTGCGGACGCGGGGCCCGCATGCGGCGCAGCTGGGATGCGCGGCTGGCCGCGTAGAACCCGAGCTTCCAGCCGCTTTCGGTGTTGCCCGGGAACTTCTCGTCCACCATGCGGTTCACCCGGCGGCCGACCAGGAATCCGTCGATGATCATGATCACCACGAGGACCAGCATCGCGGGCGACAGCAGCCGCTGGAACTCGACCGACGGCACCGCGAGCATCACGAAGATCAGCGCCAGCGCGGCGGGCATGAACAGCCCGAGGACGTTGCGCCGGGAGTCGACGACGTCGCGCACGTAGCGGCGCACCGGTCCCTTGTCGCGGGGGAGCAGGTAGGCGTCGTCGCCGGCCATCATCCGCTCGCGGCGTTCGGCCATTCCGGCCCGGCGCTCCAGCTTCTCGGCCTTGCGCTCTTCGCGGCTGAGCTTCGGACCGCGCAGCTCCTTGCGGCGTTTGCGCGCCTCGGCGGCGGTCAGCGGCGCAGGTGCCACCGGTCCGCGACGCCTGGCGGCGTCGCGCTTGGGCGTCGGCCTGCCCTTCGGGGCGGTCTTGCGTTCCCGCGACCCGTCGTCGGCCGCGGAACCTGCCGCCGCGGCGGCTCCAGCAGCGTCCTGGGATTCCCCGCCGTCGTCGCGGCCTCCGTCGTTCTTGCGGCCCAGCAGTTTCACACCCGTCAGGCTACTTGCCGGGCGTCGCTCATAGACCGGCCGGGAGCCACCTCGGGAATAGGGCGAAAGCAAGGTACCGTTGAGGAGTCTGGCCATGAACCACAGCAGGGATGCAAAGGGAGAGCAATGACTGTTCAGGACGAGTCGGCGACCGCGACCGCAACCCACGGTGTGCAGCTCACGGACGCTGCGGCGGCCAAGGCCAAGGCTCTGCTCGATCAGGAGGGCCGCGACGACCTGGCCCTGCGTATCGCGGTGCAGCCGGGCGGATGCGCGGGTCTGCGCTACAACCTGTTCTTCGACGACCGGGTGCTCGACGGCGATCTGACCGTGGAGTTCGGCGGCGTCAACCTCACCGTCGACCGGATGAGCGCGCCGTACGTGCAGGGCGCGTCGATCGATTTCGTCGACACCATCGAGAAGCAGGGCTTCACGATCGACAACCCGAACGCCACCGGCTCCTGCGCCTGCGGCGATTCCTTCAACTGACCGCGCTCGGCGGTCAGTACTGACCGCCGCTGCGTAGCAGATACGAGCACACGAGCACGTCGTCCGGCTGAATCAGCAGCTGGGCGACGGCTTGCACTTCCTCCTCCGGTGGCTTCTGGCTGCGTGTCGAACCCGCGGCCGGCGCCACCCGCATGGTGAACAGCACCTGAGCCTGGTTGCTCGACCACGGCACGATCGTGTCGATCGAGGTCACCTCAGCCTTGCTGAACTGCTTGCGGAACGCGTCGCCGGCCAGGCCGGCCAACGCCATGTCCGAGCGCTTTTCCGTCACCGCGTCGAACAGTCCGCACAGTGTGTTGCGGGCGATCGTCTCGTCGTCGCCGTCGGACAGCGCGTTGAGATAGTCCTGGATCGTGGTGCGGGCCGTCTCGTCGGTCAGCGGACCCGCCGCCTGTTGTCCGCCGCTGTCCCGCGTGGAGACGACGAGCGCGACGATCACCCCGACGATCGCCAGCACCGCCGCCACCGCGGCGATGATCGTGCCGCGCGGCCGCTTCCGGTACGGCACCGGCGGCGGCAGCATGCCCGGATACATCCCGCCAGCGGGACCGGGATACGGTTGCGCCACGCCTGGAGGGGGTCCGGGCTGCTGCGACGGGTAGGGCTCCGGGTACGGATACGGGCCGCTCATCGAGTAATTCGCTCCCCAGACGTGAGGTCAGATCACCGGTCTACAGTTTCTTCCCGTAGACCCGCGCGGGCATGTGTAGGCAGGTTAGCGCACCACCGGCGAACCGCTCGGTGTGCCGAGGGAGGCTCCGTGCGGGCCCACCACGGCTCAGCGGGGCCGCTACAGTCAGCTAGACAAGGTAACGAAATGAAGGGTGACGGTTCGTGACCATCGCGGTGACCGGCTCCATTGCCACCGACCATCTCATGCGGTTTCCGGGCAAATTCTCCGAACAACTGCTGCCCGACCACCTGCAGAAGGTGTCGTTGAGCTTCCTCGTCGACGACCTGGTGATGCACCGGGGCGGCGTCGCGGGGAACATGGCCTACGCGATCGGCGTGCTGGGCGGGGACGTCGCGCTCGTCGGCGCTGTCGGCCAGGATTTCGACGACTACCGCAACTGGCTGGAGGCCGCCGGTGTGGACACCGAGAGCGTGCTGGTGTCCGATTCGGCCTACACCGCCCGGTTCGTGTGCACCACCGACGAGGCCATGGCGCAGATCGCGTCCTTCTATCCGGGTGCGATGTCGGAGGCACGTGACATCGTGCTGGCCGACGTCGTCAAACGCCTCGGGACACCGGATCTGGTGATCGTCGGCGCCAATGACCCCGACGCGATGTTCCGCCACACCGAAGAGTGCCGTGAGCTGGGGCTGCAGTTCGCCGCGGATCCCAGCCAGCAGTTGGCCCGCCTGGACGGCGCGCAGATCCGCGCGCTGATCGACGGCGCCACCTACCTGTTCACCAACGACTACGAGTGGGATCTGCTGCTGCAGAAGTCCGGGCTGTCCGAGGCGGAGGTGATGAACCAGATCGGTCTGCGCGTGACCACGCTGGGCCCCAAGGGCGTCGACCTGGTCAGCTCCGACGGCACCTTCATCCACGTCGACGTGGTCCCCGAGAAGCACCAGGCCGACCCGACCGGAATCGGCGACGCGTTCCGCGCCGGTTTCCTCACCGGCCGCTCCGCCGGGCTGAGCCTCGAGCGGTCGGCGCAGCTGGCGTCCCTGGTGGCTGTGCTGGTGTTCGAGGCTCCCGGCCCGCAGGAGTGGAGCTGGGACCGCGACGATGCGGTGCGGCGGCTGACCGACGCTTACGGCGAGGACGCCGGCCGCGAGATCGGCGAGGCGCTCGGCGCGTAGGCGCCGGCACCCCGCATGCGCGCACTCCGAACCACGGTCGCCCTCGCCGCGACCGGCGCCGCCGCACTGATCGGCTGCAGCTCCGGTGGCGGGTCCGCCCCGCCGACGGTCAGCAGGGACGCTCTGCAGGAAGACCTCACCACCAAACTGGAAGACGCCGGTGCGACAGCGAATGCGGTGACCTGCGACACCGATCTGGTGGGTGAGATCGGCAACGAGAGCCGGTGCACCCTCGACCTCGGTCCGACCTCCAGCATCGTCGCGCTGATCACGGTCACCGGCGTCGAGGGCGGCGTCATCGACTACGACGCCTCACCCGAGGTGACCCAGCAGCAGCTGGAGGCGTCGGTGTCCGCGCTGCTGTCCCAGACCGCGCCCGTCGACGCCGTCACCTGCGACGCCGGTCTCGAGCCGACCGTCGACACCGGCACGTTCTGCACCGTCACCTCCGACGGTGTTCCCGTGCAGCGCGAGGTGACCGTCCAGAGCGTCAAAGGGCTGCTGATGGACTACACCGTCCTGCCCGTTCTGCGCGCCGACGAGGTCGCCACCTCGCTGACCGATCAGTTGGAAAGCCAGCTCGGCGCCCGTCCCGAGACCGTCGAGTGCACGGGTGATCTGCAAGGCCGGGTCGACGCGACCGTGGACTGCACCGTGACGCTCGGCGCGTCGACGCAGGACTTCGTCCTCACCGTCGAGTCGGTGGACGGGACGCAGGTCAACTACGGGTTCAAGCCGAAAACCTAGAGCTGCACCGGATAGTGCGGCTCGCTGATCTGCGGGATGACGCTCCCGTCGACGAAGATCGCGTGCCAGAGCATGAAGATCAGCACCGTCCACAACCGGCGGCTGTGATCACTCTCACCGGTGCGGTGCTCGTCGAGCATCCGCCGGACGGCCTGCAGATCGATCAGGTCGCCGGTGTGCGACGACGCAACGGTGGCGTAGGCCCAGTCGAGCAGCTCGCCCGCGCGTAGCCAGTGCCGGATCGGCACGGGGAAACCGAGTTTGGGCCGGTGCAGCACGTGCGGGGGAATCACCGGCTCCAGGGCGCGCCGCAGCGCGTACTTCGTCGTCGATCGGGTGATCTTCTGGTCTAGCGGCAGCCGCGCGGCCACCGCGAACACCTCGGGGTCCAGGAACGGCACCCGCAGCTCGAGAGAGTTGGCCATCGTCATCTTGTCGGCCTTGACCAGGATGTCGCCGCGCAGCCAGGTGAACAGGTCGACGTGCTGCATCCGCGCCACCGGGTCCCAGCCCTCGGACTCGGCGTAGACGGGTGCGGTGACGTCGGTGTGGGTCCAGTCGGGGGAGAAGCGGCGCAGCACCGCCCGCAGCTGGGCGTCGGAGAAGCTGCGGGCGTTGCCGTAGTAGCGCTCCTCGAGGGTCAGCGAGCCGCGGTGAAGCAGGCTCTTACCGCGCAGCCCCTCCGGCAGCGGCCCCGACGCCCGGCCCAGCGAACGGCGCACCGGGCGGGGCAGATAGTCGAAGGCGCGCAGTGACAGCGGTTCGCGGTAGATGGTGTAGCCGCCGAACAACTCGTCGGCGCCCTCGCCGGACAGCACGACCTTGACGTGCTTGCGGGCCTCTTTGGCGATGAAGTACAGCGGTACCAGCGCCGGATCGGCGACGGGCTCGTCGAGGTACCAGACGATCGCGGGCAGCGCCTCGACGAACTCCGCCTGGCTGACGACCTTGGTGATGTGCCGCGCACCGATCGCCTCGGCCGAGGCGACGGCGACGTCGACCTCCGAGAAACCCTCCCGCTCGAAGCCGGTGGTGAAGGTGATCAACCGGGGGTTGTGCCGCATCGCCAGCGCCGCGATCGCCGTCGAGTCGATCCCGCCCGACAGGAACGAGCCGACGGTGACGTCGGCGCGCATGTGCTTGGCCACCGAGTCCTCGAGGACCGCTGTGATCTCGTCGTAGCGGGCCTGATCGTCGCCGGATCCGGTTCGGCTCCGGAAGGGCACGGCGTCGAACCGCGGGACGAAGTAGCGGGTGACGTCCGGGGCGTTGCCGGGACGGATGCGGGCGTAGCTGCCCGACTCCAGCCTGCGGATGCCTCGGTGCAGCGTCTCGGGTTCGGGGACGTACTGCAGGACGGTGTAGTGCTGCACCGCCCGCTCGTCGAGGCCGGTGTCGACGCCGAGCTGCTCGGCGACGGCCAGCAGGCACTTCTTCTCGCTGCCGACCGCGGTGCCGCCGGGCCCGGCCGCCACGTACAGCGGCTTGATGCCGAACGGGTCGCGCGCGCAGAACAGCTCGCCCCCGACGGTGTCCCACAGAGCGAACGCGAACATCCCGCGCAGCCGCGTCAGCACCGAGGTGCCCCAGTGGTGGTAGCCGGCGATGATCGCCTCACCGTCACCGTCGGTGGCGAACACCGCGCCGAATTCGGACCGCAACGCTTCACGCAGTTCCAAGTAGTTGTAGATCTCGCCGTTGAAGACCAGCACGTAGCGGTCCGGGGTCTCCGGGGGGCCCCATCGCAGCGGCTGGTGGCTGTGGGCGATGTCGATGATCGACAGCCGGTTGAAGCCGAGCACGATGGACGGTGCGGCTGGGTCGTCGGACCATGTCCCCGGCTCGTCGGGTCCGCGATGCCGCATCAGCTCGGCAGCCCCCGATACCGCCTCGACCAGCGTCGAAGAGGGCTGCGCGGACGGGTCTTTCAGGAACGCCAGCAGTCCGCACACCGGGCCAAGTATGCCTAATGCGTCCACCGCGGGGCGCGACGGCACACAAAGGGTCGGGTGTGTCGAGACTGCTCCGGTCGGGTGGTCTACGCTGCGTAGTATTCGGCTGGCTTCACGGAGTTCTTAGGAGGCGCCAACGTGACCCCTCGTGGGCGGAAGGCGAAGGCACGCACCGCGGCATTGTCACTGGTCCTGGCGGCCACCGCGGTGCTGCTCAGTGGCTGTAGCTGGTCGCACGTGCTCGGCCTGGGATGGCCCAACGGCATCACTCCCGAAGCGCATGCGAACCGGGAGTTGTGGATCGGCTCGGTGATCGCTGCGCTGGCGGTCGGTGCCATCGTGATGGGGCTGATCTTCTGGACCAGCCTGTTCCACCGCAAGAAGGCCGGTGACACGGACTTCCCGCGGCAGTTCGGCTACAACATGCCGCTGGAACTCACGCTGACGGTCATCCCGTTCCTCATGATCTCGGTGCTGTTCTACTTCACCGTGGTCGTCCAGGAGGAGATGCTGGCCAAGGAGGACAACCCCGAGGTCACCGTCGACGTGACGGCGTTCCAGTGGAACTGGAAGTTCGGCTACAACAGCGTGCGCTTCGCCGACGGCACGATCGACTACGACGGCACTGATCCCGAGCGTGCCGAGGCCGTCGCCTCGCGTCCCGGTGAGGTCGGCGCGACGGGCGAAGGTCACGAAGCCGAGACCGAGCACGGCGCCATCGCGGGCAAGAGCCCCGAGGACCGCAGCTACCTGGCGTTCGACAAGATCGAGACGCTCGGCACCACCGAGGAGATCCCGGTGCTGGTGCTGCCCGCGGGTAAGCGCATCGAGTTCCGTATCGCCTCGGCCGACGTCATCCACGGATTCTGGGTGCCGGAGTTCCTGTTCAAGCGCGACGTCATCCCGGACCCGCAGGCGAACAACTCCGACCACATCTTCCAGGTCTCCGAGATCTACGAGACCGGTGCGTTCGTCGGGCGCTGCACCGAGATGTGCGGCACCTACCACGCGATGATGAACTTCGAGGTCCGCGTCGTCGAGCCCAACGACTTCAAGGCGTACCTGGATCAGCGCATCGCCGGTAAGACCAACGCCGAGGCGCTGCTGGCGATCAACCAGTCACCCACGGCCACCACCACCCGCCCGTTCGATTCCCGCCGCGGCGAGATGGCTCCCCAGGCGAGCAGGTAGGACACCAGATGCATATCGAAGCCCGGTTGTTCGAGTTCCTGACGGCTTTCTTCGCGCTGACCGCGGTCGTCTACGCGGTGCTGACCGCGATGTTCAGCCCCGGCGGCGTGGAGTGGGCCGGAACCACGGCGCTGGTCCTGACCACCGGACTGACGCTGATCACCGGAACGTTCTTCCGCTTCGTCGCCCGTCGGCTCGACACCCGGCCCGAGGACTACGAGGACGCCGAGATCAGTGACGGCGCCGGCGAGCTGGGCTTCTTCCCGCCGCACAGCTGGTGGCCGATCCTGATCGCGCTGTCCTTCTCGATCGCCGCCGTCGGTACCGCCCTGTGGCTGCCGTGGCTGATCGCCGCTGGCGTCGTGTTCGTGCTGGCGTCCGCCGGCGGCCTGGTCTTCGAGTACCACTGGGGCCCCGAGAAGCACTGACGCGGGTGCGCCGGGCGAAGATCACGAAAAGATCACCACTTGGTCGGCGAAGTGCGCTGCCTCGTTCGGCCATCCTCTGTCGTTGGGTAGTGTTGCCGGGGCGCGGTGAGCGGCTGAGGCTGACGTAACCGGCGCCGGGTTACGCAGTGCGAGAAGGATAGGCGTGAGATGAGCGGGCCGAATCCCCCAGGGGCCGACTCGCCGGGACCAGACCAGCCCGAACGGGAGGGCGGCAGGCACTCGGCACCCGAGGAGCCGACCGAACAGGTCGGCTCCGGTCCCGACTTAGCCGCAGGCTCTGGCGATTCGGCGCCACCCACCGGCCAGACCGATCTGCATTCGCAGGCCTACTCGGCGCCCGAAGCCGAACACTTCACCAGCGGGCCCTACGTGCCCGCCGACGCGGCGCTCTACGACTACGACAGCTACGAGGCCGCCCCCGCCGCCGTCGTCGACGACGTCGCTCCGCCGCGCTGGCCCTGGGTGGTCGGCGTGACGGCGATCATCGCCGCGGTGGCACTCGTCGTCTCGGTCGCGCTCCTGGTGACCAGCACCGATTCCGATCAGCTGGCCAATCCCGACACCACCACGTCGTCGGCGCCGCCGGTGCAGGACGAGATCACCCCGACCACGACGCCGCCTCCGCCGCCACCCACGACGACGACACCGGCGGGGCCCCGGCAGGTCACCTACACGGTGACGGGCACCAAGGCTCCCGGCGACATCATCACGGTGACCTACGTCGACGCCGCGGGCCGCAGCCGCACCCAGCGCAACGTCTACATCCCGTGGTCGTTGACCGTGACGCCGATCTCGGCCTCCGAGGTGGGTTCGGTGCAGGCGTCGAGTCTGTTCCTGGTGAGCCGGCTGAACTGCTCGATCACGTCCAGCGACGGAACGGTGCTGTCCTCGAACACCGCCAACACCCCGCAGACCAGCTGCTGATGGCACAGCTCACCGATGCCGGCGCGCCGAGTGCGCACCTCGACCGCATCCTCATGAGCGTCTGCGCGGCCGCCTGGCTGGCCGCCCTGGGCGCCGCCGTCGCGGCCACCGTCGCGCTCACGGACCTCGGCGGCCGGCACCCCCAGCCGTCAGGCGGCGGGGAGACCCCGTGGCTGCTGTACACCGTGATCGGGGTGTCGGCGGCCGTCATCGTCGCCGCCGTCCCCCTGCTGCTGCGGGCCCGCCGGACCGCGCAGGCCGACCCGGCGCCCGCCCCGCTCGTCCAGGACCGGCCGACGCCCAGCGCCGCGCCGGAGCCGCGCACCGAACGGATGCGGGCAATCACCCCGACTCAGGTGCCGACCTCCCTGCCGCCCGGATCTCCCACGGCCGCAGTCGATCAGCTGTGGCTGCGCAGCGTGCTGGCCGTCACGACGGCCATGGGCCTCGCGGTGACCGCGATCGGCACTGCCACCTACCTGATGGCCGTCGACAGCGATACGGCCGCGTGGGCGCTCTACGGGGTGGCCGCGGTGGCCACCCTCGCGATGCCCGTCGCGGCCTGGTGGCATCTGCGCCGGCTCCGCGAGCTCCTCGAACCGACTGTCTGAGCGCTTCTCCGTAACCGACTCCGCCCGGTACCGACCCCGCCCCGGCGGTGGGGGAGGGGAGGGGGTCTGGCGCCCCTTCGCCCTGGGCACTTCTGCACGCCTGGCACCCGGTCATCGGAGTCCACCTACACCCGTGAAACGACACGGTCGCCGCACCCTCTTGCGAGGAGTGCGGCGACCGTGTCGTTGTCGCGCTTGTCGGCCGGCTAGTGGTGGCCGTTCGAGCCGTTCGAGCCGTTCGAGCCGTTGGGGCCGCTACCGTCGCCGTCCGCACCGTGCCCGTCACCGTTGGTGTGCTGACGCTCCCGCAGGGCGGTCAGCGAGCGGTGATGGGCGGCCTGGGCGGCCTCGGTGATGGCCTCGTGCTCGACGATCGGATCGGCGAACAGGAAGCTGCCGGTGCCCGGCGCGCCTGCCGATCCCAGCTTGTTCATCCGCTTGGGCACTGCAGCGCCCTGGTACTCCAGCGGAATCGCGTGACCGTGCTCGTCGACCGGTCCCAGCGGCTGGTGCAGCTCGATGTAGGCACCGTGCGGGAGCCGCTTGATGATGCCGGTCTCGATGCCGTGCTCGAGCACCTCGCGGTCGTTGCGCTGCAGCGACACCGCCCACCGGTAGGTGGTGAAGTACACGATCGCGGGCAGCACCACCATGGCGATGCGGCCGATCCATGTCGTCGCGTTCAGCGAGATGTCGAACTTGAGCGCGATGACGTCGTTCATGCAGGCGAACGTCAGCAGGATGTAGAATGCCACCGCCATCGCACCGATCGCCGTACGCACCGGAGCGTCCCGGGGGCGCTGCAACAGGTTGTGGTGGGCGGTGTCGCCGCTCAACTTCTTCTCCAGGAACGGATACACCGTCAGCAGGCCCAGGATCAGACCCATCAGCACCGCGATCCACACCGGCTGCGGGATCGTGTAGTTGCCGATGTAGAACTCCCACGCCGGCCACAACCGGATCAGACCGTCGGTCCACATCATGTAGAAGTCCGGCTGGCTACCGGCCGACACCTGAGATGGGTTGTAGGGACCGATGTTCCAGATCGGGTTGATCTGCAGCAGCCCGCCCATCAGGCCGAGGATGCCGACCGTCATCGCGAAGAACGCACCGGACTTCACCGCGAAGACCGGCATGACGCGCACGCCGACGACGTTCTTCTCGGTGCGGCCGGGGCCGGGGAACTGCGTGTGCTTCTGGAACCACACCAGCGCCAGGTGCGCGGCGATCAGGGCCAGCATGATGCCCGGGATCAGCAGGATGTGCAGTGCGTACAGGCGCGGGATGATGATCGTGCCGGGGAAGTCGCCGCCGAACAGCGCCCAGTGCATCCAGGTGCCGACCACCGGAATGCCCATCGTGATGCCGGACAGCGCGGCGCGCAGGCCGGTGCCGGAGAGCAGGTCGTCGGGCAGCGAGTAGCCGAAGAAGCCCTCGAACATCGCCAGGATCAGCAGCAGCGAGCCGATCACCCAGTTCGCCTCACGCGGACGCCGGAAGGCGCCGGTGAAGAAGATGCGAGCCAGGTGGACCATGATCGATGCCGCGAACAGCAGCGCCGCCCAGTGGTGGACCTGCCGCACGAACAGACCACCGCGGACCTCGAAGCTGATGTCCAGCGCCGTCTCGTAGGCCCGCGACATACCGACGCCACGCAGCGGCTGGTACACGCCGTCGTAGACGACGTGGGCCATCGACGGGTCGAAGAACAGCGTCAGCCACACGCCGGTGAGCAGCAGCACGATGAAGCTGTACAGGGCGATCTCACCGAGCAGGAACGACCAGTGCGTCGGGAAGACCTTGTTCAGCTGCCGCCGCACCGCCGCCGACGGGTGGTAGCGCGAGTCGATCGCGTCGCCCTGAGCTGCCAGTCGAGCTCCGAGCTTCGATTCACCTTGAGGACTCATGATGTTTTCCGTTCCCAGAAGGCGGGCCCGACGGGTTCGATGAAGTCGCCATTGGCGACCAGGTACCCGTCCTGGTCAATCGTGATGGGCAACTGCGCGAGGGCTCGTGCAGCGGGACCGAATATGGGTTTCGCGAAATGCAGCGCGTCGAACTGCGACTGGTGGCACGGGCACAGGATGCGGTGCGTCTGCTGCTCGTAGAGCGACGACGGGCAACCCAGGTGCGAGCAGATCTTCGTGTAGGCGAAGAACTCACCGAAGTTGAAGCTCTCCTGACCCTTGCGCTTGACCACCTTGGGCATGTCGCTGGCGCGCAGCCGGATGAGCATCACGGGGTTACGCACACCCATGATGATGTTGGTGATCTTGTGGGACGACTCGACGGTCGTGCCGTCGCCGTCGGATTCCCGCCACGGGTACACGGTCTCCATGCCGCCCGCGTCCAGATCTTCCGGGCGCATCTTGGCGAAGGCCCCGCCGTGACCGGTGTTGCCGGTGGCCCGGGCCAGGAAGATGGTCTCGCCGGTGAAACGCGGCGTCCAACCGGACGTCCACAGCACCGCCTTGGGACCCTCCGCGGTCGGCACGACCGGCTTCCACGGGTTCTTGATCAGGCCGCCGATGAAGGCGATGGCCGTACCGAGCCCGAAGGCGCCGAGTCCGACACCCAGGGAGACGCCGATCATCTTGCGGCGCTTGATGGTCGAACCCTCGAGCGCGTCGGTCAGGTTGGCCGCGGCCGTCCTGCGCTGGATCTCGGGGGAGGCGCCGTCATGGCGATCCTGGATCGAGATCTCCTCGGGGATGAAGCGCTTCTGGTAGAGCACCGCGCCGATGCCGATCGAGAGGATCGAGCCACCGAACAGCAGACCGTACAGCGGGGTGGTCAGCGAGTAGAAGAACTCGCCCTCCTCGCCGTAGGGCACGTACTCCCACGGCCAGAACAGGAAGACCACCAGCAGCAGCAGACCCGCGACGCCGCCGAGCAGCAGCCAGGTGGCCACCGACCGTTCGGCGCGCTTCTCGGCCCGGGTGCCCGGCACCGGCCAGCGCGGCTCCTTGTAGACGATCTCGACGCCGTCGAGCTTGCCGCCGAGCTCGACCAGTTCCTCGCGGCTCATCGCGGCCAGCTCGGCGTCGGTCGGTTGTCCCGGCACACCGGCGTGGCCGGGCGCGTCGGTGCCCTTCGGGGCGCCGTCGACCTTGTCGCTACCGGAGTCGCCGCCGACGTTGCGTTCCTGATCCGCGTCGCGCTCACTCATTGCCGTGCCCCGATCCACATGGCCGCGCCGATGACGGCCACGATGCCGATGATCCAAACCGCCATACCTTCGGACACGGGGCCGAAGCCGCCGAGACCGTAACCGCCGGGAGGCGGCGCGTCCCGCGCCTCCTCGATGTAGGCGATGATGTCGCGCTTCTCCTCCGGCGAGAGCTGGCGGTCAGAGAACTTGGGCATGTTCTGCGGGCCCGTCGTCATCGCCGTGTAGATCTGCGCCGGGTTCGCCTTGATCTCGGGTGCGTACTTACCCGACGACAGGGCGCCGCCGCGACCGGTGAAGTTGTGACACGAGGCGCAGTTCAGCCGGAACAGCTCGCCACCGCGGGCGGTGTTGTCGCCCATCAGGGATTCGTTGGCGATCTGGCCGTTCTCGTCCCGCGGGACGACCGGGCCGCCACCGTTGGCCTGCACGTAGGCGCCGAGGGCGTCGGTCTGGGCCTCGTCGAAGTGCGCCGGCTTGTCGGGCGCCTGGGCCTCGCCGCGCATCGCGGGCATGCGGCCGGTGGAGACCTGGAAGTAGACCGCGGCCTCGCCGACGCCGATCAGGCTGGGCCCGCGATCGGCCACACCCTGCAGGTTCACGCCGTGGCACGAGACGCACGAGGTGTCGAAGAGTTGCTTGCCGGTGCGCAGCAGAGCCGACTGGGACTCGTCGGCGACCGCGACCTGCGGTGCCGGGGTCAACGTGGCGGCGACGCCACCGGCCACACCGAGTCCGATCAGCAGCAGCACCGCTGCTGACAGGCGCCGGCGCAACCGTCGGCGGGGCTTGCTGGTCATCGAACCCCTTCTCATCGGACGAAATAGATGACGGCGAACAACGCGATCCACACGATGTCGACGAAGTGCCAGTAGTACGACACGACGATCGCCGCGGTGGCCTGGGCCGGGGTGAACTTGCTCATCTTGGTGCGGGCGAGCAGGAACACGAACGCGACCAGACCGCCGATCACGTGCAGACCGTGGAAGCCGGTGGCCAGGTAGAAGACCGAACCGTAGGCGCTGCCCGGGATGGTGGTGCCGTGCTCGACGAGGTGGATGTACTCGTAGCCCTGGCCGAGGACGAAGAACAGCCCCATCAGGAAGGTCAGCGTGTACCAGCGGCGCAGGCCGAACACGTCACCTCGCTCGGCGGCGAAGACACCCATCTGGCAAGTGAAGGACGACGCGATCAGCACGAGCGTCACCGGCACGGCGAGCGCCAGATTCAGCTCAGTCGGCTCTGGCGGCCAGTTGCCGCCCGCCTGGGCGCGTGCGGTGAAGTACATCGCAAAGAGCCCAGCAAAGAACATCAACTCGCTGGAAAGCCATACGATGGTGCCGACACTGACCATGTTCGGTCGGTTCAGCGAATGCACGCGCGAAGTGATCGCGGTTCCCGAGGTACCAACAGCACTCGTCACCCCTGAAGTATGACGCTTTGTAGTTGTTGAACTCCACCCGGGTCGGCTATTTCGTCATAATCTTCCGGTGACGTCTGACAACGCCCCCGTACCTCATCCCGTCGACCCGCCGTCGTGGCCCCAGATCCTGCGCCGACTGACCACCGGGCAGTCGCTGGCGGCCGGTCAGGCGGCCTGGGCGATGGACCAGATCATGTCGGGCGCAGCCACACCCGCGCAGATTGCGGGGTTCGCGGTGTCGATGAAGATGAAGCGGCCGACGTCCGCGGAAGTCACCGAGCTGGCTGACGTGATGCTCAAGCACGCCCGTCGCATCCCGACCGACACCATCGGGCACGAGACCGTCGACATTGTCGGCACCGGCGGCGACGGCGCCAACACCGTCAACCTGTCCACGATGGCCGCCATCGTGGTGGCCGCCTCCGGCGTCCCGGTGATGAAGCACGGCAACCGGGCGGCCTCGTCGCTGTCGGGCGGCGCCGACACCCTCGAGGCGCTCGGCGTGCGGATCGACCTCGGACCCGATCAGGTGGCGGCCTGTGTCGCCGAGGTCGGCATCGGTTTCGCGTTCGCCAACCACTTTCACCCGTCCTACAAGCATGCCTCGGTGGTGCGCCGGGAGCTGGGGGTGCCGACGGTGTTCAACCTGCTCGGCCCGCTGACCAACCCCGCCCGCCCGCGCGCCGGGCTGATCGGCTGCGCCTGGGCCGAACTGGCCGAGGTGATGGCGGGCGTCTACGCCTCCCGTAATTCCAGCGTGCTGGTGGTGCACGGCGACGACGGTCTCGACGAGCTCACCACCACCACGACGAGCACCATCTGGCGGGTGCAGGCCGGCACCGTCGAGCGGTTGACGTTCGATCCGGCGGCGTTCGGGTTCGCGCGCGCCGAGCTGTCCGATCTGGTGGGCGGCGACGCCGAACACAACGCGGCGGAGGTGCGGGCGGTCCTCGGCGGTGCCCAGGGCGCGGTCCGCGATGCGGTCGTGCTCAACGCCGCGGGCGCCATGGTGGCCCACGCCGGGCTATCCAGCGACGCCAAATGGGTGCCCGCCTGGGAGGCGGGGCTGGCCCGGGCGAAGGAGACGATCGACTCCGGGGCTGCCGAACAGTTCCTCGCGCGATGGGTGCGGTTCACCCAGAAGCTCTGAGCGGTCGGCCTGTTCGGCGGCCAGCCGCGCCGACCGCGCCGTGTCCGCCCACGACTGCCAGCGGCCCGCCGAGCCGATCGGTGTGGCGTAGCCCGCCTCGCACCGCACGATGCGCACCCCCGGGCTGCCCAACCAGCGGGCGATGAGCCCCGTCTCCTCCACCAGCGCGCCACCGAGGGGTGCGGCGTCGGGCAGCACGGTCTGCGCGCCGGCGCTGAGCGCCTCGACCACCGGCATCGGCGGCACACCGCGCGGTGCGCAGCCCGCTGCCGCCAGCCGCCCGTACCGCACGATCGCCAGGTGCCAGCCGCCCGCGCCGTCCGACCGCGCGGCGATCAACTCCGGCACTGCGGCCAGCGCGGCCAGTCGCTGACCCCGCCACAGCACGGCGATTCCCGCCGCGGCGTGGTCACGCAGCCGTGCCGCGGTCTCGTAGCGGCCGGCGGCGGCCAGGTCACCGATGTGCTCGACCACCGCGGCCAGCGGGCCGTGATCGCGGCCGTCGATCAGATCGGCGGCGCGGGCAGGCGCCCCGGCGTAGGCGGCGGCGTCGATCTCGCGGGGCGCCGGACACGGTGACAACTCCCGCTCGGGGCACGTCGGACCGTGGCGCGCGTTGCGGCCCAGCCGGGCGGTACACGTGCGGACCCCGGTGAACCGCGCCAGCAATTCGGCGGTCTCCACCGCGTCGGCGCGGGCCCGGAACGGGCCGACGGCCGACGCGCTGCGCGGCGAGCGCACGACGGAGAACCGCGGGAACGCCTCGTCGGTCAGCACCACCCACCACCACTTGTGCGGAAACTTCGACCGGCGGTTGTACGGCGGCGCGTGCGCGGCCAGCAGCCGCAGCTCGCGCACCCCCGCCTCGAGGTCGTGCGCGCACTCGACGTGGTCGACGGCGGTGGCCAGCGACGCCATCTCCTTCATCCGGGTGCGCGGATCAGACCCGTTGAAGTACTGGTTCACCCGGCGGCGCAGATCGACCGCGGTGCCCACGTAGAGCACCTCGCTCGACGGTCCGCGGAACAGATACACCCCGGGCCGGTGGGGCACCCCCTCTGCGAGCCTGCGGTTGCGGCGCTGCGCGGGCGTCACGTCGGGCAGGTACGCCCGCAGATCGGTGTACGTGTGAATGCCCTGGTTGCCGACGCGCTCGATCAGCCCGTGCAGCACGTCGACCGTGGCGCGCGCGTCGTCGAGGGCGCGGTGGTTCGGGGTGGTGGAGGTGCGAAACAGCTTGGCCAGCGCGGAAAGTCGCACACTGGGCGCCTCGTCGCGGGTGAGCACGCGACGCGCCAGCTTCACCGTGCACAGCACCGGGGGCCGGGGCCAGGCGATGTCGCACTGTTCGGCGGCCGCGCGCAGGAAGCCGATGTCGAAGCCTGCGTTGTGGGCCACCAGCACCGCGCCCCTGGCGAACTCCAGGAACGCGGGCAGCACGGCCTCGATACGCGGCGCGGAGTGCACCATCGCGGTGGTGATCCCGGTCAGCGCGACGATCTGCGGCGGGATCGCCCGGCCCGGGTCGACCAGGGTGCCCAGCTCGCCGAGCACCGCGCCGCCCCGTACCTTGACCGCGCCGATCTCGGTGATGGCGTCGGCACGGTCGCCACTGGCGCGCCCGCCCGTCGTCTCCAGGTCGACGACGACGAACGTCGTATCCCGCAGGGACAGGGCCTCCATGTCGAACGCCAATTGCTCGGCACCGCCCGGACCCATGCGAGAAACGTAGGGAACCGCACCGACAACCGTGGCCGCCACGCGGTCGGCGCGGATCGTTCTGCCTGGGTTGTCGGTGGCGGTGGTTACCGTCCGGGCAACACCGATCGAGAGGACCGCCGACATGGCAGATCACCCGGGCTCCATCACCATCGACTGCGACGACTGCGCCGTACGCGGACCGGGATGTCAGGATTGTGTCGTCAGTGTGCTGCTCGGGGTGCCCGAGACGTTGCTGGACGACGAGTGCCGCGCCCTGGAAGCGCTGGCCGAGGCCGGGTTGGCGCCGCGGCTGCGGCTCGTTCCGATTCACCGGCAAAGTCGTCCGGGCGTTGCCTGACGGTGTCTGCGGCAACCGGCGGGAAGAAAACGGGCCCTGACAGCTGTTAAATTTGGCCTTCCTGTTGGACAACGCCGTTGCCGTTTCGTAACCTACTTGAGACTTTGAGCAGTTCGATCCGGCTCTTTCAGCCAGTTGAAGGACGCGAAATCTTGAGGCTTGACCGCAAGCAGTGGGGCATCCGTGTTCTCAGACGACCCGCATTCGCTGCGTTGGCGGGTATCACCGTGCTCTCGGGGGTGCTGGCCTCCGGTGTGCAGGCCGACCCGGCTGATGACGCGCTGGCAAAGTTGACCGCGCTGTCCCGCGAGGCCGAGCAGACCACCGAGGCGATGCACTCCGCGCAGCTCGACCTCAACGGCAAGCTGGCGACGCAGCAGGCCGCCGAGGCCAGACACGGCGCCGACCTGGCTACCGCTGAGGCAGCGCGAAACGAGCTCGCCACCTTCCAGACGGCCGTGAACAACGTCGCCGCCGCCCAGTACATGGGCGGGCGCACCGACGGGATGAGCGCGATCCTGACCGCCGACTCCCCGCAGCAGTTCATCGACCAGCTGTCGATCCAGCGTGTGATGGCCGCGCAGGTGACCGATCGGATGACGGGTTTCCGCATCGTCAGCGAACGGGCCGCCGTCGCCGAACGTGCCTCTGCGCAGTCCGCCGCCGATGCCAAGACCGCCGCCGAACAGGCCGCGCAGGTGCGGGCCAACCTGCAGAACAAGCAGAGCCAGCTTCAGACGCAGATCGCGATCGTCAAGGCCCAGTACGAGGCGCTCACCCCGATGCAGCGCGAGGCGCTCGCAGCGATCCCGCCTGCGCCTGTCGCGCCGCCGCCTCCACCGCCCGCCGGTGCGACACCGCCGGATCCCGGTGTGCTGGCCGCGCCGCCCGTGCCCGGGGCCATCCCGCCCGGCGACATCGCCCCGCCCGCTCCGCCCGCCGGCGGCCAGGGCGCGATCGCGGTGCAGGCCGCGCTGAGCCGCATCGGCTCGCCGTACTCGTGGGGCGGGTCGGGCCCCGGCCAGTTCGACTGCTCCGGTCTGGTCATGTGGTCCTTCCAGCAGGCCGGCATCTCGCTGCCGCACTCCAGCCAGGCGCTCGCGTCGGGTGGACAGCCGGTGTCGATGGACCAGATGCAGCCGGGCGACCTGGTGACCTACTACTCGGACGCCTCCCACGTCGGGATCTACATCGGCGACGGCATGATGGTGCATGCGTCGACCTACGGCACCCCGGTGCGCGTCGCCCCTGTCGACAACGCCCCGATCTACAACGTTCGTCGGTATTAAGTCCGCCGGTATTAAGAACCCACGTCGCCTGCTGCTCGCCCTCCTTCTGGCCGAGCTGCTCTCCGCGGTCCTGCTGATCGGGCGGCCCACGACGACCCGAGGCCCCGTACTGGCCGCCGCACCACCGGCCACCACGTCCGCCGCGCCCGCAACGTTGGGCAGCACCCCGGTCGCCCTGCCCGACGGCCGAACCGCAGAGCTGGTCTCGCTCGGCGGCCGGGACAGCGATGCCCTGCTGCGGCGCATCGCCGGCGAACTCGGCGACGCCGCGGCGGCGGTCAGCGACTTCTGGGGTCCGCACTGGCGCCGCGACATCACCGTCGTCGCCACCGGATCCGACGCCCAGTTCAGCGCACTGGCCGGCGGCGGCGCCGATATCGCGGCGGCGACCACCGTCGACCGCATCCTGTTCGCTCCCGGCGCGGCGGCGATGACGCCGGAGGACCTGCGGATCGTGCTGCGCCACGAACTGTTTCACTTCGCCGCCCGCGACGCGACCGCCGCCGACGCCCCCCGCTGGCTGACCGAGGGCGTCGCCGACTACGTGGCACGGCCGCGCGCCGCCACTCCGACCGAGCAACCGACCGCCCTGCCCACCGACGCCGAGCTCGACACGGCCGGCGCCACCCGCTCGTCGGCGTACGACCGCGCGTGGTCGTTCGCCACCTACGTCGCCGAGCGGTACGGCCGCGACGCCCTGCGAACGCTGTACGTGCAGGCGTGCGGACCCGGCCACCCCGACGTGCCGACCGCCGTCCGCGTCGCGCTCGGCGCCGATCTCGACGACGTGGTGGCCGGCTGGACCGGCCGGCAGTCGGGCTAACCTCCACCGATGGCCCGCGTGCTGCTGGTGACCAACGACTACCCGCCGCGTCGCGGCGGCATCCAGTCCTATCTCGAGGCGTTCGTCGACAGCCTCGTCGCCCTGGACGGCGCAGGCGGACACGAGATCACGGTCTACGCCCCCGCCTGGAAGGGTGCCGCGGACTACGACGCGGCGGCGCCCTACGACGTGGTGCGCCACCCCGGCAGCCTGATGCTGCCCGAACCGTCGGTCGCGGGGCGGATGCGCCGGCTCATCGCCGACCGCGGCATCGAGACGGTGTGGTTCGGCGCCGCGGCCCCGCTGGCCCTGCTCGCGCCGCTGGCCCGGCGCGCCGGCGCCGGCCGGGTGCTCGCGAGCACCCACGGTCATGAGGTGGGCTGGTCGATGCTGCCGGTGGCGCGCAGCGCGCTGCGCCGCATCGGCGACGACACCGATGTGGTGACGTTCATCAGCCGGTACACCCGGCGCCGGTTCGCGGGTGCGTTCGGACCCCGCGCCGCGCTCGAACACCTGCCGCCCGGTGTGGATACCGATCGCTTCACCCCCGATCCCGCCGCCCGCGAGGAACTCCGCAGCCGCTACGGGCTCGGGGACCGGCCGGTCGTGGTCTGCGTGTCCCGGCTGGTACCGCGCAAGGGCCAGGACGTCCTGATCAAGGCGATGCCCGCGATCCTGCGCCGCGTCCCGGATGCCGCGCTGGTCATCGTCGGCGGCGGACCGCACCGCGAGACGTTGCAGCGGCTGGCCGCGAGCCATGACGTCACCGAGAACGTGCACTTCACCGGCGGCGTCCCCGGCGAGGAGCTACCCGCCCACCACGCGATGGCCGACGTGTTCGCGATGCCCTGCCGCACCCGCGGCGCCGGCCTGGACGTCGAGGGTCTCGGCATCGTCTATCTGGAGGCGTCGGCGAGCGGGGTGCCGGTGGTGGCGGGCCGCTCGGGCGGTGCGCCCGAGACCGTTCGCGACGGCGAGACCGGTGTGGTCGTCGACGGCACCGACGTGGCCGAGGTGGCCGCCCGGGTCGGCGAACTGCTGCGCGACCGCGACCGCGCGGCGGCGATGGGCGCCGAGGGCAGACGCTGGGCGGTGGACAACTGGCAGTGGGCCACCCGCGCCGCCCGGCTCAGCGAGTTGCTCTAACCGCTGTAGAGCGCCTCGATGTCGACGGCGAACTTCTCGGCGACCACCTTGCGCTTGACCTTCATCGTCGGGGTGAGTTCACCGGTGTCCTCGGTGAAGTCGACGGGCAGGATGCGGAACTTCCGGATGCCCTCGGCCTTCGACACCAGCTGGTTGGCCTCCTTGACCGCGGCGTCGATCTCGGCGATCAGATCCGAATCGTCGGCCAGCTCGCCGACCGTGGCCGTGGAGTTCTTGCTGTTGCGCTGCTTCCACCCCTCGAACGCCTCGAGGTCGACGGTGATGAGCGCAGCGATGAACGGGCGTGCGTCGCCCACCGCCATCGCCTGACTGATCAGCGGATGGGCCCGCAGCTGATCCTCCATGACCGCCGGGGCGACGTTCTTGCCGCCGGCGGTCACGATGATCTCCTTCTTGCGGCCGATGATCGTCAGGAAGCCGTGCTCGTCGATCTCGCCGAGGTCGCCGGTGTGGAACCAGCCGTCGGAGAAAGCCTTGTCGGTCTCCTCCTGATTGCGCCAGTAGCCGGCGAACACCACACCGCCGCGGACGAGCAGTTCGTTGTCCTCACCCAGCCGCATGCTGTTCCCCGGCAACAACTTCCCGACCGAACCGATCTTGATGTCGTCGACGCGGTTCACGGTGATGGCAGCACTCGTCTCGGTCAGTCCGTATCCCTCGTAGATGGTCAGGCCCACGCCGCGGTAGAAGTGGCCGAGCCGGGCGCCCAGGGGCGCGCCACCGGAGATCGCGGCATGGCAATCCCCGCCGAGCGCGGCGCGCAATTTGCCGTAGACCAGCCGGTCGAACAGCGCGTGCTTGGCGCGCAGCAGCAATCCGGGCCCGCCGGTCTTCTTCCCCGAGTCGCTTCGCTCCTGCCCGCCGGCATCGAGGGCCTTGCTGTAGTCGATCGCAGTGGCGGCCGCGATGTCGAAGATCCGGCCCTTGCCGTCGTTGCGGGCGTTCTGCTCGGCGGTGTTGTAGACCTTCTCGAACACGCGCGGCACCGACACCACCAACGTCGGTTTGAACACCCCGAGCGTCGGGACCAGGTTCTTGATGTCGGCGGTGAAACCGAGTGTCACCTTGTTCGCGAACGCGGCGATCGCGATGGCCCGCGCCAGTACGTGTGCCATCGGCAGGAACACCAGCATCCGCTCGCCCTTGTCGAGCTGATCGGGGAAGCAACTCTTCGCACCCCGCACCTCGAAGACGAGGTTGGCGTGGGTGAGCTGGCAACCCTTGGGGCGTCCGGTGGTGCCCGACGTGTAGATCATCGTCGCCGGATCGGCCGAGCGGATCCCCGCCAGCCGCGCGTCGAGTTCGGCCGGATCGACCGATCGGCCCGCCTCGGCGAGCGCCTCGAGTGCGGAGGGGCCCGACCCGTCGATGCGCAGCACCGCCCGCAGCTCCGGCAGTTCGGCGCGCATCCGCTCGATCCGGTCGGCGTGGCCGTCGGTCTCGGCCAGCGCGAGCACCGCACCGGAGTCCGACAGCACCCAGCGCACCTGCTCATCGGAGCTGGTCTCGTAGATCGGGACGGTCAGCGCCCCGACCGCCAGGATCGCGAAGTCCAGGATCGGCCACTCGTAACGCGTCGCCGACAGCAGTGCCACGCGGTCGCCGGGCCGCACCCCGTTGCCGATCAGACCCAGCGCGGCAGCGCGGACCGCGGCCGCCACCTGCGCACACGTCATGTCGGTCCACGCGCCGTCCACCAGCCGCCTGACGATGACGTGGTCGGGATCGTCGCGCTCGTGGTCGAAGACCGATGAGGCGACGGTGTCGTGCTCGCCGACAGTGAACGTGGCGGGAACGCTGAACTCACGCACGAATATGCAGCGTAGTCGGCCGCCGCACCGCACCGGCCGACCATGTGTGAAGCTGGACAGCGATGAACAGCGTCCAGATCGCCGACGAGACCTTCGTCGCCGCCGACCCCGCTGACGTGGGCCGGATCGTCGCCGACCCGTCGAACTGGCGCCGGTGGTGGCCGGATCTGCGGCTGACCGTGGTCCAGGACCGCGGTCCCGTCGGGCAGCGCTGGACGGTGACGGGCGCGCTGACCGGGTCCATGGAAGTCTGGCTGGAGCCCTCCCTCGACGGGGTGATCCTGCACTATTTCCTGCACGCGGAACCCTCGGGTGCGGCAGCGTGGGAGCTGGCGAAGATGAACCTCGCCAAGCTGAACCACGAACGTCGCGTCGCCGGCAAGCGGATGGCGTTCGAGCTCAAGGCCGTCCTCGAGGCGGGTCGCCCGGTCGGGGTGTCCCGGTTGGCGTGACGCCGGGGGTCGGCTGGTCGAAGCAGGTAGATTTCCTGCATAAGGAGGGCACGTGGCGGACAAGACTGCGCAGACGATCTACATGGATGCCGATCCTGCGACGGTGATGGACGTGATCGCCGACATCGGGTCCTATCCGGACTGGGTCAAGGAGTACCGGGAGACCGAGGTGCTCGAAACCGACGCGGCGGGTAACCCCAAGACCGCGCGGCTGGTCCTGGACGCGGCCGTGCTCAAGGACACCATGGTGCTGGCCTACGACTGGCCCGCCGACGGCGGCTCGGTGACCTGGACGCTGGTGTCGAGTTCGCTGCTGAAATCTTTGGAGGGCGCATATCGGTTGGCGCCCAAGGGATCGGGTACCGAGGTCACTTATGAGCTGGCGGTCGACCTGATGATCCCGATGATCGGTCTGCTCAAACGCAAGGCCGAGCGCCGGCTGATCGAGACCGCGCTGAAGGACCTGAAGAAACGGGTCGAGGCTGAGTGAACCCGAGTGACGCCGCGGCCCGCATCAGTCTGTTCGTCGGCAAGGGCGGAGTAGGCAAGTCCACCCTGGCGACGGCCACCGCTGTGCGCGACGCGGCGGCCGGTGCGCGGGTGCTCATCGTCTCCACCGACCAGGCCCACTCGACCGGTGACGTCCTCGGCGTCCCGGTCACCCCGACCGGCCGGCGCGAACCCACCCGGGTGCTCGCCGACCTCGAGACGGGCGCCCCCGCAGCCGGTGGTTCACTGGACGCGCTCGCCCTCGACACGCTGGCCCTGCTGGCCGAGCGGTGGCGCGAGATCGCCGGCTCGATCGCCGACCGGTTCCCCGAATCCGACGTCGGAGACATTGCGCCAGAAGAACTCTCGGCGCTGCCCGGCATCCAGGAGGTGCTCGGCCTGCACGAGGTGGGCGAACTCGCCTCGTGCGGACAGTGGGACCATGTGGTCGTGGACTGCGCGTCCACGGCCGACGCGTTGCGGATGCTGACGCTGCCCGCGACGTTCGGGCTCTACCTGGAGCGGGCGTGGCCACGGCACCGCCGGCTGTCCGGGACGTTCGACGACGCTGCCGCCGCCGCACTGGTGGCGCTGGTGGAACGCATCGACGCCGCGACCGCGCGACTCGGTGAACTGCTCACCGACGCCGACCGCGTCACCGCGCACCTCGTGCTCACCGCCGAGCGGGTGGTCGCCGCGGAGGCGGCCCGCACGCTGGGCTCGCTGGCGCTGATGGGTGTGCGGGTCGAGGAGCTCATCGTCAACCAGGTGCTGCTGCAGGACGACTCGTTCGAGTACCACAACCTGCCCGAACACCCCGCCTTCGACTGGTACGCGGAGCGTATCGCCGAGCAGCGGTCGGTGCTCGGCGACCTGGACTCGATCATCGGCGACGTGGCGCTGGTGCTGGTGCCGCACGTCGCGGGGGAGCCGATCGGACCCAAGGCGCTGTCCGAGCTGCTCGACGCGGCCCGTCGACGGGACGGTTCGGCCCCGCCCGCCCCGCTGCGTCCGGTGGTCGACCGCGAATCGGGTACGGGCCTGGAGGCCGTTTACCGGATGCGGCTAGAGTTGCCGCAGGTCGACTCCGCCGACCTGACGTTGGGTCGGGTGGACGACGATCTGATCATCGGCGCAGGCGGTATGCGTCGCCGCGTCCGGTTGGCGTCCGTCCTGCGCAGATGCATCGTGACCGACGCCGCGCTGCGGGGCAGCGAATTGACGGTACGTTTCCGACCCAATCCGGAGGTATGGCCGGCGTGACAGGGGCACACCCCGAGATCGGTGCCGAGCTGCGAGCGCTCGCGCAGGTCATCCTCGACCGCCTGGATCCGGCGGTCCGGTTCGCCGCGGCCCGAGCCGCCGCGGCCGCGGACACCCCGGGCGCCTGTCAGCAGGTGTGGTGCCCGGTGTGCGCGCTGGCCGCCGGGGTGCGGGGCGAACAGCATCCGCTGCTGGCGATCGTCGCCGAACACAGCGTCGCGCTGCTCACCGTGATCCGTGCGGTCGTGGACACCATGGACGACGGGTCCGCCCCGCCCGACGACACCCCGCCGCCGCCCCCGCCGAGCGGCCCGCCGGAGTCCTCGGGCCCGGGCCGCTATCAGAGCATCCCCGTGACCGTGCAGGAGTGACCTCTTCCGCTGTGGTCGTACCCACAGCGCCTGGGTAAAGTTGTCGCAGTGCACCGTCCGGTGCAGCCGATTCGGAGGGCCCATGTGGTATTGGCTGTTCAAGTACATCTTCATGGGACCCTTGCTGTCGCTGCTCGGGCGGCCGAAAGTTGAAGGGCTGGAGAACATTCCGCGTTCCGGCGCGGCGATCCTGGCCAGTAACCACCTCGCCGTGGCGGACAGCTTCTACAAGCCGCTCGTCGTCAACCGGCGCATCACGTTCCTGGCCAAGGCCGAGTACTTCACCGGCACGGGCCTCAAGGGCTGGTTCCAGCGCTGGTTCTACACCGTCGCCGGTCAGGTGCCGATCGACCGGACCGACGCGGATTCGGCGCAGGCCGCCCTGGTCACCGCCCAGCGCATCCTCGGCGAGGGCAAGCTGCTGGGCATGTACCCGGAGGGCACCCGGTCCCCGGACGGCCGGCTCTACAAGGGCAAGACCGGGCTGGCCCGGCTGGCGCTGGAGACGGGCGTGCCGGTGATCCCCGTCGCGATGATCGGCACCGACTCCGTCAACCCGCCCGGCAGCAAGATGTGGCGGTTCGGCAAGGTCCAGGTCAAATTCGGCAAGCCGATGGATTTCAGCCGCTTCGAGGGGCTGGCCGGTAACCGCTTCATCGAACGTGCCGTCATCGACGAGGTCATGTACGAACTGATGCGGCTGTCGGGCCAGGAATACGTCGATCTGTACGCCGCCGACGTCAAAGACGGCAAACCCGTCGAGCGCCCCGCGCAACTCGCCGGCTAACGCGTCGCGGGTACCGGCGGCGTGGAGTCGACGTCCTCGCCGTTCCTGCGCCGGACCGCCACCGCGGTGACCGTCGCCGCCGCGATGATGACCGCGATCGCCCACCACACGTAGGACCCGCCGGCCAGCTGACGCCACAGCGGCGCCGTCGTCTCGCGGTGTTTGGGCATCAGGGTGAACGGCGACCACACCATCAGCGCGACACCGAGCGCGCTGACGACCGCCAGGGCCGTGTTGCGGTGCCGATAGGCCACCACCGCGGTCACCACCACCGTCGGCAGCGACCACACCCAGTGATGCGACCACGACACCGGTGAGACCACCAGCCCGAACATCGCCACGCTGATCAGCGCGAGCAGCGGTTCGTCGGCCCGCAACGCCCGCCGCGCCGCCCACACCGTCAACCCCAGCACCGCGAAGCAGGCGATCACCCAGACCACGAAGCGGACGTCCTCGCCGAGCCCGATGCGCGCCAGCGCCCCGGCGATGTTCTGGTTGGTGTTCAGCGTCGCCGCGCCGATCCGGTCGGTGTCGCGCAGGGTGTGGCCCCAGTACTCCAACGAGTCCCGCCAGGCGAAGGCGAACCCGATCAGGGTCAGCACCACCACCGACGCCGCGGTCGTCAGCATCGTCCGCACGTCCCGGCGCAGCAGGAAGTACAGCAGGAACACCGCCGGGGTGAGCTTGAGCGCGATCGCCAGGCCCAGCAGCAGCCCGCGCGGCCACGGGGTGCGGCGCGGTACGCAGTCCGCGATCACCAGCGTCATCAGCACCACGTTGATCTGGCCGAAGTCGAAGTTCGCCTTGATCGGCTCGCAGAAGATCGCCGCCAGCGCCACGATCGCGGACGCGATCCACACCCGGCGCAGCCATATGGGTGCCGACGACAGCCGGTCCGGGGGCGAGACGTCCAGGCGGGTCAGCACGATCGTCATCGCCGCGATCAGCAGCACCAGCGTGATCGCCGTGATGGCCGTACTCGCCACTTCCAGCGAGACCCAGGTGAAGGGCGCGAACACGATCGCCGCCAGCGGCGGATAGGTGAACGGCAGATCCAGGTCGATTTTGGTGGAGAACGTCGCGTCGTCGGCGTACAGCGGCCTGCCGTCCAGCCAGGCCTGGCCGCCCATCCGGTAGACGTCGATGTCGATGCGGTAGGGCACGTGCCCCAGCAGCCGCCATCCGGCGTAGCCGAGTGCGGCGACTGTCAGAAGGCAGAACAGCCGCCACGCGAGGGTTGGCGCCCAGGCAGGCGACCGCCGAGTACTCATGTCGCCGAACAGACTATCGGTGGCCCGGCGCGTCGAGTGGTATCCCTGTGGTGACGGCCTGCGCGCGGCGTAAGTTCTCGACCGTGCACGAGAGCCTTCAGCTGCGGCTGGATTTCCTCACCTCGGACCGGATGCCGCTGCTGTTCTGTCTGGTCGCGTTCCTGCTGACGTTCCTGGTGACCCGCACGATCGTGCGCTACATCCGCGCCAACGCCGACAATCACGGGCCGCGGCGGTGGTGGCAGCCGCGCAACATCTCCGCCGCGGGCGGCACCCACATCCATCACGTCGTCATCGGTGTGGTGCTGGTGTTGCTGTCCGGGCTGACGATGGTGACGCTGACCGTGAGCGGCGGCGTGCAGGTCATGACGGCGGCCGCGACCGTCTTCGGAATCGGCGCCGCCCTGGTGCTCGACGAGTTCGCGTTGATCCTGCACCTGTCCGACGTCTACTGGTCCGAGGACGGGCGCACCTCGGTCGACGCGGTGTTCGCCGCCGTCGCGGTGGCCGGTCTGCTCATCCTCGGGTTCAACCCGCTGTCGTTCTTCGACGTGGGCATCTGGGAGAGCGACCACACCGTCGAGGCGAGGGTCAGTGTCATCGTGCTGGCGGTCCTGACCCTGGCGCTCGCGGTGGTCGTCCTGTTCAAGGGCAAGGTGTGGACGGGTCTGGTGGGCATGTTCATCACGCCGCTGCTGTTCGTCGGTGCGATCCGGCTGTCGCGGCCGCACGCCCCGTGGGCTCGCTGGCGCTACACCAGCCGGCCGCGCAAGATGCACCGCGCCCTGGAACGGGAACGACGGCTGCGCCGACCGGTCGTACAGGCCAAACTGTGGCTGCAGCACGTCGTCGCCGGGGAACCGCACTTCCCGGACGACGCGCAGGTCGACGAGCAGCTCGACAAGGAGATTCACGCCGCACCCGCCCCCGAGGTTCAGGCGGTGGGGGTGTAGATGCGCTACTTCTACGACACCGAGTTCATCGACAACGGCCGGACCATCGAGCTGATCTCGATCGGGGTGGCCGCCGAGGACGGCCGCGAGTACTACGCGGTGTCCACCGAATTCGATCCCGAGCGCGCCGGCAGCTGGGTGCGCAAACACGTGCTGCCCAAGCTGCCGTCACCGGCGTCGAAGGTGTGGCGCTCGCGCAGGCAGATCCGCGAGGAGCTCGAGGACTTCTTCGGTATCGACGGTCCGGAATCCATCGAGCTGTGGGCCTGGGTGGGCGCCTACGACCACGTCGTGCTGTGCCAGCTGTGGGGCCCGATGACCAGCCTGCCACCGGAGATGCCACGGTTCACCCGTGAGCTGCGCCAGTTCTGGGAGGAACGCGGTTCGCCCCGGATGCCACCGCGTCCACGCGACGCCCACGACGCGCTGGTCGACGCCAAGCACAATCTGCTGCGGTACCAGATCATGACCGGGGTGGTCGGCCTGGATGGGCGTCCGCGGGCCTGACTTACCATTGACGGGTGAACTGGACCGTCGACGTTCCCATCGAACAGCTGCCAGACCTGCCGCCGCTGCCCGATGACCTGCGGCAACGGCTCGACGCCGCGCTCGCGCGGCCGGCGCTGCAGCAGCCCAGCTGGGACCCCGAGGTGGCCTCGGCCATGCGGACCGTGCTCGAGAGCGTGCCGCCGATCACCGTTGCCTCCGAGATCGAGCGGCTGAAGTCCCTGCTGGCCGACGTGGCGCGCGGTGAGGCGTTCCTGCTGCAGGGCGGGGACTGCGCCGAGACGTTCGCCGACAACACCGAACCGCACATCCGCGCCAACATCCGCACGCTGCTGCAGATGGCCGTCGTCCTGACCTACGGCGCGAGCATGCCCGTGGTGAAGGTGGCGCGCATCGCCGGGCAGTATGCCAAACCACGCTCCGCGGACATCGACGCCCTCGGGCTGCGGTCCTACCGCGGCGACATGATCAACGGCTTCGCCCCGGATGCGGCGTTGCGCGAGCACGATCCGTCGCGTCTGGTCCGCGCCTACGCCAACGCGAGCGCCGCGATGAACCTGGTGCGCGCGCTGACCTCCGGCGGGTTGGCCTCGCTGGATCTGGTGCACGACTGGAACCGCGAGTTCGTCCGCACCTCGCCCGCTGGTGCCCGCTATGAGGCGCTGGCCGGTGAGATCGACCGCGGGCTGCGCTTCATGAACGCCTGCGGCGTCAACGACCCGAACCTGAAGACCGCCGAGATCTTCGCCAGCCACGAGGCGCTGGTGCTCGACTACGAGCGCGCGATGCTGCGGCTGTCCAACGATTTCCCCGTCGAGCAGCCCGAACCGCGCCTCTACGACCTGTCCGCGCACTACGTCTGGATCGGGGAGCGCACCCGCCAGCTCGACGGCGCCCACATCGCCTTCGTCGAGACGATCGCCAACCCGATCGGCGTGAAGCTCGGACCGACCACGACGCCGGAGACGGCGGTGGAGTACGTCGAGCGCCTCGACCCGCACAACGAGCCGGGCCGCCTGACCCTGGTCACCCGGATGGGCAACCACAAGGTGCGCGATCTGCTGCCCCCGATCATCGAAAAGGTGCAGGCCGCCGGTCACCAGGTGATCTGGCAGTGCGACCCGATGCACGGCAACACCCACGAGTCCTCGACGGGCTACAAAACCCGGCACTTCGACCGCATCGTCGACGAGGTTCAGGGCTTCTTCGAGGTGCACCGGGCGCTGGGCACCCATCCCGGCGGCATCCACGTCGAGATCACCGGCGAGAACGTCACCGAATGCCTCGGTGGCGCGCAGGACATCTCCGACTCCGATCTGGCCGGCCGCTACGAGACCGCCTGCGATCCGCGGATGAACACCCAGCAGAGCCTGGAGCTGGCGTTCCTGGTCGCGGAGATGTTGCGCGACTAGTTACAGCAGGTTCGGCAGGTTGGTACCGAGGGTCCACGCACCGGCGGCCAGCAGCCCCGTCAGGGTGATCACCGCGATCACCCACATCAGCAGCACCCGCTTGGCGCGCTGACGCGCCCACTGGAAATCGGCGATGTCGATGCCGGCGAATTGGTCCCGGACCGGAGGCGGCGCCATCATGACGCGGGTGTGGTGACGGGGCGGCTCCGGCGCGGCCGCGGGTGAGGCTGAACTGGTGATGTCGTCGGTCGCGTCCTGCCGCTCGTCCAGCCGGCTGTGGTAGAGCGCGGCCGAGGCGTGTTCAGCGGAGTTGCGTGGCGCGGGCACCCGGAACGGCGGCAGCCCGAGCGCGTCGACGAGATCGTCGACGGCGGCGCCCATCTCCAGGGCGTCGGCGAATCGGTCGGCGGGGTCGCGGGCGGTGGCCCGCAGCACCAGCTCGTCGAATTCGGCGGGCACCCCGGCGATCACCGTACTGGGTGGCGGCACATCGTGGTCCATCCGCTGATAGGCCACCGCGAGCGGGCTGTCGCCATTGAAAGGCGTTGTCCCCGTGAGGATCTCGAAGGCCAGGATGCCGACGGCGTAGACGTCGCTGCCGGGTCCGGCGGTGCCGGTGCCGACCTGTTCGGGGGACAGGTACGCCGCCGTGCCGAGAATGACGCTGGTGGAAGTGATCTGGGCCTCGGCGACCGCCCGCACCAGACCGAAGTCGGCGATCTTGACCTCGCCGTCGTCGGAGATCAGCACGTTCTCGGGTTTGACGTCGCGGTGCACCAGACCGCCGCGGTGGGCGACGGCGAGCCCGGACAGCACCGGGCCCAGCACCGCGGCCGCGGCGTGCGGCGGCATCGGCCCACGCTCGCGCAGCAGCTCGCGCAGCGTGCCGCCCTCCACCAGTTCCATCACGAGGAACGGGTGCCGCCCATCCAGGCCCTGGTCGTAGACCGCTACCAGACCGGGATCCTTGAGCCGCGCCACCGCCTTGGCCTCCCGCTGGAAGCGGGTCAGGAACTGCTGATCGCCCGCGTACCGGGAATCCATCACCTTCAGCGCGACCGGCCGGTCGAGCCGGACGTCGAGCCCGCGGTACACCGTCGACATACCGCCCGTGGCGATCGGGGCGTCGACGCGGTAGCGCCCATCCAGGACGGCACCGACCAGAGGATCCGCCGGCGGAGTGGGCTGCATCGAACACATGTTACGAGTCGGCCGGCGGACCCTAGACTCGGCAGCGTGAGCATTCCCGCTGCCGACGACGTCCTCGACCCCGACGAGCCCGTCTACGATCTGCCCGCTGTCGCCGAACTGCTCGGCATGGTCGTCACCCGCGTCCATCACGAATTGCGTGAAGGGCACCTGATGGCGGTGCGCCGCGACGGCAAACTGGTGGTGCCCAAGATCTTCTTCGACGACCGCGGACGCGTCGCCAAGGCGCTACCCGGTCTGCTGGTGGTGCTGCGCGATGGCGGTTACGACGACACCGAGATCGTGCGCTGGCTGTTCACCCCGGATTCGTCGCTGACGATCAGCCGGGACGGCTCGACCGAAGCCCAGCCCAACGCCAGGCCGGTCGACGCACTGCACTCTCATCAGGCCCGTGAGGTGGTGCGCCGGGCCCAGGCGATGGCCTACTGACCGGCTTGCTGAGCGAGTACCACGCCGCCACCGCGCACGCGGTGGCCAGCAGCACGTGCAGCCACGAGTACATCCCGTGTGCGCCATCGGGTTTGAAGATCACCATGATCCAGGTGGAGAACCCGGCGATGAGCGCGATGTCGCGCCGTGAGCGGGCCAGCGCCGACACCACCGCGAGCGGCCACGTGTAGTACCAAGGCAGCGCGGCCGGAACGAACAGCACCACGACGCCCATCACCGCGGCGATGCCGACGAGCGCTTCGCGGTCGTCGTGCCGGAACCGCCACCAGATCAGCGGCAGCGTGATCGCGATGATCGCCACGCCGGCGATGCGGGTGGCCTCCAGGACGGCGTAGAAGTTCACCGGGACGAACAGTCCGGCGACGGCGTTGGTCAGATTGGCCACGGCGGTGGGCACCGTCAGCCAGTTGATGATCTTCACCGAACCCGCCAGCGCCGTCAGCCAGCCCAGACCCACTCCGGCCACCCAGGACAGCACGGCGAACACGGCGCCGAAGATCAGCACCGACGCAGCGGTGGCGACGGCGAACGCCCGCGGGGACCGGTAACCGCGCTGATCGCGCAACTGACGCATCCACATCCACACCATGAAGGGCAGCGCCAGACCGGCGGTGGCCTTGACCGCGACGGCGGTGGCCATCACGCTGACCCCGGCGACCGGATGCCGGTTCAGAGTCAGCGCCAGCGCGGCCATCATCAGCCCGACCATCAGCATCTCGTTGTGCACGCCGCCCATCAGATGGATGATCACCAGCGGGTTGAGCACGCAGATCCATAGCGCCGCCGCGCCGCTGGCGCCCACGTGGCGCGCCACCCGCGGGGCCGCCCAGATCAGCAGCACCAGCCCCGGCAGCATGCACAGCCGCAGCAGCATCGTCCCGGCCAGCACGTCGTTGCCCACCAGCATCGTCACGAACTTCGCAACGAGGATGAACGCCGGGCCGTAGGGCGCCGTGGTGGTCGTCCAGATCGGGCTGACGTCGTCGAGCAGCGAATTCGGATTCGCGATCGGGCCGACCACGTAGGGGTCGAAGCCGTCGCGCAGCAGCGCGCCCTGGGCCAGATAGGAGTAGGTGTCGCGGCTGAACACCGGCGCCGACAGCAGAAGCGGCAGAAGCCAGATCCCCGTCGTCGCGATCAGCGTGTACTCCGTGGGCCGGCGCTCCGGATCGTCCCCGACCACCCGCCGGCCCAGCCACAGCCACGCGATCAGCATCAGCGCGACGCCACTCCACAGCAGCACCGACGACAGCACCAGACCGTGGCCGAACCGCAGCCATGACAGGTGCAGCGACTCCAGCAGCGGATCGTGCAGGCGGGTGCTGCCTGCCCCGGGCGCCCCGATCGCGATCAGCAGCGCG
Organism: Mycobacterium sp. 852013-51886_SCH5428379; assembly: GCF_001665575.1. Lineage (GTDB taxonomy): Bacteria > Actinomycetota > Actinomycetes > Mycobacteriales > Mycobacteriaceae > Mycobacterium. The sequence goes on along the minus strand of NZ_LZSU01000021.1, from coordinate 58,597 downwards.
CCCAGGCAGCCGAGCAGCGCGGGTTTGGCCTCCGCGGACCGGACGAAGTCGAGCAGCCGAGTCGCGGGGCTGAGCACAGGTGATGCCATGTTCGTGTGCGCCGATCTAGGCAGACCGGTTGGCGGCCAATCCGGCGAGCTCGGCGAGCCCCACCTTCGCCTGGGCGTTGATGGGGGCGGAGTCGAGCAGGTCCAGCGATCGGCGGAACAGCAGCTCGATCCGCTCCTCGACGGCGGCGAGCGCGCCCACCGACTCGATCGCCGAGCACACCTCGCGCACCTGGGCGTCGGACAGGTCGGTGCCGATCGAGGCGCGGATCAGGTCGGCCGCGCGCGGATCGGTTCGGCCGGCCAGTTCGAGGGCCTCCGACAGCAGGACGGTGCGCTTACCCGAGCGCAGATCGTCCCCCGACGGCTTGCCGGTGACCGCGGGGTCGCCGAAGACGCCGAGTACGTCGTCGCGCAGCTGGAACGCCACGCCGATGTCGTTGCCGACCTCGTGGAAGATCTTCTGCACGTCCGGGCGGTCCGCGGCCGCGGCCGCGCCCATCTGCAGCGGGCGCGCGACGGTGTAGGACGCGGTCTTGAAGGTGTTGACGTTCATCGCCGACGCCACCGATTCCGCGCGGCTCGCCTCGGCGACGATGTCGAGGTACTGCCCGCCGAGGACCTCGGTGCGGATGTCGCTCCACACCCGCTGGACGCGTCGGTGCGCGTCGACGGACAGGTCAGCGGAGGCGACGATGTCGTCGGCCCAGACCAGGGACAGGTCACCGGCGAGGATCGCCGCGGACAACCCGAACTGGTCCGACGATCCGTGCCAGTCCCGGTCCCGGTGGCGGTCGGAGAAGTGCCGGTGCACGGTGGGCAGGCCGCGGCGGGTGGCCGACGCGTCGATGACGTCGTCGTGCACCAGCGCGCAGGCGTGCAGCAGTTCCAGCGCGCCGAACAGCCGCAGCGTCGCCGGATCGGCGGTCTGCTGATCGCTGACCGCCCGCCAGCCCCAATAGGCGAACAGGGGGCGCAGCCGTTTGCCGCCGCGCAGCACGAACTCCTCGAGGGCGGCGGTCAACTCCGCGTAGTCGGCGCCGATGTAGCCGGCGTCGCGACGGCGGATCGACAGGTACTCCCGCAACTGATCGGTGACGGCTCGGGCCAGCTCCACGGCTGACGGTGCCGCAGCATCCACGCTCAGCAGGCGCCCCTTTCTCCGGCTAGTTCGGCCCCCCAGGGCCTAGACAGTAGTGCGTGTGGCGTCCCGCCGCGCCGAACCTCAGGGGTCGGTGGGTGCGGGATCGCCGACCTTGGGCGAGCGGTCGCGGCTGTGCCAGGCCAGCGCGCCGATGATGCCGGCCACCACCAGCGTCGCCACGGTCAGCCAGATGGCGGCGACGGTGAAGGACCGGGCGCTCGGGTCGGTGTAGCGCGCCTGGGCGTTGAGGGTGCTGACCACCCCGGGATTGAGTTTCCACTCGACGATGTCGGAGCTGAGCTGATCGCCGTTGGTCGAGGTCACTTCGCCGGGGAACGACACCGACAGTGACACGTCGGCGTCGGGGGAGTTCAGCGACGTCAGATCCACCCGGCCCTCGAGGATCACCAGATCGCCGGCGCGGCGCAGAGAGATGTCGACGCCGGCCGCATCGCGGTTCATGTTGGCCAGCTGCGGCAACTCGGCGAAGGTGAGGTCGGAGAACACCGCCTGGGATCCGACGTAGTCGTCGCGGTTGTACTCCGACACGGCGACTTTCGTGGCGAAGGGCAGGTTGTTGAGCAGCTGCGGACCCCTGTCGTCGTCCGAGCTGGGTTTGACCGCGGCGACGATCTGCCCGGACACCCGGTCGTCGGGCGACACGGTGATCGAGGTGCGCACACGCACACAGCCGACGATCGTGGGCAGCATCAACAGCAACAGCACCCACGCCACCAGGCGGGTACGGTGTCGGCGGGCGCGCACGGGGTCATCGTGCCAGATGCCCGGCTACAGCGGCAGTGCGCGGCCCAGGATCGCGAACGGGCGGGGATCGCCGGCGAAGTGGTAGCCGCGGATGACGTCGCTGAAGCCGAGCCTGCGGTAGAGCCGCCACGCCCTGTTGGCCTCGCCGTTGATTTCCGGCGTCGACAGCAGCACATGGCGTTCGGCCCGGTCGGCCAGCAGTCGGCGGATCAGCGCCTCACCGAGACCTCGGCCCTGCGCCCGGGGGGAGATGTGGAGTTCGGTCAGCTCGAAGTAGTCGCCCATCAGATCGGAGATCCGGTCACTCGGCGCGCCGACGCGCTGCAGGCCGGACACCACCTGCTGCTGCCACCACTGGTCGGGGGCGCCGCAGTAGCCGTAGGCCACCCCCAGCATCGGCGCGCCGACCAGGTCGTCCGGGTCCGTGCCGCGGTCCGGTGTCGCGACGACCGCGACGGCCTTCCAGCCGCGCCTGCGCGTGTGTTCCAGCCACATCGATGCGCGCTGTTCCTCGGTGCCGCGCGGATAGCGCATCGCGTCGACGTAGATGCTCAGCGCATCGGCCAGCCGGTGCTGCATGTCGGCCTGCGACAGGTCGATCAGATGCGTCGCCACAGGCCGGATCCTCTGTCCTTTTCGGAGAAGTTCGGGTGAAGCCGTCGGAGATCTTGGGGTGAAGCTCCTTCTCCCATTATCAGGGGCACCGGGTGGGGGTTCCCACGGGCGGCGCAGGTCATACAATCGGCGGTCGAAGTTGGTGGTACGGGCAAGATCGACCTCGTATCATTGAGACAGTGCACCGTGAACGCGGGCACTCCGACGTTTGAACGAATGGCCGCAGGCGGCGAGGAGGGACGAATGCCACTCTCCGATCATGAGCAGCGCATGCTCGATCAGATCGAGAGCGCGCTCTATGCCGAGGATCCCAAATTCGCGTCGAGTGTGCGCGGTGGGAACCTTCGGGCGCCGTCGGCGCGTCGCCGGCTGCAAGGCGTCGCACTCTTCGTCCTCGGCCTGGCGATGTTGGTCGCCGGCGTGGCGTTCCGGGCCACGTGGATCGGCAGCCTGCCGGTGCTGTCGGTGATCGGCTTCATCGTGATGTTCGGCGGGGTCATCTTCGCGATGACCGGTCCGCGCGTGGTGGGCGGCCGGGACCTTGCGCCCGAGTCCGGCGGCTCCCGTCAGAAGCGTCCGAAGGGCACGCATGGCGGCTCGTTCACCAGCCGGATGGAAGACCGGTTCCGCCGGCGGTTCGACGAGTAGGTCGCACCGCGATCTCGAGGGGTAGCCCACCAGGGCTACCCCTTTTTGGTGTCTGGCCTCCTTCGGAAGGGCCGCGTCCCCCCACTCCGCCCCACCATCCTTGACCTGGGCATTTTTCCCGCAGCGCGGTGATTTACGCCGGTGGCTAAGCTCGTCAGGGCCCGAAGTGGGGCCACACCGACATTCCGCGCGCATTCAATGGCGCAAAGTGGGGGATTGTGGGGTAAAGTGGCGTACATCGGAGCAACCGGGGCTCTGAGTGGCAGGAGGTGGCCGGATGTTTCTGGGCACCTACACGCCGAAGCTCGACGACAAAGGGCGGCTCACACTGCCCGCCAAGTTCCGCGACGCGCTGGCAGGGGGGTTGATGGTCACCAAGAGTCAGGACCACAGCCTCGCCGTCTATCCGCGCGCGGAATTCGAGAAACTGGCCCGCCGGGCCTCGCAGGCCTCGCGCAGCAATCCGGAAGCTCGCGCGTTCCTGCGGAATCTGGCAGCCGCCACCGACGAACAACACCCAGACGGGCAAGGCCGGATCACGCTGTCGGCCGACCACCGCCGCTACGCAAACCTGTCGAAGGACTGCGTGGTGATCGGCTCGGTCGACTACCTCGAGATCTGGGACGCCGCGGCCTGGCAGGAGTACCAGCAGACCCACGAAGAGAACTTCTCCGCGGCGACTGATGAAACTCTGCGCGACATCATCTGAACCGGCCTTCGATCCGGCCCGTGCAACGTGGCCTCTGTCCGATCCGGGCCTGGCGTACTTCCCCGACGCCAGGACCGCGCACTCGGACAGGGACCTCGGTGCAGGGGCCCACACCCGGGGGGTGGCGATGGAGCAGCACATCCCGGTCCTGGCGGACCGATGCCTCGAACTTCTCACGCCTGCGCTGACCCGGCTCGATGCCGACGGCCGCGGTGCGGTGCTCGTCGACGCCACGCTCGGCGCGGGCGGCCACGCCCACCGATTTCTCACCGAACTGCCGGGACTGCGGCTCATCGGCCTCGACCGCGACCCCGACGCCCTGCAGATCGCCGGCGACCGGTTGGCCGAGTTCGGCGACCGGGCGTTGTTGGTCCGCACCCGCTATGACGGCATCGATGACGCGCTGACCGAGGCCGGTTCCTGGGCCGACGACGTGAGCGGCTTCCTCTTCGACCTCGGTGTGTCGTCCATGCAGCTCGACCGCGTCGACCGCGGATTCTCCTACAGCGCGGACGCACCGCTGGACATGCGGATGGACTCCGACGCACCGCTGACCGCGGCCGAGATCCTCAACACCTACGACGAGCGGGCGCTGAGCCGGATCCTGCGGGAGTTCGGCGAGGAACGGTTCGCCGGCCGGATCGCCGCGCACATCGTGCGCCGGCGCAGCCGCACTCCGTTCACGCGCACGGGCGAACTCGTCGAGCTGCTCTACGACGCCATTCCGGCACCGGCCCGGCGCACCGGCGGTCATCCCGCCAAGCGGACGTTCCAGGCGCTGCGCATCGCAGTCAACGGCGAACTGGACTCGCTGCGCGCGGCCATCCCGGCCGCGCTGGCGGCACTGGACCGCGGCGGACGGATCGCGGTGATGTCCTATCAGTCTCTCGAGGACCGCATCGTCAAGACCGCATTCACCGCGGCCACCGCGTCGCGCACCCCCGAGGGTCTGCCGGTCGAATTACCCGGCCACGAACCCGAATTCACCGCATTGACGCGGGGCGCCGAGCGCGCCACCCCCGAGGAGATCGAGCGCAATCCGCGCAGCGCGCCGGTGCGGCTGCGTGCGCTGGAGAAGGACGCGAAGAGGAACCCCGACCAGAACCCCGCCAGATCCCCGAATGTCCGGAGAGGGAAGAAGCCATGAAGCCCAAGCGATCAGCTCCGGTGCGTGGGGACCAACGTCGTAACCCGCGTCAGCAGACCCGCACCGCCCGGCGAGGTGTCGAGGCCGCGCCCGGTCGGGCCCGGCCGACGCGCGATCCGCGCTCGGCGCCCCAGACCAGTCCCGTTCCCCGACCGACCGGCCGGCCGGCCGGACAGCCGGGGCGGCCCAAGAACGCCACTCAGGCCAAGGCGCGGGCGAAGGCCAGAAAGGCGAAGGCGCCCAAGGTCGTTCGTCCGCCACTGCGCGAGCGGCTGATCCTCAAACTGGCGTCCATCGAGCTGAACCCCCGTGAACTGCTGTCCCGGGTGCCGTTCGTCGTACTGGTCATCGGTGCGCTCGGACTCGGCCTGGGTATCACGCTGTGGTTGTCCACGGGTGCGGCCGAGCGGTCCTACCAGCTGGGCGCGCTCAAGGAGACGAATCAGGGCCTGCTGCAACAGAAGGAGGCGCTCGAGCGCGACGTCCTCGAAGCGCAGGCCGCACCGGCGCTGGCCGAGGCCGCCCGCACGCTCGGCATGATCCCCTCGCGCAGCACCGCCCACCTGGTCCAGGACCCGGCGGGCAACTGGATCGTCGTCGGCGAACCGAAGCCGGCCGAGGGCGTTCCGCCGCCGCCGCTGAACACGCCCCTGCCCGAGGACACGCCGCCGCCACCGCCGGCTGCCGGGAATCCGCCGCGCGTCGTCGATACTCGAGAGGTGCCCGTGCGTGTGACCCAGAATCCGCTGACACCGGCCGCACCGCTGGGCGGGACACCGCATCTCGTCCCCGGTGCTGCCGTCCCCTCGGTGCCGGGCGCCGCGCCGGCCCCGCAGGCACCCGTGCCCGTCGTACCGCAGGCGCCCGTCGCGGTGCCGCTGCCCGTGCCGGCGCCGCCCGCGGCCTTCGGCCCCGATCACCTCGCCGCTGACGCCGCCTCCCCGCAGCCCGGCCCGGCCGTCGTCGGCGAACAGTTCGCACCGATGCCGGGGGCCGGCGCGTGAGCCGGCGCGGCGCGGCCCGGGGAGCCACGCCGCGGGGTAAGTCGAGCGCGAAAGCCGCTGTCCCGGGGCGTTCGGCGAAAGCGAGGCGGGTCAGGAAACCCGCCCCGACCGGTGCCGAAAACGGTTTGCGCAGTTCGTCTTTCGTGTTCCGGCATCGTGCGGGCAACGCGGTGATCTTCGTGCTGCTGCTCGTCGCGGGCGGTCAGCTGTTCAATCTGCAGGTACCGCGCGCCGAAGGACTGCGGGCTGAGGCCGCCGGTCAGCTCAAGGTGACCGATGTGCAGAAGGCGGTGCGCGGCAGCATCATCGACCGCTCCGAAGACAAGCTGGCGTTCACGATCGAGGCTCGGGCGCTGACGTTCCAGCCGGTCAAGGTGCGCAAGATGCTCGACGAGGCCCGCGCCAAATCCGACGAGGCGCCCGAGACCGCGCGCAGACTCGTGGAGATCGCCGACGCGGTGGCCGCCCGGTTGGGCAACAAACCCGACGCCAAGACGGTGCTCAAGAAGCTCCGGAGCAACGAGACGTTCGTCTACCTCGCCCGCGCGGTCGATCCGGGGATCGCCAACGCGATCACCTCGGAGTTCCCGGAGGTGGGCTCCGAGCGTCAGGACATCCGCCAGTACCCGGGCGGGTCGTTGGCCGCCAACGTGATCGGCGGAATCGACTGGGACGGCCATGGACTGCTCGGACTCGAGGACTCGATGGACGCCGTACTGGCGGGCACCGACGGATCGGTCACCTACGACCGCGGCTCCGACGGGGTGGTCATCCCCGGCAGCTACCGCAACCGGCACGAGGCGGTCGACGGGTCCACTGTCCAGCTCACCATCGACGACGACATCCAGTTCTACGTCCAGCAGCAGGTCCAGATGGCCAAGGACGCCTCCGGTGCCAAGAACGTCTCGGCCGTCGTCCTCGACGCGAAAACCGCTGAAGTGCTGGCCATGTCGAACGACAACACGTTCGACCCCAGCCAGGACATCGGGCGGCAGGAGAACCGCCAGATCGGCAATCTGCCGGTGTCGTCGCCGTTCGAGCCGGGCTCGGTGAACAAGATCGTGACGGCCGCGGCCGCCGTCGAGTACGGGCTCACCAATCCCGATGAGGTGCTGCAGGTTCCCGGTTCGATCCGGATGGGCGGTGTCACCGTCGGCGACGCCTGGAATCACGGCGTCGAGCCCTACACCACCACCGGGGTGTTCGGTAAATCCTCCAACGTCGGCACGCTGATGCTCGCGGAGCGGGTCGGCGAGGAGCGCTACGCCGAGATGCTCAAGAAGTTCGGCCTCGGTCAGCGCACCGGCGTCGGCCTGCCGGGGGAGAGCGCGGGTCTGGTCCCGCCCATCCACCAGTGGTCGGGCAGCTCGTTCGCCAACCTGCCCATTGGACAGGGCCTTTCGATGACGCTGCTGCAGATGGCCGGGATGTACCAGGCGATCGCGAATGACGGGGTGCGGATCCCGCCGCGCATCCTCAAGGCGACCATCGCCCCCGACGGCACGCGCACCGAGGAACCCCGGCCCGACGGCATCCCCGTGGTCTCGGCGCAGACCGCGCGCACCGTGCGCAACATGTTCCGGGCCGTGGTGCAACGCGATCCGATGGGCGTCCAGCAGGGCACCGGGCCGGCCGCGGCCGTGCCGGGCTATCAGATCGCCGGCAAGACCGGCACCGCCCAGCAGATCAACCCGGCGTGCGGCTGCTACTACAGCGACGTCTACTGGATCACCTTCGCCGGGATGGCCACCGTGGACGATCCTCGCTACGTCATCGGCATCATGATGGACGCCCCGCACCGGGCGGCGGACGGTTCGCCCGGATCGTCGGCCGCGCCGTTGTTCCACAACATCGCCCAGTGGCTGTTGCAGCGGGAGAACGTGCCGCTGTCGGCCGATCCGGGCCCCCCGCTGACGCTGCAGGCCACCTGAGTCCGCGCGGTCGGTGGGCCCCGGAGCAGTGCCGTGTCGGTACTGTGTTCAGGCCATGAAGCTGCGTCCCCGCCAGCCCGCCGGATACGGGCTCTCAGCCCTCGCCGAGCAGGTGCGGGCTGTCCCCGTCACCCTGCCGGTGGCCGACACCCGGGTGACCGGCGTGACGTTGCGCGGTCAGGACGCGCTGCCCGGTGACCTGTTCGCCGCGCTGCCCGGCGCCACCTCGCACGGGGCGAACTACGTCGCCGACGCGGTGGCCGGCGGCGCCGTGGCCGTCCTGACCGATGTGGCCGGCGCGGCCCTGCTCGAGGCCACGCCCGTCCCGGTGATCGTCCACCCCGAACCGCGTGCCGTCCTGGGCGAGGTCGCCGCCACCGTGTACGGCCACCCGTCGCGGCGGCTGCGCGTCATCGGGGTCACCGGCACCTCCGGGAAGACGACGACGACCTATCTGCTCGAGGCGGGACTGCGGGCGGCCGACCGGGTCGCGGGCCTGATCGGCACGGTAGGCGTGCGCATCGCCGGACGCGACGAACCCAGCGCGCTGACCACCCCGGAGGCCCCCGATCTGCAGGCGCTGCTGGCCGTGATGGTCGAGCAGGGCGTCGACACCGTGGTGATGGAGGTGTCGAGCCACGCGCTGGCGCTCGGACGGGTGGACGGCGTGCAGTTCGCAGCGGGTGGATTCACCAACCTCTCGCGCGATCACCTGGATTTCCATCCGACGATGCCGGACTACTTCGAGGCCAAGGCACGCCTGTTCGACCCGCAGTCCCCGGCCCGTGCGTCCGTTTCGGTGTTGTGCGTCGACGACGAGTACGGCCGCGCGATGGCGGCCAGGGCGGGGAAGGCGGTCACGGTCAGCGCCACGGGCCGGTCGGCCGACTGGTGCGCCGAGGACGCCCGCGCGGTCGACGGGGGAGCCCAGGAGTTCACCGCCGTCGACCCGGCGGGAGTGCACCACGGGCTGCGGCTGACCCTGCCCGGCGCCTACAACGTGGCCAACGCGCTGCTGGCGGTCGCGCTGCTCGACACCGTCGGGGTCTCGCCGGAGCAGGCGGCACCCGGGTTGCGCGCAGCCACGGTGCCCGGCCGGCTCGAGGCGGTGGAACGCGGACAGGATTTCCTGGCGCTGGTGGACTACGCGCACAAACCGGGTGCGCTGCGCGCGGTCCTGGAGACGTTGCGGGGGAGCAGCACCCGACGGCTCGCGGTGGTCTTCGGGGCCGGCGGTGACCGCGATCCCGGGAAACGGGAGCCGATGGGCGCCGTGGCCGCGGAACTGGCCGACCTGGTCGTCGTCACCGACGACAACCCCCGCAGCGAGGACCCGGCCGCGATCCGCGCGGCGATCATCGACGGCGCCCGCTCGGCCGGCGGCGACGCGGAGATCGTCGAGGTCGGCGACCGCCGCCAGGCCATCGCCCATGCGGTGGCCTGGGCGCGGCCCGGCGACGTCGTGCTCGTCGCGGGTAAGGGGCACGAAACCGGACAGACCGCGGGTGGCGAGACCCGCCCGTTCGACGACCGCGCCGTACTGGCCGACACACTGGACGCCCGCCGATGATCGAACTCACCCTCGCCCGCGTGGCCGAGATCGTCGGCGGCCGGCTGGCCGACATCTCCGACGAGGACGCGGCCACCACCGTCATCACCGGCAGCGTCGAATTCGACTCGCGCGCCGTGACTCCCGGGGGCCTGTTCCTCGCACTGCCCGGCGCGCGCGCCGACGGTCACGACTTCGCCGCCGGGGCGGTCGCCGCGGGCGCGGCCGCCGTGCTGGCGGCCCGGCCGGTCGGGGTTCCCGCGGTCGTGGTCGAGCCCAGTCCCGCCGCACTCGCCGATGCCGGTGCGGGTGTGCTCGAGCACGACACCGACGGCGCGGGCGCGGCGGTGCTGGCCGCGCTGGCCAAGCTCGCCGCGGCGGTCGCCGCCGAACTGGTCGAAGGCGGCCTGCGCATCGTCGGGATCACCGGGTCGTCGGGGAAGACCTCGACCAAGGATCTGGTCGCGGCCGTGCTGGCACCGCTGGGTGAGGTGATCGCCCCGCCCGGCTCCTTCAACAACGAGCTCGGGCATCCCTGGACGGTGTTGCGGGCGACCCGCTCGACCGACTTCCTGGTGCTGGAGATGTCGGCGCGGCACCCCGGCAACATCGCCGCGCTCGCCGCGATCGCGCCGCCGTCGATCGCGGTGGTGCTCAACGTCGGGACCGCACACCTCGGCGAATTCGGCTCCCGCGAGGTTATTGCAGCGACCAAATCTGAACTCCCACAGGCTGTTCCGTCGTCAGGGGTGGTCATCCTCAACGCCGACGATCCCGCGGTGGCGGCGATGGCCGCGGTGACCGAGGCCCGGGTGGTGCACGTCTCCCGGGACCGCGACGCCGACGTCTGGGCCGACGACGTGGACCTCGACGAGCTCGCCCGCCCGCGGTTCACCCTGCACGCCGGCCCGCAGTCGGCGCCGGTCACGCTCGCGGTGCACGGCGACCATCAGGTGTCCAACGCGCTGAGCGCGGCCGCCGTCGCCCTGGAATGCGGTGCCACCGTCGAGCAGGTCGCCGGCGCACTCGCCGGCGCCGGGCCGATGTCGCGGCACCGCATGCAGGTGTCCACCCGCGCCGACGGCGTCACTGTCATCAACGACGCCTACAACGCCAACCCCGACTCGATGCGGGCGGGGCTCAAGGCGCTGGCCTGGATGGCGCGGTCCGGCGGGCAGGAGCGAAGCGACCCGGGGAATGCTTCCGGCAGGGAGCGGAGGCGCGCCTGGGCGGTGCTGGGGGAGATGGCCGAGCTCGGTGACGACTCGATATCCGAGCACGACGGCATCGGCCGGCTCGCGGTGCGCTTAGATGTGTCTCGACTCATCGTCGTCGGATCCGGGAGGTCAGCGGGCGCCATGCATCACGGGGCGGTCATGGAGGGTTCCTGGGGTTCGGAGTCGACGCAGGTCGCCGACGCCGACGCCGCGCTGAGCCTGCTGCGCGAGGAGCTCGCCCCCGGCGACGTCGTCCTGGTGAAGGCGTCGAACTCGGCGGGGCTGGGGCCGCTGGCCGACGCGCTGGCCGCTGACGGTCCGTCCGGTCGGGAGGCCTGATGAGGCAGATCCTCATCGCCGTCGGCATCGCGCTGACGGTGTCGATCCTGCTGACCCCGGTGCTGATCCGGTTGTTCACCCGGCAGGGTTTCGGCCATCAGACCCGCGAAGACGGCCCGCCGAGCCACCACAAGAAGCGCGGCACCCCGTCGATGGGCGGCGTCGCGATCCTGGCGGGCATCTGGGCCGGCTACCTGGGCACCCATCTGGTCGGCGTCGCCCTCGGTGGTCAGGGGCCCTCGGCGTCGGGGCTGCTGGTGCTGTTCCTGGCCACCGCGCTCGGCGCGGTCGGCTTCATCGACGATCTGATCAAGATCCGCCGCGCCCGCAACCTCGGCCTCAACAAGACCGCCAAGACGGTCGGGATCCTCGCGGCCGCGGTGTTGTTCGGGCTGCTGGCCCTGCAGTTCCGCAATGCCGACGGGCTGACCCCGGGCAGCGCCGAGCTGTCCTACGTCCGCGAGATCGCCACGGTCACCATGGCGCCGATGATCTTCGTCCTGTTCTGCGTGGTCATCGTCAGCGCCTGGTCCAACGCGGTGAACTTCACCGACGGGCTGGACGGGCTGGCCGCCGGCGCGATGGCGATGGTGTGCGCGGCGTACGTGCTGATCACCTTCTGGCAGTACCGCAACGCCTGCGCGACCAGCCCCGGCCTGGGCTGCTACAACGTGCGTGACCCCCTGGACCTCGCGCTGATCGCCGCGGCCGCTGCGGGCGCCTGTATCGGCTTCCTGTGGTGGAACGCCGCGCCGGCCAAGATCTTCATGGGCGACACCGGATCCCTGGGCCTGGGCGGCATCATCGCCGGCCTGTCGGTCACCAGCCGCACCGAGATCCTGGCCGTCGTGCTCGGCGCCCTGTTCGTCGCCGAGGTGACGTCGGTGGTCGTGCAGATCCTGGCGTTCCGCACCACCGGACGGCGGGTGTTCCGGATGGCGCCGTTCCACCACCACTTCGAGCTCGTCGGCTGGGCGGAGACCACCGTCATCATCCGGTTCTGGCTGTTGACGGCCATCGCCTGCGGACTCGGGGTGGCGCTGTTCTACAGCGAGTGGCTCACCGCCGTCGGAGCCTGACGTGGCGCGCGCGGTGGTCGATCCGCTCACCCCCGGCGCCCGGGTGCTGATCACCGGAGCCGGTCTCACCGGCCGCTCGGTCAGCGCGGTGCTCGAACCCACCGGGGTGCGGATGACGATCTGCGACGACGATCCGCTGGCGCTGCAGCGGCTGGTCACCCCGGCGCGGGTGGTCACCACCGCCGAGGCCGTCGCCGCGATCGGTGACTACGCGCTGGTCGTCACCAGTCCCGGCTTCCCCCCGACCGCGCCCGTGCTCGCCGCCGCGGCGGCGGCCGGGGTGCCCGTATGGGGGGACGTCGAGTTGGCGTGGCGGTTGGACCGGGCAGGCTGGTTCGGGCCGCCCCGACGCTGGCTCGTGGTCACCGGCACCAACGGCAAGACCACGACCACCTCGATGCTGCACGAGATGCTGCTCGCCGCAGGCCGGCGTGCGGTGCTGTGCGGCAACATCGGCAACCCCGTACTCGACATGCTGAGCGAACCGGCCGAGATCCTGGCCGTCGAGCTGTCGAGTTTCCAGCTGCACTGGGCGCCGTCGGTTCGGCCCGACGCCGGGGTGGTGCTCAACGTCGCCGAGGACCATCTGGACTGGCACGGCTCGATGGCGGCCTACGCCGCCGACAAGGCCAGGGTGCTCGACGGCCGGGTGGCCGTCGTGGGACTCGACGATCCGGTGGCCGCGGGCCTGCTCGACGGCGCGGGCGCCGCGGTGCGCACAGGATTCCGGCTGGGCGAGCCCGGACCGGGCGAGTTCGGGGTCCGCAACGGCGTCCTCGTCGACCGGGTCTTCGGCGGCGCGGGGGTGGAGTTGGCGCACACCGCCGACATCCCGGTCGCCGGTCCGGTCGGGGTGCTCAACGCGCTGGGTGCAGCGGCGCTGGCCCGCGCCGCGGGTGTACCGCCGGACGCGGTCGCCGCGGCGCTGCGTTCGTTCCGCGTCGGCCCACACCGCGCCCAGGTGGTCGAGACGATCGACGGCGTCACCTATGTCGACGACTCCAAGGCCACCAACCCCCACGCCGCCCAGGCGTCGATCGCGGCCCATCCGCGGGTGGTGTGGATCGCCGGCGGCATGCTCAAGGGCGCGTCGGTGGACGGCCTGGTCGCCGCCGTCGCAGACAGGCTGGCCGGGGCGGTCCTCATCGGCCGTGACCGCGCGGTGGTCGCGGAGGCGTTATCGCGACACGCCCCGGATGTCCCCGTCGTCGAGGTGGTGACGGGGGAGGATTCTGGGGTGCATGGGGCAAATGAGTCAGATGTGAAACGTGTGACTCGAGTGGTCAACGCGTCCGGGGAGCCGCTGTCCGGCGCCGTGATGACGGCGGTGGTCGACGCGGCCCGCGGACTCGCCCGCGCCGGCGACACTGTGTTGCTGGCGCCGGCGGGGGCGTCGTTCGACCAGTTCAGCGGATACGGCGCACGCGGTGACGCGTTCGCCGCCGCGGTGCGTACCGGCATCAGGTAACCGGCCGTGGCCACCTTCCTGTCGCGGCTGCGGCGCTCCGGCGCCACCGCCACCGGCGACGCCGAGCCGACCGCGGACGGCGGCGCGGCCGAGTCCGCGCCGACGGCGGCGATCGTGTTGCCGCGCACCCGCTTCGGCGCCTGGCTGGGCCGGCCCATGACCTCGTTCCACCTGATCATCGCCGTGACCGCGCTGCTGGTCACCCTGGGGCTGACGATGGTGCTCTCGGCGTCGGGGGTGTACTCCTACGACTCCGACGGCTCACCGTGGGCGGTGTTCGCCAAGCAGGTGATGTGGACCGCGGTCGGGCTGGTCGCGTTCTACGCCGCGCTGCGCATGCCGGTCGCCATGATGCGCCGGCTGGCGTTCCCCGGCTTCGCGTTCACGATCGTGCTGCTGATCCTCGTGCTCATCCCCGGCATCGGCAAGGTGGCCAACGGATCCCGCGGCTGGTTCGTCGTGGCCGGGTTCTCGATGCAGCCCTCGGAGCTGGCCAAGATCGCCTTCGCGATCTGGGGTGCGCATCTGCTGGCTGCGCGCCGGCTGGAACGGGCGTCGCTGCGCGAGATGCTCATCCCGCTGGTGCCCGCCGCCGTCATCGCGCTGGCGCTCATCGTCGCCCAGCCCGACCTCGGACAGACCGTCTCGCTCGGCATCATCCTGCTGGCCCTGCTCTGGTACGCCGGTCTGCCGCTGCGGGTGTTCCTCAGCTCGCTGTTCGCGGTCATGGTGTCGGCGGGCGTGCTGGCGATGGCCGAGGGCTACCGGTCGGCGCGCGTGCAGTCGTGGCTCGACCCCAGTGCCGACGCGCAGGGTTCGGGCTATCAGGCCAGACAGGCCAAGTTCGCGCTCGCCAACGGCGGCTTCTTCGGCGACGGTCTCGGTCAGGGCACCGCCAAGTGGAACTACCTTCCCAACGCCCACAACGACTTCATCTTCGCGATCATCGGTGAGGAACTCGGTTTCGTCGGCGCTGCCGGTCTACTCGGGCTGTTCGGCCTGTTCGCCTACACCGGCATGCGCATCGCGCGCCGCTCGGCCGACCCGTTCCTGCGGCTGCTGTCCGCGACGGCCACCACCTGGATTCTCGGTCAGGTGTTCATCAACGTCGGCTACGTCGTGGGCCTGCTGCCGGTCACCGGACTGCAGCTGCCGCTGATCTCGGCGGGCGGCACGTCGACGGCGACGACGATGCTGATGCTCGGCATCGTGACCAACGCCGCACGCCACGAACCCGAGGCGGTGGCCGCACTGCGGGCCGGTGGTGACGACCGGGTGACCCGGTTGCTGCGACTGCCGCTGCCGGAGCCGTATGTGCCCACGCCGCTGGAGCGGGCGCGCGACCGGCTGCGGTCGCGGCCGGACCGGTCCGCGGCGAAACCGCGCCGACCCGCCCGCCAGGAACCCCGGCGCAAACCCCCGGCGGCCGATCGGCCGGTGCGCGGCTCAAGGCATCATGTAGGCGTTCAACGGTCCATGGATCAGAAGAAGGCCCGGCAAGCCGGCCATCGGACCGGTCAGCGCCAGCAGGGCCGACGGCCTCGCACCACGGAAGGTCAGCGTTACGGGTGAGCGGGTCGGGTCAGGAGCGCAAGAGCCGGGAACTCTCGGTCGTGCTCGCCGGCGGAGGCACCGCCGGACACGTCGAACCGGCGATGGCAGTGGCAGACGCGCTCAGATCCCTGCAGCCCGGCGTGCGCATCACCGCGCTGGGCACCGCGCGCGGCCTGGAGACCCGGCTGGTGCCGGCGCGCGGATATGACCTGGAGCTGATCACCCCGGTCCCACTGCCCCGGAAACCGTCCGGCGATCTGCTCCGGCTGCCGACGCGCGTCCGGCGCGCCATCCGCGAGACCCGCGCCGTCCTGGACACCGTCCAAGCCGATGTCGTCGTGGGTTTCGGCGGTTACGTGGCGCTGCCGGCCTACCTGGCGGCGCGCCGCCGGAAGGTCCCGGTCGTGGTGCACGAGGCCAACGCCCGGGCCGGGCTGGCCAACAAGGTCGGCGCCCGGACCGCGCAGCGCGTGCTGTCCGCGGTGGCCGATCCCGGTCTCGGCGCCGTCGAGGTGGTCGGCACCCCGGTGCGGGCGGCCATCACCGATCTGGACCGGGCGGCGCTGCGGGCCGAGGCCCGCGCCCACTTCGGATTCGCCGAGGACGCGACCGTGCTGCTGGTCTTCGGCGGATCGCAGGGTGCACAGTCCCTCAACCGAGCCGTCTCCGGCGCCGCGACCCAGATCGCCGCCGCCGGGGTCTCGGTGCTGCACGCCCACGGCGCCAAGAACACCCTCGATCTGCCGGCGCCGCGGCCGGGCGATCCGCCGTACGTCGCGGTGCCGTATCTGGACCGGATGGACCTGGCCTACTCCGCGGCTGATCTGGCGATCTGCCGGGCGGGCGCGATGACGGTCGCCGAGGTGACCGCCGTCGGACTGCCCGCGGTGTACGTGCCGCTGCCGATCGGCAACGGTGAGCAGCGCCTCAACGCGCTGCCCGTCGTCGAGGCCGGCGGCGGCCTGCTCGTCGACGACCACGACCTCACCCCGCAGCTGGTGGCCGACACCGTGCTCCCGCTGCTGACCGACCGCGGGCGGATGCAGACGATGACGGCAGGGGCCGCCCTCTCCGGGCATCGCGACGCCGCGCTGCAGGTCGCCCACGTCGCGCTCGACGTCGCCCGCAGCGCGGGCGCAGGGCGGCGCCGGTGAGTGCCCGGCCGCTGCCCGACGAACTGCGCCGCGTGCACATGGTGGGCATCGGGGGAGCGGGGATGTCCGGGATCGCGCGCATCCTGCTCGACCGCGGCGGGCTGGTGTCCGGCTCCGACGCCAAGGAGTCCCGCGCGGTCGTCGCGTTGCGGGCCCGCGGCGCCTCGGTGCGCATCGGTCACGACGAGTCGGCCCTGGATCTGCTGCCCGGCGGCCCGACGGCTGTCGTCACCACCCACGCGGCGATCCCGAAGACCAACCCCGAACTGGTCGAGGCCCGCAGGCGCGGCATCCCGATCATCCTGCGGCCGGTGGTACTGGCCAAGATGATGGCCGGCCACACCACGCTGATGGTGACCGGCACTCACGGCAAGACCACGACCACCTCGATGCTCATCGTCGCGCTGCAGCACGCCGGCGCGGACCCGTCCTTCGCTGTCGGCGGCGATCTGGGCGAAGCGGGCACCAACGCCCACCACGGCAGCGGGCAGAGTTTCGTCGCCGAGGCCGACGAGAGCGACGGCTCGCTGCTCGAGTACACCCCCGACGTCGCCGTCGTCACCAACATCGAGGCCGACCATCTGGACTTCTTCGGCAGCGCGGTCGCCTACGTCGCAGTGTTCGACGCCTTCGTCGAACGGCTGTCTCCGGGCGGTGTGCTGGTGGCCTGCGCCGACGATCCGGGGTCGGCCGCCCTTGCCGACCGCAGCGAGGAGCTGGGTATCCGGGTGCTGCGCTACGGCAGTTCCGCCACCGCGGCCGACGACCTGGCGGCCACGCTGGTCAGCTGGGAGCAGGTGGACACCGGCGCGGTCGCCGAGATCCGGCTCGCCGGGGAGAGTGCGCCGCGCGCGATGCGTCTGTCGGTGCCGGGCCGGCACATGGCGCTCAACGCGTTGGGCGCGCTGCTGGCCGCCGGGCAGGTCGGCGCCGACACCGACACGATCCTCGACGGTCTGGCGGGCTTCGAGGGGGTGCGCAGACGGTTCGAGCTGGTCGGCACCGCGGCCGGGGTCCGCGTCTTCGACGACTACGCCCATCACCCGACCGAGGTGGCCGCGACGCTGTCGGCGCTGCGAGCCGTCGTAGGTCCGAGGGGAGCCGGTGACCGGGGCGCCGGTCGGGCGGTCGTGGTGTTCCAGCCGCATCTGTACTCGCGCACCGAGACGTTCGCCAGGGAGTTCGGGGCGGCGCTCAGTGCAGCCGACCTGGTGTTCGTCCTCGACGTGTACGGCGCGCGGGAACAGCCGATCGCCGGGGTGAGCGGTGCCAGCATCGCCGAGCACGTCGACGCCCCCGTCACCTATCTACCGGATCTGTCCACGGTGCCGGGCCGGGTGGCCGATGCGGTGCAGCCCGGCGACGTCGTGGTCACGATGGGCGCCGGCGACGTGACGATGCTCGGACCGGAGATCGTCACCAGGCTGCAGATCCGCGCGAACAGGACACCGCCGGGGGCCGGCGCCCGATGACCGAGCCGACCCCGCAGGAGAGCCCCGAGGCCGACCCGGAGTCGACCCCGGAATCCGCGCCGCAGCCCTCCGATCAGCCCCCGGAGCCGGTTGCCGAGGAGGACCTCGAGGGTCCGCGACGACGGGCCCGGCGCGAGCGCGAGGCGCGACGGGCGGCGCGCAAGGGCGCCGAACACCGCGCCCGAGCGATCGAACAGAGCCGCCAGGAGGCCAAGCGGCGGGCCGACACCCCCATCCTCGACGGCCCGAAACGGTTGCCGCGCAGCACCGTTCGCGGACTCAAGGCGCTGCTCTGGTCGGCCCTGCTGTCGGTGCTCGCGGTGGCCCTCGGCCTACTGCTGTATTTCACGCCGATCATGTCCGCCCGCAATATCGTCGTGGTCGGTATCGACGCGGTCCCGCGCGAGGAGGTGCTCGCGGCGGCGGCCGTCGCGCCGGGCACCCCGCTGCTGCAGGTGAACACCGATGCGGTCGCCGAGCGGGTCGCCACGATCCGCCGGGTGGCCAGCGCCCGCGTGCAGCGCGAGTATCCGTCGTCGCTGCGGATCACCATCGTCGAGCGGGTGCCGGTGGTGGTCAAGGACTATCCCGACGGCCCGCACCTGTTCGACCGGGACGGGGTGGATTTCGCGACGGGTCCGCCGCCGGGGATCCTGCCCTACCTCGAGACCGCGAACCCGGGCCCGAGCGATCCGGCGACCGAGGCCGCGCTGGAGGTCATGCTGGCGCTGCCGCCCGACGTCGCCGGTCAGGTCGCCCGTATCGCGGCGCCGTCGGTCGCGTCGATCACGCTGACGCTGATCGACGGCCGCACGGTGGTGTGGGGGACCAACGACCGCACCGAGGAGAAGGCGCTCAAGCTGGCCGCGCTGCTGACCCAGCCCGGCCGCACCTACGACGTCTCCAGTCCGGACCTGCCGACTGTCAAGTAGCCCGGCGGGCGAATCGCCGAAATTCACTCGACGACTTTCGGCGCGCCTGCATGGCTGCGCCGTGTCGTCGCCCTACGGTTCTGTTTGCGCGGATCAACTTGACATAACACTAAGCCTCTGGTTGAGGTTGAGAGTTTTGCAAAGCGGGTAGCGCTCAAGAACAGGACTCTCAGGGAGGAAGACGACTCATGACCCCCCCGCACAACTACCTCGCAGTCATCAAGGTGGTCGGCATCGGCGGCGGCGGCGTCAATGCCGTCAACCGCATGATCGAGCAGGGCCTCAAAGGCGTGGAGTTCATCGCCATCAACACCGACGCCCAGGCGCTGTTGATGAGCGACGCCGACGTGAAGCTCGACGTCGGCCGCGACTCCACCCGCGGCCTCGGCGCCGGCGCGGACCCGGAGGTGGGCCGCAAGGCCGCCGAGGACGCCAAGGACGAGATCGAGGAACTGCTCCGCGGCGCCGACATGGTGTTCGTCACCGCAGGCGAGGGTGGCGGCACCGGCACCGGTGGCGCGCCGGTGGTGGCCACCATCGCCCGCAAGCTCGGTGCTCTGACCGTCGGCGTGGTGACGCGGCCCTTCTCCTTCGAGGGCAAGCGGCGCAGCAACCAGGCCGGCGAGGGTATCGCGGCGCTCCGCGAGAGCTGCGACACCCTGATCGTCATCCCCAACGACCGACTGCTGCAGATGGGCGATGCCGCGGTCTCGCTGATGGACGCGTTCCGCAGCGCGGACGAGGTCCTGCTGAACGGCGTCCAGGGCATCACCGACCTGATCACCACACCCGGACTGAT
Organism: Mycobacterium sp. 852013-51886_SCH5428379; assembly: GCF_001665575.1. Taxonomy (GTDB): domain Bacteria; phylum Actinomycetota; class Actinomycetes; order Mycobacteriales; family Mycobacteriaceae; genus Mycobacterium. The sequence continues at coordinate 39,024 of NZ_LZSU01000021.1, read as the reverse complement.
CAACGTCGACTTCGCCGACGTCAAGGGCGTCATGAGCGGGGCGGGCACCGCCCTGATGGGCATCGGCTCCGCGCGCGGTGACGGCCGCGCCCTCAAGGCCGCCGAGATCGCGATCAACTCGCCGCTGCTCGAGGCCTCGATGGAGGGCGCGCAGGGCGTGCTGCTGTCGGTGGCCGGCGGCAGTGACCTGGGTCTGTTCGAGATCAACGAGGCCGCATCGCTGGTGCAGGAATCGGCCCACCCCGAGGCCAACATCATCTTCGGCACCGTCATCGACGACTCGCTGGGCGACGAGGTGCGCGTCACCGTCATCGCCGCCGGGTTCGATTCGTCGGGACCGAGCCGCCAGCCGGTCGTTAGCCCCGGTGCCGCCGGCGCGGCCCCCGCCGCGACCGCCCCGGCGCAGCCGATCGCCCCGGCCCGGGCAGGCAAGGTCTCCTCGTCGCTGTTCGAGCCGCAGGAGGCGGTCAGCGTCCCGGTGCACACCAACGGTTCGACGGTGAACTTCGGTGGCGGCGACGGTGGCATCTCCGACGACGACGTCGACGTGCCGCCCTTCATGCGCCACTGACGGCCGCTGGCAGCGGGAGACACTGGACACCGTGACCGTTCGCGTTCGCCGGGTGACCACGACTCGCGCAGGTGGCGTCTCGAAGCCGCCGTTCGACACCTTCAACCTCGGCGACCACGTCGGCGACGATCCGAAGGCCGTCGCCGCCAACCGGCGCCGCCTCGGCACGGCGACCGGACTCGGCGATCACCTCGTCTGGATGAACCAGGTGCACAGCGACCGGGTGGTGACGGTGACCGAACCCGGCGACGGCCCGATCGATGCCGCCGACGGACTGGTCACCACGACGCCGGGCCTCGGGCTCGTCGTCGTGACGGCCGACTGCGTCCCGGTGCTGCTGGCCGACGCGCGGGCCGGGGTGATCGGCGCCGTGCACGCCGGACGGGTCGGCGCCGCCAACGGGATCGTGGTGCGCGCCGTCGAGGCGATGCGCGCGGCGGGCGCGCATACCGACGACATTTCGGTGCTACTCGGTCCCGCCGTCTCCGGCCGCAACTACGAGGTCCCCGAGCCGATGGCCGCCGAGGTCGAGGCCGCGCTGCCGGGAAGCCGCACCACCACCGCTCGCGGCACCGCGGGCCTGGATCTGCGTGCCGGGATCGCCCGCCAGCTCGCCGCATTGGGCGTCACCGCCGTCGACGTCGACCCGCGCTGCACGGTGGCCGACCGCAACCTGTTCAGCCATCGCCGCGCCCAGCGAGAGGGTGCCCGGACCGGCCGCCTCGCCTCCCTGGTGTGGATGGAGACCACCCCGTGAGCGACGCCCGGGAGGCCGAACTCGCCGCCGCGCTGAGCGCGGTCCGCGCCCGCCTCGACCACGCGGCCGCAGCCGCCGGACGCGATGCCGCCGAGATCACGCTGCTGCCCGTCACCAAGTTCTTCCCGGCTTCCGACGTGTTGGCCCTGTACCGGCTGGGCTGCCGCGACTTCGGGGAATCCCGCGAACAGGAGGCGTCGGCGAAGGTCGCCGAGGTCGCCAGGGTCCGAGACGAAGGTGTGTCAGATCCGATCCGCTGGCACATGGTCGGGCGAATTCAGCGCAACAAGGCCAAGGCCGTCGCCCGGTGGGCGTACGCGGCGCACTCGGTCGACAGCGCCAAGGTGGTCGCCGCCCTGGACCGGGGCGCGGCCGCCGCACTCGACGAGGGCATCCGGACGGCGCCGCTGCGGGTCTACCTGCAGCTGAGCCTCGACGGCGACACCGAGCGCGGCGGAGTCGACGTCGACCGGCCCGATCTGATCGACGAACTGTGCGCGGCCGTCGAGGCCGCCGCAGCACTCGACTTCGTCGGGTTCATGGGGATTCCACCGCTCGGCGCTGACCCGCCCGCGGCTTTCGCGCGATTGCAGCAGGAACGCGACCGCGTGCAGCGGGACCACCCGCAACGGCTCGAGTTGTCCGCCGGCATGTCCGGCGATCTCGAGGCGGCGGTGCAACACGGCTCCACGTGTGTGCGTGTCGGAACCGCGCTTATGGGCCTTCGTCCTCTAGCGTCACCCTGAGTAGTCACTCCAGTCACATCTTCATCACAGACACCACATGCGTGAGTCGAGAAGGGTCTCCCGATGAGCACACTCCACAAGGTCAAGGCGTACTTCGGTATGGCGCCGATGGATGACTACGACGACGAGTATTACGAGGACGACGATCGCGGCGCGTCCCGCAGCTATGCCCGGCGTCCGCGCGAGGACCGCTTCGAGGACGAGGGTTACGGCCGCGACTACGACCGCCCCTCGGCCCGTGAGTACGACGATGCGCCGGCCTTCCGCGGCGGTTACGACGAGCCGCGCTTCGATCCGCGGATGCGCGGACCCCGGGAGTTCGAGCGCGCCACGTCGCCGCGCCTGGGCGCCCTGCGCGGGTCGACCCGCGGCGCGCTCGCGATGGACCCCCGCCGCATGGCGATGCTGTTCGAAGAGGGCAGCCCGATGTCGAAGATCACCACGCTGCGCCCCAAGGACTACAGCGAGGCCCGCACCATCGGCGAGAAGTTCCGCGACGGGACGCCGGTGATCATGGACCTGGTCTCGATGGACAACGCCGACGCCAAGCGTCTGGTCGACTTCGCCGCCGGTCTCGCGTTCGCCCTGCGCGGCTCCTTCGACAAGGTGGCCACCAAGGTCTTCCTGCTCTCGCCCGCCGACGTCGACGTCACCGCCGACGAGCGGCGACGGATCGCCGAAGCCGGCTTCTACGCGTATCAGTGACCGCACCCGTCAGTACGCGAACGGGAACCGTCCGATCATGCAGGTAGGCTGACACCCGTTGGGTTCGAGCCCACATCGCATGTCACACATCTGCCGGTAGTGAGGTCGGGCTTCAGTTGGCGCTGTTCTTCGAAATCCTGGGTTTCGCGCTGTTCGTCTTCTGGCTGCTGCTCATCGCACGGGTGGTCGTCGAGTTCATCAGATCCTTCAGTCGCGACTGGCGTCCGAGGGGTTTCACCGTGGTCGTCCTCGAGGTGATCATGACGGTGACCGACCCGCCGGTGAAGCTGCTGCGCAGGCTGATTCCGCAGCTCACCATCGGTGCAGTCCGGTTCGACCTCTCCATCATGGTGCTGCTGCTGGTGGCGTTCATCGGTATGCAGCTGGCGTTCGGCGCCGCGGTCTGACCCCACCGCCGCAGGTCACAGGATGATTGAAATTCATCCTTAACTTTGACCCTCGACTGCGACTTCAGGGTCTGGTGTGACAGGATGGGCGCCAGTTGCGATTCCGAGCAGGCTTTACACTTTGAGATCGGTCACGGTCCAGACTCCAAGGGGGCAGACAATGCCGCTCACTCCAGCCGACGTTCACAACGTCGCGTTCAGCAAGCCGCCCATCGGCAAGCGGGGCTACAACGAGGACGAGGTCGATGCATTCCTCGATCTCGTCGAGAACGAGCTCTCGCGTCTCATCGAGGAGAACGCCGATCTGCGTCAGCGGGTTGCGGAGCTGGATCAGGAGCTGAGCTCCGCCCGTTCCGGCGGCGGTGCCACGCAGTCGGCCCCGTCGGCGCCGCAGTATGAGCCCGCGCCGGAGCCGACTCCCGCACCGCAGCCGGTGTACGAGGCGCCGGCCGCCGCACCCGCCCCCGCGCAGTCGTCGCAGGCGAGCGAGGACATGGCGCTGCGTGCCGCGAAGGTGTTGAGCCTGGCCCAGGAGACCGCCGACCGCCTGACCAGCACGGCTCAGGCCGAATCGGACAAGCTGCTCTCCGACGCCCGCGCCCAGGCCGACGCCATGGTCAGCGAGGCGCGTCAGACCGCCGAGACCACGGTGACCGAGGCGCGTCAGCGCGCCGACGCCCTGCTGGCGGATGCGCAGAACCGCTCCGAGACGCAGCTGCGTCAGGCGCAGGAGAAGGCCGACGCGCTGCAGGCGGACGCCGAGCGCAAGCACTCCGAGATCATGGGCACCATCAACCAGCAGCGCACGGTGCTGGAAGGTCGCCTCGAGCAGCTTCGCACCTTCGAGCGCGAATACCGCACCCGCCTCAAGACCTACCTGGAGTCGCAGCTCGAAGAGCTCGGCCAGCGCGGCTCGGCGGCACCGGTGGACTCGAGCGCCAACAACGACGGCGGCGGCTTCAACCAGTTCAGCCGCGGAAACAACTGACGCGCAACGCTGATCCATGTTGATCATCGCGCTCGTCCTGGCCGTCATCGGCCTGGCGGCTCTGGTGACCGCCGTGGTCACCAGCAACGAGTTGATCGCGTGGGTGTGCATCGGCGCCAGCGTCATCGGCGTGGTGCTGCTCATCGTCGACGCGCTGCGCGAGCGGTCACGCGGTGCTGACGCGGACAGCGACACCGCGTCCGGTGCCGAGGCCAAGACCGAACAGTTCGACGCCGACTACCCCGATGACACCGACACCGATACCGTCGCCGAAGCAGGCGATGCGAATCCGTTTGCGGCCGAGGAGGATCCGGGCGACGCCGACGCGGTGCCGTTCGACGAGCGGCACGAAGACCCGCGCGAGGACGAACCCGCGGTGGGCGACCGCAACACCCCCTAGCGCGGCCCCTGGCTGGTCAACACCAGCGGGTCCCCGTCGGTGATCGCGATCGTGTGCTCGCTGTGGGCGGTTCGCGATCCGTCGGCCGACCGGATGGTCCAGCCGTCGGGGTCGTAGACGATCCGATCGGTGCCGAGGGCGAACCACGGTTCGAGCGCCAGGGTGAGACCCGGACGCAGTCGCAGGCCGCGGCCGGCTCGTCCGCGGTTTGCGACGTGCGGATCCTCGTGCATGGTCCGGCCGATGCCGTGCCCGCCGAACTGCGTGTTGACCGGATATCCGTAATCCGTTGCGACAGCTTCGATTGCGGCCGAGATGTCGCCGAGATGCCCGCCCGGTCGGGCGCCGGCGATACCGGCGGCCAGCGCACGTTCGGTGGCTTCGACGAGCCGGCGATCCTCCGGCCGCGGCGTCCCGACGATGACGGTGCGCGCCGAATCGGCCACCCAGCCGTCGATGGAGACCGCGATGTCCATGCTCAGCACATCGCCGTCGCGCAGTACGTAGTCGTGGGGAAGGCCGTGCAGCACAGCGTCGTTGACCGACAGGCAGATGACGTTGCGGAACGGGCCGCGCCCGAAGGACGGCGCGTAGTCCCAGTAGCACGACACCGCGCCCCGCTCAGAGATCAGTTGCCGCGCACGATGTTCCAGGTCGAGAAGGTTCACCCCGACCGCCGCGCGCGACTGCAGGTCCCCGAGCAGTTGGGCGACGAAGGCCCCGGTGGTGCGCATCGCCTCGATCTCCCGCGGCGTCTTCAACTCCAGCACGTGTGGCCTCTCCTCGTCCTCGTCGAGCTACCGGTATAGAAATACCGTATAGTGGCCCTCATGGTGCGCTCACCCCTGACCCGCGAGCAACTCGCGGCCGGTAAACGTCTCGGTGCCCTTCTCCGTCAGGCCCGCGGCGACCGCACCCTCGCCGAGGTGGCCGAGGCCGCCTCGATCTCCCCGGAGACACTGCGCAAGATCGAGACCGGCCGCCTGGCGACCCCGGCGTTCACGACGGTGGCCGCGTTGGCCGCGGTGCTGCAGCTCCCGCTCGACGATCTGGCCCGGGTCTGCCTGCCCGATCTGCACCTGCAGAACGCCGGATAGTCAGCGCGTCGGCGTGGCCAGCAGCTCGCGTACCTCGTCGTCGGTGACCTGGTGGAAGTCGGCGAACACCTGCCCGACCGCATGGAAGGCCGTCGGCATGGTCGCGCACACCACCGCGTCGGCCTCGCCACCCAGGTCGCGGCAGGCCGACCTCGGACCCACCGGCACCGCCGCCACCACCTCGGCGGGATCCAGTGTCCGCACCGCCCGGACTGCAGCCAGCATGCTCGCGCCGGTGGCGATCCCGTCGTCGACCAGCACCACCGTCGCCCCGGCCATCGCGAGCGGCGCCCGGCCACCGCGATAGGCGGATTCGCGGCGGTGCAGTTCGGCGGTCTCCCGTTCGATCACCCGTGCCACGTCGTCGTCGCCGATGCTCAGGTTCGCGATCAGCTGCTCGTTGAGTACGACGCCGCCGCCGGAGGCGATCGCGCCCATGGCCAGCTCCGGCCACTGCGGCACTCCGAGTTTGCGCACCAGGAAGACGTCCAACGGCGCGCCCAGCGCCCGGGCCACCTCCCAGCCGACGGGCACGCCGCCGCGGGCGAGGCCGAGGACGACGGTCCCGGGACGGTGATAGGACACCAGGTCCTGCGCCAGGATCCGGCCCGCTTCGTGACGGTTTGCGAACGTCCGCCGAACCGCCCTGCCCAGGGACATGGTGGACGGGTACCCCGTCCACATCGCGTACACCCGTCGACAGGAGACCCATGGGTATCGAGTTCGAGAGCATCGTCGACCATCCGCTCGACGAGGTGTTCGCCTGGCACACCCGCCCCGGCGCCATGCCCCGCCTCGTGCCGCCGTGGCAGCCGATGACGGTCGTCGCGGAGACACCGTCACTGGCCGACGGTCAGGCGGTACTGGGTCTGCCGGCAGGCATGCGCTGGATCGCCCAGCACGACCCCGCCGCCTACGATCCGCCGTACCGGTTCGCCGACGCGCTGTCGGCACGCGGCCTGCGGACATGGCCACCCCGGGTGATCGGTTACTGGCGACACACCCACTCGTTCGCCGAGGCCGGTCCTGGCCGCACCCGCGTCCACGACCGGGTGGACACGACGGTGCCCGGTGCGGCGTTGCGGCCGACGTTCGTCTACCGGCACCGTCAGCTCGCCGACGATCTCGCCGCCCACCGGGACGCCGCGCAGGCCGGGTGCGGGCCGCTCGTGGTGGCGGTGACGGGAGCGTCCGGTCTGGTCGGGTCCGCGCTGACGGCCATGCTGACCAGCGGCGGGCACCGGGTGATCCGGCTGGTGCGGGGCACACCGCGGGGGCCCGATGAACGCCGGTGGGATCCGGCCCGGCCCGCCCCCGATCTCCTGCTCGGCGTCGACGCGGTGGTCCACCTCGCGGGGGCCTCGATCGCCGGCCGCTTCACCGCGGCGCACCGCAGCGCGATCCGCGACAGCCGCATCGAGCCCACCCGCCGGCTCGCCGAACTGGCCGCCGTCGGCGGCGGTCCCCGGGTCTTCGTCAGTGCCTCGGCGGTCGGCTACTACGGATACGACTGCGGTGACACCGTCCTGACCGAGGACAGCCCGCGCGGCACGGGGTTCCTGGCCGACGTGGTCGCCGACTGGGAGGCCGCGACCGCCCCGGCCGCCGCGGGCGGACTGCGCGTGGTGGCCGTGCGGACCGGCATCGTCCAGTCCTCGGCGGGCGGCACGCTGCGACTGTTCCGGCCGCTGTTCGCCGCCGGGTTGGGCGGCCGGCTGGGCAGCGGCAGGCAGTGGCTGTCGTGGATCGGGCTCGACGACCTGCTCGACGTGTACTACCGGGCGTTGTGGGACGGCAACCTGGCCGGGCCGGTCAATGCCGTCGCCCCCGAGCCGGTCCGCAACGCCGACTACACCCGGGCGCTGGCCGGGGTGCTGCACCGACCGGCGCTGCTGCCGGTGCCGTCGCTGGGGCCGCGGGTGCTGCTGGGGGCGCAGGGTGCGCGCGAACTCGCGGAGGCCGATCAGCGGGTGCTACCGGCGACGCTGGCTGCGGCCGGCCACCGGTTCCGTCATCCGACGGTCGAGGGTGCGCTGGCCCATCAGCTCGGGCACGGCGCGGCCGCGGCGTAGGACAGGAAGCCGCTCACCAGCAGCCGTACGCGCCGCCGGGCGTCGTCCTCCAATTGCCTTGTGCGGTACATCAATTCGTCGTGGTCGAGACCGAACCGGACGACGTCGCCGTCGCGGTCGTCGCCAAGCCAGTCCGCCAGCACCCGGTGGTCGAGTTCCGGGTGGAACTGCAGAGCCAAGGCGCGCCCGAGCACGAAGGCCTGCGGCGCGTTCGGGGTCCGCGCGATCTCGACCGCGCCGGGCGGCACGGTGAACCGGTCGAAATGCCACTGGAACCACGGCCCCGGGGGTACCAGATCGGGGCGGTCGGTGGCGATGTCGTACCAGCCGATCTCCGGCGCGGTGGACCGGCCGACGGTGCCGCCGAACGTCTGCGCGAGCAACTGACCGCCGAAGCAGATCCCGAGCAGTGCCACGCCCGCGTCCGCGGCGTCGCGCATCATCTGCATCTCGGCGCCCACCCAGGTCGCGCGGAGCGCCTCGTCGTAGACCGGCCAGCGCGCCCCGAGCGGCACGATCACGTCGTAGTCGGCCGGATCCGGGAAGGTGACCTCGTGGGCGGGGGCGTCGATGCGTTCGGCGGGGACGACGGTGAACGTCGCGACGTCGTAGCCGGCATCGCTGAACGCCTCGCCGAGCAGCGCTTCGGTCGCCAGGTGTTCGTTGTGCAGGAAGAGAACGGTGGGTGCCACCCGGGTCATTATTCCGTCGGCACCGGAGGGGCGGCGTCCGGTGCCAGGTGCTGCGCGATGCGGGCGAACATCAGTTGCGCCGCGTTCGAGTAGTCGCCGCCGGCGTCGAACGCGTCGGGCTCGAATGTCACCGCAACCGCGATCGCGATCCCGCGCGACGGCAGATACGCCTCGACGGCGCCGTACCCGGACATGAGCGGGTTCTGCAGAAGCCACTCCCCGGTGATCACCACGCCGAGGCCGTAGGTGTAGCTGTCGGTCATCGGCGCGCACGTCGCGCACCCCGGCTGGGCGTGGGTCCGGCCGCGCAGGTCGGTCGACACCATCAGCCGGTGGGATTCCGGGGTCAGCAGCTCGCCGGAGCCGATGGCGACCGCCGTGCGTTCGAGGTCGGTGATGGTGCTGGTCTGGATGGCGCCGTGGGTGATCGACCACGACGGGTTCCAGTAGGTGGACTCCTCGTAGAAGGGGGTGCCGTCCGGGATGCGCAGAGCCTGACGGCGTTCGGAGGAGAACGCGTGCAGGGCGGGTTCGGGCAGTTCGGCGGTGAGCGACGCTCGGGTGGCGCCGAGTCCCAGTGGGGTCAGGACCTTCTCGGCGAGCAGGTCGCTCATTGCGCGGCCCGTGGCCTTCTCCAGCGCCAGGCCGAGCAGCACGTAGTTGGTGTGGGCGTAGTTCCAGTTGCTGCCCGGTTCGTAGAGCAGCGGTTTGTCGACGGCGAAGGCGAGGAGGTCGTCGGTGGTCCACGCGCGGAACGGGTCGGCGTAGAGCGCGGCGGCGAAGGCGTCGTTGCCGATCACGTAATCGTGGTAGCCGGAGGTCATCTGGGCGAGCTGGTGCAGCGTCACGCGTTCGGCGTGGGGGACCGACGGCAGCCAACGGGCCAGCCGGTCATCGAGGCTGACCACTTTCTCCTCGGCCAGGAGCAGCAGCAGTGTCGAGACGTAGGAGATGGCCACCGCGCCGTTGCGGAAGTGCATGTCGGTGGTGGCGGGCACCCCGGTCACCGTCTCGCCGAATGCCCGGGTGATGATCTCGTCGCCATCTTCGGTGACGCGGACGATGGCCGCCTTCAGATGCGCCTGCGCCATCGTGTCGGCGATGATCTGCGCGATCGCATCGGCGCGCGGATCCTGTTGCCGCTCCGCAGGCTCGGTGGATGTGCAGCCGGTCACGAGGGCCAGTGCGGCGAGCGCGGTGAACAGCCGGCGAATCGGGGCCATGGACTGATCTTGACAGAGGGTGGCCGGCCCGCTGCACGCAACGCTCGTTCAGTGACCGGGTTCGAAGCTCAGCGGCAGGGTCAACGGTCCGCAGATGCCGGTGAGCGGTCCCCAGGGCGCAGGCCCCGCACGGTGCGGTGCCGGCATCCGCGAGGTGATCACCGTGAGCGCCTCGACCAGTTCGGTGCGGGCCAGATGCGTGCCGAGGCAGTAGTGGATGCCGCCGCCGAACGTCAGCATCGCCGAGGCGTTCCGCCTGCCGAGATCCAGCACGTCGGGGTCATCGAACGCGGCCGGATCACGGTTGGCCGCAGCGATGTTGACGATGACCATCTCGCCCTGCCGCAGGCTCAGGCCCGGCAGGTCGACGTCCACGCGGGGGCAGCGGATCGTGGTGAAGACCACCGGCCAGAAGCGCATCAGTTCGTCGACGGCCAGCGGGATCGACTCCGGGTGGTCCGCCAGCATCGCCCACTGCTCGGGGCGGTCGCACAACACGTCGACGGCTGCGGCGAGCTGATTGCGGGTGGTGTCCGTGCCCGCCATCAGCAGACCGCCCGCCAACATCAGCAGCTCGGTGTGGGTGAGCCGGTCGCCGTCGATCTCCGCCCGGATGAGGTCGGACATCAGGTCGTCGGTCAGCGCGTCGCGGCGTTCGCGGACCAGGGCGTCGTTGTAGCGGTCGAGCGCCGCCCAGGCCCGCTCGATGTCGTCGGCGTCCTCGGCGACGTTCCAGTCGAAGAGCTTGAAGACCTCGTCTGCCCACGCCGAGAGCTGCGGCCAGTCCCGTGCGGAGGCGCCGAGGAGGGCGCAGATGACCGGAACCGGATAGGGCCGGGCGATGTCGGCGACGACGTCGCAGAAGCCCTCGTCGGTCTGGCGGCCCACCAGTTCGTCGGCCAGCTGCCGGCAGGTCGCGCGCAGCCGGTCGGAAGCGCGCGGGGTGAACGCCCGGCACACCAGCTTGCGTAACCGGTGATGGTCCGGGCCGTCGAGGCTGAGCAAGTTGGTGCTGACGCGGTCCCACAGGGGGCCGGAGTCGACGCCCTGGGCGGCGAGGCCGAGACCTTTCGGGGTGGCGAACCGGTCGTCGCGCAACACGGTTCGGGCCAGTTCGTAGCTGAGTACCTCAGGGCCGTGCGGGCCCGTCGCGACCGGTCCCTGAGCGCGCGCCGCGGCGAGCAGACGGTGGGCCTCGGCGGGGGAGTCCGCCGTCTCGTAGTCGACGACCGGCGCGCCGACCTCCTGAATGGTCATGGCATCAGTTGTCCCGCAAAGCAGTGGGCGCGGGCATCAACCGAACGGATGATCTGTACGCCGGATGTGGTCAGCGCGTGATGCCCGCCGAGGCATCGCTCTGTGTGCTCGGAGTGTCCGGGGATGCCTCTCGGTCGGTGTCAGTGTCGATGCCGGCGTCCGCCCGGCCGCCCGTCGCGATCGGCGCCCGCTGCGGGGCTTCGTCGTCGGTCATCTCGGTGTCGCCTCCGCGAGTCACCCCGCCGGCGTCCGGCCGCCGGTCCACCACGAACCCGGACGACGGTGCGGTGTCCTCGCCGTCGTCGACGACGGTCTCCGGGGCGGCGAGGACCGTCACCAACTCGCCGAGTCGCGTGACGGCGTTGGTGAACTGGAACGTCACCTCACCGACGGCGATGCGGACCAGCTCCGCTCCCGCCTCTGCGAGGGCGCCGACGACGGCCAGCCCGGTGTCGACGACACGACGGTCTCCGGCGGTCGCCACCAGGTCGGCGACTTCGGTGACGGTCGACATGATCACCGCGTTGCCCAGCGTCAGGTTCTCGGAGAGCTTCGCGAACGCATCGACCGACAGCGTCTTGAGGATCGTCAGCGCGGCCACACCCTTCGCACCGTCGGTCGCGTCGATCAACCCGGTGAACGTGCCGTCGATCGATCGGACGATGTTGTCGACGACCCCGATCAGGGCTTGCACCGGCATTCCGGCCAACGCCCCGATCTGGGTCGAGGTGACCGCCAGCTGCACCTCGGGCGCCGTGAGGACCGGCACGGGCGGTGCGGACACGTGCTGGGGCGGCAGCGCCACCGGGGTGAACGCGATTGCAGACGCGGCGGTGAGCGCGACGCCGGCGGAGAGCACTGAGCGAGCGGTGAGGTCCATGGGAGGAGTCCTTTCGACGGCCGCGGCGCAGTCACGCCGCGAGCTGGTTGACCACACCGGCGAATACGGTGGGTAGTGCGTGGGCGGCCGGCACGATGCGCGACCGCAGCAGCGGGATCGATCCGGCGCGGACCAGTCCGGCCGTGAGTAGGCGGTGTCGGCGGGTCAGCGCCCGCCAGCGGCGGTCGTAATCGCCCGGTCTCTGGGAGACAACGCATTCCACGAGTAGTTCCGCACCGCCGAATGCGAGGCCGAGGCCCTCGCCGGTGAGCGCGTCGATGTAGCCGGCGGCGTCGCCGACCAACAGCACCCGGCCCGCGGTCCGGTTGCGCGCCTTCTGCCAGAGCGGGCCGGCGGCCCGGTCGGAGCCGTGGACGTGGCCACCGACGCGGTCGAGGAGAGCGGGGAACTGCGCGAGGTGCGCGTCGAATCCACCACGGGCGGCGCTGAGGATCGCGATACCCACGCAGTCGTCGGCGACCGGGGTCACGTAGGCCTCACTGTCCGCCGCCCAGTGCACCTCCACCCGGTCGCTCCACGGCGCCGTATGAACGTGTCGGCGGATGCCCCACCTCCGCGGGGCCGAGCAGGTCTGCGAGAGGCCCAGTGTGCGCCGGACCGGCGAATGCAGACCGTCGGCGGCTGCGAGGTACCGGGCGCGCAGACCGCCCGCCCGCACGGAGGTGGCGTCCTGGTCGACGGTGTCGACCGTGCCGTGCACGATGCGCACGCCGGCGGCCACAGCCGCCTCGCGCAGTGCGGCGTGCAGCACGGTCCGGCGCACGCCGCGGCCCGGCCGCGTCCGGAACCCCGCGTCGATCCGGTGTTCCCCGGCGACATAAGCGATTCCGCGTAACGGCACCCCCGGCGGTGTGACGCCGAGCCGGTCCAGATGCGCCAGCGTGTGCGGCATCAGTCCTTCACCGCATGCCTTGTCGAGGGTGCCGCTGCGGCGTTCGACCACCACCACCTCCAACCCGGCCCTGGCGCCGTACAGCGCGGTGGCCAGGCCGGCCGGCCCGCCTCCGGCGACCAGCAGGTCGATCACCGCAACCCCGCCAGTGCGGTGTTCTCCACGCCGATGCGGACCCGCAGCAGCGCGGCGTTGAGCACGGTGAACACCACCGCGGTGAGCCACGCGCCGTGCACCAGCGGCAGGGCGACGCCTTCGACGGCGACCGCGACGTAGTTGGGGTGCGGCAGCAGCCGGTAGGGCCCGCCGGTGACCCGCGGTACGTCGGGGACGACGATGACCCGGGTGTTCCACTGCGGGCCGAGCGTCCGGATGCACCACCAGCGCAGCGCCTGCGCGGCCACGACGAGGGCCAGCATCGAGTACCCGAGGGCGGGCACGAAGGGGCGGTGCAGCACGGCGGTCTCGAGGAGACATCCGGCCAGCAGACCGACGTGCAGGGTGACCATCGCCGGGTAGTGCCCGGCGCCGTGCTCGGTACCGCCACGCTCCCGGCTCCAGTGCCGGTGGCTTTCGGCGACAACCACTTCGGCGATCCGCTCGGCGCCGACCGCGAGGATCAGCAGCGCATACCAGGACATCGGTCAGCGCCAGCGCAGCAGGACGAGTTCGGAGCAGAACCCCGGACCCATCGCCATCATCAGGCCGGGCGTGCCCGCCGGCGGCTGTTTTGCGATGGTGTCGCGCAGCACGTGCAGCACCGACGCCGACGACAGGTTGCCGACCTCGGCGAGGGAGCGCCACGTCAGCTCCAGCGCGTCGTCGGGTAGGCCGAGGGTGGCGGTGATCGCCTCGATGACCTTGGGTCCGCCGGGGTGGCTGACCCAGGTGCCGACATCGCCGACCGTCATGCCGTGGGTGTGCAGGAAGCCCGAGACGTCCTGTCCGAGATGACGTTCGACGACGCGCGGGACGTCGGGGGAGAGGACCAACCGGAAGCCGCTGGTGTCGACGTCCCAGCCCATCGTCCGCAGCGAGTCCGGATACAGATGGCTGCGGGAGTCGATGACCTGCGGGCCCGTCCCCGGTGGGAGACGGTCGGCGCGGTGCTCACCGACGGCCACCACGGCGGCCGCACCGTCGCCGAACAGGCTGCTGCCCACCACCGTGGCCATCGTGGGATCGGTCTTGGCGACCAGCGAACACAGTTCGACGGCGAGTAGAACCGCGACCCCGTCGGGATGGCCGACGAGGTGGTCGTGCATCCGCGCCACCCCGGCGGCACCTGCCACACACCCCAACCCGAACATCGGCACCCGGCGCACATCCGGACGCAGGCCCACCCGGGCGGCGATGCGCGCGTCCAGCGTCGGCACCGCGATGCCGGTGACGGTGGTGGTGTAGATGACGTCCACCTCGGCGGCGTCGATTCCGGCGTCGTCGAGAGCACCCGCCAATGCCGCGGTGCCGAGTTCCACGGCGTGCTCGATGAACAGATCGTTGGCCCGGCCGAAGTCGGTCACCGTCGCGTAGTCGGCCAACGGCAGGATCATGTGGCGGGTGTCGACCTTGGCGCTGCGGTGCAACGCGCGGATGCTCTCCGCGTAGGGCGCGTAGCCCGGAAGCGCGATGAGCGCCTCGGTCACCTCGTCCTGGGTGTAGCGGTGCTGCGGTACCTCTCCGCGGACGGCGGCGATGACACTCATGACACTCTCTCTTTCTCCAGTGGTAGATCCGTTGCCGGATCGGTTGTTTCGTGCAGGCCGAAGCGGCGGTGCAGTCGCGTCAGCCATTCCGGCGCCCACCAGTTCCCAGCGCCGAGCACGTGCATGAACGCCGGCATCAGCACCATCCGGACCAGCGTCGCGTCGACCAGCACCGCCAGGGTGAGGCCGAGGCCGAACATCCGCATGAACGACACCTCGGCGGCGATCAGCGCGGCGAACGAGATGGACATGACCACCGCCGCTGCCGTGACGACGCGGCCCGTGCGGGCGATGCCGAGCGCAACACTGGTGTCGTTGTCCACCCGGCGGCGCGGCGAGGCGAGCCAGAACTCGCGGATGCGCGAGACGAGGAACACCTCGTAGTCCATCGACAACCCGAAAGCGATGCAGAACAGCAGCACCGGGACATTGGCCACCAGCGTCCCCGTGGGTGTGGTGCCCAGGGCGCCGAGGTGGCCGTCCTGGAAGATCCACACCATCGCCCCGAACGCTGCCGTCAGCGAAAGCAGATTCAACACAAGGGCTTTGAGCGGGATCGCGACGCTGCCCGTCAGCAGGAACAGCAGTGCGAACATGATGACCGCGATCGATCCCAGGACCAGCGGCAGTCGTGCGGTGATGGCGTCGACGCTGTCGCGGTTGGTCTGGGCCGTGCCGGTGACCAGTACGTCGCGACCGCCCGGCCCGGGCACCGCGTGCAGCGCGTCGAGCTGTGCCTCCGAGCGGTCGGAGAACAGCGGGGCGGTGCTGTGCACAGTGAAAAACGCCCGATCGGCCCTCTCCGTGGCCGGCGACACCACGGCGACGTCGGGCAGCCGCGACAGCGCATCGCGGTATGCGGCCAGGTCCTGACGCGTCAACCCCGCGGTGTCGGGCAGGACGACGGTGACCGCGGTCGCCGCATCATCGACGAAGTCCTGCCGCAGCCGATCGCCCACCTGATGGGCCGACGACGACGCGGGCAGCACCCGGTCATCCGGGAAACCCCACCTGACGCCGGCGAACGGTGCGCCGAGCAGGACCAGCAGCGCGACAACGCCCAAGCCGTACGGCAGTGCGCGGCGCATGACCGCGGTGGTCCAGCGATAGAGGACCTGGGTGCGCTCCGGACGGTGCAATGCCCTGCGGTTATCGAGCCGGTGGCCCAGCAGGACCACCGCGGCGGGCGTGATCGTCAACGCGGCCAGCGCGGCGAAGCCCACCGTCGCCACACCGGCGTAGGCGAACGACTTCAGGAAGTGCATCGGGAACAGCACCATCACCGCCATCGACAGCGCCACGATCGTCGCCGAGAACACCACGGTGCGGCCTGCGGTGACCATCATCGTGACCACGGCGTCGGCGCGCGTGGCGCCGTCGCCGAGCTCGTCACGGTACCGGCTGATCATCAGCAGCGTGTAGTCGATCGCGAGGGCGAGACCCAGTGCGGCACTGAGGTTCAGCGCAAAGATCGAGACGTCGGTGAAGGCGGTGACGACCCGCAGCACCGCGAGCGCACCGAGGACGGCCATCGCGCCGACGGCGACCGGCACCGCGGCGACCAGCAACCCGCCGAACACCCACACCAGGACCAGGAAGCTCAGCGGGATCGCCAGCGACTCCATCAGCAGCAGATCGCGCTGCGACTGTTCGGTGATCTCCACGTCCACCATCGCCGGCCCGCCGGCGCGCACCGTCACGCCGTCCCGATCGAACGCCACCTCGTCGGCCAACTCCCTGGCGTGGTCCTGGACGTGCGTCGAGTCGCCTGCGAGGCCGGCGACGATCAACGCGGACCGTCCGTCGGCACTGACCAGGGGGCCTGCGGCGCCCGGCGGGGTCGTCCAGGCGGAGGTGACGGTCGCGACGTGGGCAGAGCGCTCGAGCACCCCGACGATCTGCCCACCGACCCCGCGCGCGGGCTCGCTGTCGTAGCCGTCGGGACTCGAGACGACGATGAGCAGCTGCGAGGACCCCTGACCGAAGGCGTCGGTCAGCAGCGCGGCGGCCCGCGACGACTGCGCGGACGGATCTTCGAATCCACACGCGCACAACGATTTCGCGACCGGCACGCCGAAGATCGCGGCGGCGACGGCGACCAGCGCGGCCGCGACGACGATGCGGCGCGGGACGGTCAGCGCGACCAGGGCCACGGAGCGGAGTGCCGACCGGCGCTGCACTGGCTGAGTCACGTCGGCCCCCTCGAAGTGATGTCAACGGCTGATGACTTAGCACGCTAGGCCGATGGCACGGCTATGTCAACAGATGATGACTTGCGTTCGGAAGGGTGGCGCGTGCCGCGCCGGTACGGCTAGTCGGCGTAGGGGCCGAGCAGCAGTTGCTGAATGACCGGACGGCTCCAGCGGATCAGCTCGTCGTGCGTCAGATTCGCCACCGCGGGATTGGCGAGCACGTAGCGCGTGGTGGCCAGGCCGATGACGAAGGCCCCCAGGAGTCCGGCGCGTTGCGCGGGACGGTCGGGGGCGACGGCGGCGAGCGTGGGCCCGACCTGGGTGGCGAACACCCGGCGCAGCGCGTCGGCCGCGGTCTCGCTGGTCATCGCCGCGCGCAGCAGGGCGACGAACGTGGTGTCCTGCTCCCACACCGCGAAGAACCGGGACAGCAGCGCATCGGCGACCTCGCCGGGCGCGAGCGCCGTGAGATCGGGCAGATCGATGGTGAATTCGGCGGCCTCGGCGAAGAGTTCCTGCTTGCTGCCGAAGTAGCGGATGATCAGCGCCGGATCGACGCCGACGTCCGCGGCGACGGCACGCATCGTGGTGCCGGGGTAGCCGTCGGTGGCGAATCGCCGCCGCGCCGCGGCCAGGATGTCGGCGCGGGTCTGCGGCGCATTGCGCGATCTCGCCTTCTCCATCCGGTGAAGGATAGGCGGTTTCGGGTGTTCCTCTGGTTTTCCTCCTTATCAGCGCGGTCGCGCTCTGGCATGCTGGTGATCATGACCGATCCCTCACCGTTCGGCAGCAACAATCCCGACGGCACACCGCCCCCGCCTCCACCGGGTCAGGGCTACCCGCCGCCGTACCCGCAGCAAAGCGGATACCCGCAGGGCGGCTATCCGCCCCCGGGCGGGTACCCGCCGTCGTACTACGACCCGTCCGCGCCCTACGGCCGGCACCCGATCACCGGGGAACCGCTGTCGGAGAAGTCCAAGCTGATCGCCGGGCTGCTGCAGCTGCTGGGTCTGCTCGGTCTGGTCGGCTTCGGCAGGATCTATCTCGGCCAGATCGGCCTCGGCATCGCGCAATTGGTGGTGGGCCTGGTCACCTGCGGCATCGGCGCAGTCGTCTGGGGCATCGTCGACGCCATCCTGATCTTCACCGACAAGGTGCGTGACCCGCAGGGGCTTCCGTTGCGCGATGGCTCCTGAGGCTCCACCACGCCGCGGTGCACCGCGCGCCGTAACCCTCGGCGCCGGCGCCCTGGCCGCCGGGGCGCTGGCCTACATCGGTCTGGCTGATCCGCACCGACCCGGCTTCGTCGCGCCGATGTGCCCGTTCCTGCACCTCACCGGTTGGCTCTGCCCGGGGTGCGGCGGCCTGCGGATGACGCACGACCTGCTGCACGGCGACCTCGCCGCAGCCGTGACCGACAACGTCTTCCTGCTCGTCGGGCTGCCGCTGCTGGCGCTGTGGGCGCTGGTCCGGCGCAGGCAGGGTCGTTCGATGCTGCCGCCTTCGGCCGTCGTGGTGATCCTCGTCAGCGCCGTCGTCTGGACCGTGGTCCGCAACCTGCCCGGATTTCCGCTGGTCCCGACCCTTCTCACCGGGTAGCCGGCCCCGCCTCGCTGATACACTCGGTTTTCGGGCCGTCGCAGTCCCAGATCCCCCATGATCACGACTGCGGAGGCGTTCCCATGCTCTATTCGGCACTGCCCGACGCCCAGGGGCTCTACGACCCGGAGCGCGAGAAGGATTCGTGCGGCGTCGCCATGATCACCGACATCCGGGGCAGGCGGTCGCATTCGATCGTCGCCGACGCACTTGTCGCACTCGAACACCTCGATCACCGGGGTGCCGCAGGCGCGGAGACCAACAGCGGCGACGGGGCCGGCATCCTGCTGCAGTTGCCGGTCGAATTGTTCGCCGCCGTCGTCGATTTCACGCTGCCCGCGCCGACCTGCGCGGGAGACAACACCTACGCGGCCGGAATCTGTTTCCTGCCCACGGAGTCCGGAGAACGTGCCGAGGCCACCCGGCAGATCGAGGCGATCGCGGCGGACGAAGGGCTCGACGTTCTCGGCTGGCGGGTGCTGCCCACCGACCCGGCGGCCGCCGACGTCGGTGTCACGGCGCGGGGCTGCATGCCCTTCATGGCCCAATTGTTCGTCGCCGCACCGGAAGTCGACGGCATCCGGCCCGGTGGCATCGACCTCGATCGGCTGGTGTACCCGCTGCGCAAACGCGCCGAGAAAGCCGCCGGGGTGTACTTCCCGTCCCTGTCGAGCCGCACCATTGCCTACAAGGGCATGCTGACCACCGTTCAACTGCCGCTGTTCTTCCCCGATCTGCGCGACGAACGCTGCGCCAGCGCCATCGCGATCGTGCACAGCCGCTTCTCCACCAACACGTTTCCGTCCTGGCCGCTGGCTCACCCGTTCCGGTTCCTCGCCCACAACGGCGAGATCAACACCGTGCGCGGCAACCGCAACCGGATGCATGCCCGTGAGGCGATGCTGGCCACCGATCGCATCCCCGGGGACATCGCCCGCCTCTCACCGATCTGCACACCGGAGTCGTCGGACTCCGCATCGCTGGACGAGGTGCTCGAACTGCTGCACCTGGGCGGGCGCAGCCTGCCGCACGCGGTGCTGATGATGATCCCCGAGGCGTGGGAGAACAACGCCTCGATGCCCGCAGACGAACGCGCGTTCTGGCAGTTCCACGCCTCGCTCATGGAGCCGTGGGACGGACCGGCCTGCGTGACGTTCACCGACGGCGCCGTGGTCGGAGCGGTGCTGGACCGCAACGGATTACGGCCGGGCCGGTGGTGGCGCACGGTTGACGACCGCATCGTCCTGGCCAGCGAGAGCGGTGTGCTGGACATCCCGTCGGCGCAGATCGTGGCCAAAGGCCGGCTGCAGCCCGGCAAGATGCTGCTCATCGACACCGCCGCCGGTCGCATCGTCTCCGACGACGAGCTCAAACAAGGCCTGTCGAGCGCCGAGGCGTACGAGGAGTGGTTGCACGCCGGCCTGCTCGACCTGGCCACCCTGCCGGACCGCGTCCGCGTGACACCCAACCACGAGTCCGTGGTGCGCCGCCAGATCGCCTTCGGCTACACCGAGGAGGAACTGCGCATCCTGCTCACGCCGATGGCGGCCTCCGGTGGCGAGCCGTTGGGGTCGATGGGTACCGACACGCCGCCGGCTGTCCTCTCGCAGCGGTCGCGGTCGCTCTACGACTACTTCGTCGAACTCTTCGCCCAGGTGACCAATCCGCCGCTCGACGCGATCCGCGAAGAGGTCGTCACCAGCATGGCCCGCATCATGGGGCCCGAACAGAATCTGCTGGAGCCCACGGCCGCGTCGTGCCGCCAGATCCTGCTGGAGTGGCCCGTACTGGACAACGACGAGCTCAACAAGCTCGTCCACCTCAACGACGACGGCGAGCATCCGGGACTGCGCAGCGCGGTGCTCAAGGCGCTCTACGACGTCGAACGCGGGGGAGAAGGGCTGGCCGAGGCGCTCGAAGAGCTGCGGCACCGGGCCTGCGAAGCCATCGCCGACGGTGCCCGCACCCTGGTCATCTCCGACCGCGACTCCGACCACACCCGCGCTCCCATCCCGTCGCTGCTGGCGGTCTCGGCAGTGCACCACCATCTGGTGCGCACCAAGGAGCGCACCAGCGTGGCCCTGGTCGTGGAGACCGGCGACGCCCGCGAGGTGCACCACGTCGCGATGCTCATCGGGTTCGGCGCGGCCGCGGTCAACCCGTACCTGGCGTTCGAGTCCATCGAGGACCTCATCCGGGAGGGTGAGCTCACCGGCATCGAAACCGCCACGGCACTGCGCAATTACCTCAAGGCGCTCGGCAAGGGCGTGATGAAGGTGATGAGCAAGATGGGCATCTCCACCGTCGCGTCCTACACCGCCGCACAGGCCTTCGAGGCGGTCGGCATCGACCGCGTAGTCGTCGACGAGTACTTCACCGGCACCCCCTCGCAGATCGGCGGCATCGGCCTCGACGTCATCGCCGAGGAGGTCAAGCTGCGCCACCGCCGCGCGTATCCGGAGAATCCCACCGAACGGGTGCACCGCCGCCTCGAGGTGGGCGGTGAGTACGCCTACCGCCGGGAGGGGGAACTGCATCTGTTCACCCCGGAAGTGGTTTTCCTGCTGCAACATTCGACGCGCACCGGACGCTACGAGGTGTTCCGGCAGTACTCCGACGAGGTCGATCGGCTCTCCCGTGAAGGCGGGACACTGCGCGGGCTGTTCGAACTGAAGAAGGGAGTGCGCCCCTCCGTACCGCTGGAGGAGGTCGAGTCCGTGGAATCGATCGTCACCCGGTTCAGCACCGGCGCCATGAGTTACGGTTCCATCAGCGCCGAGGCACACGAGACGATGGCCATCGCGATGAACAACCTCGGCGGCCGGTCGAACAGCGGCGAGGGCGGCGAGGACGTCGACCGGCTGTACGACCCGCGCCGCCGCAGCGCCGTCAAACAGGTCGCCTCTGGGCGCTTCGGTGTCACCAGTGACTACCTGGTCAACGCCACCGACATCCAGATCAAGATGGCCCAGGGCGCCAAACCCGGTGAGGGCGGCCAACTTCCGGGCTACAAGGTCTATCCGAGCATCGCCAAGACGCGGCACTCCACCCCGGGGGTCGGCCTGATCTCCCCGCCGCCGCACCACGACATCTACTCGATCGAGGACCTCGCCCAGCTGATCCACGATCTGAAGAACGCCAACGACCGGGCCCGCATCCACGTCAAGCTGGTCGCCGGTGTCGGAGTGGGCACGGTCGCGGCCGGGGTGTCCAAGGCGCACGCCGACGTCGTACTCATCTCCGGCAACGACGGTGGCACCGGCGCCGCGCCGCTGACCAGCCTCAAACACGCGGGCGCGCCGTGGGAGATCGGTTTGGCCGACGCCCAGCAGACACTGGTGCTCAACGGCCTTCGCGACCGCATCACCGTGCAGTGCGACGGCGGGATGCGCACCGCCCGCGACGTCATCGTCGCGACGCTGCTCGGCGCCGAGGAGTTCGGCTTCGCCACCGCACCCCTGGTCGTGTCGGGATGCATCATGATGCGGGTCTGCCACCTCGACACCTGCCCGGTCGGGGTGGCGACGCAGAACCCCGAACTGCGCGCCCGGTTCAACGGCAAGGCCGAGTACGTGGAGAACTTCTTCCGTTTCATCGCCGAGGACATCCGGCGCTACCTCGCGGATCTGGGGTTCCGCAGCGTCGACGAGGCCGTCGGCCACGCCGAACTGCTCGACACCGCAGAGGGTGTCGAACACTGGAAGAGCCGGGGCCTGGACCTCACGCCGATCTTCGCCGTGCCCGACGATCACCACGGCGGACCCACCCAGCGGCGCAAGGTCGCCGACCAGTACCACGCGCTGGACCGGGCGCTCGATCAGACCCTGGTCCAACTGGCTGAAGGCGCCCTCGAAGACGCCCGGCCCGTGCGTCTGGAACTGCCGATCCGCAATGTCAACCGAACCGTCGGCACGATGCTCGGTGCCGAGGTCACCCGCCGCTACGGTGCCGCGGGCCTGCCCGACGGCACCATCGACGTCGCCCTGGCCGGATCGGCGGGACAGTCCCTCGGGGCCTTCCTGCCGCCCGGGATCACGATCACGCTCACCGGCGACGCGAACGACTATGTCGGCAAAGGACTCTCGGGCGGCCGGATCGTCGTGCACCCCGCCGACGACGTGCTGTTCCTGCCCGAGGACAACGTCATCGCCGGCAACACTCTGCTCTACGGCGCCACCTCCGGCGAGGTGTTTCTGCGTGGCCGCGTCGGAGAACGCTTCTGCGCCCGCAACTCCGGCGCGCTGGCCGTCGTCGAGGGCGTCGGCGACCACGCCTGCGAATACATGACCGGCGGACGGGTGGTCGTCCTCGGACCGATCGGCCGCAACATGGCCGCCGGGATGTCCGGCGGTATCGCCTACGTGCTGGCGCTCGACCCGGCGAGGGTCAATCCCGCGATGGTGGAGCTGCAGCGGCTCGAACCGGAGGATCTGACCTGGCTGCGCGACGTGGTCTCCCGGCACGCCCGGCTCACCGGCAGCACCGTCGCCACATCGTTGCTGGCGGACTGGCCGCGTCGGAGCGCCCAGTTCACCAAGGTCATGCCCACCGACTATCAGCGCGTTCTGGAGGCCACCCGGATGGCCAGGGCCGAGGGACGCGACGTCGACACCGCGATCATGGAGGCCAGTCGTGGCTGATCCCACCGGATTTCTCAGAGTGCCCAGGGCCGAGGCCACCAAGCGGCCCGTCGACGAACGGGTCGGCGACTGGCGGGAGGTGTACGAACGCCAGGATGCGAAGGAGCGATCCGCAGAGGTCTCGCAGCAGGCCCGTCGCTGCATGGACTGCGGAATCCCGTTCTGCCACTCCGGAACTGCGGGCTGCCCGCTGGGCAACCTGATTCCCGAGTGGAACGATCTGGTGCGGCGCGGCCGCTGGGACGCCGCGAGCGAACGCCTGCACGCCACCAACAACTTCCCCGAGTTCACCGGCCGGCTGTGCCCGGCGCCGTGCGAGGCGGCGTGCGTACTGGCGATCAGCGAGGACCACACCGGGGGCGCCGTCACCATCAAGCGCATCGAGAACACCATCGCCGACCAGGCGTGGGCGCTGGGTCTGGTCGCTCCGCAGCCGGCGTCGATCAGCACCGGTAAGCACGTCGCGGTGGTGGGCTCCGGGCCCGCCGGTCTGGCCGCGGCCCAGCAGCTCACCCGCGCCGGTCACGACGTGACGGTCTTCGAACGCGACGACCGGATCGGCGGGTTGATGCGCTACGGCATCCCCGAATACAAACTGGAGAAGACGACGCTCGACCAGCGGCTGGCGCAGATGCGGGCCGAAGGCACACGGTTCGTCACCGAATGCGAGGTGGGGGTGGACCTGACCGTCGAGCAGCTGCGCGCCCAGTACGACGCCGTGGTGCTGGCCGTCGGCGCCCTGCGGGCCCGCGACAACGACACCGCGGGCCGCGCTCTCGACGGGGTCCATCTCGCGATGGAACACCTCGTCCCGGCCAACCGGGAGTGCGAAGGTGACGGCCCATCGCCGGTTTCCGCGGCGGGTAAGCACGTCGTGATCATCGGCGGCGGCGACACCGGAGCCGACTGCCTGGGCACCGCCCACCGGCAGGGCGCCGCATCGGTCACGCAGCTCGACTACAACCCCGAACCGCCGGAGACCCGCGACAACGCGCACAGCCCCTGGCCGACGTGGCCGCTGGTGCTGCGCACCCGGCTGTCGCCGGCGCACGCGGAGGGCGGAGAGCGCCGCTACCAGGTGGCCGTACAGCGCTTCCTCGGCGACGAGCACGGCCACGTCCGCGCCATCGAGATCGCCGAGGTCAAGGTCGAGCGGGACGAAAACGGCCGCCGTCGAATCACCCCGGTCGGGGACACGCTGGAGATCCCGTGCGACATGGCGCTGCTGGCCATCGGGTTCGACGGCGTCGAGCACATGCCGCTGCTCGACGGCCTCGGCCTGACGCTCAATCGCCGCGGGGCACTGCCGTGCGGGGCGGACTGGCAGACCGACGCGCCGGGGGTGTTCGTGTGCGGGGACGCCCATCGCGGCGCGTCGCTGCTCGTGTGGGCGATCGCCGAGGGCCGCAGCGCCGCCCACGCGGTCGACGCGTACCTGATGGGGGACTCGGATCTGCCCGCTCCGGTGCGGCCGGGCGCGGTTCCCCTGGCCGTCTGAGTCGGACCGCGTCTGAATCGATTAACGACTACGATGAGAAAACGTGAATAGACGCGGGAAGATCGTCTGTACCCTCGGTCCGGCGACGGGTACCGAGGAGGCAGTCCGAGCGCTGGTAGAGGCCGGTATGGACGTCGCGCGGCTGAACTTCAGCCACGGCGAACACGCCGATCACGAGGACAACTACAAACGGGTGCGGGCCGCGTCGGACCGCACCGGCCACGCCGTCGGCATCCTCGCCGATCTGCAGGGTCCGAAGATCCGGCTCGGCCGGTTCGCCGACGGCCCCACCGAGTGGAAGACCGATGAGATCATCCGGATCACCGTCGACGACTGTGAGGGCACCCACGACCGGGTGTCGACCACCTACAAGCGGCTGGCCGAGGACGCCACCCCCGGCGACCGGGTGCTCGTCGACGACGGCAACGTCGCCCTGGTGGTGGAGTCCATCGAGGGTTCCGACGTGGTCTGCCGCGTCACCGAGGGCGGCCGCGTCAGCAACAACAAGGGGATGTCACTGCCGGGGATGAATGTCTCCGCGCCTGCGCTGTCGGAGAAGGACATCGAGGACCTCGAGTTCGCGCTGCGCCTCGGCGTGGATCTGATCGCGCTGTCGTTCGTGCGGTCCCCGGCAGACATCGAGCTCGTGCACGAGATCATGGACCGGGTCGGGCGCCGTGTACCGGTGATCGCCAAACTCGAGAAGCCCGAGGCGGTCGACAACCTCGAGGCGATCGTGCTCGCGTTCGACGCGATCATGGTCGCGCGCGGCGATCTCGGCGTCGAACTCGCGCTCGAAGAGGTGCCGCTGGTGCAGAAGCGCGCCATCCAGATGGCCCGCGAGAACGCCAAACCCGTCATCGTCGCCACCCAGATGCTCGAGTCGATGATCGAGAACTCCCGGCCCACCCGCGCGGAGGCCTCCGACGTCGCCAACGCCGTCCTCGACGGTGCCGATGCGGTGATGCTGTCCGGGGAGACCTCGGTCGGCAAGTTCCCGCTGGAGGCGGTGCGCACGATGGCGCGCATCATCTGCGCGGTCGAGGAGAACTCGGTCATGGTCCCGCCGCTGACCCACATGCCCCGCACCAAGCGCGGCGTGATCTCGTACGCGGCCCGCGACATCGGCGAACGGTTGGACGCCAAGGCGTTGGTGGCCTACACGCAATCCGGTGACACGGTGCGCCGGTTGGCCCGGCTGCACACACCGCTGCCGCTGCTGGCCTTCACGTCGCTGCCGGAGGTGCGCAGTCAGCTGTCGCTGAGCTGGGGCACCGAGACGTTCATCGTTCCGCACATCCAGACCACGGACGGCATGATCCGGCAGGTGGACAAATCGCTGCTGGAGCTGGGCCGTTACCGGCGCGGCGACCTCGTGGTGGTGATCGCGGGCATTCCACCGGGCACAGTAGGCTCCACGAATCTGATCCACGTCCACCGCATCGGGGAGGACGACGTCTAGGCAGGGTGATTGCGTGCAAGCAGACTTCGACGAGCTGCTCGCCGTACTCGACCTCCGGCAGATCGGTGCCGACACGTTCGTCGGCGGTCATCCGAGCAAGAATCCGGTCCGGACGTTCGGCGGGCAGATGATGGCGCAGGCGTTCGTCGCGGCCGGGCGCACCCTCGAGCACCGCATCGCGCCGAGTGCGCTGTCGGTGCACTTCATCGCCGGCGGCGATCCGGCGCGGGATCTCGAGTTCCGGGTCACCCGGCTGCGCGATGAGCGCCGGTTCGCCAACCGTCGGGTGGACGTCTGTCAGGGCGACGACGTGCTGACCACCGCGATGGTGTCGTACATGAACGGCGGCCGCGGGCTCGAGCACAGTGTCGCGGCCCCCGAGGTCGCGGCCCCGGAGGAGCTGCCCGGGATCGACGAACTGCTGCGGGGCTACGAGGAGACCGTGCCGCATTTCGTCAGCGCGCTCCGCCCGATCGAATGGCGCTACGCCAACGACCCGGCGTGGGTGATGCGTGACCGCGGCGGACGGCTCGACCACAACCGCGTGTGGC
The DNA here is from genome assembly GCF_001665575.1 of Mycobacterium sp. 852013-51886_SCH5428379. GTDB lineage: Bacteria > Actinomycetota > Actinomycetes > Mycobacteriales > Mycobacteriaceae > Mycobacterium. The sequence continues at coordinate 12,668 of NZ_LZSU01000021.1, read as the reverse complement.
TTCGGACGGTCGGTCCGATGCCCGACGATCCGGTGCTCCACGCCGCGGCGATGGTGTACTCCTCGGACACCACCGTGCTCGACAGCATCATCACCACCCACGGCCTGTCGTGGGGGTTCGACCGCATCTTCGCGGTGACCATGAACCATTCAGTGTGGTTCCACCGCCCCATTCGCTTCGACGAGTGGGTGCTCTACTCGACGGAGTCGCCGGTGGCCGCCGAATCTCGCGGACTCGGCAGAGGCCACTTCTTCGACCGGTCCGGCGCGCTGCTGGCCACCGTCGTGCAGGAAGGCATCGTCAAGTACTTCCCGGCGGGTTAGCGCCGCACGCGGTAGCGCAGATAGACCACCCCCGAGTCGAACGCTCGGGTCTCCACCAGGTCCAGGTTCACCCGTCGCTCGTGATGGTCGAAGAACGGCGTGCCGCCACCCAGCAGTACCGGGCACACCCTGATCCGGTACTCGTCGATCAGACCCAGCGCGGCGGCCTGCGTGGCCAGATCCGGTCCGCCGATCGCGATGTCGCCGTCGTCCGGTTCGGCGCGGCACCGCTCGATCTCCTCGGCGACGCCACCGGCCGCGAGCCGGGCGTTGCCCCGCACCGCCGTCAGCGTCGACGAGAAGACCACCTTGGGCAACGCGTTCCAGAGGTCGGCGAACTCCCGCTCGGCGTCGTCGAGCGCCGGACCGTCCGCCGCGTCCTCCCAATACAGCATGGTCTCGTAGAGTCGACGGCCCATCAGGTGGACGCCGACGCCGCGCACCTCATCGGTGGCCAGCCGGAAGACCTCCGGGTCCGGTGTGCCCCAGTCGAACCCACCGTCGGGCCCGGCGGTGTATCCGTCGAGCGAGACGGTCAACGAGTAGGTGACGCTGCGCATCCGAAGACTACGGCGAGGGCGTCACCGAGATGTTGAACTGCTCTTCGATGTTCTGCTGGAACTGGTCCTGGCATTCCTGCTGTGCCTCGGAATCGCTGCCCGCCTGCTGCAGGCAGTCGTAGAGGTCGGTGCCGCCGACCTCCTGGACGAACTGCACCGTCAGCACGATCGCCACGATCGCCACGATGATCGACAGCAGACCGAGCACAATGCCGGCGAGTGCGATGCCGCCGTTGGTGGCCTCACCGCGTTTGGCCCGGCTGCGGCCGATGACGCCGAGGATGACGGCGACGATGCCGAGCACCACACCGCCGTAGACCGACAGCAACGCGATGATCGCGACGATCAGGGCGGCGATGCCGACACCGTTCTTCGGTGCCTGCTGTACGGGTCCGGCGCCGTAGCCGCCGGGCGGTCCAGCGGGGTAACCGCTTGGCGGCGGTGGCGGATAGCCGCCCGGCGCCGCGCCGTAACCGTAGGGCTGTTGCTGGTACGGCTGCTGCTGCGGATACGCCTGCTGCTGCCCGGGATTGGGCGGCGGCGGTGGCGGCGGTGGCGTCGACGAGGGGGTGTTCTCGGGCTTGTCCGGCTCGGTCATGCAGCGTGACGTTACCCGTTGGCGGGCGTCTTGACCTGCAGATAGCAGCCCAGATCGGCGGGAATCTGGTGCGTGGCCACCACCACCGTCCGGTCGGCGGCGAAAAGCCCACCGGGCGTGAGCAACTCGGACAGCATCCGGCCCGCGTCGTCGGCGTCGAGGTGTTCGGTCGGCTCGTCGAGCAATACCACGGGAAAGTCGGACACCAGTGCGCGCGCCAGTAGCAACCTGCGGCGCTGACCCGCCGACACCGCGGCGGCGCCGCCGGTCAGCATCGTGGACAGACCGTTCGGCAGCTGCTCGAGCCAGTCGCGCAGACCGACGCGGCGCAGCGCGTCGAGCAGTTCGGCGTCGGTGGCGTCACCGCGCGCGACGAGCAGGTTGTCTCGCACCGTGGTGGAGAACAGGTGCGCGTCCTCCGCGAAAAACGCTCGGGCGCCCGTGGATTCATCGATGGTCTCGGCCATCGCCATCAGCAGCGTGGTCTTGCCGGAACCGCTCGGCCCGGTGACAGCGACTCGGTCGCCGGTGTGCAGCGGAATCGGAGACACGACAGGTCTTGGTCTCGCGGTCGGCGCCGGGTCGGTGAGGTCGTACAGACGTCGCGCCGCGATACGCGAACGGGTGAGCTGAACCGCTGCGGCGGGCAGCGCGGTGGTCGCCTCGAACGCCGACAGCGGCAACAGCATCAGGATCGCGAGGGTCGTCGGCGCCACCGATCCGGCCAGGGCGATGCCCGCAACGGCGGCGCCCAGCACACTGACGCCCGTCGCCACGGTGGGTACCGCCCCGGCCAGGGCGGCCGGTGCCGCCGCGCGATCGGCCGCCGCACCCCAGTCGCCGTGTCGGGCGTCGGCCTCGGCGATCACCTCGGACAGACGCCCGCTGACGCGCAACTCCGGCGCATGCTCCAGCGCGAGCAGCACCGCCGCATCGCGCTCGGTGTGCGCCTGTACGCCGGCGGTCTCGGCTGCGGTGACGGCGCGCGCGGACAGCGCAGGCGCCAGCACGCCGGCCACCACCAGACAGCAGGCCAGCAGCGCCGCGGCCGGCAGCGAGATGACCGCGAGGACGCCGACGGCGGCGGCGCCGAGCACCACGGCGACCGCGATCGGCAGCACCGCCCGCACGAGGACGTCGGCGAGGTCGTCGACCGAGGAGCCGATGCGGGTCACTAGTTCGCCGCTGCGCCACCGCATCGCCACGTCTGGCGGCGCGGCGGCCAACCGGCGGAAGAGCCCGGTCCGCGCATCGCCTGCGGCGCGCAGGGCGGTGTCGTGGGCGGCGAGGCGCTGACAGTAACCCAACACGCCGCGAGCGATTCCCAGCGCGCGGACTGCGACCGCCGCAACGGACAGGTCGAGCACCGGGGGCATCTGCCACGCCCGCGTGATCAGCCACGCGGCGATCCCCGCCAGTGCCAGCGCGCTGCCGAGCGACAGCACGCCCAGCGTGGTGGCCCACAACAGTCGCGGCAGGCGGGGACGCAGTAGCTCCAGCGCGAACCGGACCTCGTCACGAGACAAGGACGCCACCTCCCACCCGGACCACGAGGTCGCCGATGTCGAGCACGGGTGCGCGGTGTCCGACGACGACCACCGTGGCGCCGGCGCGGGCGCGGGCCACGATGGCCCCGAGCACCCGCCGCTCCAGCGCCGCGTCGAGGTGCGCGGTCGGCTCATCGAGCAGCAGTACCGCCGCGCAGGATCCGAGCGCGCGGGCCAGTCCCAGCCGCTGTCGCTGCCCGAGGGACAGGCCCGTGCCGTCCCGGCCCAGGACGGTGTCCAGACCGTCGGGCAGTTCGGCGATCACCTCATCGAAACCCGATACGCGACAGGCGTATTCGGGATCGGTGAGTGGACCGAACAGATCAAGGTTCTCGCGGACGGTGCCGGGGACCAGCACGGGCCGGTGCGCCAGCCAGGCGATCTGGGGCCACCAGTGCGGCAGGTCGAGGTCGGCGACATCCACCCCGCCATCGGAGGTGGACACCCGAACCCGCCCGGCCGGTGGCGGGTTGAGGCCCAGGATCGCCTGCAACGTGGTGCTCTTACCGCAGCCGTTCGGCCCGGTGAGCACGCTGACGCGGCCGGGTTCGAGGTCGGCGCCCAACGCGTCGAGGTGGATCGTCGCGCCCGCAGCGGTGACCTCCCGGGTGCCGCCGGACCGCTGGCCCTCGGTGTCGAGCAGCCGCAGGGCGCGTTCGGCGGCGGTCTTCCCGTCCTGAGCGGCGTGGAATTCCACGCCCACCCGGCGCAGCGGCCAGAACACCTCGGGCGCCAGCAGCAGCGCGGTCAGCGCGGCGACCAGCGTGACGTCGCCGAATACCAGCCGCAGCCCGACGCTCACGGCGATTAAAGCGACCCCGAGGGTGGCGAGCAGTTCGAGGACCAGGGCCGAGAGGAACGCGATACGCAGCGTCGCCATCGCCGATCGGCGGTGTGCGACGGACAGTTCCTCGATGCGGTCTGCCGAGCCGGCTGCCCGGCCGAGGGCCCGCAGCGTCGGGATGCCGGCGACCAGGTCGAGCAGCCGGGCCTGCAGGGTCGTCATCGCGTCCAGCGCCGCCGCCGAACGGTCACGGGTCAGCAACCCGATCAGCACCATGAACACCGGGATGAGCGGCAATGCGACCAGGACGATCGCCGCCGACTGCCAATCGATCACCGCGATCGCGAGTACCGCTGCCGGGGTGAGGATTCCGGCGAGGAATACCGCAGGCAGATATCCGGTGAAGTACGGGCGCAGCCCGTCCAGGCCGCGGGTGAGGACCACGCCCGCCTCGTCGCGCACCATCGCCAGCCGGCGCGGTGGTGCGGCCGTCACGGTCCGCAGCACCCGCGCCGACAACTCGGCGATGACCGCGGTGGCGCCGCGCTGCGACAACCGACCCTGCACCGCCTGCGCGAGCGTCCGCACCGCCCACAGCGCAGCCAGCAGCGTCATGTCGGGGAACCAAGAATCCACTGTGCGGTAACCGGATTCGGTGATCACCCCAGCGATGATTCGTGCGGTGACCATCGCCGACCCGATGGTCGCCGCGCTGATCACCACTCCACACGCCACCGAGGCGATCAGATGCCGCCGGATCGGGGCCGACGTGCGCCACAGGGTCAGTTCGACTGCCATGACAGCCCGGTCGGATCGGGGATGCGGTCGGCTGAGACGCGTTTGCGGAACACCCAGTAGGTCCAGCCCTGGTAGCCGATGACCATCGGCGCGAAGACGAGCGCCGCCCACGACATGATGGTCAGGGTGTAGTCACTCGACGAGCCGTTCTCGATCGTCAGACTCCACGCCGGATTCAGCGTCGACGGAATGAGGTTCGGGAACAGGCACGCGAAGAGCAACACCACCACGGCGGCGACCACGGTCGCGGTGAAGGTGAACGCCCAGCCCTCGCCGGTACCCGACCAGATGCGCACGACGGCGGCCGTGAGCGCGACGGCGGCCACCACGAGCAGGCCCCACGTCCAGCTCTTGCCGTACGCCAGCTGCGTCCACAGGCCGAAGCCACCCACCGAAACCAGGGCGGGCAGACCGAGCGCACCGGCGAAGCGCCGCGCGTCCGCACGCAGCGAACCCTCCGATTTCAGCGTCACGAACACCGCTCCGTGCAGGGCGAACAGCGTTGCGGTCGCCAACCCGCCCAGCAGCGTGTAGGCGTTGAGCAGATCGGTGACGCCGAGGTGGATCTGCTTGTCGGCGTCGACAGGCAGGCCGCGCACCAGCGCGGCGAAGGCGACGCCCCACAGCACCGCGGGGACCCACGAGCCGGTGGCGATCCCGATGTCGGCCCAGCGGCGCCAGCGCGGATCGTCGATCTTGCCGCGCCACTCTATCGCCACCACCCGCACGATCATCGACAGCAGGATCGCCAGCAGCGGAAGGTACAGCCCGGAGAACATCGTCGCGTACATGTCCGGGAAGGCCGCGAACATCGCGCCGCCCGCGGTGATCAGCCACACCTCGTTGCCGTCCCAGACCGGGCCGATCGTGTTCAGCGCCGCGCGGCGGTGCTTATCGGGTTCGCCGTCGGCGATGCGGCCGAACAGGCCCATCAGCATGCCGACCCCGAAGTCGAAGCCCTCGAGGACGAAGAAGCCGAGGAACAGGAAGGCCAGGAGAAAGAACCAGAGTTCCGGAAGTCCCATCGCTACAGCCCTTTCAGTACGCGAACGACAGGGGCGCGACGTCGTCATCGGCAGGCGGCGCCGGGGGAGCGGGTTCGGCGTCGTGCTCCTGGGGTCCTTCGGCGACGTAGCGCCGCAGCAGCCAGAACCAGATGACGGCGAGCACCGCGTAGATCGCGGTGAACGTGATCAGAGACGTGAGCACCATGCCCACCGAGTGGCCCGACACGCCTTCGGCGACGGTGAGCCGCAGCTGCGGGTCACCGGTCGGGTTGGGCACCACCACCCACGGTTGCCGGCCCATCTCGGTGAACACCCAGCCGGCGCTGTTGGCCAGGAACGGCGTCGGGATGGTGAGCAGCGCGAAACGGGAGAACCAGCGCTGGTCGGGGATTCGGCCGCGGCGCGTCAGCCACAGCGCGGTCAGGGCGAACAGCGCAGGCACCGCGAGCAGGCCGATCATCGCGCGGAACGACCAGTACGTCACGAACAGATTCGGCCGGTAGTCACCGGGGCCGTACTCCTGCTCGTAGCGGTCCTGGAGATCCTGCACCCCTTCGAGGTGAACACCGCTGAACCGGCCCTCGGCGAGGAAGGGCAGCACATACGGCACCTCGATGAGGTGCACGACGCTGTCGCAGTTGTTGTGCGTGCCGACGGTCAGGACCGAGAAGTCCGGATCCGTCTCGCTATGGCACAACGACTCGGCCGAGGCCATCTTCATCGGCTGCTGCTCGAACATCAGCTTGCCCTGGACGTCGCCGGTGTAGACCAGCGCGCCGGCCGCAACGAGCGTCACCAGACAGCCCATCAGGGTGGCCGGCCGGAACAACGTCGCGCCCTCACGATCGTCGCGCCGGTGTGCGCGCACCATCCACCAGGCGCACACGCACGCCACGAATGTGCCTGCGGTCAACAGGGACCCGGCCACGGCATGGGTGAAGGCGGCGATCGCGGTGTTGTTGGTGAACAGCGCCACGATGCTGGTCAGCTCGGCGCGGCCGGTCTCCGGGTTGATCGTCGCGCCGACGGGGTGCTGCATCCACGAGTTCGCGGCGATGATGAAGAACGCCGACAGGTTGACCGCGATCGCGACCACCCAGATGCAGGCCAGGTGTACGAGCCGGGGCAGCCTGGTCCAGCCGAAGATCCACAGCCCGATGAACGTCGACTCGAAGAAGAACGCGGCCAGGCCCTCCATGGCCAGCGGCGCGCCGAAGACGTCACCGACGAACCGGGAGTACTCACTCCAGTTCATCCCGAACTGGAACTCCTGCACGATCCCGGTGGCGACGCCGATGGCGAAGTTGATCAGGAAGAGTTTCCCGAAGAACCGGGTGAGCCGGTACCAATGCGGGTTTCCGGTGGCCACCCACAGGGTCTGCATCACCGCGATCAGCGGCGCCAGACCGATGGTGAGCGGTACGAAGATGAAGTGGTAGACCGTGGTGATCCCGAATTGCCACCGCGATACGTCCAGCGCGTTCATTGCACCTGCCTTTGCGGGCGCGACGCTGCGCCAGCTCTACGACAGACTGTAGTAGTTGCTGGGGTGTGCGACCAGGTGTGTTACGTCACCGCGGCGGTGCACCGCAAGTTGACTTTGCCGTGAGAACGCCGAAATCGCCGCGTCGACGATCTCGGTGCAAAGTCAACGCGACAAGGCCGCTACGTCACCGAGTGCGTGTGCGATTCGGTCCGGATCCGGATGCCCGCGATCACCTCGAACAGGCCGATCACGATGAGGATGACGCCGGTCACCTGGGTGAGTGCGACCAGCCCCTCGAGCGGTGCGACGAACATGATGAGGCCGGCGATGACGCTGATGACACCGACGATGATCTCCCAGACGCGTCCGGGCAGCGACTGGTCGCCGAATGCCGACATCGCCGTGGCGACGCCGCGGAAGATGAACCCGATGCCGATCCACAGCGCCAGCAGCTCGATGGAGTTGGACAGGTTGATGAAGCACAGCACCGCCAGAACCAGTGCGGCCGCACCGCCGATGAACAGCAGCACCCGCCCGCCGACCGAATTGCGCACGCTGAACGCCAGCACCACCTGGGCGATGCCGGTGACGAGCAGATAGGCGCCGAAGAAGATGGCGGTGACCAGGATCGCCGCACCGGGACGCACGAAGATCAGCACGCCGAGCAGGATGGCGAGCAACCCCGAGACGAGGGTGTAGATCCACAGGTGACGCAGGACGCCGGGCGCTGCCGAGGTTTGCATGCGCGCAGTGTGGCACAACGTCCGACACGCCGGTCCGGTTTCACCGCTTTGCGCGCGGTCGTTCTCCTGCCGCCGAGTTACGCCTCCACTACTGTTCGATTACCGGCAGTGCGCGCTGAGTTCCCGGCCGCTAACGTCATCGCGTCGAAGACGTGATCGGTACCGATGTGAGAGAAGAGAGGCAACCGTGTCAGCAGGATGTCAGGACCGTCGCGGCAGGATGTGGCGCTTGGTCATTCCCCGGGCCGTGCTGTTCGCCGCAACCGGTGCAATCGCGTTGTCCGGCTGCGCCAGTGGCGGAGATTCGGGCGGATCCGACGGCGGCGAATCCACCGCGGCGAGCGGTGCCAAGGTCGAGGAGATCGCCAACACCGTGCCCGAGGACATCAAGTCCACCGGCAAGCTGATCGTCGGCGTCAACATCCCGTACGCCCCCAACGAGTTCAAGGACGAGACCGGCAAGATCGTCGGGTTCGACGTGGATCTGATGAACGCGATCGCCGCCACCCTCGGGCTGACCCCCGAGTACCGCGAAGCCGACTTCGCCAAGATCATCCCCTCGATCCAGGGCGGCACCTTCAACGTCGGCATGTCGTCGTTCACCGACACCAAGGAGCGCGAGCAGTCGGTGGACTTCGTCACCTACTTCTCCGCGGGTACCCAGTGGGCCCAGCGGCCCGACAACCCGGTCAATCCGGAGGACGCCTGCGGCAAGAAGGTCGCCGTCCAGGCCACCACGTACCAGGAGACCGACGAGCTGCCGGCCAAGAGCAAGGCGTGCACCGACGCGGGTAAGGCGCCCATCGCGATCACCCCGTTCGACGGTCAGGACGCGGCTACCAACGCCGTCGTCCTGGGCCAGGCGGACGCGATGTCGGCGGATTCGCCGGTGACCGCCTATGCGATCAAGCAGAGCAACGGCAAGCTCGAACCCGCGGGCGAGATCTTCGACGCCGCGCCGTATGGCTGGCCGGTGGCCAAGGGCTCGCCGCTGGCGCAGTCCCTGCAGCAGGCCCTCGAGCACCTCATCGAGGACGGCAAGTACGAGGAGATCGCGAAGAATTGGGGCGTCGAGGCCGGCATGATCGACAAGCCGGTCATCAACGGAGCGATCAGCTGACGCGATGACCGATGCCGACTCGCCGTCACCCGCCGCCAGCCCGGCTGCCATAGACGCAGTACCTCTCAGGCATCCCTGGCGGTGGATGGCGGCGGTCGTCATCCTCGTCCTGGCCGGACTGTTCCTCTACGGCGCGGCCACCAACGAGGCCTTCCGATGGGGCACGTATTGGGAGTACCTGTTCAACGAGCGGGTGCTGACGGTCGGTGTCGTCAATACCCTGCAGCTGACCGTCTATTCGATGGTGCTCGCGCTCGCGCTGGGCATCCTGCTCGCGGTGATGCGGCTGTCGCCCAACCCCGTCTTCAAGGCGGTGTCGTGGGCGTATCTGTGGATCTTCCGCGGCACCCCGGTCTACGTGCAGCTGGTGTTCTGGGGGCTGCTGCCGACGATCTACCAGAATGTCCAGCTCGGGGTGCCGTTCGGACCGTCGCTGTTGCATCTGGACCTGCAGTCGCTGTCGTTCCCGTTCCTGCTGGCGATCCTCGGTCTGGCACTCAACGAGGCCGCCTACATGGCCGAGATCATCCGCGCCGGCATCACCTCCGTGCCCGAGGGCCAATTGGAAGCGTCGACCGCGCTGGGCATGTCGTGGGGTCTGGCGATGCGGCGCACGGTGCTGCCCCAGGCGATGCGCGTGATCATCCCGCCGACCGGCAACGAGGTGATCAGCATGCTCAAGACCACCTCGCTGGTCACCGGTGTGCCGTTCGCACTCGACCTCTACGGCATCACCTCACGCGAGATCGCGTCGCGCATCTTCGAACCGGTGCCGCTGCTGATGGTCGCCGCGACGTGGTACCTGGCCATCACCAGCGTCCTGATGGTGGGGCAGTACTACCTCGAGCGGTATTTCTCACGCGGCGCGTCGCGCAGGCTGACGAGTAAGCAGCTCGAGGCGCTGGCCAAGGCGCAGCTGGGAGAGCAGCCGTGACGGCCCCCATGGTGCGGGCCGACCAGGTCTGCAAGAACTTCGGCGCCCTCCAGGTCCTCAAGGGTGTCACCCTCGAGATCGGTCGCGGGGAGGTGCTGTGCATCGTGGGCCCGTCCGGTTCCGGCAAGTCGACGTTCCTGCGGTGCATCAACCATCTCGAGCAGGTCAACGCCGGACGTCTCTACGTCGACGGTGAGCTGGTCGGTTACCGCGAACGCGGTAACAAACTGCACGAAATGGCGCCGCGGGATGCCGCGCGGCAACGCCGCGACATCGGGATGGTCTTCCAGCACTTCAACCTGTTCCCGCACCGCACCGCGCTCGGCAACGTCGTCGAGGCCCCCATCCAGGTGAAGGGGGTCAAGAAGGCCGAGGCGCTGGCGCGGGGCAGAGATCTGCTCGAGCAGGTCGGCCTGGCGGACAAGGCCACCGCCTATCCCGCCCAGCTGTCCGGCGGTCAGCAGCAGCGCGTCGCCATCGCCCGCGCGTTGGCGATGAACCCGAAACTGATGCTGTTCGACGAGCCGACGTCCGCACTGGACCCCGAACTGGTCGGGGAGGTGCTCGGGGTGATGAAGAAGCTGGCGTCGGAGGGGATGACGATGGTGGTGGTCACCCACGAGATGGGGTTCGCCCGCGAAGTCGCCGACAAGCTGGTCTTCATGGATGGCGGCGTGATCGTCGAGACGGGCAACCCGCGCGAGATGATGAGCAACCCCCAGCACGAGCGCACGAAAGCCTTCCTGTCCAAGGTGATGTAGGTGCCGGCACCGGTGGATCCGGCCACCCCGCTGTGGCGGGCGGCGCAGGTGTTCCGGCTGCTGAGTTGCCTGTACGCGTTGGGGTTTCAGATCGCGGTCAATCCCGACCTGGACCGGCCGGCGGTGGCGTGGACGCTGTTCGCCGTGCTGATCGGCTGGAGCGCGGCCTGCGCGGTGGCCTACCTGTCGGGCTTCGGACGCAGACCGGCCTGGGTCGCGGCCGAGATCGTGGTGGTGGTCGCGCTGATGCTGTCCACCGATCTGGTCGCCGGTGCCCAGTGGGTGGCCGACAATCAGTCGTGGCCCACCACACTGTGGGCGACCAACGCCACCATCTCCGCGGCGATCCTGTTCGGCGCCGTCCCCGGGATGCTGACCGGGGTGGTCGTGATGGCGGCGTCGGCCGCGGTGAAGGGCCACGTCCACATCGACCTCGGCCGCAACGCCACGATCGTCATCGAACTGGCCGTCGGCCTGGCAGTCGGGATGGCCGCACAGACCGCACGCCGCGCACATGCCGAACTCGAACAGGCCACGCGGTTGTCCGCGGCGCTCGAGGAGCGCGAGCGGCTGTCACGCCAGGTGCACGACGGCACCATGCAGGTGCTGGCCCTGGTGGCCCGCCGCGGTCGTGAGATCGGCGGTCCGACAGCCGAACTCGCGGAGCTGGCGGGGGAGCAGGAGCGCGCGTTGCGACGGCTGGTCAGCGGCGCGGGTGTGGCCGTGCCCGCGGGTGCGCGCACCGACGTTGCGGAACTGCTGCGGCGGCGGGCCTCCGACCGCGTCTCGGTCAGCGTGCCCGCCGAACCGGTCCTGCTCGACACGCACGTCGCCGACGAACTGTGCGCCGCTGCGGTCAACGCGCTGGACAACGTCACCGCCCACGCCGGCCCCGACGCCCGCGCCTACGTCCTCGTGGAGGACCTCGGTGATGCGGTGACCGTCAGCGTGCGCGACGACGGACCGGGCATCCCGGAGGGCCGGCTCGCCGAGGCGGCCGAGCAGGGCCGGATGGGTATCGCGAAATCGATTGTGGGACGGATGGACACGCTGGGCGGCACCGCCCGGCTGTACACCGGCCCGGAGCCGGGCACCGAATGGGAGCTGACGGTGCCGCGGGCGGGGGAGGATGACGCTGGTGACCGGTGAGCAGACGACGGTGATGGTCGTCGACGACCATCCGATCTGGCGGGACGCGGTGGCCCGCGACCTCGCCGACGAGGGATTCTCGGTGGTCGCGACCGCCGACGGGGTGGCCTCGGCGCGACGGCGTGCCGAGGTCGTCCAGCCCGGGGTGGTGGTGATGGACATGCGCCTGGCCGACGGCGACGGCGCGCAGGCCACCGCGCAGGTGCTGACGGTGTCACCGAGTTCGCGGGTGCTGGTGCTCTCGGCGTCCGACGAACGCGACGACGTCCTGGAAGCTGTGAAGGCCGGCGCCACCGGCTATCTGGTCAAGAGCGCGTCGAAAGCCGAGCTGAGCGCGGCGGTGCGGGCGACCGCGGAGGGCCGCGCTGTGTTCACGCCCGGCCTGGCGGGCCTGGTGCTCGGCGAGTACCGGCGGATCGCGCAGGAGCCCGCCGGGCCGGCCGGGCCGGCGGGGCCCAGCCTCACCGATCGTGAGCTCGAGGTGCTGCGCCACGTGGCCAAGGGCCTGACCGCCAAGCAGATCGCCGCGCGGCTGTCGCTGAGCCACCGCACTGTGGAGAACCACGTGCAGGCGACGTTCCGCAAACTGCAGGTGGCCAACCGGGTGGAGCTGGCGCGGTACGCGATCGAGCACGGACTCGACGAAGACGGGTAGTCCTACTCATCCGCGCGCGGCGCCCGCGCGTGAGGATCGGGATATGACCGAACCGCAACGCGCCGTGATCGCCCGGCTGTCGGCGGACTTCGCCGCCGTCTCCCACCAAATGAGCCGTCTGTCAGCCGATCTCGTCGAGTTGGACCGGCTGCTCACCCAGCGGCCACCGCAACCACCGCCCGTGCCGGTGTCTTATACACATC
>NZ_LZSU01000020.1 GCF_001665575.1 Mycobacterium sp. 852013-51886_SCH5428379 | reverse complement strand
GCAGCGCCACGGCCAACCCATCGGTGCGGCCCGCTCCACCCGCACCATCAACCGCCGCCTACGCCGCGCCCTGGAACACCGCGACCAGTCCTGTGTCGTGCCCGGCTGCGGGGCCACCCGCGGCCTACACGCCCACCACCTGCAGCACTGGGAAGACGGCGGACCCACCGAACTGAGGAACCTGGCCCTGCTCTGCCCGTTCCACCACCGCGCCCATCACCGCGGCGACATCACCCTCACCGGACCCGCCCACCGCCTCGCCATCACCGACGCCACCGGAAAACCCATGACCAACCGCGCCCTCACCCGGCCACCCACCAAGCCCCCACCGGAGGTCAAACCCTGCCCCGGACCGACCGGGGAACGCGCCGACTGGTGGTGGTACACCCCCTACGAGCCAAAACCACCACCGGCCGCCGCGTAGCCAGGCGCGATCTCCGCGTAGCCGTCGACGATGCGGGTGCGGTAAACCGGCAGCGACACCGCCGGATCGTCGAGGCAGCTGCCGTCGTCGAAGGCGAAGGCCTGCTTCTTGATCGGCGACTGTACGGTCGCCCGCCCGCCCCGGTCACCGGTGATACCCCGCGACATCACCGCTGCACCGGAGAAGGGATCGATATTGCCGATCGCACACAGCGATCCGTCGTCGAGGCGGAACAGCGCGGCCTGCGCACCATCGGGAAGCAGCACGCCCACCCCCCGGCCGGGGATCAGGAAGTCGTACCGGCACGCGCGCGTCCACCCCGAAACCTGGGACGAAGACTGCACGGACGCATCCTCGGTGCGGCTGTCGACAAGGGTCATGACGTCTCCTGGAGGGGTCGCACGGTGGGCATACCGATCGGCGTCGGGACCTTCCGCCCGGCGTTCTCGGTGAAGGTGACGGTCGGATCGGGCACATCAGGGGCGTTGACGAACGACACGAAGCGCGACAGCTTGTCGGGATCCTGCAGCACCCCCTTCCACTCGCACGCGTAGCCCTCGACGTGCCGCTCCATCGCCGCCTCGAATTCGCCTGCCAGGCCGAGGGAGTCGCCGCAGACGACCTCACGCAGATGGTCCAGGCCGCCCTGCAGCGCCTCCAGCCACGGCGCGGTGCGCTGCAATCGATCGGCGGTGCGGATGTAGAACATCAGGAACCGATCGATGTAGCGGATCAGCGTCTCGTCGTCGAGATCGCCCGCCAGCAGCTGCGCGTGCTTCGGGGTCATTCCGCCGTTGCCGGCGACGTAGAGATTCCAGCCGGTCTCGGTGGCGATCACGCCGACGTCCTTGCTGCGGGCCTCCGCGCATTCACGCGCACACCCGGACACCCCCATCTTGACCTTGTGCGGGGCGCGCAATCCGCGGTACCGCAGTTCCAGGTTGATCGCCATCTGCACCGAATCCTGCTGACCGTAACGGCACCAGTCGCTGCCGACGCAACTCTTGACCGTGCGCAGCGATTTGCCGTATGCCTGACCGGATTCCATACCGCCCTCGACCAGTCTGCGCCAGATCTCGGGCAGCTGATCGACGGTGGCGCCGAACATGTCGATGCGCTGACCGCCGGTGATCTTCGTGTACAGCCCGAAGTCCTTGGCGATCTCGCCGATCAGGATGAGGTGCTCGGGTTTGATGTCGCCGCCCGGCACCCGTGGCACGACCGAATAGCTGCCGTTGCGCTGGATGTTGGCCAGGAAGTGATCGTTGCTGTCCTGCAGCGCAGCCTGCTCGCCGTCGAGAATGTGGTCCGAACTCGTCGAAGCCAGGATCGACGCGACGACAGGTTTGCAGATGTCACATCCGCGGCCCTTGCCGAATCGCTCCAGCAGCCCGGAGAACGTCCGGATCTCGGTGGCGGAGACGATCTCGAACAACTCGGCGCGCGACTGAGAGAAGTGCTCGCACAACGACTTCGACTGTTCGACGCCCTCGGATTCCAGCAGCTGCTTGAGCAGCGGCACACACGATCCACACGACGTACCGGCCAGCGTGCACTTCTTCAGACCCGGCACGTCCGTGCAGCCGCCGCAGATGGCTTCCTTGAGATCCCCCTTGGTGACGTTGTTGCACGAGCAGATCTGCGCGATGTCCGGCAGCGCACCGACACCCAGCGCACTGGCCCCGCTTCCCTCGGGTGCCGGGGCGATGAGCGACAGCGGGTCACCGGGCAGCTCGCTGGCCACCATCGGACGCAGCACACCGTAGGCCGAGGCATCGCCGACCAGGATTCCGCCGAGCAGCGTCTTGGCGTCATCCGAGAGGACCAGCTTGGCGTAGGTCTGCTTGACCGGATCGTTGACCACGACTTCGAGGCTGTTGGGCGTATGTCCCTTGGCGTCACCGAAACTGGCAACGTCCACGCCCAGCAGTTTGAGCTTGGTGGACATGTCGGCCTCGGGGAACTCAGCCGAGCCGCCGAGCAACCGGTCGGCGACCACCTCGGCGCTGGTGTACCCCGGACCGACCAGGCCGTAGCAGCGGCCTTCGATCGCCGCGACCTCGCCGACCGCGTAGATGCTGGGATCGCTTGTCACACAGCTCAGATCGGTCAGCACGCCGCCCCGCTGGGCGACATCCAGACCCGCCTCGCGGGCCAGTTCGTCGCGCGGCCGCACCCCGGCGGCGAAGACGACGACCCCGGCGTCGATGCTGGTTCCGTCGTTCAGCGTCACCCGCACCGCATCGTTGGCGCGAGACCTGCGCAGCGGCTGGTTCCTCTGGGCGGGTTTGATGCTCTCGGTGCTGACCCCCGTGTGCACATTGATACCCAGACCCCTGACCATGCGGTTCAACACGGCGCCGCCGGCTTCGTCGAGTTGAGCAGCCATCAGATGGGGTGACATCTCCAGGATATGGGTGTCCAGACCGAAGGCGCGCAACGCATTCGCGGCTTCGAGACCGAGCAGACCCCCGCCGATCACCACACCGACCGGCGTCTTCGTCGTGATCGCCGCCTGTGCGCCGGCACGAATGGCATCCAGGTCGTCGAGGGTGCGGTACACGTGGCACTGCGGCAGGTCCCGTCCCGGCACCGGCGGCACGAAGGCGTAGGAACCGGTGGCCAACACCAGCGCGTCGTAGCCGAACGCGGTCCCGTCCGCAGTGGTCACCGTGCGCGCAGCGCGGTCGACAGCGGTGACCCGCTGGTTCAGCCGCAGCTCCACCAGGTCGTCGCCGCGGTAGTCGTTACCGGCCAAGGCGATCAGCGTGCGGTCCCAGTGCTCGGTGTAGCCGGTCAGGCCCACCCGGTCGTAGGCGGCGTCGGACTCCTCGGCGAGCACGGTGATGCGCCAGACCCCGGCGTCGTCGCGCGCACGCAGCGCCTCGACGAACCGGTGCCCGACCATGCCGTGCCCGACCACGACGACGTTCTTCGTTGACGACATGCGGATCAAGGTAGGGAGCCGATATTGCGACGATGTCGCCTCGTGTGAAACCCCCATCACGGTGTGCTCACCTGGGTCGCGCGGCGAATGTGAGCCGGTCGAGGCCCGCGGCGAGGTTTCGGGAACCCGACTTCGGTGTACGCGCCGCATATGAGCGAGATGAAATTCCTGGAACTTCACGGCGAACGGGTCGCCTACCAGGATCTCGGCACCGGCACGGAAGCGCTACTCCTGATCCACGGGATGGCCGGCAGCTCCGAAACCTGGCGCGAGGTGCTGCCCGCGCTGTCGAAGACGTACCGCGTGATCGCACCCGACCTGCTGGGCCACGGCCAGTCGGCCAAACCGAGGAGCGATTACTCCCTCGGTGCCTTCGCGGTGCTGCTGCGTGACCTGCTCGACGAACTCGGCGTCGCGAGCGCGACGGTCATCGGACAGTCCCTCGGCGGCGGGGTCGCGATGCAGTTCATGTACCAGCACCCCGAGTACTGCCGACGCCTGGTGCTGCTCAACAGCGGCGGACTCGGCCCCGACGTGGGATGGACCCTGCGCGTGCTGTCGGCACCGGGCGCGGAGTTCCTGCTGCCGCTCATCGCGCCGCCGGGTGTGGTGACCGTCGGGAACAAACTGCGTGCCTGGTTCGCCGCCCGGGACGTACGGTCGCCGCGGGCAGCCGAGATGTGGAGTGCCTACACGTCGCTGGCCGACGCCCAGACCCGCCAGGCGTTCCTACGCACCCTGCGTTCGGTGGTCGACTACCGCGGCCAGGCTGTCAGCGCCCTGAACAGGCTGCATCTCAGCGCCGAACTGCCCACCATGGTCATCTGGGGCGACCAGGACCGCATCATTCCCGTCGAGCACGCCTATGCCGTGCAGCAGGCCCTGCCGTCCTGCCGGCTGGAGGTGCTCGGCGGCGTCGGGCACTTCCCGCACGTGGAGCGGCCCGACGTCGTCGTGGACCTGCTCTCGCAGTTCATCGACACCACCGAGGGCCGGGCCCGGTCGCCGAGATCGACGAAATGCCCGGATCCTCTCGCACTTTCTCGCCCAAACGTTCATTTGGGCGAATAGGGGTCAGCCCCAGCGGCCGAGGATCTCTTTGGCCCGGGTCGCCAGCGCGGCCTGCAGGAACGGGCCGAAACTGATGCGCGCGACCCCCAGCGGGCCGAACGACTCCGGATCGTCCTGATCGGGGATCCCGATCGCGTTGACCGGCAGCGGCAGCTCCGAGGTCAGCCGGCGCAGCGTGTCGTCGTCGTGGCGACCGACCGGATAGAGCACGTCGGCCCCCGCGGCGGCGGCCTCCTTCAGCCGGGCGATCGCCCGGTCGACCCGGTCGGACTCATCGCCGTGTTGGCGCAGGAACAGGTCGGTGCGGGCGTTGACCACGACGTGCACACCGGCGGAGTCCGCCGCGGCGCGCAGACCGCCGACGAGCTCGGCGTGTTCGGCCGACTCGCGGATGCGGCCGCCCTCGCTGTGCACGGTGTCCTCGATGTTCAGGCCGACGGCGCCGACCTCGAGCAGGCCCTCGATGAGCCGCTGCGGCGACTCCCCGTAACCGGATTCGATGTCGACGGAGACCGGCACGTCGACCGCCTCGGTGATCTGGGCGACGCGGGTCAGGAGCTCGTCGAACGTCATGCCCTCGTTGTCGGCGCGCCCGATCGAATCGGCGACCGGATGGCTGCCGACGGTGAGCGCGGCGAAGCCCGCGTCGACCGCGAGCCGGGCCGACCAGGCGTCCCACACGGTGGGCAGGACCACGGGATTTCCGGGTCGGTGGAGTTCGAGCAGGGTGGTTGCTCGCTGAGCGAGTTGTGAGTCGGGCACCGCATCGTCCTTCCGGGTGGAGACGTGATCTGTCTCACTGTGAACTGTGTGATGTGGCTAGCATCAAGTGCGTACTGTGATCCGAGACACCCTTCAGCCCAAGGAGGTCGGTTTGTCAAGCACCACCGAATTCGCGGAACTGCACGAGCTCATCGGCGACCTGCGGCGTTGCGTCACATCGTTGGCGTCCCGCTACGGGGACTCGCCGGCGACGCGCCGCATCGTCAATGATGCCGAACGCATCCTCAATGACATAGATCGACTCGACATCGACGCCGAGGAGCTCGAGCTCGGCCGCGGGCTGAGCCGTCATCACCATGTCGGCGAGAAGATCGCGATCCCCGACACCGAGTACGACTCCGAGTTCTGGCGCGGCGTCGACGACGAGGGGCTCGGCGGCACCCGCTGAGTGTGTCCGCGGGCAGCCCCCGCGACGCTTCGAACCATCCCCCGCGGGTACCTGCCGGACTGCCCGCCGACTGATCTGCGAAAGGCCACTGTGAGCGCACCCACCGCCGACCGGGAAGGCAACGGCGTCTTCTCACCGACACGTGCTCAGATTTCGCAGCGCACGCTGCGCACCGACCGCTGGTGGCAGTCACCGCTGATCGTCGACCTCGGTTTCGCCGCGTTCGTCATCTACGCGACCGTGCGGGCGTTCATGCAGAAGTGGTACTACGTCGCCGACTACCACTATCTGACGCCGTTCTACTCGCCCTGCCTGGCCAAGTGGAACGAGGCAGAACAGTCCGGGTGCGTCCCGGAATCCAGCCACTTCGGCCAGTTCCTGCCCGACGTGTGGTGGCTGCCGTACGCAGCGCTGTCGCTGCCGTTCCTGCTGCTGTTCCGGTTGACCTGCTACTACTACCGCGGCGCCTACTACCGGTCGGTGTGGCAGGCGCCCACCGCCTGCGCGGTCGCCGAACCGCACGCCAAGTACACCGGCGAGACCCGCTTCCCGCTGGTGATGCAGAACCTGCACCGGTACTTCTTCTACATCGCCGCGGCGATCTCGATCATCAACACCTACGACGCGATCATCGCCTTCCACTCCCCCAGCGGTTTCGGGTTCGGCCTGGGCAACGTGATCCTGGTCGTCAACGTGGCGATGCTGTGGGTTTACACGCTGTCCTGCCACTCCTGCAGGCACGTGGTGGGTGGACGGCTGAAGAACTTCTCGAAACACCCTGTCCGCTACTGGATGTGGACCAAGGTCAGCGTGATCAACACCCGGCACAAGCTGTACGCCTGGATCACCCTCGGCACGCTGATGCTCACCGACTTCTACATCATGCTGGTGGCCAGCGGCGCCATTTCCGACCTGAGATTCATTGGCTGAATCAGGCTGGCTGACAGCCCGATTCAGCCCCGCACAACACACGATATGAACAGGCAAGTGAGGTCCCACGTACATGGCTGAGCCCGACTCGTCCGAACTCGAACGACACCAGTACGACGTCATCGTCATCGGTGCCGGCGGAGCCGGGTTGCGCGCGGTGATCGAAGCCCGTGAGCGGGGCCTGCGGGTCGCGGTCGTGTGCAAGTCGCTGTTCGGCAAGGCGCACACCGTGATGGCCGAGGGCGGCTGCGCGGCGGCGATGAAGAACGCCAACCCCAAGGACAGCTGGCAGGTCCACTTCGCCGACACCATGCGCGGCGGCAAGTTCCTCAACAACTGGCGGATGGCCGAACTGCACGCGCAGGAGGCACCGGACCGCGTGTGGGAGCTCGAGACCTACGGCGCGCTGTTCGACCGCACCAAGGACGGCCGCATCAGCCAGCGCAACTTCGGCGGCCACACCTACGCGCGGCTGGCCCACGTCGGCGACCGCACCGGCCTGGAGATCATCCGCACCCTGCAGCAGAAGATCGTCTCGCTGCAACAGGAGGACAAGGCCGAACTCGGCGACTACGACGCACGGATCCGGGTCTTCCACGAGTGCACTGTCACCGACCTCATCAAGGACGGCGATCGGATCGCCGGCGCGCTGGCCTACTGGCGCGAGAGCGGCAAGTTCATCCTGTTCGAGGCGCCCGCGGTCGTACTGGCCACCGGCGGTATCGGCAAATCGTTCAAGGTGTCGTCGAACTCGTGGGAGTACACCGGCGACGGGCATGCGCTCGCGCTGCGCGCCGGATCGACGCTGATCAACATGGAGTTCATCCAGTTCCACCCGACCGGCATGGTCTGGCCGCCCAGCGTGAAGGGCATCCTCGTCACCGAGGGCGTCCGCGGCGACGGCGGGGTGCTGAAGAACTCCGAGGGCAAGCGGTTCATGTTCGACTACATCCCGGACGTGTTCAAAGGCCAGTACGCCGAGACCGAGGAAGAGGCGGACCAGTGGCTCAAGGACAACGACTCTGCGCGCCGCACCCCTGACCTGCTGCCCCGCGACGAGGTGGCCCGCGCCATCAACACCGAGGTCAAGGAAGGCCGCGGCACCCCGCACGGCGGCGTCTACCTCGACATCGCCTCGCGTATCTCCACCGAGGAGATCAAGCGCCGGCTGCCGTCGATGTACCACCAGTTCATGGAGCTCGCCGAGGTCGACATCACCACCGACGAGATGGAGGTCGGCCCGACCTGCCACTACGTCATGGGTGGTATCGAGGTCGATCCGGACACCGCCGCGGCCGCGACGCCGGGGCTGTTCGCCGCCGGTGAGTGCGCGGGTGGGATGCACGGTTCCAACCGCCTGGGCGGCAACTCGCTGTCGGACCTGCTGGTGTTCGGCCGGCGCGCCGGGCTCGGTGCGTCGGATTACGTGCGGTCACTCTCGGACCGGCCGACCATCTCCCAGGAGGCACTCG
Organism: Mycobacterium sp. 852013-51886_SCH5428379; assembly: GCF_001665575.1. Lineage (GTDB taxonomy): Bacteria > Actinomycetota > Actinomycetes > Mycobacteriales > Mycobacteriaceae > Mycobacterium. Next base: position 40,055 of record NZ_LZSU01000020.1, on the reverse strand, counting down.
ACGTCGCGGTGAAGATGGCTCTGCACCCGTTCGAGGGTCCATCCGACGGCCAGCCGGAGAACCCGTACACCGTGCAGCTCGATCTGCAGGACACCATGAACGAGCTGGTCGGCATCATCCGCAAGGAAGACGAGATCAACGAGGCGCTGTCCAAACTCGACGAGCTGCGCGAGCGGTTCAAGAAGATGAAGGTCGAAGGCGACCGCCACTTCAACCCGGGCTGGCACCTCGCGATCGATCTGCGCAACATGATCCTGGTCAGCGAATGCGTCGCCAAGGCCGCGCTGACCCGCACCGAGAGCCGGGGCGGGCACACCCGCGACGACTATCCGGCGATGGACGCGGAATGGCGCAACACGCTGCTGGTGTGCCGCGTCGAGGGTGACGATCCCGTCGTCCCGGACGTCACCGTCGCCAAGGAACCCCAACCGAAGATGCGCGCGGATCTGCTCGGCTGTTTCGAGCTCTCCGAGCTGGAGAAGTACTACACCGATCCCGAGATCGCCGAGCATCCCGAACGGAGCAAGTGATGGGCACCTACAACGCGACCATGCGGGTCTGGCGCGGCGACATCGACGGTGGCGCGCTGCAGGAGTACACCGTCGAGGTCAACGAGGGTGAGGTCGTCCTCGACATCATCCACCGTCTACAGCAGACCCAGACCGGTGATCTGGCGGTGCGCTGGAACTGCAAGGCCGGCAAGTGCGGATCGTGCTCGGTGGAGATCAACGGCCGGCCGCGCCTGGCCTGTATGACCAGGATGTCGACCTTCGGTGAGGACGAGACCGTCACCGTCACCCCGCTGCGCACGTTCCCGGTGATCCGCGACCTGGTCACCGACGTCAGCTTCAACTACGAGAAGGCCAGGGAGATCCCGGCGTTCACGCCGCCCAAGGATCTGCAGCCCGGTGAGTACCGGATGATGCAGGAGGACGTGAACCGCAGCCAGGAGTTCCGCAAGTGCATCGAGTGCTTCCTGTGCCAGAACGTCTGCCACGTCGTGCGTGACCACGAGGAGAACAAGAAGGCGTTCTCCGGTCCCCGTTTCCTCATGCGCCAGGCCGAACTCGACATGCACCCGCTCGACGTGCACGGGCGCCGCGCCGAACAGGCGCAGGAGGAGAACGGCCTCGGCTACTGCAACATCACCAAGTGCTGCACCGAGGTCTGCCCGGAGCACATCAAGATCACCGACAATGCGCTCATCCCGATGAAGGAGCGCGCGGCGGACCGTAAGTACGACCCGGTGGTGTGGCTCGGCAACAAGCTGTTCCGCAGGAGCTGACGGGGTAGCCTCGGGACCAGCGGCTGTCCACCGCCGCTGGTCAGTGAGAAAGGCGCTTCCCATGGCGGCTACCAAGAATCTGAATACACACAGCGTCAACGACATTCGGACCGCGATCCGCGAGCTCTCGATCCGTGCGAACCTGGCTCGCCGCGAGGGCCGCACCGCCGACGCCGCGGAGCTCGACCGGCGCGTGCAGCACTACCGCGAGGAGTTGGCCGCCCGGCCGTAGCGTCAGCCGCCGAGGCGGCGGAAGGCGCTGCGGTGGAACACGATCGGTGCGACATCCGGATACATCACGATGTCCTCCACCCGCAGGATGACGATGGTGTGATCGCCCGCTTCGACGAGCTGGTGGATCGAGCTGTCCAACCACACGCTGGTCCCGTGGATGAAGACGGCGCCGTGGTCGGTCGACTCGGTCTCCAGACCTGCGAAGCGGTCCCCTGCCTTGGCGGCCAGCGTGCGCGCCGCGGCGTCGTGTGACTCGCCGAGCACGCTGATGCCCAGGCGCGGCAGATCCTTGAGCTTGGGCCAGGTGCTGGAGCTGTTCTGTACGCAGAACGACACCAGCGGCGGATCGAGCGACACCGGGACGAAGGTGCTGGCGGCCAGCCCGACGCGGACGCCGTCGACCTCGGCCGCGATGGCGATGACGCCCGTCGGGAAGTGACCGAACGCTTCGCGAAGCGTCGCCGGGCTCAGGTCTGTTGTACTCATAGCCGTTCGATCTTCACACACGGCCGGGCAGGCTGACAGGTCAGTGATCCCGGTGAGCCGAACGGAATTCGCCCGGGCGGTAACGTGTCGCCCATGGCCCGGCCGACCGCGGCAGTGCGCTGATGTGGCTGACGCTGTTGATGATGGCACTGGTCGTCAGCCTCGAGCCCTTCCGTCTCGGACTCACCGTGTTGATGCTTAACCGGCCTCGGCCGGTGCTGCAACTGGCGGCATTCGTTGCGGGCGCGTTCGCGATGGGGGTCTGCGCGGGGCTGGGCGTGCTGTTCCTGCTGCGGCCGACGATGCCCGCCGCGACGCACGTGACGCTGCCGCGGGTGCAGATCGCGATCGGGGTGGCCGCACTGCTGGCCGCGGTCGTGCTCGCCGTTCTGAAACCGGCCGTGCCGACCGACCGGCCGCCGCGTCATGCGGCGCTGCTGCTGCGTGCCCGCCGGCTCACCACCGGGAGCTCGCCGTGGACCGCAGGGGCGGTCGGGCTGGTGATGGCGCTGCCGTCGCTCGACTATCTGGCGGTGCTGGCGATGATCCTGGCGTCGGGGTCTTCGCCGCGCACGATGGTGGGTGCCGTGCTGTTCTTCAACGCGGTCGCGCTCGCCCTCGTGGTGTTCGCGCTGCTCGTCCACCTGGTCGCACCGGAACGCTCGCGCGCGGCGATGACGTCGCTCAACACGTGGATCCGGTCGCGGACCCGCCGCGACATCGCGGTGCTGCTGGCGGTGGTGGGAGTGGTGCTGGTCGGCGTCGGCCTGGCGGGATCCTGAGTCAGTCGGCCCAGCGCGCGGCTTCGAGTTCGGTCGGGGTGCTGTTGAGGGGCACGTCGAGGCCGTCGTAGATGCCCGGCTCCTGTCCGGCCAGCCACCCGATCGCCCCGAGCAGCCGGTTGGCGGCGGTGGTGTTGCCGCCGTCGGCGCGGGTTCCGCCGGGGACGTCGGCGCGCGAGACGATCGTGAGTTGTGGATCGCCGTCGACGACGACGCGGTGGTCGCCGGCTCCCTCATCGGGTTGCGGCCAGTCCGGCGCGCAGGACGGGTGGATGCGGGTGATGTGGTCGACGACGATGCGGTCGCGTCCGCCGGACCGGCCGATGACCTTGAGCCAGAACGCGCCCTGCGTGCCCTTCTCGAAGCGCCCCATCACGGTGTCGACGTCCTGTTCGAGCGGCAGGCGCTGCACGTCTTCGACGATCTCGTCGATCTCCACGCCCAGCCGGCGGCCGATGAGCCGGATGTTGCCGCCCCACACCATGGTCGGGATGGACGCCAGCAGCATCATCGGTGTCTCGTCCATCGGGCCGCCGAAACCACAGAGCACCTTGACCGCGTGCGGCTGGTCGTAGGTGGAGTAGTCGAAGATCTCCTGACAGTGGATGCTGCGAATCTGCGTGCACAGGCCCGCGGCGAGTACAGCCAGCGCGTCGTTGGCCCAGCCGGGATCGACGCCGCTCACCAGCAGCGCGGACCCGCCCTGCCGGGCGGCGGCTGTCAGGCGCTCCACCCATTCCACGGGCGCGGAGGCCGGGTCGTAGAGCGAGTACAGCGACGGCGTCACCACGTGCGCGCCCGCGCGCAGGCATCGCTCGATGTCGGCGACTGCCTCGTCGGGCCGGATGTCGCCCGACGCCATATAGGCCACCGCGTCGCTGACGGCCAGCGCCGCGTCGATGTCGTCGGTGGCGGCCACCCCGGTGCGGCCGCCGAGACCCGCGAATTCCCCGGCGTCCCGGCCCACTTTCGCGGCTGTCGAGGTGATGACCGCCGAGAGCCGCAGACCGGGGAATCCGGTCAGCGACCGGATTGCCGTCGCACCCATATTGCCCGTTCCCCAGACCGCCACGTTGCGCATCAGAACACCCTAGATCACCACCGAGTGACGCTTGTCACACCGGTCCTTTTTCGCTGGTCAGTGGTCCTGTTTCGGCGACGCGCGGGGCTCGGCCAACCGCCCGGTTGATTAGTCGGCGGAAATTGCTGCGCAGGTGTTTGCGTTGTAGTTACCGACGGGTATAGTCAGCCGCAGTTACTGGTGGGTAACTTCGACCGGAAGTACCCAACCGCAGGTGGCGCTTCATCGAGGAGGAAATCGTGGGCCACTACAAGAGCAACGTCCGGGATCAGGTGTTCAACCTGTTCGAGGTGCTGGGTGTCGACAAGGCCATGGGCCAGGGCGACTTCAGCGAACTGGACGCCGACACCGCACGCGAGATGCTCGACGAGATGGCGCGCCTGGCCGAGGGCCCGATCGCCGACTCCTTCGTCGAGGGGGACCGCAATCCGCCGGTGTTCGATCCCAAGACCCACACCGTCACGCTGCCCGACGGCTTCAAGAAGTCGATGCGGGCGCTGTTCGACGCGGGCTGGGACAAGGCCGGCATGTCCGAGGAGCTCGGCGGTATGCCGATGCCCCGCGCCCTGCAGTGGGCCCTGATCGAGCACATCCTCGGCGCCAACCCGGCCGCCTACATGTACGCCATGGGCGGCGGCATGGCGCAGATCTTCTACGACAACGGCACCGACGAGCAGAAGAAGTGGGCCCAGCTGGCCGCCGAGCGCAACTGGGGCGCCACCATGGTGCTCACCGAGCCGGACGCCGGTTCGGACGTCGGCGCGGGCCGCACCAAGGCCGTCCAGCAGCCCGACGGCACCTGGCACATCGACGGCGTCAAGCGGTTCATCACCTCCGCCGACTCCGACGACCTGTTCGAGAACATCATGCATCTGGTGCTGGCCCGCCCCGAAGGCGCAGGCCCGGGCACCAAGGGTCTGTCGCTGTTCTTCGTACCGAAGTTCCACTTCGACCCGGAGACTGGTGAGCTGGGCGAGCGCAACGGCGTCTACGTCACCAACGTCGAGCACAAGATGGGCCTGAAGGTCTCGGCCACCTGTGAGCTGACCTTCGGCCAGCACGGCGTTCCCGCCAAGGGCTGGCTGGTCGGCGAGGTGCACAACGGCATCGCGCAGATGTTCGACGTCATCGAGCAGGCCCGCATGATGGTCGGCACCAAGGCCATCGCGACGCTGTCGACCGGTTACCTCAACGCACTCGAGTACGCCAAGGACCGCGTGCAGGGCGCCGACATGACCCAGATGACCGACAAGACCGCCCCGCGCGTGAGCATCACCCATCACCCCGATGTGCGTCGTTCGCTGATGACCCAGAAGGCCTACGCCGAGGGTCTGCGGGCGCTGTACCTGTTCACCGCCACCTACCAGGACGTCTCGGTGGCCCAGGCGGTGCACGGCGTCGACGGCGACCTCGCACTCAAGGTGAACGATCTGCTGCTGCCGATCGTCAAGGGCGTCGGCTCCGAGCAGGCCTACGCCAAGCTGACCGAATCGCTGCAGACCCTGGGCGGCTCCGGCTTCCTCCAGGACTACCCGATCGAGCAGTACATCCGCGACGCCAAGATCGACTCGCTCTACGAGGGCACCACCGCCATCCAGGCGCAGGACTTCTTCTTCCGGAAGATCGTCCGCGACAAGGGTGTGGCGCTGGCACACGTCGCCGGTCAGATCGAAGAGTTCGTCAAGGCCGAGACCGGCAACGGTCGCCTCAAGGCCGAGCGCGCCCTGCTGGCGACGGCGCTGACCGATGTCCAGGCGATGGCAGCCTCGCTGACCGGGTACCTGATGGCGTCCCAGGAGGACCCGAAGAGCGTCTACAAGGTCGGCCTGGGCTCGGTCCGCTTCCTGATGAGCGTCGGCGATCTGATGATCGGCTGGCTGCTGCAGCGTCAGGCCGCGGTGGCCATCGACGCGCTCGACCAGGGCGCCACCGGTGCCGAGCGGTCGTTCTACGAAGGCAAGATCGCGGTGGCGTCGTTCTTCGCGAAGAACTACCTGCCGCTGCTCACCAGCACGCGCCTGGTTGTCGAGAACCTCGACAACGAGATCATGGAGCTCGACGAAGCGGCCTTCTGATCTCCATCACCCCCCTTACGCGAAACGCCCCCGCCGAGTGCGGGGGCGTTTTGCATGGGCGCCAGTGAGGCGGTCGGCCCGCACCTCGTGAACCCCTCGTACCAGAGGTGCAGCCGACCAAGAAGATGCCCCGTGTTGCCGTCGGGTCGGGGGGTCAGACGGCAACACGGAGCTATCCGGTGTATCGAGGCGCCGTGCCCCGGCGTTACAGCACGGCGTTACAGCGCGCGATCAGGCCTCGAGGATCGCCGCCACGCCCTGTCCGCCCGCGGCGCAGATCGAGATGAGTCCGCGCACCGGCTGCCCCGTCTGCTTCTTCTTCTCGGCCAACTGTTTGGCCAGCTGCGCCACGATCCGGCCGCCGGTCGCGGCGAACGGGTGCCCGGCCGCCAGCGACGAGCCGTTGACGTTGAGCTTCGAGCGGTCGATGGAACCCAGCGCACTGTCGAGGCCGAGCCGCTCCTTGCAGTACTCCTCGGACTCCCAGGCCTGCAGGTGCGCGAGCACCACCGACGCGAACGCCTCGTGGATCTCGTAGAAGTCGAAGTCCTGCAGCGTCAGCCCGTTCCGGGCGAGCAGGCGGGGCACCGCGTACGTCGGCGCCATCAGCAGACCGTCCTTGCCGTTGACGTAATCCACCGCCGCGGTCTCGCCGTCGACGTAGTACGCCAGCGGTTCGACCCCGTGCTGCTGCGCCCAGTCCTCCGACGCCAGCAGCGACACCGACGCGCCGTCGGTCAGCGGCGTCGAGTTGCCCGCCGTCATCGTCGCGTCGCCGAGCTTGACGCCGAAGACCGGCTTGAGCTTCGCCAGCTTCTCCGCCGACGAATCCGGTCGCAGGTTGTTGTCCCGATACACCCCGAGGAACGGGGTCACCAGATCGTCGAAGAAGCCGCGGTCGTAGGCGGCCGCCATGTTGCGGTGGCTGGCCTCGGTCAGCGCGTCCTGGTCGACGCGCTTGATGCCCATCTCCTTGGCCGTGATGGCGGCGTGCTCACCCATCGACATGCCGGTGCGCGGTTCGCTGTTGACGGGGATCTCGATGCCCAGCGCGGCCGGCAGCTTGCCCGCCAGCTTGAGCCGGTCGACGTTGGACTTGGCGCGACGCAGCCCGAGCAGCGCCTTGCGCAGATCGTCGCCGAAGGCGATCGGGGCGTCGGAGGTGGTGTCGACGCCACCGGCCGCCGCCGCGTCGTATCTCCCGGCGGCGATGCCGTCGGCCGCGGCGATGGTGGCCTGCAGGCCGGTGCCGCAGGCCTGCTGGATGTCGAACGCCGGCGTCGCCGACGACAGCGCGCTGCCGAGCACGCATTCCCGCATCAGGTTGAAATCCCTGCTGTGCTTGAGCACCGCCCCGCCGATCACCGCGCCGAGCCGCTCACCGTGCAGGTTGTAGCGGTCGATCAGACCGCCGAGCGCCGCGGTGAACATGTCCTGGTTCGACGCGTTGGCGTAGGCGCCGTCCGAGCGCGCGAACGGGATGCGGTTTCCGCCGATGACGGCCACCCGCCGCATGGTCTTGCTGTCAGCCACGTTTGCCTCCACAGTCAATCCGGCTATCTAAGACCCGATATTACCCACCGTTCTTACTCAGGAGTAAGTTCGGGTGAATCCACCACTCCGCGGACGAAAGGCAAGCTGAAGTGGCCAACGATCTCTATACCCAAATTGTTCACTCCGGCCCGGGTTCGTTCCTCGCGAAACAGCTCGGCATCCCGCAACCCGAGACGCTGCGGCGTTACCGCCCGGATCAGCCACCGCTGCCGGGCGCGTTGCTGATCGGCGGCGAGGGACGTGTCGTCGAACCGCTGCGCACCGCGTTGGCCGACGACTACGAAGTGGTGTCCAACAACATCGGCGGGCGCTGGGCCGACAAGTTCGGCGGGCTGGTGTACGACGCGACGCACATCACCGAACCCGCAGGTCTCAAGGGCCTCTACGAGTTCTTCACCCCGCTGCTGCGCAATCTGACCCCGAACGCGCGCCTGGTCGTGATCGGTACCTCGCCCGACGAGACGAGCAGCCCGCATGAGCAGATCGTGCAGCGCGCCCTCGAGGGCTTCACCCGGTCGCTGGGCAAGGAGATGCGCCGGGGCGCGACGGTGTCGTTGGTGTACGTGTCGCCGAACGCGAAGACCGCCGCGACCGGCCTCGAGTCGACGATGCGGTTCATCCTGTCCGGTAAATCGGCCTATGTGGACGGTCAGGTGTACCGCGTGGGCGCGGACGACGCCACGCCACCCGCCGATTGGGACAAGCCGCTCGACGGCAAGGTCGCTGTGGTGACGGGTGCGGCGCGCGGGATCGGCGCGACCATCGCCGAGGTGTTCGCACGGGACGGCGCCCAGGTCGTGGCCGTGGACGTCGAACAGGCAGCCGAGGATCTCGCCAAGGTCGCCGAGAAGGTCGGCGGAACCGCGCTGACGCTAGACGTCACCGCCGCCGATGCGGTCGACAAGATCGCCGAGCACGTCCGGGAACACTTCTCCGACGTCAATGGCGGCCGCCTCGACATCCTGGTCAACAACGCCGGCATCACCCGCGACAAACTGCTGGCCAACATGGACGAGGGCCGCTGGGACTCCGTCGTCGCGGTCAACCTGCTGGCGCCGTTGCAGTTGACCGAGGGTCTGGTCCAGAACGGCACGCTCGGCGAGGGCGGCCGCGTCATCGGCCTGTCGTCGATGGCCGGGATCGCCGGCAACCGCGGGCAGACCAACTACGCGACCACCAAGGCCGGGATGATCGGCCTGACCGATGCGCTCGCCGACAAGCTGGCCGAGAAGAACATCACCATCAACGCCGTCGCCCCGGGTTTCATCGAGACGAAGATGACCGAGGCCATCCCGGTGGCCACCCGGGAGGTGGGCCGCCGGCTCAACTCGCTGTATCAGGGCGGTCAGCCCGTCGACGTCGCCGAGACCATCGCCTACTTCGCCAGCCCAGCCTCGAATGCCGTCACCGGCAACACGATTCGGGTCTGCGGCCAGGCCATGTTGGGAGCGTGACGCGGTGAGCCAGCCATCCGGACTGCGTAACCTCGCGCGCGCCGCCGCGGGGGCGCTGCCGTTCATCCCGCGCGGCGAGACCCTGCCCGACCGGACGTTGACGGTCGACGAGTTGACGATCGATCCCGCCCACGTCTCCGACTACGCCGCCGTCACCGGGCTGCGGTTCGGCGACACGGTGCCCATCACGTATCCGTTCGCGCTGACGTTCCCGACGGTGATGTCGTTGATCACCGGGTTCGACTTCCCGTTCTCGGCGATGGGCGCCGTGCACGTCGAAAACCACATCACCCAGCACCGCCCGATCGCCGTCGACGACACCGTCTCGGCCCAGGTGCGCGCGGAGAACCTGCGTGAGCACCGCCGCGGGCTGCTGGTCGACGTGGTGACCGACGTCAAGGTCGGCAACGAGGTCCGGTGGCATCAGGTCACGACGTTCCTGCACCAGCAGCGCACCAGCCTGTCCGACGAGCCGAAGCCCCCGCGCAAGAAGCCCGAGAAACTGGGTCCGCCGAATGCGGTGCTGTCGGTGTCGCCGGGACAGATCAAGCACTACGCATCGGTCAGCGGGGATCACAACCCGATCCACACGAATGCGGTGGCCGCCAAGCTGTTCGGCTTCCCGACGGTGATCGCGCACGGCATGTTCTCGGCGGCGGCCGTGCTGGCCAACGTCGAGGGCCAGCTGCCCGGAGCGGTCCGCTACGACGTGCGCTTCGGCAAACCCGTCGTGCTGCCGGCCAAAGCCGGCCTCTACGTCGACCGGGCCGCCGAGGGCGGTTGGGATCTCACGCTGCGGCATCTGACGAAGGGCCATCCGCACCTGACGGGCAAGATCCGCCCGCTGTAGCCCGACGAGTCGTCGTCGAAACTGCTCACAGATCGCGTTTTCGCCGCGAATCGTGATCTGTGAGCAGTCTCAGCGGTCCTTTTCGGCCGGGGTGGCTCGCAGGCCGCGCCAGAACAGGTTGATCATCAGTTCGGCGGCCTCATCGACGTCGGCGTCGCCGGCACTGACGCGGGTCGCGATCGCCTCCCCCGCCCCCACCAGAGCGACCGCCATCATGTCGAAGTCGGTGTCCGGTTCAGGGTTGCGGGTGCCTGAGGTCAGCAGCCGGCTCACCAGGTCGATGATGCGTTCGCGGCCCTCCCGGACGGTGTGCGCGAATGCCTGCGAACTGGTGGCCTGGGTGTAGAGCACGATCCACGACGCCCGGTTGGTGTCGATATAGCTCAGGAACGCGCGAACGGCGTTGCGCAGCAGGTCTTTCGGCGCCTGGGTGAAGTCGATCTCGCTGCGCACCTGGTCGACGAAGCGGGCCAGTTCGCGGTTCAGGCAGGCACCGAAGAGCTCCTCCTTGGAGCCGTAGTACAGATACAGCATCGGCTTGCTGATCTGCGCCTCGGCGGCGATGGCGTCCATCGACGTCTCGTGATAGCCGTTGACGGAGAACATCTGCACCGCGGCGTCGAGCATCTGCTGCTCACGGACCGCCCGCGGTAGCCGCTTCGTTCCACCTGCCATCAGATCAGCGTAGGCAGGTCAGCCGCCGCAGAGCGGGCTCGGCCCCTTGACCGCCGCCATCCGCAGCACCGACTGATCCACCCGCGACGGGGACAGCTCACCGGATGCCAGCGCCTTCTCCAGCCGGTCGAGGACCGCGGGCACCTCGGCCGTCGACACCCACAGCGCGGTGTCGGCACCGGCCTGCAGGGCGCGCAGCGCGGCGTCGGGCACCCCGTAGCGATCGGTGATCGCCCGCATGCTCGAGATGTCGTCGGTGAACACCGGACCGTTGAACCCCGGACCCCCGTAGTCGCCGGAGCGCAGCAGTCCGTAGGCCGCGGGGCTCAGGCTGGCCGGATCGCTGCCGGTCAGACCGGGCACCTGCATGTGGCCCACCATCACCCCGACGGGCGGCTGCGCGGTCAGCGCGCGGTACGGGACCAGATCGCGCTCCTGCAGTTCGGCCAGCGGCGGCGTCACCACACCCTGGGCGTGCGAGTCGCCCGACGCGCTGCCGTGGCCGGGGAAGTGCTTGAGCACCGGCAGCACCCCGGCGTCGCGCAACCCGCGGGCGTACGCACCGGCGTACTCGGTGACCGTCATCGGATCCGAGCCGAACGCCCGGTCGCCGATGACGCTGGAGGCGTCCGCGTCGGTCACGTCGACGACGGGGGCGAAGTCGATCGTGATGCCGAGGCGGCGCATCGCCTGACCGCGCTCCCGGGCGATGCCGTAGACCTGCTCGGGGGTCGACGTGGCCGCCAGCTCGCGCGCCGACGGTTGGGCGCCGATCAGACCGGACAACCGCGACACCCGGCCTCCCTCCTCGTCCACGCTGACCGCCAGCGGCAGCGGTGTGGCGGAGGAGGCGATCTCGGCCAGCGATCCGTCCGAGAGCATCGACTTGTCGGTCCAGCTGGCGATCATGATGCCGCCGACACGATGGGCGTCGGCCACGGCGCGCGCGTCGGCGGCGTCGCTCACCCCGACCATCAGCAGCTGGGCTAGCTTGTCGCGGGCCGACATCCCGGCCAGCAGCGCCGCACCGTCACCGCACGCCGGCGCCCCGGGCGCCAGCGGCGCGGGCGCGTTCGGCAGGGCGCCGGGTTGGGCCACCGCGGTGTTCACCGGCGTCACAACAGGTTGGGGCGCCTCGGGTTGTTCGGCGGCGGGCGCGCAGGCGACCAGCAGTCCGGAGGTCGCCGCGAGTGCACACAATCCACGGGTCCATCGCATGGACCCCGACACTAACCGCTACGACCGCGGTAATCGATGCGCCCGGCCGTGGAACGGCCATCCCATAGGGTGGAGATCCGGACGAAGGAGGGCAGATGGCGCGCGAGCGGGCAGCGAAGACACCACCCGTCGAGACCATGGTCATCGCCTACGACGGCACCAGCAACGCCCGTCGCGCCGTGCAATATGCGGGCCGCCTCCTGGCCTTCCACCGCGCCGTCGTACTCACCGTGTGGTCGCCCGTACAACGCGGTCAGGCGCCTGCGGCGCTCGATCTGGACGGGCCACCGGACGTCGTGGACGACGACGACATCGACATGGCCTACGCCGACGCCCAGCGCACCAACGCCGAGGGCGTCGCCCTGGCCCAGAAGGCCGGGCTCACCGCCGACCCGCTGTGCGCCGCCATCCAGGGCACCGTGTGGGGCACGATCATCGAGGCCGCCGACAAGCTCGACGCCGCCCTGATCGTCACCGGAACGCGCGGAACGACCGGTCTGCGGTCCCTGATGCAGTCCAGCGTCGCCGACAATGTGCTGCGCCGCGGGCACCGGCCGGTGCTGATCGTGCCACCGGGCCGCTGACGTCCCCCGTGCTAGTTTTGGCGCCATGGAACGGTTCATCGTCCCCTCCGCGGCCAGCATCGTCGTCGGCCTGCTGCTGGGCGCGGCGGCCGTCTTCGGGGTGACGCTGATGGTGCAGCAGGACACGAAGCCCCCGCTGCAGGCGGGCGATCCGGCGTCCTCGGTGCTGAACCGGGTCGAGTACGGCGACAGGGGTTAGTTCGCCCGCCCCGCCGCTGTCGCGGCGCTGGCTGTGGGTAGCCGCCGCGGCGGCGCTGCTCCTGACGTTCGCCCAGTCGCCCGGACAGATCTCACCCGACACCAAGCTCGATCTCACAGCGAACCCGCTGCAGTTCCTCGCGCGCGCCGCCAATCTCTGGAACAGCGACCTGCCGTTCGGTCAGGCGCAGAACCAGGCCTACGGCTACCTCTTCCCGCACGGCACGTTCTTCCTCGCCGGTGACCTGCTCGGTGTTCCGGGCTGGGTGACGCAGCGGCTGTGGTGGGCGCTGCTGCTGGTCGTCGGGTTCTGGGGGGTGCTCCGGGTCGCCGAGGCACTCGGGATCGGCACCACGTCTGCCCGCGTCGTCGGCGCCGTCGCCTACGCGCTGTCCCCGCGGGTGCTGACCACGCTCGGCGCGCTGTCGTCGGAGACGCTGCCGATGATGCTGGCGCCGTGGGTGCTGCTGCCGGTGATCATGGCATTGGGCGGGCCGGCAGGGGTGGGAGTGACACTGCGGGGTGACCCTCGGATCCGGTTGCTGGCCGCCCGCTCGGCGGGCGCCATCGCGCTGATGGGCGCGGTCAACGCGGTGGCCACGCTGACCGGCTGCCTGGCCGCGGTGTTGTGGTGGGCGTGCCACCGGCCCGGCCGACGATGGCTGAAATTCACCGCGTGGTGGTTGGGCTGCTCGGCGCTCGCGGTGCTGTGGTGGGTCATCCCGCTGCTGCTGCTCGGCCGGATCAGCCCGCCGTTCCTCGATTTCATCGAGTCCTCGGGCGTGACCACCCAGTGGATGTCGCTGACCGAGATGCTGCGCGGCACCGGCAGTTGGACGCCGTTCGTGGCGCCCACCGCCACGGCCGGTTCGCCGCTGGTGACCGGATCGGTGGCGGTGCTGGCGACGGTGCTGGTCGCCGCGGCGGGGCTGGCCGGGCTGGCGATGCGGACGATGCCCGCGCGCGGCCGCCTGACGGTGATCCTGCTGGCCGGGGTGGCGCTGCTGGCGGCCGGCTACTCCGGTGGCCTCGGCTCACCGGTGGCCGCGCAGGTCCAGGCCTTCCTCGACGCCGACGGCACACCGCTGCGCAATCTGCAGAAACTCGACCCCGTGCTGCGGTTGCCGTTGGCGCTGGGGCTGACCCATCTGCTGGGACGGGTCCCGCTGCCCGGCAGCGTCCCGCGGCCGGTGTGGATCGACGCGCTCGCCCATCCCGAACGGGACCGGCGCGTCGCCGTCGGCCTCGTCGTGCTGACCGCGCTGGCCGCGGGTACGTCGCTGGCGTGGACGGGCCGGCTCACCCCGCCCGGCGCGTTCACCGCCATCCCGCCGTACTGGCACGACGCCGCGCAGTGGCTCGATGAGCACAACACCGGCGGCCCGACGGCGGGCCGGGTGCTGGTGGTGCCGGGTGCGCCGTTCGCCACCCAGATCTGGGGCAGCAGCCACGACGAGCCGCTGCAGGTGCTCGGCGACAGCCCGTGGGGGGTGCGCGACTCGATCCCGCTCACGCCGCCGGAGACCATCCGCGCACTCGACTCGGTGCAGCGCCTGCTCGCGGCGGGCCGGCCCTCGGCCGGTCTGGCCGACACCCTGGCCCGGCAGGGCATCTCCTACGTCGTGGTCCGCAACGACCTCGATCCGGAGGCGTCCCGCTCGGCCCGCCCGATCCTGGTGCACCGCGCGATCGACGGCTCCCCCGGGCTGACCCGCGTCGCACAGTTCGGCGACCCCGTCGGCCCCGGCACCCTGGAGGGGTTCGTCACCGACAGCGGGCTGCGACCGGACTATCCGCCGGTGGAGATCTACCGCGTCGCGACGCAGGACAATCCGGCGGCGCCATATCTGGTCGACGCCGACGCGATGGCCCGCATCGACGGCGCCCCCGAGGCGCTGCTGCGCATCGACGAGCGCCGGCGGCTGCTCGGCCAACCGCCGCTGGGGCCGATGCTGCTGACCGCCGACGCGCAGCGCGCCGGGCTGCCGGTGCCGGTGGTCACCGTGACCGATACCCCGACCGCCCGGGAGACCGACTACGGCCGCGTCGACGACCACTCGTCGGCGATCCGCACCCCCGACGATCGGCGCCACACCTTCAACCGGGTGCCCGACTATCCGTCAGCGGGCACGGATCCGGTGTACGGGCGGTGGAGCGGTGGCCGGCTGACGGTGTCGAGTTCGGCGGCCGACTCGACCGCGCTGCCGAACGTGGCGCCGGCGACGGGCCCGGCCGCCGTCATCGACTCCGACTCGTCCACCAGTTGGGTGTCCAATTCCCTGCAGGCCGCGCTGGGCCAGTGGCTGCAGATCGACTTCGACAAACCCGTCACCAACGCCGCGATCACCGTCACGCCGAGCGCCACGGCCATCGGCGCGCAGGTCCGCCGGATCGAGGTGGCCACCGTCAACGGCACGACGACCCTGCGGTTCGACGAACCGGGCAAACCGCTGACAGTCGCCCTGCCCTACGGGGAGACGCCGTGGGTGCGGCTGACCGCGACCGGCACCGACGACGGGTCCAGCGGTGTGCAGTTCGGCATCACCGATCTGTCGGTCACCCAGTACGACGCCAACGGCTTCGCCACGCCGGTCCAGCTCCGCCACACCGTCGTGGTCCCGGGACCGCCGGAGGGTTCGGCGGTGGCGCAATGGGATCTGGGATCGGAGATGCTGGGCCGGCCGGGGTGCGTGGACAGCCCCGAGGGCGTGAAGTGCGCGGCCACGATGGCGCTGTCCCCGGAGGAGCCGGTCAACCTGAGCCGCACCCTGACGGTGCCGACCGCGATGCCGGTGACGCCGACGGTGTGGCTGCGGGCCCGGCAGGGGCCGAATCTGGCCGAGCTGATCGCCCAGCCCGACGCGATCCGGGCGACCGGCGACTCCGAGGTGATCGACATCCTCGGCTCGGCGTTCGCCGCCGCCGACGGCGACCCCGATACGGCATGGACGGCGCCGCAGCGGGTGACCCAGCGCCGCAGCCCGCCGACGCTGACGCTGACGCTGCCCACCGAGACCGAGGTCGCCGCCGTGCGGGTCACGCCGAGCCGCACGCAGCCGCCCGCACATCCCACGCTGGTCGCCGTCGACCTGGGCAACGGTCCGCAGATCCGCGAGTTGCCGCCGGCCGCGAAGTCGCAGACCCTCGCGCTGGCCCCGCACCGCACCTCCGAGATCAAGGTGTCGCTGCTGGACTGGAAGGACGTCATCGACCGCACCGCACTGGGATTCGACCAGCTCAAACCGCCCGGGCTGGCGGAGGTCGTCCCCCTCGACAGCGCCGGCCGGCCGATCGGCGCGGCCGACGCCACGGCCAACCGCTCGCGGGAGGTGTCGCTGCCCTGCGGGCAGGGCCCGATCATCGGCGTCGCCGGGCAGTTCGTGCCCACCGAGGTCACCACCACCGTCGGCGATCTGCTCGACGGCGAGCCGGTGTCCGCCCGGCCGTGCCGGACCGAACCGATCGAGCTGTCTGCCGGGGAGCAGGAGTTGCTCGTCAGCCCCGGCAACGCCTTCGTCGTCGACGGCGTCCAGCTGACCGGACCGCTCAGCACGCAGATCCGTCCCGCGGGTACGACCCTGGCCGACACCGGCGCCTGGGGTCCGGACCGGCGGGAGGTGACGGTGCTCGGCGCGCAACGCGACCGGGTGCTGGTGGTGCCGGAGAGCGTCAACCCGGGCTGGCATGCGCGGACGGCCGACGGCGCCGAGCTCACCCCGGTCGTCGTCAACGGCTGGCAGCAGGGCTGGCTGGTGCCCGCGGCGACGACGGGCACCGTCACGCTGGCGTTCGCCTCCAACACGCTCTACCGCGCCGGGCTGATCGTCGGGCTGTCGCTGCTGCCGCTGCTCGCGTTGCTGGCCTGGCTACCCGCCCGCCGACGCTCCGCCGATCCCGCGGTCCGCCCGTGGTCACCCGGACCCGTGGTCGCGAGCGCCGGCGCGGTGGCGATCGGCGCCGTCGTCTCCGGGGTCGTCGGCGTGGCGGTGGTGGGCCTCGCGCTGGGCGGGCTGTACCTGCTGCGCCACCGGGAGCGGCTGCGGGACCGCCTGACCGTCGGCGTCACCGCCGGCGGGCTGATCCTGGCCGGGGCCGCGCTGGCCCAGCATCCGTGGCGTTCGGTGGACGGTTACGTCGGCCACGCGGCAGGCGTGCAGCTACTCGCGCTGATCTCGGTCGCCACCCTCGCCGCCTCCGTCGCGCTCACCTCGTCGGCCGGTCGGTCGGATGCACCGCGATCAGATGCCGCACCGTCGGCTCCCCCCGGACGAACCGCTCCACCGCCTGCTCGGCCAGCAGATCCTGACCCGTCTGCCGGGTGACGTGCTGGCGCAGATGCTCCTGCCACGACCGCACCACCCAGCCCTCGACGAAGGTGTCCGCATCCTCACCGCTGCGGAACAGCTGCCACTGTGACGCGCCGGTGCGCTGCCGGGACCGTCCGACGCGCGCCATCGCCGCGAGGAACCCCGCTTCGTCCTCGGGCGCGACGCAATAGGACCTGAGAACGACGACGGGTCCGTCGGGCGCCGCCGGTTCGAACACCAGCGCCGGTTCGGGCCAGTGCGCCGACGGGGTCACGTCGAGGTTGCCGGTGCTGCGGTGCAGCGGCCACCACAGCACCGACACCGCGCACACCAGCAGCAACGCGGCGCTGATCAGCAGCGCCGTCACACTGCTGGTGGCGCCCGCCACCAGACCCCACACCAGCGAGCCCAGCGCCTGGCCGCCCATGAACACCAGCTGGTAGACCGACAGACCCCTGGCCCGCACCCACGCCGGCAGGCTCAGCTGCATCGAGGCGTTCAGCGTCGACAGCGACATCAGCCAGCACAGGCCGCCCACCACCAGCGCGACCAGCACGACCCAGAACACCGGGACGAGCGCCAGCACCGTCGTCGCGGCCGCGAAACCGACCGCGGCGGTCGCCAGCAGGGCGGTCTGACCGAACACGGCCTGTAGCCGCGTCAGCACCACGGCCCCCGACACCGCACCGACCCCGAGTGCACCGAGCATCACCCCGTAACCCGCAGAGGACTGGTGTAGCTGCCGGTCGGCGATCACCGCGAGCAATCCCCACAGCGCGCTGCCGGGCGCGATGAACAGCACGGTCCGCAGCAGGATCCGGCGGACCACCGGCGAACTGCGGATGTACCGCCCGCCGGCGCTCAATGCGGCCAGCGGCCGCTCCGAGGGCATCGTCCGGTCGTCGGCGGGCCGGCGCCAGAAGGCGAGCACCACGACGATCCCCACGAAGGACACCGCGTTGAGCGCGAACACCAGCGTCGGACCCGACAGCGACACCAGCACCCCGGCGACCGCAGGTCCGATCGCACGCGCCCCGTTGACGCTCATACTGCTCAGCGCGGCCGCGGCCGGGATCTGCTCGCGCGGGACGAGTTCGGGCTGGATCGCCTGCCAGGCCGGCGCGGTGAGCGCCTGACCGCAGCCGATCAGGAACAGCAGGAGCAGCAGCACCGACGGCGTCGCCAGCCCCGTCCCGCTGAGGGTGGCCAGCAGTGCGACCGCCGACGCCATCGCGGCCTGGGCGGCGATCAGCAGCCGCCGCCGGTCGACCAGGTCGGCCAGCACCCCCGACGGCAGAGCGAGCAGCATCACCGGCAGCGTGGTGGCCGTCTGCACCAGCGGCACCAGCACGGCCGCGTCCGGGTCCCCGACGAGCATCCACTGCGCACCGACGGTCTGCATCCAGGTCCCCATGTTGGACACCAGCTGCGCGATCCACAGCGCGCGGTACACGGGCGAGGAGAACGGCGCCCACCCGGATACGGGCGCGGCCGTGGTGCGCGTTCTCGCCATGGGGACCTTCCGACGGATCGCCAGCGGATACCCCGCTCATGGTGGCCCCAAAATCACCGACGGTCAGCGCGAGATCGGCTCCGCCGCGTCGGTGACGCTGCTATCCAGCGGCGGCGCGTGACGGGCGGGCGTCGCACCGGATTTGCCTGCCCGCAACTCCCAGCGCCGCAACGCCTCCCGACACGGGCTCTCCACCAGCGCATAACTGACCGCGGCGATCGCGAAGCCGAACAACAGCGTCAGCGGCAGCACGGTCAGCATGTGCCCGCTGAACGCGAATTCGCCGATCAGCGGGAACACCATCGCCAGCGCCGCCAGATGCCAGATGAACAGCCCGTAGGACCAGCGGCCCAGCGTCACCATCAGGGGGCTGCCCAGGATGCGGTGCGGGGTGTCGGGCCGGTCGAGCACCAGCGGCGCCAACAGCGCGCCGGCCAGGATCGCGCCCATCACCGTCTTGAGCGTGACCTGGCCGATGGTGCCGGGCTGCAGCCCTTCCCGCCCGGCCAGCGGCGACGCCGCGATCGCGAACGCCGCCACCGCGATCGCCGCCATCAGCCAGCGCCGCCGCGCCATCCGGTGCATCCAGCCGACCGGCCGCACCGTCAGCTCCGCCAGGATCATGCCCGCGGCGAACCAGGAGAAGAAGGCAGGCGGCCAGTTCCACAGGTTGTGGCCCGAGGCGCCGTCGAACGGGATGTACACCCAGAACAGGCTGGCGATCGCGGCGATCAGGAGCACGGGTATCCGCGCCGCGACCGGGAACCGTCGCACCAGCAGCGCCAACAGAGGCAGCGCCAGGTAGAAGCTGACCTCGACAGACAGACTCCACATCTGAGTCAGCCCCGCCGTCAGCGTCAGCGGCACATAGATCTGCGTGAGCGTGAGGTTGGCCAGCCACACCGTCGGATCGGCCACCCGGTCGGGCAGCAGCGACATGATCACCACCACCGCGACCAGATAGCCCGGCATGATGCGCACCAGTCGCGAGCGCAGGTAGTGCCCGGTCGGCGGGATCGCGCGCAGGCCGCGGGCCGCGGCGGCATGGCCGCGCCACAGCAGGAAACCCGACAGCGCGAAGAACACCGCGACCGCGAGGTCGAAGCGCCCGAAGAACCGCCCGTCGACGCCTTCGGTGTGGCCGGTCTGGAACGCGACGTGGGTGACGACGACGCCGATGGCCGCGCAGGCGCGCATGCCCTCCACCGCGGGCAGGAAACTGCGGGTGCCCCCGATCTGCTCGTCCGTCGTCACCTGAGTCAGTGTGCCAGCGTCGTCGGCCGGGTTCGGCTCGCCACCAGGTCGGAGTAAGTCGCGCCTTAATGAGTGCTGTTAGTGTCGAACCGGTTTTTGCCTCCACTCCCGGGTCGGGGCAGGTGGCGGTGCAGTTCTGGGGCGTACCCGGGCCGAAGGGAGCACGGATTGAACCGCGCAGTTGCGCTGCGTATCGCAGCGTGCGGACTCATGGGGCTGGGAGCTGCCCTGCTGATCGCCGCGCTGTTGCTGTCGACCTACACCAAGGGCAAGATCGCGAAGGTTCCGCTGAACCTGGACGCCACCCTGGTCAGCGACGGGACCGGCACCGCGTTCGACCCGGCCTCGCTGCTGGGCGAACGGTTCGTGGTGGACCGCGATGTGCCGATGACGATGCAGCAGCAGCTCACCGTTGAATCACCGGCCAACGCCGAGGTCGTCACCCTGGAGGTCGGCAGTACGCTGCGGCGCACCGACAAACAGCAGGACAACGGGCTGATGCTGGCGATGGTCGACACCGTGACGATGGACCGTTCCTCGGCCATGGCCGTGTCCAGCGAGAGCAACCCGGGTGGGTCGGTGCAGAAGCCGCGCGCGATCGGCGACCAGGATCCACCCACGAGCATCGCCCTGCCGCACGAGGGGTTGACCTACCGCTTCCCGTTCGACACGGAGAAGAAGAGCTACCCGATGTTCGACCCGATCGCGCAGAAGGCCTACGACGCCAACTACGACGGCGAGGAAGATGTCAATGGCCTGACCGCGCTGCGCTTCACCCAGAACGTCGGCTACGACGAGGAGGGCGAGCTCGTCGAACCGGTGAAGTACTCGTCGCTCTACGAGGACGACGCGGACAGCCAGGTCACGGCGCGCGCCGGGCTGTGGGGCCTCGAGGGTGATCCCGAGGAACCGATCACCATGAGCCGCTACTACGCCGCGCAGCGCACCTTCTGGGTCGATCCGGTGTCCGGCACGATCATCAAGACCGACGAGCACGCGAACCACTACTACGCCCGCGACGCGCTGCGGCCCGAGGTGACCTTCGTGGACTACAAGATCTCCTACGACGAGGAGACCGTCGAGTCGCAGGTCGCGGCCGCCCGCAGCGAGCGGGACCGGATTGCGCTGTGGGGCCGCATCCTGCCGATCACCTTCACCGCCCTGGGGCTGGTCTTCCTGGTCGGTGGCGCGCTGCTCGGATCGTTCAGCCTGCGCGCCGAATCGGCGCTGGCCGACCCCGGTCTCGACGACACCGACAACGGGTTCTTCCAGCGTGACGACGCCGGACAGCCGGTGCCGGGCGCCGAGGCCAGAACCGAGAAACTCCCGGCGCAGCGGCCGACCGACCTACCGCCCGACCGACCGGTCTGATCGCCCGCCACCTGCCGCCGGTCTACGCGCTGGCGCTGTCGCTGCTGGTGACGGCGCCACTGCTGGCACCCGGCTATCTGCTGCTGCGCGACGCGGTGTCCACGCCGCGGTCCTATCTGTCCGACGCGGCGCTCGGCCTGTCCGAGGCCGCGCCGCGTGCACTGCCGCAGGACTTCGCGGTTGCGATGGCCTCGCAGGTGCTCGACGGCGGGATCGTGGTCAAGGCGCTGCTGGTCGCCGGGTTGTGGCTGGCCGGCTGGGGTGCGGCCCGACTGGCCGCGACCGTGCTGCCCGACGCCGGTGTGCCCGGCCGGTGCGTGGCCGTGACCGTGGCGATCTGGAATCCGTACGTCGCCGAGCGGCTGCTGCAGGGGCACTGGAGTCTGCTGGTGGGCTACGGCGCCCTGCCATGGGTGGCCGCCACGGTGCTGCGGCTGCGCGACGGTTCGGGCGGTTGGTGGCCGTTGCCGTTCTGGATCGCGCTGGCCGGGCTGACACCGACCGGTGCGCTGCTCGCGACGGCGGTCGCACTGGTCGGCGTGTGCGCGCCGGGCGCCGGCCGGCGACGGTGGCAGGTGGTGGCCGCGACGCTGGCCGCGCTGCTGGTGACGGCGGCGCCGTGGCTGGTGGCCGCAGCGGTGTCGAAGTCGCTGGCGGCGACGGTGTCTGGATCGATGGCCTCCGGGGTCGCGGTGTTCGCGGCCAGGGCCGAACCGGGGCTCGGCACGCTGGGCAGTCTGGCCGGCCTCGGCGGCATCTGGAACGCGGAGGCGGTCCCCGACTCCCGGACCGGGCTGTTCGCCGTCGTCGCCACGCTGGCGCTGCTCGCGGTGGTGGCGGTCGGGGCGACGGTGGCGGTGCGCAGGCCTGCCGCGGTGCCGCTGCTGGTGCTGGCGGTCGCGGCGGTGGTGTTCCCTGCGCTGATGGCCACCGGTCCGGGGCTGGCCGCCGTGGAGGCGATCGTGCGCGTACTGCCCGGGCTCGGCGTACTGCGCGACGGCCAGAAGTGGGTGGCGCTGGCGGTGCCGGGTTACGCCGTCGCGGCGGCGGGTGTGGTGGTGGCGCTGCGGGGGCGCGTTCCGGTAGCGGCGGTCGGCGCGGTGAGCTGTGCGTTGCTCGTCGCGGTGCTGCCGGATCTGGCGTACGGCGTCGGCAACCGGATGGTGGCGGTGCGGTATCCGGCGGGCTGGTCGGCGGCCGCGGACATCGTCAACGCCGATCCGCGTCCGGTCGCGGTGTTACCGCCGGACAGCATGCGGCAGTTCGACTGGGCGGGTTCGGCGCCGGTGCTGGACCCGCTGCCGCGGTGGGTGCGCGCCGACGTGCTCAGCACCGGCGACCTCAACGTCGCCGGGACGACGGTGCCCGGGGAGGGCGGCCGCGCGCGGGCGGTCCAGGATCTGGTGATGGACGGGGCGTCGGCGCGGCAACTGGCCGACGCGGGCGTGGGCTGGGTGGTGGTCGAAGCCGGTGGATCGGCGCTGGACCTGCCGGTGGCCTACCGCGACGACGATCTCGCGGTGTACCGGGTGGGCGGCGACGCCACGAGTTCGCCGCACCGCACTCTGCTCATCGCTGTGCACGTGGCGTGGCTGGCGCTGCTGGCCGGGTCCGGACTGGCGGGTTGCGTAACGCTGTGGCGGACGTCCGGTGCGAAGATCGCCGTACCGTTACGCAGACGGCTCCGACGTGGGCCACACCAGACCTGACACGTGACGGCCGGCGCACACCGCATCGAGCACCTCACGCATGGCCAGCCCGCTCTGCCGCCACGAGAACTCCCCGCTGCGGGCCTGCGCCTTGGTGCCGAGCTGCTCGCGCAGCACCGGATCGCCGAGCAGCCGGTCGACCGCGTCGATGAGCCCGTCGAGGTCGTCGACCAGCAGACCCGTCACCCCGTCGACGATCGAGTCGGTGAGCCCGCCGGAGGACCGGTAGCCGACCGTCGGCACCGAGTGCTGACCGGCTTCGGTCACCGCCAACCCCCAGCCCTCCTTGCGCGACGGCAGCACGTGCACCCAGGATCGTTGCAGCACAGCGTGTTTGACGTCGTCGTCGACGTGACCGTGGAACGTCACCGCGGCGCTGATACCCAGGCGGGCCGCATGCTCGACCAGGTTCGGCTGCCACCAGCCCCCGCCGACCACGTCGAGGTGCAGTCCGGGCACCCGGCCGCGCAGCGCGGCGACGGCGGCGAGGGCATCTTCGATCTGCTTGTGCGGCACCAACCGCGACAGCACCGCGATCCGCGGCGTCTCCGACCGCGGCAGCGTCAGCGTGTGCGCCGGGGCCTCGTCGAGCCCGTTGCGCACGACCGCGATCCGTGCCGCGTCCACGCCCAGCTCGTCGAGGTCGCGCACCGACGGCAGCGACACCGTCACGTACTGCGCCCGCCGGTGCACCCGCGGCGACAGCCACGATTCGACGAACCAGCCGATGCGGCCCAGCACCGGACCCGCGACCGGCCACTGCGCGCGATGGCAGTGATGCACCAGCACCGCGACGCGGCGGCCGTAGATCAGCCGGGCCAGGAACGGCAGCCCGTTCTGGGTGTCGACGACCACGTCCGGGCGCACCCGCCGCAGCGGACCCACCCCGACGCGGGCCAGCGCCATCGCCAGCAGCGCCCACAGGTACACGGTGTACGGACCGCCGGCCCGCGAGACGTGCACACCGTCGACGGTCTCGCGCCGGGCCGATCCGGGATAGCGCGCGGTCCGCAGGGTCACCTGAACGCCGGCGGCCGCCAGCTGCTCCCCGATCCGCTGCAGGTACATCTCGCTGCCGCCGCCCTGCGGGTGCCCGGTGTCGCGCCAGCACAGCAGCAACACCGAACGTAATGGCCGATCAGGCCGACGGGAGGACATCGTCAGCCAGCCTAACGGCTGGTTAGGGTCGACCGGTGGCAGCCACCGAGACCTTCGCCCGCCGGGCCACCCTGTCGCGGTCGGTGCGACTGCTCGGTGAGTTCCGCTTCGAGCAGCGCGATCCGGCCCGGTTCTACGGCGCCCTCGCGGACGACACCGCGGCCATGGTGGCCGAGCTGTGGCAGGCCGCCACGGGCGACACCCCGGCGGGGCGCACGGTGCTCGACGTGGGCGGCGGGCCCGGATACTTCGCGGAGGCGTTCGCCCGTCACGGCATGACCTATTTCGGGGTGGAGCCCGATCCGCGGGAGATGCACGCCGGAGCCGCCCCGGCGGCGGCATCCGGTGACAGCTCCCGCCGCTTCATCCGGGCGTCCGGGACGGCGCTGCCGATCGCCGACGGCAGCGTCGACATCTGCCTGTCGTCGAACGTCGCCGAACACGTCGCCGAGCCCTGGCGGCTCGGCGCGGAGATGCTGCGCGTAACCCGTCCGGGCGGGCTCGCGGTGCTGTCCTACACCGTCTGGCTGGGCCCGTTCGGCGGGCACGAGATGGGGCTGACCCACTATCTCGGCGGCGCCCGGGCCGCCGAGCGCTACACCCGCCGACACGGCCATCGGCCGAAGAACGACTACGGATCGTCGCTCTTCGCGGTGTCGGCCGCCGACGGTCTGCGCTGGGCTGCGTCGACGGGTGCGCTGGTGGCCGCTTTTCCCCGCTACCACCCACGTTGGGCGTGGTGGCTGACCCGGGTGCCCGGGCTGCGGGAGTTCCTCGTGAGCAATCTCGTCCTGGTGCTGCAGCCCCGAACTGCAACAGGTTCTCGTTCGGCCGGACCTTCGGTAGTGTGACCGCCATGACACAGACTGTGGAAACGTCGTATCAGACTTCGTACGACAAGCTGTTCATCGGCGGCAAGTGGGTCGAGCCGTCCACCTCCGACGTCATCGACGTCTTCTCGCCCGCGACGGGCGAGAAGGTCGGCCAGGTGCCGCTGGCGGCCGCGGCCGACGTCGACGCCGCGTGCGCCGCCGCCCGCAAGGCGTTCGACGAGGGTCCGTGGCCGAAGATGTCGCCGGCCGAGCGGGCCGCGGTGCTCGGCGCTGCCGTCAAACTGATGGAGGAGCGCGGCGACGAGCTGAAGTTCCTGCTCAAGGCCGAGACCGGGCAGCCGGCGATGATCGTCGACATGATGCAGTACGGCGCGGCCATGGCCGCGTTCACGTACTACGCGGGTGCGGCCGACAAGTTCACCTGGTCCGACATCCGCGACGGCATCTACGGCCAGACGCTGGTGACGCGCGAGCCGATCGGTGTGGTCGGTGCGATCACCGCGTGGAACGTGCCGTTCTTCCTGGCCGCCAACAAGCTGGGCCCGGCCCTGCTGGCCGGCTGCACGATCGTGCTCAAGCCCGCCGCCGAGACGCCGCTGTCGGTGTTCGCGATGGCGCAGATGTTCGCCGAGGCCGGCCTGCCCGAGGGCGTGCTGTCCATCGTGCCGGGCGGTCCGGAGACCGGCCGCGCGCTGACGGCCAGCGACGCCATCGACAAGTACACGTTCACCGGCAGCTCGGCCGTCGGCAAGGAGATCGGCAAGCTGGCCGCCGAGAAACTCAAGCCGTGCACGCTGGAGCTGGGCGGCAAGTCTGCCGCGATCGTCCTCGAAGACGCCGATCTGGACAGCACGCTGCCCATGCTGGCGTTCTCCGGGGTGATGAACTCCGGCCAGGCCTGCGTCGCGCAGACCCGCGTGCTGGCGCCACGCTCGCGCTACGACGAGGTGGTGGAGAAGCTGGCCAACTTCGTCTCCGCCATGCCGGTCGGCCTGCCCGACGACGCGAACGCCGCGATCGGCCCGCTGATCAGCGAGAAGCAGCGCGAACGCGTCGAGAGCTACATCAAGAAGGGCACCGAGGAGGGTGCCCGGGTCGTCACCGGTGGCGGCCGCCCCGACGGCCTGGACAGCGGATGGTTCGTGCAGCCCACGGTCTTCGCCGACGTCGACAACTCGATGACGATCGCCCAGGAGGAGATCTTCGGACCGGTGCTGGCGGTGATCCCCTACGAGGACGAGGCCGACGCGGTCCGGATCGCCAACGATTCGGTCTACGGGCTGGCCGGCAGCGTGTGGACGACCGACAACAAGAAGGCCCTCGAGATCGCGAGCAAGATCCGCACCGGCACGTACGCGGTGAACATGTACGCGTTCGATCCGGGTGCACCGTTCGGCGGTTACAAGAACTCGGGCATCGGCCGGGAGAACGGGCCGGAGGGCATCGAGCAGTACTGCCAGGCCAAGAGCACGCTGCTGCCGTTCGGTTACACGCCGGAGTAGGCCGATACGAAAAGGGCCCGCAGGCTGGTATTTCCCCAGCGTGCGGGCCCTTTCGAACGTTGGTGTGGCGCCCGCTCCGGGGCCGCCGGTTCGGGCGCCGCACCTATTATGACCATATTCATAGTTACGGCGCATCCCCCGGGGTCCGATATCCCGCTTGGTGGACCCGAGCGGGCTGTTCTATGCTTTCTGTCATAGAACAGGAGGACCGCCATGTGGATGGTCGAACTCAACATCGCCGGCCGGAAGTTCGTCCATTACCTCCCGCGCGGTCGCCGCTTCACGTTCCCCGCGCGACCGGTGTGGCGTTCCACGCCGCACCGTCCGCCTTCCGCCGCCTGACCTGGATCTGATGACCAAGACCCGCCCCCACCGAGGTGCCACGCGCACCAGCATGCTGATCAGCGCCGCCGATGTCCTCCGGGAACGCGGCGCGGCCGGCGTCACCATCGACGAGGTGCTGCAGCGCAGCGGCGCTCCCCGCGGCAGCGTCTACCACCACTTCCCCGAAGGCCGCAATCAGATCGTCTTCGAGGCGCTGAAGTACGCGGGCGAGTCCATCACCGCGGTCATCGACCAGGCCGCAGCCAAGGGCGGACTGCATCTGGTGCACCGGTTCGTCGAGTTCTGGACCACGCTGCTGTCCGACAGCGAGTTCACCGCGGGCTGCCCGGTGGCGGGTGCGGCCATCGGCGCCGCCGAGGACGAACCACAGCTGACCTCCGTCGCCGGGGCGATCTTCGAGCACTGGCGGGATGCGTTGACGCGGGCGTTCGAGGTCGACGGCAGCGAACCGGCCGAGGCGGCGTCGCTGTCGATCACGTGCATCGCGGCGCTGGAGGGGGCGGTGGTGCTGTGCCGCGCGACCCGCAGCGTCGACCCGCTGCGTGAGGTCGATGCGCAGCTCGAGTTCCTGATCAAGTCGCGGGAATTCATCCGCCGCTTCGGCGTGCCCGCCGTCAGCCGCTGACCGGTCTCACCGAAACCCATCGGGCACAGAGGAACTCGCCGTTGACGGCGGTTTCGGCGAGCGTCCACTCCGAGCGGACCGGCAGCACCGGCGATCCCGCGCCCAGTGAGCACGGCGCGTAGGTCACCACCATCTCGTCGACCAGGCCGGCGGTGACGAACTGTGCGGCGATGACACCGCCTCCGACCACCCACACGTGCCTGTCGCCGGCCGCGGCCACCAGCTCGGGATACAGGTCGCGCACGTCGCCGGAGAACGTGCGCACCGGATGCGCATCGTCGATGATGTGCGGCCGACTGGTCGTCACCCAGCTGGGCTGGGTGTACGGCCAGGCACCCTGCTCGTGGTGAACGATCCATTCGTAGGTGGCCGAACCCATCACCAGCGCACCGACACCGGCCGCGAAGTCCTCGTAGTGGAACGGGCCGTGGGGATCGATGTGGCGGCTCAGCAGCCAGTCGAGGCTGTCCGCGTCGTCGACGATGTAGCCGTCCAGACTGGAGGCCGTGTAGTAGATGCACGCCATATCAGTTCTCCCGCATCCATTCGAGTGGATCGCCGCGCCGGGTGGGCACGCCGAGCCGGGCCAGCATCGTCCGGGCCAGTTCGCGCCGGTGCCCGGCGTAGGTCAAGACGTGCGCGACGATTCCGTTGAGCTGGAACGACTCCGGCGGATCGCACAGCGCGTCGATGACGGTGTCGCCCATCCGGCCCGCCGCCGAGCACTCGGCCACCATCGCCGTCCAGCGCTGCCCCACCTCGCGGTGGTGTTCGGCGAGTTCGACGGGTGTGGCCGTCGCGGCCGACACGCGCTCCGGATAGTCGCGGCCCTCGATCGTCGCCAGCCACACGGCCTTGGTCCAGACCGTCGCACACAGCACCGCGCCGACTCCCGGTTCCGGTCCGTCCCAGTCCAGCACCTGGTGTCCCGGCCAGAGTTCTTGGCGCCATTGGTGTTCCGAGAGTGCGGTCGCGCAGTCGATGAGGTATGCGGTGTCGGCGATGTCGTGGGCGACCATCAGGCGGACGGTGTCGGGGGCCCGACCGCCGGGCCCGGCTTCGTCGTCTCGGTCGTCGCCATCCAGCCACAGCGACTGCGGCGGATGGAAATGCAGTCCGTTCGGCGCCGGTACCCGGAAGTCCACCTCGGCAGCCCGTGACGGCGGCACCCCGAACGTGCGGCGGAAGGCCCGCGAGAAAACCTCCGGTGAGGACCAGCCCTCCTGCGCGGCGACGGCGGAGACCGGTTCGCCGCGACGCAGCCGCCACGCCGCCCGCTCGAGGATGATGCGGCGGCGCAGCGCGGCAGGGGCTTCGCCGGTCAGCCTGCGGATCTCCCGGGAGAAGTGGAACTCCGAGGAGAAGCTGCTGCGCGCCATGTCTCCGACGGCCGCGTTCTCGGCGTCGACGACGGCGTCGAGCAGTTCACGCAGTCGGTCTCTGCGCGCAGGGGTCGCCGGCTCGCTCACAGCCATGAGTATGGTCCGGATCGCGCGGCAGGGACATGACGATTCCTGCTGGTGTCGCCCGGGGCGTGGCGCCTAGGTGTCGAGCACCTCGTGCACCCGCTTTTCGATGTCGGTGCGCTCCCCCACGTCGGAGAGATCGATACCGAAGCGCCCGACGAGGGTGTCGAGAACCTCTGCGGCCGTGTCGAATCGGGTGCGTTCGGTGCCACCGTTCGCGTGGACGGCGAGGTTGCGGCCGCGCATGTTCCAGCGGGCGTCGTCGGTGACGAGCGATGCCGTCAGCCCGACCACGAACACCGAATTCGGATGGGTCGAGACGTACCAGCTGCCGACCTCGAGGTCGATGCGCGGCCGCGGACGGTCGGAGAACAGATACAGCGGATGCCACGTGCCGTTGATCAGGGACTCGACGACGTAGTCCTCGGGCCCGTCGGCCACCGCCCGGATCCGGTAGGGCTCGTGGCGGGTGGGCTGTTCGGTGTCGGTCTCGAACCGCAGCGGCGCGGAAGGCGTCTGGCCCCCGAAGCCGACGTCGACCAGGAATCGGCCGTCGACGCCGGGCACCGTGACCGCCAAGAGCTGGTGGGTCTGGGCGGGCAGTACGCCGTCGTCCTTCATCCAGACCACCCGCGCGGCCAACCGCACCACACCGAATCCCGACGCCTCGAGCACATATCCGAGCAGACCGTTGTGCTCGTAGCAGTAGCCGCCGCGGCGGCGCTGCACGAGTTTCGCGGCCAGCGCCGGTGCGCTCAGATCGGCGACCGGTACCCCCAGCAGCGGATCGAGATTCTCGAACGGGATCGACCGGAGGTGTCCGGCGACGATCGCCTGCAGTGCCTCCAGGGTCGGCGGGGCCTCGCCGTGGAATCCGATGCGGTCGAGATAGGCAGCTGCAGTCACACGGTCATAGTGCAACCTCGAGCCAGGTTCAGGTCAAGCACCCGGCGGTTGCAGGTGCGGCAGCTGACCGTCGGTGCCCGCGGCGTCCCCGTCGGCACGGTGGGCGCCCGGGGTCTCCGGCAGTTCGTGCCGGCCCCCGCGGCTGCGCCGGCGCACCACCAGCGCCACCGCCGCGACCACCCCGGCACCGGTGAGCAGCACCGTCGGCCACATCAGCAGCTGCGCCAGCCACAGCCGTCGCTGCACCTTCACGATCCGTCGTTCGGCGCGTCCGATCTTGGCCAGGGTGTCCATGCGGTCACTGTTTCCCTCCGGCGCCCGGGCGAAACCCGGGCGCCTCGATGATGGTGGTGGTCACCGCGACGATCTGCGGGGTCGACGGGGCGGAGGCGAAGCCGAAGTCGACGGGCGGTTCGAGGCGGGTCAGCGCACCCAGGTCGGCGTCGCGGTAACGCCCCGACACCGCAACCACACGCCTCGACCGCCGCACGCCGTAGAACTCGCGTCGACCGTTCCCGGCCGTCCCGGCCGTGTGCACGCCGCGCACCATTCGCGACGCCACGGGATCGATGGCCCGCAGCCACCACGGGGCGACGGCCAGCCGGGCCGGCACCCATCGCAGCAACAGATCAAGCGGTGCGGGGCCGCCGATCGCTACGTCCAGGCCCAGGGGTGCGCTGCGCACAGTGAGCCGGTCGCCGACGAGCGCGCCGTCCACCGGGGTCACCTCGACGCGGTCGAAGTGGTAGGTGCCGGCGACGAAGTCGGCCACCTGCCGGGTGGGCGCGATCAGCACCCGCTGTCCGTCGGCCTGCTGCACCATCACGTCGGTGAAGGCGCCGAACGGGGACGTCTGCCAGCTGCCGATGACGAGCCGTACGCCCGCCTCGGTGCCGACCCCGGCGATGTGGCCGGTGAAGACGTGTCTCAGCTGCCGGTCCACTGGGGCGGACGCTTCTCGGCGAACGCGGTCGCACCCTCGATCGCATCCTTGCTGGCGAAGACCGGCATGAGGATTTTCATCTGCTCGGCGAACTGGTTCTCGGGCGTCCAGCCGCGAGATTCGACGATGATGCGCTTGGTGGCGGCGACCGCCAGCGGTCCGTTGGCGGTGATACGTCCGGCGAGCTCCAGCGCGGCGTCCAGCGCGCCGCGGGGTTCGGCCAGCACGTTGACCAGGCCGAGGTCGTGCGCCCGTTCGGCGGTGAGGTTGTCACCGGTGAGCGCGAGCTCCATCGCGATGGCGTACGGGATGCGCTGGGGCAGCCGCAGCAGTCCGCCGCCGCCGGCGACGAGTCCGCGTTTGACCTCGGGGATGCCGAACGCCGACTCCCGCGACGCCACGATCAGATCAGTGGCCAGCGCGACCTCGGTGCCGCCGGCGAGCGCGTAGCCCTCGACCGCGGCGATCAGCGGTTTGGTCGGCGGCCGTTCGGTGAACCCGAGCCCGCGGCCCTCGATGTCACACCGCTCCCCGCGGGCGAATGCCTTGAGGTCCATCCCCGCGCAGAACGAGCCACCGGCGCCGGTGACGATACCCACCGACAGGCCCGGATCTCCGTCGAGGCGGTCCATCGCGTCGGCCAGCCCCTGGCTCACCGCCAGGTTGACGGCGTTCTTCGCCTTCGGCCGATTGATGGTGACGACGAGGATTCGGTCGCGCTGTTCGACCAGGACGGCGGCTTCGGTTTCGGCTGCTTCGCTCACCCGGGTGATGCTAGCGTCCGGATTACAGTTTGGGCCGATCTTGTCATGTTCGGCCGCGCGCGGGGGTCTGGTTGGCGACGCCGTGGCGCAGCGGGGTATTGGGTTCGGCGGCCGTCTTCTCCTGCACCGTCGACCCGGTCGAGGTGGACGTGGCGCCCGGCGCGTTCCGTTGGTCGCCGCCGGACGGTTCGGCGCCCTGGTGCAGTTCCTTGAGGCGGGCGTGCAGGATCTCGAGCACCGGGATGCGGTTGCCGTGGGAGGTCTCGTGCTCGAACAGCGTCTGCAGCTGCGGCTCCTCGAGCGAGCGGATGCGGTGCCGCAGGTCCGGCAGGGCGAGCTGGTCGTAGTCGGCGAGGGGCAGTTCGTCGGGTTGAGCCATGGCCCACGGATGCCCGCGCGGCCGCGTCCAGAAACCGGCCGGGAAGCGACGGTTGGGAAACTGGGTGCCGGTCTGGGTACTCTAAAACTAGAACTTGTTCCAGTTCCGCTCGAGGAGGACACGTGGCGTCATCGGAGCTCGCGCACTACGACCCTGGATTCACCGAGCGGGTGATGAGTGTCCTGCGGCCGTTCCTCAAGACCTACCACCGCGCGGAGATGCACGGCCTGGAGACGTTCCCCGAGACGGGCGGAGCGCTGGTCGTGTCCAACCACTCCGGCGGTCTGTTCGCGATGGACGTCCCGGTGTTCGCCTCGGGCTTCTACGAGAAGGCCGGCTACGACCGTCCCGTCTACACGCTGTCGCACGACATCCTGCTCACCGGCCCGCAGGCGGGGTTCTTCCGCAAGATCGGGTTCATCGCGGCCAACCACGACAATGCCGACGAGGCGCTGCGCACCGGCGGTGTCGTGGTGGTGTTCCCCGGCGGCGACTACGACGTGTACCGGCCGACGATGGCGGAGAACCGCATCGACTTCGGCGGCCGCACCGGCTACGTCCGGGCCGCGATCAACGCCGGGGTGCCGATCGTCCCGACGGTGTCGATCGGCGGACAGGAGAGCCAGTTCTATCTGACCCGCGGTGAATGGCTCGCCCGCCTGACCCGCATCGACAAGCTGTTGCGCGCGAAGATCCTGCCCATCTCGTTCGGCTTTCCGTTCGGCCTGTCGGCGGTGCTGCCGGTCAATCTGCCGCTGCCCACGAAGATCGTGACGCGGGTGCTGCCTCCTATCGACATCACCGCCGGGTTCGGCGACGACCCCGACATCGACGAGGTCGACGCGCACGTGCGCCGCGTCATGCAGCAGGCGCTCGACGAACTCGCGGGTGAACGCCGGTTCCCGGTGCTGGGCTGACGACCATCAGGGTTTCGGTGGCCTGAGCCCGGGTTATCCCCCGGGCACCGACACCGCACATTCGAGAGAATCTGGCTGACTGCACTGTGCCGAGAGACAACACGAGAATTGCCCGGCTGCCGCGCGCTCTGCGCCCGTTGTTCACCCCCCGTCCCCTGCTCACAGCCACTGTCGAATTGGCCAACGCCGCCAACGGAGTTCAGCCGCTCGGCCGTCAGGGCTATCCGACCATTCCGGCGTTCGCGTTCGGCTGGCCGACCTCTGAACTCGCGCCGCTCTATCTGACCGGCTCGGTACTCGACACCGTGCGCCGCGCGCTGCTCGGGCACTTCTCGACCCGTTCTGGCCGAATCGCGTTGGTGGTCAAGGTCGTGACGTGGGGGCTGCTCGCGCTCATCCAGCGACGCAACGTGACGTCCGAGAAGTACTTCGACGCCGGACTGCGCGAGGCCCTCGGCGAGGACTACGCCGCGGTGGCGGCGGGATCCGATCCGGCGCGCAAAGCCCGCCGCCGGGCCGGGGTGTTCGGCACCGGGTGGTCGCGGCGCCGCTACGTCACGAAGAGCAGTACGGTGCGCTACGGCCCGCACCGCGCCAACGTCGCCGACATCTGGCGGCGGTCAGATCTGCCGCGCGACGGCAAGGCGCCGGTGCTGCTGCAGGTGCCCGGCGGCGCCTGGGCGATCGGGATGCGCCGGCCGCAGGCCTACCCCCTGCTGAGCCACCTGACCGAACGCGGGTGGATCTGTGTGTCGATCGGCTACCGGGTCAGCCCCCGCCACACCTGGCCCGCCCACATCGTCGACGCGAAACGGGCACTGGCCTGGATCAAGGAGAACATCGCCGACTACGGCGGCGACCCCGAATTCGTCGCTGTCAGTGGCGGTTCCGCCGGCGGCCACCTCACCGCGCTGCTCGCCCTGACCGCCAACGAGCCGCAGTGGCAGCCCGACTTCCCGGACGCCGACACCTCGGTGGTCGCCGCCGTCCCGGTGTACGGCCGTTACGACTGGTTCACCACCGAGGGCAGCGGCCGCCCGCAGTTCATCGCATTCCTGCAGAAGTTCGTCGTCAAGAAGCCGTTCGCGCGCAACCGGCAGGTCTATCTGGACGCCTCGCCGATCACGCGGCTGCGTCCGGACGCGCCGCCGTTCTTCGTGCTGCACGGCGCGGACGATTCGATCATCCCGGTGCCCGAGGGCCGCGAGTTCGTCGAAGAACTGCGCAAGGTGTCGACAGCGCCGGTGGCGTACTCGGAGATCCCGCACGCCCAGCACGCATTCGACTTCTACGGCTCACCGCGCGGGCACTACACGGCCGAGGCGATCGAGCGGTTCCTGACCTGGGTGCACGCCCAGCGCGGCTAGGGCGCCATCGCGGTCTCGATGACCGTCAGCTCCTCGGAAAGCCCTGCCGCGCGGCGGATCTCGATGAACGCCTCGACCATCGCGTCGGTCAGTTCATGCGGATCGTCGAGGGTGGCGCCGTCGGTCAGCACCGAGATGTTGAGTTGGTCGACGTAGCTCCAGACCGTGATGTTCAGGCCACTGCCCGTGGTGAGCGGCCCCACCGAATAGATCTCGGTGACCAGCGCCCCGCCGACCCGGCCCGGTTCGCGCGGACCCGGGACGTTGGAGATCGGCAGATTCAGCACCTTGTTCTGGCCGTCCTTGGTGGCCAGCCACCGGAACAGCGCCTCGGCGGGGGCCGGCGGCATGTAGGCCGACCACCGGCTCACCAGCTCCGGACCCATCAGGTGGTGGGTCTCCTTGGCGTCGACGGCGGCGTCGTGCACGGCTCGGATCCGCTCGAGCGGATCGGCCAGCTGGATGGGCACCGTCATCATCACGCCGGTGAAGTAGTTCCCGGAGATCCGGTCGCGGGAGAAGTCGAAGCTGACCGGAACCGACGCCAGTAGTGGATGCTTCGCGTGCCCGTCGTACTTCAGCGACAGCGTGCGCAGCGCGCCCGCCGAGATGCCGAGCACCATGTCGTTGATCGTCACGCCCAGGTGCTTGGCGGTCTGCTTGATATCGGCCAGCGCGAGGGTCGCGGTCGCGAATCTCCTTGTGCTGTCGACCATGTGGTTCATGAAACTCGGCGGTGGGGTGAACGGCCGGGTCAGCTCCGGGGAGAGCTTCTTGTTGCTCCTGCGCACCCGCTGCAGCCCCTGCGCGGTGTAGCGCATGGTCGCCGGCACCTTGCCGATCTGCCGGAGGTGATCGCGGAAAGCGGTGCGCACCAATTCACTTCGGCTGGGCGGCGGATCGGTGGCGTAGGAATCGCGGTCGCGCTGCGGCCCGGTCTGCAGATCCATCCCGCGCGCCATCAGGTTGGCCGAGGCGACACCGTCGGCGAGCGCATGATGGATCTTGCCGAGTACGGCGATCCGGCCGCCCGCCAGGCCCTCGATGAAGTACATCTCCCAGAGCGGTTTCGACCGGTCGAGCGGCTTACTGGCGATGCGACCGACGGCCTCGTCGAGTTGCCTTCTGCCGCCGGGGCTTTCGACGCGGTACGGACGGACGTGGTACTCGAGGTCGACCTCGCAGTTCTCCCGCCACATCGGGTGGTGGAACTTGAACGGGATGTCGACGAGCTCGTACCGGAACGGGTCGAGCTTGTAGAGCCGGCTGTGGATCACCTGCCGGAACTCCTCGACACCGAACTTCCGGTCACCGAGGTCGTCGAGTTCGATGACGGCCAGTTTGAGCGTGTGCATGTGCACATTCGGTGATTCGCTGTACAGAAGTACCGCGTCCCACCCACTGAGGCGTTTCACGTCGTGCGCCCTTCTCCCGGAAGGGAGCTAAATTACCTCTTGCGCGCCGACGAGTGCACGGTTGCGGTGAACTTCGCGCAGGAACAATCCGACGGCCGTGGCCATGGACTTGGTGCGCGCCCCGTCGAGCATGTCGAAGGCATGTCCGGCGCCGGGCAATTCGATGTATCCCACCACCGAACGCGACACCGAGCGCAGCCGCTCGACGAAATCACGGGCCTGTTTGACGGGGATGATCGTGTCACCGCTGCCGTGGATCACCAGGAACGGCGGGGCGGCCTGATGCACGCGGGCGATCGGCGAGGCCTTGCGGAAGATCTCCGGATGACGCTCAGCCTTGCGGTTGACGACGACCTTCTCCAGGAACTCCATGAAGCGGGCCCGCTCGGCCGTCGAGCGATCCTCCCAGCAGTAGCGCCCGTACAGCCCGACGACCGCGTCGACGGTGGTGTCGGAGCCTTCGGGCAGCTCGGCCTGCAATTCGGGGTCGTTACCGGTCAAACCGGCCAGCGCGGCGAGATGCCCGCCCGCGGACGAACCGGAGATCGCGACGAAGTTCCGGTCGCCGCCGAATTTGTCCACGTTGGCCCGCGCCCAGGCAATAGCGGTTTTGACGTCGATCAGGTGGGACGGCCAGCGATGGTGCGGCGCCACGCGGTAGTCGATGGACAGGCACACCCAACCCATCGAGGCCAGATGAGCCATCATCTCGTAGCCCTGCAGCATGCGGCTGCCGTGCACCCACGCCCCGCCGGGGACGAAGATGAGGACCGGCGCCGGCTCGGTCGGCAGCTCCTTGGGCCGCCAGACGTCGAGCAGCTGCGAGGGCAGCGGACCGTACTGCACCGAGGACCGGTACACGTTGCGGCGGTGCTCCCGCATGTTCCACAGCGGCGGCTTGTTCTCCGGCGCGGGCCAGGTGATGGCGAGGTCCTCGTCGGGGACCACGCCGCGCAGCGCGGCCTCGGACACCGCGTGGGTCTGATCGCGTTCGCGTCGCTTCACCTCGCCGATGCCGGGGGTCAGCATCGAACGCGCCGTCGTGGCGACGAAATCGGGGGCGATCCGCAGTCCGAAGATGCTCATCGCGGCGGCCACGCCGAGCGGCTCGAGACGTTTGCCGACAACGGGCAGTGACGCTGAAGCGACGCTCATGGCCAGGAGGTAATCCGCAGGACGCGCCTCCAACAGCCACTTGGCACGCGACCACGGAGTAGGGCCTGGGTACCGGATGTCCGGTCGCACGGTCATGCGGCGAACGATACCCCCGTTACGGCCTTCCGAACCGCAAGATCGGAGGTTTGTTTGCCGCCGCATAAGTGCCGTAATCGTGATCTGGCTCATAATTCGGGCTGACCGGCGGTTATGCTCCGCCTGCAGCTCTCGACAACCGTCAAATTGCGACAAGGACGTGGACCGTGGGGATTTCAGCGCTGGCCATCACCGACGAACACCGCAGTCTCGCCGACGCCGCACTCGGCACCCTCGGGCGCGCGGGCGCACGGGCCGCCGCCCGCGCGACCCTGGACGGCGGCGCGTCCCATCCGGACGAGATCTGGTCGGCCGGCACCGCGCTGGGCTGGCCCGGACTGGCGGTCGACGAGGCGTTCGGCGGCTCCGGTTTCGGCCTCCCGGAGCTGGCGATCGTGCTCGAGGCGCAGGGGCGCGAAATTTGCCCGGGCCCCTTCCTACCGACGGTCGCCGCGGCCGTGGTGCTCGACCGTTGCGCCCCGGAGGCGCTCCGGGCGGAACTGCTGCCGGGTCTGGCCGGCGGGACGACGGTCGGCGCGCTCGGCACGACCGGTTCGGTGACCGCCTCCGCCGGCCGCGCCGACGGCGAGTGCCCCGCGGTGCTGGGTGCCCCCGACGCCGCAGTGCTCGTGCTCACCGCCGGTGACGACGTCGTCGTGGTGGACGCGGCCGCCCCGGGCGTCACCGTCACCGAGACCCCGTCGATGGACACCACCCGCAGCATCGGCACCGTGACCCTGCAGAACGTCGCCGTGGCCGCCGGGCGGGTGCTGCGCGGGGCGGCGGCCCGGGCGCGGACCGTGCTGCGCATCCTGGCGGCGGCCGAGGCCGTGGGCGTGGCGTGGGCCTGTCTGGACATGGCCGTGGAGTACGCCAAGGTGCGGGAGCAGTTCGGTCGCACGATCGGCACGTTCCAGGCGGTCAAACACCATGCGGCCAACATGCTCGTCGACGCCGAGCAGACCACCGCCGCGGTGTGGGACGCCGCACGTGCCGACGACCTCGACGGTGCGGCATTCCCGGCCGCGGTCGCCGCAGCGCACGCACTGCGCGCTTCGGTGAGCAACGCGCAGAACAACATTCAGCTGCACGGCGGGATCGGGTTCACCTGGGAGCATGATGCGCACCTGTACCTGCGCCGGGCCCGGGTGCTGCATGCGGTGCTGAGCGCGGGCGCCGATCCGCTGGTCGACATCGTCGCCGCCCAGCGTGCGGGCAGGGCGGCGGGTGCCACGTTCACGCTGCCCGAGGAGGGCGAGCGGTACCGCGAAGACGCGCGGGCCGCCGCCGCCGAATGGCGCAAGCTGCCCGTCGAGAAGCGACGCGACTTCCTGGTCGACTCCGGATATCTCGTCCCGCACTGGCCGCGGCCGTGGGGCCGGGCGGCCGGGCCGCTCGAACAGCTGGTGATCGAGGAGGAGTTCCGCTCGGGAGGCGTCGATATCCCCGACATGGGCATCACCGGCTGGGTCACGTTGACGATCGCCCAGGCAGGCTCCGACGACCAGCGCGACCGCTGGGTCGAACCGGTACTGCGGGGCCGGGAGATGTGGTGCCAGTTGTTCTCCGAGCCGGGCGCGGGCTCCGATGCCGCGGCGGTGCGCACCGCGGCCAAGAAGGTCGACGGTGGCTGGCGGGTGACCGGACAGAAGGTGTGGACCAGCTTGGCGCACCAGTGTCAGTGGGGGCTGGCGACTGTGCGCACCGACGTCGACGCCCCGAAGCACGCGGGGGTGACGATGATGGCGATCGACATGTCGGCGGACGGGGTACAGGTCAACCCGCTGCGCGGTATCACCGGCGACTCGCATTTCAACGAGGTGTTCTTCGACGAGGTGTTCGTCCCGGACGCCGACGTGGTCGGTGAGGTCAACCGCGGTTGGCTGGTGGCGCGCGCGACGCTCGGCAACGAGCGGATCTCGATCGGCGGCGGTTCGGGCGCTCCGACAGGGTTCGGCCCGAAGCAGCTGGTGGAAATGCTGGACGCGGCGCCAGCCGAGGTCGCAGCCACCCGCGTGCGGACCGTAGGGGCGGTGATCGCCGAGGCTCATACGCTTCGGCTGCTCAACCTGCGCCGGGCCAGCCGCGCGATAGCCGGAGCCGAGCCGGGTCCGGAGGGCAACGTCACCAAACTGCTGGTCGCCGAGCAGTCGCAGCACATCACCGAACTGGGGATGGAACTCGCCGGCGCTGCGGCGGTCACCGACGGCGATCCGGCTCTGGCGCGGGCCTATCTGGGCAACCGCGCCATGACGATCGCCGGCGGCACCTCGGAGATCACGCGCAACACGATCGCCGAGCGGATCCTGGGCCTACCGCGTGACCCGCTGCTCAAATAGGGCAATACGGGGTAGAACTTGTCGGGTGCCCGCCACCACCGATTTCCATCCCGATCTACGCAAGGTCGCCCGCTACATGCCCAAGCAGGCCGTCACTCCGGTGACGCTGCCGATCATGCGAATGGTCACCCGCTTCATCGGCAAGAACACCCCGCCGGACATCGAAGAGCTGACGTTGTCCTCGGGGGTGACGGTCCGGTTGTTCCGGCCCAAGGGGATTCCCGTCCCTGCCCCCGCCCTGCTGTGGATCCACGGTGGCGGGTACGTCATCGGCACCGCCGCCCAGGACGACGAGCTGTGCCGCCGGTTCTCCAGCGAACTCGGGATCAGCGTGGTCTCTGTGGATTACCGGCTGGCGCCCGAGCATCCCTATCCGACGCCGTTGGAGGACTGCTACTCCGCGTTGACGTGGCTGGCGAAGCTGCCGTCGGTCGACCCCGAGCGGGTGGCGATCGGCGGAGCAAGCGCGGGCGGCGGGCTGGCCGCGGCGCTGGCACTGCTCGCCCGCGATCGCGGTGAGGTGCCGCTGGTCCATCAACTGCTCGTGTACCCGATGATCGACGACCGCACGGTGGACCGCAAAGATCTGGACAACCCCGGCCACCGGTTGTGGAATCAGGCCAGCAACCGCTTCGGCTGGTCGGCCTATCTGGGTGACGCCGATCGCGACGTCGCGGTGCCCGCGCGGCGCGAGGATCTGGCTGGGCTGCCGCCGGCCTGGGTGGGCGTTGGCAGCCTGGACCTGTTCCACGACGAGGATCTGGCGTACGCCGAACGGTTGCGGACCGCCGGGGTGCCGTGCGAGGTCGAGGTCGTCCAGGGCGCGTTCCACGGATTCGACGGGATCGTGCCGACGGCCGACGTGTCGCGGAAGTTCTTCCGCAGCCAGTGTGATGCGTTGCGAAAGGCCTTCGCCGGCGACTGAGATTTTTTGTCGGTGGCTGCTGCTTGAATGGGGTCATGTCCAGCGCGGCAGTGCCTTTGGTCAGTCGGGTCAGCCCGAAAGACCGCCTCGAGGTGCTGTTCGACGAGTTCGCCGAGCTGTCCGGTCAGCGCAACGCGATCGACGGCCGGCTGATCGACATCATCGCCGAGATCGACCGCGACGAGCTCTGGGGGATGACCGGCGCCCGCTCCGTGGAAGCGCTGGTGGCCTGGAAGACCGGCGTCACCCCCCGCAACGCCGAGGTCATGGTCACCGTCGCCCGCCGCGCC
>NZ_LZSU01000019.1 GCF_001665575.1 Mycobacterium sp. 852013-51886_SCH5428379 | reverse complement strand
CGCGTCGTCTACGTCACCACCCGATGAACCCACCCACAAAGAGGGGCGCCCCACACCGGGGCGCCCCTCTTTCGCGTCGTGGCAGCATTGAAGCCGATGAACAGCCGTCGTGAACTGCCCGAATCGCCCTACCTCG
Source organism: Mycobacterium sp. 852013-51886_SCH5428379 (assembly GCF_001665575.1). Lineage (GTDB taxonomy): Bacteria > Actinomycetota > Actinomycetes > Mycobacteriales > Mycobacteriaceae > Mycobacterium. The sequence continues at coordinate 412,252 of NZ_LZSU01000019.1, read as the reverse complement.
CCGCCGCGCGCGGTCGCAAACCCCATCGCGTCCCGGTGTGGTTCATGCGGCAGGCCGGCCGGTCGCTGCCGGAGTACCGAGCGCTGCGCGCGAAGAACACCATGATGCAGGCCTGCTTCGACGCCGAGCTGATCACCGAGATCACGCTGCAGCCCGTGCGCCGGCACGACGTCGACGCCGCGATCCTGTTCTCCGACATCGTCGTCCCGCTGCGGGCGTCCGGGATCGGGCTGGACATCGTCCCCGACGTCGGGCCGGTCATCGATCATCCGGTGCGCACCGCCGCCGACGTCGCCGCGATCGAACCGCTCGACCGCGAGCAGGTGGCGCCCGTGGCGGCCGCGGTCGGGATGCTCACCCGCGCACTGGGCGACGTTCCGCTGATCGGTTTCGCCGGGGCGCCGTTCACGCTGGCGTCCTATCTGGTCGAGGGCGGACCGAGCAAGCACCACGAGCGCACCAAGGCGATGATGTTCGGCGAGCCGCAGACCTGGCACGCGCTGATGACCGCCCTGACCGACGTGACGATCGAATTCCTGCAGACCCAGGTCGACGCCGGGGTCGACGCGCTGCAGCTCTTCGACTCCTGGGCCGGCACCCTCTCGCTCGCCGATTACCGCACCCACGTCCTGCCGCACAGTGCCCGGGTGTTCGCCGAGTTGGCGCCCGCCGGCGTGCCGATGACGCACTTCGGGGTCGGCACCGCCGAACTGCTCGGCGCCATGTCCGAGGCCGGGCCGCACGTGGTCGGCGTCGACTGGCGGACTTCGCTCACCGACGCGGCGGGCCGGGTCCGGCCGGGCACCGCGTTGCAGGGCAACCTGGATCCGGTCGTCATGCTGGCCGGCTGGCCGGTGGTCGAGCGGGCCGTGCGCGCCGTCGTCGAAGACGGTCGCCGAGCCGTCGACGCGGGCGCGGCAGGTCACGTGGTTAACCTCGGCCACGGTGTGCTGCCCGCGACCGACCCGGAGATCATCACCGCGGCGGTGGAGCTGGTGCACTCGCTGTGAGACGCACGTATTGTGTTGTCGGCGGCGGCATCTCGGGGCTGGCAGCCGCCTACCGGCTGCGGGTGACGGCCGGCCCCGACGCGACGATCACCCTGCTCGACCCCGCCGACCGGCTCGGGGGAGTGCTGCGCACCGAACGCGTCGGCGGCCAGTGGCTCGACGTCGGCGCCGAGGCGTTCGTCGCGCGGCGCCCCGAGGTCCCCGCGTTGCTGGCCGAACTCGGTCTGGCGGGCCGGCAGATCGGCACCACCGGTGTGCGTCCACTGATCTACAGCCGCGACCGGCTGCATCCGATGCCGCAGGGCACGCTGCAGGGCATCCCCGCGCAGGCCTCCTCGGTCGCGGGCCTGGTCGACGACGCGACCGTCGCCTGGATGACCGACGAACGCACCCGGCCGCTGGCGTGGCGTCCCGGCGCCGATCCGACGGTGGCCGCCCTGGTCGGCGACCGCTTCGGTGAGCAGGTGGTGGCCCGCTCGGTGGACCCGCTGCTGGGCGGCGTGTACGCCGGATCGGCTGCGACGATCGGTCTGCGCGCGGCCGCCCCGACCCTGGCCGCGGCGCTGGACGGCGGTGCACGCAACCTCACCGACGCCGTGCGCGCGGCGCTGCCGCCCCCCGCGACCGGCTCCGTCTTCGGTGCGGTCGACGGCGGCTACACCGTGCTGCTCGACGCGCTGCGTGACCAGGCGCGCATCGAGTGGGCGCAGGTGGGAGCGGAACGCGTCGACCGCACTGGCACCGGATTCGAGGTCGTCGACGACGAGGGCGGCCGCCACCCCGCCGACGCGGTGGTGCTGGCCGTTCCCGCCCCGCGGCTGCCGCGGCTGATCGAGCATCTCGCACCGGGCACCGCCGCGGCGGCCCGGCGGATCGCGGTGGCATCCGCGGCGGTGGTGGCGCTGGCGCTGCCGGGTGGCACCCCGCTGCCCGCTCAGTCCGGGGTGCTGGTCGCCAGCGGAGAACGGTTGCGCGCCAAGGCGATCACGCTGTCGTCGCGCAAATGGGGGCCGCGCGGGAACGTCGAGCTGCTGCGGTTGTCCTACGGCCGGTTCGGCGATCACCTCGCCCGCGACACCGGTGACGAGGAACTGCTGACCTGGGCGGTCGAGGATCTGGCCGCCGTGTTCGGGCTGAACGTCGAACCCGTCGATCACCACGTGCATCGGTGGCTCGACGCGATGCCCCAGTACGGTCCCGGCCACGCCGCCCTGATCGCCGAACTGCGGGCCGGCCTGCCGCCCGCACTTGCGGTGGCGGGTGGCTATCTGGACGGCATCGGGGTGCCGGCGTGTGTGGCGTCTGCCGCCAGGGCCGTGGCATCGCTGGCGATTTCGGGCGTGGCACGATAGATGTCATGGCCAAGCTCGACTTCGACGCTCTGAACTCCCAGATCCGCTACCTGATGTTCTCCGTGTTCTCCGTGCGGCCGGGGGAGTTGGGCTACGGGGAGGAGGCGCGCGCGGCGGTCGTCGACGAGACCGCGACGTTCCTCAAGCAGCAGGAGGAGCGCGGCGTCGTCGTGCGCGGTCTCTACGACGTCGCGGGTCTGCGCGCCGACGCCGACTTCATGATGTGGACCCACGCCGACAACGTCGAGGCGCTGCAGGCCACCTACGCCGACCTCCGGCGGACGACGGCTCTGGGCCGGGCCAGCACGCCGGTGTGGAGCAACGTCGCGCTGCACCGCCCCGCCGAGTTCAACAAGAGCCACATCCCGGCGTTCCTCGCCGGCGAGGATCCCGGTAACTACATCTGCGTCTACCCGTTCGTGCGCTCGCTGGACTGGTATCTGCTGCCCGACGACGAGCGTCGCCGCATGCTGTCCGAGCACGGGATGGCCGCGCGCGGCTACAAGGACGTCCGCGCCAACACGGTGCCGTCGTTCGCGCTGGGGGACTACGAGTGGATCCTGGCGTTCGAGGCCCCGGAATTGCACCGCATCGTCGACCTCATGCGGGATCTGCGGGCCACCGATGCGCGTAGGCATGTCCGCGAGGAGACGCCCTTCTTCACGGGGCCGCGTGTCGGTGTCGAGCAGCTGATCGACCGCTTGCCCTGACCCCGCCGCTCCGCCGGGCGCTACCGCTCGTCGCGGTATACCTGCCGTTGAGCCGGATCCGACCCCAGCGACGCCCTTGAGTTGCTAGGTTCGCCCAACACGTTCACGGGTGGAGGCGGGGTGTCTGGACTTCGCGGAATGCCTCGCGTCGCGATGGCGTCGTCGGCCGTCCTTCTGCTCATCGTCGCCTGCTGGCTGATCATCGGGCTGCCCGGTGCGATCCTGGTGGCCAATACGACGACGATCCTGCTGACCGGATACGCCGCGGTCTGCGCCGTCGTGGCCGTGCGGGCTGCCAGTGGCCGATGGCGCCGCGTCTGGCTCTGCTGGTCGGTCGCGCTGGGCGGCTGGGCCGTCGGAGAAGCGGCGTGGGCGTGGTACGAACTGTTGACCGACGAGGCCCCGTTCCCGTCGCTCGCTGACATTGCCTACCTGCTGTTCCCGGTGTTCGCGTGCCTGGCGCTGCTGCAGATACCGGTCGGTCCGGCCGGGCAGTCCCGGCTGCGGATCTTCCTGGACGGGCTGATCGTCGCGCTGTCGCTGTTCCTGTTGGCGTGGGTGACCGCGCTTGACGAGGTCTATCTCGCCAACAGTGGCGACACCTTCACGCTGGCGCTCGCGCTGGCCTACCCGCTCACCGATCTGACGATCCTGGCCATCGCGCTGCTGATGTTGGTGCGCACCGACGCCTCCCGCCGCCTGCCGACGGCGATGGTCACCGCGGGGCTGGCACTGGTCACCGTGTCCGACAGCGCATTCGCGTGGCTCACCGCGCACAGCACCTACGCCTCCGGGCATCCGATCGACCTGGGCTGGATGGCCGGTGCGGCGGTGTTCGGCGCGGCGGCGCTGGTGAGCACGCGAGCACGCGTGGAGTCCGACGCCGTGCCCGCGCTGCCCACCCAGATCTCGATCTGGCTGCCGTACGCGCCGCTGCTCATCGGCGGCTCGGTCGCCGCGGTGCTCGAACTCGACGGCGTCCTGCGGTGGAGCGTGCTGGCGATGCTCCTGGCCATCTGTGGCCGCCAGACCCTGGCGTCGTGGGAGAACCGCAGGTTGCTCAGCACCGTGGCCGACCAGGCGCTGCGCGACCCGCTCACCGGGCTGGCCAACAGCACGCTGTTCAACGACCGGTTGGCCCATGCGATCGCCCTGCGTGAACGCGACGGCCGCACCGTCGCGGTGTTGTCGCTTGACCTGAATGATTTCAAGGTCGTCAACGACAGCCTCGGCCACAGTGCGGGCAACGACCTTCTGGTCAAGGTCGCCAGGCGGCTCGAGATCTGCGTACGGCCCGGCGACACCGTCGCGCGGCAGGGCGGTGACGAGTTCGCCGTGCTGCTCGAAGATCAGGTGGATCGTTCCAACGAGGTGGCGCAGCGGGTGGTGGAGGCGTTCGACGCGCCGTTCGTCCTCGACGGACACGACCTGTTGATGCGGCCCAGCGTCGGTCTGGCCGTCACCGGGAAGGACGACGCGGCAGTCTCCGGGGACGAACTGTTCAAACGTGCCGACGCGGCGATGTACGTCGCCAAGCGGGCACGCACACACGGAGTGCACGAATTCACTCCCGAGATGGCGCTGGTCTATCCCGAGGCGGGGCTGAACCCCACGCCCCGCGCCGACGGGAAAGGCGGCGGCGCGGCGGCTGTGCAGTTGCTCGGAGAGCTCCGGCAGGCGATCGACCACGGTGAGCTGTCGCTGGTGTACCAACCCAAATTCGACCTGGCGACCTCGGAGATCGTCGGCGCCGAAGCGCTACTGCGGTGGCCGCATCCAGCGCACGGCCTGCTCGGGCCCGGTGAGTTCCTGCCCTTGGTCCGCCGGCACGGCCTGATGGGCGCGGTCACCGAGCTGGTGGTGGACAAGGCCCTCGACGACGCCGCGCGCTGGGCGGCGGACGGGACGCCGACGCCCGTCGCGGTCAACCTGTTCGCGCCGTCGGTGGCCGATCTGGATCTTTCGGCGCGCCTCAGCGGCACGCTGGCCGCCCGCGGGCTGCCGGGATCGGCGCTGACGGTAGAGATCACCGAGGACATGTTCCTGCACGACATCAAACGCACCTGCGTCGTACTGCAGCAGTTGCGCGAACACGGGGTGCGGGTGGCGATCGACGATTTCGGCAGCGGTTACTCCGCGTTGAGCTATCTGCGTGAATTGCCGATCGACGAGGTGAAACTCGACCGCGGCTTCATCGGTCCGATCATCTGGGACGCCCGCGCCGCGGTGATCGTGCGGGCAGTGATCACGATGGCCCATGTGCTCGGGCTGACCACCGTGGCCGAAGGGGTGGAGAACGCCGAGACCGCGGACCGGTTGCGCGCGTACAAATGCGACGTGGTGCAGGGTTACCACTTCAGTCGGCCACTCAGCCCGTCCGCGATGGCGGCGCTGCTGCGGTCCAGGACTAACCGTTGGCCGGCACCAACCGCAACGAGATCGAGTTGATGCAGTAGCGCTGGTCGGTCGGCGTCGGATAACCCTCGCCCTCGAACACGTGGCCGAGGTGGCTGTGACAGTTCGCACACAGCACCTCGACACGGCGCATGCCCAGTGAGTCGTCGGCCTGCAGGATCACCGCGTCGGAGTCGGCCGGATCGAAGAACGACGGCCAGCCGCAGTGCGATTCGAATTTCTCGGTGCTGCGGAACAGTTCGGATCCGCAGGCGCGGCACTGGTAGACGCCCTCGGTCTTGGTGTCGGTGTACTCGCCGACGAACGGCCGTTCGGTACCCGCCTCGCGCAGGACGTGGAACTCCTCGGGGCTGAGCTTCTTCCGCCACTCGTCGTCGGTCAGCGCCACCTTCGGCGCAGGCACGTTCGTTGCACTCATGTTTCCACGCTAGCGCGCTCCCGCGGACGCGTCAGGTACGGCGGATCGATCCCGTCCTCGAGGCGGTCGGCGGCCTTGGCGTCGAGATAGCGGAAGTACAGGACGCAGAACACCACCACCAGCATCAGCGACCAGCCGTAGGTGACCTTCATGTACTCCAGGAAGCGGCCGGTGGTGGGCCACTGCCACATCAGCCACCGGTCCATCGTCATGAAGCCGTACACGGCCAGCCAGGCCGGCCAATTTCGCAGCACCGAGTTCGGCAGCACCACGGTCATCAGGAACGGGAACAGCATCATCGAGTAGTAGGCCTGGCCCAGCGACAGCACCAGGAACGAGGCGATCAGCAGCACACCCGAGGACGTCAGCATCCAGAACAACGGGTCCCGAGTGCGGTAGAACCGGTACAGCAGTACCAGACTGCCGATGGCCAACAGTAGGAACAGGATTCGCAGGCCCAGGATGAGCAGGGGCGGCAGGCCGTAGTAGATGCCGTTGCCCTGGATCGAGCTGTTGAAGTAGTCGCGGGTGCCCATGATGTAGGGCACGGTGCGTGTGATGAAGTTCATCGGGTCGGAGTGCAGCGGCCACGCCGCGGCGTTGAACACCACGGGTACGGCGACCGCGGTGACCAGTGGCCGCCACTGTCGGTTGAGCAGCGGTAGCAGCAACAGCGGCGCCAGCGAGGGTTTGACGACCAGCGCCAGTCCGATCGCTGCGCCCGCCAGCCATTCGTGGTTTTTGCGGCCGTCGAGCAGCCAGCGGAAGAACAGCACCTCGGCCAACAGCATGAACCCGTTGATGTTGGTGAACACCAGTGTGTTCGTGACCGATTCGGTGCAGTACATCGCCAGTAGCAGCGCCGGGGCGGCCACCGAGGCCAGCGTGTAGTTGAACAACCGCAGCAGCAGGTACGCCGCGATCACGGTGGCGATGCTGTTCAGCGTGAAATACCAGTTGCGGGAGGCGACCTCCGGCAGGAATCCGAACGGCGCCAACAGCAGTGTGCCGCCGGGCGGGTAGAGGTAGTGCGGGTCGACGTGCTCGAAGTGCTCGTTGTAGATGTCGAGGCCGAGACGCAGATTCGACACCGCCCGGTAGACCGGGCCGAAATCGTCGGTGATGAAGCCGTTGGTCGCCAGCACGTAGGTGCGATGGATCACCGTCAGGATCGCGATCGGCCAGAGCACCGAACGCAATACCGACGCGACGCTCGGCGGGGAGGTGCGGGGCCGGAAGGCATCCGCCAGACCGGAGCGAAGAGAGTCAACTGCCGCCACGAGCGAACCGTACACCGGGGCCGATCTTGTCAGCCGTCAGGCCGGACAGTACGTGTCGGTCTCCGGCGCCTCACCGGACTCGAGGTACTTCACCACCGGCGCGAGGGCGCAGGAGGAGTAGATGCTGGCGCCGTGGCCGATGCCCTGCCACATCGCCCGCCTGTTGGCGGCACCGGCGTTGAGGATTGTCGCCGCGACGGCGGCCACCCCTTCGTTGCCGACGATGGGGTCGTTCTGCACTCCGAGCAGCAGCACCGGAATCTCGAGGTTCTGGGGTTCCTGGGGTGCCGAACCGCTGGGCCAGTTGAGGCATTTGACGAGGTCGAGCGCCCCGACGGCACCGAACTGCGGGTAGAGCTTGCCCCAGGCGACGACGAGTTCGCGGACCCGGTCGGGCGTGGGCCGGTTGAGCGCGTCGCTGCAGGAGTTCACGAACTGGCCGTCGGTCTGGCGCAGCGACTCCGCAGTGGCGATGAGCGAGGTCAGCGGGCCGGTGTCGCCCTCCCGGGCCGACGCCAGGGTCGCCCCGAGGGCGTTGGTCGCCGCGACCCCTTCGCCGTCCGGATAGGCCAGCGCCGTCGAGATCGCCTCCGTGATCGCGGCCACCGACGCGCCGCCGGCGCCGTTACCAGCCCGCGCCGCGTTGAGCAGGGCGTCGACCTCGCCCTTCGGGTCTGGGGAGAGCGGGCAGTTGACAGCGGCGCACTGCGCGGCGAAGGCGTCCAGGGCGGCCTGCTCACCCTTGATGCGCTGTTCGGCCGCGGCCTCGGCGCCGATCGCCAGGGGCAGTGGGGAGTCGAGCACCAGCCGCGCCACCTTGTTCGGGTGCGAGCCGGCGTAGGCGAGCGCGACCTGCGCGCCGTTGCCGATCCCGAGTAGGGCGAGGGCGGGCACATCCCAGGTGCTGCGCAGCCGTTCAAGGTCCTCGGCGGCGTGGCGATTGTCATAGGCGGAGTCGCCGGGGGCGATGGTGTCGGTGCAGCTGGTGGTCGCGGTCATGGTGACCGCACCCAGGGCGGCGACCGGATCGTCGCCGTAGCCGAACTGCGCCTGTTCGATCATCTCCTGCCGGTCGTAGAGGTCGCGGCACTCCAGGGCCCCGGACATGCCGATTCCGCGCCGGTCGACCGCGACGATCGGGTGCTTGTCGAGCACCGACGCCTTCGACCGGTCCAGCCACACCGGCAGCTGCACCGACGACGGCAGGTCGGTGCCGGTGGTCATCACCAGCGGCCCCGCTTCGGGCGGGGTGCGCGGCGACGAAGCCCGCACGACGCCGATGCTGACGGTGCCGGTGGCGCCGTCGATGGGATCGAGATCGGCGTCGTAGGTGGCGCAATCCAAGCGCACGCCGGGCGGTACCGGCACGGACGCGTCGCGGAAGACCTGCGACGTGCATTCGCGCCAGGACAGGTCGTTCTTCGGCACCTCGATGGCCGGCGGACCGTCCTGCTGCGGCGGCGGGGGCGCCTCACCCTGCGGCCGGGCGCCGCTGTCGGTGGCGTAGCGCGGGTTGGCCGCGAGCAGGGGCGCACAGGACGAGAGCATCAGCGCGACCGCCGTCAGACCGAGGGCCCGGCGGAGCGGGGGGTGCCGAAGCATGGTGACCACAGTAGCGATCGCCCTGGAGGTGGACCGCACCACCGGAACTGCACTGTGAGCACGTCGCTACGCTGCTTCGCATGCAGGGGCCCAGCGGTACGGCGAAACGACCGGATCATCTCGTCGATCGTCATCCCACGGTCACCCCGGAGCGTCTCGTCGCGCAGTTGGTGCCGCCGCCGACATTCACCCACGTCGGCTTCGACAACTATCGTCCCGATCCGGCCGAGCCGTCGCAGGCTGCGGCCGTCGAGAAGTGCCGGGCGTTCGTCGCCGAGGCCGTCACCCGGCGGGCGGGCAAGAAGAAGCTGTTCGGCAAGCGCGAGGTACTGCCCGGCGTCGGGCTGTACCTCGACGGGGGGTTCGGCGTCGGCAAGACCCATCTGCTGGCGTCGTCGTACTACGCGGTGCCCGACGGCCCGGGACATCACAAGGCGTTCGCGACGTTCGGCGAGCTGACGCAGCTGGCCGGGGTGTTCGGTTTCGTCGAGAGCGTCGAACTGCTCAGCGACTACGCCATGCTGTGCATCGACGAGTTCGAACTCGACGATCCCGGTAACACCACGCTGATCTCACGGCTGCTGTCGCAGCTGGTGGAGCGGGGTGTCTCGATCGCCGCGACCTCGAACACATTGCCCGAGCAGCTCGGGGAGGGCCGCTTCGCCGCGCAGGACTTCCTGCGCGAGATCAACACGCTCGCTGCAATTTTCACGACCGTGCGGATCGAAGGCCCCGACTACCGGCACCGGGATCTGCCGCCGGCGCCGCAGCCGCCGAGCGACGAGGAGGTCGCCGCGCGCGCCGCGCAGACCACCGGTGCGACGCTCGACGACTTCGACGCGCTGTGCGCACATCTGGCGACCATGCATCCGTCGCGCTACCAGGCGCTCATCGAGGGCGTCGAGCACGTGTTCATCACCGGCGTACATCCGCTCGACGACCAGAGTGTGGCGCTGCGGATGGTGTCGCTGACCGACCGGCTCTACGACGCAGGCATCCCCGTGGTGGCCTCGGGCGCCAAGCTCGACACGATCTTCTCCGAGGAGATGCTGGCAGGCGGCTTCCGCAAGAAGTATTTGCGCGCGACGTCCCGGCTGCTGGCGTTGACCGCGGCCGGCGAGCAGCGGTGACCTGCTACAGCCGGCAGACCATCACATAGTCCTGTTCGACGCCCGCGCCGAGGCGGAAGGTCTTGGTGCCGGTGACGGCGAAACCGTGCTTGGCGTAGAACCGCTGCGCGCGCAGGTTCTGTTGGTTGACGCCCAGCCAGACGCACCGGTGCCCGTCCTCGCGGGCCAGCCGAAGCGACTCCGCCATCAGCGCTGCGGCCGCGCCGGTGCCGTGTCCCTCCGGCACCACGTAGATCTTCGAGATCTCGATGGTGGGCCGCAGTGGCACCGCCCGCGCCACATCCGGATCGGCGGGTTCACCGCGAATCAGCATGGCGTAGCCGAGTACCCGCCCATCCGTCTCGGCGACGAAGACCACGCGGCCCGGATCGGTGAGGTAGGCGGCGAATCGGTCCGCCGAGAGGTTCTCCTCGATGAACGCGGCGATGTCGGCGTCACTCACCGCCGGCGGGCACGCGAGCGGGAAGGTGCGTGCGGCGACGTCGGCGAGATCGGGGAGGTCGGCGGGGGAGGCCGGACGGACGCGGACGGCTAGAGGTTCCACTGGGCGAGGTGGCGGCCGCTGATCTTGTCGACCAGCACGACGTTCGATACGAGGTCGCGGTAGCAGTCCCACCAGACGCCGCCGGTGATCGTCGAGCCGACGGGCGCGTTCTGCAGTTGGGTCGCCAGCGCGTCGGGGGCGTCGCTGTTGCGGGGTTCGTAGGAATCGCCGGTGGGGGTGTTACCGCGGAACTGGAAGGTGATCGCCATGGCGTACGGCACCGGGACGCGGATCGGCGTGACGACGACGTTGGCGCGCCACACCTGGTTGCGCGGCGGGCGGGGCGGATAGCCGAACCCGGGCGGAACCGGCGACGGTTCGACGCTGAGCACCGTGACGTCGGCGACCAGCCCCTCGAAGCTCACCCGCAGCGGTTCGCCGATGCGGCCGATCGGGGAATCCACCGCGGACGCGGGTGCCGCGGCGAGGCCCGCGGACACCGTGAGGGTGGCCAACAGCATCAGAAACCAGCGTGGAGCCCGCATGTGTCCCTCCCTAGGTGTGCATCGCATGATGGCACATCAGCCGCGGCACCCACACGGGTTCTCGGGTCAGCCGGCTTCCAGGTCGAGTCGCGCCTCTTGGCGTCAGGCGAATCACTCTTTCGTCGTCAGGGAGTCGAGCAGGGCGATCAGGTCCCGCTGCGTGCGGGCGCTGTCGACGCCGAGTCGGTGCAGTGGTCCGTCGGTGTCCTCGGATTCCAGCAGCGCCAGCAGCAGGTGCTCGGTGCCGATGTAGTTGTGCCCGAGCCGCAACGCCTGCCGGAAGGTCAGCTCCAGCACCTTTTTGGCCGGTCCGTTGAACGGGATCAGATCGAGCGCCTCGCCGGAGCCGGGCAGCACCGCGACAGCGGCGCGGACGGCGTCGGGGGTGACGTCCTGCGCGGTGAGGAGGGCGACCGCCAGGGATTCGGTGTCGGTGAGCAGGCCGAGCAGCAGGTGGTCGGGGGAGATCTCGGTCTGGCGGGCATCGCGGGCGACGTTCTGCGCCTGCACGACCGCGGCGCGGGCCCGTGGAGTGAACCGGGCGAAACCCTCGTCAGGGTTCAGGGGTTCGACGCCGGCTTTGGGGACGAAGCGCTTCTGCGCGGCCTGTTTGGTGACGCCCATGCACCGGCCGATCTCGGTCCAGGACGCGCCCGACCGTCGAGCCTGGTCGACGAAGTGGCCGATGAGGTGATCGGCGACGTCGCCGAGGGCCTCGGCGGCCAGGACGGCGTCGGTGAGTTGCTCCAGAGGTTCGTCGTGGACGTTCCGGATCGCGTTGATCAGATCGTCGAGACGGACCGGGTTGGTCAGCGGGTCGGTCATAGCGTCAACAGTAGGTTGACGAATGCGTGACGTCAACCGTGGGTTGACCACGATCGGGGCGATTAGCTGCGCACGTAACCGCGGCGTGCGGTGCGGTCGAGGATGCCCAGGGTGCCGCGCAGCGCGGCCTCGGAGATGACAGGGAAGATGCCGGCCTCGCGCCAGGAGTCGGCGATCTCCGACCAGTCGTAGAACGATGTGACCAGGGTGCCGCCGTCGGCCGGGTCCAGGACGTATCCGTACACGTGGCCGATCTGCGGGCGGATCTGGCCCAGAATGGTCCAGGCGATCCGGCGGTCCTTCTCGAACTCCCGGATCTCGACTGTCACATCGTATTTCCCCATCGGGAAGTCGTTGAGCGCCTCACGGTCCATGTGGACCACGAAGCTGTCCCCGGTGGCGGTGACGGATTCACCGTCCGCGTCCTGCAGCATGCCGGTCGCGTCGATGGCAACGTGGCCCTGCGGATCACAGAGCACCTCGAAGATCTTCTCGGCGGGGGCGGGGATGAGGCGCTGCACCTCGATGCGGTCGGTCACGGGGTCGATCGTGTCACGTCCGCAGAGCGCGAAGCGGGTTTTCCCTCGTTTGCCGGGGGGTATCGCTACAGAACATGACGGGCCTCAACGACATCCCAGCAGGCGCCGCGCGGCCACCCGGATTGCGGCGTTCGGTGGAGTTCATCCACGACAACGCGGACGGCGACATCGGGCTGACCGAGATCGCGGCGGCGGCCAATCTGACGCCGCGCGCCGTCCAGTACATGTTCCGCCGCCACCTGGGTGTGACGCCGATGGAGTACTTGCGCCGAGTGCGGCTCGACTACGCACACCGCGATCTGCAAGCCGCCAACCCCGCGGTCGACACCGTCAACTCGATCGCAGGGCGGTGGGGTTTCGCCCACGCCGGACGGTTCAGCGTCGCCTACCGGCGCGCCTACGGCACCCCACCCAGCGCAACGCTGCGCATGGCCGGTTCCAGGCGTGACCCAAAGGCCGTTTCGGGGGCGTGAACAGGGATACGCTGGCACCAGGGTCGGGCCCGTTGCCGAGGAGGCCTGATGAGGGTTGTGCATCTGGCGGGTGTGACCGCATTGCTGTCCGTCGCGGCGCTGAGTTCGCCGGCGATCGGTGGCGCCGCCGAGTGTGGGCCGGGAACCTTCTTCGACGCCGCGACGAACACCTGCCTGGTCGCCGGGCCGCCCGCGCCGCTGCCCCCACCGCCGCCGGCCCCGCCGGTGGTTCCGGATCTCACACCCGGCTTCGGGGTGGGCGTGTGTATCCCGATCCCGGTACCGTTCGCCCCGTCGATCTGTGGTGGAATCTGAGCCGAACGTGAAAATCGTTGGGGCAGAGCGCAAGAAAGCGCAATATCGTTCGCCGCACGAGTTTCGTTACAGGTACGCCGAATTCAGTCCGAATCGGCACCAACGTACATACAGCAACTCTCGAGGCTGCTAGCGTGCGTCGGACAGCCACAGTCAGTTCGCCTGTGGTCAGCCATGAGGAAGGGAGTCCGATGGCGAAGCGATTCGAAGGTCGTACGCGCAAGATGGTGCTGGTGGGCGTCGGTGCCTTCGCCCTGTCAGGCGCCACGATCGGATTCGGCACGGGCACCGCCGGTGCCGACGTTCAAGACATCGAGCCCAGCCCGATCGTCAACGGTCAGACCATCGTCGACGGTGGCAACCGGGCCAGCAGGATCGGCGTCGCCAACGCCGGACCGGCCGAGGTCCGGGCGTCCCGCATCGGTGCCCCGCTGCCGCCCGCCGGCGGTGGGGTCAAGGACAGCCAGCGGGCGGTCCCCAGCATCACCGGTGGGATCGGGACCTACATCAACATGGGCCCGGCTCGCAACGGTCCGGGCATGTCGGGTTGGTGAGCGTGGGGGCATAGCCCCGCCTCACCGATAGCGTCACCAGGGCGCCGAACGTGCACATGTGCGCGTTCGGCGCCCTTGTGCTTTTCCTGCGACCTGCGACGCCGCGGATGACTTATCGTCACAGGGGCCGGGTGTGACGACCGTCTCAGCCGACCGACGGCCCAGAGGGACGCGCCATGCCGACCGAACCCCGCCCGACCGGATGCGTTGCCGTGCTGCTGGGGTCGGCGGCCACCGCGGTGTTCCTCGGTGCGGGGATTGCCGCCGCCGACGACGATTCCGCCGGATCCGGCGTCGCCCGGGATGCGAGCAGCAGTAGCAGTGCAGAGTCCGGCGTCTCCCGGGCGGCGGCAAATGCGGGGCCGCGGGCCGACGCGTCACGTGACGACCCCCGGAAGGCGCGCGTTGTCAGCCTGAGCACGACGCCGACGGCGACGGCCCGCGTCGACCGTTCGCCACGGGCGACCCGGCTGGAGGCCTCGTCCGAGGCGGTGGTGACGCCGTCGCGGCGTCCCGCACGCCCGGTCCTGACGTCCGCACCGACGCCGCCGGAGCTCAAGCCGCGGCCAGCGGCTGCGTCTGGACGTGCGCTTCAGGACCCGGGACAGGCCGCCGCGCAGTTCACCCGGCAGCTCGTCGGCCTGACCTCCGATGTCGGGGCGGTGGGCGCGTCGCTGGTGAACAACATCGCCGCGCAGATCGCACACGGGTTCGGTCCGGGTCCGGTCGGGGCGGGGCCGCGCGAGGTCGCCCTGGCGATCGCCGATGCCGCAGCCGAGGTCAGCCGGGGATTCACCGGCACTCCGGAGACCGCGGTGTCGACCGGCCCGTTCCCGGTGACCTACGGGGTGTTCGATGTACTCGCGTACCTCACCCCGGCCGCTGTGCCGCCCGGGGCCAATGAACCCACCATCACCGTCACCGAGCAGCGGCCGCTGCCGGTCATCCTCGTCAACGGGACGGGGATGACGGCGGCATTCAACTGGAGCGTGGGCGCACCGGTGCTGGCCAACGCCGGATACAAGGTCTACACGTTCAACTACGGAAACCGGTCAGGGATACCGAACTTCCCGGTACAGGGCGTCGACGACATCACCGTTTCCGCACAACAACTTTCCCAAGAGATCGACCGCGTTCTCGCCGAGACGGGCGCACCGCAGGTGGTGCTCGTGGGCTATTCGCAGGGCGGGGGAATCCTGCCCGCGTACTACATCAACGTCCTCGGGGGTGGGCCCAAGGTGTCTCAGGTGATCGGGCTGGCACCCAGCAACCACGGCACCGACCTGGACTATCTGGCGTACGCCACGCTGCTGCCCGTCATCGGCCCGTTGCTGATGTTCGTCGTCGGGACGGTGGCGCCGGGTGCGCTGCAACAGACGATCACCTCGCCGTTCCAGGAGGTGGTGTACGGGCACGGCGATACCCGGCCCGGTGTGCTCTACACGAACATCGTGTCGATCAACGACGAGGTGGTCACGCCGTACACCCAGCAGTTCCTGTCCGGGCCGAACGTGTCGAACATCCTCGTGCAGAGCCGGCAGCCGTCATTCGTCGGTGGGCACGGCAGCGTGCTGGTGAGCCCGACAGTCTGGACGTTGGTGCTCGAGGCGCTGGCGGCCAATCCCGCGGCCAACCCGCTGAGGTTCCCGGCGGCGACCACGGTCTCCGTGGCGGCCTGACGTAGGCGTCGACGCGAGCCCGACAAGCCGGCAGTGCCATCTGCACACAATGTCCTGTGAGTACTTCGACAACGAATGTGCTCGCTCTAGCCTTGGTGGGTGTCCAGAAGGAACACGCCGCTCGCAGAGTTTCTCCGGCAACACCGCGCCAAGCTCCAGCCGACCGATGTCGGGCTACCGGCGGGAGGCCGACGTCGGGTGGCCGGGCTGCGTCGGGAAGAGGTGGCGAGCCTGGCCGGCATCAGTGCCGACTACTATCACCGGATCGAACAGGGTCGAGAGCGACCGTCCGACCAGGTGCTCGACGCTATTGCCCATACCCTGCGACTCGGCCCCGACGCCGTGGCTTACCTACGGAAACTGGTGGACGACAACCCATCCCGGCGTCCGGCCGCTCGGCCGTCGCTGTCGATCAATCCCGCATTGCAGGCCCTGATCGAAAGTTGGCAGGTCTCCCCGGCCAGTATCCACGACGGTTCCGCGACCGTGGTGATGGCCAACGGATGCGCTGCGGCGCTGTCAGAGAGTTTCGCGGTCGGGGGAAATCCGGTGCGCAGCTTGTTTCTCGACGAGAGTTTGCGCGAGTTCTACCGCAACTGGGAAGGCCTGGCGGCATGGTCCGTACGGTGGCTTCGTGACTTCGCCGGTCACCACCCGGACCCGAGGCTGGACGCGTTGATCGACGAACTACGAACGCAGAGTGCAGATTTCCGCAGGCTGTGGGCCACATACGACGTCAGGCGTCACAGTCGCGGCCTGCTGGCGATCAACCACCCGCAGGTCGGGCCCCTCGATCTGCACTTCCAGCATCTGGGTCTGCGCGGTAGCGAGTCCATCATGGTGGTGTACTGGGCAGACCCGGGCTCGCCGTCCGAGGCGGCGTTACGGGCATTGAGCGGGTGTCGGTTGCCCGGCGTGGTCTGACGAGTCACAACACGTACACCACCACGACGGCGAGCAGAACAGCTGCGAAGGTCACGGTCCGGGTAATGGAAAGGACTGTTCGCCAGAGGAACTCACCGTTGCAGTCCGGTCCGGTATCCATGCAGCCATCGTCACGTCCGGCCGATCGGCTAACCAGGCAGCGTTGTCACCACCTTGGCGTCCCTTACAGCTGGGCCGATTCCTTGGCGGCCCTGTCGATCACGTCGGCGACGACGCGGGGGTGGGTGAGGAACGCGACGTGACTGGCGTCGACCTCGGTGATCTCGGCACCGATCCGCTCGGCGGTCTGCCGCAGCATCCTCGGGTCGATCGCCTCGTCCTGCGTGGCGACGACAGCCCAGCTGGGCTTGGTGCGCCAAGCGGCCTGGGGCAGGGTGTCGCCGAAGATGGACATGTTGATCGGCACCTGGGAGTCGCGCAGGAACGCCGCGACCTCGTCGGTGGTGTCAGCGGCGAAACCGGCCTTGAACTTCTCCGCGTTCAGGAACCCGAAGCCGTCCGGACCGGTCTCGATCACGAAACTCGCCGGGGTCGGGAAGTCGGCGTACTGCTGGCTGGTGGTCTCCCCGGCGTCGGGTGCCAATCCCGAAACGTAGACCAGACCCTTGACCTTCGGGTCCACCCCGGCCGCGGTGATCACCGTGCCGCCGTAGGAATGGCCTACGAGCAAGGTGGGGCCGTCCTGACGGTCGAGGACGCGCTGGGTCGCGGCGATGTCGTCGCTCAGCGAGGTGAGGGGATTCTGCACGATCGTGACGCGGTAGCCGCGGGCGACGAGCTCGTCGTAGACGCCGCGCCAGCCGGAACCGTCGGCGAAGGCGCCGTGCACGAGCACCACGTTCTTCACCGCCACAGGTTGGGCGTGCGCCGGCCCGCCGGGGGCGACGGTGGCGAGGAACGCCGCTGCTGCGGCGGCGGCGGTGACCATGGTGCGGAGGGGGAGGTTCATGACGGTCCTTTCGATGGTGGGTGGTGATCGACTGGCAGCGGCTCTGCTGGGCGGTCGGGTATGGGGTCGGTCTCGGCGCGAACCTGCTCCAGTAATCGGGCGATCCCGTCGACGATCGCGGCGAACAGCGCAGCGCCGGATTCCGTGGTGGCCGACGTGGGCCGGCCGACGACGCCGCTGCGGGTGACGTCGGGCATCGAATACGTCAGCACACGGCGCAGGGTGCGGTCCTCTTCGTCGACCGCACGGTCGAGCGAGACCAGACCCGGGTCGAGATGCAGCACCATCGACGTCTCGGCCGCGTTCGCGTGCGGATCGTCGGCGTCGCTGAAGTACCCTGCGTGGGCCTGGGCGGTGATGTCGTACAGCGACGCGAAACACGTTCGCAACGAGGGATGTTCATGGCGCAACGTCAGTAGGGCGCTCTGTGCGGACGGCCCGTTGGTGGCGTGGGAGTTGATCACCACAAGCTTCTGGAACCCAGAGGTGACCACCCAGCGTCCGATGTCGGTGACAACCGCGGTCAAGGTGGCCACCGACAGTGACAGCGTGCCCGGCCAGTGCGCGGTGTGCCCGAGCGAACAGCCGTAGACCACCGCGGGGAGCACGATGTCCCGGGTGCGTGTGACGGCGGCGTCGGCGGCCGCGCCGGCCAGAAGGGCGTCGGTGCCGGTGGGCAGGTGGGCGCCGTGCTGCTCGATCGCGCCCAGCGGCAACACCGCGACAGCCCCCGACCGCGCGGCCTCGGCCACCTCGTCGCGGGTCAGATCGCACCACCTGGGCATGCGCAGAAGTTATGTCCGCGAACGAGGCCCCAACCAGGCCTGCCATGAAACTATGGACAAGCTGCACGCAGACCGCGTCGACGCCGCCGAGTTAGGTTGGCCGTACGCCCGAACCACCTCCGGTGGTCCGGCGCGACGGAGCAGTCGATGTCAGGGACACCGTTGCCTCGGAAGGAGTTCGGCAATGACGAATGCGTCGATCAATGCAGCGACGAACGGTCGTGCAGTCGCCACCGCGGACGCCGCGCGTGCGCTGTTCGAACGTCACCAGATCACCACAGTGCAGTTCGGGATGACCGACCTCGACGGCCAGATGCGCGGCAAATTCGTGCCCGCGGACTTCTTCCTCGACTCGATCGTCAGGCGGGGCTCGTCGATCCCCAACATCGTCTTCGGCTGGGACATCGAAGACACGCTGATGGACTGTTTCACCCTGTCCGGTTGGCACACAGGGTATTCCGACATCGTTCTGATGCCTGACCTGACGACGCTACGACTGGTGCCGTGGGAGCCCGGGCACGCCTTCGTGCTGTGCGACGTCGTACACACCGACGGCTCGGAGGTGCCCGTCGTACCTCGCACCGTCCTCGCCCGGCAGGTGGCGCGCGCCGCGGCGCTCGGCTACCGGCTGACAGCCGGATACGAGCTGGAGTTCTACCTGTACCGCGAGACACCGGAGACGGCCGCGGCGAAGAATTACCGGAACCTCACGCCGGCCGCTCCGGGCATCGCGACGTTCAGCCTGAACCGGCTCAGTGCGCTTGAACCCGTCATCGGCGCCATCCGGGAGGGTATGCGGGCATGCGACATCCCGATTTTGGCGTCCAATACCGAATACGGCGCCGGCCAGATCGAGATCAACATCGAACACGCCGACGTGCTCACCACTGCCGACCGCGTGGCGATCTACAAGAACGGTGTCCGCCGAATCGCCGAGCAGCACGGCTATCTCGCCACGTTCATGGCAAAGGTGGCCACCGACGCGGCCGGTTCGAGCGCCCACATCCACCAGAGCATGCAGCCTCTCGACGCACCTACGCGCAACGCGATGTGGGACGGTGACGGTCCGTCGACGGTGCTGGGCCACGCGGTAGCCGGCCAGCTGGCCACGATGAAAGACTTCACCGCGCTGTACTGCCCGACGGTCAATTCGTACAAGCGTCGCGTCCCGGGCTCCTGGTCGCCGGTATCGGCGGTGTGGGGCACCGACAACCGCACCGCCGCGCTGCGCGTCATCGCACATGACGAAACGACCTGCCGGATGGAGAACCGGGTGCCGGGCGCCGACGCCAACCCCTATCTCGCGTTGGCGGCGTGTGTGGCCGGGGTGCTGCACGGTGTGGAGAACGAGCTGGCGCCGCCCGCGCCGGTCGCCGGTAACGCGTACGAGGGCGACGGGGCACCGCTGCCGCGCTCACTGGCCGAGGCCGTCGACGCGCTCGCGCAGAGCAGCACCGCCCGTATCGCATTCGGCGACGCATTCGTCGACCACTATCTGGCGTCGCGCATCTGGGAGCGCGACCGCCACCGCGAAGTGGTCGGCGATTGGGAGAGCGGACGTTATTTCACCCGTGTTTGAGTCGCCGACGATGCCGCCCGGCCATGGCGCCCGCGAATTACGATGGGCCATGCCCGATGAGTCGCTGCCGCAGGTGGAGCTGCGCGCCGTCGAACACATCGCCCGGGTGCTCGCCTCCACCGACGACGTGTCGGCGGTGGCCCAGGCTGTCGCCGAAGCGATCCAGGCCGGGCGGGCCAACCGCGACGCATACGCCTACGTCTACGACACTGCCGCCAAGGAACTCGTTCTCACCGGCGCCACCGAGAGCCCTGCCGCCGAGCACGTGGGCGCGCTGCGGCTGGCCTACGGTGAGGGCGTCACCGGCTGGGTGGCCGCGACCAAGCAGAGCTATCTGGTGTCCGGCGAGCCCGCTGAGGACCCGCGGTTCCTGCCCTACCCGGGGATCGGCGAGGAACGCTACGGCGCCATCTTCTCGGTGCCGATCGTCTCGTCCCGCGCCGAGCCGCTGGGCTGTATCACCGTGTGGGCGACCACCGGTCACCGTTTCGATCCCGGCGAGGTGGCGTTCGTCGAAAGGATGGCCGCGCTCGTCGCGCCCGTGTTCGACACCGCCCGGGAACGACAGGCGGGCAGCAGGCTGGCCGCGGTCGCCGCGGGGCTCACCGAGCTGGCGTCGATGGTCGCCTCGGGGACGACGTCGACGGGATCGACGATGGATCATGCGGTGGAGTTCCTCACCGAGGCCGCGGAGGTCGATGTCGCGGTCGCGTTCGTGACCGACCCGTCGGGGGCGGACCGGATGCACATGGCAATGCTCACCGATGCGTCCGGAACCGAGGTGGAGACGCTTCGCGCCGAGTTGCTCACCATCGACAAGGACGTCCGCAACGGAATCACCGACTGGCGCAGCGCCGCGCAGTCGATCAATCGCGCGTTCGACGGCATCGCCGAGGCGGCGACGAGCTGCCCGGTGCGCGTCGGCGCCGAGGAGTACGGCGTTCTGGCCTGCTACCGCTTGACCGCCCGGCGGTTCACCACCGCCGAGACCGCACTGATCGGGGCGGTGGCGCATCAGGCCGCCGCGGCGATCCGGTTGGCGATGTTGACCGACGAACTGTCCTCCCGCAACCGGTTGAACTGGTTCCTGCGCGACCTGACCACGGGACGGCTCAACGCCGAGGAGATCCGGCGCCGCGCCGCAGCGGTCGGATTGGACACCTCCGCCGGGCACGTGTTCGTGGTGGGCAGCGTGTCCACGGTGGCGATGCGTCGGGGTGAGACGCGGCCGCTCACTCCTGCGCTTGGTGAACTACTGGCCAAGGGCGGGGTGCTGCCGTCGGGCAGCCTGTTCGCGTCCACCCCGCATCAGACGGTGGCGGTGGTGCCGTGGCAGGGGGACGACGCATCGGTCGACGCGTTGCGGATGCCGCTGCTGGAGGTGTGTACCCGGCTCCGGGCAGCCGGACATGCTGCCACGTTCGGTGTGTCCAAACCGGTCTCGGCGTTGGCGGAGCTGCGGGGCGCGCTGGCCGAAGCCCGGGAGGCGATGGCGATCGGCAGCCGGCTCGACAACCCCAATGGGGTGTTCACCCTCGACGACGTCGGGCATCACCTGCTGTTGATGCGGGTCTCCGGCGTCGACTCGATCCGTGACCGCTATGCCACGGCGATCACGCGGATCGCCGAATACGATCGGGTGAAGGGCACCGAACTCCTCGAGACGCTGTCGGTGTTCCTGCACTACCGCAGCCAAAGTATCGCCAGCCGTGAGCTTTTCGTGCACCGCAACACCCTGGCCCAACGTCTGACCCGGGCTGCCAACCTCAGCGGCATCGACGTGATGGAGCCGTCGGAGTGGTTCCCGCTGCAGCTTGCCTTGAAGGTGCACCAGTCGCGGGCGCGGATGCCGTCCGGGGCCGGCGACGACTGACGCCGTCGGCGCGGAGGGGGTGCCCTGCCAGTGCTAGCAAGAGTCTGGCCTGGATAGGGCGGGTCGACGCCGCCAGCATGGCAGCATGAGCGTGCACCCGAACGACGATCAACGCGGTGAAATCTCAACGACACTCAATGAGTCGTTCCTTCAGAACCCCCATGTGGTTTATGCCGAGCTGCGGCGACGGGGTCCGGTGCACCGGGTGCGCATGTGGGGCGGCGTGAATGTCTGGATGGTCACGCGTTACGACGAGGCCCGACAGCTGCTCGCCGATCCCCGGTTGAAGAAGCACGGCCCGACCGCCGGCAGTCTCTTCCCACCGGGCAACGCGTCCACCATCGGCACAGTGCTGGGCGACAACATGTTGTTTCGGGACCCGCCGGACCACACGCGCTTACGCCGGCTCGTGACTGCGGCGTTCACGGCACGTGCGGTGGCGGGGTTGCGTCCAGCCATCGTCGACATCGCCGACGACCTGCTCACCGAGATGAGCCACCAGGCGCCGGGCCGTGTCGATCTGATGCAGACGTTGGCCCTGCCGCTGCCCATCCGCGTGATCGGTGAATTGCTCGGTGTCCCAACGGCGGTGCGAGGCCGGTTCGCTTCGCTCGTGATGCCGGTTTTCAATACCAGCGTGCCGGACGAGGTGCATCGCGCGCGGGCGGAGCTGACGCAGCTTCTGCAGACCATCGTCGCTGCCAAGCGGGAACAGCCGGCGCGCGATGTGCTCGGTCACCTCGTGCACCTGCGCGACGACGGTGATCGTCTGAGCGAGGACGAGTTATTGGGGACGGCTTTCCTGTTGATCGTGGCCGGCTATGAGACGACGGTGAACCTGATCGCCAACGGGGTACTGGCACTGCTGCGGCACCCAGCCCAGCTGGCGGCGGTGCGGGCCCACAGATCGTTGTTGCCGGCCGCGGTCGAAGAGACGCTGCGTTTCGAAAGCCCGCTCAATACTGCGACCGTCCGGTTCACCGGCGAGCCGGTCAGCGTCGGTGATATCGAGATCCCGGCGGGAGAACTGGTGATGATCGCCCTCCTGGGTGCCAACCGCGACGAACGCCAGTTTCCCGACGCCGACACCTTCGACATCGGCCGCACGGACAACCGTCATCTCGCGTTCGGCCATGGCATTCACCACTGCATCGGGGCGCCCCTGGCCCGGATGGAGGCCGAGATCGCGCTGGACCGGCTGCTGTCGCGGTTCCACCACGTCGAACTGGCCGAGGACGAACCGCTGAAGTACCGCTCGAGCACGCTGATGCGGGGTCTGCTGAGACTGCCTGTGCACATCGGCGGCTCGGCGTCTGGGGGATCCACCGGGTAATAGCGCATCGCGGCGGAGGCAGTCGCCGATCGCTCCGCCGCGGACCGGCGTCCGCGTGCGCACAAAGTACCGCCGAGGGCACAGGAGGCGCTTGCAGCGACGTCCTGCTCGTCGGCGTGGGATCGCCACACCGGGCCCGAGCGGCTGCATGCTCGGTGGGTGTCGAAGCGCGCCGAGTACATGTACGCGCTCTACTCCGGGTCGCTGGCTGAACCCGGCGACAGCAACCCGTACGCCGGCGGCGACTCGCTGGTGCTGCCGCAGCTATGGATGCGCGGCTACCTGCGGATGCTGCGGGTACGGATCGAGACCGGGCCCGCGATGCAGACGTACCGCAGCGCGCGTGCCGCAGAGGGAGACTCGCCGGAATGAAGTCGACGGCGGAGACGACGAAGGCCCGGTAGAAACCGGGCCTGACCTCGCAAAACTGTGGTGCGCGATACTGGGATTGAACCAGTGACCTCTTCCGTGTCAGGGAAGCGCTCTCCCGCTGAGCTAATCGCGCCGGGAAACTGCGGATGGAGGTGGAGACGGGAATCGAACCCGTGTGCACGGCTTTGCAGGCCGTTGCCTCACCACTCGGCCACTCCACCGCTGGGGTTGATGCATGACTGCACCTCGAGCGGATGACGGGATTCGAACCCGCGACCCTCACCTTGGCAAGGTGATGCGCTACCAACTGCGCTACATCCGCGTGCTACGGGCGAGATCGTCGTCCGTCGCGATGCAGAACATTAGTGCACGAACCACGAGCCACACAAATCCCCTGGAGCGTAGGCGCGTCGTCGCATTTCAGCCGCCTGCGCGCGGCGGTTCGCCGACCGCACGAACGGGGGATTGAGGGCCGTCAGCGGCTGCGTGATAATCTTCGTCCTCGTTCGGCCCTTCTCGCAGGGCCGGTTCCCATCAGGTCCCGTAGCTCAGTGGGAGAGCGTCCGCCTCACACGCGGAAGGTCGCTGGTTCGAAACCAGCCGGGACCACCACAACGCCGGAATCTGCGGCAGCTCCGGACACCGGTCGTCGACTTTCCAAGGCAATCGTCAGGTACGAAAGCCCCGTCATTTCCGCCGCTTTGGCGAGCGGCGACCTGTCAGAGCCGCCGCATCCACCTCACCGAGGCCGCGCCACGATCACCGGGATTCGCGCTGCCTGCACCACAGCGGTGCTCACCGAACCCAGCAGGGCACTGGCCACCGCGCCGTGTCCGCGGCTGCCGACGATCAGCAGCTGAGCTGAACTGGAATGGTTGACCAGCCGCTGTGCCGGCAGATCGGGGACGACGATCCGCTGCACGGCGACGCCCGGGAACCGTTCCTGCCAGCGGGCCAGCTGTTCGGCGACTTCGCGCTCCACATCGGGCTGGACTTCCTCCCACACCGCGCCGGGGAAGTCGTACGCCCCCGACGACCACCACGCGTGCAGGGCGATGAGCTCCACCCCGCGTCGCGAGGCCTCTTCGAAGGCCAGCGCGGTGGCGGCCTGGCCTGCCTCCGACCCGTCGAATCCCAGCAGGACCGGCGCCGTGGGCGCGGGTGGCGCCGCATCCTCCTCATCGTGGATCACCGCTACAGGGCATTGGGCGCGGTGCACCAGCCCGGTGCTGACCGAGCCGAGGACGGTGCGGCTGAGCGCACCGCGACCGCGGCTACCGACAACCACCATCTGCGCCCGCGCGGACCGCTCGACGAGGGTGGCGATGGGCGCCGCGACGAAGAACTCGGTGGATATCTCCACCGCCCCGTCGGTGGCGTTTCTGGCGATCTTCTCGGCGTCCGCCAAGATTTCGCGGCCGATGGCCTGTTGCCAGTCCACGAGACCCGCCGGCGCCGGGACGGCCGACCACGCGACGGGGATCGGATTCACCGCGTACACGATGACCAAACGGCACTGGCGCAACACCGCCTCGGCCGCCGCCCACTGCAGCGCGGGTTCAGATGCCGGCGAATCATCCACGCCCACGATGATTTCGGCGGTCAGGTCAGTGTCAGACATCGTTGTCTCCCTCGTCGCTCACATCTGGCTGCGATCGTCACCAACGATACGTTCGCTGCGTGACGGCCGGTAGGGACCAACGGCCCTCATACCGCAAGACAGCAGATCTGCTGCGCGTCGGCCACCGAGTCGGCCAGCGGGCGACCCGTGTCGACACGATGGGCCTCCGGCCACGTGGGCGCGGTGATCTCGGCCGCGATCTGCGGGGTCGCGTCCGACGCCGTCTCGCCCCTGTCCTCGATGCGCTTCTGTGCCGCGGCAAGACTTGTGGTGCAGGACAATTCGACGAAGGCCGCCGCGTTGCGCTCTGCTGCAGCGCGTGCCGCGGCACGGTGCGAAGCTTCGCGCCACGTGCCGTCGAGGATGACCGACACCCCGTTGGCGAGCAGCGAGGCCGCGCGGCGCAGCATCGTCTTGTACACCAACTCCACCGTCTGCGGTGCGTAAAGACCGGCGTTCAACGCGCCGACATCCCCATCGATGACGCCGTCGGCCTGCAGTTCCCGGCGAACGACGTCAGTCGAGAGCACCTGTGCCGGAAGCGATTCCCCGAGCGCGGTGGCCAGCGTGGTCTTACCGGTCCCTGGCCCGCCGCCGACGATCACCAGCCGCACCGTCGCCGCCCTGAGATGGTTGACGGCGAGTTTCAGATGCCATCGGGCGTCTGCGGCCGACGCGTCGTGTCCCTGGCCGACCCGGATGCAGTCCACCTTCGCCCTCACCACGGCGCGATACGCGATGTAGAAATCGATCAACGAGCGCGGCACCGTGTCGCCCGCCAGCTCCCGGTACCGATCCAAAAACACCTCTGCGAGATCCTGTCGCCCCAGGAACTCCAGATCCATCGCCAGGAAGGCGGCGTCGTCGATGCCGTCGACGAACCGCAGCTGATCGTCGAACTCCAAGCAGTCCAACGGAACCGGACCCTCCGGTGCGCAGAAGACGTCGTCGGTCGACAGGTCGCCGTGTCCATCGACGATGCGGGAGGCGGCGATCCGGCCGGCGAACAGCGCAGCCCGACCGTCGAGATACCGCGTGACCAGCCGCCGAACCTCGCCCACCAATTGTTGCGGCAGCACGGTGCCGGTGGAGCGGTCGAGTTCGTCGAGGTTCTCGTACCACCGATCCTCGACGGCAGAGACCGTCGCGCACGCATCGATCTCCGCGGACCGGTGTGACTCGGAATGGAACGTCGCCAGCATGCCGGCCAGTGCTGTCAGCTGGTCGGTGACGGGCTCACCGCGCAGGATCATCGAGCGCAGCCGACAGGTGTCGGGATAGCGCCGCATCACCACCACCGGTTCGGGCCCCTCCTGGCCAGGGCTGTGCACATGGCCGACACCGAGATAGCCACCCGGCGCCAGGCGGCTGTTCAGCTCGACCTCGCGGGCGCAGACCCGCTCGCGACTGTCGAGGGAACTGAAGTCCAGGAAGTCGGTGACGACGGGTTTCTTCACCTTGTAAGCCCGGTCACCGAACATGAACACCACGCCGGTATGGGTCTCGTGCACTTCGGCGGCGGTGTTCCAGACTGTCGTCATACACCAAATTCTGCTCCCTGGGAGCATGTCCCGGCACAGGGCCGAAAGTCCCCTGGCGGCGTGCTGTGACAAAGGACCCTTGCCACGGCACGGTCCCGTTATGACGATGGGGTGAGGAGGACCATCGATGATCTCAATGCCGCCGCTCGACACGATCGAGAACGCCGTCGCCTTGGCATGCCGGGCGCCGTCGGTGCACAACAGCCAGCCGTGGCGCTGGATCGCCGACGGTTCAGCACTGCACCTGTTCCTGGACGCGGACCGGGTGGTGACGACCGACCGTTCCGGCCGTGAGGCCCTGCTGAGCTGTGGCGCCGCGCTGGACCACCTGCGAGTGGCCATGGCGGCGAGCGGATGGATCGCCGACGTCGACCGCTATCCGGATACCGCCGACCGCCGGCATATCGCCGCCATCACCTTCTCGCCGATGCCGGAGGTGACCGACGGACACCGCGCCCGGGCCGAGGCGATCCGCCGCCGCCACACCGATCGGCTCCCGTTCGAGGCGCCGCCGGAGTGGGCGTCGTTGGAGGCGCTGCTACGCGGCGCGGTCGACGAATCGGTGGCGATCGTCGACGTCGTACGCGACGACGTCCGTCCCCAGCTGGCCGAAGCCTCCGAACTCAACGAGGCGCTGCGGTATTGCGATTCGGAGTATCACGCGGAATTGACCTGGTGGAGCAAGCTATTCGCCGTATCCGACGGTATCCCGGGGGACGCGTTGGTGTCGGCGGCCGAACGGGACCGCGTGGACATCGGCCGCGCGTTCCCGGACAACCGTCGCCTGACGGAGCGGCGGCGCAGCATTCCGCAGGACAGATCGAAGATCCTTGTGGTCTCCGCGCACGACACCACCGGCAGCGGCGTCCTCGGGTGCGGCGAAACCCTGTCGCAGGTTCTCCTCGAGGCGACGGCGGCCGGGCTGGCGACGTGCACCCTGAGTCACCTGACCGAACTCACCACCGTTGCGCAGCTCCTGTCGTCGCTGATCGGGCGCGATCATCCCCAGCTGGTGATCCGCGTGGGCCTGGCCCCGTCGCTCGAGGACGCGCCGCTGCCGACGCCGCGGCGTCCGGTCGGCGAGGTCCTCGAGGTACGGGCGTGACGGACACCGCGGAGTCCATACTGTCCCCATGGTCACGGTGTTCCTGGTCGACGATCACGAGGTGGTGCGCCGCGGGTTGATCGACCTGCTCAGCGGCGATCCCGAGCTCGACGTGATCGGCGAGGCCGGCTCGGTGTCGGAGGCGCTGGCGAGGATCCCGGCGCTGCAGCCGCAGGTCGCCGTGCTCGACGTGCGCCTCCCGGACGGCAACGGCATCGAACTCTGTCGCGAGCTGCTGTCCCGCCTGCCCGATCTGCGGTGCCTGATGCTGACGTCGTTCACCTCGGACGAAGCCATGCTCGACGCCATCCTCGCCGGAGCCAGCGGCTACGTCGTCAAGGACATCAAGGGGATGGAACTCGCCAAGGCGATCAAGGACGTCGGAGCGGGCCGATCGCTTCTCGACAACCGGGCCGCCGCCGCGCTCATGGCCAAATTGCGGGGCGCCGAACGGGCCGACCCGCTGTCCGGGCTCAGCGATCAGGAGCGGGTGCTGCTCGGCCTGCTAGGGGAGGGCCTGACGAACAAGCAGATCGCCGCCCGCATGTTCCTCGCCGAGAAGACGATCAAGAACTACGTGTCCCGCCTGCTGGCCAAGCTCGGCATGGAGCGGCGCACGCAGGCGGCGGTGTTCGTGTCCAAGCTCAACCAGCAGAAGGCGCCGTGACCGGGGCCGGCCCGGAGGATCGTACCGTTCGTCCGATTCGCGACACGCTGTCCCAATTGCGGTTGCGCGAACTGCTCACCGAGGTGCGCGACCGCGTCGAGGAGATCGTCGAGGGCGGTGACCGGCTCGACGGGCTGGTCGACGCGATGCTGACCGTCACGTCGGATCTCGATCTCGACGCCACGCTGCGCTCCATCGTCCACACCGCGATCGACTTGATCGACGCGCGCTACGGCGCCCTCGGTGTCCGCGGCCACGGCCACGAACTCGTCGAGTTCGTCTACGAGGGCATCGACGAGGCCACCCGTGAGCGGATCGGTCCGCTGCCGCAGGGGCTCGGGGTCCTGGGCGTGCTCATCGACGACCCGCAGCCCATCCGGCTGGAGAACATCGCGGATCACGCTGCGTCGGTGGGCTTCCCGCCGCACCACCCGCCCATGCGGACCTTTCTCGGCGTGCCGATCCGGATCCGCGACGAGGTATTCGGCAATCTGTATCTGGCCGAGAAGAATTCCGGGCAGCCGTTCAGCGAGGACGACGAGGTGCTCATCCAGGCGCTGGCCGCCGCGGCGGGCATCGCGATCGACAATGCCCGGTTGTTCGAGCAGTCCCGCACCCG
The DNA here is from genome assembly GCF_001665575.1 of Mycobacterium sp. 852013-51886_SCH5428379. Lineage (GTDB taxonomy): Bacteria > Actinomycetota > Actinomycetes > Mycobacteriales > Mycobacteriaceae > Mycobacterium. Next base: position 383,532 of record NZ_LZSU01000019.1, on the reverse strand, counting down.
GCAGGCGTGGATCGAGGCGACCCGCGACATCGCCACCGAACTGCTCGGCGGTGCAGACCCGGCCCGGGTGTACGGGCTGCTCGCCGAGGAGTCCCTGAAGCTGACCGCGGCCGACGTGTCGTTCGTCGCCGTGCCGGCGAACGCGGACGGCGACGAACCGGCGGGGGAGATCGACGAACTCCTCATCGTCGAGGCCGCGGGTGCCCCACACGGCGACCCGTCGGCGACCGCGCCGATTGCCGTGATGAACAACGTTGTGGGGGAGGTGTTCTCGAGGCGACGACCGGTGCTATGCGATGCTCTCGACGTGCAGACAGGGATGCTGGACGACGCCGGTCCGGCCCTGCTTCTGCCGATGCGCACCACCGAGAGCGTCGTCGGGGTGGTGGTGCTGTTGCGGCGACGCGGCAGTCACGCCTTCACGCCCGAACAGATGGAGACCATGGCCGCCTTCGTCGATTCAGCGGCCTTGGCGTGGCAGGCCGCGGTGGCCCAGCGCCGGCTCCGCGAACTCGACGTGCTGACCGACCGCGATCGCATCGCCCGTGACCTCCACGATCACGTCATCCAGCGCCTGTTCGCGGTCGGCTTGACCCTGCAGGGCACGATCCCGCGGACCCGTGAGCCCGAAGCGCAGCGCCGCCTGAACGATTGCGTCGACGATCTGCAGAACGTCATCCAGGAGATCCGCAGCGCGATCTTCGATCTGCAGGGTGGGGCGCCGGGCACGACCCGGTTGCGTCAACGCCTCGACGAGGTGGTGGCGTCCTTCGCACGTACGGATCTGCGCACGACGGTCCAGTACGTCGGGCCCCTCTCGGTGGTCGACGCCCGCCTCGCCGACCACGCCGAGGCGGTGGTGTCCGAGGCGGTCAGTAACGCGGTCCGGCACTCTCGCGCAACGGAACTGAGGGTGCTGGTGTCCGTGGACGACGATCTGACCATCGACGTGACCGACAACGGCGTCGGCGTCGGCGTCGGCGTCGCCGACAACGTCACCGAGAGCGGACTGCGCAATCTGCGCAGCCGCGCGGAGGACTGCGGCGGTCACCTCACGATCGCCGCCGCCGACTCCGGCGGCACGTGTCTGCGGTGGACCGCGCCGTTGCCCTGAGGGCGCTGTCAGGGCTGTCGCGCGACGATGACCGGCATGCGCGCCGACTGCACCAGTGCGGAACTGACCGAGCCCAACAGCATTCCGGCGAAACCACCCCGGCCGTGGCTGCCGACCACCGTGAGCTGCGCTCGCTCCGACTGGGCCAGCAGCGCCTCGGCGGGATGGTCGCGAACCAGCAGACGCTGCACCGACACATCGGGGTAGCGCTCCTGCCAGCCGGCAAGACGTTCGGCCAGCACCTCGGCCACCGCCTCCGGCGGGTCAGCGCCCTCGTCGGCGCCCGGCAGGTTCCAGGCGTGCACCGCAACGAGTTCGACCTCGCGGCGCGACGCCTCGTCGAACGCGATCTCCACGGCCCGTTCGGACGCGGGTGAGCCGTCGATGCCGACCACCACCGGCGCACGATCCGGTTGCGGCATCAGCGGATCCTCGTCGTGGATCACCGCCACCGGACAGTGTGCGTGGTGCACGACGCCGGAGCTGACGGAGCCCAGAAGCGCGCGGCCCACCTTGCCCAAACCGCGGTTGCCCACGGCGACCAGCTGCGCCTCCTTCGACAGATCGACCAGAGCCGCAACGGCGTTGCCCTCGACCACCCGGGTGGAGACGGTGATGTGATGCGCCGCGGTGGCCTCGCGGGCGAGTTCGGTGGCGTCCTGCAGGATCGTTCGGCTGTCGCGTTCGGCCGCGTGCCAGAAGTCCGCCGGAATCGGTATGTCCAGCCACATCCGCGCATCGGCATCGGGCATGACGTACACCAGCGTCAGCGGTACCCCGTGCAGCGCGGCATCCCGTGCGGCCCAGTCCACGGCCACCCTCGCCGGCGGTGAGCCGTCGACGCCGACGACGATCCCGAGGGGCTTTGTCTGCGTACTCATCTTGAGTCCTTTCGTGGAGTCAGTTGCTCAGCCGAACGGTGTTCCGTCCAGCCAGGACACCACCTCGTCGAGCGGACGCCGCGGTGTCGCCGGTAACGGGTCTGCGTTGACCGGGGCCCAACCGATCCGGAGCAGCATCTGGGGGACGGCGCTCGCGCCGAAGACGTCGGTCTGCACAGCGTCGCGGGTGCTGGGGATCTCGAGCGGCTCGGTGACCGGGCAACTCGCCAGACCGAGCGCGGTCGCGGTGAGCATCATCAGGCTGCTGGCCTCGCCCGCACGCAGCCGCGCCACCGTGTCGTCGGTGGCGGTGCCCAGGGCCAGCAGCACGGCATTGTCGTCGGCAGGTTCGGTCCCGGGGGGTTGGCTCAGGGCCGCTCCGGCGAACAGCCGGGCGGGGACCGGGGCGGACGAGACCGCGGCCGGGGTGTTGCGCGCCGGCACCCCGGCCGTCGACGCGTGTCTGCCGCTCCATACCGAAAGCTCCTGCAGGTACTCCCGGTCGGAGGCGTGCGCCCGGACCGCCTGCGTGACGATCGCGCGGAAGTGCGGTGTCGCCTCGACCCGGCGCATCGTGACACCGGCCCGCGCCGCGCGGGCGCCCATCAGGGCGACGTCACCGGCGGCCACCGGCCAGGCGCTGTACAACCGCCGGTCGGTACGCCGCCGCGGGATCGCCGCGGCGAGGGTGATGTCGGTGTGCTCGGGTGTCTGCCGGTGTAGTTCCAGGGACGCCAGATGTCGCGGCTCGGCGGGGTTCGGCAGGCGGTGGACCACCGAGCGCCATCCGAGTGCGGTCAGCGCGACCACGCAGTGGTTCAGGGCGGCGCCACAGCTGACGACGAGTTCCCGCGCGTCGGGGTCGGCGTGTTCGAGTCGCAGCGACCGCTCGGCGTAGAGGTGCAGGCTCTGTTCGCCCACCCGCCACCGCCACGGCTGCGAGTTGTGCACCGACGGTGCGCGCAGTGCCAGCGTCAGCGCGGCCCGGACCGTCTCGATGTCGGGACCCTGTGCGTTCACGTCGTCGCCACCTTTCTTCGTGGTGATTCCAGCCTGCCGCGCCGGGCCGGGCCGCCGGTAGAGCAAGAAGTCCCGAAGTCGGCCCCCGCGTGCACTGTCCCGATGGGCGGGACGGTACGAGGGTTTCGGCCCATGGCGATGTCACTGTTTTCGCTCGGACCACCGCGATGTCGCCGTGGTCCCGATTGACGGAGGTGACGATGCGGCGAACGGACCTGGACCGTCCGCTCGAGGCGGTCGGCGGCCTGTTCGGGATGACCGTCGACGCCGTGCGTTTCGCTTTCCGCCGCCCGTTTCAGGGCCGCGAGTTCCTCGAGCAGTCGTGGTTCGTCGCGCGGGTGGCGCTGGCCCCGACGCTGTTGGTGGCCATCCCGTTCACGGTGCTGGTGAGCTTCACCCTCAACATCCTCCTTCGTGAGCTCGGCGCCGCCGATCTGTCCGGTGCCGGTGCGGCGTTCGGCGCGGTCACGCAGGTGGGGCCGCTGGTCACCGTGCTCATCGTCGCCGGCGCAGGCGCCACCGCGATGTGCGCCGACCTCGGATCTCGCACCATCCGCGAGGAGATCGAGGCCATGGAGGTGCTGGGCATCAATCCGATCCAGCGCCTGGTCACCCCGCGGATGCTCGCCTCCGGGCTGGTCGCGCTGCTGCTCAACAGCCTCGTGGTGATCATCGGCATCCTGGGCGGCTACTTCTTCTCGGTCTTCGTCCAGGACGTCAACCCGGGCGCCTTCGCCGCGGGAATCACTCTGTTGACCGGGGTGCCCGAGGTGATCATCTCCTGCGTCAAGGCCGCCCTGTTCGGCCTCATCGCGGGGCTGGTGGCCTGCTACCGCGGACTGATGATCTCCGGCGGCGGCGCCAAGGCGGTCGGTAACGCGGTGAACGAGACGGTGGTGTACGCCTTCATGGCCTTGTTCGTGATCAACGTGGTGGTGACCGCGATCGGCATCCGGATGACGACGGGTTAGCCGTGGGCGCACTCACCACGATCGGTACCGCCTATCCGCGCGTCGTCACGCAGATCAAGAAGCCGGCCACCTCCCTGGCGCGCCTCGGCGACCACGTCGCCTTCTACGGTCGCGCGCTGGCGGGGACTCCGCACGCCGCGATGCACTACCGCAAGGAGATCATCCGGCTGATCGCCGAAATCAGCATGGGCGCAGGGACTCTGGCGATGATCGGTGGCACCGTCGTCATCGTCGGCTTCCTCACCATGGCTGCCGGCGGTACCCTTGCCGTGCAGGGCTACAGCTCGCTGGGCAACATCGGCATCGAGGCGCTCACCGGCTTCCTCGCCGCATTCATCAACGTGCGCATCTCCGCACCTGTGGTCGCCGGTATCGGCCTGGCCGCCACCTTCGGCGCCGGGGTCACCGCCCAGTTGGGCGCCATGCGCATCAACGAGGAGATCGACGCGCTGGAGACCATGGGCATCCGCCCGGTCGAATACCTCGTCAGCACCCGGATCCTGGCCGGGATGGTGGCCATCACACCGCTGTACTCGATCGCGGTGCTGCTGTCCTTCGGCGCCAGCCAACTGACCACCGTGGTCCTCTTCGGTCAATCCGCCGGTCTCTACGATCACTACTTCAACACCTTCCTGAACCCGATCGACCTGCTGTGGTCGTTCCTGCAGGCCGTGCTCATGGCCCTGATGGTGCTGTTCGTCCACACCTACTTCGGCTTCTTCGCCACCGGCGGACCCGCCGGGGTCGGAGTGGCGGTCGGCAACGCGGTGCGCACGTCACTCGTGGTCGTCGTGGTGGTCACCCTGCTCGTCTCGCTGTCGGTGTACGGCGCCAACGGCAACTTCAACCTGTCGGGATAGGGAAGTCGTGGCAATGAAGTCCGATAGGGCGCGCATCGCGACGGGTGGCGCGGCGGTCGTCTGCATCGCCGCGATCGTGGCGGTCGCGGTCGGCCTGTTCCGCGGCAGTTTCACCGAGAGCGTTCCGGTGACGGTCATCTCGGAACGCGTCGGCCTGGTCATGAACCCCGACGCGAAGGTGAAGTTGCACGGCGCCCAGGTCGGCTCGGTGGCATCGATCGAAGCGCTGTCCGACGGCCGCGCCGCGCTGCACCTCGCCATGGATCCCGGCCATCTCGCGCTGATCCCGTCCAACGTGCTCGTCGACATCGGGTCGACGACGGTGTTCGGCTCCAAGACAGTCGATCTGGTGCCTCCCGCCGATCCCTCGCCGGAACCGCTGCGCGCGGGGCAGGTTCTCACCGTCGGACGGGTGACCGTCGAGATCAACACCGTCTTCGAACAACTCGTCTCGGTGCTGTCGAAGATCGAACCCACGAAACTCAACGAGACCCTCGGCGCACTCTCCAAAGGATTCTCCGGACGCGGCGAACGGTTCGGCCAGACCATGACCGACCTCGATGAACTCCTCACGACACTCGACCCGAGCATGGACGCGCTCCGGCGGGACATCGCGCTGGCCCCGACGGTGCTCGACGCCTACGCCGATGTGGCCCCCGATCTGCTGTCCACCGCGGAGAACGCATCGCTCATCTCCGACACCCTGGTCGAGAAGCAGAACGATCTGGATGCGTTGCTGCTCAGCACGATCGGACTGGCCGACGTCGGCAACGAGGTGATCGCCACAAACCGCCAGTCTTTCACCGAGGTGATGCGGCTGCTGGTGCCGACCACCGATCTGACCAACCAGTACCACCAGGGCCTCAACTGCATGCTGGCCGGGATGGCACCGCTGGCCAAGGGGCCGCCGCCGCCGGTTCCGGGCGTGCTGCTGCTCGACTCCTTCGTGCTGGGTACCGAGCGCTACCGCTATCCGCAGAATCTGCCCAAGGTCGCCGCCCGCGGCGGTCCCCAGTGCGCGGGCCTGCCCGACGTCGGATATGAGAACCGCGCCCCGTTCGTGGTCTCCGACATCGACGCCGACCCCGCCCAGTACGGAAACCAGGGCATCGTGCTCAACTCCGACGGCCTCAAGCAGATGCTGTTCGGGCCCATTGACGGGCCGCCGCGCAACACCGCACAGATCGGCCAGCCCGGATGATGCGGCTCGGACCCACCGCGGTGAAGTTCGCGGCCTTCACCGTCGTGATGACGGTGCTGACCGCTGCGCTGTTCGCCATCTTCGGTCAGTACCGCACCGGTTCGGCCGACGACTACTCGGCAGTGTTCACCGATGTGTCGAGCCTGAAGTCGGGTGACTCCGTTCGGGTCGCCGGCATCCGGGTCGGCACGGTCAAAGCCGTGACGCTGCGACCGGACAACACCGTGCTGGTGCGTTTCGACGCCGACCGTGACGTTGCGCTCACCGGCGGCACCAAGGTGGCGGTGCGCTATCTGAACCTCGTCGGTGACCGCTACCTGGATCTCATCGACGGACCGGGGTCGACGCGGATCCAGCCTCCGGGTTCGCAGATCCCACGCGAACGCACCGAGCCGGCCCTGGACCTCGACCTGCTCCTCGGCGGCCTCAAACCGGTCATTCGCGGCCTCGACCCCGACGACGTCAACGCGTTGACGGGCTCGCTGATCAAGGTGCTGCAGGGCCAGAGCAACGACGTGGAGTCCCTGTTCGCGAAGACGTCGTCGTTCGCGAACTCGATCGCCGACAACGGCGCAACGGTCCGGCAGCTGATCGACAACCTCGACGCCACGCTGGCCACGGTGTCCCGTGACGGTGACCGGTTCTCCGGTACGGTCGAACAGCTTGAAACGTTGATGACCGGACTGGCTCAGGAGCGAGACCCCATCGGCGCCGCCATCGACTCGCTGGATGACGGCACCGCATCGCTGGCTGATCTGCTGACGCAGGCCCGGCCACCGCTGGCCGGGACCGTCGACGAGCTCAATCGGATGGCGCCTCTCCTCGAGAAGGACATCCCGCTGCTCGACGTCTCGTTGCAGAAGGCGCCGGCGAACTACCGGAAGCTGGTGCGCCTGGGCGCGTACGGGAGTTGGCTCAACCAGTACCTCTGCGGGATCAGCCTGCGCGTCACCGACCTTCAGGGGCGCACCGCCTACTTCCCGTGGATCAAACAAGACACCGGAAGGTGCGCCGAGCCGTAATGCTGAAATACCGTGGAGCGCAGCTCATCCGGACGGGGTTCATCGGCCTGGTCCTCATCGTCCTGGTGATCGCCGTCGGTCTGCAGCCGCAGCAGTTGTGGTCGTGGGCGACGTCGGTGAAGTACCAGGCGCTGTTCGCCGAGGCCGGCGGGTTGACCGCGGGCAACGACGTCAAGGTCTCCGGGCTCACTGTCGGGACGGTGTCGGATGTGACCCTGCAGAAGGGCAAGGCCCTGGTGACGTTCTCCGTCGACGGTGCGGTACGCCTCGGCACCGACACCACCGCTCACATCCGCACCGGGACGCTGCTCGGTGAGCGGATGATGACGCTGGAACCCCGGGGCGGTGACGCGTTACGCCCGATGTCGGTCATCCCGTTGTCGAGGACCGCTTCGCCGTATTCGCTGACCGAGGCGGTGAGCGACTTCACCTCCAACACCGCCGATACCGACACCGCAACGCTCAACCAGTCGCTCGACACCCTGGCCGAGACCATCGACCGGTTGGCGCCGCAGCTCGGGCCCACGTTCGACGGGCTGACCCGGCTGTCCCAGTCACTCAACGACCGCGACGAGACCCTCGGAAACCTGTTGGCCGGCGCGGCCGACGTCACCGGAATCCTCTCCGAACGGAGCCAACAGGTGAACACCCTGCTCCTGAGCGCCAACGATCTGCTGGCGGTGCTCGAGCAGCGCCGCTACGCGATCGTCAACCTGCTGGCGAACACCTCGGCGCTGGCGCAGCAGCTCACCGGCCTGGTGAAGGACAACGAAGCCGAACTCGCGCCGACGATGGAGAAACTCAACGCGGTCTCGGAGATGCTCGAACGCAACCGCGACAACATCGCCAAAGCCCTTTCGGGACTGGCGAAATACCAGGTGACCCAGGGTGAGGCCGTCAACAACGGCTTCTACTACAACGCGTTCGTCGGCAACCTCCTGCCGGCGCAGGCGCTGCAGCCCTTCCTCGACTACGCCCTCGGATACCGGCGTGGCGTCAACGCCGGGCAGCCACCGGACAACGCCGGCCCCAGAGCCGAGTTCCCCTTCCCCGTCAACGGCATTCCCGGGGGGTCGCGATGATCAGCCGCACACGTCTGACCAAGGTGCTGGCCGTCGCGTTGGCGGTACTGCTCGTCGGCGGCGTCGCCGTGGTGCTCCGGCAGACCGTTCTCGCGCCCCGGCACCTCACCGCCCACTTCACCTCCGCCACCTCCATCTACCCCGGTGACGAGGTGCGGGTGGCCGGCGTGCAGGTCGGCACGATCGAGTCGATCACCCCGGCGGGGGATCAGGCCGTCTTCGAACTCGCCGTCGACCGCAACGTTCCCATTCCGGCGGACGCGAAGGCGATCATCGTCGCCCAGAACCTGATCTCCGCCCGCTACGTGCAGCTGACCCCGGCCTACGAGGACAGCGGTCCGGTGCTCGCCGACGGCGCCGTCATCGGTATCGACCGCACCGCGGTACCGGTCGAGTGGGATGAGGTCAAAGAGCAGTTGACCCGACTGGCAACAGAACTCGGCCCGACCGGCGACGTGTCCACCACGTCGGTGAGCCGCTTCATCGACAGCGCCGCCAACGCCATGGAGGGCAACGGCGAGAAGCTGCGGGAGACCATCGCGCAGCTGTCGGGGGTGGGGCGCATCCTCGCCGACGGCAGCGGGGACATCGTCGCCGTGATCAAGAACCTCCAGATCTTCGTGTCCGCGTTGCGGGACAGCAACGTCCAGATCGTCCAGTTCCAGGATCGCCTCGCCACGGTGAGCAGTGTTGTCGACGGCAGCCGGGCCGATATGGATTCGGCGCTGACCCACCTGGCCGAGGCGGTCGGAGAGGTGCGCAGATTCGTCGAGGGCAGTCGCAATCAGACCGCCGAACAACTGCAACGCCTCTCCGCCATCACCCAGAACCTCGTGGACAACAAGTCCGACCTGGAGAACGTGCTGCACGTCGCCCCGAACGCGATCGGCAACGGCTACAACATCTACAACCCGGATACCGGCACCATGATCGGCGGGTTCGCGATGGGCAACTTCGCCAATCCGGTCCAATTGATCTGCTCCTCGATCGGTGCGGTCCGCAATGCCACGGCGCCCGAGACGGCGAAGATCTGCGCGGAGTACCTGGGCCCCGCGCTGCGGCTGCTGAACTTCAACTATCTGCCCATGCCGTTCAACGCGTACCTGAAGAAGGCCCCGAGTCCGGGCAATCTCATCTACTCCGATCCCAGCGTGGCGCCCGGAGGAACGGGCGGCAGCCCCGATCAGGTCGAGACGCCGCCCGCGGTGTCGGCGTACACCGGTGCCGGTGACGTCCCACCGCCGCCCGGCTGGGGGACCCCTCCCGGACCGCCAGGGGCATACGCGCCGAACGGATTACCTGCAGGGCCGACGCCGGCGCTGTTCCCCGGTGCGCCCATCCCGGCCGGGCCGCCCATCGCCGGCCCACCGGCGCCGACCAGTTTGACCGACATGCTGCTGCCCGCCGAGGCGCCGCCCGCGCCGGCCGCACCAGCCCAGGAAGGGAATCCGCCGTCGTGACCGGCCGCCGATCCATCACCCGCCTGCTGGCGATCACGTCCTGCGCAGCGGTCGTCGCCAGCGGCTGCGCCTTCGAGGGGTTGAACTCGCTGCCCCTGCCGGGCACGGTGGGCACCGGATCCGGTGCCACCACCTACCACGTCGAGCTGACCAATGTCGGCTCTCTGGAATCGAATTCGCCCGTGATGGTCAACGACGTCGTCGTGGGCGCCGTCGGCCGGATGAAGGTCCGCCAACTGCGCGCGGACGTCGAGATCACCGTCAAACCCGACGTCGTCATCCCCGCCAACGCCGTCGCCACCGTCGGCCAGACCAGCCTGCTGGGCTCCATGCACCTCGCGCTGGATCCGCCCCTGGGCGAGGCGCCGACGGGACGGCTGGCCCCGGGTTCGGTCATCGGCGTGGACAAGTCCTTCACGTATCCGTCCACCGAGCAGACCCTCTCGTCGCTGTCGGTGGTCGTCAACGGCGGCGGGCTGGGACAGGTGGGCGACCTCGTCCGGGAGTTCAACGCCGCGCTCAACGGCCGGGAACCGCAGATCCGGGATCTGCTGATACGGCTCGACGACTTCGTGGGCATGCTCGACGACCAGCGCGACGACATCAACGCCGCGATCGCGGCGATGAATCGGCTCTCGGCGACGTTCGCCAATCAGCGCGGCGTCATCACCTCTGCGCTGCAACGCATTCCACCCGCGCTCGAAGTGCTCAACCGCGAGCGCCCGAAGCTCACCGAGGCACTGGACCGGCTCCGGGTGTTCAGCGACACCGCCACCGGACTGATCAACGACACGCAGGCCGATCTGGTGCGCAACCTCACCAACCTGGAACCCACGCTGAAGGCGCTCGCGGACGTGGGCCCGGACCTGGGCACGGTGGTGTCGTACGCGCCGACGTTCCCCTACACCCAGGGGTTCATCGACCGCGCCATCCGCGGTGACTACATGAACCAGTTCATCATCTTCGACTTCACCATCCCGCGGCTCAAGCGCGGCCTCTTCCTCGGGACCCGGTGGGGCCAGGAGGGTGCGCCCATGGTGCCCGCACCCGGTGATCCCTGGTACCTCAACTACACGCTCGATCCGCTGGGGGCGCCGGTCGCCCCGCCGACCGAGGTGGCGTCCATCCCGCCGCTGGTCGGAAACGCGGACGCCGACACCACGGCCACCAGCGAAGGCGGGAACTGATGCTCACCCGGTTCGTCCGCAGTCAGCTCGTCATCTTCACCATCGCCTCGATCGTCGCGATGGGCGTGATGGCGTTCGGATACCTGCAGGCGCCCCTGCTGTTCGGGATCGGGCGGATGACGGTCACGGTGGAGCTGACCGGTACGGGCGGTCTCTACCGCTTCGCCAATGTGACCTACCGCGGGGTGGAGATCGGCAAGGTCACCGACGTCCGTCCCACCCGTGTGGGTGCGGAGGCGACGCTGTCGCTGGACACCTCGCCGCAGGTACCGGCCGATCTGCACGCGGCCGTGCGCAGCGTGTCCGCGGTAGGCGAACAGTACGTCGACCTCCAACCCCGTTCGGAGAGCGGACCCTTCCTCACCGACGGCGCGGTCATCCCGGCCTCGAGGACGTCGATCCCGCAGGCGGTGGGTCCGATGCTCGACCAGATGAGCGCACTGGTCGACAGCCTGCCCAAAGAGTCCATCGGCAAGCTGCTCGACGAGACGTTCACCGGACTCGACGGCGCCGCATACGATCTCGGATCGCTGGCCGACTCGTCGGCCACGCTGGCCGGAGACATGAACGACGTCGCCGATCCGATGCGCTTACTCATCGACGACAGCGGGCCGCTGTTGGAGGGACAGGTCCAGACCGCGGACCGGCTGCGCGTGTGGGCGCGCAGCCTCGCCGGCGTCACCGGCCAGGTCGCCGACAACGATCCGCAGATCCGAACCCTGCTCGAAACCGGCCCCGCGACGGCTGACGAGGCATCGCGGCTGTTCGACCAGGTGAAGCCGACGATGCCGGTGCTGCTGGCGAACCTGGCCGCCATCGGTCAGGTCGCCGTCACCTATCACGCGTCGATCGAGCAGCTGCTCGTGCTGCTCCCCCCGTACGTCGCCGCCACCCAGACCGTCGGTGTCGCGAAGAACAACCCGACCGGCATGTCGATGGGCGACTTCACGCTCAGCCTGAACGATCCGCCGGCGTGCACCGTCGGGTTCCTACCGCCGTCGTCATGGCGGTCACCCGACGACGAGACCGACATCGACACCCCCGACGGCCTGTACTGCAAACTGCCGCAGGATTCGCCGCTGGCCGTGCGCGGCGCCAGGAACTATCCGTGTATGGAGCAGCCGGGCAAACGCGCCGCGACGGTCGAACAGTGCCGCAGCGACCAGCCTTTCGAACCGCTGGCCATGCGCCAGCACGTGCTCGGCCCGTACCCGATCGATCCGAACCTGATCGCCCAGGGCATCCCGCCGGACGACCGTGTCGACTTTCAGGACCAGATCTTCGGCCCGGCCGCGGGCGCCGCGGGCCCGACGGGCCCGACGATGGCACCCAGCGCGCTGACCCCGGACGCGGCGGGCGGCCCGTCTGTGGCGATCGCGACCTACGATCCGCAGACCGGCCAGTACGCGACGCCCGACGGCAAGGTGTACCGGCAGCCGGATCTGGCCGCCGGAGGTCAGGACAAGACGTGGCAGGACATGTTGCCGACGGGCGGGTGACGCAACGCCCGCGCCGTCAGCTCATTTTGACGAGCTTGAACGGCATGGTGATGAACAGCGGTCGGCTGATCCCGCACGCCCCGCTGGGGCCCGTCGTCTGATCCTCGCCGACCAGCATCGTGGAGTTGCGGTCGACCTGGCCGCCGTCCTCGGTGGTGGGGACGAATCGGAACACCTGTAGGCCGTCGGCTGCGGTGCCGTCCGGGCACGGTTCCCACCGCGGCACAATGTGTTTGACGTACCAGATGCCGCCCTTTTGGTAGATCGGCGCTTCCCAGCCCTGGTCGCTGCGCACGGTCCCGGTGCAGTCGGTGGGGTAGCTGCACTGCGTGTCGATCGTCCACGTGGCCCGCACCACCGCCTCGGGACGAAACACCTCGTTCTTCTTGGCCCATTCGCCGTTCGAGGTGGCGGAGTACGTTCCGTTGAGGCCCCATTCCTCGTCGGAGGCCTGCGCGGACGCGGGGTCCGCGACGATCCCGCCGGCAAGGACGGCGCCGGCCAACGTGAGTACATGCACCAGTCGCATAGCCGCTCCTTCATCGACGCACGGAGGTCGAAGGTAACCGCGTCCACGGCGGGTGGTGCGGTCGACGGGTCACTGAGTGGGACGAAGGCACCAGCTGCGTTCGCCGGGATGTCAGGGTGCGACCGTGCGCAAGTCAGCCATCGCCGGCATCGTTCTCGCGGCCGCTGCGATGACCGTCGCTCCGGCGGCGCAGGCCGAACCGGAGAGTTGTGACGGCCCTGAATGCGTTCCGGGTATCACGCCCAACGTCGTCCTCGGCGCACCGTGCGCCAACACCACGCACTACGTGTTCGGCACCACCGACTGGAACAGGTTGGTGTACTGCGGATCTCCGCGCAGATATGCGCCCCGCTACTTCCGGTCGCCCGTCATGGAGGGCATCCGGGTGGAGAACACCAACTGCACGGGATTCGAGAATGCTGTGGCGCAGGCCCCCGACGGACTCTTTCTCGTCTGCATCTCCTCGAGTGGGGAACCGCTGTGGGTACCCGGGGCCACCGCGTGACCCCGCCCGCGTGGACGGCCGCAGCGCTGTCGGTAGGCGTCCTCGGCGCCGTGTGCCCGGCGCCGGCGGCAGCGCAGGAGCCGGTGGGCCGTCACGTCCGTTACGTCGTCACCGCCGAACAGCCCACGAAAGCCGACATCTACTACCGGGACACCGAGCCGGCGAACTGGGCTGACTACAGCCACAATCCGTACGTCTTCAGCCCGAAGGCCGAGGTCAGCATCGGCCCGGACCAGCCGTGGGTGCTCGACGTCCTCCTCCTCGACCCGGCCCGGTGGGCGATGGTGACGGCCACGAACGGTCAGGCCCAGGACCGCCCGAACTTCCGGTGCGAGCTGACCGTCGACGGTGAGGTCGTCGCCGAACATCAGGGTCCGAAGGGTGCGCTGTGTTCACTGCGGCACTGGTGACCGCTGAGCGGGACGGCCGCCGGGGCGCGCGGTGGCCCACGGTTACCGTGCCTTCCAACGGCAGGTCAGGAGGAGCACTGTGTTGACGCGCGACGACACCATCGGCGCCATCGACGCCGGCGCCGATGTCGACGACCTCGCCGCCGAAGCGGAGGCAGAGGCGGAGGCGGCCGAGGCGATCGCCGCAGCCGCGCAGGCACGCGCCAGGGCGGCCCGGTTGCGGCAGGAGGCCGAGCCGCCGGCGCTGAAGACGAAGAGTCGACGGTGGTTCCGGCGTCCGCGGTGGGCCACCGTGGTAGTGACGCTGGCCCTGCTGGGCACCCTGGGTTTCGTGGCGGCGAGCGGATACGTGGTGTGGCAGCACCGGGATGCGGTCCGCCATCAGCAGCAGTCCGCCGAGTATGCCGCTGCGGCCCGGCAGATCGTGTACACGCTCATGTCGATCGACGCCGCGAAGGCCGAAGAGACCGTCGCTCAGATCCTGGACAACTCGACCGGTCAGTTCCGCGACGAGTTCGAGGGCGCCGCGCAGGACTTCGTCAGGCTGGCCGAGGACGGCAAGGTCGTCACCGACGTCGAGGTCAAGGCTGCCGCCGTGGAGTCGATGACCGCCGATTCCGCCGATGTGCTCGTCACCGCGTCGTCCACGGTGACCAACGCTGCCGGCGCCGACGAACAGCCCCGGTCCTGGCGGTTGAGCGTCACGGTGGTCCGCGACGGTGACCGGTTGAAGATGTCGAAGATGGAGTTCGTGGCGTGACCGACACCCGAGTGCGACGCGTCCTGGCGCGGTGGCGGCTGATCGTGCCGTGCGTGGCGCTGGTCGCTTCGGCCGCCGTCTTCGCCGTCCTGTACGTCACGCAATACCGCGTCGACACCGAGACCGACGACGCCGCCTCGGCCGCGGCGGTACGGGCGGCATCGGAGGGTGCCGTCGCCATGCTGTCGTACAAACCCGACACCCTTGAAGCCGACCTCGCCGCCGCGAAGTCACATTTGGCCGGCGAATTCCTGAATTACTACAGCGATTTCAGCGACGAGATCCTGCTGCCGGCCGCGCGGGACCGGGCCGTGACGACGACGGCGTCGGTGGCGCGGGCCGCCGATGCCGAGATCCGGCCCGATGCGGCCAAGGTGCTGGTGTTCGTCAATCAGACCACCACCAGCCGGGAACGTCCGGAACCCGCCGTGACCGCCAGCAGCGTCATGGTGAGCATGGCCAAGGTCGACGGGAAATGGCTGATCTCGGCGTTCGACCCGATCTAGCCTCGCGCCGGGCGGATGAAGATGCCCTGCGCTTCGACGGTGGTCTGGCCGCCGCTGACGATGCGCCCCCGGGAGTAGGCCTTCCGGCCCTTCTCGTGTTCGACCCACGCTTCGGCGCGCAGCGCTCCGAGCGGCGTCGGACGCAGGAAGCGGGTCTGGAGGGTGTCGGTGACCGCGGGTCGCCCGGGGCGGTGGGCGGTGGCGCCGAGCAGATGGTCCAGCACCAGTGCGCAGATCCCCCCGTGGACGTGTCCCGCGGGCCCCTCATACGCGGCGCCCAACATGAAATCGGCACTGACCAAACCGGATTCGTGATGTTCGATCACCAACGGCGGAGCGATCGCGTTTCGTTGGCCGACGACCACGTTGCCCCACAGCAGCGGAGCGCCCTCCGCAGACCGGCGTACGCCGAACGATCCTGTCATCAGCTTCTCGGTCAGCACCTCCACGGCCGCCGCGACGTGGCCCTCGGCCACCGCGATCCGGTCGGCGCCGACCTCGGTGCGGATCAGCGCGTCGATCAGCTCCCGCACCGATTCGGTCAACTGGGCGCCGTCGGTCATCGAGCCTGTCCGGCCATGTCCAGCGCGGCGAGATGGCTGAACAGCAGCGAGGCACCGATCGGGTTGCCGCCACCGGGGTAGGTGGTGCCGGACACCGCCGCCATGGTGTTGCCCGCGGCGTAGAGACCGGGTATCGGGTCGCCGGAGGTATGCAGCACGCGGGCGCGGGTGTCGGTGCGCAGACCGCCCTTCGTACCGAGGTCGGACAGGCCGAAGACGGCCGCGTGGTAGGGCGGTCGGTCGATCGGGACGAGGGGGAGCTCGCCGCCGGAGAAGGCGCGGTCGTAGGGTTCATCTCCTCGTCCGAAGTCGAGGTCGCGGCCGCCGGCGACCATGGCGTTGTAGCGCGCGACGGTGGCGGTGAGCGCATCCGCGGGCACGCCGATGAGCCCGGCCAGGGCTTCGAGGCTGTCTGCGCTGTGCCACAACCCGGCATCGCGGTACTGCGCCGGATCGGCCATCGCGACGTTGGTGGCCTTGACGGGCGGGGTGGCGCCCTCGCGGTCGTCGTAGATCATCCAGAAGGGCAGCGTCATCGCGCCGTCGTCGAGCTGCGCCACGATGGCCCGGCCGAGCCGGTCGTACGGCGCCGATTCGTTGACGAAGCGACGCCCGTGCTGGTCGACGAAGATACCGCCGGTGAACCAGAGGGCGAACGCCGAGCGCAGGTCCGGGTGGGTGAGCCCCGGCGACCACCACGCCTGATCCATCAGATCGGTGTCGGCGCCCAACTGGATCGCCGCCTGATGGGCTGCCCCGGTGTTCCCCGGGCATCCCATGGTGTCCTGGGCCCGGCCGGGCACCTCCCAGGACTGTCGCATGCGATCGTTCTGCTCGAAGCCTCCGGCAGCCAGCAGAACGCCCCGGCGGGCGCGGATGTGCACCGGTTCTCCGTCGCGGTCGGCGACGACTCCGGTGACGGCGCCGTCTTCGGTGAGCAGTTCCACCAGCGGTGTCCGAAGATGCAGTGAAGCAGCGGGAAAGCGGTTGAGCCCGAGCAGGAAGCGGCCGATGAGCGCGCGACCGCCGGTGAGCAGTGACGGCGCCGGGTGGCCGAGACGCTCGGTGTCCAGTGGGCCGCGGATGGATTCGGCCAGGGGCCCGAGCTCCGCTGCCTGCAGTGGTACCGGGACGATGTGGCGCCGTCCGTCGGCGCGGGCATCGGTCGCCGCACCGTAGTAGTCCGGCCACGGCAGTTCGGCGAACGCGAAGTGCTCGTCTTCTTCCAGATATTCGATGAACCGCGCGCCGCCGAGGACATAGGTTCGCTGCAACTCCATCGGGGTGCGGTCACCGACCACCTCGTGGAAGTATCTCAGCGCTTTCTCGGGGCTGTCGTCGACGCCGGCGCGTCGCGCGACGGGGTTGCAGGGGAACCACATCCCGCCGCCGCCGGAGTAGGCGGTGGTGCCGCCGAACCGGTCGGTCGCCTCGATCAGGGCGACTGAAAGCCCCTCGCGCGCCGCGGTGTACGCGCCCGCGACACCGCCCCCGGACCCCACGACGATGACGTCGACTTCGTTGATGCTGACCACCATCCTGGTTCGAGTTGGGTGACTTCACTGTCGATGCTGCGGTGACCTCCGGCAAGGGACAGTCCCGATCAGCGGATCGAGGACGTCACCGCCGTCAAGTGATTGTTAGCCTTTACGGATGCAAGACGGCGCCGACAGGCCGAATGTGACCCCAACCGGTTACGCGTTGCTCGGCGTGCTGTCCTATCACGAGGAACTCTCCGGCTACGACCTCAAGAAGTGGACGGAGTGGAGTCTGCGCTTCTTCTACGGCAGCCCGGCGTACAGCCAGATCTACACCGAATTGAAGAAGCTCGAGGGAATGGGCCTGGTCACCTCACGGGTCGAGACCGACGGAGGCGCCCGCAGCAAACGGCTGTACAAGATCACCGAGGCCGGTTCCAAGACGACCAGAGACTGGGCCGACGACGGTCCGGTCGACCCACCTCAGCTGAAACACAATCCGCTGCTGCGGATTACGTTCGGCCATCTGACGAATCCGCGTCGCCTCAAGGAGATCATCCAGGAGCACGTCGCCTATGCGGACCGGATGCAGCGCGAAGCGGCCACCGAGGCCAGGTGGGCCGAAGCGGAGCCGGCGTGGGCGTACGGCCGGGTGGCCCTGCTGTGGGCCGAACGCTACTACGCCGCCGAGCGTGAACTGGCGCTGAAGCTGATCAAGGATCTCGACGAAGCCGAAGAGGCGTTCAAGGCGACCGCCGCCCGCGAAGACACGAAGCCGCTTCGGGACTACTGGTACGAGATCGAACGGCGGGTCAAGGCCGAAGAGGCCGAATAGCCCGCCCGGTGAGCGGAACACCCACCGGCGCCCGGGTACGGACGCGGGTAGGAACAGACCCATGCTCACCGCCTCGGGCGACATACCCGATCCCTTCGCCCCAGCCACCCTGGGGCCGGTTCGGTTGCGCAATCGCATCATCAAGGCGGCGACGTCGGAGGGACGGTCCCCGGACGGGTTGGTCACCGACGATCTGATCGCATTCCACAAGAGTTTCGCCGACGGTGGCGTCGGGATGACGACGGTGGCGTACTGCACCGTGTCCGAGGACGGCGCCAGCGCCCCGGGCCAGATCCTGATGAGCCGCCGGGCGATTCCCGGCCTCGGTAAGTTGGCCGACACCGTCCACGCAGCCGGCGCGGCGGTGTCGGCGCAACTCGGGCACGGGGGAGTGGTTGCCACCCGCAAGGTCAACAAGGTGACCCCGAAGGGGCCCAGCAGATTCGTCAACCCGCAGTCCTTCGACTACTGCCGCGCGATCACCCGCGACGAGATCCGCGTCGTCGTCGATCAATTCGGCGATGCGGCACAGGTCGCGGTCGAGGCCGGGTTCGATGCGGTCGAGTTGCACCTCGGTCATCTGTATCTGCCGAGCTCGTTCCTCAGCCCGCTGATGAACCGGCGGAAGGACGAGTACGGCGGCAGCATCGAAAATCGCGCCCGGTTCTGCCGTGAGATCGCCGCCCGCGTGCGGGATGCCGTCGGCGACCGCATCGCGGTGACGGCGAAGATCAGCATGGAGGACGGCATGCGCGGTGGTATCGCGCTGGCCGAATCCCTTCGCGTCGTGCAGTTGCTCGACGCCGACCACAACCTCGACGCGATCGAATTGACCCAGGGCTCATCGGTGTTCAAGCCGATGTATCTCTTCCGGGGCGACACTCCCGTCGACGAGTTCGCCGCGGTGATGCCGCCACCGATGAACCTCGGCGTCCGGATGGTGGGCAAGTGGGCGCTGGGCTCCTTTCCCTACACCGATCTGTACATGCTCGAGGCCGCCCGGCAGTTCGTCCCGGTCGTCGCTCATACGCCGCTGATCCTGCTCGGAGGCATCACCGACCGCGCGCACATGGTCACCGCGATGCAGGAAGGGTTCGAATTCGTGGCGATGGGACGCGCCCTGCTGCGCGAACCCGACCTGGTTAACCGGGTGGCCGCCGCCCCGGAGACCCGCAGCCGCTGCAATCACAACAACAAGTGCATGGTCACGGTGTTCGGACGTACGCACTGCGTCCTCGACCCGGTGCAGCGCTACGGAGTCGTCTCGTGAGGGCGGGGCTGCTCGCCGTCGCCGTCGCCGCGATGGTCACCGGGGGGCCGGCACCGGCCACCGCGCACGCCGAGACGCAACACGGCAACTTCGAGATGCGCATCCAGGGCAGGTACGACTTCCACACCTGGATCTGGGCCGTCTCCGGTTGCCCCGGTGACTGTCTGCACATCCAAGCCATTCCACAGCCGATCGCGAAGGCCTTCGCGTACCGCGGCGATGCGGATCTGGTGGACGGGCGGTATGTGCTCACCGTCGACGTCCCGGACGGATTGCGTTGCGGAAACGTCTATTACGGACCGATCATCCCCACCCGGGATGTCTACTCGTGGGATCCGGCGACCCGGTCGGGAACGCTGTCGTCGTCCTTCGCCGCCGGTTGTGACGGCGCGCCCGGCGGGACGTTCACCTATCCGTTCACACTGGTGCGGATGTAGAAGACCGCATTCACATGTGGGTGCCGCCGTCGACGCGCACCTCGGTGCCGGTGACGAAGAACGCGTCCGGTGATCCGAGCATCGCCACCACCGAAGCGACGGCGGACGCGTCTGCGAACATCGCGCCGCCGTCGACGGCCAGCATCGGCTGCAGTCTGGGGAACAGACCGTAGTCGGCGTCATCGGGCAGGCCCGGCCCCACGCTCTGTCTGGACTGTCCGGTGCCGTCGGTCATCCCGGATGAGATCGAACCCGGTTGAACGCTGTTGAAGCGGATGCCGTCCTTGGCGAACTCCAGCGCAAGCGTGTGAGTCATCGACAATATGCCTCCCTTGGAGGCGGCATATGCCGACATGTACGGATGGCCGAAATGCGCGGATGTCGAGCTGAAGTTCACCACCGCGGGGCCGTTCCCGGCGCGCAACGCCGGTATCGCCTCCCGCGTGACCAGAAACGTACCCACGAGGTTGACGCGCAGCACTCGCTCGAAGTCGGCCAGTGTGGTGTTTTCCAGTCGCGCCGAGCGCAGAATCCCCGCGACATTGACCAGGGTGTCCAGCCCGCCGAGGACGCGGACCGCCTCGGCCATTCCAGCCTTGACCGACTCCTCGTCACCGACATCCATGATGAGTGTGGACAACCGGTCACCGGTGGACCGCGCTTTGTTCGCGGTGTCCTGCAGTCCGGCTTCGCTGATGTCGGCGGCGACCACCCGGCCACCCTCGTCGAGAATGCGCAGCACGCAAGCTTGTCCGATTCCCGAACCGCCGCCGGTGATCAGCACGCGGCGATCGGTGTAGCGCGAAAGACTCATGAGGCTCCTGATTCAGTCGGCGGACGCCGCGACCAGCATCGCAGGCAGGTCAACAGCGCGTGGCCGAGTTGGGTACTTCCCCCCGCGCGGCGTCCTGTGCGGCGATGTAGCCGTACACCAACCCCTGCGCGATCGTGGCCCCGGCGCCCGGATACGTCGCGCCGAACGCGTTGGCGGCCGTGTTGCCGATTGCGTACAACCCCGGGATCGCCGTTCCGTCCTCACGCAGCACCCGGGCCCGCTCGTCGGCGCGCAGACCACCGCACGTGCCGAGATCGCTGAGCACCATCTTCACGGCGTAGTACGGTCCGCGGTCGAGCGCACGCAGGTTCGGGTTCGGGGTGACGGTCAGATCGCCGTAGTAGCGGTCGTAGGCGCTGCGGCCGCGTCCGAAGTCCGAATCCTGCCCGGCGCGGGACATCTCGTTGAACCGCTCCACCGTCGCGACGAAATCGGCCTGGGGGACGCCGATGGCCCGGCCGAGCGTGGCGAGGTCGTCGGCGCGATGCGCGATGCCGGCCTCGTACCAGGACTTCGGGACGGCCATCCGCGGGAAGAGTTCCGCGGCGAACACGTAGCTGTTCCGGTACTGCTGGTCGAACACGATCCACATCGACTCGACCGGATCGCCCGCGCGTTCGCGTTCGAGCATCCGCTGCCCGAACGACATGTAGTCGCATGCCTCGTTGACGAACCGCTTGCCGGTCTGGTCCACGATGAGGCATCCGGGCAGCGAGCGTTCGGCCAGCATCACCTTCGGATCGGCGCCGGGTAGCGCTGCCACCGCTGGAAACCACCAGGACTGGTCCATGAGATCGATTGCGGCACCGGCGTCCTGGGCGAGGCGAATCGCATCCCCGGTGTTCGAGTCGGCGCCGAGGCTGACATGCTCGGCGAGCTTCTCGGACTGGAACTTCCACCGCATATCCATCCCGTGGTCGAAACCACCGGCGGCGAGGACGACTCCGCGGCGCGCGGTGACGGTGACCTGGCGACCGCCGTGGTCGACGACCGCACCCGACGCCCGGCCGTCCTCCCCGAAGGTCAAGCGCTGCAATGCGGTGTCGGTCCACACCGGGATGCCGGCACGCAGGACGCCGGCGAACAGTCCGGCCGCCAGCGCCTGACCGCCCGCGGCGTAGCGGCGGCCGAGGAGCAGCCCGCCAACGCCCTGACCGAGCCTCTTCAACACCGTGGGCAGACCCTTGCGGGGCACCCGCGACATCAGGTTCAGCCAGCGATAGTCGGCGCCGGTCGTCGGCATGGGGATCTTCACCTCCATGACGCCGGGGCGCAGCCGGGACCGGTACTCGCCGAGCACCGCGGTGTCCAGCGGCCGGCACTCGCAGGTGCGCCCGGCGGCCGAACCGCCCGGCTGCTCCGGGTGGTAGTCGGAGTAGTCCTCGGCCCAGAAGAACCGCATGGGTGTGGTGCGACGCAGCAGATCGATCGTGGCATCGACGTGGTGCAGGAACGTGGTCGACCGCATCGCCGGGGCCGTCCCGCGCACGACGGCCTCGAGGTAGGTCTGCGCGCGCTGCGGGGTGTCGCCGCCACCGTCACCCGAGATCACCTTGCTGGCCGGCAGCCACAGGGCGCCGCCGGAACGTGCGGTGGATCCGCCCACGTACTGCGACTTCTCGATGATCAGCACGGACAGGCCGCGGGCGTGTGCCGCCAGAGCCGCCGCCATGCCGGTCCCGGAGCCGACCACGAGCAGGTCGACGGTGCTGTCCTGGACGGGAAGGCCTGCCGGAATGGTGCTGTGCGGTGATGCGGTCACGGGGTGACGCTAGAGCGCCTGCCCGGTGGTCCGCATGGACGTTCCTGATGAGCGGAACAATGCCCTGCGGTCCCGTGCCCCGGGGTTGTAGAACTGCGGTATGACGACGCAGCAGGAGCTCGATCAGGTCCGCCAGATCGAAGCCGAGGCGGCCCCCGCACGGTTCGCGCGCGGGTGGCACTGCCTCGGTTTGATCCGCGACTTCAACGACGGCCAACCGCATCCGATCAACGCGTTCGGTCAGAAGCTGGTCGTGTTCCGCAGCGAGGACGGCAAGATCAACGTCCTCGACGCCTACTGCCGCCACATGGGTGGAGATCTGAGCCAGGGCACGGTCAAGGGCAACGAGATCGCCTGCCCGTTCCACGATTGGCGCTGGGGCGGCGACGGTAGGTGCAAGCAGGTGCCCTACAGCAAGCGGGCGCCCCGGCTGGCGCGCACCGCGACGTGGACCACGCTGGAACAGGACGGCATGCTGTTCGTCTGGAACGACCCGGAGCGCAAGCCACCGCCGGAGGATGTGACGATCCCGCGGATCGAGGGCGCCACCAGCGACGAGTGGACCGACTGGCACTGGTACACCACCGTGGTCAACACCAACTGCCGCGAGGTCGTCGACAACGTCGTCGACATGGCGCACTTCTTCTACATTCACGGATCGTTGCCGACGCACTTCAAGAACATCTTCGAAGGCCATGTGGCCACGCAGTACATGAACAGCGCGGGCCGCCCCGACATGCAGCCCCCGGAGGGGCCGAAGATGCTCGGCACGACGTCGGTCGCGTCGTATCACGGCCCGTCGTTCATGATCGACGACCTGACCTATCACTACGAGCAGGCCGACCACCACACGGTGCTGATCAACTGCCACTACCCGGTCGACGCGGACTCCTTCGTCCTGCAGTACGGAATCATCGTCAAGAAATCCGAGGCGCTCCCGGAGGACCTGGCGATGCAGACCGCCGTCTCCCTCGGCGATTTCGTCAAGATGGGGTTCGAGCAGGACGTCGACATCTGGAAGAACAAGGCTCGCATCGACAATCCGCTGCTGTGCGAGGAGGACGGACCGGTCTACCAGCTGCGCCGTTGGTACGAACAGTTCTACGTCGACGTCGACGACGTCACCCCGGACATGGTCGACCGGTTCGAGTACGAGATCGACACCACCCGTCCGCGGGAGGAGTGGATGAAGGTCGTCGAGAGCAACCTGGCGGCGAGGGTCTCGGCCCAGAGCGCGGGATGAGTATCCGTCCGGACAACCGGCTCGACGACTCACCGATGGTGCCGGTGACGTGTCGGTCCTGCGGCGCGGACATACTGGCCCGCAAGAGCAGCTGGGAACAGACCAGCGTGCAGTGGAACGCGGAGGCGATCCTACGGTGTCCACAACGCCGCGGCGCCGAAGAGCTTGCCGCACATGGCAAACCGCCGGTGTTCCTGTCCTGCTCCGAGTTGACCGAATCAATCGTCGACGCGGTGCGCACGGGTCACCTCGCGATCGTGGACGAAACGGTGGACGCCGCGCCGTAGTCTCGGCCCCGTGACCGAACACATCGAAGAACCCGTGGCGGTGGTGACCGGTGCGAGCCGCGGTGCCGGTCGCGGGATCGCGCGGGCGTTGATCGCGTCGGGCTGGCGGGTGTACATGACCGGCCGCACGGTCGACGGGGAGGGCGCGGGGTCTGTCGCCGTCCCGCTCGACCACCGAGACGACGCCGCGGTGGCGGCACTGTTCGAACGGGTCGAGCGGGAGACCGGCCGGCTCGATCTGCTGGTGAACAACGCGGCCGCGGTGCACGACGCGCTGACCGGGTCGAAACCGTTCTGGGAGAAGCCGATCGAACTCGGTGACATCCTCGACGTCGGACTACGCTCGGCCTACACGACCTCGTGGCATGCCGCCCCGCTGCTGCTGCGCGGGCCCGGGGGGCTGATCGCATTCACGTCGTCGCCGGGGTCGGTCTGTTACATGCACGGACCGGCCTACGGTGCGCAGAAGGCGGGGATCGACAAGATGGCGGCCGATATGGCGGTCGACCTCCGGGATACGCCCGTGCACACGGTGTCGATCTGGATGGGCATCCTGCTGACCGAGAAGATGCGCGAGGCGTTCGCCGGCAATCCCGACGGACTGGAGAAGATGGCGCAGCACGCGGAGACACCGGAGTTCACCGGCCAGGTGCTCGACGCCCTCTACCGGGACCCGGCGCGCGCGGAGTTGAGTGGCCACACCCTGATCGGCGCGGAACTGGGCGAGCGGTACGGGATCACCGACGAGGGCGGCCGGCGCCCGGTATCGCACCGCGACATGCTCGGGTCGCCGCGGACGCCGAGCGATGTGGTGGTGCGCTGAGCCGAACGTGAGTTCGTGTGTCAAGGACCGATGGCCACGCCTGTGGATGGAAGCGGCCCTGTGGATGGCCTCGACTCTGTCCGGCCGTTGGTGTCGGTGGCTCTGCCTACCGTCGGGTTCATGGTCGATACGGAGATCGACGGCGCGGCTGACGAAGCGAGTCTGATCGAGCGGATAGCTGTGTTGGAGCGGGCCAAATCCGCCGCGGCCGCCGCCCAGGCGCGGGCCACGGCGCTGCTCGATGAGAAGCGGCGGGCGGCGGAGGCGGCAGCGGGGGTACCCGCGGCCAAACGGGGCAAGGGGCTCGCCTCTGAGGTGGCGTTGGCGCGGCATGACTGCGCAAACAAGGGTGGTCGTCATCTGGGGTTTGCGCGGGCGTTGGTCCACGAAATGCCACACACACTGGCCGCTTTGGAATGCGGGGCGCTGTCGGAGTGGCGGGCCACGCTCATCGTCCGGGAATCGGCGTGCCTGTCGGTGGCGGACCGCCGTGCGCTCGACGAGGAGCTGTGCGCCGACGTGTCCGCTCTGGACGGCGTGGGCGACAAACGCATCGAATCCGAGGCGAAGAAGATCGCTTACCGACTCGACCCGCAGGCCGTCGTCGACCGGGCCGCCAAGGCCCCGTCGGAACGCACCGTGACGTGCCGGCCGGCGCCGGACTCGATGGTGTATGTGACCGCGCTGCTTCCGGTGGCGCAGGGCGTCGGCGTGTACGCCGCGTTGCGGCGGTCGGCCGACACCACTTTCGACGATCGGTCGCGCAACCAGATCATGGCGGACACGCTCTACGAACGGGTGACGGGCTGCCCGGCAGACGTGGCCGCCCCGGTGGCGGTCAATCTCGTGATGACCGACGAAACGCTGTTCGGCGGGGATTCCGAGCCGGCGCTCATCAGCGGCTACGGGCCGGTGCCGGCAGCGGTAGGGCGACGGCTGGCCGGGGAGGCGACGGCCGACAAGCGCTCGAAGGCAACGCTGCGGCGACTGTACCGCCGACCGCGTTCCGGGGCGTTGGTGGCGATGGAGTCGCGCTCGCGGTGTTTCCCGAAGTCGTTGGGCGCCTTCATGGACCTGCGAGACCAGAGGTGCCGCACTCCGTATTGCGATGCGCCGATCCGCCATCGCGATCATGCCCGGCCGCACCGCGAGGGCGGGCCGACGAGCGCGATCAACGGCCTCGGGGAGTGCGAGGCGTGCAACTACGCCAAGGAGGCGCCCGGCTGGCAGGTGAGCACCGGTGTCGACGACACCGGTTCCCACACCGCCGAATTCACCACACCGACCGGCGCGGTGTATCGGTCGACCGCACCGCCATTACCCGGTCGGGTGCCCCCCTCCACGGAGGGGGAACAGCGAGCCGCCTGAGCTGCTCAGGCGAGCTGGAATGCCGACAGCGGCGCTTCCTCGGGGTAGATCGCCGGACCGCCGAGGTCGTACGCCGCGTTGAGGGCGCCGATGAACTGCGGATCGTGCAGCGGGTTGTCCGGCATGGCCAGCTTGAGGCCCTTGTCGTTGACGTCCTTGACCAGGGTGTCGATCGCCCGTTCGATGGTCAAATCGTCGGAATGGTCCATGTTCTTCTTCAACTCGTCGTAGTCGGAGAACACTTCGGCCGACCAGTGCACGAGAAAGCGCAGATCGTCGGTGTGGTGGCGTGCGATCACGTCCTCACCGTTCTTGAGGAGCCAGTGGTCGCGGTCGGCCGGGTCACCGGAGAACACGGTGTCGAACCCGAGACCGGCCGGCATCTGCTGCTCGAGTGGGCCGTTGGCCTCGCCGCGGTGCACCAGCATCTCGTTCTGCACCACCACGCCGCGGTTGTACACCGGCGGCAGCACACGCTGGGGCTCCTTCAGCGGGCCCTGGGGCCAGTAGGTGAAGCCACTGCCCTCGTCGAGGGAGAACCAGGTGATCACCTGGGCCATTTTGATCAGGTAGTCCTGGAACAGCCCGGACTTGCCCATCACACTGGTCAGCCAGGTCGGCGCGTTCTCATGTCGCACGCCCCGGAAGCTGGGGGAGTCGAGGTGGCCCGGATCGCGGTTGGCGCAGGGCCCGTTGATGTTGAACAGCATCAGCTCGGGCTTCGCGTACTCCGCGTTCCAGTAACTCTTGGCGTAGTTCAGGAACTTCTCGTTGTAGAAGCAGTCGTGCAGCTCGGGGTAGAGCACCGCACCGTAGTTCGCGAGGTATCCGCGGAACGTCGGGGTGAGGAACAGGTCGAGCGACGGTTCGAAACCCTCGGGGAACGCACCGCTCATCGTGGCGATCAGTTCCTCGGCCGACGCGAAGTGCTGGGCGATGATCAGCTTCCACGGCCCCTGCGTGCGAACGACGTCCAGCAGTCGTTCGCGCTGGTCGTCGGTGTAGATGTTGTCGATCTCCTGGGGCGGGGATACGGGGCGGAGCACATCGGACAGCTCCATGCGCCGATCTTCAGTCAGCATCGGGTCTCCTCTTGTTCCATCGGTCGCTGGGCAGCGGCGTCTCTGGGACAATCTTCGATCGCCGACGGCCCGCGGTGACCCGACGTGTCCGGTGATCGGGAGATCAGCGTCAGAACGTGAGGGGATGAGCGAATTTCGCACGCAGCGACGCTCCGATCTCCGCGATCGCCAGCCGCCCCCGTGCGGTGGCGTCCGATCGCATCAGGAAGCCGTGATAGACGCCCGGATAGCGCGTCAGCGTGGTCTGCACGCCCGCATCACGCAGCCGCAACGCATAGCGTTCGCCCCAGTCGCGGATCGGGTCGCAGGCCGCGGTGACGACGATCGCGGGCGAAAGGCCGGTCAAATCGGTTGCCAGCGCGGGGAATCGGTAGGGATCCGGGGGTGCGGTCACACCGCGGTCGGCGAGTTCGTGCATGTAGTCGATGTCCGCTCGGCTGAGCATCGGTGCGTCGGGCATGGTCTGGATCGACTCGCACCTCATGTCCCGGTCGAGCCCGGGATACATCAGCACCTGACAGCACAGGGACGGTCCACCCCGGTCCCGCGCGGCGAGTGCGACGGCGGCGGCGAGCGAACCACCCGCGCTGTCACCGGCGACCGCGAGGCGGCCGGTGTCCACCTTCAGTGCTGCTGCGTGGTCGGCGACCCAGGCGGTCGCGGCGTAGGCGTCGTCGAATTGGGCGGGCGCAGGCGATTCGGGCGCCAGGCGGTAGTCGACCGAGACCACGGTGGCTCCGCCGGCCGCCGCCAGCGTCCGGGCCAGGGGCTCGAAGGAGTGGTTGGACCCGAGAACCATGCCGCCGCCGTGGAAGTAGACCAACACGGGCGCCGGATCCTGATCGCTCGGTCGGTAGATCCGCAGCGGGATCGGGCCGGCCGGGCCGGGTGCGAGCACATCCTCGATGCCCACCATCTCGGGCATCCCGTCGGGCAGGGGCGCCGACTCGAGCATCCGGCGGACCTCGTCGAGGCCGCGCACGCGCATGGGGGCGACCGCCCCGAACGCGGCGGCGCGTGCGGCGGCGTCGGGGTCGAGCGGATAGTCGGTCATGCCGTGTGCACCGTGGCGGCGGCGTGTGCTCCCGCCCGGCGGCCGCTGAAGACGCAGTCGGCGATGGACAATCCGCTGACGTAGCTGTTCGAGCAGATGCCGACGGCGTTGCGGCCTGCGGCGTACAGACCCGGGACCGGTCCGCCGTCGCGATGGGTGACGGCGCCGGTCTGCTCGTCGACGACCAGGCCGCCGAGGGTCAGTCCGGGAATCGGGTAGAACATCGACGAATCGGCCGAGATGTCGATCGAGTAGAACGGCGGGACTGCCAGGGGCGGGCTGAGTTCGGGCTCCTTGTGCGCGGGATCGCCTGCACCGCTCGCGATACCGGCGTTGTACGCGTCGACGGTGCGACGCAGACCCGCCGGATCGATACCGTTCTTCGCCGCGAGCGCCTCGATCGAGTCGGCTTTCTTGTGCCCGACGGTGAACAGGTACACCAGCTGAAGCCGTTGGAACAGCTGCGTCTGGGACCGGATCTGATCCTTCACCTTCCGCCACGTCGGGGCGTCGTAGACGGCCCAGCCGCTGCCCCCGTGTTCTCGCATCATCACGTTGCCGTGGGTGGCGCCGTAGAGGTCCTCGTTCGTAATGCGACGACCGTCCCTGCCGACGGTGACACCTTCGAGGAACGCGCTCGGCGGTGCGAGGAATCGCCATGCGGTGACGTTGCCCATCTTGTGGGTCGTCCCGCCGGCTGCCACGCCCAGCGCGATGCCCTTGCCGTCATCACCGGCGGTGCCCAGCGGAGAGATCCCCAAGAACTGCGGTGCGTACTGCGCCATCCACTGCCGGTTGAAGATGAATCCACCCGCGGCGAGGATCACCGTGCTGCCGTGCACCTCGCGGTTGACCGCGGCATCCGCCCACAGCCGTTCCGTCCGGGCGACCGCTCCTGCGACCATGCCCGGTTGCCAGTTGCCGATCTTCGCGGTCAGCGTGGTCAACAGCCGGTGGCGACGCCCGTGGGGATGCGCCGCGTCCATCGCGCGATAGCGCACGCCGGTGACCCGGCCGTCGCCGTCGGTGATCAGTTCGTCGACGCGCGCGAGCGGGACGAATTCGACGCCCTTGGCCTTGGCCGAGCGGGCCAGATGCTCGAAAAACACTTTGCCAGAGCTCATCCCAGGTGCTAGCACGCGGTGACCTCGGGGCACCGGCCGCGCGTGCCGCACGTAGGGGTGGGCTTTCTCATTGCCGGAGTAGTACAGGTAGTACTCGTCGGTCGGGTACGACGTCTTGTACGACGACACCTTCCCGCCACGGAACTCGACGCCCTGGGCCTTGAGCCACTCGATCATGGCCGGGCTCTGCTCGCAGAACCGTTGCAGTGTCTCGGCGCTGACGGCGTCACCCACCTCCTGCTCGAGATAGGCGCGCATGTCCTCGACCGTGTCGTCGTAGCCGCCCGCCCGTTGCTCGTCGGTGCCGGCACCGGCGTAGACGATCCCGCCGGACAATGCCGTCGCTCCGCCGCCGTAGCCGCGATCGAGCACCAGCACCCGCGCACCCCGATCCGCGGCTTCGATCGCCGCGGATGCGCCTGCGGCGCCGAAACCGACCACGATGACGTCGTATCCGCGCGGTGTTGGCATGTTCGACTCCCTGAGCGTCAGAGGACGGATTTGATCTGCTTGGCCACCAGCCGGGTGGTGCGCCGTGCCGAGAGGCGGCTGAGGACGTCGAGCAGGCGCGCATCGGTACCGACGAGCACCCGGAAGCGATCGCGGGCGATCCCGTCGACGATCTTCGCGCCTGCCGCCTCCGGCGAGGTCGCACGGACCTTCTTGTCGCCGGCATCGAGCATCTCGACACCCGAGTTGCGGGTCAGCTCGGTGGAGATGTTGCCCGGAAAGATCGTCGTGACATGGACATTGGTGTCGCAGAGCTCGGCGTAGAGACCCTCGCTGAACTGTTTGACCGCGCCCTTGCTCGCGCTGTACAGCGTCTGGCTGGCGAAGGGCAGCAGCGCCGACAGACTCGACATGTTCGTCAGGTTCGCCTCGGGACGCGTCAGCAGATGCGGCAGGAACGCGCGGCACATGTTCACCGTGCCGGTGAAGTTGACGGCCATGATGCGGTCGGTCTCCCGCTCCGACAGGTCGGTGAACGGGGCGAAGCGGTGGATGACGCCTGCGATGTTGACCAGGCCGTCGACCCGGCCGTGTCGCGCGAGCACCTGCTCGGGGAACGCGGCGACCGCCGAGCGGTCGGTGACGTCGAGGACGTGGGTCGACAACCGTGCATGGCGGGCGGAACCCGCCAGACCCGCTTGGTCCAGATCGGCGGCCGCGACATGCGCACCCCGCGCGAGGAGTTGACGCGCCACCTGCCTGCCCATGCCGTTACCGGCGCCGGTGACTACGAAGACCTTGTCCGCGAGTTCCACGTCAGTGCTTCGCCGGGTCGAACCGCTGCGTGGTCCGCAGCAGGGGGGCCCGTTGCGAGCGCAGGACGTCGGCCCGCTCGGCCATCGCCGAGCCGACGTACTCCGGTTGCGTCAGCAGGTAGAACCTGCCGTCGACAGCCTGGTCGAACACCACCTCGGCGGCTGCCACCGGATCCATTGCGGTGGCCTTGATGTCGAGCATGGCGACCCGCTGCGCTTCGGCTGCACCGACGTCACCGTCGGTGACCCCGCCTGCGGATTCGAAGATGTTCGTGGCGACCGCGCCCGGCAGCACGGCCTGCACGTGGATGTGGTCGTGTCCGGCGTGCTGCACCTCCAACGCCAGACATTCGGTCAGCGCCAGCACCGCGTGCTTGCTCATGATGTAGGGCGCCTGCAGCGGCACCACCGCCACACCACCGATCGAGGACAGATTCCACACCCACGCCGGCGATCCCGCCGCGATGATCTTCGGCAGGAACGCGCGCACACCGTGGAAGACCCCGGAGACGTTGATGTCGACCAGTCGCTGCCAATTCTCGACCGGGGTGTCCCACAGATAGCCGAACTGTTCGATGCCTGCGTTGTTGACCAGCAGCCGAACCGGCCCGATTTCCCGGTAGGTGCGCTCGGCGAGGTCCTCGACAGCAGCGAAAGCACGTACGTCACAGACGATGTCGACCGCTCGCGCACCCTGCTGCTCGAGTTCGGCACGCAGGGCGGCGATGGCACCGGCGTCGATGTCGGCGAGGACGACGGTCATCCCCAGGCCGGCGGCATGACGGGCCAGCCCTGCGCCGATACCGGCCCCGGCGCCGGTGATGACCGCGACGCCGCCGGCGAAGGTCTCGCGGGCGTTCACGCCGCTCAGGATGCGCTACTCGATGCCGGGGTGGCCGACCGTTCGGACAGCAGAACCGAATTCGTCGTGTCGAGGATGACCTCCATCTCGGTGAACTCCAGCCCGGCGGCGCCGCGGCGCACAGCGACGTTGGCGACACCGCTGGACACCGCGAACGGAACGAAGTTCGTGATCTGGTTGACGAAGATGTAGAAGCGGGCGCGCACGGTGTCACCCTCGACCGCGGTGCGATGCAGGTTGGTGGCGTGATGGCGCAGCGGGTACGGGCTTTCCCTGCGGTGCTCTGACAGCCACTCCATCACCGTGTCGCGGCCGTTCAACTCCGGCGACATGAGCTCCTCGAAGGGGCTCGCGCCGGAGTCGCTGCGGCTGACGTAGCGAGCATCCTCGGCGAAGGCGGCCGCCATCTCGTCGTAGTGCGCTTCGTCGTAGTGGAACCAGAAGCCGGCGATGAAATCCTGCAGTTCAGCGGGCGCGATGTCGTTGCTCATGCCGGTCAGTCAAGTCCCCGCGTGTACCGGGGGACAGGGGCGTGCCCGGTGAGCGGAACACCGCTCATACCGGCAGCTGCAGGGACTTGGTCTGCAGGAACTCCTCGAACCCCGCGCGGCCGAGTTCGCGGCCCACGCCGGACTTCTTGTACCCGCCGAACGGTGCGACCGGGTTGTACATCCCGCCGTTCAGATCGAGCTGACCGGTCTGCACCCGGCGTGCGAAGGCGATGGCGCCGTCGAGATCCGGAGCCCATACGGCCCCGGACAATCCATACGAGGTGCCGTTGGCGATGCGCAGGGCGTCGTCCTCGTCGCGGAACGGGATGACCGCGAGCACCGGGCCGAACACCTCCTCCTGTCCGAGTTCGGAGTCGGGTGCGACGTCGGCGAACACGGTGGGCGCGATGTAGTAGCCGACGTCGCGGACGGCCCCGGCGCCGCCGGTCAGAAGGCGGGCGCCATCCTTCTCGGCCCGCTCGATGAACCCGCGCACGCTGTCCCGTTGGGCGGCCGATGCCGACGGCCCGATCCGCGTCGCCGGGTCGAAGGGGTCGCCGACCGTGTACTTTCCGGCTGCCGCCTTGATCAGTCCCAGCGCCTCGTCGTAGCGCGACAGCGGCACCAGCATCCGCGTCCACGCCATACAGGTCTGCCCGCTGTTGAGGAAGGCGTTGCCGACGCCCACCTTGATCGCGGTCGCCAGGTCGGCGCCGTCGAGGATGACGTTGGCCGACTTTCCACCCAGCTCCAGCGAGACCTTCTTCACCGAGCGGGCGGCCAGCTCGGCCACCCGCTGTCCCACCCCGGTGGACCCGGTGAACGACACCAGGTCCACATCGGGATGCGCGGCGATCCGCTCGCCGACCACCCGGCCACTGCCGGACACCAGGTTCACCACGCCCGGCGGCAGGCCCGCCTCCTCGACGGCCTCGGCGAACTCGAACACCGACAGCGGAGCCTCGTTGCTCGGCTTGAGCACGACGGTGCAGCCGGCCGCTATGGCGGGCAGCACTTTGGCGATCACCTGGTACAGCGGGTAGTTCCACGGGGTGATCGCCCCGACGACACCGTAGGGTTCGCGCACGACCAGCGAATGGCCCACGCGCTCTTCGAATTCGAAGGTGTCGAGGACACCGGCGAACCCCTGGGCGACGGCGAGCGGCACTTTGGTCTGCGCGGTCTGGGAGATGCGGATCGGGGCGCCCATCTCGCGGGTGATGGTCTCGGCGATGTCGGGGAGTCGCTTCTCCATCGCGTCGATGACCCGGCGCACACGGTCCCGCCGCTCGGCCACGGTGATCAACGGATCGAACGCGCGCCGTGCGGCGTCCACGGCGGCGTCGACATCGGCGGCCGTACCGTTGGGCACCGACCCGATCACCTGCTCGGTGGCGGGGTCGACGACCTCGATGGCGCCGCTGCCCGACGGGGTCACCCATCGACCGTCGATGAACAGCGTCGTGCGCGTGTACTCGTGCATGGGATTCCTTGAAGGTGAGGGGATGTCGGTCAGGGGGTCAGAGGACGATGCTGGCGCGGACGTCGCGTCTGTCCTCGGCGGCGGTGAACGCGGTGTTGATGTCGTCGAGCCGGTACTGGGCGGCGGCCAATCGGTCGAGCGGCAGCCGGTGCTGATGCTGTTCGAGGAAGGTCAGCGCACGCGAGAGCACCGACGGTTCGTAGAGCGAGACGCCGACCATGGTCTTGTTCGCGAAGACGAACCGGGAGGGATCGAACTCGAAGGTCTGGCCGATGTTGATGTTGCCGATCTCGACGTAACGCCCGAACTGACCGAGCAGCTTGAGGCCTTCGTCGATCGCCGACGGATGGCCCACCACCTCGACCACCACGTCCGCACCGTGTCCGCCGGTGAGTCCGCGCAGGATCTTCGCCCGATCCTTGACCGTGGCGGCTTCGTTGATGTCGATCACCGTGTCCGCGCCGAATGCGGCGGCCAACTCCAGGCGCTCGGGGACTCCGTCGATCGCGATGACCTGACCGGCCCCGCGTGCCTTGGCGACTGCGACGGCGTACAGGCCGAGCGCACCCGCACCCTGGACGACGACGGTCTCGCCCAGCTGTTGGTCGACGCGTTCGAGTCCGTACATCACCTGCGACAGTGCGCAATTCGCTCCGGAGGCGGCGTCGTCGGACACCGTATCGGGCACGGTGTAGACGACCGCACCCGCGGGCAGCAGGAAGTAGTCGCCGTAGCCGCCCACGAAGTACGGGGGCTGGTCGGCGCGCCCGAGCATGGCCATCGTGAGGTTCAGGCAGGCGTTGCGCCGGCCCAGCAGGCAGTTGCGGCAGCGGTGGCACGAGAAGAAGTACGGGAACACCACGCGCGTCCCGCTGCTCAGCGGTACCCCGTTCGAATCGGCCGTGACACCGTCGCCCAATGCCTCGACGGCGCCGACCATCTCGTGTCCCAGCACGGTGGGCAGTTGCCCGCCCAGGCCGCGGGTGTTGAAGGTGCCGTGCCACGCGTGCAGATCCGAACCGCAGATGTTGGTCCGGATGACCTTGACGAGGATCTCGCCCGGCCCGACCTCGGGCAGGCTGACGGTCTCGATCTCGAAGGGCTGTCCGGGCGCGTCGAAACGCGCGATCCTTCCGTGGAACACGGCGATCCTCTCAATGGGTGTTCAGTGATTGTTTTGCAGGCGGAACCGCTCGCGCAGATCACGCTTGAGGAGCTTTCCGCTGGGGTTCTTCGGCAGCGCGTCGACGAAGAAGACCTGCTTGGGTGTCTTGAACCCCGCGAGGTGTTCGCGGCAGTGGGCGATGACATCGGCTTCGGTGAGGCGGACCCCGTCGCGGGGGACCACCGCCGCGACGACGGCTTCGACCCACACCGGATGGTTGAGTCCGAAGACCGCGACTTCCTGGACGCCGCTGTGCCGGTACAGCACCTCTTCGACCTCTCGGCTGGCGACGTTCTCGCCGCCGGTCTTGATCATGTCCTTCTTGCGGTCGACCACGTGTAGCAGGCCGTATTCGTCGTAGTAGCCGAGGTCGCCGGAGTGGAACCACCCGCCGCCGAACGCCTCGGCGGTCTTGGCGTCCTCGTCGAGGTACCCCAGCATGAGATGCGGGCTGCGGTGGACGATTTCGCCCACGACGCCGACGCCGACGGGGGAGTTGTCTTCGTCGAGGATCGTGGTCTCGACGTTGAGCACCGGCCGGCCCGCAGATCCGGCGTGCGCATCCTGCTCGTCGGGGCCCAGCGCGGAGGCCAGCGGTGCCATCTCGGTCTGGCCGTAGAAGTTCCACAACCGCAGATTCGGCAGCCGGTCGCGGATCTCGGCGAGGATCTCCGTCGGCATCGCCGAGGCGCCGTAGTAGCCCTTGCGCAGGCTCGACAGGTCGACCTCATCGAAGACCGGACAGCGCAGCAGGCTGATCCACACGGTGGGCGGGGCGAAGTAGTTCGTCACCCCGTACCGCTCGATGGTGCGCAGGACGGTCTCCGGATCCGGCCCCGGCAGGATGATGCTGGTGGCGCCGAGATAGATGTCGGTGGCGAGGAAGTTGTCGAGCTGCGCGCAGTGATACAGCGGCAGAGAATGGATTTCGACGTCGTCGCCCGACATGGAGCCTGCGGTGATGGTGCTGACGTACTGCCACATCAGGCTGCGGCTGGTGTGCATGACGGCCTTGGGGCGCGATTCCGTGCCGCTGGTGTACATCAGGCGCAGCAGCTGCTCGTCGTCGATGTGCACCGGCGTCGGCTCGCTCGTGGTGCTCAGCCAGTCCGCGAAGTCCTCCCATTCCGGCGGCGCCGGCTGCCCGTCGGCGGTCAGCGCGACCCTGGTGGACACCACGCCGCCGCGTCGCATCGCGTCCTCGGCGGTCGGCGTCAACCCGCTCTCCACGACGAACCCGGTCACCCTGCTGTGCGCGAGGAGATAGGCGATCTCCTCGGCGGTCAGCATGAAGTTCACCGGCACCAGCACCACGCCGGCCCTGGCGGTGGCGAACGCCAGCACCGCGTACTGCCAGCAGTTGTGCGACAGCAGCGCGATCCGGTCGCCGGGGTGGAAAGCGTTGTCCTGCAATGCTGCCGCTGCACGGTCGACGAGACGGTCGAATTCTGCGAACGTCAGGACCACATCGCCGTCGACGATTGCGGTCTTGTCCGGGTGCCTGCGGGCCGACCTGCGCGGGATGTCACCGAGGGAGTGGCTACGTGCCCGCGCGATCACGCTGTCGGTGTCCATGTCGGCAGCGTAGGCACGCTCGTCGGCCCGTCCCGATCGCTGTCCCGCTCAGTAGGCACAGGCAGTGGCCGCACCCTGCCGCGCCTCGATACTCGGTGTCGTGACCATTGATGCCGAGGAGCTGAAGGCCCATCTGCGTCTCGCGGACGCGGGGGTGCTGGTGGCGGTGCTGGCTCAACTGACCGGCGACGCCACGGTGATCGACCGCTTCGCACCGGCGATCACCCACGTACCGGATCCTCCGGAACGGGTGGGCGTCACCGACGCCGAAACGATGGAGGCGCTCGTGGCGGCCGTCGCCGACGCGGTGCTGGCACTCCCGGACTCGGCTCGGGGGCGTGCCGACGACCCGGAGATGTTCACCCGGCTGCTCCCGGTGGCGCTCGGGTCGGACGTCGAGGCGGAGTTCGTGCCGTTGCTCTTGGAGCAGGGCGGTTTCCAGTTGTCCCAGCCGACGCTGCCGCGGACGGTGTCCATCCCCGAAACCACCACCGTGGCGATCATCGGCGCCGGCATCGCCGGTATCGTCGCCGCGCTCGCCGCCCGCGACGCGGGGGTGTCCTACGAGATCTTCGACCGCAACGACGAGGTCGGCGGTACGTGGTTGACCACCACGTACCCCGGCATCGGGGTGGACACCCCGTCGGCGTACTACTCGCTGTCGCGTGAACTCAACCCCGACTGGTCGAACTACTACCCGCAGGGCGCCGAGTACCGCAACTACCTCATCGCGCTGGCCGACAAGCACCGGCTGCGCGAGCACACACGGTTCGGCACCGAGGTCGAGGCGCTGTGGTGGGACGAGGATCGCGCCCAGTGGCAGATCCATTCGGTGGACCGGGACGGACAGCGGAGCATCAGCAACGCCCGCGTGGTGATCACCGCCGCCGGTTACCTCAACCGCCCGCGCTGGCCCGACCTCCCGGGTCGCGACATCTTCGCCGGGGTCAGTGTGCACTCCGCGCAATGGGATCCGGCGATCGACCTGCGCGGGAAGCGGGTGGCGATCATCGGGGCGGGCTGCACGGCGGTGCAGATCGTCGATGCCTGCGTCGACGAGGTCGAGCACCTGACCGTGTTCCAGCGGCAGCCGCACTGGGTGGCGCCGCGCAAGCGGGCGTCCGACGACGTGCCGGAGTTCCGGCGTTTTCTCGGCCGGCATGTGCCGTACTACGCGAACTGGCACCGGCTGAAGTCCTACTGGGCCACCGCGGACAACAACTACCCGGTGATCCTGCGCGATCCCGAGTGGGCCAAAGACCACCTGTCGATCTCGCCGGCCAACGATGTGCTGCTGCAGATGTGCACGGAGTACATCACCCGCATGTTCGGTGAGGGCACGGAGTTGGCCAAGAAGGTGACGCCGGACTTCGCCCCGTACGGCAAGCGGATCATCCGTGACCCCGGCGGCTACTACGCCGCTCTGACCCGCGACCACGTCGACGTCGAAGCCAGCGAGCCCGCCGCGGTGAACGCCGAAGGCATCGTCACCCAGGACGGCCGGCAGATCGATCTGGACGTGATCATCTACGCCACCGGATATCACCTCGACTTCCTCTCGACCGTGGACATCCGGGGCCGGGAAGGGCAGACCCTGCGGGCGGAGTGGGGGGACAGCCCGCGCGCCTACCGGGGCGGAACCGTCCCGGGCTTTCCGAACCTGTTCATCACCTCGGCGCCGAACTACAGCCCGGGACACGGTGCCGGAGCGAACTTCTCGATGGAGGTGCTGGCGCACTACATCATGGAGTGCCTGCAGTTGATGGCGCTGCGCGGAGCGACGACGATGGAGGTCACCCGGCAGGCCTACGACGACTACGTCGAGCAGATCGACGACGCCATGTCGCGCACCGTCTGGTGCCACACCCCGAACGCGCACACCTACTACCGGTCCGGTTCCGGTCGGGTGGTGGTGTCCACCCCGTGGCGTCTGGTCGACCTCTGGCATCAGCACCGGGCGCCGATCGAGGAGCACTTCGTGCTCGATGGGGGACGGTCCGATGGCTGATCTGCTCCGCGGGAAGACCGCCCTGGTCACCGGCAGCAGCCGGGGCATCGGCCGCGCCATCGCCCAGCGCCTGGCCGCGGAAGGGGCCACCGTCGTGGTCACGGCGCGCTCCCACACACCGTCGCCGTCTTTGCGCGCCGGTGCCGCGACCGCGCTGCCGGGAACCATCGGTGAGACGATCGAGCTCATCGAGGCCGCGGGTGGGACCGCGATCGGGCTGGCCGCCGACCTCGAAGATCCCGGACAGCGAGAAGCGCTCGTGGGCGACGTGATCGATCGCACCGGTGGCCTCGACATCCTGGTCAACAACGCCGGTTACGCCGACTACTCGGTGGTCGAGAAGATGGCGATGGAGACGTTCGACCGCACCGTCGAGCACTATCTACGGACGCCTTTCGTTCTGGCCCAGGCCGCGATCCCGCACATGCGCGCGCGGGGCGCCGGGTGGATCGTCAACATCGGCTCGGTGACCGGGATGGCGCCGGTGCGCCCGTTCCGCGAGTACAACAAGACCTCCGGCGACGTGGTGTACGCCTCGCTCAAAGCCGCGCTGCACCGGTTCACCCAGGGCCTGGCCGCCGAACTCGTCGACGACGACATCGCCGTCAACTGCGTGGGACCGTCCACGGCGGTGCGCACACCGGGCGCCTCGGACCTGATCCCCGAGACCTTCCCGACCGAACCGGTCGAGTACCTGGCCGAGACCGTCCTGGCCATGTGCCACCTGCCCGCCGCCGAACGGACCGGACTTGTCGCGTTCAGCCTGCACTACCCGTGGTCACAGGGTCTTCCGGTGCACACGCTCGACGGTCGCGGATCGCTGCCGCCGCTGCAGCCGCCGGCGACGGCCAATCCGAACATCCTGCCGGCCGGGGTCTAGACGGTTGCGCCGAGTCTCGACGCTGACGGCGTTCGGCCGTCGAGATCGGAGACTGGGACCGGCTGACCGGACGCAATGTCGGGCTGACAGCCCCGTCACGCACATATATCCATGGCGACGCTCTCACGTCGACATTGCGATGGGCCGGTGGAGGCGACCGACTCCGAGTCGAAAGTCCTGTCCTGAGCTGACCATTCAGCCGGGTAGGTCGCAGAAGCTGTGGCACACCCGGTCTCGCACGATCATCTGCGGGCATTCCGGGTCGAACCACTGATCGACGACCGCCCAGTGGATCGGATGCATCAGGTACGGACCCATCAGCCCGTCGACGTCGGTGAACTCCTGCTCGAACACGTGCGTCCACGGCACGGTGCCGATTGCGGTCTCGACGCGGCTGAGCTGCCAGGTGTGGATGGTCCGAACATGCCGCGGCAGCAGGCGCAGATCGTCCTCGAAACGGCGCACGACCGCATCGTCGGTGCCCGGCTTCACGCGCAGCAACAAGGTGCGGTAGACGGTGCCGTCGCCCGGTGCGCCCGGCACGGGTGTGCCGTCGTAGGTCGCACCGTTGCAGTGGCTCACCGCCGGCCCGCTCAGCAGTCCGTCGAGTAGTTCGACGGCGCGGTGGCCCTGCCGCCGGTCGGTGAACCGCAGATGCGCCAGGATGTCCCCGCCGTTGCGGACACCCGGCAGCGTTGGCTCGACGACCACGTGTTCGGCGTCGAGTCCAGCTGCAGCGGAACGGATATCGCTGAGCAGTTGGCTTCGCTGGGCCTCGTCGGGGGCCTCGATGAGGCGGATTACGCTATACATCGCAGAGCCGATCGACGTCGACGGCGTCGGCGGCGACGCTGCGGCTGCGCTCGAGGACCAGGTCGTCGATCTCGTCCCACCACTGTCCGATCGACGGGTCGGGCCGGCCCTTCCACGTCATCTCCCACCACGCCCTGGTACTGGGCAGCGACCACGTGGCGATCACGGTGTTGGGCCGGTCTTCGAACCACACCGGGGGACTGAGCTGCACGCTGCACAGCGTCATCCCGCGATCGCGGGCGCCGGGGGCGTATCCGGACAGGTAGGCGTCGACGAACTGCCGCGCCGCACCCGGTCGGGTGAGCACCCGGTCGATGACGTACACCAGTCCGTCAGCCATGGACGGGTGTCTCCGCGAGGAGGGCCGAGGCGTCCTGGCACACCTGCGCTCGCGCAGTCTGGGCGATGTCCAGGCTCGGCATGGTCATGAAACCGTGGATACCGCCGTCGAAGTGGCGCACCACGGTCGGGACGTCCGCGGCCTGCATCGCCTCGGCGTAGGCCACCCCTTCGTCGCGCAGCGGATCGTGACCGGCGATCACCACAGCGGCGGGCGGCAGGTTCCGCAGGTCGGCGTGCAGTGGCGAAGCGTACGGGTGGGTCCGGTCGTCGTCCGCGGGCACGTACTGGTCCCAGTACCAGCGCAGCGCCGCCTCGGGGTTGTAGAAGCCACGACCGTAGAGCCGGTAGGACTCGGTGCTGAAATCGGGTGTGATCATCGGGTAGAGCAGCACCTGGGCAGCCAGCGCGGGACCGCCGCGATCGCGGGCCATCAGCGCCGTCACCGTCGCCAGGTTGCCACCGGCACTGTCTCCGCCGACGGCGATCCGGCCGGGGTCCACACCCAGCGAGATGCAGTTGTCCGACGCCCATCGCGTGGCCGCATAGACGTCCTCGGCCGCAGTCGGCCAGCGGTGCTCCGGCGCCAGCCGGTATCCGACCGAAACCACCACCGACTCAAGGCGGTTCGCGAGATTGCGGCACAATCCGTCGTGGCTGTCGAGGTCGCAGAACACGAATCCGCCGCCGTGGGCGTACACCAGCGCCGGTAACAACCCCTCGGGCGCTTCGGCGGGTCGGTAGATCCGGACGGGAACGGTCCCCGTCTGGGCGTCGACCGACCGGTCGACGATGCTGCCCACCTCCTCCGGCTGGGCCGGGGCGACGAAGCGGGAGCGGATCGTCGCCCGGGCCTGCGCACCGGTCATCGTCTCGACGGGCGGGAAACCGCCGTCGAGTGCGTCGATGATGCCGGCGATCTGCGGATCGAGCGTCATGCGGGCTGTAGGGCGGGGGACTGCTGGACCGGTCGGGCCGCGGGTCCACCACGCAGCGGGCGGACCTGCTGCAGGGTGGGGGCGACGCGCTGGGCACCGCCTTCCACGTTGCGCCAGATCCCCATCGCCGTCATGCGTACGGGGGCGGCCAGGCGCTGATCGAAGGCCATCCGGTTCATCGGGCCGCAGACCGACAGTGCGGCGACAGCCTCGCCCGGCGCTCCGATAGGCGCTGCGACGCAACCGAATCCGGGGAGCAACTCTTCGCGGTCGTAGGCCACGCCGTGCGCGCTGACCTTGGCCAGTTCGCCGGCCAGCTGCGCCGCCGTGCCGATCGAGTACTTGGTGCGCCGATTCGCCAGATCCACCTCGTCGCAGGCCTCGGAGTTGTACGCGAGCAACGCCTTTCCGATGGCGGTGCAGTGCGCGGGCTGACGACCGCCGACGCGGCTCGGCAGTGCGGCGGCCATCCGGTCGCCGATCTTCTCGAGGTACACCACGTCCGCCCCGTCGAGCACGGCGAGGTGGACCACCAGGCCGGTCGCGCGGTGCAGATCGTGCAGCAGCGGAGTCGCCGCGCGATGCAGGCGGTCCTGGTGCACGGCCAGCGATCCGAGCTCGACGAGCCGCATTCCCAGTTCGTAGTCACGGCCGCTGCGACGCAGCCACCGCAGCTGGACGAGGCGCTCGAGCATGCGGTGCGCCGACGACCGCGGCAGTCCCGTACGCCGCACGATCTGGGCCAGCGTCAGCCGTCCCGGTCCGTCGAAAGCATCCAAGACGAGCGAGATGCGGTCGATGACCGCGCTCGGGGTGGTGGATTCCTGGGTGACTGGGGCCGCAGTCATGTCGCCTCCTTTGGCTGAGCATATTCCTATTAGGAATATGCCTGTTTGTATCACAATCGTGTGGGCGGTGTCACGTAACCGAGTAACTGCGATCCGGGTCCCAGACAGCACTGCGCGAGCAGACACGGATGTGCCTGCTCGCGCAGTGGGTGGTGGCGTCAGGCCGCGGCGGCCGACCGACCGGCTCGGCGGCCGTAGAAGCTGCCGTCGCCGAGCGAGACGCCGCTGGCGTAACCCCAGGCGGCCAGTCCGGCCGTCGAGCGGCCGGCGGCGAACAGGCCAGGAATCGGTTCTCCGTTCACGTGCAGCACCGCACCGTCCAGTGAGGTCTGCAGGCCGCCGAGGGTGAAGCCGCCGGTGCTCTCGCGCAGATCGATCGCCCCGACCGGGGTGCCGACCGGCCGCAGCCACTGCGACTTCTTGTGCAGCAGCGGATCCTCTCCGCGCGCCGCGCCGTCGTTGTAGGCGGCGATGGTGGCTTGCAACGCGCCCGGCGCCAAGCCGATCTCGGCCTCGAGTTCGGCGACGGTCTCGCACACCCACGTCGGCGGCCGCATCATCAGCTGCGGCGACAGCGAGGCCATCGCCTCCTCCTGCGCGTCGCCGTCGATGATCAGGTACGCGGTGTTGTTCTGGTGGTACAGCGTCAGCTGCCCCACCCTGCCGGGATAGGTGTCCTCGGCGACGAACCGCTGACCGCGTTCGTTGACCAGGACCCCGCGCACCAGTTGCTGCGGGTCGATGAAGATCGCGACCTCGGTGGCGTCCATGTGCGCCAGATCGGCCCCGAGGGCCTGGGCCATCCGGATCGCCTGACCGTCGTGCTGTTCGATCGACGCCGCGGGACGGCCCGCGATCCGCGGCGCGTACTGGGTGACCATCGCGTCGTTGTAGGCGAAACTGCCGGTGGCCAGCACGACGCCGCGGCGCGCGCGGATCGTCACGTCGGTGCCGTACTGCCGCGCGCAGATCCCGGCCACCCGGCCGTCGGATTCGACGACCAGGCGGTGGACACGGACGTCGTACAGCGCGCGGGCGCCGGCGGCGGTCGCGGTCTCGACGAGCGGCTTCATCAGCATGAAGCCGGCGCTGGCCTCGCCCTGCTTCTTGTCCGACATCTGCGGCACGTGCCCGCGGGGAGCGGGCGTGGCGATGGTGTTGAACGGATACGAGTTCTCCCCGCCGCTGTACATCAAGCCCTGGTCGCCCATCGGCTCCCAACCGGGCTCGCCGAAGAACTCGGCCTTGAACGGCACGCCGCACTCGACGAGCCAGTCGAAGTGCGCGACGCTGCCCTCGCAGTAGTCGGCGATCCGGGCGGCGTCCGCGCCGGGACCCATGGCGGCGTTGAGGAACGCCGCCATGTTGTCGACGGAATCGGCGAAGCCGCAGGCCTTCTGGATCGCCGTACCACCGCCGAGGTAGATGAACCCGCCGGCCATCGAGGCGGCCCCACCCCAGGACCCGGTGCGTTCGAGCACCAGCACGTCGGCGCCCGCATGCGCCGCCTCGACCGCCGCTGCCGCGCCGGCGACGCCGTATCCGGCGATCACCACATCGGCCTCGTGGTCCCACGAGGTGAGCGACGAGGCGGGGACGGGGCGGACGTCCTCGGCCGTCACGGCCGCATGGCCGCGGGCAGGTCGCTCACCCACTGGTGGCCCCAGTAGCTGTCGGCGGTGATTTCTTCTGCCGTGTAATAGGTTTCGTCGACCCGCATGCCCTCGGTGCCGAACTCGATGTCCCAATCGCCGGGGGCGCGCACGTAGAACGACACCATCTTGTCGTTGGTGTGCCGGCCCAGCGTCGACGACAGCTGGTAGCCGTCGGCGGCGATGCGGTCCAGCGCCTGGCCAACCGCGTCGAGGCTGTCCACCTCGACCATCATGTGCACCAGGCCCGGGTCGCGCACGGTCTGAGCCGGGCAGATCGCCAGGCTGTGATGACGTTCGTTGATGCCGAGGAAGCGCACCCGCACCGGGCCGAATTCCGGGGGTACCGGCACGCGGAACGCGCCGCGGGACCGGAAGCCGAGCACCTCGGTGTAGAACTCGAACGTCCCGTTGACGTCCAGTGCGGGCAGCACCACGTGGCCGAGACCCTGTGCGCCGGTGACGAATCGGGCGCCGTAGGGCGTGACGACGGGGCTGTGGTCGAGGACCGCGCCGTGGAAGACCTCGAGTGCGGTGCCCGCGGGGTCCTCGAAAGCGATCACCTCCTCGACCCGGCGGGCGTCGGCCTCCTCCAGCGAGAGCTGTTTGAACGGCACGCCTGCCGTGTCGAGATCCCGCTTGACCTGTTCGAGTGCGGCGTGGTCGCGGACCTCCCAGCCCACGGTGACGATC
This sequence comes from Mycobacterium sp. 852013-51886_SCH5428379, assembly GCF_001665575.1. Lineage (GTDB taxonomy): Bacteria > Actinomycetota > Actinomycetes > Mycobacteriales > Mycobacteriaceae > Mycobacterium. The sequence goes on along the minus strand of NZ_LZSU01000019.1, from coordinate 339,352 downwards.
CGGTCGGTGTCCCCGGGCCTGACGATGATGCGGGCGGCCCGCTCGTCCATCCGCAGATACAGGCACGAATCATCGGGGCCACTGCCCTCGGCGAAACCCAGCACCTGGAACGCGAAATGGCGCCACTTGTCGATGTCGGCGGTCTGTACGGTGACGTAGCCGAGGCTCTTCAACGCTGTCATCTGTCCTTCCTCAGATCATTGCTCGCAGTGCACCCTGCGGATCGACGCCCAGGGAGCTCAGCGCGGACGCGTGGTAGATGGTGCCGGGGGTGTGAATCGCATGGGCGACGCCGGCGTGCGCATCCCGCCAATACCGTTGCAGTGGTTTGTCCATGCGTAGGGCGTTACCGCCCGAGCGGGCGAAGATCTGGTCGACGGCTGCCACGGCGCGCCACACGGCCTTGATCTGGTCGCGGCGTACGGCGGCACGGTCGGCGAAGGCGACCTCCTTGCCGGCGTCGACCATGTCGTAGATCCGGTCCACGTTGGCCAGCAGCGCCTGACGCGACGCCTGGATGTCCGCGGCGGCGTCACCGATCGCGCACATCACGTAGGGATCGTCCTTGACGGCGACGCCGCTGGCGTTGACCCGCGAGCGTTGGTAGTCCAGATGCGCGGCCAGCGCCCCCTCACAGATGCCGATCGTCGCCGAGCTGATGCCCAGGGGGAACATCGTCGACCACGGCATCTTGTAGAGGGTCTTGGTCATCCCCGCCTCGCGCTGGGCGGAGCCGTCCATCACCTTGAGCCCGTCCATGGTCCGGTAGTCAGGCACGAACGCATCGCGCACGATCACGTCCTTGGAGCCGGTGCCCCGTAGCCCGACGACGTCCCACGAGTCGTCGACGATCTCGTAGTCGCGGCGGGGCAGGATCATGTGCAGGATCTGCGGCGGCATCACCGGCCTGCCGTCGTCGTCACCGACCATGGCGCCCAGGATGATCCAGTCGCACGCGTCGGTGCCGGAGCTGAACTGCCACCGCCCGTTGAACAGGTAGCCGCCGTCGACGGGTTTGGCCACGCCCTGCGGGGCGTAGGGGGAGGCGATCCAGGTGTCGACGTCGTCGGCCCAGACCTCGGCGGCGACGCGCGGATCGGCGTAGGCCAGCTGGTAGGGGTGCACGCCCACCACACCGTTGACCCAGCCCGCGGCCGGGTCGAGGGCCGCGGTGGCCATCACGGTCTCGGCGAACTCCCGCGGATGCACCTCGTAGCCCTGGTATTCGGCGGGCTGCAGCAGCCGGATGTTGCCGATGGCCTTCATGTTCTTGACCGTGGTGTCGGTGAGCTCGCCGATCCGTTCGGCCTCGACGGCCTGCTCTCTGAACTGGTCGGCCAGTTCCATCACCCGGTCGATTACCCGCTCGGTCATGAGGCGTCCTTCTCTCGTGAGGCTGTCTTCGATGGTCTACCGCGATCGTCTGCCGCTCGTGGGCGAATCCCGGTGAATGGAAAGGGCCGTCAGAACTCGATGTGCACGTCATCGGACGACGGCCGGGCCTGACAGCCCAGGATCGTGCCGTCGGCGATGTCCTCGGGTTCGAGGATGTCGGTGGCGGGCATGTCCACCCGGCCGCTGATCAGCGTGGCCGCACACGACCCGCAGTGCCCTTCGCGGCAGGAGTACGGGACATCGAGGCCCGACGCGAGCATCGCGTCGACGAGCGTGGCCTGCCGCGGCCACCGCAGGCGGTGCTCCCGGCCGTCGAGGTCCACTTGCAGTTCGACGGCATCTTCGGTGGTGTCGATCGGCGCGACCTCGGCGAACGGATCTCCGGTCAGTGAGCGGAACACCTCGGTGTGCACGGTGTCGCGGGGGTATCCGGCGTCACTCAGAGCGGTCTGCACCTCGGCCATGAACGGAGCCGGCCCGCACAGGTAGGCCTCACCGGTGCCGAATCTCCGGGCCAGGGCGGTCATGTGCTGCCGGCGGGGGAGACCCTGCACGGTCTCCAGCCAGTGCACGACGGTCAACCGGTCGGGGTACTGATCGGCGAGCGCGCGCAGTTCGCCGGCGAAGATCACCGACCGCTCGTCGCGGTTGGCGTAGACCAGGGTCACCTGCGCGCTGCCCACCGCCAGCGCCGACTTCAGGATCGACATCACCGGCGTGATGCCGCTGCCGCCGGCCCACAGCAGGAGATCGCGGTCGAGGTCGGCGGGGGTGAACGCGCCCGAAGGGGGCAGCGATTCGATGACGTGGCCGGTGGTCACGTTGTCGCACAACCAGTTCGACCCGTATCCGCCGGCGACGCGTTTGATCGTCACCTTGGGTGCGGCATCGGTGTGTGGGCTGCTGGCCAGCGAATAGCAACGCGCCACCGCCGCCCCGGACCCGTCGGGCACCCGCAACGTCAGGAATTGGCCCGGCCGGTACTCGAAGGGGGAGCCCTCGGCGACCGCGAAGACCAGCGACCGGGCGTCGACGCTCTCCTCGATGACGTCGGTGACGGTCAACTGCAGGGAATCCACGACGGCGATCATGGGGGCGCACGGTGCGTGACCGGAACGCGGCGTCCGTTGACCGGGACGCACCACCGGCGCGCGGACGCCACGGCCCTAGCTTTGATCACCGTGGACCTCTCGGCTGACGAACTGACCCCTCACGTCGACGCGGTGGTCGTCGGCGCCGGCTTCGCCGGGTTGTACGCGCTGCACAAACTGCGTTCGCAGGGATTGACGGTCCGGGTGTTCGAAGCCGCCCCCGACGTCGGCGGCACCTGGTACTTCAACCGCTATCCCGGCGCGCGATGCGATGTCGAGAGCGTGGACTACTGCTACTCGTTCTCCGACGAGCTGCAGCAGGAATGGACCTGGACCGAGAAGTACGCCACCCAGGCGGAGATCCTGCGCTACATCAACTGGGTCACCGACAAACTCGACCTGCGCAGCGACATCACGTTCGACACCCGGGTCCGCTCCGCCGTTCTCGACGAGGACACGCTGCGCTGGACCGTCACCACCGAGACCGGTGAGGTGGTGACGACTCGCTTCTGCATCATGGCCACCGGCCCGCTCTCCGCGGCGCTGACACCGCAGTTCGCCGGCCTCGACACGTTCGCCGGCGCGATCTATCACACCGCGGACTGGCCGCACGAGGATGTCGACTTCACCGGTAAGCGGGTCGCCGTCATCGGCACCGGATCGTCGGGTATCCAGTCGATCCCGATCATCGCCGAACAGGCCGACCATCTCTACGTGTTCCAGCGGACCCCGAATTACAGTGTGCCCGCCGGTAATCGGCCGCTGACGGCGGAGGACGTCGCCGCGGTGAAAGCGGAGTACGACGAGCGCAGGCGCCTGTCCTGGCTCAGCGGCGGGGGCTCCCCGCACATCGCCCATCCGAAACTGACGATGGAGGTCTCCCCGGAGGAGCGCCGGGCGGCGTTCGAGCGGCGTTGGGAACTCGGTGGCGTGCTGTTCTCGAAGACGTTCCGCGATCAGATGATCGACCCGCAGGCCAACGAAGAGGCCCGGAAGTTCTACGAGGAGAAGATCCGGGCCGTCATCGACGATCCGAGGGTCGCCGATCTGTTGATCCCGAACGATCATCCGATCGGCACCAAGCGGATCTGCACCGACACCAACTACTTCGAGACGTTCAACCGGCCCGACGTCGAGTTGATCAGCGTCCGCAACACCCCGATCGAGAGTGTCGACCCGACCGGGATCACCACCTCCGAGGCGCACTACGACGTCGACGTGATCGTGCTGGCAACGGGATTCGACGCGATGACCGGGGCGCTGGCCAAGATGGACATCGTCGGGCGGGGCGGTGAGACGCTCGCGGACGACTGGCGCGACGGGCCGCGGACCTACCTGGGCCTCGGCGTCGACGGTTTCCCGAATCTGTTCATCGTGTCGGGTCCCGGCGCGCCCGCGGTGCTGGCCAACATGGTGCTGCACGCCGAGGCGCACGTGAACTGGATCGCCGACTGCATCCGCTATCTCGACGACCACGGCTACCCGGCCATCGAGGCGACCGCCCGGGCGGTCGACGACTGGGGCGCCGAACTCACGCGGCGCGCCGAGGCAACGCTGTTCACCCAGGCCAACTCCTGGTACATGGGCGCCAACGTGCCCGGCAAGCCCCGCGGGTTCATGTTGTTCATCGGCGGCTTCGGGGTCTACCTCGACATCTGCGCCGAGGTTGCCAACGCCGGCTACAAGGGTTTCGAGCTGCTCAAGACCCGATGACGCCGCTCGCGGCTAGCCGCGCCGCAGGAACGACAGCACCGTCGCCTCGAACGCCGCCTTGGCCTCGATCATCGCCCAGTGTCCGCAGTTCGGGAACACGTGCAGTTCGGCGTTGGGGATCGTCCGCATCGGGATCAGCGCCATGTCCAGCGGGCTGACCCGATCGTCGCGGCCCCAGGTCAGCAGCGTCGGCGCGGCCACCCTGTGCATCTGCGCCCAGGGCAGCGGTGCCTCGGAGCTGCGCATGAACGCCATCATCTGTGCGAACGCGGCCTTGCCGTACATCCGGCGCGCGGCGGCGAGTGTCTCCGGGTCGGTCGCCAGGGCCCACCGCTCCTCGATGAGTTGCTCGGTCACCAGCGCCGGGTCGTACACCATCGAATGCAGCCAGTCGACGAGTCGTTGGCGTGTCGGATCCTCGGTGAACTCCTGCAGCAGCCGGATGCCCTCGCTGGGTCCCGGACTGAAGACGTTGGTGCCGATGCCGCCGATGGTGACCAGACGCCGGATCCGATCGGGGTGGTGGATGGCGAAGTTGATGCCGACGCCTCCGCCCATCGAGTTGCCGACGATGTCGACGCGGTCGACACCGAGGGCGTCGAGGAACGGTGCGACGACGCCCTGCGCGGTCACCATCGGATGGCCGCCCTGGTCCTCGCTCACCCCGAATCCCGGGAACTCCAGAATCAGGCAACGGAATTCGTCACGGAAGGCGGGCAGCACGCCCCGGAAGTTGCGCCAGCCCGTCACACCGGGGCCGGACCCGTGCAGGAACAGCAGCGTCGGTCCGTCACCGGTGTCGTAGTAGCGCAGCGTGCCCGCCGGCGTGGCGATGTCCTGGAGGGGAACCCCGAGATCCGATGTCATGGGACCAGCCTGACATCCGTGTTCGAGGTGAGGTGGGCGGCGTCCGGTGAGCGGACATCACACGTGCACGGGGGAGCGGCGGATCACCGCCACCACGCGCTGCAGCCGGTGCCGCAGGTCCGTTGCGTCAGCGCGGTTCTGTACGAGTGCGAGCAGATTCGCCACCCAGAGATCGGCGACGAGTTCCGCGATCTCGCTGGGCATCGCCGCGTCGTCCCCCACCGCCGTGCACATCATGCGGCTGAGGGTGTCGCGGACCAGATCCACATTCTGGGCGGCCAGACCGTCCGCCGACAGATACGCGCGCATCAGCGCATCGGCAAGCAACGGCGTCTCCCACAGCTCGCACGTAATGGCATCGGCGAGGAAAATCATCCGGTCGTACGGATCCGCGACATCGCTCACGTCGCTCCGGGACAGCGCCGTCGACGAGGCGAGCCAGTGCTGCAGGCACGCGGCGAGCAGATCGTCTTTGGACGAAAAATGTTGATAAACCGTGCTTGTCGCAATACCGGCGCGGTCCGCCACCGTACGGATGTGGACGGCGTCGTAACCGGCGGCAGCCGCATCGAGCCCGGCCGTGACGATGCGCATGCGACGGTGCCGCTGTTTCACCGCCGAAGGCTATTCCGGCTGCCACCGGCCGGCCGGATCCGATCTCGGTCAGTGGGAGGCGACGCGCCGGGCGCATCGATGCTGTACACCGGTGTAGCTTTCTCCCATGAGCGGTGACGAAAAGGAATCCGCGTTCACATGGCCGGGCCGGCGTGAGCTCGTCACCCGGATGCATGAGCAGCTCGACGAGTTGGTGGCCGTCCGTGACCAGATGGAGCAGCTGGTCAGCGTCATCGTCGAAATCAGCTCCGATCTGGATCTTCAGGTCACGCTGCGGCGCATCGTCGACGGCGCGTTGCGATTGACCGGCGCCCCGTACGGCGTGCTGGCCATCGGCGCCACCGACGGTTCGCCGGTGTCGATCGTCAGCACCGGACTGGATGGCGTTGCCGCGCGTCGGCTGGGCGGTCTGCGGGTCGGCGACGGATTGCACGTCGACGACGTCGGTGTCCATCCGGAGTTCGTCGGCGTCAGCGGACAGCACGGTCCGCTGCGCGCGGTATTGGCCTCACCGATCACGGTGCGCGGCGCGGCGTTCGGCAATCTCTACGTGGCCGACGACCGGCCGGGCTGCGGGTTCTCCGACATGCAGGAAAGCGCCGTGCGCGCGCTGGCCACAGCCGCCGCTGCGGCCATCGACAACGCCCGGCTGTTCGAGCGGGAGCGGGAATCGGCGCGGTGGACCAAGGCCAGTCGGGAGATCACCAGCGCGCTGCTCTCCGGGGATCCGCAGGTGGGCCCGCTGCAGCTGATCGTCAACCGCGCGCTCGAACTCGCCGACGCCGAACAGGCCATCCTGCTGGTCCCGAAGGAGGCCGACAGCCTCGACGAGGCCGTCGACACCCTCGTCGTCGCGGCGACGGCCGGCCGCTACTCCGCCCAGGTGATCGGGCAGCAGGTACCGATGGACGGTTCCACCACCGGCGGGGTGGCGCGCCGGGGGATCCCGCTGATCACCGATTCCTTCCAGTATCCGATCGAAGGCTTCACCGATGTCGGCGAACGCTCGGCCATCGTCATGCCGTTGGTGTCGGACGAGGCGGTCCTCGGCGTGATCGCCGTCGCCCGCCACCCTCAACAGGCGCCGTTCGACAACGACTACCTCGTGCTGGTCAGCGACTTCGCGCTGCACGCCGCGATCGCCCTGGCGCTGGCCGCCGGCCGGGAACACGCGCTCAACCAGGAGCTCGCGCTGGCCGACACCGTCGACGACGCCGTACACGCCGCCGCCGAGGAACTCCGGAGGCTCTGGCGGGCCCGCCGCGTCCTGGCGGTGACGTTCGTCGACCACCGGTCGGCGGCGCGCAACAGCGACCCGCAGGTGGTGTCCGTCGGCGGGCCGGCACAGTGGGCCGACCTGCCCGCCTCGACCCAGGACGGGCTCATCGCCCTGCGGGACGGCGACCTGCTCACCCCCAGCGTCGTGAAACCCGGTACGGCCGCGATCGCGCTGCGCCATCCCGAAGGCGTCCTCGTGGTGTGGATCGATCTCAACGAAGCCCGGTCCTTCACCCTGGAGGACCAGACGCTGCTCACCGTGCTCGCCGGCCGTCTCGGCCAGGGCCTGCAGCGGGTGCACCAGGTCGACCAGCAGCGGGAGACCGCGCTGGCACTGCAACATGCGATCCTCGGCCCCGCCGAACTCCCCGAAGGCTTCGCGGCGCGCTATCAGGCCGCAAGCCCGCCGTTGCAGGTCGGTGGTGACTGGTACGACGTCGTCGACCTGGACGACGGGCGCATCGCGCTGGTGGTCGGCGACTGCGTCGGCCACGGGCTGGCCGCCGCCACCGTCATGGGGCAGGTGCGCAGCGCGTGTCGCGCGCTGCTCTTCGACCACCCGAGTCCGGCGGCCGCGCTCGCCGGACTGGACCGTTTCGCCGCGCGGCTACCCGGCGCCCAGTGCTCCACCGCGGTGTGCGTGGTCCTCGATCCTGACACCGGTGAACTCGTGTACTCCAGCGCCGGGCATCCACCGCCCGTCGTCGTCCATGCCGACGGCGCCACCCAGGATCTCGCCGAGGCCCACACCATCGCCCTCGGGATGCGGGCGGACTGGCCGCGACCCGAAGCCCGGATCACGATGCCGCCGCGCGCAACCCTGGTGCTCTACACCGACGGGCTGGTCGAACGGCGCGGCACCGCCCTCGAAGACGGGATCGCCCGCCTCGCCGCCACCGTCGCCGAGCGGCGCGATGAAGCGCTCGACGACCTCGTGAGCGACACCATGTCCGGCCTGACGCCGCAGAGCGGCTACCAGGACGACGTCGTGCTCCTGCTCTACCGCCATCCCGCACCCCTGGAGCTGACGTTCCCGGCCGACGCCGAATACCTCGCCCCGATCCGGACCGAACTGCGCAGATGGCTGGTCCGGAACCGCGTCGAGACAGAACAGGCGATGAAGATGCTGATCGCCGCCGGCGAAGCTGTCGCGAACGCCATCGAACACGGCCACCGTGCCCATCCGGGCGGGACCATCACGCTGAGCGCGACCGCGCTCAGCGACGATCTCCAGGTCACGATCTCGGACACCGGCGCATGGAAACCGCCCGTTACGGGTAAATCGAACCGCGGGCGGGGTACCGCCCTGATGCGATCGCTGATGCATCACGTCCTGGTCGAGACCGGCGACACAGGAACCACCGTGCAACTGACAGCGAAAGTCGGCTGATGCCCACACCCCTCACCCTGGACACGGCCCGCCGCGCGGACGGCAGGCTCGTACTGGCGGCCGCCGGTGAGATCGACCTGAGCAATATCGCGCAGTTCGATCAGGCGCTCGCCAGCGCCACCACCGCCGCGGATGGCAGCGGTGAGCGGCTGATCGTGGACCTCGGCGACCTCGAGTACTTGGACAGTGCCGCCATCAACGCCCTCTTCCTGCGGGGGGACCTCATTCACGTCATTGCGCCGGAGATCCTGATGTCGACGCTGGCGATGACCGGATTCACCGAACTGTTCCCGGTCGACACCGCACCGCCGCGCTGATCCCGGGCGTCACCGTCTGCGGCGCCACACCACGATCCCGATGATGACCGCCACGACCGCGACGGCGGCCGCCGGGATCACCGGCTTCTGCTTGGCCGTCTGCTGGGCCTGGTGCGCCGTGTCGGCCACCTTCTGTTTGGTCTCGTCGACCTTGTCCTGGGTGCGCTGTTTGACGTCCAACTTCGCCTGCAGCGCCTCGACGGTGTCGCCGAGTTCCTGACGGGTGGTCTCGATATCGGCCTCGATATCATCCTTACCGGCGTCCGGGCCGGGCTCGGGACGGGGATTCGGTGCGGTCATCAGGTGCGGTCCTTGATCTCTTGGATGTCGGCCTTGACGGTCTCCGCGGTTCGGGGCGCGGCGGGCGTGATCTCTTCGACCTGTTTCTTGCTCACCAGCGCGGCGACTCCGGCCACGATGAACAGCACCACCGCGACGATGAGCGCCGCCGCCCACACCGGCAGCACCAGCGACAGCCCCGCCACCGCCGCGGCGATCACCGTCACCAGGCCCAGGAACGCGAATAGGCCTGCGACGCTGAGCAGTCCGGCGCCGATGCCCGCATGTTTGGCGGACTCTTGAAACTCTTTCTGAGCCAGCCGCAACTCATCGCGCACCAGCCGGGACGTCTGCGCCGACAGTTGACCCATCAACTCACCGATCGACGCGTCGGCCGTCGGCTTAGATTCGAGACTCATCACATACCAACCCCTGTGTGCCGTTGTGCATGTTGTGGTGCCCCGGGTCGGCGGGCCTAAACCCGTCGATGACAACCGTCATCCGTGCATACTGACCGCGTGGCTGCAAGCGCGCCCAAACCGCCCGTTTTCTTCGTTCACGGTGTCTTCGGGAAACCGTCACTGCTGAGTCCGTGGCGCAATGCTCTCGAATCGGCCGGCTACCGGACGCACGCGCCGGCCCTGCCCGGCCGCGACCCAACCGATGAGGCGGTGCTGGCGCGAACCGGCATCGCCGACTGCTTCGACGTCGTCCTCGAGGCCTATGACCGAATCGGCGGCGCACCGATCGTCATCGGTCACAGCCTGGGCGGCCTGCTCGCCCAGAAGATCGCCGCTGCGCGCACACCCACCGCCGCGGTGCTGCTCGCCTCCGTGCCGCCGGGTGTGCTGTGGCCCCAACCCCGCGCGACGCCTCATCTCTTCCCGGTGCTGCCCGCGGTCACGGCGGGCAAACCTTTCCTGCCCTCGCCGAAGACGATGCGCGAGGTGCCGCTGTCGACACTGCCCCCGACGGAACAGAGCGCGCTCGTCGGTGAATTGGTTCGAGATTCGGGCCGCGTCTTCCGCGAGATGTCGCTGGGCGCCTCCTCCACGCGGGTCAAGGCCGCCGACGTCACCTGCCCGGTGCTGTGTGTCAGTGCCGGCCAGGATCGCAATGTCGCGCAATGGCTTTCGCGGCGAATCGCCAAGCGATACGGCGCCGAGCACCAGGTACATCCGACTCTGCCGCATTGGATAATCGCCGAGTCGGCAGTCGAACAGGTGGCCCCGCCGGTACTGCGCTGGCTCGACACGCTCCTCGCCGACCCGCCCCGATGAGTGCGCGGCAGAGCTAAGTTGCTCGAGGCTGAGCAATCGCGCCGCCACGGTCGAGCCGGAGGAAGCATGAACAGCGTTGCGCACGGTCGCCGCGGACCGATCACCCGTGACGCCACCGGTTCGGCTGCGGCCGAGGCCTTCGTCCTCATCGCCGTCGCCACCATCCTCATCACCCGGCTCTACCTGGAGCTGACCGGTTATCCGCAGATCGGTGGGGGCAACCTGCACATTGCCCACGCTCTGTGGGGCGGCGCGCTGATGATGCTGGCTCTGCTCGTCGGGTGGCTGACCATCGGCACGGGCACCCGGGTGACGGCGGTGCTGCTCGGCGGCGTCGGGTTCGGGCTGTTCCTCGACGAGGTCGGCAAGTTCGTCACCAAGGACGACGACTACTTCTACGGCCCGTCGGCCGAGATCATGTACATCCTGGTGGTCGTCATTCTCGTCGGCGCCCGCATCGTCCGGGACTTCCGCCCGCTCACCGCCAGGGAGTGCCTCGCCTCAGCGGCCGTGATCGCCGCCGACGGGGTGGCCAGGGGACTGGCGGAGCACCGCCGCGACGTGGGGCTCGCGCTGCTCGCCCAGGCCGAAAGCGGCGGTGCCGACCCCGCCGAGGTGGCCCATGTGCGTTCACTGCTGCGCACCGCCGACCGTGCGCCCGACCGGCTCTACCGATTGCAGCAGTCGGCGCCGCGACTGATCCCCGGATTCTTCCGCAGTCCCCGCTGGGTTCCGGTGGTCGGCTGGCTGCTCGTCCTCAGCGCCGTCGGCGGCCTGTTGTTCGGGGTGCTGGGCATCGCGCTCGACGGCTACCAGTACGAGGACGAGAGGGTCCAAGTCGAACTCGACGGATCAAGTCCGGCGTCGATCAGTCTGCTCGTCATCGCCGCAACCACTGCCGCGATCGCCGTACCCGCGATGATCGCCCGCCGGCGCACCGACCGGGTGTGGCCATTGCGATGGCTGCGCAACGCCGCGCTCATCTCCACGTTCCTCAACGCGTTCGTCGACTTCGCGACCGATGGTTTCGGCGCACTGCTCGGCGTGTCGATCGGGCTGTTCACCCTCGCGATCCTCAACTACCAGATCGGCGCGGCGGTGCGACGCGACGTTCGCGACGGGGTCAGAGTGCCCGCAGATAGCGTGCGGTGATCACGCGCTGCAGCAGCGACGTCACCGGTCCGGCCAGCCGGCTCCACCACGTCGCATGGCGGGAGAACGCCGCGACCTCCGCGTAGACCCGGTCGGTGGCGCGATCGTGGCGCACCGCGAACAGCTCCTCCCCGGATTCCGCGTGCCCGGGCAGGGTGCCGTACGCGAACCCGCGCCGGTCCGGGTCCTCGTCGATCACGTAGACGACACGGCACGGCACCCGCACCGGGCCCATGCCGACGATGACCTCCGAACCGACCGCGGCCACCTCCGTGGTGGCCGTGACCCTCAGGCCGGCGCCGCGCAGCATGCCCCAGCGCATCACGGCATCGGCCGCTTCATCGAAACGCGCGCGACCGGAACCGATCTCACGGGACCGCTGGACATGGAGGTATCCCGCGGGCAGCGGGCCCGCCGTCGCGCCGACCTCGTCGTAGGTCAACGGCAGCGTCGCCAGTTCACTCAGCTTCACCCCGCCACCATGCCAGCAGCCGGGCGTGCCGGTGGCGCGGATCGACCCGGCGCCCCATATCTTGGGCAGGTGGTGACTGACCCGACCGACGCGCCCACCGGCGGCGGCTTCAACCCGCCGGTGCCCACCACCCGCGGCGGCCCCGACTACGGGCGGTTCGTCGAGGCCGTCCGCGAACTGCAGGATCTGGCCCGCAGCGCCGACGCTCCTGACGAGGTCGTCACCGAGGCGGCGGGCCTGATCGAGAAGGTCACCGAGCTGCTCGCGCCGTACCGCGCCGACGAGTGGCACGCGCCCTCGGGACGGCGCGTCGACCTGCCCAACCGGGGCAACATCCTGCAGGTGCCGATGGTGCTGAAGAAGACCGCCGACGGCCGCATCGCCGGCGACGCCGTGTTCCGACGCTTCTACCTGGGCCGTAACGGCGCCGCGCACGGCGGGGCCGTGGCGCTGCTGTTCGACTCCGTACTCGGGTACACCGCCTACAAGCTCACCGAGAGCCGCTATCAGCGCACCGCGTTCCTGCACGTCAACTACCGCAACATCGCACCCGTCGAGAAGACGCTGCGCGTCGAGGCCGGTATCGACCGCATCGACGGCCGCAAGATCTTCGTCGAGGGTCGGTTGTTCGACGGCGACACGGTGCTGGCCGAGGCCGAGGCGCTGTTCGTCCGCCTCAAGCCGGGGCAGCCGTGACCGACAGCCCCCGGGACGACAACCCCCGGGATGGCACCTCGCAGCCGCACCGTTTCGTCGCGGTCAGACGCCGCTGGGGACACTGGCGCGACGGCATCCGCGAACGGCCCCGCGTCGAGTTCTTCTACCGCATCGCCGTCGGCGTCGTCGGTCTGGTCGTGCTGGCCGTCGGCATCGTCGCGATCCCGTACCCGGGCCCCGGCTGGGCGATCGTGTTCGTCGGGCTGGGGATCCTGGCCACCGAGTTCAGGTGGGCGCAGCGGCTGCTCGTCTACGCCAAACACCGCTACGACGAGGTCATGGAGTGGTTCCACCGCCAGGGGGCGATCGTGCAGATCCTCGGCGGTGTGCTCACGGCGCTGATCGTCGCGGGCACCCTGTGGCTGCTGGGTGCACTCGATTGGGCCGGGGAGTTCGTCGGCCTCGAATATCCGTGGCTGAAGAGTCCCATCGGGGTCGGAGGCTGATCGTCCACCCCGATAGCATGGTCGGGTCGTGTCACGCCCTCGAAAGCTTGGAGAACCACCGATGACCGCCGCCGCCAGCCCCGCCGCAGCAGCCCCGATCCGGGTCGCTGCCGGGACGACCGCGGGCGCCGCGGTCCGCGAGGCGGGACTGCCGGGCCGCGGCGCCGCCGACGCCATCGTGGTGGTGCGCGACGCCGAGGGCCGGCTGCGTGACCTGTCGTGGGCACCGGACACCGACGCCGAGGTGGTGCCGGTGGCCGCCGATACCGAGGACGGCCGCAGCGTCATCCGGCATTCGGCGGCCCATGTGCTGGCCCAGGCCGTGCAGGAGCTGTTCCCGGAGGCCAAGCTCGGCATCGGACCGCCGATCACCGACGGGTTCTACTACGACTTCGACGTGCCGCAGGCGTTCACGCCCGAGGATCTCGAGGCGCTCGAGAAGCGGATGCGCAAGATCGTCAAGGACGGTCAGCTGTTCGAGCGGCGGGTCTTCGAGTCCAAGGACGAGGCCCGCGAGGAACTGGCCAATGAGCCGTACAAACTGGAACTCGTCGACGACAAATCCGGCGATCCCGAGATCATGGAGATCGGCGGGGACGAGCTCACCGCCTACGACAACCTCAATCCCCGCACCCGCGAACGGATCTGGGGCGATCTGTGCCGGGGCCCGCACATCCCCACCACCAAGTACATCCCGGCGTTCAAGTTGACCCGCAGTTCGGCGGCCTACTGGCGTGGCGATCAGAACAACGCCAGCATGCAACGCATCTACGGCACGGCGTGGGAGTCGCAGGAGGCGCTGGACCGGCACCTGGAGCTCATCGAGGAGGCGCTGCGCCGCGACCACCGCAAGCTGGGCGTCGAGCTCGACCTGTTCAGTTTCCCCGACGAACTGGGTTCGGGGCTTCCGGTGTTCCACCCGAAGGGTGGCGTGGTGCGGCGCGAACTGGAGGACTATTCGCGGCGTAAGCACCTCGAGGCGGGCTACGAGTTCGTCAACACCCCGCACATCACCAAGGAACAGCTCTACATCACCTCCGGCCACCTCGAGTGGTATGCCGACGGCATGTTCCCGCCGATGCAGATCGACGCGGAGTACAACGAGGACGGCACGGTGCGCAAGCCCGGCCAGGACTACTACCTCAAGCCGATGAACTGCCCGATGCACCACCTGATCTTCCGGTCGCGCGGCCGGTCGTACCGCGAACTGCCGTTGCGGCTCTTCGAGTTCGGGTCGGTGTACCGCTACGAGAAGTCCGGCGTGGTGCACGGACTGACCAGGGTGCGCGGTATGACGCAGGACGACGCCCACATCTACACCACCCGCGAGGAGATGCGCGACGAACTGGCCCGGCTGCTGCAGTTCGTGCTGGATTTGCTCGCCGACTACGGTCTGGACGACTTCTACCTGGAGCTCTCGACCAAGGATCCCGAGAAGTTCGTCGGCTCCGACGAGCTGTGGGAGGAAGCCACCGACACGCTCCGCGAGGTCGCCGAGGCCTCCGGCCTGGATCTGGTCCCCGATCCGGGCGGCGCCGCGTTCTACGGGCCGAAGATCTCGGTCCAGGTCAAGGATGCGCTGGGGCGCAGCTGGCAGATGTCGACCATCCAGCTCGACTTCAACATGCCGGACCGCTTCGAGCTGGAGTACACCGCCCAGGATGGATCACGTCGACGGCCCGTCTTGATCCACCGCGCGCTGTTCGGTTCGATCGAGCGGTTCTTCGGTGTTCTCACCGAGCACTACGCCGGTGCCTTCCCGGCCTGGCTGGCGCCGGTCCAGGTGGTCGGCATCCCGGTCGCCGACGCCCACGTGCCCTACTTGCACGAGGTGGCCGCGGCGCTGCGTGCGCGCGGGGTGCGAGTCGAGGTGGATTCTAGTGACGACCGGATGGCGAAGAAGATCGTGAACCACACCAACCAGAAGGTGCCCTTCATGCTGTTGGCCGGCGACAAGGACGTGGAAGCGGGTGCGGTGTCCTTCCGGTTCGGGGACCGCACCCAGATCAACGGCGTACCGCGCGACGCGGCGGCCGACGCCATCGTGGAGTGGATCGCCGCACGCCAGAACGCTACTCCCACAGCCGAACTGGTGAAGGTGGGCACTTCGACGTGACGGGCGATGAGCGCTCGCGCGATGAGCAGACAATCGTCGATCACGGTGTCGGCGACCCCGACCATCTGCAGCGGCTGTGGACGCCGCACCGGATGAGCTACATCGCCGAGTCGCCGATGAAGAAGGGCTCGGATTCGTCGCAGTCGTCGCAGCCGTTCACCGACATCCCCACCATGGCCGACGAGGACGGTCTGGTGGTCGCCCGCGGCGCCGAGGTGTACGCGGTGCTCAACCTCTATCCGTACAACCCCGGCCATCTGATGGTGGTGCCCTACCGCCGGGTCTCCGAACTCGAGGAGCTCACCGCCACCGAGAGCGCGGAGCTGATGTCCTTCGCACAGCAGGCGATCCGGGTGATCAAAGCCGTGTCCCGGCCGCACGGCTTCAACGTCGGACTCAATCTCGGGCACTCGGCGGGCGGCTCGCTGGCCGAACATCTGCACATGCACGTCGTCCCGCGGTGGGGTGGCGACGCGAACTTCATCACGATCATCGGCGGATCCAAGGTGATCCCGCAGCTGCTGCGGGAGACGCGCGAACTGCTGGCCACCGAATGGGCCCGGCTGCGCAGCGACGGGGGGATGGAACCCTGAGCAACTTCTACCTGATGACGCGGGCGGCCTACGTCAAGCTGTCCCGCCCCATCGCGCGCGGGGCGCTACGACTGGGTTTCACCCCGGACAGCATCACGATCCTGGGTACCGCGGGCAGCGTGCTGGCCGCGCTGACGCTGTTCCCGATGGGGCAGCTGTGGTGGGGCGCGTTCGCGGTGGCCGTCTTCGTCCTGGCCGACATGCTCGACGGCGCCATGGCCCGGGAACGCGGCGGCGGCAGACGTTTCGGCGCGGTACTCGACGCCACCTGTGACCGCATCGCCGACGGGGCGATCTTCGCCGGCCTGCTGTGGTGGGCGGCGTTCGGTATGGAGAGCCGTCCGCTGGTGGTGGCCACCCTGATCTGCCTGATCACCTCCCAGGTGATCTCCTACATCAAGGCCCGAGCTGAAGCCAGCGGTCTGCGCGGCGACGGCGGCATCATCGAGCGGCCCGAACGCCTGGTGATCGTGCTGACCGGTGCCGGCCTGTCCGGCGTGTGGTTCCTGCACATCCCGTGGTTGATCCATGTGGCCATGTGGGTGCTCGCCGTGGCCAGCGTGATCACCGTGCTGCAGCGCGTGCACACCGTGCGCACCTCACCGGGTGCGACGGATCGGATCGACTCCGCCGGGGAGGAGAAACCGGCGGCGGGCGACCAGTGACCGCGCTCGGCGGCTGGCTGCCACATCCGGAACAGCTGTCGGACTGGGGTTACGCCGCCGGCTGGCGACTGGTCCGCGCGGTGCCGGACGTGGTGGCGCGCAATGCGTTCGAGGCCGGTGCGCTGTACTCGTCCCGCAACGGCGGACCCGAGCAGCTGCGCAAGAACCTGGCCAGGGTCGTCGGGGTGGCGCCGCGCGACGTGCCGGACGCACTGATCCGCGCATCGCTGGCGTCGTACGCCCGCTACTGGCGTGAGGCGTTCCGGCTGCCCGGGATGGACCACGCGAAGATCGGCCGGGAGCTCTCGGTGATCGGCATCGACCACCTGTGGGCCGCGCTGCGGGAGGGCAGGGGAGCGGTGCTCGCGCTGCCGCACAGCGGCAACTGGGACATGGCCGGGGTGTGGCTGGTGCAGAACCACGGCGAGTTCACCACCGTCGCCGAACGCCTGAAACCGGAGTCACTGTTCAACCGGTTCGTGGCCTACCGGCAGAGCCTCGGCTTCGAAGTGATCCCGCTCTCCGGCGGCGAGCGGCCGCCGTATCAGCTGCTGCGGGAACGGTTGCGTGACAACCGTGTCGTCTGTCTGATGGCCGAGCGGGATCTGTCCCGAAGCGGTGTACCGGTCGACTTCTTCGGCGAACCGACCAGGATGCCCGCCGGATCGGCGAAACTCGCGATCGAGACCGGTGCGGCCCTGCTGCCGGTGCACTGCTGGTTCTCTCGTGACGGCTGGGGCATGCAGGTGTACGACCCGCTGGACACCTCCAGCCGGGACGTCGGCGTGGTCACCCAGGCGTTGGCCGACCGGTTTGCGGTCAACATCGCGGCGCATCCGCAGGACTGGCACATGTTCCAGCCACAGTGGCTGGCCGATCTCTCCGAGGCGCGCCGCGCCCGGCTCGCCGGGGGGTGAGCGCGTGCGCATCGGCATGGTCTGCCCGTACTCGTTCGACGTGCCCGGCGGTGTGCAGTCCCACGTGCTGCAGCTCGCCGAGGTGATGCGCGCCCGCGGCCACGAGGTGAGCGTGCTGGCGCCGATGTCGCCCGACGCAGAGCTGCCCGACTACGTCGTCTCGGGCGGCAAGGCGGTGCCCATTCCCTACAACGGGTCGGTGGCGCGGCTGCGGTTCGGGCCCGCGACCCACCGCCTGGTCAAGAAGTGGCTGTTGCAGGGTGAGTTCGACGTCCTGCACCTGCACGAGCCGAATGCGCCGAGCCTGTCGATGCTCGCGCTGCAGGCCGCGCAGGGGCCGATCGTCGCGACGTTCCACACGTCGACCACGAAATCGCTGACGTTGTCGGTCTTCCAGGGCATCCTGCGCCCCTACCACGAGAAGATCGTGGGCCGTATCGCCGTGTCGGACCTCGCGCGACGCTGGCAGATGGAAGCGCTGGGCTCCGACGCGGTGGAGATCCCCAACGGCGTCGATGTGGCGTCGTTCGCCACCGCACCGCTGCTGCCCGGATATCCCCGTCCCGGCCGCACGGTGCTGTTCCTCGGCCGGTACGACGAACCCCGCAAGGGGATGGCGGTGCTGCTGGGAGCGCTGCCGGCGCTCGTCGCGCGGTTCCCGGAGGTCGAGATCCTCGTCGTGGGCCGCGGCGACGCGGACGGGCTGCGCGAGCAGGCCGGTGCGCTCGCCGGACATCTGCGCTTCCTCGGGCAGGTCGACGACGCGACGAAGGCGTCGGCCATGCGCAGCGCCGACGTCTACTGCGCGCCGAACACCGGCGGGGAGAGTTTCGGGATCGTGCTGGTCGAGGCGATGGCCGCCGGTACCGCGGTGGTGGCCAGCGATCTGGACGCGTTCCGACGGGTGCTGCTCGACGGCGCCGCCGGCTGTCTGGTTCCCGTCGACGACGCCGACGCGCTGGCCGTCGGTCTGATCCAGATGCTCGCCGACTCTCCGGAGCAGGTCGCGGCCCGCGAACGCCGCGTCGCCGCGGCGACCGAAGCCGTGCACCGCTACGACTGGTCGGTGGTGGCCAGCCAGATCATGCGGGTGTACGAGACGGTCGCCGGTGCGGGCGTGAAGGTCTCGGTCGCGTCGTGACCGCGTGGCTGATCGTCGCGGTCGCTGCACTGGCGACCGTCGTGGTGCTCATCGCCTTCTGGGCCTATCAGACCGCCCACCGGCTCGACCGCCTCCACGTGCGCTACGACCTCAGCTGGGAGGCCCTCGACGGTGCGCTGGGGCGGCGGGCGGTGGTGGCCCGCGCCGTGGCCGCCGACGCGTACGCCGATGCGCCGCAGGGCCGCCGGCTGGCCGCGCTGGCACTGGCCGCCGAACGCGCGCCGCGCGCCGCCAGGGAAGCGGCCGAGAACGAGTTGTCGGCGGCGTTGGCGCAAGTCGACCCGGCACGGTTGCCGACGGCACTGGTCGCCGAGCTCGCCGATGCCGAGGCCCGGGTGCTGCTGGCCCGCCGCTTCCACAACGACGCCGTCCGCGACACCCTGGCATTGCGGGAACGCACCCCGGTGCGGTTGCTGCGCCTCGGCGGAACCGCCGCGCTGCCCACCTATTTCGAGATCGCCGAGACCTCGTCGCGCGACACCGAACCGGTCAAACCGCGCACCTCCGCACGGGTCGTCCTGCTCGACGAAACCGGTTCGGTGCTGCTGCTGTGCGGTTCGGATCCCGCTGCCGACAACGGATCCGCGCCGCGCTGGTGGTTCACCGTCGGCGGCGCCGTCGAAGCGGGGGAGACCCTGGCGCAGGCCGCCGCACGGGAACTGGCCGAGGAGACCGGTCTGCGGGTCGAGGCAGATGCGCTGATCGGGCCGGTGTGGCGGCGGGACGCCGTATTCGACTTCAACGGCGCGATGATGCACAGCCGGGAGATGTTCTTCGTCCACCGCACAACACGTTTCGAGCCGGCGGTCACCGGCCACACGCCGCTGGAGCGCCGCTACATCCACGGGCACCGGTGGTGTGACAGGCCCGCGATCGCCTCACTGGCCGCTGCCGGTGAGGCCGTGTACCCGCGCCAGCTCGGCGAACTGCTCGAGCAGGCGATCGCACTGACCGAGGCCCCCGTCCCGCAGACGCCCGGTCCCGCGCTGCAGATCCGCTGAACTGTCAGCCGGCCACGATGAGGTCGTGTCCGCCGGTCCGCTGGGCCGAAAGATACGAGTTCCACGGCGACGCGCCGCGTCGACCAGCGATCGATGCCGGCCACGACCGTCTAAGTTCGAACACGCGGTCACCCGCTCGCCCCTCGGCAGAGCCGAACCCGACAGTTGCGCAAGGACATCGCGATGACACAGACCTCGACGGACAACGCCGTCTACGAGCCCGACGAACGGTGGATCCCGGTCGAGAGACGCTGGCTGGGTGTCGACCGGGGCACCGTGGCTCCGGCGCTGGCGGTGCTGGGTCTGGCGTTCGTCACCAGCGTGGCGTTGCCGGTGGCGGACGAACTGGTCCAGTACGAGGACGAGGTCGCTGCCGGGGACATGATGGAGCTGGGCGACGGGGTGACGTTCGTGCCCGAGCCGGGCTGGGGGATCATCGCGGGTGTGCGCGCGGGCCGACCCGCCGCCGACGGGACCTACCCCCCACAGGCCACGCTGGTCGACGGCGACGTCCTGTTCACGGTGCAGGCCGACACCTTTCCCGGTGACGCGAACGCGTTGCTCGATCAGGTCGCCACCACGCCGGAGGTCCTCGGCGCCGGCGATCTGCAGTTCATCGGGGACCGCACGTCGGTGACCACCGATGCCGGCGAGCCCGGCGTGGTGGTGCCCATCGCGACCGCGGACGCCGCGGGCGTGCTGGCGGCTTTCGTCCTCGACGGGCAGGGCGTGACGGCGCTGGCAATCCAGCCGCCGACGGTCACCCCCGCAGAGACCGATGCCATCAGCCAAATGGTGGCGAGCATCCGGCACGACAGCGAGGACCAGGCGTGACCGACACCCTCAACCGCGAACTCGCCGCCCTGGACGCCGCCCGCACGTCCGCCCTGCAGACCTCCGGTTGGGGGCGCCGCTTCGTCTTCTACCAACCGAGGAACCTGGCGTTCTGGGTGTATCTGCTCCTGGTCCTTTTCGGGGCGATGTCGTTCGTGCCCATGCTGACCGCCCAGCCCGAGAGCTTCGGTGGCGTGGTGGTGCGGGCGGTCGTGCTGCTCGGGCTCTACGGACTGTTGTTCTGGTGGTTCACCCAGCGCGTCGACCGCTACGGCAAGCTTCCGGTCACCCTCCTGATCGCCGGTCTGCTGTGGGGTGCATTCGCCGCGAGCTGGGCGATGGCCGCGAACGCCAACGGCGCGATCAGCAGCCTGTACGCCAAGCTGCTGGGCCAGAACTGGGCGCTGAACTGGGGTGACGGGTTGAGCGCACCGTTCAGCGAGGAGCTGTCCAAGGGCGCGGGTCTGGTGCTGCTGATCGCGTTGGCGCCCAGGGTGATCCGCACCGCATTCGACGGCTTCATGCTCGGCGCGGTGATCGGGCTGGGGTTCCAGGTCCTCGAGGACATCTCGTATGCGATGAATTCGGCGAGTGCCCACTTCGGTGCCGACCCCGTCGCCTCTGAGATGAACACCATCTGGCTCCGGATGGCCACCGGCGTCGCGAGTCACGTCGCCTACAGCGCGATCTTCTGCGCCGGCCTGGTGTACGTGATGGGCCGGCCGGCCGAACCCCGGCGCCTCGGCCGCGGCCTGCTGCTCATGGCGACGGCGATGCTGCTGCACGGCGTGTGGGATGCGATGGGCGCCATTGCCGGCGAGCAGGCGTGGCTGTCGATCGTGCTGCTGGTGGGTCTGGTCGTCGTGGCGGTACTCGCCGTGATCCGGGTGTACGGCATGACGGTCGCGCGGGAACGCGACCTCATGCGCACCGTACTGGCCCCCGAGGTCGCCCGGGACGTGATCAACCCCGTCGAACTCGGGGTGTTGACCGGGGACCGCGCGGCGCGCACAGCCTTCCGCAAGGCGCTGGGCAGCCGCCGCGAACGGAAGGCGGCCGGGCACGTCCTCGCGGCGGCGCACGACCTCGCCGAGGAGGTGGCAGCGGCCCGCGGCGCGGAGACCGATCGGGTGCGGTTCGCCCGGTCGGAGGTTCAACGCCTGCGGCGGGGTGCGCCCTCGGTCTGGTGATCTGCTGGATTCCGGGTCTCCGCCGGGGTGATGCGACAATGGTGTCCACACTGGTCACCGGTGGTCGGGTCGCTCCTGCGAAAAACGAATTCGTCGGATTTGGCGGCCTCACTACACTGGATCAGTAGCGATTCGGAGGAGATAGTAGTGGAAACCGCAGCTAACGGCGCACAGCACAACGGAGCGTCCAGCCTGACCGGCACGGCGCGCGTCAAGCGCGGGATGGCCGAGATGCTCAAAGGTGGCGTGATCATGGACGTCGTCACCCCTGAGCAGGCCCGTATCGCCGAGGCCGCCGGCGCGGTGGCGGTGATGGCGCTCGAACGGGTGCCCGCCGACATCCGCGCCCAAGGCGGGGTCTCCCGGATGAGCGACCCCGACATGATCGAGGGCATCATCGACGCCGTCACCATCCCGGTGATGGCCAAGGCACGCATCGGCCACTTCGTCGAGGCGCAGATCCTGCAGAGCCTCGGGGTCGACTACGTCGACGAGTCCGAGGTGCTCACCCCCGCCGACTACACCAACCACATCGACAAGTGGCGCTTCACCGTGCCGTTCGTGTGCGGGGCCACCAACCTCGGTGAGGCGCTGCGCCGAATCACCGAGGGGGCGGCGATGATCCGCTCCAAGGGTGAGGCCGGCACCGGTGACGTCTCCAACGCCACCACCCACATGCGCAAGATCGGTGGCGAGATCCGCCGGCTGACGTCGTTGAGCGAAGACGAATTGTTCGTGGCGGCCAAGGAGCTGCAGGCGCCCTACGATCTGGTGGCCGAGGTGGCGCGGGCGGGCAAACTTCCCGTCACGCTCTTCACCGCTGGCGGTATCGCCACCCCGGCCGACGCGGCGATGATGATGCAGCTCGGCGCCGAGGGCGTGTTCGTCGGATCGGGCATCTTCAAGTCCGGTAACCCCGCCGAGCGCGCCGCGGCGATCGTCAAGGCCACCACCTTCTACGACGATCCCGACGTGCTGGCCAAGGTGTCGCGCGGGCTGGGTGAGGCGATGGTTGGTATCAACGTGGAGGACATCGCCCAGCCGCACCGGCTCGCCGAACGCGGCTGGTAATCCGCACGTGGCGATCGAGCAGATCCTCGACCTCGAGCAACTCGAGTACAACATCTACCGCGGGGCGGTGTTCAGCCCCGAATCCGGATTTCTGCAGCGGACCTTCGGCGGTCACGTGGCGGGCCAGTCGCTGGTGTCGGCCGTGCGCACGGTCGACCCCAAATTCCTCGTCCACTCGCTGCACGGATACTTCCTACGGCCCGGCGACGCCCGCGCGCCCTCGGTGTACATCGTCGAACGGATCCGCGACGGCGGCTCGTTCTGCACGCGCCGGGTGAGCGCGATCCAGCACGGCGAGACCATCTTCTCGATGTCGGCGTCGTTCCAGACCGATCAGAGCGGCATCGAGCACCAGGACGCCATGCCGACCGCGCCGCCCCCGGACGATCTGCCGAGC
Source organism: Mycobacterium sp. 852013-51886_SCH5428379 (assembly GCF_001665575.1). GTDB lineage: Bacteria > Actinomycetota > Actinomycetes > Mycobacteriales > Mycobacteriaceae > Mycobacterium. The sequence goes on along the minus strand of NZ_LZSU01000019.1, from coordinate 316,394 downwards.
TTCCGCTCCGGGAAGGTCTTCGACGACGCCGGGTTCGCCCAGTTCGCCGAATGGGACGTGCGCATCGTGCCGCGCGAACAGGTGAATCTGTTGCCGGGCAAAGCGTCTCAGCAGCAGGTCTGGTTCCGTCACCATGACCCGCTGCCCGACGACCCGGTCCTGCACATCTGCGCGCTGGCCTACCTCAGTGACCTCACGCTGCTCGGCTCGGCGCAGGTCAACCACCCCGAAGAACGCAAGCACCTCAACATCGCGTCGCTCGACCACGCGATGTGGTTCATGCGGCCGTTCCGCGCCGACGAGTGGCTGCTCTACGACCAGTCCTCGCCGTCGGCGTGCGGCGGCCGGGCGTTGACCCAGGGCAAGCTGTTCAACCAGTACGGCGAGATGGTCGCGGCGGTGATGCAGGAGGGGCTGACCCGGTATCCGCGCGACTTCACCCCGGGCCGGGCGTGAGCGTCCGCATCGGGGTGCTGGCACTGCAGGGTGACACCCGCGAACACCTCGCCGCACTGTCGGAGGCCGGGGCCGACGCGGCCACCGTGCGTCGGCGCGCCGAACTCGACGCGGTCGACGCGCTGGTGATCCCGGGCGGCGAGTCGACGGCGATGAGCCATCTGCTGCGGGAGTTCGATCTGCTCGAGCCGTTGCGGGAACGACTGGCCGACGGGATGCCGGCCTACGGATCGTGTGCCGGCATGATCCTGCTGGCCAGCGAGATCCTCGACGCCGGCGCAGAGGGCCGCGAGGCCACCCCGTTGCGGGGTATCGATATGACGGTGCGGCGCAACGCTTTCGGACGTCAGGTCGACTCCTTCGAAGGAGACATCCCGTTCCAGGGACTCGACGGCCCCGTGCACGCGGTGTTCATCCGCGCACCGTGGGTCGAGCGCGTCGGCCCGGATGTCGAGGTGCTCGGCCGCGCGGGCGACCACATCGTCGCCGTCCGGCAGGGCCGGATGCTTGCCACGTCGTTCCACCCCGAGATGACCGGCGACCGACGGGTGCACCGGCTGTTCGTGGACATGGTCTCCTAACGCGATATCACCGGCAGCAGCAGCCGCGACGACGAGTGGACGGTGTTGCGACTGCTGGTGCCGACCGCCCCGTGCCGGAAGTTCATGATCGACGGCGTGGCCGGATCCTGATCGTCACTGGTGAGTACCAGCCGGATGCGGTGGCCGACGCCGAAGCGTCGGGCGTTGGGCACCAACGGAATCCGGTACTCCACCGCTTCGCCGACCGGCACCCCCTGCGGGGTGCGGCACGGTAGGACGGGCGCGCCGTCGCGGCTGGCGGACTCGTCGACCGCCCGCAGGCTGGCCCGCAACCATCCCGCCGTCACGTCCTCGACCGTCCCGTCCGGCGCGACGTCCTGCAGTGTCACGATCCACGCGGTGTCCAGGGCCGTCGCCGACGCCACCAGCCGAAGTTCGACGTCACCGACCATGTCGACGGCCTCGGTCAACACCTCGGTCGTCCACGCCAGCTGGCTCGGTGGGTCGATCGGGCTGGCCTTCGCGCGGTTCAGCCCGGCGCCGAGGACCAGTAGCTCCCGTGCGCCCGGTTCGCCCTCGTCGTCGGCCAGGGCACCGTCGGCGCGCAGGGCCAGGCGGCGGTGGACGCTGCCCGCTGGTGGCCACGAATCCGCGCTGTGCCAACCCTCCTCGCCCGGGAGCACGTAGCGGATGGGTGGCCCGTCGAGGATGCCGGTGTCTCGGCCCTTGAGCCAGTGGTCGAACCACGCCAGCGCCTCGGTGTGCAGGCTCTCCCACGGCCAGGTCATCCCGTAACGGCCGAGCAGACCCATCCGGACATGATCGTTGTGCCTCAAGGCATCCCACGCCTTGAACGTCGACGGCAGGTGCAGCGGCACGTTCTCCCAGTCACAACCCAGGTACACCGGGATGTCGACCCGGTCGAGCAGGGGGAGCAGGTTGCGCTCATCCCACCACTCGTCGCGGAACTGATGGTCGACGGCCATGGCGTGCCACAGCTCGTCCCACGGATGCGGGTCGTGCGGCAGCTTGAGCAGCTGACGCATCATGGTCACGGCCGACTCGCCGTTCATGGTTGCGAACTTCCGGTGCAGCGGCGGGGTGTGCAGGATGCGCCGGAGCAGACCGACGACAGGCCCGCGCCACAGCGCATCGCTGCGCTCCGAGGTCAGGCCGATCATCGACAGGAACGGCGTGACGAACGACGAGCTCATCAGGCCGTGATGGTTGGCGGCCTCGTAGAGGTCGGCGGTCACCGCGACCGGAAAGATCGCCTTGAGGTGCGGTGGCCGCTCCACCGCCGCCTCGAGTTGAGCCATCGCGAAGTAGCTGATGCCGATCATCCCGACGGTGCCGTCGCACCACGGCTGCGTGGCGGCCCACTCGACCAGGTCGTGCATGTCCCGGCGCTCCTGGGCGTCGAAGAAGCCGAACCGGCCGCCCGATCCGCCGGTCCCGCGCACGTTGGCGATGACGTGGACGTAGCCGCGCGGCACCCAGAAGTCGGTCACCCCGGCCTCGATGAACCCCGCGGGCGCGCCCAGGTCCTGGATCTGCCGCGGGTAGGGCGACGCCGCGATCAGCGCGGGATGACGGCCGTCGCCGCGGGGGCGATGGACGTCGGCGAGCAACGTGACGCCGTCGCGCATCGGCACGGTGACGTTGACCTCGTGCACGACGGTGTGGCGCGGTTCGCTGAGGTGGCGGTAGGAGCGGCCGGTGGTCTGTGGTCCGTTGAGGGAGTGCACCGGTTGCACGCTACGGTGAAACGTCGACGACATTGCGCCCGATCTGCCGCGCCGACTTCGCTGCGGTATGGCGGCTGCCCGTAGACTCGACAGGCGAATGACGACGAGAAAGAGGTTCACCACCGGATGAGCGGCCATTCCAAGTGGGCGACCACGAAGCACAAGAAGGCGGTCATCGACGCCCGCAGGGGCAAGAACTTCGCCAAGCTGATCAAGAACATCGAGGTTGCTGCCCGAACCGGTGGCGGGGATCCCGGCGGCAACCCGACGCTCTACGACGCCATCCAGAAGGCCAAGAAGAACTCGGTCCCGAACGACAACATCGAGCGCGCCCGTAAACGCGGCGCCGGTGAAGAGGCAGGTGGCGCCGACTGGCAGACGATCACCTACGAGGGTTACGGCCCCAACGGGGTCGCGATCCTCGTCGAGTGCCTCACCGACAACCGCAACCGTGCCGCCGGTGAGGTCCGGGTGGCGATGACCCGCAACGGCGGCAACATGGCCGATCCGGGTTCGGTGGCGTACCTGTTCACCCGTAAGGGCGTGGTGACCCTCGAGAAGAACGATCTGACCGAGGATGACGTGCTCACCGCCGTGCTGGAGGCCGGCGCCGAGGACGTCAACGATCTCGGCGACAGCTTCGAGATCATCTCCGAACCCACGGACCTGGTCGCCGTCCGCAAGGCGCTGCAGGACGCGGGCATCGACTACGACTCCGCCGAGGCGAGCTTCCAGCCGTCGGTCACCGTGCCGGTGGACGCCGAGGGCGCCCGCAAGGTCATGAAGCTGGTCGACGCACTCGAGGACAGCGACGACGTGCAGGACGTCTACACCAACGTCGACATCCCCGACGAGATCCTCGCGCAGATCGAGGAGTAGCAGCTACAGCGTCGGCTCGGACGGCAGGAACGACAGTTCGGTGCACTCGGTGAGCATGTCGGTGAGCCCGGCCAGTGCGGCTTCGTCCGCCGAAGCCGACAGGTCGGTGATCGCCCGGCGGGCCGTGGCGACCAGAGTCGCGACGCGGCGGCCGACGCGGTCGGCGGCTCCGCACTGCAGCACCACCGACTGCACCTCCGCGATCGACGCCTGATCGGCCGTCGGGTCGCCGACGATGGTGGCCAGCAGGCTGCGGTCCAGATCGTCGGCCAAGTCGTAAGCAGCACCCAGCAGTTCGGTGGGTTTACCGGCCCGGATGTCGTCGCCGGTCCGTTTTCCGCTGGTCTTGGTCGTGCCGAACAGATCGGCGAGGTCATCGCGCAACTGGAACGCCTGGCCGACGGCCCCGGCGTACGCGCGCAGGGTGGCGGCCGTCTCGGTGGACGCCTGCCCGGTGAGTGTCAGCCCCAGCTCCACGGGTCGTTCGACGGTGTAGGCGCTGGTCTTGTACCGCAGGATCTTCTCGGCCGTCTCGGGGCGATAGTCGCGACTTGCCTGTGCCCGCAGCTCGAGTAGCTGACCGGCGAGCACCTCGACCCGCATGGTGCGGAACGTGCGCGCGGTGCGGCGGGCGGTCTCGTCCGCCAGGCCCGCCAGCGCGTCGTCGAACGTGTCGTGGGCTGCCGACCACAGCAGATCCCCGACGAGCAAAGCCATATTGTCGCCGTACTCGGTCGCGTCGCCCCATCCGGCGTCGTTGCGGTGGCCGGCCGCCAGGGCCGCCCGCACCGACGGCTGCCCGCGGCGCACCTCGGAACTGTCGATCACGTCGTCGTGGACCAGGATCGCCGCGTGCAGCAGTTCCAGCGCGGCGGCGAGCCGGATCAGGGGCTGCGGCGTCGCATCCGCCGGTGCGCCCACCCGCCACGCCCAATAGGCGAAGCGAGGCCGCAGGCGTTTGCCGCCGGACTGCACCGCGGACCGGCAGAGCCCGGCGACGGTGCCCAGGCTGTCGTCGATCGATCGCAGCGGTTCGGCGACCATGTCGGCCACGACGGCGTGCAGATGGTCTTCGAGGGCCGACAGGAATTCTGTCTGGTCGGTGTCCGGCACGACGTCCTCACTCTCCGTTGGGCGGCGCCGCGAGTGTATGGGGGATACGCCGCGGCGGCACATCGCGCATGGAGCGGACGCGGCGGCCCTGTAGATCCCTACAGTCGCGCGCCCGGTGATTGTGCACCCACAACCCACATCGCTGTCCGGCGTGCCGAGCCCCGTACGACGTGCCCATACTTGCGTGTCCGCAGGGCGGTGAAAGGGAGAACAGATGACATCAGATGCGCAAACAGATTCCGCGCCAAGAGAATTGCGGCGCGAGTTCTCTCTGTGGTCGGCGTTCGCGTTCGCGTTCGCGTTCATCTCGCCGATCGTCGCGATGTATGGCATCTACGGGCTGTCGATCGCGACGGCGGGCCCCGGCTTCTGGTGGACCTTCATCATCGTGGGCATCGGGCAGTGCCTCGTGGCTCTGGCCTTCGGTGAACTCGTCTCGCGGTGGCCGTTCGAAGGTTCGCTCTACCAGTGGACGAAGCGGCTGGCCGGCGACGTCGCCGGATGGCTGGCCGGCTGGGTGCACATGTGGGCGCTGGTCATCATCATGGCCACCGTCGCCTACGGCGGCGCCGGCTTCCTGGCTCAACTCGTCGGGATCGAAAGTCCCACCGCCGTACAGCAGAGCGTCGTCGCACTGCTGATCCTGCTGGCCGGCACCGGCGCGAACATCCTTGGCCGCGGGTTCCTCAAGGCGCTGATGATCGGCAGCATCCTCGCCGAGATCATCGCCTCGGTGGGCCTGAGCACCTACCTGCTGATCTTCCACCGCCACCACGATTTCGGTGCGATCCTGCACGGTATCGACCTCACCAGCGGATGGTCGATGGCATACCTGACCGGGCCGTTCCTGGCGGCCCTCGCGTTCACCGGCTGGTCCATCCTCGGCTTCGAAAGCGCAGGCGCCATCGCCGAAGAGGTCAAGGATCCACAGCGCAGCGTGCCCAGGGCGATGTTGTTCTCGGTCGGATTCATCGCCCTGGTGATCGCCTACGCGTCGCTGGCCGTGACTCTCGCGGTGCCCGACTTCGACCGGGTGACCTCCGGTGAAGAAGCCGACCCGGTGACCTACGTGTTGCGCAGCGCGCTGGGCGAATCGGCCGTCAAGCCCATCCTGTTCCTGTTCGTGATCGGCTTCCTCGCGAGCTTCCTGGCGCTGCAGGCCACCGCGTCCCGCGTCATCTGGTCCTTCGCCCGCGACCGGGTGCTGCCGGCCTCGCGGATGCTGGCCAAGCTGTCCAAGGCCGAGGCCCAGCCGATCAACGCGATCCTCGTCACCACCGTGATCGGGGCGTTCGTCTACCTGATCTCGGCCACCGACGTCTACTCGGTGCTCGTGACGTTCACCGCCGGCGGCTACTACATGGCGTTCCTCTTCCCGCTGGTGGCCGGGCTGGTGGCCCGGGTGCGCGGCACGTGGGTTCCCGGACCGTGGAACCTCGGCCGGTTCGGCACCCCGGTGGCGGTCCTGGCGCTGCTGTGGGTCGCCTTCTCCTTCGTCAACATCGTCTGGCCGCGCACGGTGTCCGAATCCTGGTACATGAACTGGGCGTTCTTCGTCGCGATGGGCGCGATCCTCGCGCTCGGTGCGGTGATCATCAAAGTCCGCAAGGTCGGCACCCGTCCCGCCGAACCCGACGAGCCGACCGAACCCGTGCGCCCGGCAGAAACCGAGCTCGTATGACCGGCCCCGTCGCGGTGGTCACCGGCGCAGGCAGCGGGATCGGCCTGGAGATCGCCAACCTGCTGCAAGCAGGCGGCTGGCAGGTCGCGTCGATCTCCCGGGAACCCGCACCCGCCATGGACAAATGGCTGATCGCCGATGTCGCCGAGGAGCGCGAGGTCGAGGACGCCATCGCCGAGATCGAAGAGACGTTCGGTCGTATCGACGCGGCCGTGGTGTGCGCCGGACACTACGCGGAGGTCCCCGCCCTCGACCTCACGCAGACCGCCTGGGAGCGGATGCTGCGTGTGCACGTCGGCGGCCTGGCCCATGTGTGTCGCGCGGTGCTGCCACAGATGCGGCGCCGGGGATCCGGGCGCATCGTCGGGATCGCCTCGGAACGCGCGATCGGCGGCGGCAGCAACGACGCGCACTACGCCGCCGCCAAGGCCGCGGCGCTGAGCCTGCTGCGCAGCATCGCCGTCGAGGTGGCCGCCGACGGTGTCGTGGTCAACGCGGTCGCCCCCGGCCCGTGTGACACTCCACTGCTACCGCCCGACTCCTGGGAGCGGGCCGAGGAGTTCTCCGCCGGGCTGCCGGCGCGGCGCATCGCGCAGCCGCGCGAGGTGGCCGAGCTGGTTGCGGCGCTGCTCGAAGAGGATCTCTTCCTGTGCGGAGAAGTGTTGTCGGTCAACAGCGGAACGGTGATCTGACGATGAGCGGACAACCGCGTCGCGTGCTCGTCACCGGCGTCGACACCCGGCTGGGCGCCGCCGTGCGTGACCATTTCGCCGAGCGGGGCGCCGTCGTCGAGGGCACCACCGCGAGCATCGATCACACCGACGGAAACGCCGTACGTTCAGCTGTCGCGGACGCGGCGGAGACGATGAGCGGTATCGACGCTCTGGTCGTCGCCCACGGCCTGCCGCGGGTCGCCCGGATCACGGACCAGCCGATGGCCGACTTCTGGCAGCACGTCGACGAAACCCTCACCGGCAGCTTCCTCTACGCCCAGGCCGTTGCCACGCACATGCGCGACGCCGGCACCGGAGGCCGGATGGTGCTGACCACCTCGCGGTGGCACATCGGGGGAGACTCGCTGTCCGCGGTCGCTGCGGCCGCGGGCGGCATCGTCGCCCTGACGAAGACACTGACCCGAGATCTCGGTGCGTTCGGCATCGGGGTCAACGGCGTCGCGATCGGCGGCATCGACTCCGAATGGTCGGTGTGTGACGTCGTCGGCGGCGCGTCGCAACCGCCGCCGCTGGGTCGCATCGGCACCGTCGAGCAGGCGGCAGCCGTCATCGGCCTGCTGTGCAGGCGCGAACTCGGCGCGGCCGTCGGCCAGATCGTCAACCTCGACGGCGGATTATCCCGGAACCGGGTTTAGAAAGGCATTCGATGAACAACCAGAACCCCCGACCCGCGATCGTCGGCCCGGCCGACCCGCAGGTGCAACCGCGGTACGCCGGGTGGACCACCTTCGCCCGGCTGCCCCGACTCGAGGACGTGCCGCGGGCCGACGTCGTCGTGGTGGGCGTCCCCTTCGACAGCGCGGTCACCTACCGACCCGGAGCGCGCTTCGGCCCCAACGCGATTCGGCAGGGTTCCCGCCTGATCCGCGGCTACAACCCCGAACTCGACATCAAACCGTTCGAGGTGTGCCAGTTCGCCGACGCCGGTGACCTCGCGTGCAACCCGTTCGACATCACCGAGGCGGTCGACCAGATCGCCGAGCAATTGACCGATCTGCTGCGCGACGGCACGCGCGCGGTGATCCTCGGCGGCGACCACTCCGTGGCGCTGCCGTCGCTGCGGGCCGCGCACAGCGTCCACGGTCCGATGGCGCTGGTGCACTTCGACGCCCACCTCGACACCTGGGACCGCTACTACGGCGCCGACATCACCCACGGCTCGCCGTTCCGCCGAGCGTTCGAAGAGGGTCTGCTGCTCGACCGCAACGTCCACGTCGGGGTCCGCGGATCCATCTACGACAAACAGGATCTCGTCGAGGACGCCAACTTCGGGTTCTCCGTGGTCACCTGCCGGGACATCGACAAGCTCGGCGCCGAGGGCGTCGTCGACAAGATCCGCGCGCGGGTCGGCGACGCACCGGTGTACGTCTCGGTCGACATCGACGTTCTCGACCCGGCACACGCACCGGGCACCGGCACGCCCGAGGCGGGCGGCATGTCGAGCCGCGAACTGCTCGAGGTGGTGCGCGGCCTGGACGGTGTGAACCTGGTCGCCGTCGACGTCGTCGAGGTCTCTCCCGCCTACGACCATGCGGAGATCACCGCCATCGCGGCGGCGAACGTGACGTGGGAATTCCTGTCCGTCTTCGGAAGAAAGGCACAACGATGACCGCCCCCACCCCCGCCGGTCCGGTGACATGGCCGAACGGCAAACGTTGCGCTGTCGCATTCACCTTCGACGTCGACGCCGAGTGCCCGCTGCTGACCACCGATCTCGCGTTCGCCGACCGGATGGGTGCAATGTCGCACCAGGCCTACGGTCCCCTTGTCGGCGTGCCGCGACTACTCGGCATCCTCGACGAGTTCAAGGTGCAGGGCACCTTCTTCGTCCCTGGCTACACCGCCCACCGGCACCCGGACGCGGTCCGCTCGATCGCCGCGGGCGGCCACGAGATCGCCCACCACGGTTACCTGCACGAATCGCTGGTCGGGGTCAACGAGGCCACCGAACGGGCGATCCTCGAACGAGGCCTGGAAGCGCTCGACGAGATCGCCGGAGTGCGGCCCACCGGCTACCGCGCCCCGATGTGGGAGATGAACTGGCACACACCGAAGTTGTTGGCGGAGTTCGGGTTCCTCTACGACTCCACGCTGATGGATTCCGACCATCCCTACGAACTCGCCGTCGGTGACACCTCGCTGGTCGAGTTGCCGGTGAGCTGGGCGCTCGACGACTGGCAGCAGTACTGCTTCGTGCCCGACTTCTCCGGGACCGGCCTGATCGAGACGCCGGCCAAGGCGATCGAACTGTGGCGCAGCGAGCTCGACGCCATGCGCGACGTCGGCGGTGCGTGGGTCCTGACCAACCATCCGTTCCTGTCCGGCCGTCCCGGCCGGGCCGCCGCACTGCGCGAGTTCATCGGCGAGGTGTGCGCCATGGACGACGTGTGGGTGGCCGGCATGTCCGAGATCGCCGAGCATGTCCGCGCCCAACAGCTGGATCCGCGCACCCTCACCCGTCCCGAACCGACTCCGGTCCCAACCCGACCCTGAGGAGAAGACACCCATGAACCGTGACGCCCTGACCCCCGAGAAGCTGCGCGAGGCCTACCAGCACGTGTGGTTCGTCGTCGCCCGCTCCCAGGACATCCTGACACCGCAATCCGCCACGCTGCTCGACACCAACCTGGTGGTCTTCCGCGATTCGACCGGCGCCGCGCGCGTCACCGACCGGCGGTGCATCCACCGCGGCGCCAATCTCGCCGACGGAAAAGTAGTGGGCGACAACATCCAATGCCCGTACCACGGGTGGCAGTTCGACGGCAGCACCGGAGCGTGCGCCCGCATCCCGTCACTACCCGCCGACGGCCGCATCCCGCCCAAGGCCGCGATCAAGTCCTATCCCGTGATCGAGCGGTTCGGGCACGTGTGGACTTGTCTGGGCGATCCGGTGTTCGACCTGCCGGACCCGCCGGAGATCGCCGACCTCGACCTGGACTGGCGCTCGGCGGAACCGATCCATGCGGACTGCGGGTTCATGGCGGCCACCGAGAACTTCCGTGACATGGCGCATTTCCCGTTCGTCCACGAGCCGTCGATGGGCGAGGTCAACCCCGTGGTGACGGACCTCGAGGTCAAGCGGGACGGCCGCGAGGTGTGGGCGTCCTACTACTACGAGCAGGTCCCCTCCGCGGAGTTCTCCGCGGTCGGCGACGCGTGGATGCACTACCACTCGTATGCGCCCGGAATCGCCACCATCCTCTACGATTTCGGCCCCGAAACCGGTAAGCGCTACCTCGTCGACTTCCCGTCCCCGGTGAGCTACGACAAGTGCATCATCTTCTGGGGAGTGGCCACCGACCGCGACTTCAAGGGCGGCACGGCCGACGAGATCCTGGCCGTCGAGACCATGGTGTTCAACGAGGACACCCCGGTGCTCGAAGGCCTCGAGCCCAAGGAGGTGCCGCTGGCAGGGCAGGCCTTCGAGGTCTCGGCGCCGGCGGACATCTACACGCTGAACTATCGCCGGGCCACGCAGTACGCCGTGCAGACCATCCAGCAGGCGCGCGGGCTCGCTGAGGTGCCCGTCGGCAACGGTCACGTCCACGCGTGAAACTGCGCGTCACTCAACTGCGTTGGGAAGCCGAGGACGTCGTCAGCGTCGTGCTGCGCAGCCCGGCCGGTGACCGCCTACCGACATGGACGCCGGGCGCCCACGTCGCGGTCACGCTGCCGTCGGGGCTGGTGCGGCAATACTCACTGTGCGGGCCGGCCGAGGATCCGTACAGCTACACGATCGCCGTCTTCCTGGTGGGCGACGGTCGGGGTGGATCCCGGGAGATACACCAGCGGCTGCGCATCGGCGAGGTGCTGGACGTGGGGGAGCCGCGTAACGACTTCGCGCTCGCCGAGGCGCCGGGCTACCTGTTCCTGGCCGGTGGTATCGGGATCACCCCGATACTCGCGATGATCGAAGCGCTGCGGGATGGACAGGGCGTCGCCCCGCCGTGGCGGCTGGTCTACGGCGGACGCAGCCGGGCCGCGATGGCGTTCGTCGACCGCCTCGGCACCGTCGACGCCGTCGCCGTGGTGGCGCAGGACGAGGCAGGTCTGCCCGACATCGCCACGGCGCTGGCCGACTGTCCGGCGGGCACCGCGGTCTACTGCTGTGGACCGCCGGCGATGATCGCCGCCGTCCAGGATGCGTGCGCGGCGCACCCCGAGCTGTCCCTGCACGTGGAGCGGTTCGCGGCGGCGGCCAGGGAGGTGCCCGCGGTCGCCGACGGCGCATTCGACGTCGAGTTGGTGCGCAGCGGCGTCACGCTCACGGTGCCGGCCGACCGGAGCGTCCTCGACGCCGTTCTGGAGGTGGCCCCGGACGTCGCCTATTCGTGCGCCGCCGGGTTCTGCGGCACGTGCGAAACGAAGGTGCTCGCCGGTGACGTCGAACACCGCGACGAATTGCTCAGCGAGGACGAACACCAGACGAACGCCACGATGATGATTTGCGTGTCCCGAGCCCGCCCGGGGAGCCGGCTGACGCTCGATCTGTGATCACAAGATCAGCCCCCTAGACTCCGCAGCCATGACGGTGCAGGCAGAGGTCCCGGTGACAACACCCCACGACGGCACCGTCAGCCTGCGCGACCTGCTGTCCCAGCCGGATCTGCACGTCGAGGCCATCGCCTGCGCCGACGACCTCGACCGGCTGATCCGCTACGTGTATCCGACCGAGCTGGTCGACCCGTCGCCATACCTGTCGGGGGCGGAGCTGATCCTCAGTGTCGGGGTGCCGGTGGCCGACCAGTCCGAGGAGGCGATCCGCCGGTACGTCGGCACCCTGACCGATCGCGGCGTCACCGCTCTGCTGGTCGGGCTCGGTGACGTCCTCGACGACGTGCCGACCGCCCTGCCGGCAGCCTGTCGCGAGCTGGATCTGCCGTTGCTGATCCAGCGCGCCGCCGTGCCGTTCCGCCGGATCATCGACTGGGCGGAGTCTCGGCGCGCGGCCGACCGCGAGGCCGATACGTGGGAGCGGGAACTCGGTGCCCTGCTGCGCTGGTTCGTGGCCGGCACCCTCGGTGTCGGCCCGGTCGAATCCGCGTTGGCCCGGTGCGGATTGGCCGGTGGGCCCGTCTCGGTGTGTGCATTCACCGCGGAGTCCCATGTCGACGTCCACGAACTCGTCGACCGACACCACGGCGCCGTCGCGCTGTTCGACGACTGCATCATCGCGCTCTGTCCGCGCAGCGCGGAGTTCACCGCGGCACTGGCGGCCTCGGATCTGGTGTGCGGTGTGGCGATCGGTGCGGACGCCCAGTCGATGGCGTATGCGATCCCCGAGGCCCTCGAGGCGCTGCACGAGGCGACCCGGTGGCGGCGCACGGTGCATATCGACGAGATCGCTACCCTCGACGGTCTGCTGGCCGCGGTCCCCAAGGTTCGCCTGGTGCCGTTCGTGCACCGGCTGCTCGTTCCGCTGGTTGACCACGACAAAGGCAACAACTCCTATCTGGTGGCCTCGCTGGAGGCGTTCCTGACGCCCGCCAACGACCTCACCGCGGCGGCCAACCAGCTCTACGTCCACGTGAACACACTGCGCAACCGGTTGGCGAAGATCGCCGAACTGACCGGGGCGAATCCGCTGGTCGAGACGGACCGCATCAACTTCCGCATCGCGCTCTGGGCCGCGCGCAACATGGGCATGGGCGATGGCGCCGCACCCCGTGGCGACGCCGCGTCGCTCAACGCGAAACCCCGGCCGCACAACACTTTTGGTTCGCAGAGCCGGGCTACTCGACCCCCTGCGCCGGGCGCGGGGACACCCTCGGCCCTGTAGGTCGCCACACCGCGGTCGCGAACCGGTTGTGGGGTTCTCCAACTGGCGCGCAGACCGTCCGGGCGCTGGGTAGGGTGTGAATCACCGGCACCGATCACAGTGAGGAAAAGCCTTGATTCTCTATGTCTTTCGCTGTGAAGCCGGGTGCGGCACCACGCAGCAGATGCATCCGATGCTCGACCGGCCCGACACGGTCGAGTGTCCCGAGTGCGGTGCCTCGGCCCGCCGGATGATCGCGGCGCCGAAGCTGGGCCGCGCCGGCGGTGCGGCGATGGCCCTCCAGGATGCGACGCGGGCCACCGCCGACCGTCCCGCGGTCGTCACCGCACCGCCCCCGGCGACGGGCCGGCGACCTGTCAGCACCAACCCGTTGCACCGCAAGCTCCCGCGACCGTAGAAGGAGATCCCATGCCCGACATCGTGTTTCCCCTCGATTCGACGAAGAAGTTCACCGAGCAGGAGAAGCTGGGCCACAACCGCTGGCATCCCGACATCCCGGCCGCGGTGACGGTCAAGAAGGGCGACTCGTTCCGGGTGCACTGCCGCGAATGGTTCGACGGGGCGATCCACAACGACGATTCGGCCGACGACATCCTCAACGCGCCGCTGACCACCGTGCACGTGCTGTCCGGTCCGATCGCGGTGGAGGGCGTCAAACCCGGCGACCTGCTCATCGTCGACATCCTCGACGTCGGGCCGATCCCGCAGGAGGACTCCGGACCGCTGGCGGGGCAGGGCTGGGGCTACACCGGCATCTTCCCGACCCAGAACGGCGGCGGGTTCCTCACCGAACAGTTCCCCGACGCCTACAAGGCGATCTGGGATTTCTCCGGTCAGAAGGCGACCTCGCGGCACGTGCCGGGCGTCGAGTTCACCGGCATCGTGCACCCCGGTCTGATGGGCACCGCGCCGTCGCGCGACCTGCTCTCGACGTGGAACACCCGGGAGGCCGCGCTGATCGCGACCGATCCCGACCGGGTGCCGCCCCTGGCGCTCCCGCCCGAACCGCAGGACGCCATCCTCGGCGGCCTGACCGGTGACGCGTTCACCCGGGCCGCTGCCGAAGCCGCCCGCACGGCACCGCCGCGGGAGAACGGCGGAAACCAGGACATCAAGAACCTCACCAAGGGCAGCCGGATCTTCTATCCGGTGTTCGTCGACGGCGCGAACCTGTCGGTGGGCGATCTGCACTTCTCCCAGGGCGACGGCGAGATCACGTTCTGCGGCGCCATCGAGATGGGCGGCTTCATCGACCTGCGGGTGGACGTGATCCCCGGTGGCATGGAGACCTACGGTGTCAGCGAGAACGCGATCTTCATGCCCGGCAACACCGACCCGCAGTACTCGGAGTGGCTGGCGTTCTCCGGGACGTCGGTGACCCTCGACGGCGAACAGCGGTACCTGGACTCACATCTGTCGTACCAGCGAGCCTGCCTGCACGCGATCGACTACCTGACGAAGTTCGGCTACAGCCCCGAACAGGCCTATCTGCTGCTCGGCGCCGCGCCGATCGAGGGCCGGCTGTCCGGGGTGGTCGACATCCCGAACGCCTGTGCCACGGTGTACATCCCGACGGCGATCTTCGATTTCCCGGTCGAGCCGACGGCGGCCGGTCCGGTCAAGATCGACCCGGGCATCGGGGCGCCGCACTCGGCGTTCTGAGTCATCAGCTCGTCAGGAAGGCGCCGATCTCGCGCGCCGTCCGTTCCGGCTGGTCCAGCATGAGCAGCACGTAGGCGTCGTCGACGTAGCGCAGCGTGCCGCCGGTCAGCTCGGTCAGGCGGCGCGCATGGTCGTCGGGCATCACGGGATTGCGGGTCCACAGCACCAATACGTCGCCGTCGAACGCCGCGAGGCGTTCGGTGGCGCGTACCAACTCGGCGTCCACGAAGCGCGTTGCGCAGTAGCGCACCAGATCCCGGCGGATCCGTTCGTCGGCGAGCGCGGCGTCCAGCCAGGCGTCGACGATGTGTTGCGGCACCGGCTTTTTGGCCATCATTCCGAACATCAGCCGACGGCGGCGCAGCCAGCCGACCTTGAGTTGTCGCATCGCGATTGCGACGGTCAGCGGGCTGCGGCTGGCCAGCCACGCCACCTTGCCCGGCCACCCCGGCGGGAAGTTCTCGAACGCCTCCGACGGGCAGATGACCATCCGCGCCACGCGCTTGTCTCGCCCCATGTCGGTGAGGAAGAGCGGGCCGCCCCAGTCGGTGACGACCAGGGTGACATCGACGAGATCCAGCGCGTCGAGAAAGTCCGCGACGACGCCGACCATGCCGGCCAGGGTGAGATCGGCGTCGGCACGCATGGGGATGCGGTGGCCCCCGAGCGGCAGCACCGGCAGCAGGTACCGGAAGCCGGGCGGCAGCGCCGGCAGGGCGAGGTCCCACACCGTGTCGTTCATGAGCAGCCCGTGCAGCAGCACCACCGGCGGTCCGTCGGGATCGCCCTCCTCCCGGTACTCGATGGTCCCTGCGGTGACGTCGACGGTGCGCATGGCGATCCCTCCGGCTAGAACGACCATTCTAGAACGTATGCTCTAGTGTGTACCCGGGAGGTGACGGTGGCAAGGTCTACGCGCGAATCGATCCTGACCGCGGCCGCGGAACTGATGCGCCGACGCGGTTACGGCGCCGTCGGGATGAAGGACATCGCGGCTGCCTCCGGTGCGCCGATCGGATCGCTCTACCACCACTTTCGCGGCGGCAAGGTGCAGATCGCCCGCGAGGCGCTCATCAACGCCGGAGCCGCGTACGCGCTGCTCATCCCGTCGGTGGTCGACGGCTACACCGATTTGGGTGCCGCGCTGCAGGGCGTCTTCGAACAGGCTGCGCAGGACATGGCCGCCACCGGGTTCGCCAACATGTGCCCGATCGCCTCCGTCGCCGCGGAGATCGCCGACACCGTCGAGGAACTGCGCGAAGCGACCGCCGGCGTCTTCACCGGATGGCTCGACGGCGGCACCGCGTACTTCACCACACGCGGTTTGGCACCCGCCCGGGCTCGGGAGGTGACCGTCGCCCTCGTCGCCGCCCTGGAGGGCGCGTTCGTCCTCGCCCGCACGTTGCGCGACGTCGAACCGCTACTGGCGGCGGGGCGGATTCTCGGACCGCAGTTCCGCGGGGTGGAATTGATCGCCGCTTCCGCCGGCGTCGAGGGGTCGTCTCGATCTAAGCTCTGAATTCGTGGCTGTGGTCGTCGACCCCAACGGCAGAGAGTGGTCCGTGCACCGCGTGTGGTGGCCGTTCCCCGGCGTTCTCGACCTGCACCTCGACCTGATCGCCCTGCTGCTCGCGTTGCCGTTCGTGGCGCTCTGGCCGTTCTGGGTGGCCGCGAAGTGGCTCGGGATCCGCTGGACGATCGTCATCGAGCGCGACGGCGAGGAGGTGGGCCGAGAACTCGTCCGCGGCTGGCAGCGGTCCCAGGGGCGTA
The DNA here is from genome assembly GCF_001665575.1 of Mycobacterium sp. 852013-51886_SCH5428379. GTDB lineage: Bacteria > Actinomycetota > Actinomycetes > Mycobacteriales > Mycobacteriaceae > Mycobacterium. The sequence continues at coordinate 300,030 of NZ_LZSU01000019.1, read as the reverse complement.
TCGCCGCACTGGCACTCGAGGTGTCGCAGGGCGCGCGTTCCGGCCGGTTCGTGATCTGACTTCTAGGCTGTCGTCGTGCCGCATTTCAAAGATGCCGAAGGTGTGCGCTGGTCGGTGCGCCGCCGCTGGATGCCGTTGATCGACCACCTCGACGACATGGTGTCGTGGGGGAGCGGCTGGTTCGGCGTGCTGATGTTCGTGATCGCGCTGCCGTTCGTACTCGCGTGGCCCTTCTGGCTGCTCGGCAAGTTCGTCGGCGTGCCGTGGAAGGTGGTCGTCCGGCGGGACGGAGACGATTTCGCCGAGGAGAAGATCAAGGGCTGGCGGGCCTCGGGTGAGCGCGTCGACGAGATCGTCCACGGGCTGAAGGTATCGGGCGAGGTGCCGCCGCCCGGCCAGCCACCGCAGGATCTGCGCCCCTACGCCTGAGCGGTGTGTCACTACCGCGGTCGGTCACCCCGGACCGCTAAGGTATCGAACACGTGTTCTGGCGAAAGGGTGTGGCGTGCGGGTGATGGGCGTCGATCCCGGCTTGACGCGCTGCGGGCTGTCGGTCATCGAAAGCGGCCGCGGTCGCCAGGTCATCGCGCTCGACGTGGACGTGGTGCGTACCCCCTCTGGTGAGCAGCTGCACCGTCGGCTGCTGACGATCAGCGACACCGTCGAGTACTGGATGGACACCCACCGGCCCGATGTCGTGGCCATCGAGCGGGTGTTCGCCAACCAGAACGCCAACACCGCCATGGGGACCGCGCAGGCCGGGGGCGTGATCGCGCTGGCCGCGGCCAAGCGGGACATCGACGTGCACTTCCACACGCCCAGCGAGGTGAAGGCGGCGGTGACCGGCAACGGGCGGGCGGACAAGGCCCAGGTGACCGCCATGGTCACGAAGATCCTTGCGCTGCAGGCGAAGCCGACCCCCGCCGACGCCGCCGACGCGCTCGCGCTGGCGATCTGCCATTGCTGGCGCGCCCCGATGATCGCGCGGATGGCCGCCGCGGAGGCGATGGCCGCCGAACAGCGTCGGGCCTACGCGGCCCGACTGAAGGCGGCGAAGTGATCGCCTCGGTGCGCGGCGAGGTGATCGACATCGCCCTCGACCACGCCGTGATCGAAGCGTCCGGCGTCGGCTACAAGGTGATGGCCACGCCGTCGACCCTGGCGACGCTGCGGCGCGGTGCCGAATCGCGGCTCATCACCGCGATGATCGTGCGCGAGGACTCGATGACGCTCTACGGCTTCGCCGACGGCGATGCGCGCGACCTGTTCTCCACGCTGCTCGGGGTGTCCGGTGTCGGCCCGAAGATCGCGCTGGCGACGCTGGCGGTGTACGACGCCCAGACGTTGCGCCAGGCGCTCGCCGACGGCGACGTGACGGCGCTGACGCGGGTGCCGGGCATCGGCAAGCGCGGTGCCGAGCGGATGGTGCTGGAACTGCGCGACAAGATCGGTGCGGTGGCCGCGGGGCCCGGCGTGACGGCGGCCGGCGGACACGCCGTACGCGGTCCTGTGGTGGAAGCGCTTGTCGGACTGGGCTTCCCGGCTAAACAGGCCGAGGAGGCCACAGACAAGGTGCTGGCCGCCGACCCGGAGGCCACCACCTCGAGCGCATTGCGGTCGGCGCTGTCGATGCTGGGGAAGAAGTAGTGGGCCGCTTCGACGAGGACACGCCTCCCGAACCCGAGGACAGGGACGTCTCACCGGCGTTGACCGTCGGCGAGGGCGACATCGACGCCAGCCTGCGGCCCCGGTCGCTCGGTGAGTTCATCGGCCAGCCCCGGGTGCGCGAACAGCTCCAACTGGTCCTCGAGGGGGCCAAGAACCGCGGCGGTACCCCCGATCACATCCTGCTGTCCGGCCCGCCCGGGCTCGGCAAGACGTCGCTGGCGATGATCATCGCCGCCGAGCTCGGTTCGTCGCTGCGACTGACCTCCGGGCCCGCGCTGGAACGGGCCGGTGATCTCGCCGCGATGCTGTCGAACCTCATCGAGGGTGACGTGCTGTTCATCGACGAGATCCACCGCATCGCGCGACCGGCCGAGGAGATGCTCTACCTCGCGATGGAGGATTTCCGCGTCGACGTCGTCGTCGGCAAGGGGCCCGGCGCCACGTCGATCCCCTTGGAGGTGGCGCCGTTCACGCTCGTCGGCGCCACCACCCGATCGGGCGCGCTGACCGGCCCGCTGCGCGACCGATTCGGCTTCACCGCCCACATGGACTTCTACGAACCCGCCGAGCTGGAACGGGTGCTGGCCCGGTCGGCCGGGATCCTCGGCATCCAACTCGGCGCCGAGGCGGGGGCGGAGATCGCGCGCCGGTCCCGCGGTACACCCCGCATCGCGAACCGCTTGCTGCGCCGCGTCCGCGACTACGCCGAGGTGCGCGCCGACGGGGTGATCACCCGCGATATCGCCAAGGCGGCGCTGGCGGTCTACGACGTCGACGAACTGGGCCTGGATCGCCTGGACCGGGCGGTGCTCTCGGCGCTGACCCGCAGCTTCGGTGGCGGACCCGTCGGAGTGTCGACGCTGGCGGTCGCGGTGGGCGAGGAGGCCACGACCGTCGAGGAGGTGTGCGAACCGTTCCTGGTGCGGGCGGGCATGATCGCGCGGACCCCGCGCGGCCGGGTGGCCACGACGCTGGCATGGACGCATCTCGGGCTGACCCCACCCAGCGGCGTCAGCGGACTCGGCCAACCCGGGCTGTACGACTGACGGTCAGGACAGCCGCGACATCGGCGTATCGGCGAAATGGATCCGATTGCCGCCGGCTCGCTTCGCCTCGTACATCGCGGTGTCCGCCGCGGCGATCAGGCCCTCGATCAGATCCCGCGGCGTCTCGGCGACCCGCGTCAGACCGGTGCTCGAGACGCCGAGGCTGGCCGTGATGTTCCACGACGTCGCGGCGATGGCCGCGCGGAGCCGTTCGGAGTTCTCGGCGAGCGCGCCGGGCGCGGCGATGGCGGCGACCAGGAACTCCTCGCCGCCGATCCGGCCGACCACCGCGTCGTCTCCGGCGGCCTTGCGCAGACTGTCGGCGACGGCGATGAGGATCATGTCGCCGACCGCGTGGCCGTAGGTGTCGTTGGCCTGTTTGAACGCATCGAGATCGACCATCACCACGGTGAAGCTGCGATCGGGATCTCCGGCCGCTCCGGTCAGCAGATCACGCGCCGCGCGGTGAAATCCGCGCCGGTTCCGCAGCCCGGTCAGCGCGTCGATCGAGGATCTCAGCGCGTCCACCGACAGCCAGTTGACCAGCACCTGACCACAGAACGGCACCGCGAGGATGGCGCCGGTCATCACCATCAGCTTCGACAGCGCCATGGCCGGGTCGCCCTCGGACGCGATGCGCACCGCGCACGCGGTGGCCGTCGCCAACGAGATGGCCAGGGTGATCGTCAGGTAGCGCGGGGAGTGGAAGAACCCGACGTACCCCGCCAGCCCGATGAAGGCGGCGCACCCGAGGAGGCCGGCGCGCGGATCCGAGTCGGCCAGACACGCCCCGGCGAGCGCGACGGTACCCAGCAGCGAGAACACCTCGGAGCGGCGGCGATCCGGCCAGCGCCACACATAGCCGACGGCGACGATGATCAGCACGGCGGTCACCACATCCGAGGCGACCCGTTCGGCGATGGTGGCCGGGCCGGCCGGGCTGAACCTCATCAGTAGTGTGGCCGCCGCGAGCAGCGTCAGGATTCCGGCCAGGATGTAGCGGGCCGCATGGGTCAGGCCACGGGCGGCCAGATAGCCCGTGAGCCAGTCATAGTGGTCCGGCTGTCGCCACCACAGGTGGATTCCGCGCACCACTCCTCGCTCCCGACGTCCACCCGCATGCTACGCGGGCAGCCGCGGACGTCAGAGCAGTCCGAGCAACTCCAGATCGGTCGCGTATTTCACGATCACTGGCGGCGTCACGTGCGGAATGTCCTTGTCGGGACCGATCTTGGCCTCCTGGACGGCGGCCCGGAACCGTTCGGTCGGCGCCATGGCCCCGTTCAGCGGACGCTCCGCTCGCCGGTAGTTGTGCAGCAGGGGCAGCAACGAGTACTGGCGCTGCCGCTCCGGCAGCGCCCGCACCGCGGTCTCGAACCGGGTGAGCCAGGCGTCGTAGCCCGCGACCCGGTCGATGCGGTAGCCCGCGTCGACCAGCCAGTCGACGAACTGATCCAGTCCGATGCCGTCGTCGTACGGGTTCATCACGTGGAAGGTGGCGAAGCCGGTGCCGGATTCGCTGACCGCCTGCGCGCCCAGGGTGTCGATCGCCTCGGCGATGAACTCCACCGGCAGCCCGTCGTAGTGGGCGCGCTGCGGCCGGCCCGCCTCGTCGAGTTCGTAGAACGACTCGGGTGCGATGCCGGTCGCCACCAGGCTCAGGATCGTCCGGGTGAACATGTCGGGCAGATTCAGCTGTCCGGCATAGGTGGTGTCGGCCAGGATCATGTCGCAGCGGAACACCGCCACGGGCAACCCGCACAGGTCGTGCGCCTCGCGCAGCAGCACCTCACCGGCCCACTTGCTGTTGCCGTAGCCGTTCGCGTAACTGTCGTCGACGGCGCGGGTCGGGCTGATCTCCCGGACGTCGCCGTCCTCGATGAACCGTCCCGGGGCGACGCCGGCGCCCACGCCGATCGTCGACACGTAGGTGAACGGCTTGAGCTTGGCGGTGAGGGCCAACCGGATCAGCTCCGCGGTGCCCAGCGCGTTGGGGCCGAACAGCTGCCGGTAGGGCAGCACGTGGTTGACCAGCGCGGCCGGATCGACGATCAGATCGACCGTCTCGGCGAGGCTCCGCCACACCGGCTGCGGCAGGCCCAGATCGGCGTCGCCCTTGTCGCCGGCGAGCACCTCGAGGAATTCGGACAGCCGCCGGTAGTGCTCCAGGAGCTTCGGGTCACCGCTGTCGAAGGTGTCGTCGAGGCGCTGTCGCGCGGCCGCGTCGTCCTTGGCGCGGACCAGGCAGACGACCTTTCCGCCGACCAGGGACATCCGCTCGAGCCAGTCCAGGGCGAGGTAGCGCCCGAGGAACCCGGTCGCCCCTGTGAGCAGAACGGTGCGCACCTCTCCGGTGGGGGCAGGTAGCGCCGTTGCGGCGCTGAGGGTTTCGGCGTCGATGAACTTGTCCAGGGTGAGGTCGCGGGCGCGCACGACGGTCGCGTCCCGGCCGTGCACGGAGTCGTACGTCGGCCGCTTTCCGGCCGACGACCGTTGCGCCTCGATGTACCCGGCGATCGCCGCCAGGTCGTTGGCGGGGCTGACGATGACACCCACGGGCACGTCGATGTCGAAGACGTCGTTGAGCAGGTTGCCGAACGTCAACGCCGACAGGGAATCTCCACCGAGGTCGGTGAAGTGCGCATCCGATCGCACGTCCGTGCCCGCGGCGCCCAGCAGTGCGGCGGCCGCGCGGCTCACGGTCTCCAGCACGGGGCGTTGCTGCGCGCCCTCGCGGACGGCGCGCAGTTCGGCGGCCTGATCGTCGGCGAGGTCGGTATAGAGCTGTTCCAGCTGCGGGCCATAGCGCTCCTTGAGCTTCGGGCGAGCCAGCTTGCGGATACCGGTCAGCAGACCGTTCTCCAGCGTGAAGGGTTCGGTCTCGACGATGAGGTCACGCGGAATTTCGTAGGACTGCAACCCGGCCTCGCGGGCCGTGGACAGCAGCGCCTCCGACAGTGCCGCGCGCAGGGCAGCGTCGTCGCCGCCTGACCGTTCGAGCGCGGCCTCGGTGGGGACCACGACCGCCAGGAGATACGAGCGGGCGCTGTTGCCGTACAGATAGATCTGGCGCACCAGCGGGCTGGCACCGAAAACGGCCTCGAGGGTCGACACGGCGACGAACTCGCCCTGTGACAACTTGAGGACGTTGTTGCGCCGGTCCAGGTACTTCAGCTGATCGGGCCCGGTCTCAGCGACGATGTCACCGGTCCGGTAGTAGCCGTCCTCGTCGAACACCTCGGCGGTGATCTCCGGGCGCCGGTAGTAGCCCGGGATGAGATCGTCGGACTTGACCAGCAGCTCGCCGCGCGGGAACGGCCGATCGGTGTGGAAGTAGCCGAGGTCGGGGACGTCGACGAGTTTGTAGTCGCGCACCGGCGGACGGCGCACGTGGCCGTCGACGAACACTCCGCCGGCTTCGGTGGAGCCGTAGCCCTCGATCAGCGGCAGATCCAGGAAGTCCTCCACCCATGCCTTGAGTTCCGGGCTGATGGGTGCCGAACCGGTCAGCGCGCTGACCCCGCGGTCGCCGACGAGTTGGCTGCGCAGGTCGGCGAGATCCGTTCCGTCGCGGGCGATTCGACTCTGGGCCTCCTGGAAGAGCATCTCCCAGATGCGGGGGACGAAGTTCATCTGCGTGGGCCGTACCAGCGCAACGTCCTCGAGGAAGGTCGACAGGTCGCTGCGAGCGGCGAAGTACACGGTGCCGCCGGCCGCGAGTGCGGCGTAGAGGATGCCGCGGCCCATCATGTGGCTCATCGGCATGAACGACAGCGTGATCGCCGGCGTCACGCTCTGCTGGCCCCACGCCTGACGCGCGGACGTCCGCCACGAATTGGCCACCAGCCGTTCGGGATACATCGCGCCCTTGGGCGTGCCGGTGCTGCCGGAGGTGTAGACGAGCAGCATCAGCGGGTCCGGGTCGGCCGGGATGTGCGGTGCCGCGGCGGGCAGGGTGCGCCCCCGCGCGATGACGTCGGTCAGCGACTCGACGGCGACACCGGCACTCGACAGCGCCGATGCCGCGGCCGTCACGGCCTCCCGGTCGGCGTCGACGCGGGCGTCGTGGTCGAACACGACGAGGCGCCGCGGTGTGAAGCCCGTGCGGGCGAGGTCGACGGCGTCATCGAGGAAGTCGACGGCGGCGAAGAGCGCCACCGGCTCGGTCTCGACCAGGATGGGCTGCAGGGAGGTGACGGCCGCGCTGGTCTGTAGCGGTACCGCCACCGCACCGACGACGTTGAGCGCCATGTCGATGATCGTGTAGTCGACGCTGGTGAAACCCAGCACCGCGACGCGGTCGCCGGGCCGCACGACGCGGTCGGCCAGCGCGGCGGCCACCGCGCGGACCCGGTCCCACGTCTCGCGGTAGGTGATGGTGTCGAACCGGGGGAGCAGTTCGGCGGAGGTGCGCCCGGCGGCGTCGGTGACGTACTCGACGGCGCGCCGGCCCAGCGCGGGCCGTTCGGCGTAGGCCTCCATGACGGCGCGGACGATGTCATGGAGCCGCAGGCCTGGCTGGTCGACGGCGGCGCCGACGACGGGGTCGGGCCGGGCGGCGGCGAACTGCGGATCGGAGGCGTAGAGATCGGCGATGCGCCGGTCGAGGCGCGCTTCGCGACCGTCGGGGGAATACGAAGTCGACACAGCGGCTCCTCACGTCGAAGGGTGGGGGACGGACGCTCCGTTGCGCCTAATGGAAAATACGTTAGCAACGCTAAATGTATTCCTGGAGCGCGCTGTGAGTTCGCTGGGAGGAATGGGCGTTAGGGCGTGACCCCCGCGGGGTATCCGGCCTCCACAACCCCAGGAGGCATCATGATCGGCTCACAACACCCCGAACGTCCGCGCGGCGGACGGATGACGATTCCCCGCAGCCGCGGTGCAACCAGCGGTTTCCTGCTGATCCTGCTCGGTCTCTGGGGTGCCCTCGTACCCTTCGTCGGCCCCTACTTCGACTTCGCCTTCACCCCGGACTCGCCGTGGGCCTGGACCACCGGCCGCGGTTGGCTGGAAGTGCTGCCCGGTGTGGTCACGATCATCGGTGGCATCCTGCTGCTGACGTCGCGCAACCGCGCCACGGCGATGCTCGGCGGGTGGCTGACCGTGGCCGCGGGCGCGTGGTTCGTCATCGGCCGCGCCCTGGCGGGACCGCTGAATCTCGGGAACGCCGGTTCTCCGGTCGCCACCGCGGAGACCAAGCGGGTGTGGCTGGAGTTGACATACTTCTACGGCCTCGGCGCCCTGATCATCTTCCTCGGCGCGGTGGCCGTCGGCCGGTTGTCCATCCGCAGCGCCCGCGACATCGCCTACGCCCAGCGCCCGGTCGCGACCCCGGCCGCCGGGGTCGCGGACGCCCCGGTGTCCCAGCCGCTCCCGGTGACCGATCAGCACATGCTGGCCAACCAGAAGACGGAGGTCGTCGGCCCGACGTACGAGAACCGTCCGCGCCGCGGCCTGCTGAGCCGGCTGCGTCCGGGTCGTCGCCGCGACAACCTCGTCCACCACTGATCCAGCCGGTCGCGAAACAGCATTCCCGGTCGTCAAGCCCGCGGCTTGACGACCGGGAATGCTGTTTCGCGGCTCAGGGGTGCAGGCCGCGCAGCAGCACCGCCAGTCCGTATTCGAAAGCGTCGTCGGCCCGCCCCGGTTTCGGGGACCCGGTGGCCAGGGCGGCGGTCAGTTCCGGACTGCAGCCGGGTCCGGGCCGCCACGGTTCGTCCGGGGCCGCGACGTCGAGCGCGGCCCCGAGCACGTAGTTGTCCACCAGGGTGATGCAACGCAGCGTGTCCGCGGGACTGAAGCCCGCCCGGTGCAGCGTGACCGCCAGCGCGTCGTACATGGTGAAGGCCTGGGGGCTGTTGACGGCGAACTCGGTCAGCAGCGGAATCAGGCTGGGATACCGGGCGAAGCTGGCCCGGTAGGTCCGGGCGATATCGGCCACGACGTCGCGCCACGGCCGGTCCGGATCGTCCAGGTCGATGGACGGCAGCCGGACCTCCGACATCGCGCGCTCCCGCAGCAGTTCGACGACGGCGTCGCGTCCGGATACGTGGTTGTAGAGCGACGACGGTTGGACCCGCAGTTTGCGTGCGAGCGCCGGCATGGTGAACCCGCCCGTGGTGCACACGAGGTCGAGCGCCGCCTCGGCGATGAGGTCGACGGACAACTTCGGCGTGGCGGGCCGGCCCACTCCGCACCTCCCGGTTGCGACGTCGGGTGACTGTGCTCACAATAAACGAACTACATTCGTTTTAGGAGCCGGATGATCGTCCTCACCGCGGCGGCGCCACCGCCGCTGTCCCGCACCGCGGAATCGCACCGCCCCCCACTGCGCGTCGGGCTCGTCCAGCATCGGTGGCGCCCAGACGCCGCGGTGCTGGCCGCGGCGGTGCGGTCCGGAATCGCCCTCGCGGCCGACGCCGGCGCCACGGCGGTATTCCTGCCCGAGATCACGCTGCTGCGCTACCCGGCTGATCGACCCGGTGGCGCGCACGCGGACACGCTGTCCGAGGACCTCCACACCGGGCCGACGTTCACGCTGGCCGCGGAAGCCGCGACCGCGCACGGAATCTTCGTGCACGCCTCGCTCTACGAGCGCTCGCCCGCCGCCGACGGGTTGGGACTCAACACGGCGATATTGGTCTCTCCCGCAGGCGAACTCGTGGCTCGGACGCACAAACTGCACATCCCGATCTCGGCCGGCTACTACGAGGACACCTATTTCCGCCCGGGCGCCGCCGACGATCCGTACCCGGTGTATGCGCCCGACGGACTCGGCGCGCGCATCGGGCTGCCCACGTGCTGGGACCAGTGGTTTCCCGAGGTGGCCCGCAGCTACTCGCTGGGCGGCGCCGAGATCGTGGTGTATCCCACCGCGATCGGCTCCGAACCGGTGTTCCCCGATCTCGACACCCGACCGCTGTGGCAGCAGGTCATCGTCGCCAACGGCATCAGCAGTGGCCTGTTCATGATCGTGCCCAACCGGGTCGGCGACGAGGGGGCCCTCACGTTCTACGGATCCTCGTTCATCTCCGACCCGTATGGCCGGGTTCTGGTGCAGGCGCCGCGCGACGAGGAAGCTGTACTGGTCGCCGACCTCGACCTCGACCAGCGGCGGGACTGGCTGGAGCTGTTCCCGTTCCTGCTCACCCGTCGCCCCGACACCTACGGCGCCCTCACCGAACCTGTTGACCCGCAACATCCTTACGGTGCCGGGCACCGGGCGACGGCGGTCGTCAAATGAGCGCGACGCTGTTCACCGGCGGCGTGATCTGGACGGGTCGGCAGGAGACGGACGCGCTGCTCGTAGTCGACGGTGTGGTCGCGTCGATCGGGGAGGCGGCCCGGGGCGCGACGGCCGCGACGACGGTGGATCTGCAGGGCGGCTTCCTGATGCCGTCGTTCGGGGATGGTCACGCCCACCCGCTCTACGGCGGTCTGGAGGCGGTCGGCCCCGCGGTGCGGCAGGCCACGACCGTCGACGAGATCGTGCTCGCCGTGAAGCGGTACGCCGACGAGAACCCGGAGCAGGAGTGGATCGTCGGCGCCTCCTACGACGGCAGCCTCGCCGAGGGGGGTCTGTTCGACGCCCGCTGGCTCGACGCCGCGGTGCCGGACCGGCCGGTGGTGCTGCGGGCCTGGGATTACCACACCGTGTGGTGCAACTCCGTGGCGCTCGAACGTGCCGGAATCACGAGCGACACCCCCGATCCCGTGCTCGGCGAGATCCCGCACCGCGCAGACGGCTCGGTGCTGGGCACCCTACGGGAGTGGGGCGCAGTCGATCTCGTGATGAACGTGATGCCGCCCCGCGACGAACAGGTACGCATCGATGCGCTCGGCACGGCCGCCGACTACTACCTCGCCCGCGGCGTCACCTGGGTGCAGGATGCCTGGGTCGAACCAGCCGACGTCGACACCTATGTCGAGGCGGCCCGCCGCGACGCCCTGCGGGTCCGGTTCAACCTGGCCCTCTACGCCGATCCACGCCACTTCGACAGGCAGGTCACCAGATTCGCCGAACAGCGCCGGGCAGTCGAGGCGGCCGGCAACCCGCTGCTCACCGCGCAGACGGTGAAGTTCTTCGCCGACGGCGTCGTCGAGAACGAGACGGGGGCGCTGCTGCAGCCGTACTGCACGGGCCTGCACGCGCATAACCGGGGTATGCAGAACTGGGAAGGCGATTCCCTGGCCGAGGCGGCGCGCCGCGTCGACGAGCTCGGTCTGCAGATCCACATCCACGCGATCGGCGACGCCGCGGTGCGCCAGGCGCTCGACGCGATCGAATACGTGGTGGCGCAGAACCCGCCGCGCGATCGACGGCCGGTGATCGCGCACTGTCAGCTCGTCGACCAGGCCGACCTGGCCCGCTTCGCCGCACTCGGGGCGATCCCCAACATGCAGCCGCTGTGGGCCCAGTTGGATGCATTGATGACGGTGCTCACGATTCCGCGGCTCGGTGCCGAGCGGGCCGACCGGCAGTACCCGATCAACACGCTCGACACCTCCGGCGCCCCGCTGAGTTTCGGATCGGACTGGCCGGTGTCGTCCGGCGCACCGCTGGATGGCATCGCCGTCGCGACCTCGCGGCGCACCGCCGCCGGCGATCCCGAGGGCGGCTGGACGCCGCACGAGGTGCTGCCCGTCGAGCGTGCGCTGACCGCCTACACCGCCGGGGTCGCCAAACAGGCGTTTGCCGAACAGCTCTGGGGTGTGTTGGCGCCCGGCGCCAGCGCCGACATGGTGTGGCTGCGCAGCGACCCCCGCACGACCGCACCGCTCGAACTGCCCACGGTGGGCGTGCGGACCACGTATCTTCGCGGAGCGCCGATGTACCAGGCACGGGACTGAAAGGTCGATATGACATCCGAATTCATCGCCGACACCGACGAGGGCAGCCTCAAGCGGGCACTGGGCCTGCCGTCGCTGGTGCTGTTCGGTCTGGTCTACATGGTGCCGCTGACGGTGTTCACCACCTACGGCATCGTCACCGTGACCTCTGGTGGCCGGGTGCCGCTGTCCTATGTCGTCACGCTGATCGCGATGGTGTTCACCGCGTTGTCCTACGCGCGGATGGCGGCGGCGATCCCCGTCGCGGGCTCGGCCTACACCTACACGCAGCGGACCTTCGGGGCGCCGGCGGGTTTCCTGGCCGGGTGGTCGCTGATGCTGGATTACCTGTTCCTGCCGATGCTCAACTATCTGGTGATCGGGCTCTATCTCAACGCGGCGGTGCCTGCGTTGCCCGAATGGGTGATCGTGCTGGTCGCGATCGCCTTCGTGACCGTGCTGAACATCGTCGGCATCGTGTCGGTGGCGCGCGCCAACTTCCTGATCATTGCCATCCAGGCGGTCTTCATCGTGGTGTTCCTGGTGCTGGCGCTGGGCAAGATCGCGGGTTTCGGGACCGTCGACCTGTTCGCTCCGTTCACCGGTGACGGATCAGCCGACGGTATGGGCCCGGTACTCGCGGGCGCGGCGATCCTGTGCCTGTCGTTCCTGGGTTTCGACGCCGTGTCGACGCTGTCGGAGGAGGCCAAGGACCCTCGCCGCACGGTGCCGAAGGCGATCATGATCGCGACGATCGTGTCGGGCGTCATCTTCATCGTGCTGTCCTATGTGGCGCAGATGGTGTTCCCGTCCAACGAGTTCGAAGACGTCGACTCCGGCTCGCTCGACGTCATGGTCGCCGCGGGCGGCGCCTTCCTCAACGCGCTCTTCACCGCCGCCTACGTCGCCGGGGCGACCGGTTCTGCGCTGACCTCGCAGGCCTCCGTCGCGCGCATCCTGTTCGCGATGGGCCGCGACGGCATCCTGCCGCGCAAGGTGTTCGGACACGTCTCGGTGCGGTTCAGCACCCCGGTGTACGCGATCCTCGTGGTCGGCGTCATCTCGCTGCTGGCCATCGTCATCGACCTGGCCATGCTGGCCTCACTGGTCAGTTTCGGTGCGCTGGTGGCGTTCTCGGTGGTCAACCTGTCGGTGATCAAGCACTACTTCGTCGACCTGAAGGATCGCCGCAACATCGCGCTCAACCTCGTCGCACCGGCCATCGGTTTCCTGCTGACGGTGTGGCTGTGGACCAGTCTGTCCGGGATGACGCTGGTGATCGGGATGATCTGGCTCGCAGTCGGATTCGTCTGGCTGCTCGGGGTCACCCGCGGCTTCACCCGCCCGACGCCGGTGCTCGACCTCGAAGAGCGCGTCTAGCCCGAGGCGCTCGTGCCCGCGAAATAGCATTCCCGGTCGTCAACGCGCGTGCGTGACGACCGGGAATGCTATTTCGCGAATAGACACCTAGCCGATGTAGGCCATCACGTGCTTGATGCGGGTGTAGTCCTCGAGGCCGTACATCGACAGATCCTTACCGTGGCCGGAGGATTTGAAACCGCCGTGGGGCATCTCGGCGACCAGCGGGATGTGGGTGTTGATCCACACGCAGCCGAAGTCCAGAGCCGCCGAGACCCGCAGCGCCCGGGAAACGTCCTTGGTCCACACCGACGACGCCAGACCGTATTCGACGCCGTTGGCCCAGGCGATGGCTTCGTCCTCGTCGGAGAAGCTCTGCACGGTGATGACCGGGCCGAAGATCTCCTGCTGGATCAGCCGGTCGTCCTGCAACAGTCCACCCACTACCGTCGGCTCGACGTAGAAACCCTTGTCGCCCTGCCGGTTTCCGCCGGTGGCCACCGTGGCGTGGGACGGCACGTCGTCGAAGAAGCTCATGACGCGCTCGAACTGGTTGACGTTGTTGACCGGCGGCACCCAGGCGTCCTCGTCGTCGGCCGGCTTGCCGAACGTCGTCGTCGCCGCCCTGGCCTGTTCGGCGAGCGCGTCGGTCAGCTCACCGGCGATCCGGGCCGGTGCCAGCACCCGCGTCGCGGCGGTGCAGTCCTGTCCGGCGTTGAAGTAGCCGGCGGTGGCGATACCCTCCGCGGCGGCGGCGATGTCGGCGTCGTCGAACACGATCACCGGCGCCTTGCCACCGAGTTCGAGGTGGGTGCGCTTGAGATTGCCGCCGGCACTGACCGCGACCGCCTTACCTGCGGCCACCGATCCGGTGATCGCCACCATCTCCGGGGTCGGATGCGACACCAGATTCGCCCCGGTCACCCGGTCGCCGGTCACCACGTTCAGCACGCCCGGCGGCAGATGCTTGGCGGCCAGCTCGGCCAGCATCACCGTGGTCACCGGGGTGGTGTCGCTGGGCTTGATGACGACGGTATTGCCCGCCGCGATCGCCGGACAGATCTTCCAGATCGCCATCATCATCGGGTAATTCCACGGCGCGACCTGGCCGATCACGCCGACCGGTTCGCGCCGGATCCACGAGGTGTGGTTCTCCATGTACTCACCGGCGGACTTGCCCTCCAGCACGCGGGCGGCGCCCGCGAAGAACCGGATCTGGTCGACCATCGGCGGGATCTCCTCGGCCGCGGTCACGTGGTTCGGCTTGCCGGTGTTACGGCCCTCGGCGGCGACCAGTGCGTCGGCCGCCTTCTCCACCTCGTCGGCGAAGTCGAGCAGCGCCTTCTGCCGGTGTCCGGGCGTGGTGCGCTTCCAATCTTTGAACGCCTTCGACGCTGCGCTGTAGGCGTTGTCGATGTCCTGTTCGTTGGAGACCGGCGCCGTGCCGTACTCCTCGCCGGTGCTCGGGTCGACCAGCGGCATCGTGGCCCCGGAGACCGAGTCGACCAGTTCGCCGCCGATGAAGTTCTTGACCGTTGTCATGAAGTGCTCCTTGTCAGTTACAGGTCGCGCAGGAGGTCCTCGAGGACGTCGAGTCCCTCGGTGAGCAGGTCGTCGCTGATGGCAAGCGGGGGCAGGAACCGCAGCACGTTGCCGTAGGTGCCGCAGGAGAGCACGATCACGCCGGCGGCGTGAGCGCCTGCGCAGAGCGCCTTCGTCAGCTCGGCGTCGGGTTCGAGGGTGCCGGACTTCACGAGTTCGACGGCGATCATCGCGCCGCGGCCGCGGACGTCGCCGATCCTGTCGTCCTCGGCCTGCATCCGGCCGAGACGCTCTTTCATCAGCGTCTCGATCTGGGCGGCCCGCTCGACCATGCCCTCGGACTCGATGGTCTCGATGGTGGCCAGCGCCGCCGCGCAGGCGACCGGGTTGCCGCCGTAGGTGCCGCCGAGACCGGAGACGTGCGGGGAATCCATGATCTCGGCGCGGCCGGTGACCGCCGAGAGGGGCATGCCGCCGGCGATGCCCTTGGCGGTGACGATCAGATCCGGCTCGATGCCTTCGTGTTCACACGCGAACATCCGCCCGGTACGGGCGAAGCCGGTCTGCACCTCGTCGGCGATGAACACGACGCCGTTGGCCCGGCACCACTCCAGCAGGGTGGGCAGGAAGCCGTCGGCCGGCACGATGAACCCGCCTTCGCCCTGGATCGGTTCGATGATCACCGCTGCGAGGTTGTCGGCGCCGACCTGCTTGTCGATGACGGTGATCGCGCGGCGGGCGGCCAGTTCGCCGTCGGTGGCCAACTCTTTGCCGCCGAACTCGGCGTCGCGGAAGGGATAGGACAGGGGAGCGCGGTAGATCTCCGGGGCGAACGGCCCGAACCCGTGTTTGTAGGGCATGACCTTGGCCGTCAGGGCCATCGTCAGATTCGTCCGGCCGTGGTAGGCGTGGTCGAACGACACCACCGCCTGCTTCCCGGTGTAGGAGCGGGCGATCTTGACGGCGTTCTCCACGGCCTCCGATCCGGAGTTGAACAGCGCCGACCGTTTCTCACCGCCGCCCGGGGTGAGCCGGTTGAGCGCCTCGGCGACGGCGACGTAGCCCTCGTACGGCGTGACCATGAAGCAGGTGTGGGTGAAGTGCCCGGCCTGCGCGGCGACCGCCTCGACCACCCGGGGCGCGGCGTTGCCGACGGTGGTGACCGCGATGCCCGAACCCAGGTCGATGAGCCGGTTGCCGTCGACGTCCTCGACGATGCCGCCACCGGCCCGCGCGGCGTAGACGGGCATGGTCGTTCCGACTCCGCGCGACACGGCGGCGGCCTTGCGATCGATGAGGTCCTGCGATTTCGGACCGGGAATCGCGGTCGCGAGATGGCGGGTCTGCTCGAGGGTGCTCACGTCAAGGCTCCTGCGGACGATGCGGCGCGGCTGGGTCGGGTCGAGCCTAGTCGCCGGAAGGCCCGATGTGCGGGGGAAACAGCCGTCGTGGTGGCCTGAGTGCCACCGAATTCGCACCAAACGTGTCTCGATCGTGCGGTTTCCGCGGCATCTGGCGGTGTGGCGTCCGGGCGGAGGTGGTCAGGATCGCTCAGCCGACGAGCGGGTGGTAGGGCCGAGGCGGTGACAATGGCACACTGGTCACCGGCGAGGTGCCGTTTCTGAGGGAATTCCTGGCGCCGTACCGCACCGAAAACCCGACACGAAAGACGCTTGCTGTTATGGATCTCGTTGTTTTCCTCCCGCTGCTCATCATCATGGGCGCCTTCATGTTTTTCGCCTCGCGCCGCCAGCGGAAGGCGATGCAGGCGACGATCGACCTGCACAATTCGCTTCAGATCGGCGACAGCATCCACACCACCTCCGGCCTGCGGGGCACCATCACCGGGATCACCGACGACTACGTCGACCTGGAGATCGCCCCCGGCGTCGTGACCACCTGGATGAAGCTGGCCGTCCGCGACAAGATCGAGCCCGCCGACGAGTTCGAGGACGATGAGGACACCGCGGTCGAGCTGTTCGACAGCCCCGCCTCCACCGATGCCGTCAGCGACCCCGACCGGCTCAAGAAGGACTGACAGCTACACACTCAGCACCGCCCCGTACCCTTTGCGGTGCTATCGACCTGACTCCGAGGGGACCCAAGCAACGTGGCATCGTCTTCGGCGCCGGTACATCCTGCCCGTTATCTGTCGCTCTTCCTGGTCCTGCTGGTAGGCACCTACCTCCTGGTCTTCCTGACCGGGGACAAGCAGGCCCAGCCGAAGCTCGGCATCGACCTGCAGGGTGGCACCCGCGTGACGCTCACCGCGCGCACGCCGGACGGCTCCGCGCCCACCCGTGAAGCGCTCGATCAGGCGCAGCAGATCATCAGCGCCCGCGTCGACGGGCTCGGTGTGTCGGGGTCCGAGGTGGTCATCGACGGCCAGAACCTCGTGATCACCGTGCCGGGCAACGACAGCAGCGAAGCCCGCAATCTCGGTCAGACGGCACGCCTCTACATCCGCCCGGTGATCCAGGGCTTCCAGGCCGCCGCCCTCAACCAGCAGGCCCCGCCCGGGCAGGCACCGCCCGGCGGTGCGCCCGGACAGACCCCACCCGGCGGTGCGCCCCCCGGTGTGCCGCTCCCGGGTGAGGAGGGCATGGTCCCGGAACCGGGGCAGCCGGCCCCGCAGCCGCGTCCGTATCCGCAGCAGCCCGCTCCGCCGGCCCCGCCGACGCCGCCCGCGCCACCCAGCCCGACCCCGTCGCCGACCCCGGAACTCCCGGAGACCCCCGGTTCCGGTGAGCGGGCGGCGCTGGCCGAGCGCATCGCCGACGAGAAGCAACTGCGCCAGAGCGAAGACCAGTCGGTGCAGATCCTGGCGCTGCAGTTCCAGGCCAGCCGCTGCGGCGAGGACGATGTGCTCGCCGGCAACGACGATCCGAACCTGCCGCTGGTGACCTGCTCGACCGACGGGCAGACCGTGTACCTGCTCGACAAGTCGATCATCAGCGGCGAACAGATCCAGAACGCCACCTCCGGTCTGCAGCAGCAGCGTGGCGAATACGTCGTCGACCTGGAATTCAAGGGTGACGCCGCCCGCGTCTGGGCGGACTTCACCGCGGCCAACGTCGGCACCCAGACCGCGTTCGTCCTCGACTCCAAGGTGGTCAGCGCTCCGGAGATCCAGGAGGCGATCCCCGGTGGACGCACCCAGATCACCGGCCGCTTCACCCAGCAGTCCGCGAACGAACTGGCCAACGTGCTCAAGTACGGCTCGCTGCCGCTGTCGTTCGAGTCCTCCGAGGCCGAGACGGTGTCGGCCACCCTCGGACTGCAGTCGCTGCGCGCCGGTCTGATCGCCGGTGCGGTGGGACTGGTCGCGGTGTTGCTCTACTCGCTGCTGTACTACCGCATGCTCGGCGTGCTGACCGCACTGTCCCTGGTCCTCGCCGGTGCCATGGTGTTCGGGATCCTGGTGCTGCTCGGACGCTGGATCAACTACACCCTGGACCTGGCCGGTATCGCCGGTCTGATCATCGGCATCGGCACCACCGCCGACTCGTTCGTGGTGTTCTTCGAACGCATCAAGGACGAGATACGCGAGGGACGATCGTTCCGATCCGCGGTGCCACGCGGTTGGGCCAGAGCGCGTAAGACCATCGTCTCGGGTAACGCGGTCAGCTTCCTGGCCGCCGCGGTGCTGTACTTCCTGGCCGTCGGCCAGGTCAAGGGCTTCGCGTTCACCCTCGGTCTGACCACCATCCTCGACGTCGTCGTCGTGTTCCTGGTGACCTGGCCGCTGGTGTACCTGGCGTCGAAGTCGACGCTGCTGGCCAAGCCCGCCTACAACGGCCTCGGCGCGGTGCAGCAGATCGCCCGCGAACGACGCGCCGCCACTCACGCGACCACGGGACGGGGATAGTCGATGGCCGTCAACAAGCGAAGCTCCGGCGCGGTGGAGGCACCGCCGCTCGACAGCACGTCCACCACCGCGCCCCAGCACGGCTTCTTCGTCCGCCTCTACACCGGCACCGGCGCCTTCGAGGTCATCGGGCGCCGCAAGCTCTGGTACGCGGTCAGCGGGGCCATCGTGCTGATCTGCCTGGCCAGCATGTTGCTGCGCGGGTTCACCTTCGGGATCGACTTCGAGGGCGGCACCAAGGTGTCGATGCCCGTCGCCGGCGCCAACGGCGCGGCCACCACGACGCAGGTCGAGACGGTGTTCAACGACACCATCGGCAGTGCACCGGAGTCGGTGGTCACCGTCGGCAGCGGCGACGCGGCCACGGTGCAGATCCGGTCGGAGGCGCTCGACAACGCCCAGATCGAGGAGCTGCGGACGGCACTGTTCGATACGTTCCAGCCGACCGGTTCCGACGGTCAGCCCAGTAAGCAGACGATCAGCGACTCGGCGGTGTCCGAGACGTGGGGCGGTCAGATCACCAACAAGGCGCTGATCGCGCTCGCGGTGTTCCTCGTGCTCGCGGCGCTCTACATCGGTGTGCGCTACGAGTTGTGGATGGCCGTCTCGGCGATGACCACCGTGATCTTCGACCTCGTCGTCACCGCGGGCATCTATTCGATCGTCGGATTCGAGGTCACCCCGGCCACCGTGATCGGGCTGCTCACCATCCTCGGCTTCTCGCTCTACGACACCGTCATCGTGTTCGACAAGGTCGAGGAGAACACGCAGGGCTTCGAGCACACCACCCGGCGCACCTTCGCCGAACAGGCCAACCTCGCGATCAACCAGACCTTCATGCGGTCGATCAACACCAGCCTCATCTCGGTGCTGCCCATCATTGCGCTCATGGTGATCGCGGTGTGGCTGCTCGGGGTGGGCACGCTGATGGATCTGGCACTGGTCCAGCTGGTCGGCGTCGTCGTCGGCACCTACTCGTCGATCTTCTTCGCCACGCCGCTGCTGGTGTCGCTGCGCGAACGCACCAAGCTCGTCCAGGACCACAGCAGGCGCGTGGCCAACCGGCGCAAGCACGTCGCGGCCAACAGCGGTGGCGTGACGGCGTCGGCGGCGGACGGCGAGCTCGGCGACACCGACGAGGGAGACGACGCCGCGGAGCCGGTGGCGGCCACCACTCCGGTCGGCGACAAGCCGGCACCGGGTGCCCGGCCCGCCGGCAAGACCGGCCGGCCCTCGGGTAAGCGCACCTCCCGGGGCCGGTAGCCCGTATGGCAGCCCGGACCCGGCGCGCCGCGGTCGCGGCCATGGTCGTATCGCTGGTCGGCGCGCTGGGGTTGTCGTCGTGTTCGACCGGCCCCGCCGATGCCGTCGACTACGCCGTGGACGGTGCGCTGATCACCTACAACCCGAACACCGTCGCCGGCGCCGCCTCCGGCGCGGCCCAGGCGTTCGCGCGCACGCTCACCGGCTTCAACTACCACGGCCCCGACGGCCAGATCGTCGGCGACCTCGACTTCGGGTCGATCGCGGTGGTGGGCCGCGCGCCGCTGATCCTCGACTACACGATCAACGACAAGGCCGTCTACTCCGACGGCAAACCCATCACCTGCGACGACATGGTGCTCGCCTGGGCGGCGCAGTCCGGTCGGTACCCGCAGTTCGACGCGGCCAGCCGGGCCGGCTACGCCGATATCGCGCGTGTCGACTGCCAGCCGGGCCAGAAGCGTGCCCGGGTCTCCTTCGCCCAGGACCGCAGCATCGACGACTTCGGCCAGTTGTTCGCGGCGACGTCGCTGATGCCCTCGCACGTGCTGGCCGACGCGCTCGGCGTCAACGTGACCGCCGCGCTGCAAACCGGCGACCAGCCAGTGGTGGAGCGGATCGCGCAGGCGTGGAACACCATCTGGGACCTGCGGCCCGGGCTGAGCGGCGACGAGCTGGCGAAGTTCCCCTCGTCGGGTCCCTACAAGCTGGACTCGGTCACCGGCGACGGCGCGGTCGTGCTGAGGGCCAACGACAAGTGGTGGGGCGCGCCCGCGGTCACCGACCGGGTGACGGTGTGGCCGCTGGGTCCCGACATCCAGGAGCGCGTCAACGAGGGCGCGTTCGACGTGGTCGACATCGCGACCGGGTCGTCGGGCACGCTGAACCTGCCCGAGAACTACGTCCGCAGTGACAACCCCTCCGCCGGGATCGAGCAGCTGATCTTCGCTCCGCGCGGACCGCTGGCCGCCCCGCCCGCCCGGCGCGCGCTCGCGCTGTGCACCCCGCGCGATGTGATCGCCCGCAACGCCGAGGTGCCGATCTCGAACTCGCGGCTCAACCCCGCCAACGAGGACGCCTTCGGTGTGGCCGAGGCGACGCCGGAGACCGCGCAGTTCGCGGTCGCCAACCCGGTCGCGGCCCGGGAGGCTCTGGAAAACCGGCCGATGACAGTGCGGATCGGCTACCAGAGCCCGAACGCCCGGTTGGCCGCCACGGTCGGCGCCATCGCCAAGGCGTGCGAACCGGCCGGAATCACGGTGCAGGACGCGGCGGGTCAGGCCGTCGGCCCGAACTCGCTGCGCAACAACGAGATCGACGTGCTGCTCGCGAGCACGGGCGGCGCGGCGGGCAGCGGCTCGACCGGCTCGTCCGCGATGGACGCCTACGCGCTGCACACCGGTAACGGCGACAACCTCAGCGGTTACTCCAACGGGCGCATCGACGGCATCATCGCCGCGCTGGCAGTGGCTTCGGACCCCAAGGAGCTGGCGCGTCTGCTGGCCGAGGGGGCGCCGATCCTCTGGGCGGACATGCCGACGCTGCCGCTGTACCGTCAGCAGCGCACGCTGCTGACGTCGTCGAAGATGTTCGCCGTCAGCGGCAATCCGACGCGGTGGGGCGCCGGCTGGAACATGGACCGGTGGAGGCTGTCGCAGTGAGCCGGTGGGCAGGAGCGAAGCGACATGGGTAGAGATTCTGAGATCTCTGATCTCATCGACTCGCTGATGCGGGAGGTGCCCGACTTCCCCGAGCCGGGGGTCGCGTTCAAGGACCTCACCCCGTTGCTGGCCGACGCCAGGGGACTGGCGGCAGTGACCGATGCGCTGGCCGCGTCGGCCGAGGGCGCCGACCTCATCGCCGGCATCGATGCGCGCGGATTCCTGCTGGGCGCGGCGGTGGCGCTGCGGCTGGGCACCGGTGTGCTGGCCGTGCGGAAGGGCGGGAAGCTCCCGCCCCCGGTGCACAGCCAGACCTATGACCTCGAGTACGGCAGCGCAACGCTGGAGATCCCGGCCGACGGCACCGACATCGCCGGACGCACGATCGTGATCGTCGACGACGTACTGGCCACCGGCGGTACCGTCGCCGCGGTCGACCGGTTGCTGACCAGCGGGGGCGCCACCGTCCGCAACGCCGCGGTCGTGCTGGAGCTCACCGCGCTCGGGGGCCGCGATGTGGTGGCACCGTTGGAGGTCAGCAGCCTCTACACCGTGTGAGGTCTATCCTCGAAGTCTGCGGTGACAGGCCGCGGTAATACGGAAATCGCTGGGAGGTGGGCTGATGGCGGACTCGACGAGCAGGACCGACGAGAGCTCGAACTCGCCCGCGACCGCGCCGCTGCCCGTTATCGACATCCCCGAACCACCGCCGGATCCGCCGAAGAGCACCTCGAGTGCGTCACGGCGGGTGCGGGCGCGGCTGGCCCGACGGATGACCTCGCAGCGCAGCACGGTCAACCCCGTGCTCGAACCGCTGGTGGCGGTGCACCGCGAGATCTACCCGAAGGCCGATCTGACGCTGCTGCAGCGGGCCTATGAGGTCGCCGACCGCCGTCACGCCGACCAACTGCGCCGCTCCGGTGATCCGTACATCACCCATCCGCTGGCCGTGGCCAACATCCTGGCCGAGCTGGGGATGGACACCACGACGCTGGTGGCCGCGCTGCTGCACGACACCGTGGAGGACACCGGCTACACGCTCGAGGCGCTGACCGCCGAGTTCGGCAGTGAGGTCGGACATCTCGTCGACGGCGTCACCAAACTCGACAAGGTGGTGCTGGGCACCGCCGCCGAGGGCGAGACGATCCGCAAGATGATCATCGCGATGGCCCGCGACCCCCGGGTGCTGGTGATCAAGGTGGCCGACCGGCTGCACAACATGCGCACCATGCGGTTCCTGCCGCCGGAGAAGCAGGCCCGCAAGGCCCGTGAGACGCTGGAAGTCATTGCGCCCCTTGCCCATCGGCTGGGAATGGCGACCGTCAAGTGGGAGCTCGAGGATCTGGCGTTCGCGATCCTGCACCCCAAGAAGTACGACGAGATCGTGCGACTGGTCGCCGACCGGGCGCCGTCGCGCGACACGTACCTGGCCAAGGTGCGCGCCGAGATCACCAACACGCTGACCAAGTCGAAGATCAACGCCACCGTCGAGGGCAGGCCGAAGCACTACTGGTCGATCTATCAGAAGATGATCGTCAAGGGCCGCGACTTCGACGACATCCACGATCTGGTCGGCGTGCGGATCCTCTGCGACGAGATCCGCGACTGCTACGCCGCGGTCGGCGTCGTGCACTCGCTGTGGCAGCCGATGGCGGGCCGGTTCAAGGATTACATCGCCCAGCCCCGCTACGGGGTGTATCAGTCGCTGCACACGACCGTCGTCGGGCCGGAGGGTAAACCGCTCGAGGTGCAGATCCGCACCCGCGACATGCACCGCACCGCCGAGTACGGCATCGCCGCGCACTGGCGCTACAAAGAGGTGAAGGGCCGCAACGGAGTTCCGGCCGGCAACGCCGCCGCCGAGATCGACGACATGGCCTGGATGCGCCAGCTGCTCGACTGGCAGCGGGAGGCCGCCGACCCCGGGGAGTTCCTGGAGTCGCTGCGATACGACCTCGCGGTGCAGGAGATCTTCGTGTTCACCCCGAAGGGTGACGTGATCACACTGCCCGCCGGCTCCACTCCGGTCGACTTCGCCTACGCGGTGCACACCGAGGTGGGGCACCGTTGCATCGGCGCCCGGGTCAACGGCCGGCTCGTCGCGCTGGAACGCAAACTCGACAACGGTGAGGTCGTCGAGATCTTCACCTCGAAGGCGCCCAACGCGGGACCGTCGCGCGACTGGCAGAGCTTCGTGGTGTCCCCGCGGGCCAAGGCCAAGATCCGTCAGTGGTTCGCCAAGGAACGCCGCGAGGAGGCGCTCGAGGCCGGTAAGGACGCCATCGGCCGCGAGGTGCGCCGCGGCGGACTTCCGTTGCAGCGCTTGATGAACGCCGAGTCGATGGCCGCGTTGGCGCGGGAGCTGCGTTACGCCGACGTCTCGGCGCTCTACACCGCGGTGGGCGAGGGGCACGTGTCCGCGCGGCATGTCGTGCAACGGTTGCTCGCTCAGTTCGGTGGCGACGAGGCCGCCGAGGACGAACTCGCCGAGCGGTCGACGCCGGCGACGATGCCGGTGCGTCAGCGCAGCACCGACGACACCGGCGTGGCGGTGCCGGGCGCGCCCGGCGTCCTGACAAAGCTGGCCAAGTGTTGTACGCCGGTGCCCGGTGACCAGATCATGGGCTTCGTGACCCGCGGGGGCGGCGTCAGCGTGCACCGCACCGACTGCACCAACGCCGAATCGCTGCAGCAGCAGGCTGAGCGGATCATCGACGTCGAGTGGGCGCCGTCCCCGTCGTCGGTGTTCCTGGTCGCCATCCAGGTCGAGGCGCTCGACCGGCACCGGCTGCTCTCCGACGTCACCCGGGTGCTCGCCGACGAGAAGGTCAACATCCTGTCGGCGTCGGTGACCACGTCCAACGACCGGGTGGCGATCAGCCGGTTCACCTTCGAGATGGGTGATCCGAAGCACCTCGGGTACCTGCTGCGGGTGGTCCGCAACGTCGAGGGCGTCTACGACGTCTACCGCGTCACTTCCGCGGCCTGACCGGCCTGACGATCAGTCCAGCCGCGCGGAGGTGATCGTCACCGCCGTCGCCGGTTTCCCGTCGTCTGCGCCGCCGGCCACCCCGGCCGCGGCGATCCGGTCCAGTGTCTTGAGGCCCGTGGCGTCGATCTCGCCGAACACCGTGTAGCGGGGCGGTAGCTCGGTGTCCTCGTAGACCAGGTAGAACTGGCTGCCATTGCTGTCGGGGCCGGTGTTGGCCATCGCGACCGTGCCGCGCGGATAGACGGTCTTGCCGCGCAGCTGCGGGTCGGCCAGCCGGTACTGGTTGGTCGGGTACTCGTCGGCGAAGCGGTAGCCGGGCCCGCCGTTGCCGCTGCCGGTCGGGTCACCGCACTGCAGCAGCTTCATATCGTCCGCAGCGGTCAGCCGGTGACACGTCGTTCCGTCGAAGAAGCCCTGCTGAGCGAGGCTGACGAAGTTGTTGACCGTGCACGGGGAGACGCCGTTCTTCAGCGTCAACCCGAGGTTGCCCGCGGTCGTGGAGATGCTGACGCTGACCCGGTCGGGCTGGGTCGGTACTCGTCCGCTGCGCGGCGGCGCGACCGCCTTGGGCGGAGGCGCGCCGGCGGGCGGGTACTGGCAGTTCGCCCCGAGGGTCGGAGTCGGCCGGAACGGCGGCAGTTCCAGCGTGGTCTGGGGCGCCGCGGTGATGGTCGGGCCGCTGCGGCGCAGCCGGTCGTTCTCGACCTCGTCGACGACGGCCATGATGAACAGGATGCTGGCGACGATCACGACGATCGCCACCACCGTCATCACGTAGCCCACGATGAGCCCGGCGATCGCCAGCCCGCGACCCTCTTCACCGCTGCGCCGGATCTGTCGCAGCGACAGGTGGCCGAACAGGATGCCCAGCGGTGCGAACACGAACGCGCACACCAGCGAGGCGATCGCGAGCGCGTTGGTGGACCTGGGCGGTGGCGGCGGCGGGATCGGATACCCACCCGGATATCCCGGCGGATAGCCGCCCGGCTGCTCCGGATACTCCTGGTAGCCCGGGTACGGGTTCGGCGGATAGGTCACGAGGTGGCGGTCAGTCCAGCAGTACCGATTTCACCTTGACCGGCGTGGCCGGCGGACCGTCCTCGCCACCACCGCCGACGCCTGCCTGAGCGATCTTGTCGAGGGTCGCCAGACCGGTGTCGTCGATGCGGCCGAACACGGTGTAGCCCGGGGGCAGCTGCGAATCCTGGTAGACGAGGAAGAACTGGCTGCCGTTGGTGTCGCGTCCGGCGTTGGCCATGGCCAACGTGCCGCGCGGGTACACGACGGGCTGCTGCAGCGCCGGGTCGTCGGGCTGGAACTGGTTCGTCGGGTACTCGTTGGCGAACTCGTAGCCGGGTCCGCCGGTGCCCTCACCGGTGGGATCGCCGCACTGCAGCACCGACAGGCTCGGGCTGGTGGTCAGCCGGTGGCAGGTGGTGTCGTTGAAGAACCCCTGCTGGGCCAGGCTGGCGAAGCTGTTCACCGTGCACGGCGCCTTGGCGTTGTCGAGCAGCAGGCCGAGGTTGCCCTGATCGGTGCTCATGCTGACGCTGACCTCGCCCGGCTCGGTGGGCACCTGACCGGTGCGTGGCGGTTTGACCGGCTTGCTGGCAGGACCTGCCGCCGGGTACTGGCAGTTCGCGCCGAGTCCGGCGGGCGCGACGAACGGCGGCAACGCGGTGCTGCCCGCGGTCGGCTCCGGCGGGGTCAGGGAGCCCTCGACCGGGGTGGGTGTCGTGGTGGTTGCGGCCGACGCCGTACCGCCGGTGCCCGAGTCGTCCTTGTTGAGCACGACGACGACCACGACGGCGGCGACCACCGCGACCGCGGCCGCGGCAGAACCGGCAATCGTCAGGATCTTGCGCTTCTTGGCCTGCTGCTCTCGGCGTTCGAGCTGCTGCTCGAGCTTGCGCTTGGCCGCTTGACGCCGTTGTTCGTTCGTCGGCAACGCCGCTGTCCCTTCTCGCGTACGCGGTCGGAGGTCCGCGCCCTGTGTCGGCAACGAGTGTGCCAAAGTCAGCTGAGGATCTCGTGAACGACCCGCACGAGCGGGCACGGCGCAGCGACGCCGCGCAGGCGTGGGAAACTTGCCTCCGTGTTGATCACCGGATTCCCGGCGGGCATGTTGGCGTGCAACTGCTACGTGCTGGCCCAGCGCCCGGGGTCGGATGCCATCGTCGTCGACCCCGGCCAGCGGGCGATGGGACCCCTGCGTCGGGTCCTGGACGAACACCGGCTCACCCCGGCCGCGGTGCTGCTCACCCACGGCCACATCGACCACATCTGGTCGGCGCAGAAGGTTGCCGACACCTACGGCTGCCCGGCGTTCATCCACCCCGAGGACCGCTTCATGCTCACCGACCCGATCAAGGGATTCGGCCCGCGAGTGGGCCAGGTCCTGCTCGGCACCCTGTTCCGGGAGCCCCGCCAGCTCGTCGAACTCGACCGCGACGGCGACAAGCTCGACCTCGGCGGCATGGTGGTCACCGTCGACCACACTCCTGGCCACACGAAGGGCTCGGTGGTGTTCCGGCTCGGCGGGGACGCCTCGGAGGTCGCGCTGACCGGCGACACCCTGTTCAAACAGTCCGTCGGGCGCACGGATCTGCCCGGCGGCAGCGGCCGCGATCTGCTGGGCTCCATCGTCGACAAGCTGCTCGTCCTCGACGACGACACCGTCGTCCTGCCCGGGCACGGGCCGCGGTCGACCATCGGCGACGAGCGCCGCGCGAACCCGTTCCTCGAGGGGCTGACACGATGACCCAGCCGTTCCAGGCGCCCAAGGGCGTCCCGGACTACCTGCCGCCCGATTCGGCGGCGTTCGTCGCCGTGCGCGACGGTCTGCTGACCGCGGCGCGCCGTGCCGGGTACGGCGACGTGGAGCTCCCGATCTTCGAGGACACCGGCCTCTACGCCCGCGGCGTGGGGGAGTCCACCGACGTGGTGTCCAAGGAGATGTACACCTTCGCCGACCGTGGCGACCGGTCGGTGACGCTGCGCCCAGAGGGCACCGCCGGGGTGATCCGCGCGGTGATCCAGCACCGGCTCGACCGGGGCGCGCTGCCGGTCAAGCTCTGTTACTCGGGGCCGTTCTTCCGCTACGAACGTCCGCAGGCCGGGCGGTACCGCCAGCTCCAACAGGTGGGGGTCGAGGCCATCGGGGTGGACGATCCGGCGCTGGACGCCGAGGTGATCGCCGTGGCCGACGGCGGCTTCCGGGCACTCGGACTCGACGGCTTCCGGCTGGAGATCACCTCGCTCGGTGACGACACCTGTCGTCCGCAGTACCGGGAGCTGTTGCAGGAATTTCTGTTCGAGTTGGATCTGGACGAAGAGACGCGGACCCGGGCCACCATCAACCCGCTGCGGGTGCTCGACGACAAGCGGCCCCACGTCCGCGAGATGACTGCCGGTGCGCCACTGATGCTCGACCACCTGTCTGCCAGTGCCGCAGCCCATTTCGAGGCGGTGCAGGCTCACCTGCGGGCACTGGGGGTGCCGTACGTGATCAATCCGCGGATGGTGCGCGGGCTGGACTACTACACCAAGACGACCTTCGAGTTCGTCCACGACGGCCTCGGTGCACAGTCCGGCATCGGCGGCGGCGGCCGCTACGACGGCCTGATGGGCCGACTCGGCGGGCAGGACGTCTCAGGCGTCGGGTTCGGGTTGGGGGTGGACCGCACGCTGCTGGCGCTGCAGGCCGAGGGTAAGACCGTCGGCGCGACGTCGACCTGCGACGTCTACGCCATCCCGGCCGAGCAGGACGCGAAGGTGCGGACCAGCGTGCTGGCCGCCGAGTTGCGCCGCGCCGGTGTGCGCACCGACGTGGCGTACGGCGATCGCAGCCTCAAGGCCGCGCTGCGGGCCGCGGACCGGACCGGCGCGGCGTTCGCGCTGATCGTCGACTCCGCCGGCGTGAAGCTGAAGGATCTCTCGAACGGCGAACAGGTCGACCTGGACAGCAGTGGGGCCGCGGATGCGGTTGTCGCCGAGGTGGTTTCGCGTCAGAGCTAGGGCGAGCGGGGTGCACACTCCGTCGGCGTCAGGGGGAGACGGCGTCCGAGGTCGGGTCGATGAGCACCTTCGCGTGCGCCTCGGCGGTCGCCAGTTCCTCGAAGGCGGTGGCCACCCCGGCCAGACCGACGGTCCCCGTGACGAGCGCCGAAGCGTCGAGCTTCCGGTCGGCGAGCATGTGCAGGGTGTCGCGGAATTCCAGTGGCGTGTAACCGAAGACGAAGCGCATGTCGATCTCCTTGCTGATCGCCATCGCGGGACGCAGCCGGTCCTCACCCATGCAGACGCCGACGACCACCACCCGCGAGGCCAGCGGGGCTGCGCCGACGACCCCGTCGATCATCCCGGGGACGCCGACGCATTCGAAAATGACCGGCCGCTTGGGTCCCGCGGCGCCCAGCGCGTCGGCCACCCGGTAGAGGTGCTGCCAGCCGGGCAGCCGGCGCAGCTTCTCCATCGACCCCATGCCGAGTTCGTAGAGGGCGGGCGCCTCGGTGATCGAGCCGGTCAGACCCGCGTACGGCGAGTCGACAGCGGGGTCCACGACCACGTGTGCCCCGCAGCGAGTCGCCAGATCGCGCCGCGTGGCGGAGAAATCGCTGGCGACGATCTTCTGGACGCCCAGCGCGCGGAGGTGACAGATCACCGCGAGACCGACCGGCCCGCAACCGATCACGACGGCGGTGTCCCGTTTGCCGAGGTCGCTGCGGCGCACGGCGTGCAGCGCGACGGCCATCGGTTCGGTGAGCGCAGCGGTGTCGAGGTCCAGGCCGTTGGGGATGGCGAAGCTCATCGCCGCCTCGGCGAGCACCCGCTCGGCGTAGGCGCCCGGCGCCAGCGGCGACAGCCCGGTCAGGTGGACCCCGCCGCGGGCCCGCATCAGCGGGAACGACACCACCGGTGTGCCCGCCTTGAACTCGCCGCCGACACCCTTACCGCGTTCGGCGACCTCACCGCAGAATTCGTGGCCCAGCACCACCGGGGTGTCGGAGCGCATGAAGTCCGGATAGCCCACCTCGTCCATCAGCCCGGTCAGCTCGTCGGCGTGGTCCTTGGCGTGCAGATCGGATCCGCAGATGCCGCAGCGTCGCACCTCGAGCAGAAGCTGCCCGCGCTCGGGCCGGGGATCGGGCAGTTCCTCGATCGAGAGGGTGCCGTGCTGACAGACGACGGCCTTCATGAGCGCACCGGGTTCATGCCCGAATTATGCGCCCCGGCTCCACCTGGGCTCGCTACCCTCGGGCAATGGCCGGCCCGTCATCTGCTCCGTTCCTGCTCGCGGCGCGGTTCTTCGCGGTCGCGACCGTGTTCGTCGTCGTGGTGTCCTTCGGCACCGCCGGCGTCCTCGTGCAGGAGGGCAGGGCCGAGGACATCCACGGCTACGCGGCGATCGCGCTGCACGTCGTGACGGCGGGTCTGCTGGTCAGTCTGGGCGGCTTCGTCTACGCGCGGCGCAGGCACTGGTGGACCGCGATCGTGGCAGCCCTTCTGCTGATGTACACGTTCATCCAGGCCCAACTCGGCGACGGGGCGACGCTGGATCTGCACATCCCCGGCGCCCTGCTCGTCGCGATCGCCTCGGTCTGGCTGACGGCCTGGGTGTTCACCGCGCGTCCGGACGGTGTGTAGCGACGGTGTGGGTCAGCACCTGATCCAGATTGCCGACGCTCCCGGTCACGAGCACGCGGTCGCCGTGCGGTGTGGTCACTACCAGTTGACGGGATCCGAACCCCGCTCTGCTGAAGCGGATTTCGGAAAGGTGCGCGATCATTTCGCCGTTGCCGTCGAGGTAGGCCCCGGCGTTCCGGTCGAAAACGGCCACGGGACGCACTCCGCTCAGCGGCGTGGCCCGCGAGCGGTTCAGCGCGGCGGTGGCCCGGAGCAGGGCCCGGAATGAGGCGATTCCGACCAGCAGGAAGCCGAATCCGATCAGCGTCGAGCGGCTGATCCAGTCACCCCCGAACGACGGAATGACCGAGACGACGCCGAACCCACCGAAGATCAGCGTGGACATCGCCAACAGCAGCACACCCACCTCGGTGGGGACGCGTCCACGGTCGATGAGCAGCACCCGCGGTCCGATCTCGGCCACCACGAAGGCGCCGTTCTCGGCGATCACGATGGGTTCCAGCGGTGTGCTCACACCGCTCAGCATGCCCGCTTGTGCAGCTAGATGGCCATGGCGGCGCGCACATCCTCCTCCGACGCCGAGCCGCCGGTACCGCTGTGGGTCACCTGGCCGGCCTCGAGGATGTAGTACCGCTGCGACGACTCCAGCGCGAAACCGATGTGCTGTTCGACCAGCAGCACGCCCAGATCCCCGCGCGCGGTGAGCGCGGTGATGGCGCCCTCGATCTCGGCGACCACCGACGGCTGAATGCCTTCGGTCGGCTCGTCGAGAATCAGACATTTCGGGCTGGTGATCAACGCGCGGGCGATCGCCAGCTGCTGGCGCTGACCACCGGACAGCAGACCCGCGCGACGGGTGAGCAGCTCCTTCAGCGCCGGAAACAGGTCGAGCTGCTCGTCGATCAGCGCCTTGCCGTTCTTGCGCCCGTCGGCCACCACCTGCAGGTTCTCGGCCGTGGTCAACTGCCCGAATGACTGCTGGCCCTGCGGGACGTAGGCGAGCCCCCGCGCGACCCGCGCGCTGGGGCGCAGCCGGGTGATGTCCTCCCCGCCGAAGAGCACCTTGCCGCCCGAGCACTTCAGCAGTCCGACTGCGGCGCGCAACAGCGTGGTCTTACCCGCGCCGTTGTGGCCCATCACCGCGGCCACTCCGTCTGCGGGTACCTCGATACTCGCGCCGTAGATCACCTCCGAACGGCCGTAGCCGGTGCGGACGTCGACGAGCTGCAGCATTTACGAACCCTCCTGTAAACCGTCGGCGCCCGCCGCGGCGGTGCCGAGGTAGACCTCCTGCACGCGTGGGTTGGCCTGGACCTCGGCCACCGAGCCCTCGGCGATCACCTGTCCGCGAGCGAGCACCGTCACCGAGGTGGCGAAGGCCCGCATGAAGTCCATGTCGTGCTCGACCACCACGACGGTGCGTTCGCCACCGATGCGCCGCAACAGGTTTCCGGTCTCCTCGCGCTCCTCGGTGCTCATCCCGGCCACCGGTTCGTCGAGCAGCAGCACGTCGGCGTTCTGCACCAGCAGCATCCCGATCTCCAGCCACTGCTTCTGGCCGTGGGCCAACACACCGGCGGGTTTGTCCGCCAGCCCGGTCAGCCCGATCGTCTCGAGTGCCTCCTCGATGGCCGGCAGCACACCGTGGCGGCGGCGCAGCAGACTCCACGGCGACCGGTGTGCGCCTGCCGCGATGTCGAGATTCTGCAGGACGGTGAGCTGTTCGAAGACGCTGGCGGTCTGGAACGTCCGTCCCACACCGAGTTTGGCGATCTGGTGCACCTTCTTGCCGAGCAGTTCGACGCCGGACTTGTTCACCGATCCGGAGGCGTTGACCAGTCCCGTCACCGCATCGATGACCGTGGTCTTGCCCGCGCCGTTCGGGCCGATCAGGAACCGCAGGTCGCCCTGGAACAGGGTGAGATCGACGTTGCTGACGGCCTTGAACCCGTCGAAGTCGACGGTGAGGCCGCGCACCTCCAGATACTGTGCGCCCATCCCGGCGTTGCCGCCGGCCACCGGCCCGAGTGTCGATGGTGTCGTCATCGTGCCGCCCCCACCTTCTCCGCGTCCGGTTCGGAATCCGGGGCCGCCAGCGATTCCGGTTCCGGCGGTTTGGATTTGGTTCTCCGGGTGCGTTTGACGAGCATGGCGATTCCGGCGAAGCCGGCGGGGAAGAACCCGACGACGACGATGAACAACAGACCCTGGGCGTAGATCCACTCCGAGGGGAAGCGTTCGGAGAACACCGTCTGCGCCCAGGCGACGCCGATGGCGCCGAGCACCGGACCCAGCAGCGTGGTTCGGCCACCGATCGCGACACCGATGAGGAATGCGATCGAGGGCAGGATGCCGACCTGCGACGGCGCCATGAAGCCGACGATCGGCGCGAACAGCGCCCCGGCGATTCCGGCGAACAGCGCGGCGACGGTGTACGCGACGACCTTGATGTTGGCGGGGTCGTAGCCGAGGAACCGGACGCGCTCCTCGCCGTCGCGCACCGCCACCAGCAGTTCGCCGTAGCGGCTCTGCATGAGTTGGCGCACCACGGCCACCACGACCAGCAGCACGCCGGCGGCGATGAAGTACAGCATTCGCTTGTTGACCGGATCGTTGAGCGCGAACCCGAAGAACGTGCGGAAGTTGGTCAATCCGTTGCTGCCGCCGAGGCTGGTCTGGCCGACGAGCAGAATGGCCAGCGCCGCCGCGAGCGCTTGGGACAGGATCGCGAAGTAGGCGCCCTTGACGCGGCGTTTGAACACTCCGAAGCCCAACACCGCGGCGATACCGGTGGGGATCAGCAGGATCGCCAGGACGGTGAAGGCGGGGGAGGCGAACGGCGCCCAGTACGCGGGCAGTTCACGCACACCGGCGATCTGCATGAAGTCGGGTACGTCGTCGCCGCGCAGATGCGCGTCGGCGATCTTCAGATGCATCCCCATCATGTAACCGCCGAGGCCGAAGAAGACGCCCTGGCCCAGCACCAGCATGCCGCCCCGGCCCCAGGCCAGGCCGATCCCGAC
Organism: Mycobacterium sp. 852013-51886_SCH5428379; assembly: GCF_001665575.1. Lineage (GTDB taxonomy): Bacteria > Actinomycetota > Actinomycetes > Mycobacteriales > Mycobacteriaceae > Mycobacterium. The sequence goes on along the minus strand of NZ_LZSU01000019.1, from coordinate 267,130 downwards.
GGCCACAATCGCGAAGCACAGGAACTTCCCGAGCAGACCGAGCCGGAAGTCCGACAGGATGGCGGGGGCGAGCGCGAACAGCACCAGCGCCGCGACGGCGAAGCCCATCCAAGTACGCGCCCGGCCCAGTCCTCGCCACCGCCCGAGCGACGTCCTCATACGAGACTCCTTGTCCGAACGGTGAACAGCCCCTGCGGCCGGGCCTGCAGGAAGATCACGATGATCACGAACACGATGACCTTGGCCAGCGATGCGGTGGTGTTGTATTCGATGAACGAGTTGAGGAAGCCCAGTGCGAGCGCGGCGATCACCGTGCCCTTGATCTGACCGAGTCCGCCGACGACAACCACCAGGAACGCGTCGATGAGGAAGCTCTGACCGGTGGTGGGGCTGGTCGAGCCGATCAATGTCAGCGCCACCCCGGCCACCGCGGCCAGGCCGGAACCGATGAAGAACGTGGTGATATCGGTTCTGCGCGAGGAGATACCGCTCGTCTCGGCCAGGTCGCGGTTCTGCACCACCGCCCGGATGCGCCTACCCATCGGGCTGGTCTTGAGCACCGTGGCCAGTACCGCCACACATGCCACGGCCAGCACCAGGATGAAGATGCGGGTCTTCGGCACGACGGCGCCGAAAATGTCGACACCGCCGGACAGCCATGCCGGTGCGACGACGTTCACCGCGGGCGCCCCGAAGATGTCGCGGGCGATCTGCTGCAGGACGAGCCCCACCCCGAAGGTGACCAGCAGGGTGTCCAGCGGGCGGTGATACATCCGCTGGATCAGCGTCACCTCCAGCAGCGCGCCCATCGCTCCGCCGACGACGAAGCCGACCACCAACGAGATCAGCAGCGAGGCACCGGCGTTCGAGACGACCTGCTGAATGACGTAGGCGGTGTAGCAGCCCGCCATGATGAACTCACCGTGGGCCATGTTGATGACCCCCATCTGACCGAACGTCAGGGAGAGTCCGAGCGCGGCCAGCAACAGGATCGAGCCGAGGCTCAATCCTGTTGCCAGCTGCCCGATCAGGACATCCATCGAGGAAAACTCAGCTCGACAGACCGGCGGCCCACGGGTACGACTTCAGGTACGGATCCGGCTCGATCGGGCCGGGGGACTCCCAGATCGTGTAGATGAGGCCGTCGGGACGGATCTCGCCGATGCGGGCGGTCTTGGTGATGTGGTGGTTCTCGCCGTCGATGGTCACCAGGCCTTCGGGTGCGTCGAACGTGACGCCGCCCGCGTTGTCCTGAATCGCCTTGACGTCGAACGACTTCGCCTTCTCAACGGTGTTCTTCCACAGGTAGACCGACACGTAGGCGGCTTCCATCGGGTCCGAGGTGGGCTTGTTGGCGCCGTAGGCCTTCTTGTACGCCGCGACGAACGCGTTGTTCACCGGGGTGTCGATGGTCTGGTAGTAGTTCCAGGCCGTCAGCTGGCCGGTGATGTTCTGGACACCGATACCGCCGACCTCTTCCTCGGCGATCGACACCGACACCACCGGCATGTCCTGCGGGGTCAGGCCGACGTTCTTGTACTCGCGGAAGAACGCGACGTTGGAATCGCCGTTGAGAGTGTTGAATACGGCGTCGGCGTCGGCGCTGCGCACCTTGTTGACGATGGTGGAGAAGTCGGTCGAGCCCAGGGGCGTGTAGTCCTCACCCTTGATCTCGATGCCGTTGGCCTCGGCGTAGGCCTTGATGATGCGGTTGGCCGTCTGGGGGAACACGTAGTCGCTACCCACCAGGTACAGCGATTTCACGCCGCGCTCCTTGAGGTAGTCCAGGGCCGGCACGATCTGCTGGTAGGTGGTGGCGCCCGTGTAGAAGATGTTCTTCGACGCCTCGAGGCCCTCGTACTGCACCGGGTAGTACAGCAGCGAGTTCGCGCTCTCGAAGACCGGCAGCATGGCCTTGCGACTCGACGACGTCCAGCCGCCGAACACCGCGGCCACGCAGTCGCTGCTGATCAGCTTCTCGGCCTTCTCCGCGAACACCGTCGGCTCCGATGCGCCGTCCTCGCCGATGAGCTGAATCTGCTTGCCCAGCACGCCGCCTGCGCCGTTGATCTCGTCGACCGCGAGCTTGATGGAGTCGCGGACGGTGACCTCGGAGATCGCCATCGTGCCCGACAGCGAGTTCAGCGAGCCCACCTTGATCGTCGGACCCGAGGTGTCCACGCAGGACTGCGCGGCGGCGCCTTCGGTGTCGCTGGCCTTGCTGCCGCAGCCCGACAGAACCAGACCTGCGGTCAGGACGAGGCCGGTTGTGGCCAGGGCCGACTTCTTGAGCGCGAAGCGCCGGGGTGGTCGCATGGAGAGCCTCTCGTCGTGTCCGATCGCGCGATCACGCCGATCGACATCGGCTCACGCGCAGGAGGGTGAGACACCGTCGTGTGTCGATTCGGGACGTTAGAGCGCCCGTGTTTCTTTGAAGTGTCTGTGTGTGACGGCCGAGTTAACCCGTAGCTCAACGGGTAACGCGGCGGGGCGCAGCGCCGATGACAAGGTCATGGGAACATCGACGAGCAGGGCCGTGGCGGCGGTGCTGACGGCGCTGGCCGCGGTGGCGCTCAGCCCGGCCACGGCGGTCGCCGATCCGGAGGCGCACACGGTGCGGTACACGATCACCACCACCAGCGATCTGATGGCGAACATCTACTACATCAGCGCCGACCCGCCGACTCAGGCCGAAGCGAATTCGCCGCAGTACATGCCCGCAGCACGGCTGTCGGTCGGGCCGGCTACGCCTTGGACCTTCGAGACGACCCTGGCCGACCCGACCCAGTGGGCGTTCGTCAGTGCCAGCGGTGGGTTGCGGGTGAATCCGGAGTTCCATTGCGAGATCGCCGTGGACGGTCAGGTCGTCGTCTCGCAGCAGGGCGGCAGCGGTGTGCAGTGTTCACTGCGGCCGTGGTAGGCCCGGTGTGCCCCGGTACCCCATCAGCCGGACCGGAGAGGGGAGTACGCTCGAGCAGAGCCGTGTTGTGCACGGTGTTCCGCGGCCGCCGAGCGGCCGGACCTCCGAGATTCTCCGTTAGGAGATCCCCTCATGAATGAGAATTCACTGTTCTCGCACCCGATCACCGAAACCGGTGCGGCGCCGCATTCGTCGGCCCCGGTCCAGACGCCGGAGTTCTCCGACGCCGACCAGTCCGAGAAGCGCTGAGCGAGAACGCCATAACGCAAAAATGTGGGCCGCCGGATAATCCGGCGGCCCACATTTTTCAAGTCTGTCAGATCGCGGTGACCGCGGTGGCCTGCGGGCCCTTGGAGCCCTGGCCGATCTCGAACTCGACGCGCTGATTCTCTTCGAGAGAGCGGAAGCCGCTGCTCTGAATCTCGGAGTAGTGGACGAAAACGTCCTCAGAGCCGCCGTCGGGAGCGATGAAGCCGAAGCCCTTTTCGCTGTTGAACCATTTCACAGTTCCCTGTGCCATATTGCTGATTTCTTTCCATTTACCTGCGAATGCAGAAAAGCATTCTGCGGCCAGCCTAACAGAGGTGACCATGATCCGGGGAATCTGGCGCCCGGCGGACGCTTGACAGCGTGTCGAACGTCAGTTCGAATAGAGGGTATGCGGTGGGCCGGACAAGCTGTGGAAGTCGACGACGGATCTTTGCCTGGCCTGCAGCGGATCGGGTTCGTGCGCAGTGTGCGCACCCCACACTTCGAGGGCATGACGTTCCACGAGGTGCTGTGCAAATCGGCTCTCAACAAGGTGCCCAACGCCGCCATGCTGCCGTTCCAGTACACCGTGAACGGCTACCGCGGTTGCTCGCACGCCTGCCGGTACTGCTTCGCCCGGCCCACCCACGAGTACCTCGACCTCGACGTCGGCACCGACTTCGACACCCAGGTCGTGGTGAAGACCAACGTCGCCGACGTCCTTCGGCGCGAACTCCGCAGACCGTCGTGGCGGTGCGACACCGTGGCTCTCGGCACCAACACCGACCCCTATCAGCGGGCCGAGGGCCGCTATGCGCTGATGCCGGGAATCATTGCCGCTCTATCGGATTCAGGAACCCCGATGTCCATCCTGACCAAAGGCACCCTGCTGCGCCGGGACCTGCCCCAGCTGTCGGAGGCCGCACGGCGGGTATCGGTCAGCGTCGCGGTGTCCCTGGCGGTCGGCGATGCCGACCTGCAGCACGACCTCGAACCCGGGACGCCGTCGCCGCAGGCCCGGCTGTCGCTGATCACCGCTATTCGGGAGGCCGGACTGGACTGCCACGTGATGGTGGCGCCGGTGCTGCCGGGGTTGACCGACTCCGTCGACCACCTCGACGATCTGCTCGGCCGGATCGCCGCCGCGGGCGCGAACACGGCGACGGTGTTCGGCCTGCACCTGCGGGGCGCCACTCGCGGCTGGTTCATGTCCTGGCTGTCGCGCGCTCGTCCGGAACTGGTCGCCGACTACCAGGCGCTGTACCGGCGCAGCGCATACCTACCCGCCGACTACCGGGAAAAGCTCTCGCGCCGTGCCGCACCGCTGCTGACCAAGCACGGGCTGGGTCGGGACCGGCGCGCTGCGCCGCCACCCGTCGCGGTGCCGGTGGCTGCGGCCACCGTTCAGCCGACCCTGTTCTGACCCCTCAGTTCTTGTTGCGCTTGACGTCCTTGAACGGCACCCCGCGGTCGGCGGCGGCCTCGCGCGGGAAGCCGAGCACCCGTTCGCCGATGATGTTGCGGGCGATCTCAGTGGTGCCGCCGCCCAGCGACGCGGTCTGTCGAGTCAGATAACGGTCGCCGTAGCGGATCAGCTGATCGCCGCCGTCGACGACACCCGCTGCACCCAGAAGCGCGAGCGCCGTGTCGATTTCGAACTGGATGGATTCGGCGTGGGTGATTCGGATGATGGAGCCGGCGGCCTGGGGCAGCGAGCCGTCGAGAACCCCGTGGTACACGTGGTCGATCAGCTGCTCCTGCACCGCGCGCTGCACCAGCGCCCGACCCGCCATCTCCCGCGCCCGTTCGCTGTCGGACTGGCCGGTCTCGGCGAGCAACTCCCGGTAGTCCACCGGCTGGTCGGTGACGCCCTCCGGGCCTATACCGCTGGCGAATTCGGAGCCACCACCCACCGCACGGCGTTCGTGGTAGAGCTGCCGGGACGCGACTTCCCAGCCCTTGTTCACCTCGCCCACCACGGCGTCATCGCCGAGTTCGAGATTGTCGAAGAACTCCTCGCAGAACTCGTTGCCGCCGTCGACCTGTTTGATGCGCCGCATCGTGATGCCCGGTGCGTCCAGCGGCACCAGGAACATCGTCAGCCCTTCGTGTTTGGGCACGTTCCAGTCGGTGCGCGCGAGCAGCAGCCCGTAGTCCGCGGCGAACGCGCTGGTGCTCCACGTCTTGGCGCCGTTGATCACCCATTTGTCGCCCTGCCGGTCGGCGCGGGTGATGACACCGGCCAGATCGGAGCCGCCGCTGGGTTCGGACAGCAACTGCACCAGGATCTGCTCACCGCGGATGACGGCCGAGATGTGTTTGCGCTTCTGCTCTTCGGACCCGGTGTCGAGGATGGTGGCCCCGCAGATCGTGAACGTCGGAGTGTTCAGGATGATCGGCAGCTCGTATTCCTTGGACACCGCGTCGAACGCCCGCTGGTAGGCAATCGGATAGCCGAGGCCGCCGTACTCCCTCGGGAAGCAGATGCCGGCGAATCCGCCTGCGTGCAGCTTCTTCTGGAGTTCGCGGGCACGCAGCCACGGGCCCTCCTCGCCGCGGTCGGCGTCCGGCGGGTTTGCGGGGTCGATGCGCGGCATGTTCTCGGCCAGCCAGGCCTGCGCCCTGGCACGGAACTCCTCGACGCTCTCCGGCGCCGTCACCGGGGATTGCTCGGTGGTGGTGGCCTCGGTCATGACGCAGACTCCAGTTCGTCGTGCAGCGCATACACACGCAGGTTGTGGTCTTCGGGGGTGCCGAACAGCGACCGGTACAGCGTGGCCCGCCGCAGATACAGGTGCAGGTCGTGTTCCCACGTCACGCCGATGCCGCCGTGCAGCTGCACGGCGTCCTGGATCATCGACGACGCATGTTCGCCGACATAGGATTTCGCGACGCTGACGGAGAAGGCGGCGTCGGGGGAGCGGTCGGCGACAGCCCGGACCGCGGCCCGGGTGGCGGCCCGGCAGGCCTCGAGATGGATCTTCAGGTCGGCGAACCGGTGCTTGAGCGCCTGGTAGGACGCGAGCGGTCGGCCGAACGAATGCCGGTCGAAGGCCCACTGGACGGTGAAGTCGACGACGGTCTGCAAGATGCCGAGCACCTCGGCGCACTGCAGCACCTGGGCGATCTGGCTCTGGAGGTCGATCAGCGTCGCGGTCTCGGCCGCGGAGCCCACCGCCGCGGACTCGTCGACGGTCACGCCGTCGAACTCCACCCGGGCGTACCGCTTGACCAGGTCGACCGAGCGCTGTTCGGTGATCGTCACGCCGGCGGCATCGGTGGGCACCAGGAACTGCCGCAGGTCGTCGCCGTCGCGGGCGGTCACCAGCAGCACCGCGCTGCGGGCACCCGCCTCCACTCGGTCCTTGATGCCGTCGATGCGGTAACCGCCGTCGACCGGCGTCGCGGTCACATTGGCCTGTAACGGATCCCACTGGCGGCCGGGTTCGTAAACCGCCCAGGAGGCGACGGTCTCCCCGGACACCAGCGCCTCGATCAACTCGCCGTGGCGCTGTGCCTGAGCGTCATCCCTGCAGGCGTCGACGAGTCCGGCGAGGACGGTGCTGACCGGATGCAGCGGGCCGGGCGCGACGGTGTGCCCGATCTGCTCGGCGACCAGCGCCAGATCCTGCACCCCGTTGCCGGATACGCTGCCGCCGCCGAGTTCCTCGGGCACCAGCAGGCTGGCCCACCCCAGCTCGGCGGCACGTTGCCACCATCCGGGATCGAACTCGGCGCCTTCGGCGTGCAACTCTCGCACCTTGCCCAGCGAGGCCTCCTTCTCGAGGAAGGCCTGCGCCGTGGAGGCGAAGAGCATCTGTTCTGGGCTTGCCACGTCGGTCATGAGATCCGTTCAGCCGTCGGCGGAGGGGTGGTCAGGTCAGGACGAGTGCGGGTACGTCGGGCTTGTAGACCTTCTTGTTGGGCACCTTGAACAGGTCGACGAGATTGCCGCCCATGATCTTTCGGATGCCGCTATCGTCGAGGCCCATCTGCTCCAGGTCGCCGACGAGGTTGATCGGATCGGCGAGCCCCTCTGGGTGCGGCCAGTCCGACCCGAAGATCACCCGGTCGATGCCGAGCAGATCGGCCATCTGCTTGAAGTCGTCCTCCCAGAACGGTGCCACGTACACGCCGCGCCGGAACGCCTGGATCGGGTCCTCCGGGAACTCCTGCGGCATCTTCGAGTAGACGTCCTTGAACTGGTAGAACAGGTACGGCACCCAGGAGGCGCCGTTCTCGATCGACAGGATGCGCAGATCCGGGTTGCGGGTCAGTGCGCCGTGGCACACCAGGGCGGCCATGGTGTCCTCGATGGGTCGCTTGCCCATCGCGACCATCCGGAAGGAGGTCGGCTTGAACGGCAGGAACTCGTCGGCCGGCTCCCAGTCGTTGAGGTACTGCGCGTAGCCACTGTCGGAGGCGTGCATGCACACCGGGATGCCGGCCTTGACGCAGGCGTCCCAGAACGGGTCGAACTCCGGCAGCCCCATCGACCGGGTGCCGCGGTAGCCGGGCACCGGGGCGGGTCGCACCAGGACGGTCTTGGCGCCCCGCTCCAGGCACCACTGCAGCTCCTCGAGCGCCCGGTCGACCACGCTGAGGTTGATGACCGGCGTGGAGAAGATCCGGTCTTCGTAGTTGAACTGCCACGTCTCGTACATCCACTGGTTGAGGGCGTGGATGATGTCGAGGATCGCGTCGGGGTCGTCCTTGAGCCGCTCTTCGACGAGGCTGGCCAGGGTCGGGAACATGATCGTGTAGTCCAGGCCGAGGCTGTCGAGCACCTCGAGGCGGGCCTGCGGGTTCCGGAAGGCCGGGATCGCCTTCATCGGTTTGCCCATGATCTCCCGGAAACTCTTGCCGCCGCTGCCGTGCCGGAAGTACTCCTCCTGCGCGCCCGGCCGCGCGACCACCTCGAAGGTGGGGTTGGGGATGTAGTCGCTGATCGTGTTGCGCACGACGATCTTGGTCCGGCCGCGGACGTCGATGTAGTCGATGATGCCCTTGCGGTGCTCCGGCAGGAACTGCGTCAGCGCCTCTTGCGGCTCGTAGAAGTGGTTGTCCGCATCGAAAACGGGATAGGACAGCTCGCGTGACGGCATATCCGCCTCCTGGAAGTCGGGTTCGCGTGAAGCGGTAATGACATTACCACTCGATGCTGCGCAGGCAGAATGCGTAGATGTGCTCACCCTCGACCGGGACGCCGGCGAGTTCCGCGCCCAGCACGCGCATCCGCATCGCACCCAACGCGGTATGCATGATCATCGCTGCGGTCGCGTCCGCGTCGATGTCATCGCGGAACGCCTGTTCGCTGATGCCGCGACGGATGATGTCGCTGATCAGAGCATGCAGCGGGGCGAGCACCCTGGCGTAGTCCCGTGGCAGCGTCTCGGCGAGACGGTCGTTGTACGACGTCAGACCCCGGTTGACCCGGTCCTGCGTGCCGGAGCCCGCGGGGACGCACAGGCGATCGATGAGCGTCCGCAGCGCTTCCCGGCTCGGCTGGTCGTCGGTGGCCGCGCGCCAGCGCAGTGCCGACTCCGACATGATCCGGTCGATCAAGGCGAGCAGGAGTTCGTCTTTGGTCGAGAAGTGCTGGTAGAAGCTGCGTAGCGACGTCTTGGACCGTTCGACCACCTCGAGGACCGTGAAGTCCGAGCGTCCGGTCTCGCCGAGGATCTCCAGTGCGGACCGCATGAAGCGCTGCGGCCTGGTCTCTCCGGTGTCGGCGGTGGGGATCGTCGGACTGCCGGGAGCCCGCGCGCTGCCCTTCGCCATAAGACGCCTCTCGCCTCGTGATGAGAATGACGTTACCGCTTTGGCAGAAGGCTAGTACCTTCTCTGGGTACCTAACTCTAAGTGACGGAACCCCCGACGAAAGAGGCGTGAAGATGACGACGGATGCAGGCCACACTTCACAGCAGACGCCGTGGACGGTCCAGACGCTGCTTGACCTGTTCGACGCCCAACCCGCAGGCGAGAACCAATTCACCGCCGACACCGGTATTGCCGGCGCCGACGAGCGCCAGGTGGTCGAGGGCACGCAGGTCGTGGCCCAGGCCATCGTTGCTGCGGCCAAGCGGTTCGAGGGCAAGTCGGTGCGGTCCGTGCACGCGGTGTTCGCCCGGGTGGTGACGGTGGGCCCGCCGGTGGAACTCGACATCGACGTCGTCAGCGAGGGCCGGTCGACGGCCACCGCGGTGGTGACGGCATCGCAGAACGGCAAGCGGTGCATCACGGTGACGGTGTTCACCGACGTACCGTCGGGCGACGTCATCCGCCATCACCTGCCGCGGGCCGACGTGGCCGCGCCCGCCGACGCCTACGACGGCGGCATGCCGATGACCGGGCGGCAGGTGCGGGTGGTCGACGTGGCCGACGTCAACAGCCCCGACGAGGTGGGCCCGCCCGAGTTGTACGCGTGGTTGCACTACGACCCGATCCCGCAGCGCGACGACCTCGCGAAGGCGCTCATCGCGTATTTCACCGGCCACCTCGGCATTTCGACCACGATGCGGGCGCACGAGGGGATCGGCACAGCGCAGGCGCACCTGACGGTGTCGACGGCGCCGATGACGGTCACCGTGAGCTTTCACGAGCCCGTTGCCTGGAACGGCTGGCTGCTCTACGGCCACGAGAGCACGCAGGTCGGTGCGGGAATGTCCTACGTGCGCGGGACCGTGCACACCGAGGAGGGTGAACTCATCGCCTCGTTCGCCCAGGACGGTCTGATCCGCCCGCTGCGCACCACCGACACGTCGATCAAGGAGCAGTCGCGACTCTGAGCGATCGAGGGCGCAGTTAGATCTTGAGATAGCCCTTGTCGGCGGGGATCTGGGCCGCGGTGACCAGGGACGACGCGTCGCCGGCCAACCACACCACGATGTCGGACACCAGTTCGGGCGCGGCCAGCGAATCGGTCGGCAGCGCGCCGGGCGAGAAGCTGTGGATGTAGGTCTGGTGATCGGCGAAGATCTGATACATCGACGTGTCGTTACCCATCGGGGTGTCGGTGCCGTACGGGTGCACCGAGTTGACGCGGATGCCGAACTCGCCGAGTTCCACCGCGAGCGAGTTGGTCAGCCCGACGACGCCGAACTTGCTGGCGCAGTAGTGTCCACAGCCGGGAACCGCCTTGATGCCCGCTGCGGAGCTGATGGTGATGATGGAGCCGCCGTTGCCCGCGGCGATCATCGGGGGAACGACCGCGCGGATCGTGTTCCAGACGCCGGTGAGGTTGGTGTCGAGGGTGTCCTGCCACTGCTGGGGCGAAATCTCCCACAGCCGGCCCCAGTTGAGGACTCCAGCGTTCGCGACGACGATGTCGAGGCGCCCGAACTGGGCGACGGCGTCGGCGACCACCCGCATCTGACCGTCGGCGTCGCGGACGTCGACGGGTGCGGCGACGATCTTGCGCCCCTCGCCCTCGACCAGGGCGACCGTTTCGGCCAGATCGGATGGGTCGGCGGGCGGATAACCGTTGGCGTCACTGACCGGCGCGCAGGCGTCGATCGCGACGATGTCGGCACCAGCGCGCGCCAGGCGTACGCAGTGCGACCGTCCCTGACCGCGCGCCGCGCCCGTCACGTAGGCCACCCGGCCGGCGAGGGGCAGGTTCTCGTCCGTCATGTGGTCAGCTCCTCAATGCTCATCGACGTCCCACGCATGGTGCACGATGTCGTGCAGGTGGTACAGCGATATCGAGGCGATTGTGAATTCGCTTCCATTGCTGCGTAATCCGCGGCGCGACCATCCGTCGTCGGGCACGGCGGCATAGGTGTCGGCCACGGTGATCGCGGCGTCGAACAGTTCGCCGGCCACCACGGCGGGGTCCTGGGACGCGTAGTCGTCCTCGACGGCGGTGCGGTCCTGGTCCCAGTTGGCGAACAGCGGTTCGTGCTGGGTGAGCATCGATCGGACCCGCTGGTTGAAGATCCGGTGGACATCGCGGACGTGGCAGCCGTATTCGAGGACGGACCAGGCCGCCGGGTTCCGGCGCGTTGCGGCGCCGGGAGCGCCGAGGCGCCGGAGCCACTCGTCGGCGTCGCAGCGGAGGTGGTCGCCGACCTCGGCCGACGCCACGGCGGTCGCGTCGAAACCGCACTCCGGGCAGGGCCGGTCCAGCACCCAGGTCCAGTCCTTGGTGTCGGGTTCGATCGCGTCGCCGGTCATGTGAACTCGCCGAGCAGCGCCGACCGCAGCACATCGAGGGGGAGGCCGCCCAGGTCCAGGGCGCGGCGATGGAAGTCTTTGAGGGGCATGCTCTCTGCCAGCATGGACTCACGCAGTTGCTGCCAGATCCGTTGCCCGACGGCGTATGACGGCGCCTGACCGGGCCAGCCGAGGTAGCGGTCGAGTTCGAAGCTGCGGTGCTTGTCCGACTGCGCCGAATGCTGCGCGAGGAAGTCCCACGCCCTGGTCACGTCCCACCGGCCACCGTCGGGAGCGGTGAGTTCGCAGTGCACGCCGATGTCGATGGCCACCCGCGCGGCCCGGAACCGCTGCGCGTCGAGCATGCCCATACGGGCGCCGTCGTCGTCGAGCCAGCCCAGTTCGGCCATCAGCCGTTCGGCGTAGAGCGCCCAGCCCTCACCATGCCCGGACACCCAGCAGCCCAGCCGACGCCAGCGGTTCAGCTCGCCGGCGAGCACCACCGCACGTCCGATCTGCAGATGGTGGCCGGGCACACCCTCGTGGAAGACGGTGGTGGTCTCCTGCCAGGTGTGGAAGACGTCCTTACCGGGCGGCACCGACCACCACATCCGGCCCGGCCGCGTCAGATCCTCGGACGGGCCGGTGTAGTAGATGCCGCCGGTCTGCGTCGGGGCGATCCGGCACTCGAGATTGCGCAGGGCGGGGTCGATGTCGAAGTGGGTGCCCGCCAGCGCGTCGACCGCGCGGTCGGACAGGTCCTGCATCCACTGTTGCAACGCATCGGTGCCATGGACCTGGTAGCGCGGTTCGTCGTCCAGACGGCTGACGGTCTCGGCGACCGACACCCCGGGGTAGAGCCGGTCAGCGACCGTCTCCTGTTCGGCGACAATCGAATCGAGCTGCTCGAGGCCCCACGCGTAGGTTTCGTCCAGGTCGATCTCGGTGCCGAGGAACGATCGCGACATCAGCCGGTAGGCGTCCCGGCCGACGGCGTCGCGTTCCCGCGCCCGCGGAGCCAGCTCGTCGGCCAGCACTCGGCTCAACTCGCGGTAGGCGTCGCCGGCCGCGGCGGCGTGCCGGTCCAGGTCGGCCTGCAGCGCCGGTCGGTCCGGGGCAGCCCCGGCCACCATGTCGACGAACAGTCGCGCGATCTGGTCGGCCTGGTCGATACCGCGGCGCACCTGACGGATGGCCGGTGGATGCGGGCCGTCCGCCGCGGCGCACAGCGCCTCGGCGTAACCGGGTACCCGCTGCGGCAGTTTCGCCAGGCGGCGGCTGATCACCGCCCAGTCGTCGTCGGTGTCGGTGGCCATCAGGTCGAACACGTCGCGCATGGTCTGCAGCGGCGAGGCGATCACGTTGAGCTCGCCGACGTCCAGGCCCGCGTCGTGGATGTCGAGCAGCACACCGAGACGTTCGCGCATGGCCGCCGCGGTGACCGCGTCGGCCTCGTCGACGGCCACCACGGCGTCGAGTTCCCGCAGCGCGGCCCTGGCGGCCTCGGCGCGTTCGGCGACGGCGTCGGGGCAGTAGTCGGTGATCTCCTCGTCGTAGTTGCGGTCACCGCCGCTGATGCCCAGTTCTGTTGCCGCACAGGGATCGAGCGCGGCCAGGGTGTCGAGATAGCGTTCCGCGACGGCGTCGACGGCCGTTGGATGTCTAGCCGAGGTCATTGGTGGCGAATGTATCGCATTTCTGCGGATCGCCGGTCTGGTAGCCGACGGTGAACCACTTCTGCCGCTGTTCGGAGGAGCCGTGGGTCCACGACTCGGGATTGACCCGGCCGGTGGCAGCCTCCTGGATCCGGTCGTCGCCCACGGCCGCCGCCGCGGACAGCGCGTCGGCGATGTCCTTGTCTGTCAACGGTTCCAGGAACGGCACGCCGGTGCTCTCCTGGACCGTCACCGATGCGTAGTGCGCCCACACGCCCGCGTAGCAGTCCGCCTGCAACTCGGTACGCACGCCGCCGCCGGTGGGCCCCTCTGGATCCTGCTGCGCGCGCGCGAGCGAGCCCTGCAGCTGTTGCACGTGGTGGCCGAACTCGTGGGCCACCACATACTCCTGTGCGAACGGCCCACCACTGGAGCCGAACTGGGTCGTCAGCACGTCGAAGAAGTCGGTGTCGAAATAGGCGGTCTGGTCACCGGGGCAGTAGAACGGACCCACCGCGCTGGTGGCCGGTCCACACGCGGTGTCCACCCGTCCCTGGAAGATCTCCACCCGCGGCCTGGTGTAGCCCGGATCGAGCTGCGCCCACACCGCATCGAGCGAATTGCCCGTGGCGACCACCCGGCACTGTACGAACTGGTTGGCGTCGGCTCCGGTCCGGCACTGGCTCAGGTCGAATCCGGGCGTCTCGACGCCCTCGGTGCCCAGCTGCTCCTGCTGGGGCAGCACCGTGCCGGGGTCGACGCCGAGGAACAGCGCCACCACCACGATCAGCAGCCCGCCGATGCCGCCGCCGACCGCGATGCCGCGGCCACCCCCGCGTCCGCCTCCGCTGCTCGACGTGGTGCTGGTGTCGATCCGCATACCTTCGTTGAAGGTCATCGCAGGCTCCGTCCGGACTCGGTGAGGCGCCCGACTCAGCGCCGGTGTTCACCCTCCCACACTACGATTCGGGCGTGTCCCGATAGCGCTCGTCGGTGTAACGGCGCAGGTTGTGCAGGAACCGCTGGAACAGCCAGGCCATCACCGGCCGGCCCAGCGACATGCCCAGCCGGGCCGCCGCCCCGTCGGGCTTCATCGCCATCACCCAGGTCAGATGGCAGCCGCCCGGTGTCTCGACGACGCGGTAGTCCTCGGCGAACGCCGCGATGCTGCCCGTGGACGCCTCGTTGAACCGGAAAGCCATGCGCCGGAACGGTTCCCACGCCAGGTACTCCTCGTGGCCGACGATGCCGCCGCGCATCTGCACAGTTCGGGTGGTGCCCACGCCGCGCGGTTCGGGGCTGGTCCAGGTGACCTTGGTGATGACGCTCGCCCAGTGCGGCCACGATTCGGCGTCGGCGAGCACCTCGAAGACCTGCTCGGGAGTGATCGCGAGATCGACCGTGCTGACGAATCGGAACGGCGCAGAGTCGACGAAGTCCAGGCCGACGCGTTCGCAGGCGTGCATGGCCATACACAGTAGCCGGAAGTGTCCACCCGACCATCCCTCTAGACTGTGGCGGTTCCGTTTTCTCCCGTCGTCAGGAGTTGTTCGTGCTGCGCAGTCACCCCGCCGGATCGCTGCGGCCAACCGACGCCGGTCAGAAGGTGACGCTGGCGGGCTGGGTGGCCCGGCGCCGCGACCACGGCGGCGTCATCTTCATCGACCTGCGCGACGCATCCGGTGTGTCGCAGGTGGTGTTCCGCGAAGGCGCCGTGCTCGAGGCGGCCCACCGGTTGCGCGCCGAGTACTGCGTCGCCGTCGAGGGCATCGTCGAGGTCCGTCCCGAGGGCAACGAGAACGCCGACATCCCGACCGGTGGCATCGAGGTCAACGCCACCACGCTGACGGTGCTGGGGGAGAGCGCCCCGCTGCCGTTCCAGCTCGACGAGGAGCCCGGCGAGGAGGCGCGGCTGCGCTACCGCTACCTCGACCTGCGCCGCGAAGGCCCGGGCAAGGCCCTGCGGCTGCGCTCGAGGGTCAACGCCGCCGCCCGCGAGGTGCTGGCCGGTCACGACTTCGTGGAGATCGAGACCCCGACCATGACCCGGTCCACGCCCGAGGGTGCGCGCGACTTCCTGGTCCCTGCACGGTTGCAGCCCGGTTCGTTCTACGCACTGCCGCAGAGCCCGCAGCTGTTCAAGCAACTGCTGATGGTGGCCGGTATGGAGCGCTACTACCAGATCGCGCGCTGCTACCGCGACGAGGATTTCCGCGCCGATCGGCAGCCGGAGTTCACCCAGCTCGACATGGAGATGAGCTTCGTCTCGGCCGAGGACGTCATCGCGGTGTCCGAACAGGTCCTGCGCGCCGTGTGGGCCACGATCGGCCACGACCTGCCCACACCGTTGCCGCGCATCTCCTACGACGAGGCGATGCGCCGGTTCGGGACGGACAAACCGGATCTGCGGTTCGGGCTCGAGCTGGTGGAGTGCAAAGAGTTCTTCGCCGACACCACCTTCCGCGTCTTCCAGGCGCCCTATGTCGGCGCGGTGGTGATGCCCGGAGGCGCCTCGCAGCCCCGGCGCACCCTCGACGGCTGGCAGGAGTGGGCCAAACAGCGCGGTGCGAAGGGGCTGGCCTACGTCCTCGTCGGCGAAGACGGCACCCTCGGCGGGCCGGTCGCCAAGAACCTCACCGACGCCGAGCGCGAGGGGCTGGCCGCCCATGTCGGCGCCGCCCCCGGCGACTGCATCTTCTTCGCGGCCGGACCGGTCAAGTCCTCCCGCGCGTTGCTGGGTGCGGCACGCGGCGAGATCGCCAAACGGCTGGACCTGATCGACCCCGATGCGTGGGCCTTCACGTGGGTGGTGGACTGGCCGCTGTTCGAGATGGCGGAGGAGGCCACCGCGGCCGGTGACGTGGCCGTCGGATCCGGGGCGTGGACGGCCGTGCACCACGCGTTCACCGCTCCGCAGCCGCAGTCGGAGCAGACGTTCGACACTGATCCGGGCAGTGCGCTCGCCGATGCGTACGACATCGTCTGCAACGGCAACGAGATCGGTGGCGGATCGATCCGTATCCATCGCCGCGACGTCCAGGAGCGGGTGTTCGCGATGATGGGCATCGATCACGACGAGGCGCAGGACAAGTTCGGATTCCTGTTGGACGCGTTCACTTTCGGCGCGCCGCCGCATGGTGGTATCGCGTTCGGCTGGGACCGCATCACCGCGCTGCTGGCCGGTGTCGACTCGATCCGCGAGGTGATCGCGTTCCCGAAGTCCGGCGGCGGGGTCGATCCGCTGACCGGTGCGCCGTCGCCCATCACGGTGCAGCAGCGTCGCGAGTCGGGCATCGACGCCAAACCCGCCAAGGGCGGCGCATAAGCACTTTCTGACCGGGGGGCCGGGATACGATCCGCGCGTGCCCGGGCCCCGCCGGTTCCGCCCGCCCAACGCCACCGTCCTGACCACCGTGGTGGCGATCCTGGCGGTCTACGTGGCATCGCTGGTCGGGTACCGCCTTCTGGAGCAGCCACCACAGGCCTTCGAATTCGCGGAGGCCTCCGTCGACGACCAGTCGGCCGTCGTCATCCGGTTGCGCCAGGTCGATGTTTCGGAGAACCGCCTCACCGTCGACGTACTGCTGCGTCCGGGTACCGCGATCCTGGCCAACGGCCCGGAGGCGGTGCGCGATCCCGTCGTCCGGCTCAGCTCGTGGACGGAATCCGGGCGGCTCATCTACGTGCACGACGACCTCGCCGGCAACGAGTCGACCACCAGCCTGGTGGCGGTCGGGGATCCCGACGACTGGCCCGTGGATTCGTACACGACCGACGTCATCGGGGTGGAGGCGTCCGTCGCGGAGGGTGACGGCCGGCTCGCACTCCCCGCCCCGGTCGTCGTGGGCGGGAGCGTCAACGGCTGGCACATCGAGGCCCGGATGGGGGAGATCTCCGCGCCCTGGGGGCCGGTGCAGACCGTGCAGTTCACCCTTCAGCGCACCCGCGGCGCGCACGCCATGGACATCGGCATCCTGCTTGTCCTGCTCACCCTGCCGGCCACCGCGCTGTTCGTGGCGATCGAGATGTTGCTGAACCGTCGAAAGTTCCAGCCGCCGTTCATCACCTGGTTCGCGGCGATGCTGTTCGCGGTCGTCCCGTTGCGGACGATCCTGCCCGGTGCCCCGCCGCCGGGGGCGTGGATCGATCTGGCGGTGATCCTCTGGGTCCTCATCGCCCTGGCCGGGGCAATGGTCGTCTTCGTCATCGCCTGGTGGCGGCAGACGAGGTTGGATTCCGAGCCGAAGAAGTTGGAGGTCACATGACCGAATCTGCAAACAATCCCGTCGACATCGGCGCCCTCAACGATTTCAACACCGCGATCGTCGAAGAGTTCCGCGCCAACGGCGGCAAGGTGGGCGGTCCCTTCGAGGGCGCCACGCTGCTGCTGCTGCACACGACCGGCGCCAAGAGCGGCAAGAAGCGAGTCTCACCGTTGGCCTACATGACCGTCGACGGCAGGATGCTGATCGTGGGCTCGTACGCCGGGGCGCCGAAGGATCCGGCGTGGGTGCACAACCTGCGTGCCCACCCCAAGGCCTACATCGAGGTGGGCACGGACGCCTACGACGTCGACGTCCGCGAGCTGCCGGCTGACGAACGCGACGCGACCTACCCGAAGATCATCGAAGTGGCGCCCATGTTGGCCGACTATCAGGCCAGGACCGACCGGGTGATTCCGCTGTTCGAGCTCACCCGCGCATAGCCGCACGTCCCCCTGCGCGAAACAGCATTCCAGTCTGCGAAGACGCCGTCCTGAGGACCGGGAACGCTGTTTCGCGCAGATTTCAGAGGCGTTCGATGATTGTGGCGTTGGCCATGCCGCCCGCTTCGCACATCGTATGCAGGCCGTAGCGGCCGTCGCGCTGTTCGAGCGCGTTGACCAGCGTGGTCATGATCCGCACGCCGCTCGCGCCGAGCGGGTGACCGATTGCGATGGCGCCGCCGTTGACGTTGGTCTTGGCCAGATCGGCACCCGTGTCGTGCGCCCACGACAGGACGACGGGTGCGAACGCCTCGTTGACCTCGAACAGGTCGATGTCCGACAGCGCGAGGCCGGCTCTGGTCAGTACCTTCTCGGTGGCCGGGATGACGCCGGTGAGCATGTACAGCGGATCCGAGCCGACCGCGGTCGCGGTGTGGATGCGGGCCAGCGGACGCAACCCGAGCCGCTTGGCGGCCTCGGTGGTGGTGATCAGCACCGCGGCGCTGCCGTCGGACAGCGGCGAACTGTTGCCCGCGGTGATCTCCCAGCCGATCTGCGGAAAACGCTCCTCGTAGGCGGGGTTGTAGAACGCCGGTTTGAGCCCCGCCAGCGTCTCGACCGTGGTGCCGGGCCGGATGATCTCGTCAGTGGTGAGTCCGGCGATCGGCGCCAGTTCGGCGTCGAAACGGCCCTCCTTGGTCGCGGCGGCGGCCTTCTCGTGGCTGCCAGCGGAGAACTCGTCGAGCTGCCCGCGCGACAGCCCCCACTTGGCTGCGATGAGCTCCGCTGAGATGCCTTGCGGCACAAGCCCCTCGGGATAGCGCTGTGCGAAGCCGTCACCGAACGGGTTGCTGCCCGGCAGCACCGAGGTGCCCATCGGCACGCGGCTCATCGACTCCACGCCGGCGGCCACCACGATGTCGTAGGCGCCGGACACCACCCCCTGGGCGGCGAAACTGATGGCCTGCTGGCTGCTGCCGCACTGGCGGTCGACCGTGGTGCCGGGCACCGACTCCGGAAAACCGGCGCCCAGCAGCGCGTTGCGGGCGATGTTGACGGCCTGGTCGCCGACCTGGGTCACCGCGCCGGCGATGACGTCGTCGATCTCGGCCGGATCGATGCCGGTGCGCGCGACCAGCTCCCTGAGGCTGTGGGCGAGCAGATCCGCCGGCAGGACGCCGTGCAGCGCACCGCCGGGCTTGCCCTTGCCGATCGGGGTGCGGACGGCGCCGACGATCACGGCGTCGCGACCTGAGTATCCGGACATGGCCAACTCTCCTCTGAGTATTGTCTTGTGTACCCAGGTGTATATCACCTGGGTATAGTTGAAACAACCCAGATGTGAGGGAGATTCCGTGGCCGTGCTCCAGGGTCCGCTGGCCGACCGCGACGCCTGGTCGGCGGTCGGACACTGTCCGATCGAGAAGACGATGACGTTACTCGGCACCAAGACCACGATGCTGCTGATGCGCGAGGCGTTCTACGGCACCACCCGGTTCGACGACTTCTGGCGGCGGGTCGGGGTCACCAAGGCCGCGGCCGCGGCGCGGCTGACCGATCTGGTCGACGCCGGGTTGCTGGAACGACGGCCGTACCGCGAACCCGGGCAGCGCAGCCGCGACGAGTACGTGCTGACCGACGCGGGCCGCGACTTCATGCCCGTGGTGTGGGCGCTGTTCGAATGGGGCCGCAGGCACATCGACGACACCCGGCTGCGGCTGACCCATCAGGGCTGTGGCGAGCAGGCGAGCGTCGAGATCCGCTGCGCGGCGGGCCACGAGGTACCGGTCGCCGAACTGGGCGTACGGCTGGTCCGGTGACGCTACTCTCGGCCGGTGCTGCATCTTCGGGTCATCGCGCCACCCGGGCTCCGTGAGGCCGTACTCGAGTTGCTGACCGGCAACCCCGGCGTGACCCACCTGGTGTTTCATCGCGATGCCGCCCTCGACCCGCGCGGCGACGAGATCACCGCGGAGTTGGCCAGGGAGTCGGCCAACGAGGTCATCGACGCGCTGAAGAAGATCGGCGTCAAGGAGCGCGGGGCCATCACGCTCGACCTCGTCGACACCGTGCTCTCCGCGCGCGCCTACCGCGCCGAGAACGAGGCCGAGGGTGATCCGGCCGATGCCGTGGTGTGGGACGAACTGGCCGCCCGCACCCGCGAGGAGTCCACGCTCAACGTCACCTTCGTCGCCTTCCTCACGCTGGCGTGCCTGATCGCCGCAATCGGGGTGGCCACCGACTCTCCGGTGACGGTCGTCGGCGGCATGGTGGTCGGGCCCGAATTCGGCCCGCTCGCCGCGCTGGCGGTCGCGCTGGTGCGCAAACGTGCCTACCTCGCACGCCGTGCCGGGCTGGCGCTGGTGATCGGCTTTCCGATCGCGATGGCGATCACCGCGGTCGCGGTGCTCGCCGGGGAGGCGCTCGGGTGGATCGAGCTGGCCAGCACCCGGCACCTCGAAGAGGTCGACTTCATCTTCCGGGTCGGCCCACTCTCACTCGTCGTCGCGTTGCTCGCCGGCGCGGCCGGCATGCTGTCGCTGGTGTCGGCGAAATCGGCGGCGCTGGTAGGAGTGTTCATCTCGGTGACCACCGTGCCGGCGGCCGGTTACGCGGTCGTCGCCGCGACGGTCGGCGACTGGGACATCGCCGCGCAGTCCGCCCTGCAACTGGTCCTCAACATCGTCGCGGTGGTCGTCGCCGGAGCGCTCGTGCTGTGGACCCGGCGCCTGGCCGGATGAGGGCGACACCACTGCCGGACCGCATGCGCACCTCTGACCGGGTGCGTACCGTCTCGCTGTGATGGTTCTCCGCGCGATGGGCTCCCCGGAGCTCGATGATGTGCTCGCCGGGTACCGCAGCGCCCGCGCGCAGCAGGCGCTCTTCGATCCGCGCGGCGGAACCCCGACCCTCTATGACGAGTTCGTCGACGCCGCGGGCGACGTCCGCCCGGTCTGGCAGGAACTCGCCGAGGGCGTCGGCGAGCGCGGCCGCGCCGGCCTGAACCGACTGCGCGACACCGTGCGCGGTCTGGTCGACAACGACGGCATCACCTACATCCGGCCCGACGGCGAGGAAGGCCCCGTCTCCTGGCGACTCGACGGACTGCCGCTGCTGCTCTCACCGGCCGACTGGGACGTGCTCGAGACCGGTGTCGTCCAACGGTCACGCATCCTCGACGCCGTACTGGCCGATCTCTACGGCGACCGCCGCTCGATCACCAGCGGGGTGCTGCCGCCGCAACTGCTGTTCGCCCACCCCGGATACGTGCGCGCGGCGCGGGGGATCGCGGTGCCGGGGCGACGGCAGCTGTTCATGCACGGCTGCGACGTCAGCCGCGGCGCCGACGGCGGATTCCGCGTCAACGCCGACTGGACGCAGGCGCCGTCCGGTGCCGGCTACGCGCTGGCCGACCGGCGGGTGGTCGCCCACGCCGTCCCCGACCTCTACGAACGGATCGGTCCCCGGCCCGTCACGCCGTGGGCCCAGGCCCTGCGGCTGGCGCTGCTCGAAGCCGCCCCCGAGGCGGCCGACGAACCCGTCGTCGTGGTGTTGAGCCCGGGCACCATGTCCGAGACCGCGTTCGACCAGGCCTACCTGGCCAGTGTGCTGGGCTTCCCGCTGGTCGAGAGCGAAGACCTCGTGGTGCGCGACGGCAGGCTGTGGATGCGCTCGCTGGGCACGCTCAAACGTGTCGACGTGGTGTTGCGCCGCGTCGACGCCGCCTACGCCGACCCGTTGGATCTGCGCGCCGATTCGCGCCTCGGGGTGGTCGGCCTGGTCGAGGCACTGCGCCGCGGCACGGTCACGGTGGTCAACACCCTGGGCAGCGGGATCCTGGAGAGCCCCGGCGTGACGCGGTTCCTGCCGGAGTTGTCCAGGCTGCTGCTCGACGAGACGCCGACGTTGCCGACCGCGCCGCTGTACTGGGCCGGAATCGACCTGGAGCGTTCGCATCTGCTCACCCACCTGTCGTCGCTGGTGATCCGATCGGTCACCGGCGCGGAGCCGATCGTGGGACCGCTGCTGACGGCGAAGGCGCGCGCAGAACTGACCGCGCGCATCGAGGCCACCCCGTGGGAGTGGGTCGGCCAGGAGCTCCCGCAGTTCTCCTCGGCGCCGACCAATCTGCGGCGCCGCGGGCTGTCCGCGGCCGGGGTGGGCATGCGGTTGTTCACCGTCGCCCAGCCCGGCGGGTACGCGCCCATGGCGGGCGGGCTCGGATACCTGCTGGCCTCCGGTCACGGCGCCACCCGCCTGGAAAGCGTTGCCGCCAAGGATGTCTGGGTGCGACCCCCGGCGCGGGCGCAGGCCGAGCGCACGCCGTCCGAACCCGCCTCCATCACCGTCACCGGTACCCCCACCCGCGTCGTCAGTTCCCCGCGCGTGCTGTCGGACCTGTTCTGGATGGGGCGCTACGCCGAGCGCGCCGAACACATGGCCCGGCTGCTGACCGTCACGCGGCAGCGTTTCCACGAGTTCCGCTACCACCAGGATTCGCCCGAGAGCGAATGTGTTCCGGTACTGCTCACCGCAATCGGTCAGATCACCGGCACCGACACCGGGGCCGACGGCGACCACGCCGAGATGATCGCCACCGCACCGACGACGCTGTGGGCGCTGACCGCCGACCGGCATCGGCCCGGATCGCTGGCCCAGGCTGTCGAGCGGTTGGGTTTCGCGGCCCGCTCGGTGCGCGACCAGATGTCCAACGACACCTGGATGGTGCTGACGGCGGTGGAGCGTGGGGTGCTGGACTCCTCGGCCGCACCCCCGGATTCGCAGGCCGAGGGGGAGGCCTACCTCGCATCGGCGCACAGCCTGACACTGGCGGGCATGCTGGCCCTGTCGGGGGTCGCCGCCGAGTCGATGGTGCAGGACGTCGGCTGGACGATGATGGACATCGGTAAGCGCATCGAACGCGGACAGGCGCTGACCGCGCTGCTGGGCGCCACACTCGGCCGGGTGCGGGCACGGAGCGCCGAACGGACCATCACCGAATCCGCGCTCGCCGCATGCGAATCCGCGATCAGCTACCGACGGCGCACCCTGGGCAACGTCAGTGTCGCCGCCGTCGCCGATCTCGTGCTGTTCGACCCGCAGAATCCGCGGTCGCTGGTCTTCCAGTTCGACCGGCTGCGCGCCGGGCTGCGGGCCCTGCCCGGCTCGTCGGGATCGTCGCGGCCGGAACGGATCGTCGAGGATCTGACGGTGCGGCTGCGCCGGGTCGACCCCGACGATCTCGAGGTCGTCGACGCCGCGGGCCACCGGGATGCCCTGACCGAGCTGCTCGACGGCATCACCCGCGATCTGCGCGAGCTGTCGGCGGCGATCACCGCCAGCCATCTGTCGCTGCCCGGAGACATGCAGCCGCTGTGGGGACCCGGCGTTCGGCGGGTGTTGCCGTGACGCGCTGCTACGGGATCACCCACCGCACGGTCTACGACTACTCCGGCGACGTCACCAGCTCCTACGGCCGCGGATTCCTGACGCCACGCGACACCGTCGGGCAGCGCTGCCTGACCCATCGACTGGACATCGAACCGGCCCCCACCGACAGCTCGACCAGCCGCGACGTCTACGGCAACCTCAGCTCGTACTTCCACGTCACCGAGCGGCACCGCCGGCTCGCGGTGGTCAGCAGATCCCTCGTCGAGGTCGATCCGGTGGAACCGGAGCGCTACTGCACCGGATCCGCGAGCGCGCCGTGGGAGATCGCGCGGCCGGTCGGCGCGGACGCCGCGCTGGCCGTCGAGTTCACCCTGGATCTGCAGACGCCGGAGATCACCGACGCAGTACGGGCCTACGCCGCACCGAGTTTCGAACCGGGGCGCCCGCTGATCGAGGTGCTCCGGGATCTCTCGGCGCGGATCTTCACCGATTTCACCTACCGGTCCGGCTCCACCACCGTCTCGACGCGGGTCGGCGAGGTTTTGGCCGCCGGTGAAGGGGTATGTCAGGACTTCGCGCGGCTCGCCATTGCCTGCCTGCGTGCCAACGGTCTCGCCGCGAGCTACGTGTCGGGCTATCTGGCCACGGACCCGCCCCCCGGAAAGGAACGCATGGTAGGCGTCGACGCGACCCACGCATGGGCCGCGGTGTGGACCCCGCAGAATCAGTGGCTGGCCATCGATCCGACCAACGACCAGTTGATCGACGAACGATATGTGGTGGTGGGTTTCGGCCGCGACTACGCCGACGTCCCGCCGCTGCGGGGCATCATCTACACCGATTCGCACAGCAGCAACATCGAGGTGTCGGTCGACGTGGCACCGTGTGAGGGGGTGGGTGTGGATGCGTGACTTCAACTGTCCGAACTGCGGTCAGCGGCTGGCGTTCGAGAACTCGCTGTGCCTGAACTGCAAGAGTGCGCTGGGGTTCTCCCTCGAGGATATGGCGCTGCTGGTGATCGCACCGCCGGACGAGAGCGGGCACGCCGGTGCGGTCGACGAGAGCCACTACGAGCTGTGCGTGAATCGTCATCTGGCCGAGTGCAATTGGTTGGTCGAGCGGGGCTCTGACGGTCCGCGGCTGTGCGCCTCGTGCGAGCTGACGCGGACCCGGCCCAACGACGCCGACAAGAAGGCGCTGGCGGCGTTCGCGGCTGCCGAGCGGGCCAAGCGCCGGCTGATCGCCGAACTGCACGAACTCAAGCTGCCGATCGTCGGCCGCGACGAGGATCCCGACTACGGGCTGGCCTTCGACCTGTTGTCGAGCGAGAACGAGAAAGTGTTCACCGGTCACGCCAACGGCGTCATCACCCTGGATCTCGCCGAGGGTGACGACGTGCACCGCGAACAGTTGCGCATCGCGATGGAGGAGCCGTACCGCACGCTGCTCGGCCACTTCCGTCACGAGATCGGCCACTATTACTACTACCGGCTGGTCGGCCCGTCGCCGGAGTACAAGGCGCAGTTCGTCGAGCTGTTCGGCGACCCGGACGCGAGCTATCAGGACGCGTTGGACCGCCACTACAGCGAGGGCGCGCCCACCGGCTGGGCCAAGAACTACGTCTCCTCCTACGCCACCATGCACGCCGCGGAGGACTGGGCGGAGACCTTCGCTCACTATCTGCACATTCGCGACACCCTCGACACCGCAGCGGCTTTCGGATTCGCACCGGCGGGCGCCACCTTCGAACGCCGCAACCTCGGGCCGAGCGGCTTCGACACGATCATCGACATGTGGTTGCCGCTGTCCTGGTCGCTGAACATGGTCAACCGGTCGATGGGTCGCGAGGACCTCTACCCGTTCGTGCTGCCGCCGCCGGTGCTGGAGAAGATGCGTTTCATCCACACGGTCATCGACGACATCACCTCCGATCCGGTCAAGCTCGCCGACCTCAACGCGAATCGTCAGCAGCAGCAGTCCTGAGCGCGTTTCGATGTCTGCTCGCGCGGGGTGGGGCCTCTAGGATCACCCGGTGACCGATCGCTACGGCCGCGACATCCTGGCCCGCAATCCGCATACGCCGACCCGCACCCGCTCCACCGAACAGCCGGTCGAGCTGGGCATGGTGGTCGAGGACGCACAGTCCGGCTACGTCGGCGCCGTCGTCCGTGTCGAATCCGGCGCCGTCGATCTGGAGGACCGGCGCGGCCGTACGCGGGCGTTCCCGCTCGGGCCCGGCTTCCTACTCGACGGCAAACCGGTGATCCTGACCGCACCGCGCCGCGCCCCCGTGGCGGCGCGGACCGCGTCGGGTTCGGTGGCCGTACGGCAGGCCCGGGCGCGGACCGCCCTGGCGAGTCGCATCTACGTCGAGGGCCGCCATGACGCCGAACTCGTCGAACAGGTGTGGGGCGACGATCTGCGCATCGAGGGCGTGGTGGTCGAACATCTCGGCGGCGTCGACGATCTGGCCGCGATCGTCGAGGAGTTCCGGCCCGCACCCGGCAGGCGGCTCGGTGTGCTCGTCGACCATCTCGTCACCGGAAGCAAGGAGACCCGGATCGCGGAGGCGGTCCGGCGCGGCCCCTACGGAGAGCACGCCCTGGTGGTGGGGCATCCGTACATCGACATCTGGCAGGCGGTGAAGCCCGCCCGGCTGGGGGTGTCGGCCTGGCCCGAGGTGCCGCGCGGCATCGACTGGAAACACGGGGTGTGCGAGGCGATGGGGTGGCCGCATGCCACTCAGGCCGACATCGCGGCCGCCTGGCGCCGGATCCGCGGGCGGGTGCGGGACTGGACCGACCTCGAACCCGCGCTGATCGGGCGGGTGGAGGAGCTGATCGACTTCGTCACCGCGCCGGTGTAAGCAGGGAGCGTGTCCGACAGCCTGTTCGACGTGCCGGGTGACGACGACGGCGTGCGGCCCGGCGTCGCCGCGCCACCGCCCGGGGCGCCGCTGGCAGTGCGGATGCGGCCCGCCGAGCTCGACGAGGTGGTCGGCCAGAGCCATCTGCTCAAACCGAACTCCCCGCTGCGGCGCCTGGTCGAGGGATCGGGTGCGGCGTCGGTCATCCTCTACGGTCCGCCCGGCACCGGGAAGACCACCCTGGCCTCCTTGATCTCGCAGGCGACGGGTCGGCGGTTCGAGGCGCTGTCGGCGCTGTCGGCCGGGGTCAAGGAAGTCCGCGCAGTCATAGAAAGTGCGCGTGGAGGCCTCCTTCACGGCCGGCAGACCGTGCTGTTCATCGACGAGGTGCACCGGTTCTCCAAGACGCAGCAGGACGCCCTGCTCGCCGCGGTGGAGAACCGCATCGTGCTGTTGGTCGCGGCGACCACGGAGAACCCGTCGTTCTCGGTGGTTGCGCCGCTGCTGAGCCGCTCGCTGATCCTGCAGCTGCAACCGCTGACCCCCGACGACGTCGCCACCGTGATCCGTCGCGCGATCGCCGACGAGCGCGGTCTCGGCGGCGGGGTCGAGGTGAGCGACGAGGCCGTCGATGTGCTGGTCACGCTGTCGGCCGGCGACGCCCGCCGTGCGCTGACCGCGCTGGAGGTGGCCGCGGAGACGGCCACCGCCGCCGGGGTGCCGGTGTCGGTCGAGATCGTCGAACAGTCCCTGGACAAAGCGGCGGTGCGCTACGACCGCGACGGCGATCAGCACTACGACGTGGTCAGCGCCTTCATCAAGTCGGTGCGCGGCTCCGACGTCGACGCCGCGCTGCACTATCTGGCGCGGATGCTGGTGGCGGGGGAGGATCCGCGGTTCATCGCCCGCCGGCTGATGATCCTGGCCAGCGAGGACGTCGGGATGGCGGACCCGACCGCGCTGCCGCTCGCGGTCGCCGCGGCCCAGACGGTGCAGCTGATCGGGATGCCGGAGGCGCAGCTGACGCTCGCGCACGCCACCGTCCACCTGGCGACGGCGCCGAAGTCGAACGCGGTCACCACCGCGCTCGGCGCCGCGATGGGCGACGTCCGCAGCGGTAAGGCGGGGCTGGTGCCCGCACATCTGCGCGACGGCCATTACTCCGGCGCGGCCAAAATGGGCAATGCCGTCGGCTACGTGTACTCCCACGACCACCCCGACGGTGTGGTCCCGCAGCAGTACCCGCCCGACGAGCTGGTCGGTGTCGACTACTACCGGCCTGCAGGCCGCGGCGCCGAACGAGAGATCGCCGGGCGCCTCGACCGGTTACGGGCGATCATCCGCAAGCGTCGCTGACGCCGGGAACTCCGCGTCGCCGAAATCGACGTAATGCCCGGATCCACTCGCACCTTGCCCGCCCGTTTGTTCATTTGGGCGGTTTGGGACGGGTGGTGGCCAACCTGTCGAGCTTACGCTCGACTACTTTCAGAAATTGTCCAGTTCATTCGCATCGATCGCTCAGTTCGGTGCGTATTCCTACGATACGTAAGTCGCTGCTATCAGGTTCAAAGCTTGTTGACAGAAAAGGCACTGAACTGCGGTTATCAACCTCACTAATTAGGTGATAAATGGATTTTTACGGATAGTTCAGCGTCACGAATACGGGATCAAAACGAGGCGAAATACGTTGAGCAGTTCATGACTGATACAGCAATTCACCTACACACCACCTCCCGCGCACATCAGGGCCTGTCCCGGGTGGCGGGAACCGCCACCGCTTTCACCCCGCACCGCTACACCCAGGAACAGGTCGCCCGCGAACTCACCGACTTCGCCGACCCCGGTTTCGCACGGTTCGCGCGGACCAGCGGCGTCGAACACCGCAATCTGGCACTGCCGCTGGAGCGCTACCCCCGGCTGTCCGGATTCACCGAGGCCAACGACGCGTACCTCGAGGTCGCGACCGAGCTCGGCGCACGCGCCGTCCGTTCGGCCCTGGTCGCCGCGGACCTGCGGCCCGAGGACGTGGACGCGATCGTGGCGGTGTCGAGTACCGGTGTCGCCGTGCCGACCATCGACGCACGGATCTGCACCGCCATCGGGCTGCGTGACGACGTCAAACGGATCCCGCTGTTCGGGTTGGGCTGCGTGGCCGGGGCGGCCGGCCTGGCCCGGGTGCACGACTATCTGCAGGGCTACCCGGACCATGTCGCGGTCCTCGTCTCGGTCGAGCTGTGCTCGCTGACCCTGCAGCGCGACGACATGTCCATCCCGGCGCTCATCGGGGTGTGCCTCTTCGGCGACGGCGCCGCCGCCGTTGCGGCCACCGGGGCCGACCGGGCGTCCACCGGGGGAACCCGCATGCCGCGGGTGCTGGCCACCCGCAGCCGGTTGTTCCCCGGCACCGTCGACGTCATGGGATGGAACGTCAGCTCCAGCGGGTTCGGGCTGGTGCTCTCCCGCGACGTCCCCAGAATGGCCGACGACTACCTCGCCGAAGAGATCGACGGTTTCCTCGCCCAGCACGGCCTCACCGTCGACGACATCTCGTCGTGGGTCTGCCATCCGGGCGGCCCCAAGGTGCTCGAATCCATCCACGGCGCCGTCGGTATGCCCGCGCAGGCGCTACGGCACAGCTGGGACTCCATGCGCGACCACGGCAACATCTCGTCGGCCTCGGTGCTCGACGTGCTGGGCCGCACCATCGCCGAACCGCCCGCCGAAGGTTCGCTGGGGCTCATGCTCGCAATGGGTCCCGGGTTCAGCTTCGAACTGCTGCTGCTGAGCTGGTGAGGGGACCCGGTCATGTACTACCTCTTCATTCTCGCCGTCGGCGTCGAACGGCTGCTGGAACTCGTCGTCTCGCGCCGCAACACCCGCTGGTCGATCGGCCAGGGCGGCCGCGAGTTCGGGCAGGGCCACTATCCGGTGATGGTGGCGATGCACGCGCTTCTCCTCGCGTCCTGCGTGGTCGAGGTCGCGGGTGCCCACCGGCCGTTCATCCCATGGCTGGGGTGGCCGATGGTGGCGGTCGTCGCGGCGAGCACCGCCGTTCGCTGGTGGTGTGTGTCCACCCTCGGAAGGCACTGGAATCCGCGGCTGATCGTGATCCCGGGTGCTTCGCTGGTTCAGCGCGGACCCTACCGATGGCTGCATCACCCGAACTACACTGCGGTGACTGCGGAGGTGGCGGCCCTGCCGCTCGTGCATTCGGCGTGGGTCACCGCGATCGCGTTCAGCGTGGCGAACGCACTACTGCTACGCGTTCGGATCCGCACTGAGAACAACGCATTGGGATACGCATGACAGGCCAGCAATGCAGCCGCAGCGGACACAACCGCTTTCGCATGCGTCAACGAAGCGCACCGCGAGCGCCGTGTCTGAGGCAGGATGTCGCGGTGCAGACCGCATCCCGTCTCCCGTCGGCAGGTGACGTCCGTCGGCGGACGCGCCCGGCCCGGGTGAGCCCCACGTGTTAGCGCGCATGGCGGCGCTGTCGATCGCCGCACCCCGCCGGATCATCTGCTTCGCGCTGTTCGTGGCGGTGGCAGCCGCGTTGTTCGGCGTCCCGGTGGCGGGAAAACTGGCCGCAGGCGGCTTCGCCGACCCCGCGGCCGAGTCGTCGCACGCCCAGTCCCTCCTGGCGGACCGGTTCGGCCAGGGGGACGCGCAACTCCTCATCACTGTCAGCTCGCCCGACGGCATCACGAGTCCGGCGGCGACCCGGGTGGGCACCGAGATCGTCGACGAGTTGCGCAACTCCCCGGACGTCGCCACGGTGTCCTCGGCCTGGACGGTCGAGGACCCGACCGCAGCGGGTCTGATCAGCGAGAACGGTCAGACCGGTCTCATCGTCGCCGGCGTCACCGGCGGGGAGAAGCTCGCCGACACCAACGCCAAGAACCTGACCGACGCCATCGGTGGCGAGGTCAGCGAACGCGACGGGGTCACCGTGCGCGCCGGCGGTGTCGCGATGGTCAACAACCAGATCACCAAGCAGACCCAGCAGGACCTCCTGGTGATGGAGTCGATCGCGATCCCGTTCAGCTTCCTGGTGCTGGTGTGGGTGTTCGGCGGCCTGCTGACCGCCGCGGTACCCGTCGCCGTCGGGCTGATCGGGATCGTCTGCTCCCTGGCGGTGCTGCACGTCATCACGTTCTTCACCGACGTCTCGGTCTTCGCACTCAACCTGTGCATGGCGATGGGGTTGGCACTGGCCATCGACTACACCCTGCTGATGGTCAGCCGCTACCGCGACGAACTCGCCGACGGGGCCGACCGCCACACCGCGCTGACCCGGATGATGGTCACCGCCGGACGCACCGTGGTGTTCTCCGCGACGACGGTCGCGCTGCCCATGATCACCATGGTGCTGTTCCCGATGTACTTCCTGAAGTCGTTCGCATACGCCGGTGTCGCCACCGTGGTGTTCGCTGCCCTGGCGGCCCTGATCGTGACGCCCGCCGCGATCGTCCTGCTCGGCGACCGCATCGACGCGCTCGACGTCCGCCGCTTCGGCCGGCGGTTGCTGCGCCGCCCCGACCCCGTGGCCAAACCGGTCGAACAGCAGTTCTGGTACCGCTCCACCAAGTTCGTCATGCGCCGGGCCGTGCCGATCGGGTTGGCGGTGATCGCCCTGCTGCTGTTCGCCGGCGCACCGTTCCTCGGTGTCCGCTGGGGGCTGCCCGACGAGCGCGTACTGCCGACCACCGCCTCCGCCCACCAGGTGGGTGACCAGCTGCGCACCGAGTTCGTCGACAACAGCGCCACCGCCGTCACGGTCGTCCTCCCGGACTCCACCGGGGTCAGCGCCGACGAGATGGCGCGCTACGCCGGAGAGCTGTCCCGGGTGCCGGACGTCATCTCGGTTTCCGCACCGGTCGGCACCTTCGTCGAGGGCCGGCAGGCCGGTCCGCCGACCGCGCCCACCGGCGAACGCGACGGCAGCGCCTTCCTCACGGTCTCGACGTCGGCGCCGCTGTTCTCCGACGCCTCCGAGGACCAACTCGTCCGGTTGCACCAGATCACCCCGCCCGACGGCAAGACCGTCGAGCTGGCGGGCATCGCGCAGAGCAACCGGGACAGCGTCGACGCGATCACCTCGAAATTGCCGCTGGTACTCGGGCTGATCGCCGTCAGCACCTTCTGCCTGCTGTTCCTGCTCACCGGCAGCGTCGTGCTCCCGCTGAAAGCCCTTGTGCTGAACTGTCTTTCACTGACGGCGGCATTCGGGGCGATGGTGTGGATCTTCCAGGAGGGCCACTTCAGCGCCCTCGGCACCACTCCGACGGGCACGCTCGTGGCCAACGTTCCGGTGCTGCTGTTCTGCATCGCGTTCGGTCTGTCGATGGACTACGAGGTGTTCCTGATGTCGCGGATCCGCGAATTCTGGCTCGCCTCGGAACGCCGGCCGGCCGACGTGGCCGAGAGCGTCGCCCTCGGATTGGCCCACACCGGCCGGGTCGTCACCGCGGCCGCGCTGATCATGTCGATCTCGTTCGCCGCGCTGATCGCGGCAAATGTCTCCTTCATGCGGATGTTCGGCCTCGGCCTGACCCTGGCCGTGCTGACCGACGCGACGCTGGTGCGGATGGTGCTCGTACCGGCCTTCATGCGGGTGGCCGGAATCTACAACTGGTGGTCGCCGCGACCGCTGGTGAAGCTGCACGACCGTCTCGGCCTGCGGGAGGGTGGGCCGCCCGAACCCGTTGCGCCCGTGCCCGTGTCACAGGAGAGCCGATCTTGATCAACGAAGCCCCCCGCGGTGCCCTTACGCGAAATAGGATGTCCGGCATGGCAACTACCAGTGTGATCGCCGGTGTCACCGGTGTGCTCCCGGCTCACTGCTATACCCAGGATGAGGTGTCCCGGGCGCTGCTGGAGCTGCCCGGATACGAAGAGGCCGAGCCGTTCCTGCGCAAGCTGCACGCCAGCGCCAAGGTCGACACCCGCTATCTCGCGCTGCCGATCGAGCAGTACGCCGGGCTCGACGATTTCGGTGAGTCCAACCGGCTGTTCATCGAGCACGCCACCGATCTGGGTGCCGAGGCGCTCATGGGAGCGCTCGACGAGGCGGGGCTGACCCCGGCCGACGTCGACCTCATCATGACCACGACGGTCACCGGTGCGGCCGTACCGTCCCTCGACGCCCGCATCGCCGGCCGGGTGGGTCTGCGTCCCGACGTCCGCCGCGTGCCGGTGTTCGGTTTGGGTTGTGTCGCAGGCGCCGCCGGCATCGCCCGCCTGCACGATCATCTGCGGGGCGCCCCCGACGCGGTGGCGGTCCTGGTCTCGGTCGAGCTGTGCTCGCTGACCCGTAAACACCATCCGTCGCCGGCCACGCTGGTCGCCGGCTCGCTGTTCGGTGACGGCGCCGCGGCGGTCGTGGCCGTCGGCGAGCGCCGGGCCGAGCAGATCGGCGCCACCGGTCCGATCGTGCTGGACTCGGTCAGCCACCTGTACCCGGATTCGTTGCGCACCATGGGCTGGGACATCGGCTCCCACGGATTCGAGATCGTGCTCAGCCCCGAAGTGCCGGCGTTCGTCGAGCGCTACCTCGGCGACGACGTCGTGAAATTCCTGACGGCGCACGGGCTGACGGTGGCAGACATCGGCGCCTGGGTCAGCCATCCCGGCGGTCCCAAGGTGATCGAGGCGATCACCTCGACGCTGGGGCTGCCCGACGACGCCCTCGAGCTGACGTGGCGCTCGCTGGCCGAGGTCGGCAATCTGTCGTCGTCCTCGGTTCTGCACGTGCTGCGGGACACGATCCGCAAGAAGCCGCCCGCGGGCAGCCCGGGGCTGCTCATGGCCATGGGGCCGGGCTTCTGCTCCGAACTGGTTCTGCTGCGGTGGCAATGACCCGCCGCTCGCGCTACCCCCTGCTCATCGGCGCGGTCGCCGCGGAGCGGGTAGCCGAACTCGTTGTCTCGCAACGAAATCTGGCGTGGAGCCGAGCCCAGGGCGGTAAGGAGTTCGGGGCCGGGCACTATCCGGTCATGGTGGCCCTGCACACGGGTCTGCTCGCCGGCTGTCTGGCCGAGGCCGCCCGGCTGCCCCGCGCGCCGTCGCGCCGCGTCACCGGCCCCGCGCTGGTCGCCGTCGTCCTCGCGCAGGTGCTGCGGTGGTGGTGCATCACCACACTCGGACGGCAGTGGAACACCCGGGTGGTGGTGATCCCCGGGGCGGCCCGGGTGGCGCGCGGGCCCTACCGGCTGATCCCGCACCCCAACTACGTCGCGGTCGTCGCAGAGGGTGTGGCGCTGCCGCTGGCAGGCGGCGCGTGGATCACCGCCGCGCTCTTCACACTCCTCAACGCCGCGCTGCTGCGCACCCGGATCTCGGTGGAGAACACCGCACTGGAAAGCCTGGAGTGATCGATCTGCTCGTCGTCGGGGGCGGGCCCGCGGGTCTGGCCACGGCGGTGCACGCCGCCAGGGCCGGTCTCGAGGTGGTGGTCGTCGAACGGCGCCGCGGCACCATCGACAAGGCGTGCGGCGAGGGACTCATGCCGCATTCCATCCAGGCTCT
This sequence comes from Mycobacterium sp. 852013-51886_SCH5428379, assembly GCF_001665575.1. Lineage (GTDB taxonomy): Bacteria > Actinomycetota > Actinomycetes > Mycobacteriales > Mycobacteriaceae > Mycobacterium. The sequence goes on along the minus strand of NZ_LZSU01000019.1, from coordinate 233,660 downwards.
CGGGCGGCTGGGTGCGGTGGTGACGGGCCGTGATCTCCACGGCATCGCCTACCTGGACGGGACGCACCGGGTGGAGGCCCGGTTCCACTCCGGAGCCGGACGCGGGGTGCGCCGCACCGTTTTGCACGACGCGCTGTCCGAGGCCGCACACGCCGCCGGGGTGCGCGTCGAGGTCGGCGAGGTCGGCGAGGTGGTACAGGACGACCAGTCGGTCACCGCGCATGGGATCCGTGCCCGCTATCTGGCCGCCGCCGACGGGTTGCACTCGCCGATCCGCAAGTCGCTCGGTCTCGCGCAGCCCGGCGGACAGCGGCGTTGGGGGATCCGCAGGCACATCTCGGTCGCCCCGTGGTCGGACTGCGTCGAGGTGTACTGGTCGACCGCCGCGGAGGCGTACGTGACGCCGGTGGCGGACGACTGCGTAGGGGTGGCGATCCTCAAGTCCAGCCGCGGCGGGTTCGCCGACAGCCTGGCGCACTTCCCCGAGCTGGCGGCGCGGGTCGGCGGACACGCACACGGCGCCGACCGGGCCGCGGGCCCGCTGCGCCAGAAGGTGCGCCACCGGACGGCCGGCCGGGTGCTGCTGGTCGGCGACGCGGCAGGCTATGTCGACGCGTTGACCGGTGAAGGGCTCGGTCTGGCGTTCGGGGCGGCCGAACTGCTCGTCGAGTGCGTGGTCACCGGGCGCACCGCCGACTACGACCGGCGGTGGCGGCAACTGACCCGGCGCTACCGGCTGCTGACCGCGGGGCTGCTGCACGCCAGCGGCTACGCGCCGGTGCGCGCGCGGATCACGCCCGCCGCGACCGCGCTACCCGGCGTGTTCAGCCGGGTGGTCAACGCTCTTGGGCACTGAAGCGCTCGGGCACTAGACGAGCTGACCGGCCTCGAGACCGGCCTTCACCTCGAAACGGCGCAACTTGCCGGAGGAGGTGCGGGGCAGCGATCCGGGTTTGACGAAGACCACGTCGGCGGGCACCACCCCGCACTGCGACGCGACCCGCTGCAGCAGTTGGCTGCGGGCGCCGTCCTCGTCGCGACCGCGGAACTCCGCGGCGATCACCAGGCCCGGCCGCACGGAACCCTCCCCGGTGCCGACTGCCACCACGGCGCCCTCGCGCACGCCGGCGATCTGGGCGGCGACCTGTTCGACCTCAGCGGGAAACACGTTGCGGCCCGCGACCGTGATGATGTCCTTGGCCCGGCCGCAGACCACCAGTCCGTCGTCGACGAGATAACCGATGTCCCCGGTGGGGAACCATTCGCCGGGCGCGACAGCGGGCCCTCCGCGGTAGCCCGACATCATCGACGTGCCGCGAATCTCGATCTCGCCGACCTCCCGGCCGGTGATGTCGGTTTCCTCGCCGGGTGCGATCCGCAGCTCCATCCCGTCGATCGGACGGCCCAGCACGGCATGGCGGCGGACTGCCCGCCCGGCCTCGGACACCACCTCGGTCTCGTCGACGAGCAAGCCGGTGCCCGGGACCGGAACCGTGACGGCACAGGTGGATTCGGCCAGCCCGTAGGACGGGGACAGCGCGCCTGCGGAGAACCCGAACCGGGCCATCTCGGTGGCGAACCGGCCCGTGAGATCACAGTCGACCGGCTCGCCGCCGTTGAGCGCGAAGCGCACCGGGGACAGGTCGACGTCGGTGACCCGGCGGGCGTACTTGCCGATCATCCCGTAGGCCATGTTCGGCGCCGCGGTGAACGTCGCGCGGCTCTCCGACAGCCAGTGGAGCCAGCGGAACGGTGACGCCTGGAACGCCGACGTCGGCGCCTGCCACGTCTCGCCCCCCGCGACGGCCCCCGACAGCAGGAAGCTCAGACCCATGTCGTGGTAGAGCGGCAGCCAGGAGCACCCCACGTCGCGCGTCGGGTCGACGCCGGTGCGCGCGTTGAGCCCACGCAGGTTGGCCAGCACCGCGTCCGGCGACATCAGCACCGTGCGCGGGGTGCCGGTCGAGCCGGCGGTGCCCTGCAGGATCGCCACGTCCGCGCCCGGGTCCGGCGGGGTGAACGGCCCTGACCGGTCGGGGTGCGAGCATTCGGTGTAGTCGACGATTCGGGTGCCGTCGTTCGCGGTGCGCAACAGCTCCAACTGCGCACCGGTGCTGAGCACCAGATCCGCGCCGGCGCCGGCGAAGCGGGACAGGGTGGTGTGTGCCCACTGCTCGGCTGCGGCGCCGCGGATCGGGCCGGGCAGCACCGCGACCCCGCGACCGGCGAGGAAGGCGCCCATGATGCTCGAGATCATCTCGATGGTCGGTTCCCCGACGACGCCCACGGCCGAGGCGTTCATATCCGCTATCCGCTCGGCGACGTTCTGTGCGCGGGCGTGCACCTCGGGCCACGGATGGCGCCGCCAGTCGCCGGCCCGATCGAGTAGGACGAGATCCCGCGGCGACGTCGTCATCGCCTCGGTGAGCGCTGCTGCCAGGGAGTTCATCGCGAGCACAGTACCCCGACCGGTAAAGGGAGGCTAGCCTTACTTGCTGGGCCCGCCAACGGCGACGACCCCGGCGGGCGCGGGGCCCGCCGGGGTCGTCGATCCGTTCAGGTCAGCGCATCAGACCGCTGCGGCGGCGGCCGCCGACCACGGTGCCGCGACGACGTCCGCCCATGAGCGACGAGACCAACGCGACGCCGAGCGCGGCGACGACGACCTGGACGAGCAGTTCCATCCAGTCGATGCCGGCGGTGGCCGTCGGGAGACCGATCGCCCGCGCGATGGCGGTGCCGATGAGCGCCGACACGATGCCGACGAGAATGGTGACGAGCATGCCGATCGGCTGCTTGCCGGGCAACACCAGTCGGCCGAGCGCGCCGACGACGATGCCGATCAGGATTGCGGTGATGAGGCCGGTGACGGTCATGGTTCCTCCTGGAGATGGTGGACGGTGAAATACCCTGTGGCCGCTGCCGGCAAACGGCTTCGTACGCTGGCTGCATGGACACCGATCTGCTCGACGTCGACACCTCGAAGCGGCGCATCGTCGACCTGACCGATGCGGTGCGGTCCTTCTGCGGGTCGCGCCGGAGCGGTCTGTGCAACGTCTTCGTCCCGCACGCCACCGCGGGCGTCGCGATCATCGAGACGGGGGCGGGCTCCGACGACGATCTGCTCGGCACGCTCGAACGGCTCCTGCCCAGAGACGACCGGTACCGGCACAGCCACGGTTCGCCGGGCCACGGCGCGGACCACGTGCTGCCCGCGATCATCTCGCCGTCGGTGACGGTGCCGGTGGCCGACGGCGAACCGCTGTTGGGCACCTGGCAGAGCGTGGTGTTGGTCGACCTCAACCGGGACAATCCGAAGCGCAAGGTGCGGTTGAGCTTCCTGGGTGAGTGAGTCGGTACTGTAGATCGGTCTATTACCCGAGATGACAAGGACCGTGCACACGTGCAGACACACGAGATCAGGAAGCGCTTCCTCGATCACTTCGTGAAGGCGGGCCACACCGAGGTGCCCAGCGCCTCGGTGATCCTCGACGACCCGAACCTGCTGTTCGTCAACGCCGGCATGGTGCAGTTCGTGCCCTACTTCCTGGGCCAGCGCACCCCGCCGTGGAACCGTGCCGTCAGCGTCCAGAAGTGCATCCGCACCCCGGACATCGACGAGGTCGGCATCACCACCCGGCACAACACCTTCTTCCAGATGGCCGGCAACTTCAGCTTCGGCGACTACTTCAAGAAGGGCGCCATCGAGTTCGCCTGGACACTGCTGACCAATCCCCAGGACCAGGGCGGCTACGGGTTCGATCCCGAAAGGCTCTGGGCCACGGTCTATCTCGACGACGACGAGGCGATCGGCTACTGGCAGGAAGTGGCGGGCCTGCCCCTGGAACGCATCCAGCGCCGCGGGATGGCCGACAACTACTGGTCGATGGGCATCCCCGGTCCCTGCGGTCCGTCCTCGGAGATCTACTACGACCGCGGATCCGAGTACGGCATCGAGGGCGGCCCGGAGGCCAACGAGGACCGCTACATCGAGATCTGGAACCTCGTGTTCATGCAGAACGAGCGCGGCGAGGGCACCTCGAAGGACGATTTCGAGATCCTCGGTCCGCTGCCGCGCCAGAACATCGACACCGGCATGGGCATCGAGCGGGTCGCGTGTCTGCTGCAGGACGTCGACAACGTCTACGAGACGGATCTGCTGCGCCCGGTCATCGATCTGGTCGCCGGCCGCGCGCCGCGCGGATACGGGCAGGGCAGCCACGATGACGACGTCCGCTACCGCATCATCGCCGACCACAGCCGCACCGCGGCGATCATCATCGGCGACGGCGTCAGCCCCGGCAACGAAGGCCGCGGCTACGTGCTGCGCCGGTTGCTGCGCCGCATCATCCGCGCTGCGAAACTGCTCGGCGTCGACGAGCCGGTGATGGCCGACCTGATGTCGACGGTGCGCGACGCGATGGCGCCGTCGTATCCGGAACTGGCCACCGACTTCGACCGCATCCAGCGCATCGCCGTCGCCGAGGAGACCGCGTTCAACCGGACGCTGGTGTCGGGATCCCGGCTGTTCGACGAGGCGGCCCGCGCGACGAAGTCCTCTGGGGCGACCGTGTTGTCGGGATCCGACGCCTTCACCCTGCACGACACCTACGGCTTCCCGATCGACCTGACCCTGGAGATGGCCGCCGAGGCGGGACTCTCGGTCGACCAGGAGGGTTTCCGCGGTCTGATGGCCGAGCAGCGCCGGCGCGCCAAGGCCGACGCCGCCGCCCGCAAACAGGCCCACACCGACCTGTCGGCGTATCGCGAACTCGTCGACGCCGGACCCACGGAGTTCACCGGCTTCGACGAGTTGACCACCGAGTCACGGATTCTCGGGATCTTCGTCGGTGGCCGCCGGGTGCCGGTGGTCGGTCACGATGCGGCCATCGGGGACGAGCGCGTCGAACTGGTGCTGGATCGCAGCCCCTTCTATGCCGAATCCGGCGGCCAGATCGCCGACGAGGGATCGATCAGCGGGACCGGCGCCTCTCAGGCTGCCAAGGCCGCCGTCTCCGATGTGCAGAAACTCGCCAAATCGCTGTGGGTGCACCGGGTCACCGTCGAATCGGGCGAGTTCGTCGAGGGCGACACCGTCGTCGCGGCGGTCGACCCGCGCTGGCGGCACGGCGCCACCCAGGGTCATTCCGGCACGCACATGGTGCACGCCGCACTGCGGCAGGTCCTCGGACCGAACGCCGTGCAGGCGGGCTCGCTGAACCGGCCCGGCTACCTGCGCTTCGATTTCAACTGGCAGGGCGCCCTCACCGACGACCAGCGGACCCAGATAGAAGAGGTCACCAACGAGGCCGTCGAGGCGAACTTCGAGGTGCACAGCTACGTCACCCAGCTCGAGAAGGCCAAGGCGATGGGCGCCATGGCGCTGTTCGGCGAGGCCTACCCCGACGAGGTGCGGGTGGTCGAGATCGGCGGACCGTTCTCCCTGGAACTGTGCGGCGGCACCCACGTCCGGAGCTCGGCGCAGATCGGGCCGGTGACGATCCTCGGCGAATCGTCGGTCGGCTCCGGGGTGCGCCGGGTCGAGGCCTACGTCGGCCTCGACTCGTTCCGCCACCTCGCGCGGGAACGTGCCCTGATGGCCGGGCTGGCATCCACGCTGAAGGTGCCCTCGGAGGAGGTGCCCGCCCGGGTGGCCAACCTCGTCGAGCGGCTGCGGGTGGCCGAGAAGGAACTCGACCGCGTGCGGCTGGCCGGCGCTCGTGCCGCCGCGGCGAACGCGGCGGCAGGCGCCGAGACGATCGGCCGGGTGCGCCTGGTGGCCCAGCGGATGGCCGCGGGCATGTCCGCCGGAGATCTGCGCACGCTGGTCGGCGACGTCCGCGGCAAACTGGGCACCGACCCTGCGGTTGTCGCGCTGATCGCAGAGGGCGAGAACGACGCCGTGCCGTTCGTGGTCGCGGTCAACGCCGCGGCCCAGGAGCTCGGACTGCGCGCCGACGATCTGGTCAAGGTCGTGGGCGCCGAGGTGAACGGCCGTGGGGGCGGCAAAGCGGATCTGGCACAGGGTTCCGGTAAGGGGGCGGCGGGAATCGACGCGGCGTTGGCGGCGCTGCGTGCCCGAATCGAGCGGACCTAGCCTTGTGGCCGACAGCGAGCACCGGTTGCCCGACCGCCCCGGCGGAAGCCCTGACTCCCCGGATCCCGGACGCGGACGCCGACTCGGCATCGACGTCGGTTCCGTGCGGATCGGCGTCGCCGTCAGCGATCCGGACGCCATCCTGGCCACCCCGGTCGAGACCGTCCGCCGCGAGAATTCAGGCCGGCATCTGCGGCGGCTGGCCCAGTTGGTCACGGAATACGAGGCGGTCGAGGTGATCGTCGGCCTGCCCCGCACGCTGGCGGATCGGACCGGCCCGGCAGCGCACGACGCCATCGAGGTCGCCGAGGCGCTCGCCCGGCGCATCGCGCCCGTGCCGGTCCGGATGGCCGATGAACGCCTCACGACCGTCACCGCCCAGCGCAGTCTGCGCGACGCGGGTGTGCGGGCCAGGGGCCAGCGCGCGGTGATCGATCAGGCCGCGGCGGTGGGAATCTTGCAGAGCTGGCTCGACCAGCGACGCACCGTTCTGGCAGCTCGAGAAGCGGGCCCAGGAGACGGCGTCAGAGAGGGAGACAGTGGCTGAGGACTGGGGTCCGGATCGCGCAGAGCCCGTGGCGGTCGGTCCGCCGCGGCAGCGGCTGAGCCGATCGGCCCGGATGCGCGCCGCACGCAACCGGCGGCGGCGACGGCTGATGGGCGCCATCTCGCTGGGTGTGCTGGTCGTCGTCATCGTCGGCGTGGTTTTCCTGGGCTCGCGCATGTGGCACGGGTTGTTCGGTGGCGGCGGTGACGACTTCGCCGGAACCGGTGTCAGCGACGTGGTGATCCAGGTCCGGGACGGCGATTCGACCACCGCGATCGGCCAGACACTGCTCGACAACAACGTGGTCGCCACGGTCAAGGCATTCGTCGACGCTGCGTCGCAGAACTCCGAGATGTCGGCGATCCAGCCGGGCTTCTACAAGGTGCGCACCGAGATCCCGGCGGCCGACGCGGTCGGCCGGCTCACCGATCCCAAGAGCCGGGTGGGCCGACTGGTGATCCCCGAGGGCCGCCAACTCGACGACGTTCGCGACGTCAAGACCAACGCCGTCACCGAGGGCATCTTCACCCTGATCTCGAAGGCCACCTGCGTGGACCTGGACGGGAACCTGAGCTGCGTACCGGCCGAGGACCTCAAGAACGTGGCCGCCAACACCCCACCGGCAGAACTCGCCATCGCGGAATGGGCGGTCGAGCCGGTCAGCGCGATGGGCGACGACCACCGCCGCATCGAGGGACTGATCGCGCCCGGCACCTGGAACATCGATCCGTCGGCGGCACCGGAGGTGACCCTGTCGACGCTGCTGCGTGCCAGCGCCAGCCAGTACGCGCAGGCCGGTCTGCTCGACGCCGCCGCGGCGGCGGACATGTCGCCCTACGAGATCCTCACGGTCGCCTCACTGGTGCAGCGCGAGTCGAAGCCGGAGGATTTCGCCAAGGTCGCGCGGGTGATCTACAACCGGCTCAACGAGAACCGCACCCTCGAATTCGACTCCACGGTGAACTATCCGCTGGACCGCATCGAGGTCGCGACCACCGATGGTGACCGCGCCCAGAACAACCCGTGGAACACCTACGTGCGGCCCGGGTTGCCCGCCACCCCGATCTGCTCGCCCAGCCAGCCCGCGCTGCTGGCGGCCGAACAGCCCGCGGCGGGGGACTGGCTGTACTTCGTGACCATCGATCTGCAGGGCACGACGGTCTTCACCCGCGATTACAACCAGCATCTGGCCAACATCCAGCTGGCGCTTCGCAACGGTGTCCTCGACAGCGCGCGCTGACGGTCCGCGCCGCGCCGCGGTCCTGGGTTCGCCGATCGCGCATTCGCGGTCGCCGCAGTTGCACCTCGCGGCCTACCGGGAACTCGGCCTGTCGGACTGGACCTACGAGCGGATCGAGTGCACCGCCGAACAACTGCCCGGCCTGGTCGGCGGCCTCGGCCCGGAATGGGTCGGGCTGTCGGTGACGATGCCGGGGAAGTTCGTCGCACTGCGCGTCGCCGACGAACGCACCGCCCGAGCCGAACTGGTGGGGTCGGCCAACACGCTGGTGCGCACCCCGACGGGCTGGCGGGCCGACAACACCGACGTCGACGGCGTCCGCGGCGCGTTGGGAGCGCTGCCCCCGGGTGACGCGGCGGTCGTGGTGGGCTCCGGCGGCACCGCCCCCGCGGCGGTGGTGGCGCTGGCCGACCTCGGGATACGCGAGATGACGATCGCCGCCCGCAGTGCCGACCGGGCGGCGCCGCTGGTCGAGTTGGCCGGACGGCTGGGGGTGGCCGGACGCTGGTGTGATCTGGCCGACGGCAGCCTCGCTGACATCGTCACGGGGGCCGCCGCGGTGGTGAGCACGATTCCTGCGGACGCCGCGGAGCCCTACGCCGGCGTCCTGGCGGCGACGCCGGTGTTGCTCGACGCGATCTACGATCCGTGGCCGACGCCGTTGGCCACCGCGGTCTCGGCGGCCGGCGGCCGGGTGGTCAGCGGATTGCAGATGCTGCTGCACCAGGCGTTCGCGCAGGTCGAGCAGTTCACCGGGCGGCCCGCACCCCAAGAGGTGATGAGGGCGGCGCTCGACCGGACTTAACGTTGTCCGGATGGGGGAGACGGTCGCCGCCGGCGCGGTGGTGGCGTGGTGTGTGGCGCTGAGCGTGTCCGACGTGCGGCACCGCCGGTTACCGAATGTCCTGACGCTGCCCGGGGCGCTGGTGATGCTGCTCGGGGCCGCTGCGGTCGGACGCGGGTTGCCCGCGGTGGCCGGGGCGGGCGTCCTGTTCGCGGTCTACGCGGCGGTGCACCTGGTGTCGCCGTCGGCGATGGGCGCGGGAGACGTCAAACTCGCGATCGGCCTCGGTGCGCTGACGGGCGGGTTCGGGTCCCAGATCTGGCTGCCCGCCGCCCTGGGGGCGCCGTTGCTCAGCGGCGTGTGGGCTGTGGCGATACTGGCGCTGCGCTCGAAACAGACTGTGCCGCACGGGTTGTCGATGTGCGTCGCCAGTATGGCCGCGGTGGCGCCCGCCGTGTTGTGAGGCGGCTGCTGGAGCTCAGTGCACACTCGGCGCGTCGGCGGACGCGACCAGGCCTGCGAGACCGGCCAGCGCCGCCGGCAGGGGCTCGACGTGCACCACGCCGAGCCGCTGCGTGGCGCGGGTGAGCGCGACGTAGAGTTCGGCCGCGCCCCGCGGACCGTCGGCCAGGATCTTCTCCGGCTGCACCACCAGCACCGCGTCGAATTCGAGGCCCTTGGTCTCCGCAGGCGGCACCGCTCCGGGGGTGCCGGGCGGGCCGATCACCACACTGGTGCCCTCCCGGCCTGCCTCGGTGCGGGTGAAATCCTCAATGGCCGAGGACAACTCGTTGTCGGTCACCTGTCTCGACCACGGCGGGATCCCGCACGAGCGGACCGACTCCGGCGGCTTCACACCGGGTGCGACCTCGGCGAGCACCGCGGCGGCGACGGCCATGATCTCGGCGGGGGTCCGGTAGTTCACCGTCAGCGCCTTGTAGAGCCACCGACCCGGTACGTACGGCTGCAGCATCCTGTCCCAGGATGTTGCGCCGGCGGCGGAGCGGCGTTGCGCGAGATCGCCCACGATCGTGAACGACCGACTCGGGCAGCGGCGCATCAGCACCCGCCAATCCATCTCCGAGAGCTCTTGCGCCTCGTCGACCACGACGTGGCCGTACGTCCAGTCCCGGTCGGCGGCGGCGCGCTCGGCAAGGTCGCGGGTGTCGCGTTCGATGAAGCGGTCCGCCAGTTCTTCGGCGTCGATGACGTCGCGGGCCAGCAGGAGGTCCTCGTCGTCCATCAGGTCCTCGCGATCGACCATCAGATCGAGCACGCCGGCGGCGTACGCCTCCTCCTCGCGGCGTTCCCGTTCGGCGGCGGCCTCGGCCGCCCGGTCGCGACCCAGCAGATCCACCAGCTCGTCGAGCAGCGGCACGTCCGAGACCGTCCAGGCCGCACCGTCGGCGCGGTACAGCGCGGCGTCGGCGCCCGCGGCACGCAGCCGCTCCGGCGACGCGTACAGCGACGCCAGCAGCGACACCGGCGTCAGGATCGGCCACAACTCGTCGATCGCCGCGCTCAGTTGATCGTTCTCGGCGAGTTCCTCGGTGATGTCGCTACGCAGATCGGCCAGCGCGTTGGTGTCCTCCCGGCTCAGCCAGCCCCGGGCGACCCGCGACACCGCGCGCTCGGTCAGCACGTAGGTGATGATCTCGCGGAACTTGGCACGAGAATCGTTGTGCGGCAACCCGAGATCGCGGGCCTCCTGCCGGGCCCACTCCGCGGTGGGTGCGTCGATGCGCACCGTCACGTCCGACAACTCGATCGGGATGGGCTCCTCCGGCAGCCGCTGCCGGTCGGCGACGGCGGCGGCCAGCACCTCGAGGATCGACAACGCACCCTTGATCCGAGCGACCTCCGGGACGTCCTCGGTGTCGGCGTGCACCCCCGGCCAGAGATCCCCGGGCGTGGCGAACACCGCCTCGGATTCCCCGAGCGACGGCAGCACCCGGCCGATGTGATCGAGGAACGCGCGGTTGGGCCCGACCACCAGGACCCCGCTGCGCTCGAAGCGGGCGCGGTGGGTGTAGAGCAGGTAGGCGACGCGGTGCAGCGCGACCACCGTCTTGCCGGTGCCCGGACCGCCCTCGATCACCAGCACACCGGGATGGTCCAGCCGGATGATCTCGTCCTGCTCGGCCTGGATGGTCGCGACGATGTCGCGCATCCCCGCGCCACGGGGCGCGTTGACCGCCGCGAGCAGCGCGGCGTCAGCGTCATTGATGCTGTCCATCTCGCCGTCCCCGGCGGTCGGCCGGCCCAGCACCTCGTCGGTCAGATCAGTCAGCCGACGGCCCCGCGAATGAAACTGTCTGCGTAGCCGCATGCCCTCCGGGTGCGCGGCGGTCGCGACGTAGAACGGCCGCGCGGCCGGTGCCCGCCAGTCCAGCAGCAGCGCGTCGCGTTCGACGTCGTCGTCGAGCAGGCCGATCCGCCCGATGTAGAGCCGTTCCCCGGCGTCGGTGTCCAACCGCCCGAAGCACAGCCCCTGATCGGGCACGTCGAACCGCTGCTGCTGTTTGCCGATCGCGCGGACCTCGGCGTCCCGCTGGAACAGGGTGCCGCCGTCACTGCGGTCGACCGGTCCGCGCAGCGCCGCGCTGTACCGCTCCTTCAGCCGGGCGCGTTCGGCGTCGAGGCGCACGTAGAGCCGGTCGACGTAGCTCTGCTCGGCCCGCAATTCCGCTTCGAATCCCTGATCAGACAACTCGGCGCTCACCGACGCCAGGCTAGCCGTCCAGCATCGTCGTATCGATGCCGAGCGCGGTGAGCCGGGCCACGTAGGCCGCCACGTTGCGCAGCTTGACCTCGTCGTAGCCGCGGACTAGGTCGGGTGCCGAAGCGGCCGATACGGCGGTGTCGTAGGTCGCGGCGGAAAGTTCGGCGCCCAGCGTGGCGACCATGGCCTCGTAGTGCGCGGCCAGCGTGCGCTCCAGCTTGCGCATGCGGGTATGACCGAACGGGTCGAGCGGGGTGCCGCGCAGCGCCTTCGCCCTGGCGAGCAGTTTGAGCGCTCCATGCGACCGCGGGCCGAAACCGATCTTCTTCTTGCGCCCCAACGCTTTCAGGGTGGGCGGATGAAGCCGGTAGGTCACGTTCTCGCCGCCGGGCACCTCGGTCTGCAGCGAGGCGACGAATGCGGGGTCGGTCAGCAGCCGGGCGACCTCGTACTCGTCCTTGTAGGCGAGGAGTCTGTGCAGATTCGTCGCGACCGCACAGGAGAACTCGGTGCGCGACGTGACCGCCCGTTCGCATGCCCACGCCGCGTCGACCGCGGCGAGGTAGCGGGTGACGAGCCGGTCGCCCTGGTAGGCGGCCAGTTGGGCGGAGCAGCGTTCCACGATCGCGCGCGTCTGCCCGGTGACCGGCGAACCGGCCAGCAGATGAGTCGGCACTGCGGTGTCGCTGCGGCGCGGCGCCGTCGTGGCGGCCGACACCGCCGCGAACGCGGCCGGGTCAGCGACGGCCACCCGTCCCCATCGGAACGCCGCCCGGTTGGCTTCCACCGCAACGCCGTTGATCTCGATGGCTTCCTCGATGGCCGCGGCCGGGACCGGCAGCGCCCCGGCCTGATAGGCGGCGCCCACCAGCAGGAAGTTCGCCGCCGCCGCATCGCCGAACAGGGCCCGGGCCGAGGCGAGTGCGTCGAACGGGATGACGGTGCGGGCCCGGTCACGCAGCAGGTCGATCAGCTCGTCGTCGTCGGGGTAGGTCACCGAGCCGTCGTAGACCATTTCGCCGGTGGGTGTCCTGCTGGTGGAGGCGACGGTGACGGTCCGCGCCGGATCGCCGTAGCCGAGGTTTCTGGCCTCGGCGGCGGTGAGCAGATCGAAGGCCAGCACACAGTCGGCGCCCGCCGGGCTGATCCGGTTGGCGGCCGCGGAGCCGGTGGACAGCCGCAGGTGCGATGTCACCGGTCCCGCCTTCTGGCTCAGACCCGTCTGGTCCAGACCGTCGACGTGCAGTCCGGACCGCAGTGCGGCCATCCCGAGGACCTGGTTCACGGTGACGATCCCGGTCCCGCCGATGCCGGCGAGGAACACGTTGTGCGGTGACGCCGGCAGCGGCGTCTCGACGTCGGGCACCGGGGGAGGTGTGGGTGCCGAAGCTGTTGTGGCCGCGTGGTCTTCGGCTACCTCGACGGTCACGAACGACGGGCACTCGCCGTCGAGGCACGAGTAGTCGGTGTTGCACGAGGTCTGATCGATCCGGGTCTTGCGGCCGAACTCGGTATCCACGGGCTGGACGGACAGGCAGTTGCTCTTGACGCCGCAGTCACCGCAGCCTTCGCAGACCGCCTCGTTGATGACCACGCGGGTGCGCCGGACGGGCAGGCTGCCGCGCTTGCGTTTGCGGCGGGCCTCGGCCGCGCACTGCTGGTCGTAGATCAGCACCGTCACCCCCCTGGTGTCACGCAGGATCCGCTGCGCCTCGTCGAGGCGGTCCCGATGCCACAGCCTGACCCCGGGGGCGAACGCGGCGTGCCGGTAGCGCCCCGGGTCCTCCGCGCAGACGATGATCCCGGCCACGCCCTCGGCGGTGAGCTTGCGCGTCAGCTCCGGTACCGGCAACCCGCCCTCGGCGTCCTGCGCACCGGTCATCGCGACCGCCGAGTTGTACAGGATCTTGTAGGTGATGTTCGTCCCGGCCGCGATGTTGGCTTGAATCGCCAGCTGGCCGGAGTGGAAATACGTTCCGTCGCCGATGTTCTGGAAGATGTGCTCGACGTCGGTGTAGGGCGCCTGCCCGATCCACTGCGCGCCCTCACCGCCCATCTGGGTCAGACCGGTGACGTGGGAGTCGGTACGCGGCGACAACGTCACCAGCGTGTGGCAGCCGATGCCGCCGCCGGCCAGCGATCCGGCCGGGACCGCGGTGGAGCGGTTGTGCGGGCAGCCGGAGCAGAAGTAGGCGGTGCGCTTGGTGGGCAACACGGTGAGCGACAACGGCGGTGGCGGCGGTGCCGTCACCGTCACGCGCTCGGAGAGGACCCGGCGCAGCGGGCCGGCCAGCCGGGCGGCGGTCAGTTCGCCGTCCGCCGGGATGAGGGGACGCCCGTCGAGGCCCCGCTTGCCGAGCACCGCGGGCGCCCGATCGCGGCCGTACAGGAGCTCTTTCACCTGGGATTCGACGAACGCGGTCTTGTCCTCGACGACCAGCACCCGGTCCGCCCCGGCGGCGAGCCGACGGACCGTCGCCGCGCCGAGCGGATACGGCATGCCGACGCGCAGGATGCGGATCCCGGCCTCGAGCAGGTCGGCCTCGGTGAGGCCGAGATCGGAAAGCGCTTGGCGTACAGAGTCGTACGCGGTGCCGACCGCGACAATGCCCAGCCAGGCGTCGGCCGGATCGACCTCGATGGTGTCGATCGGGTTGGCGGCGCCGAAGGCCTCGACCATCGCCCACCGGGGTCCGTAGAGATCGGCTTCGGCGAGCAGGCTGTCGGCCGGAGCGGCCATGACGCGCTGCCGGTAGGTCCACGGCCGGCCGTCCCAGTCGATGGTGGGGACGGTGATGGGGAAGTCGGCGAAGTCCCGGTCGAGCGTCCAGAGACCGTCGGCGACGTCGGCGACGATCTTGAGTGCGGGCCAGCAGCCCGACGCCCGGGACAGCGCGACACCGTAGAGCCCGAAGGCCACGACCTCCTCCGCGTTGCGCGGGAACAGCACCGGCATCGACAGCGCGGCCAGGGTCCGCTCGCTCGCGGCGGGCACGGTCGACGATTTCGCCGCCGGGTCGTCGCCGACCAGGGCCAGGGCGCCGCCGGCCGGATGGGCGCCGTACATGACGGCGTGGCGCAGGGCATCGCCGGCGCGGTCCAGGCCGGGGCCCTTGCCGTACCAGACCCCGACGACCCCGTCGTGGCTGCGCCTGCCCTTCGGGAGTTCGAGCTGACTGCCCCAGACGGCGGTCGCCGCCAGTTCCTCGTTCACCCCGGGGACCAGCGTGACGTCGTGGCTGGCGGTGACGTCGCCGAGGCCGGCCAGGAGCCGGTCGAGCCCGGCCAGCGGACTGCCCTGATAACCGGAGACGAAGGTGGCGACGCGGTGGCCGGCCCGCAGGTCGCGCACGTGCTGCTCCACCAGTTGGCGGGCGATGGCCTGCACACCGGTCAGCAGCACCGGACCCGAAGCCGCCGAGTACCGGGACGTGAGGTCATACGGGGCGGGACAGTGGTTGTCGGCCAGGTCGGTCATCAGACCCACCTCCTCCGAGGGTGATCGCTTGGCTCCTTCAAGCGTGCGACTCGATGACCAGGCGGTCAACTGATCAGCCGACAACTGGTCGGATGGGTCAGTTGGTGACGCCCGTCACGCCCTAAGGTGGGAAGAATGACCAGCTTGGACCGGCTCGACCTGCAGATCCTGCGCAAGCTGACCGACGACGCCCGCACCGGGGTGGTCGAACTGTCGTCGGCGCTGGGGGTGTCGCGGAACACCGTGCAGTCCCGGGTGCGCCGCCTGGAGGAGTCCGGTGTGGTGACCGGCTACGAGCCGCGCGTGGACCTCGCGCAGGCCGGCGTGGCGGTGCAAGCTTTCGTCGCACTGGAGATCACCCAGGTCGGGATGGCCTCGGTGGTCAGCGGTCTGGCCGGTATCCCGCAGGTGCTCGAGGTGCACGCGACGACTGGCCGGGAGGATCTGCTGGTGCGGGTCGCCACCGGCACGCAGGCCGAACTGCAGGAACTGGTGGTGCGGATCCTGGCGATCCCCGGGGTCGTGCACTCGAGCACGACGCTCGCCCTGACCACACCGCTGCCCTACCGGGTGATCCCGCTGCTGGACGAGACCACCCGCCACACCGGCTGGGGGCGTTCGACGCCCAAACCCTAGGCGAGCCGGGTGACCAGGCCGCGGTCGCCGTCCACCCGCACCCGGTCCCCGGTCCGGAGCACCTGGGTGGCCACCAGAGTGTTGACCACACAGGGCAGCCCGTATTCGCGTGCCACCACGGCGCCGTGCGACACCGAGCTGCCGATGTCGGTGACCAGTGCGCCGATCACCGTGAAATAGGGCGTCCAACCCACATCGGTCACCGGCGCGACGAGGATCTCGCCGCGTTGCACGTCGACCGCGTCGCGAATCGACTTCGCCACCCGCACAACGCCTTCCACCGTCCCACGGCTGGCGGGACGTCCGGCGATCTCGTTCTCGGCCGTCGCGCTCGGCGGCGGCGCGAGTACCGGTGTGGGGCGGCCGATCGATACGTCCTCGAACTCGAGGGCGTCCTGGAACGGCAGCGCCGCCCGCCGCTGCAGGGCGCGCTCGACGAGCTCGGCGACATCCCCGTCCGCGGCCCGGTCATCGACGAGGCGGGGGAGTTCGCTGCGGTCGAAGAAGAAGATGAGATCGGCGTCCGGGAGCCGGCCCGACCGGGTCAGCACCTCACCGAGATGGCGGTAACCGCGTTTGAGCGCGTGCGCCATCAGCGCCATCTTCGATTTGGTCTCCTCGCGGCCGCGCGCACCGCCCTGCGCGAGCCGGGCGAGTAACCGCACGGCCCTCGATCGCGGCGCGTCGCTCCGTCCCTGCGCGGTACCACGTTCGGCCGGATTGCGCGCGGCCCGCAGCATGACCTGCAGCATCGTGCCCAGCCCGCGGGGGTCCTCGGCCCAGGAGGGATCGCGCATGCACAGTTCGCGGTAGCCCCGGTGGCCGTGGCGGATCAGGAACTCCCGCAACGCCGCACCGCCGGCGCCCGAGGCCGCCCGCAACTCGGTGACGGCCTGCGCCGGGTCGGCCGCCAGGAACCGTTCGGCACCCGCCCGTTCGGCGGCCAGCGTGCGCACCACCGAGTCGAGTTCCTCCACCATGAGCGCGCTCTCGACGTCCGCCGCTCCCGACATGAGCCGGATCGCCTCGGCCTGACCGTCTTCGGCGCTGCGGCCGTTCTTCACCGCGTCCCGGACCAGGACGCTCTCCAGGATGTTGGCCGCCACCGCCGCGCGCGACGAGGACCGCACGTGGGTGAGGGTGACGTCACAGTAGAGGTCGACCCCGGTGTCCAGCTGGCGCAGGACCAGCCGCGGGTCGTCACCGGTCGGTACCGCGTACTCGCCGATCTGGTTCGGCAGCCGGCGGATCGCCGGACCGGCGGACAGCGCGAACGACGACAGCCGGACCGTGTTGACCAGCTTGCGCGCGAACGGTTTCGGCGGTTTGGGTTCGAGTTCGTCGATCACCCGCCCGCAGATCGACATCGAGAACTGTTCCAGCGAGTTGCCCAGGATGCCCGAACTCAGTGCCGTGCCTTCGGTCATGTTCAGGAACATGTGGCCGTAGAAGTAGCCGACCTGCAGCCACGGGGTGTCGTACCGCTCCTGGGCGCGGGCCACCACCTGCGTCATCTGCATCGCGTAGTCGATGGCGTACCCCGACACCGACGCCGTCAGCGGGCAGAACGCCCCCGGCATCATCTCGCCGATGTTGCAGCGGGTGTACACGTGTTCGGCGCCGGCGAGGGGTGAATCCATCTCGTTGAGGTCCCCGGGCAGCGTGGTGATCGGCCGGGCCTGCAGCCACCACAGCGTGCCGGTGTGGTCGATCGCCCATTCGAGGTCCAGCGGAATGCCCCAGTGACCGGCCGCGCGCAGTGCGCCGGAACGGATCTCGGTGATCTCGCCGGGGGACAGGACCGGACCGGGGCCCTCGCGCACCGCGGTGTCGCCGTCGGCGGTCAGCACGATGTGATCGGGAGAGGCCGAGCCGTCGACGAGCGCTTCGCCGAGCCCGGCCACGGCGTCGATGACCAGCAAATCGCGCCGTCCGGTCGCCGGGTCGGCGGTGAACACGACGCCCGCGGCCCGTGCGTCCACCATCTGCTGCACGACAACGTTCATGACGGCGGGGGAGTCGCCGCTGTAGGACGATGCACGTCGGGAGCCGACGGATTCCGCGCACCGGCGTACGGCCGCGACGAATCCGTCGACGGAGTCGACGCCGAGCACGGTGTCGTACTGACCGGCGAAGGACTGGTCGGCGCCGTCCTCCCCGGCCGCGGAGGACCGGACCGCCACCGGAGTCGCCCCGGCGGCGGACATCTCGGTGAATCGGTGCACTGCGGCGTCGAGTGGGTCTGACGCGGACGCGTCGGCGACCACGAAGCCCACCGGGACGGCGAGGCCGATACGGCGCAATTCCGCCAGACCGGCGGCCTTTCCGCCGAAGCGGTCGTCGGTGATGTCGTCGAATTCGAGGGTTCTCGGCGCCATGTCAGGTCAACGCGTCCACGATCTCGGCGAGTGCGTCGACTGCGATGGGGCCCGGTTGGTACAGGCAGATCCGGTCGGACACCCCGTCGACGCGGTCCCGGATGTGTGCGGCCACTTCGGCCGGGGTGCCGCAGGCGGCGATGGTGTGCAGGATCTCGTCGTCGATCAGGGTCGCCATCTCCTGCCAGCGGCCCTGTTTGGACATCGCGTTCAGCTCGGGTTGCAGATCGCCCCACCCGTGGGCGTCGAGCACGGGACGGTAGGCAGGGGTGGAACCGTAGAAGGCCAACAGCATTCGGGTCGAGTGGTGGTCGTCGTCCGACCCAGTGCCGACGGAGACGATCACCTCGGGCACTACGGCGAAGTCGTCCTCGGAGCGGCCCGCGGCGGCGAGGCCCTCACGGACCGCCGGCAGCGTGGTCTCGTGCAGGAACCGCTTCGACCCGAACGGCATCACCAGCAGACCGTCGGCCACCTCCGCGGTGGCCCGGGTCAGCCGCGGACCCAGCGCCCCCAGATAGATCGGGGGCGGACCGTAGGGATTCGGCCCGGGGACGAAGGTCGGTGTCATCAGGGTGTGGCGGTAGTACTCGCCGCGGAAGTCGAGTCGCTCCCCGTCGTTCCAGGTGGCGAAGATCGCGCGCAGCGCCCCCACCAGTTCCTTCATCCGTGCGACGGGTTTGTCGAACGCCACGCCGTAGCGCTTCTCGATCTGTGCGCGCACCTGCGTGCCCAGGCCCAGGATGAACCGGCCCTCGGCGAGCAACTGCAGATCGTTGGCCTGGTGGGCCAGCTGGATCGGGTTGCGCGGGAACGCGATCGCGACGTTGGACATCACGTCCAGACCCTTGACCGTCGACGCCAGCACCAGCGGGGTGAACACGTCGAACGGCCCCTCGAAGGTGAACACCCCGGACGCACCGGCCTCCTTGAGCAGACCTGCCCGTTCGACCGCATCGGTGGGCCCGAACAACGCTGTCATGACCTTCATCTCGCCGCCCTATCCCGCCACGTCGGTCCAGTCGGTGAACCCCGACGGACGGTGCGGTCCGATGATGCCGTGCTCGAACAGCCCCGCACCCTCGCGGGTGGTGCCGTCGGCCTCGGTGCACACGGCCTTGCCGACATGGTCGATCAGACTGAACGGCGCCCTGGCCATCACGGCAGGATCGGTCAGGTCGAAGCTGACCCGTTCGGTGAACGGGCCCTCCTTCCAGGTGCCGTGACCCCATGAGGTGTCGCCGCCGTAACCGGACCCGAATGCGATGGGCGCGAACAACTTCGATTCGACGTCGAGCTGGATCTTCTCACCCGCGCGGTTCATGAACTCGACATGGGCGCCGTGCGGGATCCGCGTCCCGGGCGTGTAGTGGATCGTCGCCCGTACGCCGTCGAGCTGTTCGACCCTGCCGTCGCGCCACCGGCGCGTGCAGTCGTAGAGGCTGCGGTGGCCGTCCGGATCCTCCTGCAGGATCAGGAACAGCTGGTAGTCGTCGAACGCCAGCGGCAGATACAGCCACCACATGCCGCCGAACGCGGTGTCGGGCCGCCCGGCCGGTTCCGGCTCGCCGACGGGGCGGATGCCCCACGACCGGTCCCGGCTGGCAACGCTGGTGTCGTGCTCGACGGTCAACCGCTCACCGTCGACGTCGATCCAGCCCTGCCAGCTGCCCACCTGCGCGAATCGGCACGCGTGCAACGTCACCCGCCGTTCGGTCAGCATCTCGTGCGGACGCTCCAGTGCGGCGGGGAACAGTCCGCGCCACGTCAGGTCCGCGGAGATGCCCTCGGTCTCGGCGATGGTCAGGTGCAACTCCTGCAGCGGTTCGACGACCTCGAGGCGGTAACCGTTGACGTGCTGGTGGAGCCGGTCGTCGTCGATCGCATCGCTGAAGTGCACCGCGGTCTGGGTGTCCCCGCGCCGCACCAGGAAGTAGGCGTCCTTGACGCCGAGGCGCGGGTAGTAGCCGATACCGGTCAGCGCCATGAACCGGCCGTCGCGGTCGAGCACGTTGAAGTAGGACCGGTCGTAGAAGTTGCGGTCCGACGTTGCGGGTGCGGCGATCGGCGCGGGCACCTGATGGATCGGGTACTCGTCGAGCGGGCTGAGGTTCACGAGCTCCCTAACAAATACGATGCGTGCTGTATTGGAACTAGACTGCGGATATGACAGCAGATCAGCGCGGCGAAGGCAAGGCGCCGGGCCGCCCCCGCGACGGCCGGATCGACGCCGCGATCATCGACGCCACCCGCGAGCTGATTCTCCAGACCGGCTACTCGGCGCTGTCGCTGTCGGCCATCGCCGCCCGGGCAGGCACCACCACCGCCGCGATCTACCGGCGGTGGTCGGGCAAGGCGCAACTCGTCCACGAGGCGGTGCTCTCGGCCGAGGCCACCTCGATCCCGGACGGCGCCGGTGACATCCGCGCCGACATCCGCGCCCTCGTCGAGACCACGCGCGCGATGTTCGACCGCCCGGAGGTCCGCGTCGCCCTGCCCGGGCTGATCGCCGACACCGTCGCCGACCCGGATCTGCACCGCACGATGACCGCCCGGCTGGCCGGCAATCTGGCCGCCTTCGAATCGCGCTTCGGCCAGCAGCGGCGCGGCGGCGACGACCTGCCGATGCTCGCCGAGGTCGTGGCGGGGACGGCGATCTTCCGCATCCTCATCCGCCACGACGCCAGCCTCGACGACGCGTGGGTGGACGCGATGACTGAGCTGATCACCGAGCGCTGGCCGGCTACTCGCCGACCCGGATGAGCACCTTTCCCGTGACACCGCTCTCCACGGCGTCGTGCGCTGCCGCCGTGTCCTCCAGCGGGAAATAGTGCAGCGGTAGACCGGCGCCCTCGCCGACGCCCATGGCGCCCGCCGCCACCGCGGCGGCAACGTCGTCGCGCGCGGCGGCCAGCACGTCCTCACCCACGGTGTAGAGGACCAGGAACTGGTAGCGGGCGTTGACCCACATGTTCGGCATGATGTCGAGTTCCACGGCGGTGCCGCCGTTGTTCGCGTAGATCGAGATCGTCGCCCGGTTCGACACCACCGCTGTGTTCAGCGCGGCGTTCTGCGCGGGCGCCACCTCCACCACGATGTCCACCCCGTCGGGGGCCGCGGCGCGGATCGCCTGCACCGCATCCTCCGAGCGGTAGTTCACGACGTGGTCCGCGCCCGCCGCGGACGCCAGCGCCGCCTTCTCGGGGCTGCTCACCGTCGTGATCACCCGAGCGCCCGCCCACCGGGCCAGCTGGATGGCCGCATGGCCGACGGCGCCCGCGCCGCCGGCCACGAGCACCGTCACACCGTCCAGCGCACCAGGGTGCAGCCGCGACGGCAGCCCCTCGGCGACGGTGAGCGCCCGGTGCGCCGTCAGGGCGGGCACCCCCAGGCTGGCGCCGACCTCGAAGTCGACCCCTGCGGGTAGCGGCACCACCGCCGTCGCGGGCAGCGCCACGTACTCCTGGGCCGTGCCACCCGGACGCTGATGCTGGGCCATGAACACCCACACCCGGTCACCCACCGCAAGTCCGGAGACGCCGTCGCCGAGCGCGTCCACCACCCCCGCGCCGTCGTGGTGGGGTACCAGCTCGGCGAATTCCAGTTCCCGGCCGGGTGCTGCGCCCTGCCGGTGCTTCCAGTCGGTGGGGTTCACGCCCGAGAGCGCGATGCGGACCCGCACCTCGCCCGGCCCCGGTTCGGGCACCGGGCGGTCGTGCAACTGCAATACGGAACTGTCGCCCGTCCGGGCGTAGGTGATCGCCTTCATGCGACGACACAACGCGAAGCCCCGCGGCCGGTGTTCCACCGGCGTTCCCCCGGGATTTCGGGGCGGACTGCGGGCCGTGGGAAGATGGGACGCGTGTTGCGATGGACGACTGCCGGTGAATCCCATGGCCGTGCGCTGGTGGCCATGCTCGAAGGCATGGTCGCCGGTGTGTCTGTGACGTCGGCGGACATCTCCGCGCAGCTACAGCGGCGCCGGCTCGGCTACGGCCGCGGCGCCCGGATGAAGTTCGAGCAGGACGAAGTGACCATGCTGGCCGGCGTCCGGCACGGCCTCACCCTCGGCGGGCCGATCGCGATCGAGATCGGCAACACCGAGTGGCCGAAGTGGGAGACCGTGATGGCGCCGGACCCGGTCGACGAGCAGGTGCTCGCCGACAGCGCCGCGCGCAACGCCCCGCTGACCCGGCCCCGCCCGGGGCACGCCGACTACGCCGGCATGCTCAAGTACGGCTTCGACGACGCCCGGCCGGTGCTCGAACGCGCCAGCGCCCGCGAGACCGCCGCCCGCGTCGCCGCCGGCACCGTGGCCCGCAACTTCCTGCGCCAGGCCCTCGGCGTCGAGGTGGTCTCCCACGTCATCTCCATCGGTGCGTCGGCCCCCTACGACGGCCCGCCGCCGCAGCCCGCCGACCTGGCCGCCGTCGACGGCAGCCCGGTGCGCGCGTACACCCAAGAGGCAGAGCAATCCATGATCGCCGAGATCGAGGCCGCCAAACGCGACGGTGACACGCTCGGCGGCGTCGTCGAGGTCGTCGTGCACGGGCTGCCGGTCGGAATCGGCTCGTTCACCAGCGGGGAGAACCGCCTCGACAGCCAGCTCGCCGGTGCCGTCATGGGCATCCAGGCCATCAAGGGCGTCGAGATCGGCGACGGATTCGAGACCGCCCGCCGGCGCGGCAGCGTCGCCCACGACGAGATCTACCCGGGCCCCGACGGTGTGGTGCGTTCCACCAACCGCGCGGGCGGCCTGGAGGGCGGGATGACCAACGGCCAGCCGCTGCGGGTGCGCGCCGCGATGAAACCGATCTCCACGGTGCCGCGCGCGCTGGCCACCGTCGACATGGCCACGGGCGAGGAAGCCGTCGCGATCCACCAGCGCTCCGACGTCTGCGCGGTGCCTGCCGCCGGCGTCGTCGTCGAGACGATGGTCGCGCTCGTGCTGGCCCGCGCCGCGCTGCAGAAGTTCGGCGGCGACTCGCTGGCCGAGACCCGCGCCAACGTCGAGTCCTACCTGCGCGCCGTCGCGGAGCGCGAAACGCACCCGGTCGGGGCCCATCCCGTCGAGACGCCAGGCTGATGGCCCCGAAGGCGGTGCTGGTCGGGCTGCCCGGATCGGGTAAGTCGACGATCGGCCGGCGCCTGGCCAAAGCGCTCGGCGTGGCGATGCTCGACACCGACGTCGCCATCGAACAGCGCACCGGCCGCACCATCGCCGAGATCTTCGCCGAGGACGGCGAAAAAGAGTTCCGGCGCCTCGAGGAGGAAGTGATCCGCGATGCGCTGCAGAACCACGACGGCGTGCTGTCGCTGGGCGGTGGTGCGGTGACCACCCCCGGTGTCCGTGACGCGCTCGCCGGACACGCCGTGGTCTATCTCGAGATCAGCGCCGCCGAGGGGATCCGCCGCACCGGCGGTAGCAACGTGCGTCCGCTCCTGGCCGGTGGCGACCGCGCCGAGAAGTACCGGGCGTTGATGACCGAACGCGTACCGCTCTACCGGCGGGTGGCCACGCTGCGCGTCAACACCAACCGGCGCAATCCCGGAGCGGTGGTGCGCCACATCGTGCACCGGCTCGAGCACACCCCCGACCCCACCAAACCGGCGAGCGCCGAGGTGAACCGGCCGCGCCGTCGCCGCAGGCCGCCGTGGCGCCGCGACCCCACGGCCGGCGCCCCGGAAACGCCCCCGACCTCCGAGCCCACCGACAACACCCCGCCCACCCCCGCGGTCATGGCCGCGCGCAAACCCGGAAGACACGCATGAGCGAAGCGGTCACCGTCGACGTCCTCGTCGACCCCCCGTACCCGGTGATCATCGGCACCGGCCTGCTCACCGAGCTGGGCCACCAGCTCGAGGGCAGGCACAAAGTCGCGATCCTGCACCAGCCGACGCTCACCCAGACCGCCGAGGCGATCCGAAGTCACCTGTCGGACAAGGGAATCGACGCGCACCGCATCGAGATCCCCGATGCCGAGGCCGGTAAGGAACTGCCCGTCCTCGGTTTCATCTGGGAGGTGCTCGGCCGCATCGGGCTCGGCCGCAAGGACGCCGTCGTCAGCCTCGGCGGGGGAGCGGCCACCGACGTCGCCGGATTCGCCGCCGCCACCTGGCTGCGGGGTATCGACATCGTGCACGTGCCGACGACACTGCTCGGCATGGTCGACGCCGCTGTCGGCGGAAAGACCGGCATCAACACCGACGCAGGCAAGAACCTCGTCGGCGCATTCCACCAGCCGGCCGCCGTGCTGATCGACCTCGCGACGCTGGAATCCCTGCCGCGCAACGAGATCGTGGCGGGGATGGCGGAAGTGGTCAAGGCCGGCTTCATCGCCGACCCGCAGATCCTCGACATCATCGAGGCCGACCCCGAGGCCGCGATCGACCCCACCGCGGACGTGCTGCCCGAACTCATCCGGCGTGCGGTCGCCGTCAAGGCCGAGGTGGTGGCCGCCGACGAGAAGGAATCCGCGCTGCGGGAGATCCTCAACTACGGCCACACGCTCGCGCACGCCATCGAACGCCGCGAACGTTACAGCTGGCGCCACGGCGCGGCCGTCTCGGTCGGGCTGGTGTTCGCCGCCGAACTCGGCCGGCTGGCCGGCCGGCTCGACGACGAGACCGCCGACCGGCACCGCAGCGTGCTCACCGCGCTCGGGCTGCCCATCTCCTACGACGCCGACGCGCTTCCGCAGCTGCTGGAGTACATGGCCGGGGACAAGAAGACCCGCTCGGGAGTGCTGCGGTTCGTGGTCCTCGACGGTCTGGCCAAACCCGGCCGGCTCGAAGGTCCGGACCCGGCGCTGCTGGCGGCGGCCTACTCGGTGGTGGGGGGAGCGCAGTGAGCGCCGGAAGTACCGTTCAGGTCATCAACGGTCCCAACCTGGGTCGGCTGGGTAAGCGCGAACCGGCCGTCTACGGCAGTACCACCCACGACGACCTCGTCGCCCTGATCGAGCAGGAGGCCGCCGGCCTCGGCCTGGCCGCCGTGGTGCGGCAGAGCGACAGCGAGGGCGAGCTGCTGGGCTGGATCCACGACGCGGCAGACGCGGGGCAGCCCGTGATACTCAACGCCGGCGCGCTCACCCACACCTCGGTCGCCCTGCGCGACGCATGTGCAGAACTCGGCACCCTGATCGAGGTGCACATCTCGAACGTGCACCGGCGCGAAGAGTTCCGGCACCACTCGTATCTCAGCGGCGTCGCGACCGGCGTGATCGTCGGTCTGGGTGTGCAGGGCTATCTGCTGGCCCTGCGCTACCTGGCGGCCTAGGCGCGCGACTCGGGGCGGTCGGTGGCGGTCTGGGTGGCCACCGGGCCGGTCTGCGGCTCGTAATCCTCGGCCGTCCGCGACTCCTCGGAGCCGCCGGGTCGCACGGCGGCGAACACATCGGTGTCGGCGCGCTCGTCGTCCTCACGCTGGCGCGGCTGATCCGGGGTCTTGCGGTCGACCAGCCAGCGGCCGATCGCCACACCGAGGATCGCCAGCAGGAATACCAGCAGCGCGGTGAACGCCGCAAACGTGGTGACCTCGCTGACCAGGGCCTCGACGTAGAGGTTCTTGTAGAACATCCCGATCAGCCACGTGACCAGACCGCTGACGACGCCGGCGAAGAGTCCGGCCAGCAGCCACGTCATCGCCAGATCGGCGCGGCGATCGGGGTCCGGGTTCTTACGCGCGTCGGCGCGACCGTCGAAGAAACCCCAGATGAAGGCGACGATCGCGTAGACCGCCACCAACGAAATGCTGATCGTCGTGGCCCGCGTCTCCCAGGCGTTGATCATCGCTCCCTGCAGCAATCGGACGATCACCATCAGGGCCGCGAACACCAATCCGCGCAGTAACCACTTGCTCATGGCGCAACAGCCTAGCGAGTAGCGTCAGCGGCTGTGACAATTTCCCAGCGCAGGGACCGGCTGCGCGAGCGACTGATCGCGGCCGAACTCGATGCGATGCTGGTCACCGACCTCATCAACGTGCGATACCTGTCCGGATTCACCGGTTCCAACGCGGCGTTGCTCATCAGCGCGTCGGACGTCACGCCGGTGCTGGCCACCGACGGCCGGTACCGCACACAGGCCGCCGCCCAGGCGCCCGACGCCGAGGTGGTCATCGAACGCGCCTGCGGACCCCACCTGGTGGAGCGGGCGGCCGCGGCCGGGACCGCCCGGCTGGGCTTCGAGAGCCACGTGGTGACCGTCGACCAACACGCCCGGCTGCTGGAGGCCGCCGGCCGGACCGAACTGGTCCGCGCTCCGGGCACCGTCGAGGCGTTGCGTGAGGTCAAGGACGCCGGTGAGGTGGCGCTGCTGCGGCTGGCGTGCGAGGCCGCCGACG
Source organism: Mycobacterium sp. 852013-51886_SCH5428379 (assembly GCF_001665575.1). Classification (GTDB taxonomy): domain Bacteria; phylum Actinomycetota; class Actinomycetes; order Mycobacteriales; family Mycobacteriaceae; genus Mycobacterium. The sequence goes on along the minus strand of NZ_LZSU01000019.1, from coordinate 207,434 downwards.
CGGCGCTGGCCGATCTGCTCGCCCGGGGCGGACTCCGGCCCGGTCGCACCGAGAAAGAGGTGCGTCGCGAGCTCGAGGACCTGATGCTCGACCACGGCGCGGACGGCCCGTCTTTCGAGACCATCGTCGCCGCGGGCGCGAACTCCGCCATCCCGCACCACCGGCCGACCGACGCCGTGCTGGCGGCCGGCGACTTCGTCAAGATCGACTTCGGCGCGCTGGTGTCGGGCTACCACTCCGATATGACCCGCACCTTCGTGCTGGGCCGAGCTGCCGACTGGCAACGTGACATCTACGCGCTGGTCGCCGACGCGCAGCGGGCCGGCCGCGAGGCCCTGGCCCCGGGCGTGACGCTCAAAGACGTCGACACCGCCTCCCGGCGCGTCATCGCCGACGCCGGCTACGCCGACCACTTCGGGCATGGCCTCGGACACGGCGTCGGACTGCAGATCCACGAAGCGCCGGGAATCAATGCCGCCGCCGCCGGTACACTGCTTGCTGGCTCTGCGGTCACCGTGGAACCCGGTGTCTACCTCCCCGACCGTGGCGGTGTCCGTATCGAGGACACGCTGGTCGTCGGCAGCCCTACAGGCGCAGGGGAAGACACACCCGACTTGCTCACCCGGTTCCCCAAGGAACTGGTGGTCATCAACTAGGACTACAGGAGAACACCGACCGTGGCATCGACCGCCGACTTCAAAAATGGGCTCGTCCTGAACATCGACGGCCAACTCTGGCAGATCATCGAGTTCCAGCACGTCAAGCCCGGTAAGGGTCCGGCGTTCGTGCGGACCAAGCTCAAGAACGTCGTCTCGGGCAAGACCGTCGACAAGACCTACAACGCCGGTGTGAAGGTGGAGACCGCCACCGTCGACCGCCGCGACGCGACCTACCTCTACCGCGACGGTTCGGACTTCGTGTTCATGGACTCCGAGGACTACGAGCAGCATCCGCTTCCGGAGGCGCTGGTCGGCCGGGCCGCCGGTTTCCTGCTCGAGAGCATGCCCGTGCAGATCGCGTTCCACGACGGGGTGCCGCTGTATCTCGAGCTGCCCGTCACCGTCGAACTCGTGGTGGCCTCGACCGAACCCGGTCTGCAGGGTGACCGCTCCAGTGCGGGCACCAAACCGGCCACCCTCGAGACGGGTGCGGAAATCCAGGTGCCGCTGTTCATCAACACCGGCGACAAGCTCAAAGTCGACTCCCGGGACGGCAACTACCTGGGCCGCGTCAACAGCTAGTCATGCCTGACCGCAAACCGGACCGGGGCCGGCACCAGGCCCGCAAGCGCGCGGTCGATCTGCTCTTCGAAGCCGAGGCGCGCGGGATGACCGCCGCCGAGGTCGCCACCGCGCGCAACGCGCTGGCCGGACAGCAGCCCGACGTGACCGCTCTCAACCCGTACACCGTGACTGTCGCGCGCGGGGTGACCGAGCACCGCGCCCACATCGACGATCTGATCTCGGCGCATCTGCAGGGCTGGACGCTCGACCGGTTGCCCGCCGTGGATCGCGCGATCATGCGGGTGGCCGTGTGGGAGCTGCTGCACGCCGAGGACGTACCCGAACCGGTGGCGGTCGACGAGGCGGTCGAACTGGCCAAACAGCTCTCCACCGATGACTCTCCGGGATTCGTCAACGGGGTGCTGGGCCAGGTCATGCTGGTGACCCCCCAGATCCGGGCGGCGGCAGAGGCGGTGCGCGCCGTCGGCGACGATGCCTGACCCCGAGGCACACGCCGGTTCCGGCCTGCGCATCATGTGGTACCTCAACGGCGCCGACGGCGATGTGCCATGGCAGCCGGAACACCGTGTGCCACCGTCGCTTTCGCATCTGCGGTCGGTGGCGGCCGCGCTGGACGGGCTCGGCTACTTCGGCGCGCTGAGCACCGCGCGGGAGACCATCGCCCTGGTGGGCGACACCGAGCGGTTGCGCTTCATGATCCCCGAGTACCCCGGCGTCAAACCGCCCGCGCTCCTCGCCGAGGAGGCGCAGGTCTTCGACCACTATTCGGGTGGTCGGCTGATCTTCAACCAGGTCAACGGCGCCGACCCCGTACTGGCCCGCTACGGCCGGTTCGCCCCGAAAGCCGCGCGCTACGGCGAATCCGAGGAGTTCTGGAAGACCGTGCGCCGGCTGTACCTCGACGATGCGGCCGCGTTCGACGGTGAGCACTTCCGGTTCGGCCCGCGCTACAAACCGCCGATCGCCGGGCCGCGCCAGGAGGGCGGTGTCCCGGTGTGGGGGACCGGTGCGTCACCGGAGGGGATCCGCCACGCCGTCGCGGTACTCGACAGCTATCTGAGCTTCCTCGCCGAACCCGGCAGCCTGGCAAAGACTTTCGGCGCGATGCGGCAGGCCGCCGACGCCGCCGGACGCGTCATCCCGGTGGGCGTGCTGGCCAGCGTGATCGTCCGGGACACCCACGCCGAGGCTTGGCGACACTTCGAATGGCAACTGGCGCAGACCGATCCGGCCGAAATGGTGCGCCTGGCGGACCGCAATCTGAGGTCGTTCGGATTCGGGCCGCTGGCGGAGATGTCGAGTGATGACCCGCAGGTCCAGAGCCGCATCGACAGCCTGCGGGCCGGGCGCCTGCCCAGCCGCGAGCAGCTCGAGTTCGCGCCCGGACTCGCCGCGGGCCTGACCACCTGGACCTCCGGTGAACCGCCGTTCGACATCGCCGGTAAGGGCTCGGGCAACTATCTGATCGGCAGCCCGGAGACGGTGGCGGGGCTGATCACCGAGTTGTCCGCGCGACTGGACATCGACACCTGGATCCTGTCGGGCTGGCCGTTGGCCGCCGAGGCCGAACGCTTCGCCCGCCAGGTGATCCCGCTGCTCGACGTGCGGCCCTACGAGCCGCCGGTGCTGCGGACGGGATAGTCGGGCAGCGTGATGGCGTCGGCGGTGGTGAACCACAGTCGCGACGCGACGATCCGGAACGGCCAGCGCTGCATCCACTTGTACGCCCAGGCGGTGTTCTGGATGTCCTTCTCGGTCATCGGCGCATAGCGGTCCAGCGTGTTGTTCAGGTGCTGGCAGCGCTCGACGTAGGGCCGGATCAACCGGTCGTAGGACGCCAGCGCCGCCGCGAGCCGGTCGCCGGACATCCCGTCCCCGGCGCCGAGTTCGCCCGCGAGCAGATAGCCGCCGACCAGCGCGAGGCTGGTGCCCATCCCGGACAGGGGCGAGGCGCAGTAGCCGGCGTCGCCGACCAGCGCCACCCGGCGCGTCGACCACCCGGGCATGTGGACCTGCGCGAACGAATCGAAGTAGAAGTCGTCGGCGGTCTCGGCCGCGTCCAGCAGCGCGTCGCACTGCCAGCCGGCACCGGCGAACCGTTCCCGCAGCAGTGCGCGCTGCGTGTCCATGTCGTGCCGGTCGTAGGTGAGCGGTTCGGACCGGAACGACAGGCTGGCTTTGGCCAGCGCCGGATCGTGGGACGGGCGCATCGAGGCGTGCAGCCCGCCCGGCGCCTGGAACGCCAGGTACCAGCCGTCGAGCCCGGCGGTGTCGGGGGCGGTGAACCAGGCGTTGTAGCCGCCCAGTGGCCGGATGAAGTCCTCCTCCGGGCCGAACGCGAGGCGGCGCACCGCCGAATGCGGTCCGTCGGCGCCGACGACGAGGTCGGCCTGCATCGTCGACCCGTCGGCGAACGTGACGTCGACACCGGCCTCGTGCTCGGCCAGGGCGGCGATGCGGGTGCCGAACCGGTACTCGGTGTCCGCCTTGGTGGCCTCGTACAGGACCTCGACGATGTCACCGCGCAGGATCTCCAGCTTCGAGACCGGGCCGTTGCCGTCGAACGCGGTGACCGGCATCTCGGCGCGGCGGCTGCCGTCGGCCCGCACCCAGGCGATCCCGCGCTGGAACAGTGCGCGGCTGCGCATCTGGGTCAGCAGACCCATCCGCTCCACCACGTCGGCACCCGCGCCGCGCAGATCCACCGTCTGTCCGCCGGGTCGGATATCGTCGGCGATCTCGGTCACGACCACGCTAAACCCGTTGCGCGTCAACCACAGTGCGAGAGCAGGTCCCGCGATGCCTGCGCCGCTGATCAGGACGGTGGGCTTGGCCATGCCGACAGATTAAGTCACAGATCCAGCGCCGCGTAGGTACGCCGCACGAACTTGGGCTGGACGGATTGCAGCTTCATCAGCGAGGTGTTCCCGGCGACCGCGGCGGCGGCGTCCGCGCTGAGGTTGGGCAGGTTCTGGATGAGGTAGATCAAGATGAGATCGTTGCTCGGGTCCGCCTGCCACCACGTGCCGTACGCGCCGGGCCAGCTGAAGGTGCCCAGTCCGCCGGGACCGTACAGCTGGCGCGACTTCGCCGGATCGGTGACGACCGACAGGTTCAGTCCGAACCCGCGGCCCATCCAGAACGGCATGCCCAGGAACGGGTGCTTCTTCTGCTCGGCGGTGAGGTGGTCGGTGCGCATCAGCCGCACCGCATCCTCGGAGAGCACGCGCACACCGTCGATCTCCCCGCCGCTCAAGAGCATCCGTGCGAAGCGCAGATAGTCATCGGCGGTGGAGAACAGGTTGGCCCCGCCCATGCAGAACGGCGGCGGCGTGGTGCGCGGCGGGCCCATCGCGTCGTGGCTGAGCGTGTCGTCGGCGAGTTTGTACATCGTCGCCACCCGGCCCCGGTTGTGCGGCGCGACGAAGAACGCGGTGTCGGGCATGCCGAGGGGACCGAGGATCCGCTCGGTGAGCACGTCCTGCAGCGAGGAGCCCTCGATGCGTTCGAGCAGGATGCCCAGCACGTCGGTGGAGGTGCTGTAGGTCATCCGCTCCCCGGGCTGGTGTTCCAGCGGCAGCGCGCCGACCTCGGCGAGCCAGGCACCCGGATCCTGTTTCGCCGAGATCCGGCCGTAGGCGCGGGCCAGCGGCCCGGTCACCGAGAAGACGTACGCCAGCCCGCTGCGGTGGGTCATCAGATCCTCGACGGTGATGTCCCGCCGCGCCGGATGGGTGCGGTCCAGCGGGCCGCCGGGCGCGTCCAGCACCGTCATGTCCTGCAATTCGGGCAGCCACCGCGTCACCGGATCGGACAGCGCCAACCGGCCTTCGTCGACCAGCGTCATGGCGGCCGCCACCGTGACCGGCTTGCTCATCGACGCGATGCGGAAGATGGTGTCGCGTTGCATCGGCAGACCCGCCTCGACGTCGCGGCGACCCAGTTCGTTGACCTGGAGCACCCGTCCGCCCTGCCACACCAGGGTCACTGCCCCCGACAGCAGTCCGGCGTCGACCGCCTCGTGGATCGACGCATCATTACCAGCGAGATTCATCAAGCCAGGCTAACCACAACCGGGGCATGTCCGCGCCGGTGGTAGGCTCCCCGGCAGTTTGACATCCTTTAACGATCCGTCCCGCGAGGCGGAGAAGGAGGTCTGGATCGCGCGTGGGCAGTCCTGACACCCCCGACCGGGAATTGATGACGGCGGCGGACGTGAGCCGCACCATCTCCCGGATAGCGCATCAGATCATCGAGAAGACCGCACTCGACGGCCCGGACGCACCCCGGGTGGTGCTGCTCGGCATTCCGACGCGGGGGGTCACCCTCGCGACCCGGCTGGCCGAGAAGATCGAGGAGTTCTCCGGGGTCACCGTGGGACGCGGGGCCCTCGACATCACGCTCTACCGCGACGACCTGGGTAGCAAACCGCCCCGGCCGCTGGCGGACACCTCGATCCCCGAGGGCGGCATCGACCACGCGTTGGTGGTGCTCGTCGACGACGTGCTCTACACCGGGCGCTCGGTGCGCGCCGCGTTGGACGCCTTGCGCGACTTCGGCAGGCCGAACGCCGTGCAGTTGGCCGTGCTGGTCGACCGCGGCCACCGCGAACTCCCACTGCGCGCCGACTACGTCGGCAAGAACGTGCCGACCTCGCGCAGTGAGAACGTCAAGGTGCGGCTGGCCGGAACCGATGACGTGGAAGGCATCTGGATCGCACCCTACGGAGGGCCCGAACGCTGATGAGCGCTTGCGCGAAGAAGAGACAGAATCGATGACCCGACATCTGTTGAGCGCGGCCGACCTCAGCCGCGACGAGGCGATCGCGATCCTCGACGACGCCGACCGGTTCAGCCAGGCGCTGCTGGGCCGCGAGGTCAAGAAGCTGCCGACGCTGCGCGGTCGCACCGTGATCACGATGTTCTACGAGAACTCCACCCGCACCCGGGTGTCGTTCGAGGTCGCGGGCAAGTGGATGAGCGCCGACGTGATCAACGTCAGCTCGTCGGGATCATCTGTGGCCAAAGGGGAGTCGCTGCGCGATACCGCGCTGACCCTGCGCGCCGCCGGCGCCGACGCGCTGATCATCCGGCACCCGGCCTCCGGGGCGGCTCAGCAGCTGGCGGAGTGGACGGCCTCGGAAGAGGGCGGACCCAGCGTGATCAACGCGGGGGACGGCACCCACGAACATCCCACTCAGGCGTTGCTCGACGCGCTGACGATCCGGCAGCGGCTCGGCGGCATCGAGGGTCGCCGCGTGGTGATCGTCGGCGACGTGCTGCACAGCCGGGTGGCGCGGTCCAACGTGCTGCTGCTGGCCACCCTGGGTGCGGAGGTCGTGCTGGTGGCGCCGCCCACGCTGCTGCCCGTCGGGGTGGACGGCTGGCCGGTGACGGTGTCGCACGAACTCGACGCCGAACTGCCCGCGGCCGACGCGGTGCTGATGCTGCGGGTGCAGGCCGAGCGGATGAACGGCGGGTTCTTCCCGTCGGCGCGGGAGTACTCCGTGCGCTACGGCCTGTCGGAGAAGCGTCAGGCGCTGCTGGACGACGGCGCGGTGGTGCTGCACCCCGGCCCGATGCTGCGCGGGATGGAGATCGCCAGTCCGGTGGCCGATTCATCGCAATCCGCGGTGCTGCAACAGGTTTCCAACGGCGTACACGTCCGCATGGCGGTGCTGTTCCACCTTCTCGTCGGCGCCGAACAGGAGGCGATCAGCGCATGAGCGTGGTTTTGCAGGGGGTCCGCCCCTACGGCGAGGGCGATCCGGTCGACGTGCTCGACGACGATGGCCAGATCGCCGACATCGGGGCGCGTCTCGAGCCCGGGGACGCGGAGGTACTCGACGTGCGCGGGCAGATTCTGCTGCCGGGATTCGTCGATCTGCACACCCATCTGCGCGAACCCGGCCGCGAATACGCCGAGGACATCGAAACCGGTTCCGCCGCAGCCGCACTCGGCGGGTACACCGCAGTGTTCGCGATGGCCAACACCGACCCGGTGGCCGACACCGCGGTGGTGACCGATCATGTCTGGCACCGGGGACAGCAGGTGGGGCTGGTCGACGTGCATCCCGTCGGCGCGGTCACCGTGGGTCTGGCCGGTGCCCAGCTCACCGAGATGGGGCTGATGGCCGCCGGTGTCGGCCGGGTGCGGATGTTCTCCGACGACGGCATCTGTGTGCACGACCCGCTGATCATGCGGCGCGCGCTCGAATACGCCTCGGGGCTGGGTGTGCTGATCGCCCAGCACGCCGAGGAACCGCGGCTGACCGTCGGCGCCGTCGCGCACGAGGGCCCCAACGCCGCCCGGCTCGGTCTGGCGGGGTGGCCGCGCGCCGCCGAGGAGTCGATCGTGATCCGCGACGCACTGTTGGCCCGCGACGCCGGTGCGCGCGTTCACATCTGCCACGCGTCGACCGCGGGCACCGTGGAGTTGCTGCGCTGGGCCAAGGAACAGGGCATCGCGATCACCGCCGAGGTGACGCCGCACCACCTACTCCTCGACGACTCCCGGCTGGCCACCTACGACGGCCGCAACCGGGTCACCCCCCCGCTGCGGGAAGCCGGTGACGCCGAGGCGTTGCGGCAGGCGCTGGCCGACGGCGTGATCGACTGTGTCGCCACCGATCACGCACCGCACGCCGACCACGAGAAGATGTGCGAATTCGCCGCCGCCCGGCCCGGCATGCTCGGACTGCAGACCGCGCTGTCGGTGGTGGTGGCCACGATGGTGGAACCCGGACTGCTGACGTGGCGGGACGTCGCCCGCGTGATGAGCGAGGCCCCGGCCCGCATCGTCGGACTCACCGATCAGGGCCGGCCGCTGGCAATCGGCGAACCGGCCAACCTGACCGTCGTCGATCCCGAGGCCACCTGGACCGTCAGCGGCGCCGAACTGGCCAGCCGCTCGGACAACACGCCCTACGAATCGATGACCCTGCCGGCCGCCGTGACGCTGACGATGTTGCGCGGCAAGGTGACCGCCCGCGACGGGAAGATTGCATGAACACCGGTACGCTGGTCACGTCGCTGGTGATGGCGGCGATCCTCGTGGTGCTGATCGGCGTGGTGATCCGCGCCATGGTGCGGGGATGGCGCCACCGCGCCGAACGGCAGATCGAACTGATCGGCACCCTGCCACCGCTGCCCGACACCGTCGGCCAGGCCGTCATCCCCGGCATGAAGGGGCTGTACGTCGGCAGCACCCTGGTGCCGAACTGGCACGACCGCATCGCCGTCGGTGATCTGGGTTACCGGTGCAAGGCGGTGCTGACCCGGTATCCGGAGGGAATCATGGTGCAGCGCAGCGGCGCCCGGCCGATCTGGATCCCCGCGGATTCGGTGACGGCCATCCGCACCGAACGCGGGATGGTCGGGAAAGTCGTCCCAGGGGGCAGGAGCCCAGCGACTCGGGGTAACACCGAGCCGCACGAAGGGATCCTGGCGATCCGGTGGCGTCTGCCGTCGGGCACCGAGATCGACACCGGGTTCCGCGGCGACGACCGCACTCAATACGACCGCTGGCTGGAGGAAGTAGCGTGACGAACAGCAGGGCCCTGCTGATCCTGGAGGATGGCCGGACGTTCACCGGCGTCCCGTTCGGCGCGATCGGGCAGACACTCGGCGAGGCCGTGTTCTCCACCGGGATGTCCGGGTATCAGGAGACATTGACCGATCCCAGCTATTACGGGCAGATCGTGGTGGCCACCGCCCCACAGATCGGCAACACCGGCTGGAACGCCGAAGACGGTGAGAGCCGCGACGACCGGATCTGGGTCGCCGGCTACGCGGTGCGTGACCCGTCCCCGCGGGCGTCGAACTGGCGCGCCACCGGAACCCTCGACGACGAGCTGGTCCGCCAGGGCATCGTCGGGATCGCCGGCATCGACACCCGTGCCCTGGTGCGGCATCTGCGCACCCGCGGTTCGATGAAGGCCGGGGTGTTCTCCGGCGATGCGCTGGCCGACCCCGAGGAACTGCTGGCCCGGGTCCGCGACCAGCCGGGCATGCTGGGCGCCGACCTCGCGGGCGCGGTGACCACGCCGACCGCCTACGTCGTCGATCCGGACGGCGACGCGCGGTTCACGGTGGCCGCGATCGACCTCGGCATCAAGACCAACACGCCGCGCAACTTCGCCCGCCGTGGCATCCGCAGCCACGTGCTGCCCGCGACCACGACCTTCGACCAGATCGCCGATCTGCGTCCCGACGGGGTGTTCCTGTCCAACGGTCCCGGCGATCCGGCGACGGCCGATCACGCCGTCGCGGTCACCCGCGAGGTGCTGGCGGCCGGGATCCCGTTGTTCGGTATCTGTTTCGGCAACCAGATCCTGGGCCGGGCGCTGGGCCGCTCGACGTACAAGATGACCTTCGGCCACCGCGGGATCAACATTCCGGTGATGGACCATGCGACCGGCTCGGTCGCGATCACCGCGCAGAACCACGGATTCGCGCTCGAAGGTGAGGCCGGCGAGGTATTCGACACCCCGTTCGGCGAGGCGATCGTCAGCCACACCTGCGCCAACGACGGCACTGTGGAGGGCGTGAAACTCGTTGACGGGCGGGCCTTCTCGGTGCAGTACCACCCGGAGGCGGCGGCGGGCCCGCGCGACGCCAACTATCTGTTCGACCAGTTCGTCAAGGTGATGTCGGGGGAGGAGCGCTAGATGGCGCGTCGCACGGATCTCAACCACGTGCTGGTGATCGGATCGGGGCCGATCCTCATCGGGCAGGCCGCGGAGTTCGACTACTCGGGCACTCAGGCGTGCCGGGTGTTGCGGGCCGAAGGGCTCACCGTCACCCTGATCAACTCGAACCCGGCCACGATCATGACCGATCCCGAGTACGCCGACTACACCTACATCGAGCCGATCACCCCGGCGTTCGTGGAGCGGGTCATCGCCCAGCAGGCCGAGCGCGGCAACCGGATCGACGCGCTGCTGGCCACTCTGGGTGGGCAGACCGCGCTGAACACCGCGGTGGCGCTCTACGAGAACGGGGTGCTGGAGCGCTACGGCGTCGAGATGATCGGCGCGGACTTCGAGGCGATCCAGCGCGGTGAGGACCGGCAGAAGTTCAAGGACATCGTCGCCAAGGTGGGCGGCGAATCCGCCCGCAGCCGCGTCTGTTTCACGATGGACGAGGTCCGCGAGACCGTCGCCGAGCTGGGGCTGCCCGTGGTGGTGCGCCCGTCGTTCACCATGGGCGGGTTGGGCTCGGGGATGGCGCACTCCGCCGAAGACGTCGAACGGATGGCGGGGCACGGGCTGGCAGCGTCCCCGTCTGCGAACGTGCTGATCGAGGAATCCATCTACGGGTGGAAGGAATACGAGCTCGAGTTGATGCGCGACCACCACGACAACGTGGTGGTGGTGTGCTCCATCGAGAACTTCGATCCGATGGGCGTGCACACCGGCGACTCGGTCACCGTGGCGCCCGCGATGACGCTCACCGATCGCGAGTACCAGACGATGCGCGATCTGGGCATCGCGATCCTGCGCGAGGTCGGCGTCGACACCGGTGGCTGCAACATCCAGTTCGCGGTCAACCCCCGCGACGGCCGGCTCATCGTCATCGAGATGAACCCGCGGGTGTCACGGTCCAGTGCGCTGGCCTCCAAGGCCACCGGCTTCCCGATCGCGAAGATCGCCGCCAAGCTCGCGATCGGCTACACCCTCGACGAGATCCTCAACGACATCACCAAGGAGACGCCGGCCTGCTTCGAACCGACGCTGGACTACGTGGTGGTCAAGGCGCCGCGGTTCGCGTTCGAGAAGTTCCCGGGCGCCGACGGCACGCTGACCACCACGATGAAGTCCGTCGGCGAGGCGATGTCGCTGGGCCGCAATTTCATCGAGGCGCTCGGCAAGGTGATGCGCTCACTGGAGGGCGGCAGGGCGGGATTCTGGACCGCGCCGGATCCGCTTGCGTCGCTCGACGACGTGCTCGAAGGACTGCGCACCGCGACCGACGGCCGTCTCTACGACATCGAATACGCACTGCGGCTGGGCGGTTCGGTGGAACAGGTCGCAGAGGCCTCCGGGGTGGACCCGTGGTTCGTCGAACAGATCGCCGGGCTGGTCGGGCTGCGGGCCGAACTGCTCGAGACCCCGGTGCTCGACGGCGAGCTGCTGCGGCGGGCCAAGAACAGCGGACTGTCGGACCGCCAGATCGCCGCGCTGCGGCCGGAGCTCGCGGGCGAGATGGGGGTGCGCGCGCTGCGTCAGCGGCTCGGTATCCATCCGGTGTACAAGACCGTCGACACCTGCGCCGCGGAGTTCGAGGCCAAGACGCCATACCACTACAGCAGCTATGAACTCGATCCTGCCGCCGAGTCCGAGGTCGCCCCGCAGCCCGAACGACCCAAGGTGCTGATCCTGGGTTCCGGCCCCAACCGCATCGGCCAGGGCATCGAGTTCGACTACAGCTGTGTGCACGCCGCGACGACGCTGAGCGAGGCCGGCTTCGAGACGGTAATGGTCAACTGCAACCCCGAGACGGTGTCCACCGACTACGACACGGCCGACCGCCTGTACTTCGAACCGCTGACCTTCGAGGACGTCCTCGAGGTCTACTACGCCGAATCTGCTTCCGGCGCAGGCGGTCCCGGTGTGGTCGGGGTGATCGTGCAGCTCGGCGGCCAGACGCCGCTCGGCCTGGCCGAACGGCTGGAGAAGGCCGGCGTGCCGATCGTCGGCACCAGCCCCAAGGCCATCGACCTCGCCGAGGACCGCGGCGCGTTCGGTGAGGTGCTGCGTGGTGCGGGGTTGCCCGCGCCCCGGTTCGGGATGGCCACCAGCTTCGAGCAGGCCCGCCGGATCGCCGCCGACATCGGCTATCCGGTGCTGGTGCGGCCGTCGTACGTGCTCGGCGGCCGCGGTATGGAGATCGTCTACGACGACGAGACGCTCGAGGGCTACATCACCCGCGCCACCCAGCTGTCGCCCGAGCATCCGGTCTTGGTGGACCGGTTCCTCGAGGACGCCATCGAGATCGACGTCGACGCCCTGTGTGACGGCACCGAGGTCTACATCGGCGGCATCATGGAGCACATCGAGGAGGCCGGCATCCACTCCGGCGACTCGGCGTGTGCGCTGCCGCCGGTGACGCTGGGCCGCAGCGACGTCGAATCGGTGCGGCGCGCCACCGAGGCCATCGCCCACGGCATCGGCGTGGTCGGACTGCTCAACGTGCAGTACGCGCTCAAGGACGATGTGCTCTACGTGCTGGAGGCCAATCCCCGCGCCAGCCGCACCGTGCCGTTCGTCTCCAAGGCCACCGCGGTGCCGCTGGCCAAGGCGTGCGCGCGGATCATGCTCGGCGCCACCATCGCCCAGCTCCGGGCGGAGGGTGTGCTGGCCGCCACCGGCGACGGTGCCGCGACCGCGCGCAACGCACCGGTCGCGGTGAAGGAAGCCGTCCTCCCTTTTCATCGCTTCCGCAAGGCGGACGGTTCCCAGATCGACTCGCTGCTCGGTCCCGAGATGAAATCGACCGGCGAGGTCATGGGCATCGACCACGACTTCGGCAGCGCGTTCGCCAAGAGTCAGACCGCCGCCTACGGATCGCTGCCGACCGAGGGCACCGTGTTCGTCTCGGTCGCCAATCGCGACAAGCGGTCGCTGGTGTTCCCGGTCAAGCGGCTGGCCGATCTGGGGTTCCAGGTGCTGGCCACCGAGGGCACTGCGGAGATGCTGCGCCGCAACGGCATCCCCTGCGGCGAGGTGCGCAAGCATTATGAAGATCCCAGTGGAGCCGACGACACACGGCGCTCGGCGGTCGAGGCGATCCGCGCCGGTGAGGTCGACATGGTGATCAACACCCCGTACGGCAACTCCGGTCCGCGCGTCGACGGCTACGAGATCAGATCCGCGGCGGTGTCGATGAACATCCCGTGCGTCACCACGGTGCAGGGCGCCTCGGCGGCCGTCCAGGGCATCGAGGCCGCGATCCGCGGCGACATCGGGGTGATGAGCCTGCAGGAGTTGCACAGCGAGCTGGAGCGCTGACGGTGCCCGGGGCGGGGGCCGGCTTCGGGGCGCGGCTCGCTGACGCGGTCTCCCGCCGCGGCCCGCTGTGCCCGGGCATCGACCCGCACCCGGAGCTGCTCACCGCGTGGGGGCTGCCGGTCGGCGCCGACGGCCTGAGCCGGTTCTGCGAGACGTGTGTGGAGGCGTTCGCGGGATTCGCGATCGTCAAACCCCAGATCGCGTTTTTCGAGGCGTACGGCTCGGCGGGGTTCGCGGTGCTCGAACGGACCATCGCCGCATTCCGGTCGGAGGGGGTGCTGGTGCTCGCCGACGCCAAACGGGGTGACATCGGCTCGACCATGGCCGCCTACGCCCAGGCGTGGGCGGGGGAGTCGCCGTTGGCCGCCGATGCGGTGACCGCATCGCCGTATCTGGGCTTCGGCGCGCTGACGCCACTTCTCGACACCGCCGCCGCGCACGGGCGCGGGGTGTTCGTGCTGGCCGCGACGTCCAATCCGGAGGGTGCGTCGGTGCAGCGGGCCCACGTGGATGAGCGCACGGTCGCGCAGAGCGTCGTCGACGCCGCCGCCGCCGTCAACGCCGCGGCCCCGGGCCCCGGGTCGGTGGGGGTGGTGGTCGGCGCCACGGTGGCCGAACCCCCCGATGTCAGCGCGCTGGGCGGCCCGGTGCTGGTGCCCGGGGTGGGGGCCCAGGGCGGGCGTCCGGATGCGCTGGGCGGCCTCGGCGGGGCACGCCCAGGTCAGCTGTTGCCGACGGTGTCGCGCGAGGTGCTGCGCTGCGGACCGGACGTGACGGCGCTGCGCGACGCGGCGGACCGGCTGCGCGACGCCGTCGGATACCTGGCGTGACCGCCGCCTACGACGTCGCCGCCTGGTCGGACTTCGCCCAGACCGTCGGCGGCGGAGCGGCGGCGCTGGCCGGGCTGCTGTTCGTCGGGCTGTCGCTGAACCTGTCCGACGTGCTGGCACACCCCGGTGTGCCCGCCCGCGCGGCCGCCACACTGTCGCTGACGATCTCGATCCTGCTGGTCACCGTGTTCCTCGCCACCCCCGGTCAGTCGAGCGCGGTGGTGGCGGCCGAATTGGCGGGCCTCGGTCTGGCGATGGTGGCCGGATCGCTGTGGGCCGGCCGGCATCAGGGCCGGGGCCGTCCGCTGCACTTCCGGGTGTACACGCTGATGTTCCTGCTGATCCCCTCGGTCCTGCTGATCGTCGCCGGCGCCTCGTTGCTCGCCCAGTGGGGCGGTGGGCTGTTCTGGGTGACCGCCTCGACCGTCGCGGGGTTCGTCTCGGCGTCGGCGAATTCGTGGGTGCTGCTCGTCGAGATCAAGCGGTAGCCGACACGCGACACGCCGTGACCAGGCAAAATTTAAGTTTGCCCCTCGACCACCGAACCCTCGACCAGGGGTCGAGAGCGCAAGTGAGCGGTGATTCTGCCCGCGTGCGGTCCAAAAGCCCTGGTGTACAGGGGTATCGCCGACCAACCCGGTCCCGGACCGGTCGCGGCCGAGTTCCGACGCGCCCGTCGGCATCGCCCGTCGATGGCCCTACACGCTGGGCTTTTGATCCGGAAACGCGGGGGTGGGGTTAGCGTTCGTCGGGCAGCGTGGGTACGGTCGTCGTCGCTGGCTGGTTCTACCAGCCGAGACAGAAAAAGATGGTCGAGAGAATCGCCAGAGACGGAGGAACCCCGTGGCCCTTCCCCAGTTGACCGACGAACAGCGCGCGGCAGCGTTGGAGAAGGCTGCTGCCGCACGTCGAGCGCGTGCCGAGCTCAAAGATCGGTTGAAGCGCGGCGGCACCAACCTCAAGCAGGTACTCCAGGACGCCGAGACCGACGAAGTCCTGGGCAAGATGAAGGTCTCCGCATTGCTGGAGGCGTTGCCCAAGGTCGGCAAGGTCAAGGCGCAGGAGATCATGACCGAACTCGAGATCGCCCCCACCCGCCGCCTGCGCGGTCTGGGCGACCGCCAGCGCAAGGCGCTGCTCGAGAAGTTCGACCAGTCCTAGGCGCGCACGCTTGAGCGCCGGCCGGGGGGTCGGACGGGTCATCGTCCTGTCCGGCCCCTCAGCCGTCGGGAAGTCCACTGTCGTGCGCTGCCTGCGCGAACGGATCCCCGACCTGTATTTCAGCGTCTCGGCCACGACCAGGGCCCCGCGTCCCGGTGAGGTGGACGGCGTCGATTACACGTTCGTCACGCCCGCGCGGTTCCAGGAACTGATCGACCACGGCGCGCTGCTGGAATGGGCCGACATCCACGGGGGTCTGCACCGCTCGGGCACCCCGGCCCAACCGGTCCGGGAGGCGATGGCCGCCGGTCGCCCGGTGCTCATCGAGGTCGACCTGGCCGGGGCGGTCGCGGTCAAAACCGCGATGCCCGAGGCCACGACCGTCTTCCTCGCCCCGCCCAGCTGGGACGTCCTCGAGCAGCGGCTGCGCGGCCGCGGCACCGAAACCGACGAGGTGATCGCCCGCCGGTTGGCCACTGCCCGCACGGAACTGGCCGCCCAGAACGCGTTCGACGAGGTCGTCGTGAATCGCCAGTTGGAATTCGCCTGCTCAGAGTTGGTATCCTTGCTGGTGGGCCACGGCTGATACGACCGTCGCACGCCCGATCTTGCACTCAAAACCGCCAGGAGACTTCTTAGTGAGCACCCCGCACGCCGACGCGCCGCTGGCCGTGGACGACCTCGACATCGATCCTTCGGCCGCAGGCGCCTACGACACGCCGCTGGGCATCACCAACCCGCCCATCGACGAGTTGCTGTCGCGCGCGTCCAGCAAGTACGCCCTGGTGATCTACGCCGCCAAGCGTGCCCGCCAGATCAACGACTACTACAACCAGCTCGGCGACGGCATCCTCGAATACGTCGGCCCGCTGGTCGAGCCCGGTCTGCAGGAGAAGCCGCTGTCGATCGCGCTGCGCGAGATCCACGAGGACCTGCTCGAGCACACCGAGGGCGAGTAACTTCCGGCAGTGGACCGCAAGCGGATCATCGTCGGCGTCGCCGGAGGCATCGCCGCCTACAAGGCGTGCACGCTGGTCCGCCAGCTCGCCGAGGCCGGCCATTCGGTTCGGGTGCTACCCACCGAATCGGCGCTGCGCTTCGTCGGCGCCGCCACCTTCGAGGCGCTGTCCGGTAACCCGGTGCACACCGGTGTCTGGGACGACGTCCACGAGGTGCCGCACGTGCGGATCGGTCAGGGCGCCGACCTCGTCGTCGTCGCCCCCGCCACCGCCGATCTACTCGCCCGCGCCGTCGCCGGCCGTGCCGACGACCTGCTGACCGCGACCCTGCTCACGGCCCGCTGCCCGGTGCTGTTCGCGCCGGCCATGCACACCGAGATGTGGTTCCATCCCGCCACCGTCGAGAACGTGGCGACGCTGCGTCGCCGTGGCGCGGTGGTCCTCGAACCCGCGGCCGGCAGGCTCACCGGCGCCGACAGCGGCGCGGGCCGGCTGCCGGAGGCCGAGGAGATCACCACCCTGTCCCAGCTGCTGCTGGCCCGTCCCGACGCGCTGCCCTACGACCTGTCCGGCGTCAAGGCGCTGGTGACCGCCGGCGGCACCCGGGAACCCATCGACCCGGTCCGGTTCATCGGCAATCGCAGCTCCGGTAAGCAGGGGTACGCGGTGGCCCGGGTTATGGCCCAGCGCGGCGCCGACGTCACCCTGATCGCAGGCAACACCGCGGGGCTGATCGACCCCGCAGGGGTCGAGGTGGTCCGCATCGGTTCGGCCGCCCAGCTGCGCGACGCGGTCTCCAAGCACGCCCCCGACGCGCACGTCCTGGTGATGGCGGCCGCGGTGGCCGATTTCCGGCCCAAGCACCTCGCCACCAGCAAGATCAAGAAGTCCGCCGACCCCGACGAGGCGGCACCCGGGATCGAGCTGACCCGCACAGACGACATCCTCGCCGGCACTGTTCGCGCGCGGTCCGACGGCCAGCTGCCGAACATGCGGGCCATCGTCGGCTTCGCCGCGGAGACCGGGGACGCCAACGGGGATGTGCTGTTCCACGCCCGCGCCAAGCTGAAGCGCAAGGGTTGTGATCTACTCGTCGTGAATGCGGTTGGGGAGAATCGGGCGTTCGAGGTCGACAGCAACGACGGCTGGCTGCTGGGGGCCGACGGCACCGAGGTGGCGTTGGAGCACGAGTCGAAGACGCTGATGGCCAGCCGTATCGTCGATGCGGTCGGGGGATTCCTGCGCACCGTGCCGGTAGACCGGTAGCGCTGACGAATGTCCGCGCCAAAAGCTTGCGCGCCGGCCGGGTAGGCGCTTAGGTGCTACGGAGCCCCGATACGATTCGGCTGGCTAACAAATTTCATCGGGCAATGATTCGAAAGAAGAAGGATGGCACTGTGAGCAAAGGTCGGCTGTTTACCAGTGAGTCGGTCACCGAAGGGCACCCCGACAAGATCTGTGACGCGATCAGCGACTCGGTGCTCGATGCACTGCTCGCCCAGGACCCCAAGTCCCGCGTGGCGGTCGAGACGCTCGTCACCACCGGTCAGGTGCACGTCGTCGGTGAGGTGACCACGACGGCCAAGGAGGCGTTCGCCGACATCACCAACACGGTGCGTCACCGGATCCTCGAGGTGGGCTACGACTCGTCGGACAAGGGTTTCGACGGCACCACCTGCGGCGTCAACATCGGTATCGGGGCGCAGTCGCCCGACATCGCCCAGGGCGTCGACACCGCCCACGAGACCCGCGTCGAGGGCGCCGGTGACCCGCTGGACTCCCAGGGCGCCGGCGATCAGGGCCTGATGTTCGGATACGCCATCAAGGACACCCCCGAGCTGATGCCGCTGCCGATCGCGCTGGCCCACCGGCTGGCCCGCCGGCTCACCGAGGTCCGCAAGAACGGCGTCCTCGACTACCTGCGTCCCGACGGCAAGACCCAGGTCACCGTCCAGTACGACGGCGTCACCCCGGTGCGCCTGGACACCGTGGTGCTGTCCACCCAGCACGCCGAGGGCATCGACCTCGAGGGCACGCTGACCCCGGACATCCGCGAGAAGGTCGTCAACACCGTGCTGGGCGATCTGAACCACGACACCATGGACACCTCCGACTTCCGGCTGCTGGTCAACCCGACCGGCAAGTTCGTGCTCGGCGGCCCGATGGGCGACGCCGGCCTGACCGGCCGCAAGATCATCGTCGACACCTACGGCGGCTGGGCACGCCACGGCGGCGGCGCCTTCTCCGGCAAGGATCCGTCGAAGGTGGACCGCTCGGCCGCGTACGCGATGCGCTGGGTCGCCAAGAACGTCGTCGCCGCCGGCCTGGCCGACCGCGTCGAGGTCCAGGTCGCCTACGCCATCGGCAAGGCCGCGCCGGTGGGCCTGTTCGTCGAGACGTTCGGTTCCGAGACCGTCGATCCGGCCAAGATCGAAAAAGCCATCACCACGGTGTTCGACCTGCGTCCGGGTGCGATCGTGCGCGATCTCGACCTGCTGCGCCCGATCTACGCGCCGACCGCCGCGTACGGCCACTTCGGCCGCACCGATGTGGATCTGCCGTGGGAGCGCACCGACAAGGCCGACGCCCTGAAGACGGCCATCTAGGTCCTAGTTGATGAAGGCGTAGTCGTCGAGCGGGAATCGGCGGCTGCGCCAGTACGCCTCGACGGTTGTGGCCCGGCGTAGCGGCACGTCGCCGTTCGAGTCGAAGTAGTAGCTGTTGGCCTGTCCGCAGCTGGGCTGCCAGAAGATCTGGGTGTGCCGTTTGCGCATCATCTCGGCGAAGTAGCGGTCGTTGGCTTCGGCGGTGACCTCGACTTTGGGGACACCACGACGCCGCGCCTCGGCAAGGCAGCGGATGATGTGGCCCACCTGGGCCTCGATCAGCGCGAAGTACGACGAGCCGACGTAGCCGTACGGTCCCATCACCGTGAAGAAGTTCGGGAAGCCCGGGATGCTGACCCCTTCGTAGGCCTGCATCCGGTGCTGCTCCCAGAAGGTGCTGAGGGTGTCGCCGTCGCCGTTGGTCACGGTGAACGGCACCGCGTCGACGTCCATGACCTTGAACCCGGTGGCCAGGATCAGCACGTCGGCGTCGTGGAAACCGCCGTCCCCGGTGGCGACGCCGGCGCCGGTGATCTTCTCGATGGGTGCGGTGACGAGCTCGACGTTGTCGCGGTTGTAGGTGGACAGGTACGAGTTGTGGAACCCGGGCCGTTTGCAGCCGACCGCGTAGCGCGGGGTCAGCTTGTCCCGGACCTGCGGGTCCCGCACCTCGCGGCGCAGATAGTTGCGGCCCATCCGTTCGGTGAGCCGGCCGAGCGGGAAGTAGCTCGCGTACTGCGCCGTGACGGGGAACGTCAGCTCGACGTAGGCCTGGCTCAGCAGCCGCTGCACGGCCTGAGCGCCGGGGAGCCGGGCCGCCCGGCGGGCCGCGGCCGGCAGCGGTACGTCGAACTTCGGGAAGCACCAGATCGGCGTGCGCTGGAAGACGGTGAGCCGCTCGACGGCGGGCGCGATCTCGGGGATCACCTGGACCGCCGAGGCGCCGGTGCCGACGATGGCCACCCGCTTTCCGGTGAGGTCCTGGCCGTGGTCCCAGCGGGCGGTGTGCATGGTCACCCCGGCGAACGTGTCGACGCCATCGATGTCGGGCAGTTTCGGCACGTTGAGCGGACCGCTGCCGTTGATCAGGTAGCGCGCGGTGAGGGCCTCTCCGCTGTCGAGCTCGATACGCCAGACGTTCGCGGCGGTGTCGAAGGATGCGGCGACGACGGTGGTGCCGAAGCGGATTCGGGACCGCAGCCCGTACTTGTCGATGCAGTGGTCGGCGTAGCGCTTGAGCTCGCCTCCGCGCGCGTAGGTGCGCGTCCAGTCCGGGTTCTGTTCGAAGGAGAACTGGTAGGAGTACGACGGGATGTCGACGCCGATGCCGGGATAGCTGTTCCAGTACCAGGTGCCGCCGGCCTCGGGGCCCGCCTCGACCAGCAGATAGTCACCGAAGCCGGCTCGGTCCAGCAGTATCCCGGCGCCGATGCCGGAGAACCCGGCGCCGACGACCAGCGTTTCGACATCGGGTGTTGTCAAGGCGCTCATGTTCGCACTCTAGATGGCGTGCGGCCTCAGGGGTGCAGGGCCGAGCGCAATGCGGCCAGCCCGCGCTCGGTCGCCTCGGTGGCCGCCGGGACGACGCCGGAGTAGCCGAGATAGCCGTGAACCAGGGTGGTCGCGTTGTGCAGTTCGACGGGTACTCCCGCGTCGGCGAGCAGTTCGGCGTAGCGCACCCCGTCGTCGCGCAGCGGATCGTGGCCGGCGACCGCCACGTACGCCGGCGGCAGGCCCGCGAAATCCGAGGCGCGGCCGGGAGCGAGTTCCGGATCGGTGAAGTCGGCGTCGGACGCATACCACTGGGAGAAGGCCAGGATCGCGGCGCGGTCGAGCACAGGGGCGGCGGCGTTCTCGGCATACGACGGCAGCGACTCGTCCCACATCGTCGCCGGATACCACAGCAGTTGGAACGCGATGGCGGGTCGGCCGGCCGCGCGGGCGCGCTGGGAGATCACCGCCGCCAGGTTGCCGCCCGCCGAATCGCCGGCCAGCGCCAGGCGCCCGGCATCGGCGCCCAGTTCGTCTGCGTGGTCGGCCACCCACTGCGTCGCCGCCCACGCGTCCTCGACGGCTGCCGGGTAGGGATGTTCGGGGGCCAGCCGGTAATCGACCGAGACGACCACGGCTGCCGCACCGACGGCGTGTTCGCGGCAGGTGCCGTCGTGGGTGTCCAGGTCTCCGACGGCGAAGCCGCCGCCGTGGAAGTACACCACCACCGGCGGCCGATCGCCCGCCGCGGGAGGACGGTAGATCCGCACGCCGAGATCGCCTGCGGGCCCGGGGATCACGCGGTCCTCGGTGGTCACCTCCGGATGCACCGGCCGCCTCGGCAGGTCGCGCAGCCGGCGCCGCGCCACCTCCACCCCCTCGTCGGTCGACAGCTGGAACGGAACGGCGTCCAGTACCTTCTGCAGGATGACGTCAATCGGCGGCTTCTCGTCTGCGACGGACACGCCCTCACCGTACGCACGCCCCCGGACAGTCCGACTGTGGGGCGTCGCGGCGCTGGTCGCCGCCGGCTACGGCGTCTTCCTCATCGTGACCGCTCTGCGTCTCCCGGCCGGTGCGGAGCTCACAGGTCAGTTCGCCGCACAACCCGCCGTCAAGGCCACCGCGGCGGTGCTGCTGGCCGCCGCGGCCGTCGGTCACCCCGTAGCCCGTGAACGCCGGTGGCTGGTGCCCGCGCTGCTGTTCTCCGCCGCGGGCGACTTCCTCCTCGCGATCCCGTGGTGGGAACCGTCGTTCGTGCTCGGACTGGCGTCGTTCCTGATCGCGCATCTGTGTTTCCTGGCCGCGCTGATCCCGCTGGCGACCCGCTCCGCGCCCCGGTTGGCGGCGGTCGCGGCGACGGTGGTGGCATGTGCGGCGCTGCTCGTGTGGTTCTGGCCGCACCTGGTGGCCGACGGGATGGCGGTTCCGGTGACCGCCTACATCGCGGTGTTGGGCGCGATGGTCTGCGCGGCGCTGCTGGCCAAGCTGCCGACGCCGTGGACAGCGCTGGGCGCGGTGACGTTCGCGGTGTCCGACGCCATGATCGGCATCGGCCGGTTCATCCTGCGCTCCGAGGCGCTCGCGGTGCCGATCTGGTGGGCGTACGCGGCGTCGCTGCTGCTGATCAGCGCGGGTTTCTTCTTCGGTCGGACCCGATGAGGCCCGGGATCTCGGCCAGCGGTAGCGGTCGGCCGAACAGATAGCCCTGCGCCTGGTGACAGCCGGCCGACAGCACGGCGTCGGCCTGCGCGGCCGTCTCGATCCCTTCGGCGATGACGTCGAGTCCGGCCGCCTCGCAGACCGAGATGATCGATCGGTACAGCGCGATGCCGCGCCCGGGTTCGGCGCCGACGGCCAGCCCGCGGTCCAGCTTGATGATGTCGACCGGCAGCACCTGTAGATACGTCAGGGAGTTGAACCCGGCGCCGAAGTCGTCGAGCGCAATCTTGACGCCGAGGGCGCGTAACCGTTCGATCGCGGCGGCGCCCTCGGTCAGGTCGACGATCGGGACGGTCTCGGTGATCTCCAGGACGAGGCGGGCCGGGTCGACGCCGTACCGCTCCACCGTCCGCGCGACCTGCCGCTCGAACGCCCGGTTGCCCAGTCGCGCGGCGCCGATGTTGACGTGGATGGCCAAGTCGGCGTCCAGCGCCCGCACCTCGCGGCACGCGATGTCGAGTACGAGCGCGTCGAGGTCGGCGCCGAGCCCGGAGCCCTCGGCCATGGCGACGAAGGTCAGCGGCGGGATCTGCATGCCGTTGGGTGCGGTCCACCGGGCCAGCGCCTCCACCGCGACGATGTCTCCGTCGGGCAGGGTGACGACGGGCTGGTAGACCAACCGGAAACCCGCCGGCGCCTCGCCGTCGGCGCGCCGCAGCGCGCTGGGGAAGTCGACCGTCACGCCGGTGGGCCGGTAGACGACCGCGGTGTCCTTGCCGAGCCGCTTCCCGGCGTACATGGAGATGTCGGCCTGCCGGAGCAGCTCGTCGGAACTGTCGACAGGCTGATCGGCGGACGGCCGGACCAGGCCCATGCTCACCCGCACGCGCACCGAGGAACCGTGCACGGCGAACGGCGGGTCGAGGGCGACGCGGAACCGGTCGGCGATCTCCTCGGGCGTCTCGGCTCGGGGAGCGTCAGGGTCGCCCTCGACCAGGACGGCGAACTCGTCGCCGCCGATCCGGGCGAGGGTGTCGGTGTCCCGGACGCAATCGCCGAGCCGGGCGCCCACCGCGGACAGCAGTTCGTCGCCGGCGGCGTGGCCGAACTTGTCGTTGACGTCTTTGAAGTCGTCGATGTCGACGAAGACGAGCACGAACCGGCCGTGGCGCATCGCGGCGTCGAGGCGCTGGCCGAACAGCAGCCGGTTGGGCAGGCCGGTGAGCGGATCGTGGTGAACCTGGTGGGCCAGCCGTCTCTGGGTCTCGAACAGCCGCCGGGTCAGGGTCCGCTGCGCGCGCATCGCCATGATCTGCCGCAGCGTGACGAGCACGATCGTGCCCAGCCCCGCCAGCACCACGACCGGTTCCATTGTGCGGCCGCCGAGCAGGTGGAACGACAGCAGGACGATGGTCCCCAGGAAACCGATGTAGGGCAGAACCGCCTGCACCCAGTCCATGGCCTCGCCGCTGCGGACGCGCTCGCGCCGGGGCAACGGCAGCAGTGCGTACGCGATCATCAGCGGGCCGAGGGTGAAGCCGACCCCACCCCACAGATCGGCGTTCTCCAGTCCGAGGGTCAGCAGATAGGCCATCAGCCGGTCGGAGGAGGCGATCACCAGCACGCCACCGGACAGCAGCAGGAAGTTCGCCCGGGACGGGCGATCCCGCCGATACGCCATCGCCAACAGCGTCGCCGCGACGACGACGGAGAGTTGTAGCACCGAGTAGCTGACGACGACGCCGGCGTCGCGGGAGTGCGGGAGGGCCAACCCGCTCACCGCGCCCTCCCGGGAGATGAACACGAGGATCGTGAAGGCCAGCGCGGCCAGCACCCCGTCGAGCACCGCGACCGCGCGGTAGTAGGACGAGGAACGGTCCGGGCGCTGCTCGAGGGCCCCGCTGGACACCGCCAGCACGATCATCGCTGCGAGCGACAGGGCCGGCGGTCCGAAATACGCGATGGTCCCGGGCAGCGCGGCCGTGCCGCCGTGCTGCGCTGCGCCGGACGACCACCAGACCGCCTCGCCGACCACCCAGCACCCCATCGCCGAGATGACCAGGACTCGCCACCACCGGGCGGGGCCGGCGACCCGACGGGCGACCACGGCCGCGGTGACGATCGCACCGATGCCGATACAGGCCTGCAGCGCGGACGCGAACACGCGGGCGGCGTCCTCACCGAACGGTGCCATGGCGTTGAGGACGGCCACCACCGCGACGACGGCGAACAGGCTGCCGCGAAGCCGGCTACCGCTCATCACGTCCCCCCGTCCGCGAAGCTCCGAGGCCATCGTCGCATGCGGCCGAAGCCCTGCCCGGGAGCGGACCCCGGCACGGCGGAGGCTCAGCGGGTCAGCTGGAGACCCGCACGCCGATCTCGTTGCGTCGCCGGAACGGCAACGTGAACGGCGGGTCGTAGAACCACGAGAAGGGTTCGCCAACGGTGGTGTGAGTGCTGCCGTCGAGCGCGGCCAGCAACTCCGCACGCTTGCTGCTGACCGCCTCCGGGCTGCGGTCACCGGTGTACCGGAGCACCGCGACGGTCTCGGACGGGACGGGCACCAGGACCACGCGGTCGTTGTCCGGCTCGGGCAGGCTGTCCAGGGTGTACTTCGACGGCATGTAGAAGCGGATCACCGATTCGCGGCCGTCGACGGACTGCGCCACCGGGGCGGTCATCGCGATCTTCTCGTTCTGCGCCCGATTCTGGTGGACGGGCGCGGTCATCGCGATCTCGGCGCGGGTCCGGTTGCCGCCGAAGATGTAGTGGGCCAGCCGGCGGAAGCCGATGTTGCGCGCTTCGTCCTCGTCGGCGTCGATGGTGGTCTCGGCGGCGATACGGGGGCCGTAGCGCCGGATCTCGACCGGACCGACCCGCTCGACGACGGTGTAGGACGGTTCTTCGGTACCCCAGCGCACACCGACGATGGAGCCGACCATCTCGAGGGTCTGGCCGGGGATCTTGGCGATGGTGGAAAGAGCTGTCATGTCCGGCATTCGTCGCCGGGGCGGGTTCGGATCGGTTCCGTGCCGGACGGAACAACCCTTCCGATACCATTGGCACCGAATCTGGCACGCAATCGATGAGGAGTGGGCCGTGCGAATCGCCGTCACCGGAGGAACGGGCTATCTGGGGGCACACACTGTGCGGGCGCTGCTCGAGGCGGGGCACGAGGTGCGTCTGCTGGTGGCGCCGCAGGAGGTGAACGCGCCCGTCCTGCGCCGCTTCGAGGTGCTCGGTCCGGTCACGGTGCTCACCGGCGACGTGCGGCACGCCGAGACGGTCGACGAACTGCTCACCGGCGCCGACGCCGTGCTGCACGCCGCGGGCATCGTCGGCACCGACGAGCGCCGAGCGCAACTGATGTGGGACGTCAACGCCTACGCCACCGAGGCGGTGCTCACGCGGGCGGTCGAGATGGGTCTGGACCCGGTGGTGTCGGTCAGCTCCTACAGCGCGCTGTTCCCGCCGCCGGACGGGGTGATCACTCCCGATTCGCCGACCGCGGAGGGGCGCAGCGCCTACGCGAAGACCAAGGGCTACGCCGACCGGGCCGCCCGCCGACTTCAGGACGCCGGCGCACCGGTGGTGGTGACCTATCCGTCCAGCGTGGTGGGCCCCGCCTTCGGGACGGCGGCGGGGGTCACCGAACGGGGCTGGGCTCCGATCGTGCGGTGGGGGATGGCGCCGTCGCTGCGCGGCGGAATGCAGATGGTCGACGTGCGTGACGTCGCCGAGGTCCATGTGCGGCTGATGACCCCCGGTTGCGGGCCGCGGCGGTACACGTGCGGCGGCCGGCTGCTGACGTTCGACCAGATGGTGGACGCGCTCGAGGAGGGCACCGGGCGGCGGATCCGCCGGATCCCGTTGAGGCCCGGATCGATGCGTGCGCTCGGCCGTGTCTCCGACGCGGCAGGCCGCTACGTGAGTCTCGGTGACGGGCTCAGCTACGAGGCCGCCCTGCTGCTCACCGCGGCGACGCCCGTCGACGACAGCAGGACCTGCGCGGAGCTGGACATCCACTGGCGGGATCCGAAGGGGGCGATCATCGCCTCACTGCGCCCGGTGGACGACGGCGGTGGTCAGCAGATCGGCGATGTGCCGGCGTAACGCCTCGGAGTCGTCGTCGACCGCGACGGTCGTCATGAACAGCGCGGCCCCGGCCGCCATCGCCAGCACCGCGCGGGCGTCGAGGTCGACCCGGCGGCGCTCGTCTTCGGTGGTGGCGTCGCGGTGGGCGGCGAACAGCTGCACCGCCGGCCCACTGAAGTTCTGCCACAATGCTTTTCGCAGCTCGTCGTTCTCGCGCAGGGCCAGCAGCAGACCCGGGACGGCGATGCGGACGGCCTCCCTGCTGAACAGTTCGTGACTGCCCCGCACCACCCAGTCGATCCAGCCGGACAAGTCGGTGCCGGAGAACGGGGACAGATCGGGCGCTTCGCCGAGGATGGCCTGCAGCACCAGCTCGGCCTTCGACGGGAATCGGCGGTTGAGGCTGGCCCGCCCGACACCGGCGCGTGCGGCGACCAGCCGCATGCTCAGCCCGTTCCAGCCGACCTCCATGAGCAGGTCGCGGGCGGCCGAGAGCACCCGGTCGTCGATCGACGTGTCACGTGGTCGCCCAGGGGTTTTCGCGCGACCCGCCCCGGCGCTCATGCCGACAGGCCGTGCCCGAGGAATCGCCGAACGTAGCGCACGATGCGGCGCAGCGGCACCGGTCGCGGCCAGTCCTCGGCGCGGAAGTGCGCGTCGGTGCCTCCGTCGACGAAGATGATGCTGCCGCAGAGGAAGTCGGCCGCGTCCGAGAGCATGAACCGGATCCACTCGGCCATCTGGGCGGGGTCGCCGAAGCCGCCGACCGGGACCGGGAAGCGTTGGACGGCCTTGCGCTGCTGGGGGTCGGCGAGTTGTTCTTCTAGCAGCGGGGTCAGCACCGCGCCGGGGGCGAGCGCGTTGACGCGGATACCGGCGCCTGCCCATTCCGGTCGCACCCCACGGGTGCGCACCCATCGGCTGACCGCGAGCTTCGAGGCGGCGTACATCATGACCGGCCGGACCGGTCCGTACAGCCGCACGGTGCGCAGAGCGCGCTCGACGTCCGCCGCCATCAGCGCGCGCACCGTCCGGCTGGGTACCGCGGGGGTGGTGGTCGTCGAATTGCTGGACACCACAACGACTTTGGCGTGACCCATGGCGGCGAGCGCGGCGCGCCATGATTCGAGCAGTTCCACCACGCCAAGATAGTTGACCTCGGCGATCATCCGGGGCCGCTGCTCACCCTTGCCCGGCCCGAGGCCGGCGGCGAGTACGGCGCCGTCGAGGTGGTCCTCCGCGGCGGCGAGCACCTCCCGGGCGGCGCGAGAGCGGCCGTCGCGCGTGGACAGATCCGCCACCACCTCCGCGTCGCGCAGGTCGACGCCGATGACGGTGTGGCCGTCGGCGCGCAACCGATCCGCGGCGGCCTTGCCCATTCCCGACGCGGATCCGGTCACGGCGTATGTGCCCATGGGTGGTGTGTCCTTACCGTGCAGGGGAGGTGTTCCCGTGGTTACGGATCCATCGGCTTCGTAACCTAACACCCCCCCTGCACGGCGCGGATGCGTGTTAGCCGGCGTGGTCGTGCACGCCGTAGGGCACCGCCTTGAGCAAGGTCACCGGGATGGTGGCGCCGCTGGGCACCGTGTAGGTGCAGCTGGTGCCGACGCGGGCGCCCAGCAGCGCCGCGCCGAGCGGGGAGCTCAGTGAGTAGACCTCGAGGTCGCCGTAGGCCACGCCCCGCAGACCGAGCAGGAACGTCTCGGTGTCACCGGTCTCGTCGAAGCGCACGGTGAGCACCATGCCGGGTTCGGCCACCCCGTCGTCCGGCGGTTCGTCACCGACGGTGGCGTTGAGCAGCATGTCGTGGATGTGCTGGATGCGGGCCTGCCGGGCGCGCTGCACGGTCACCAGGTCCTCGGAGCTGTCGTCCAGCGCCTCGGTCGCGAGCAGGTGGCGCAGGGTCGCGAGTTCGTCCTGCAACTTCTGATAAGCCTGCGTTCCGATCCAATAGCGTTGTGCAACGGTCATTGTCAGCCTCCAGGTGGGTCGAGTGGTCAGATGCCGTCGTCAGGGGCGGGGCGATTCGCCGCCCCTGACGACTCGGTGCTGGTCTTTCGGTGTCAGCGCAGCGGGTCGAGCGGGCGAAGGCCCTCGGGTTGCTTGCCGGTGGTGATCTGCTCGGCCAGCAGACGGCCGGTCACCGGTCCGTGCGCCAGACCCCACATCCCGTGGCCGCCGGCGACGTACACGCCGCGGGTCACCGCACCGACCAGCGGACGGCCGTCGGAGCTGACAGGCCGGGAGCCGACCCATTCGTCGGTCCGCTCGTCCCAGCGCACCCCGTCGAGCAGCGGGGCGACCGAGGCGATGATCGCCTCGATGCGGGCCGGTACGGCCGGTTCGTCGGGTCCGCGGAACTCCATCGTGCCCGCCACCCGCAGACCGCCCCGGTAGGGCGTACACGCCACCCGCACCTCGGGGAGGTAGATCGGGGTCGGGACGGGTGCGTCGACAGGAACGGTGAACGAGTATCCGCGCCCGGCCTGGACGCGGGTCCGCATCCAGCGGCCGGCCAGCCGCGACAGCCAGGCGCCGGTGGCGACGACGGCGGCGTCGGCGCGCAGCGGCGGCAGGCCGTGGTCGGCGTACACCCGAACGCCGTCGGCGGCGGGCTGGACGTCGACGATCTCGCGGCGCAGGATCGCCCCGCCGCGGTCGATCACCGAACGAGCCAGGGCCTGGGTGAACCGGCCGGGGTCGACGTAGCGCTGACCGTCGATCTCGATGCCCGCCGTGATGGCGGGCGAAGCCAGCGGCACCTGCTCGGCGAGCCGCGCGCCGCTCAGCCGCGTGTAGGACGTCGGCTGGCCGGCCGACTGCATCCGGCAGATCTCGTCGACGAGATGACCTGCCTGCTGCGCGCCGGTGAAGACCGCCATGATCGGACCGTCGGTGGTCACCGCGTCGACCCCGTTGGCGGTCAGGACGTCGAACGCCTCGAGGCATTCCTCGTTGAACGGCAGGTTCGCGGCGACCGCGCGGTCCCAGGACGACATCCGGCAGTGGAACGCGAACCGCGCGAGGAAGGCAGCCAGGGAGAAGTCGGCCCGCAGCGGAATGTGCAGGGGTGCATGGGGATCGGCCAGCGACGCCACCCCGGCGGCCAGTGTGGCCGGGTGGTTGATCGGGATCGTCAGCGCCGGTGCGACCCAGCCGGCGTTACCCCAGGAGGACCCGGCGGCGACGCCCTCGCGGTCGACCACCGTGACATCGACACCGCGCTCCTGCAGGAACCACGCGGTCGACAGTCCGACGATGCCGGCGCCCACGACGATCGCCGAGCGCACATCGTCGAAACCCTCGCCGACCACGACTCACCTCCCTGCGGATACTCCTGTCCACATCGATGGTGGCAAGGAAACCCGCCTGGACCGTTGTCGCGGGGCGACAAGCCGATTAGGCGGGGCTGTCCGGAGGCGACAAATCGTCGGTTGCGGCGAGTTCCACGGTCATCGCCAGCCTTTTGCGGACGTCGTCGAGGTCTAGCGTCGTCACCTCGGCCATCCTGCGCATCCGGTAGCGGACGGTGTTCTCGTGCACGCCGAGCAGTTCACCGGCCTGGTGCAGGTCGCCCTGGGCGGCCAGCCACGCGCGCAGGGTGTCGACGTAACGGGTGGCGTGCCCGGCGTCGTGCCGGCGCAGATCGGCGATCGGTCCGCGCTGCGGTGCGCGGCCCGCCCGGGCGGCGACGCGCAGGCGCTGCAGCAGGATGTCGTCCCAGGACTCGTCGTAGGCGACGGCGTCGGCGGCGGCGGGCCGCAATTCGTGCAGGGCCAGGCATTCGTCGGCTTCGTCGCGGGCCGCGGGGATCTCCAGGACCGTTGCCGGGGCGCTGATCCCGGCCCGCACGGACATCCGGTCCGGCAGGGACGCGCGCAGGTCCGCGACCCAGTGGCGGGCGATCTCCACCGACGCGGTCGGCAGCACGGTGTAGACCGTGGCGCCGGCCAGTGCGCTGCGGCCGGGCCGCGACCAGCCGAACCCCGCCGTGGCCCGTTCGAAGACCTGCAGCAGCGCGGCGTGGCGCTGTTCGCCGACCGACGCCCGCAGCGCGATCACCCGAAGATCGGCGGCTGGCAACGCGAGCTTGCTGGCCACGGTCGACGCATCAGCGGTGCCGTCCAGCAGGCCGATCACCAGCTCGGACTCCACCTGCCGTTCCAGATCCGCGCTGGCCCGCGACCGCAGCAGGTGCAGGGCGACCATCCGGGCCCCGTCGGACAGGGCGCGCAGCTGCGGATCGGGCAACGTCTCCGGGCACGCCACCCACACCGAGCCGAGCAGTTGGCGCCCGGCGCGCGCGGCCACCACCATCCGGCCGGACAGCTCGTGTTCGGGAGCGGGCGGGATGAACAGCGGATCGTCGGATTCGGCGAGATGCTTGTGGACGCCGAGCTCGACGAACAGCGCGCGCAGCCGGTCCGGCGCCCGCCGGGCGAGGATTGTCTGCGCGCGGGCGCCGTCGGCGCCCTGCTGCAGCCGGGAGTAGGCGAGCACCTCCCAGTGCGGATCCTCGATCGTCACGGCGGCGCCGATCGCATCGCCCAGGCTGTCGGCCAGGGCGAACAGATCGGTCGGTCCGCGGCCGGATTCGGTCTCGCGGCCCTCCAGCACCAGTCCGTAGACGATCGCGGCCAGTTCACTCCAGGAGATCCCGGGGTCGACGACCATGACGGCCGGGGCGGCGGCGTCCATGGTCAGGTCCTGGACCGGGCCACCCGTCCCGTCGTGTTCGACCTGGCCGACGACGAGCACCACCGCGGCGCGGGCCGCCCGGGCCCACGCCACCGCGTCCTCCATCGACTCGGCACCGATCGCCAGCAGCACGTCACCGGTGACCACGCGCTCGTCGGTCTGCTCGTGCATGACCACGCTGCGCAGGGCGGTGGATCGCGGCACCGAGCAGGCCCGCAGCTGGACTCCGTAGCCGCCGAGCACGTTGATCAGCCGGTCCAAGGTGACCATGTGTGGCTACCTCCCGGCCGGTCGCGGTTCGGCGGCCACCGCCGGCCAGAACAGGTCGAACAACCGCTTCTCCCAGCCGTCGGTGATGCCCCCGGTGCGGGCCTGTTCGGCGAGGTAGGCGCCGACGATCGCGTCGAGCAGCGTGGTGCCGTCGGTGTCGGCCCGCAGGGCGCCGGCGGCCTTGCCGGCCTCGATCGCGGCGGTGAGGCGGTTGCGTCGGTCGACCAAGAGCTGCCGGAACAGCGCGGTGAACTCCGGGTCCGCGCCGGTCAGCATCGCTGCCACCCCGCCCAGTCCGACACCGTCCTCGACGTCCTGCACGGCGTGCTCGATCAGCCAGCGCAGCAGGTCCTGGGGCGTGGTCCGCGGATCCAGGGGAGTCGCGACCGGCAGCCGTGACAGGGCGTCGGAGAGCATCTGGCGCCGGTCGCTGTAGCGGCGGTAGATCGTCGTCTTGGCCACGCCGGACGCCGCCGCGACAGCCTCCACGGTGACCGACCCGGGCCCGCGGCTGCGCAGCAGGTCCAGCGTGGACGCTCCGATGCGGTCCTCGACGCTGCCGCGCTCGGTCATCGGTGGGACCGCCTCTCGCCGGGAATATCTGCCGCGCGAACAACGCTACACTGGGCGTAGCGCTACGATACGCGTAGCGTTCTGTAAGGAGGCTCCATGTTGACCCGTACCAGTTCGTCCGTCGTCACCGGTCTGGCCTACCTCGTCATGCTCACCAGCTTCGTCTGGTTGGGACTGTTCGTCGCGGCACTGGCCCACGGCAGCCAACTCGCCGCGCTGGCCGGCGCCGCGTTGGCCGCGTCGCTGGTGCTCGGCGTCGCCGGTTTCCGCGCCGCCGCCGCCAAGCGCGCCGAGGAGAACGAGGACGCGGGCCCGGACCACAAACTCACCATCTGGTCGAAGACGCTCGAGCCCGAGCAGGTCGACCGGTATCTCGAGGTAAACCGGGCGAAAACTCGCGCTAACGTCTAGGTAACCGGAGCTGCATAGGTTGCGCCCTATGCCTCAGATGGGACGCAGGGCATTCCTGCACACGGCCGCTGTCGGAGTAGGTGCGACGGCGGCCGTCGTCGCGTGTTCGAGACCGGAGTCCAAGGCGGAGGCGCCCGCGCCCCCGTACGCGTCGATCCCGGTCCTGCAGCCCGGTCAGGGGGATCGCAGCGGGGATCACTACCTGTCCTCGCTGCCCGATCAGGTGCTGTGGGGTTACGTCCCGACCGTGCACGCGACGCCCGTGCTGCGGATGCGCAGCGGCCAGACGGTCACCATCGACACGGTGTCGCACGAGGGCATCCTCGAAGACCAGGGCCGCAACCCCGTCGAGTACTTCGGCGGGAAGGGCGTCGGCGAATCCGACGTACTCGATGACGCGAAAGTCATTGCCGCTGAATACAATCGCACGCCCCGCGACTTCGCCAAGGACGGTCCGCACGTGGTGACCGGGCCGATCTTCGTCGAGGGCGCCGAACCCGGTGACGTGCTGAAGATCGAGACGCTGGAGACTATCCCGCGGGTGCCCTACGGAGTGGTGTCAAGCCGGCACGGCAAGGGCGCGCTCGGGCTGACCGCCGACAAGGCGGCGCCCGCAGGCATCTCGCTGGCCGAGGTGATGCCGCCGACCGGCACCGACGACCGGTCCGCACCCGATCCGACCCAGTGGGGAAGCGTGTCGGTGTTCACCCCGGTGCAGGACGGCCGCGGCGTGATGCCGGTCGGCGGCTCCAGCTCGGCGCGGTTCCCGCTCAACCCCTTCATGGGCGTGATGGGCGTCGCGTTCGCCCGCGACGAGGGGCTCAACCCGCCGAACGCCAACTCCATCCCGCCCACGATCGGCGGCGGAAACATCGACATCAAACACCTCGGCCCCGGGTCGACGTTCTACGTCCCGGTGTTCGCCCCCGGCGCGCTGTTCTACGTCGGCGACCCGCACATGGCGATGGGCGACGGTGAGGTGGCGCTGACCGCCATGGAGGGCTCGCTGCGCGGCACGTTCCGCCTCACGGTCTGCAAACCCGGATCCGGCGACGCCCCCAGCGTCGCCTACCACTACCCGTTCGCCGAGACCGCGCAGGCGTGGATCCCCATCGGACTGTCCGACCCCGACGGCGGCCAGGGCGGCGGACAGGGCAGCGATCTCAACATCGCGATGCGCCGGGCCGTCGTCAACGCCCTCGACTACCTGGAACACGACCGCGGCATGGACCGCGCGACGGCCTACGCCTATCTCTCGGCTGCGAGCGACTTCACCATCTCCCAGGTCGTGGACCGCACCGTCGGCGTGCACGGACAGATCTACAAGGAGCACTTCGCGCTGTAGGTGAGTGCTTCGCGCGTCGGGGCCGTCTGCTAGACCCACGGGGTGACCACGATCCGGCAGGCGGCCGAGCACGAACCGATCGCGCGCGTGCTGCCGATGCTGACGGTCCCGCACCTCGACCGCGAATTCGACTATCTCGTCCCCGCCGACTGCTCCGACGACGCCCAGCCCGGGGTACGGGTGCGGGTCCGCTTTCGCGGCCGCCTGGTCGACGCCTATCTGCTCGAACGCCGATCCCAGACCGACCACGTCGGCCAGCTCGGCTGGCTCGACCGTGTCGTCTCCGCCGAACCGGTGCTCACCCCCGACATCCGCAGGCTGACCGACGCCGTCGTCGCCCGCTACGCCGGCACCCGGCCCGACGTGCTGCGGCTGGCGCTGCCGCCCCGCCACGCCCGCGTCGAGAAGGAACCCGTGGCCGCGCCGCCGCCGCTGACGGTCGGACCGATCGACCGCACCGCGTGGGACGCCTATGCGCGCGCAGGGCAGTTCCTCACCGCGATCGAGGAGGGCCGCGCCGCCCGCGCCGTCTGGCAGGCGCTGCCCGGTGAGCGCTGGGCGGACCGTCTGGCCGAGGCCGCGGCCGTCGCCGCCGCGGCCGGTCGCGGCGTCCTGGCGATTCTGCCGGATCAGCGCGACGTCGACGCCCTGCACGCCGCGGTCGTCGCACTCCTCGGCGACGACCGGGTGGCGGCGCTGTCGGCCGGGCTGGGGCCCACGCAGCGCTACCGGCGCTGGCTGTCGGTGCTGCGCGGCGGCGCGCGCGTGGTGATCGGCACGCGCAGTGCGGTGTTCGCGCCGGTGTGCGATCTCGGGCTGGTGCTGGTGTGGGACGACGGCGACGATTCGCTCGCCGAACCGCGGGCCCCGTATCCGCACGCCCGTGAGGTGGCCATGTTGCGCGCGCACCAGCTGCGGTGCGCGGCCCTGATCGGTGGCTACGCGCGCACGGCCGAGGCCCAGGCGCTGGTGCGCAGCGGCTGGGCGCACGATCTGGTGGCCACCCGCGCGACGGTGCGGGCGGCGGCGCCGCGGGTGGTCGCGCTCGACGACGACGGCTTCGAACAGGAACGTGACCCCGCCGCCCGGACCGCGCGGCTGCCGTCGATGGCGCTGCGCGCGGCACGTTCCGCGCTCGACGGGGGACGGCCGGTGCTGGTGCAGGTGCCCCGGCGCGGCTACGTGCCCGCGCTGGCGTGTGCCCGCTGCCGTGCGATCGCCCGGTGCAGACACTGCACCGGTCCGCTGTCGCTGCCCGAACGCGGTGCCGCGGTGTGCCGGTGGTGCGGCCGCGACGAACCCCAACTACGTTGTGGGCGTTGCGGATCCGAATCGGTGCGCGCCGTGGTGGTGGGCGCCCGCCGCACCGCCGAGGAACTCGGCCGCGCCTTTCCCGGAACCCAGGTCATCACCTCCGGCGGCGACGCGATGGTCGCCGCCGTACCGGACCGCCCCGCCCTCGTCGTCGCCACGCCGGGTGCCGAACCGGTACCCGAGGCCGGATACGGCGCCGCCCTGCTCCTCGACGGGTGGGCACTGCTCGGCCGCCAGGATCTGCGCGCCGCCGAGGACACCCTGCGCCGCTGGATGGCCGCGGCCGCCCAGGTCCGCCCGCGATCCGACGGGGGAGTGGTCGCCGTGATCGCGGAGGCGGCGATCCCGACCGTGCAGTCGCTGATCCGCTGGGATCCGGTCGGCCACGCCGACCTCGAACTCGACGCCCGCGCCGAGGTGGGGCTGCCGCCCGCGGTCCACATCGCCGCCGTCGACGGCCCGTACGACGCGGTGACCGCGCTTCTCGCGACCGCCGAACTCCCCGAGGACGCCGAACCCCTCGGACCCGTCGACCTGCCGATCGGCGCCCGCAGGCCGCCCGGCATGACGGCCCAGCAGCCGGTGAGCCGGATGCTGGTCCGGGTGCCCCGGCAGCGCGGACTCGCCCTCGCGGCCGCGCTGCGCCGCGCGACCGGCGTCCTCAGCGCCCGCCACGACACCGATCCATCCCGCGTCCAGATCGACCCGTTGCACATAGGCTGAGCGCACATCCTGGCCAGAAAGCGAAGGGCCGATGTTCGAAGGGTAGGTGCCGGTGGGACGACTGATCGGCTGGTCGATCACAGTGGGGCTCGTCGCGATCGGGCTGCTGTGGCCGCTGGCGTCAGGTGGCGGGTCGGGCACCGCGGACCCGGTCGAGGATCCCGTGGTGATCACCGACTACCGGGCCGACTACGTCGTCGGCGACGACGGCGAACTCGAGGCCAAAGAGACCATCACGGGCCGGTTCCCCTCCGGCAGGCACGGCATCTTCCGCTATTGGGATGTCCTCAACCCCAATGACTCCCGCATCCGGCAGGTACCTGACATCGACTCGGTCTCCCTCGACGGCGGCCCCGTACCCTACGACCTGCTCTGGGAGGACGCCGACCGCTTCCGGGTCGCCAAGATCGGGGACCCGGACAGCACGCTGCCGTACGGCGAACACGTCTACGAGATCCGCTACACCATCCCCGGCGTGCTCGACCCCGGCGACACCGGCGCCGACCGGCGCTTCGCCGAGACCACCGGTGACCCGAACGCGGCGTCGGTCTTCTTCTGGAACGTCATCGCGCCGTCGTGGAACAACACCATCGAACGGGCCGACATCTCCATCGACCTGCCCGGAGACGTCACCGGCGCCCAGTGCAGTGTCGGCAGCGGCATCGGCCGGGCCTGCACCGGTCTGACCGTCACCGACGGCAATGTGCGGTTCCAGGCGCTGAACCTGCCGCCGCGCACCCCCGTCACCGTGCGCGCCGGCGTCGACATCCCGACACCCCCGCGCGCCGAACTGCCGTGGCCGTTCGAGTGGGACCGCATCGTCGGACGGTCCGCGTCGGGGCTGGTGACGATGCTCGCACTGGCCGCGGCGGCCGCCGCCGCGGCGCTGCTGTGGTCGCGCGCCGTCTGGGAGCGGCGCCCGCCGTTCCCGCTGCAGTACGCGCCGCCGCCGGGCATCGGCCCGGTCCAGGCCGAATACATCCGCACCGAGACGCTGCCCAAGGACGGCCTCATCGCCACCCTGCTGTACCTCGCCGAACGCGGTCTGGTGACGCTGCGCCAGGAAGGCGCGAAGAAGTGGACCGTGCGAGGCAAGGCGCAACGAGCCGAGTGGGCAGACCTCGACCCGGTGAGCATCGCCGTCGGATCGGCGCTGAAGGTCGATGCTCCGGGCTGGGAGTTCGACGCCAAGGGCAATGTCAGTGCGGGTCGCCGGCTCCAGAACGCCGGCACCGATATGGCCGCCGCCGCCAAGAAGTGGGCGTTCGACGAGGGTCTGATGGTGCACCGCCGATCCGAGTTGTGGCTGCGCAGCGCCAACGGCCTGGCGCTGATCGTCGCGGTGTGCGGCTTCTTCCGGTGGGGTCTGCCCGCGACCGGCTGGGCCCTGCCGTTCGTCGCCTTCTTCCTGTGCTCCGTGTCGTCCTGGGCGGGCGGCGTCGGCACCCGCCGGACCACCGCCGGACGCGAGCTGTGGTCGCGGGTCGGTGGGTTCCACCGGCTCATCTCGACCGATTCGGCCGAGACCCGGTTCGACTTCGCCGCCCGCAAGGACCTCTACACCGCCTACCTGCCGTACGCGGTGGCCGCGGGCACCGCCGCGCTGTGGGCGGCGAAGTATGAGACCGTGATGGGATCGCCTGCGCCCCAACCGGTCTGGTACCACACGTCGTCGTCGGATTCGGGCGGGTCGGATTCGGGCGGTTCCTTCGGCGCCGACGGCTCGTTCGACAGTTTCGAATCTGCGCTGACGTCGTCGATCAGCGCGTACACCGCCTCGCAGTCGTCGTCCTCGTCGAGCGGGAGCAGTAGCAGCAGCAGCTTCTCCGGCGGCGGTGGCGGCGGAGGCGGCGGCGGAGGAGGTGGCGGCTCGTGGTGAGTTTTCTGCTGGTGCTCGTGCTGGTCGTCGCCGTCGCGGCGCTACTCGTCTTCGTCACCGGGTACAACAGGCTGCGCTCGGCCGACATCCGGGTCGCCGAGGCGCTGGCCGGCATCGACGTGGAGCTGACCCGGCGGGCGTCGTTGATCCCCAGCCTCGTCCACACCGTGTCGACCTTCGCCGCCCACGAGAAGGCGATCCTCGACCACGTCACCTCCGCGCGGGCGGCCGTCACCGCCGCGACCACCGGCAGATCGGTCGCCCAGCGCTCCGCCGCGGAGGGGGAGCTGGACACCGCCGTCGGCCAGGTGCTGGCGCTGGGCCAGGCCTACCCGCAGCTCAACTCGTCGAACAACTTCCTCGATCTGCAGCGCAATCTCACCGAGACCGAGGACAAACTCGCCTTCGCCCGGCAGTACTACAACGACGCCGTCGCGACGTTGAACCGGACCGTCACCAGCATCCCGTGGATGTTCGTCGCCGGGCCCGCCGGGGTGTCCGAACGCGAGTACTACCAAACGCCGCGATGAGTGCTCCCTAGACTGTCGCGGTGCGCCTCGTCTTCGCCGGCACCCCCGAACCGGCCCTGCCCTCGCTGCAGCGGCTCATCGACTCGCCGCGCCACGACGTGGTCGCGGTGCTGACCCGCCCCGACGCGGCCGCCGGCCGGCGCGGTAAGCCCGCCCCCTCGCCGGTGGCCCGGCTGGCCCTCGACCACGGCATCCCGGTGCTGCGCCCGCCCAGACCGAACGCCGACGAATTCGTCGCCGAACTCGCCGAACTCGGTCCCGACTGCTGCGCCGTGGTGGCCTACGGCGCACTGCTGTCGCAGAAGCTGCTCGACGTCCCCGCCCACGGCTGGATCAACCTGCACTTCTCGCTGCTCCCGGCCTGGCGCGGCGCGGCACCCGTGCAGGCCGCGATCGCCGCGGGGGACACCGTGACCGGTGCCACCACGTTCCTCATCGAGCCGGCGCTGGACTCCGGCCCGGTGTACGGGGTGGTGACCGAGACCGTGCAACCCTCCGACACCTCCGGGGATCTCCTTGACCGCCTTGCTGTTTCAGGCGCGGCGTTGCTCGAGCGCACCCTCGACGGCATCGCCGACGCGACACTGCAGGCCGTCCCGCAGCCGGCCGACGGGGTGACCGTCGCGCCCAAGATCACCGTCGAGGAGGCGCGGGTGCGGTGGGATCTGCCCGCCCACGTGGTTGAGCGCCGAATCCGTTCGGTCACACCGGCTCCCGGCGCCTGGACACTCATCGGTGACCTGCGGGTCAAGCTCGGCCCCGTCACCATCGACGCCTCCGGCGCGACCGCTGCGCTGGAGCCCGGACAGCTCGACGTCGCGAAATCGGGGGTCCGCATCGGCACCGCGTCCGAGCCCGTGCTGCTCGGCACCGTCCAGCCCCCGGGAAAGAAGCCGATGAACGCCGCCGACTGGGCGCGCGGCGCCCGCCTCGACACCACGCAGAGGGCACAGTGACCCGGCCCCCGAAGCGCGGTCGACGCAGTCCGCTCGACCCCGCCCGCCAGGTCGCGTTCGACGTGCTGCGCGCGGTGTCCGAACGCGACGCCTACGCCAACCTCGCGCTGCCCGCCCTGCTGCACGAGCGCGGCATCACCGGGCGCGACGCCGCCTTCGCCACCGAACTCACCTACGGCACCTGCCGCAGTCGCGGTCTGCTCGACGCGATCATCGCCGCCGCGGCGGGCCGGCCCATCGAGCGGATCGACGCGGTGCTGCTGGAGCTGCTCCGGCTCGGGGCCTATCAGCTGCTGCGCACCCGGGTCGAACCGCACGCCGCGGTGTCCACCACCGTCGAGCAGGCCGGGATCGAGTTCGACACCACGCGAGCAGGTTTCGTCAACGGCGTGCTGCGCACGATCGGCCGCCGGGACGAGGCGTCGTGGGTGGCCGAACTCGCGCCGCCCGCCGACACCGACCCGGTCGGGCACATCGCATTCACCCACGCCCACCCCCGCTGGGTGGCCCAGGCCTTCACCGACGCCCTCGGTCCGCGCGCCGGGGAGCTCCGGGAGCTGTTGGCCAGTGACGACGCCCGCCCGGTCGTGCACCTCGCGGCGCGCCCGGGCGTCCTCGAGGCCCAGGAACTGGCCGAGGCGGTCGGCGGCACCGTCGGCCGGTATTCGCCCTACGCGGTGTACCTGGCCGGTGGCGATCCGGGCGGCCTGGAACCGGTCCGCGACGGGCGGGCGCTGGTGCAGGACGAAGGCAGCCAGCTGGTGGCCCGGGCCCTGACTTTGGCTCCGCTCGTCGGCGACGACACCGGTCGCTGGCTGGATCTGTGCTCCGGGCCCGGCGGTAAGACCGCCATGCTGGCCGCCCTGTCGCCGGGCCGGGTGACCGCCGTGGAACCCGCACCCCGGCGTGCCGAACTCGTCGAGGCGAACACCCGCGGGCTCGACGTCGAGGTGTTGCGCGTCGACGGCCGCGAACCGGGTCTGGAGCCGGGTTTCGACCGGGTGCTGGTCGACGCGCCGTGCACCGGGCTGGGCGCGCTACGGCGCAGGCCCGAGGCACGGTGGCGCCGCCAGCCAGGCGACGTGCCCGCTCTGGCCAAACTGCAGCGCGAGCTGCTGGCCTCGGCAATCCGGCTGACGCGGCCCGGCGGGGTGGTGCTCTACGCCACCTGTTCCCCGCACCTGGCCGAGACGGTCGGCGTGGTCGCCGACGCGCTGCGCCGCCACCCGGTGACCGCGCTGGACACCCGCCCGCTGTTCGCGCCCGCCGAGGACGTCGGGGCGCAGACCGGGGACAGCCCTTACGTCCAGCTGTGGCCGCACCGGCACGGCACCGACGCGATGTTCGCCGCGGCGCTGCAAGTAACCTGATCGGCATGCCGGCACCCCTGATAGCGCCCTCGATCCTGGCCGCCGACTTCGCCCGCCTGGCCGACGAGACCGCCGCGGTGGCGGGCGCGGACTGGTTGCACGTCGACGTGATGGACAACCACTTCGTGCCCAATCTGACCCTCGGGCTGCCGGTGGTCGAATCGCTGCTCAAAGTGACCGACATCCCGATGGACTGCCATCTGATGATCGAGGATCCGCAGCGTTGGGCGCCGCCCTACGCCGAGGCCGGCGCGTACAACGTGACGTTCCACGCCGAGGCCACCGACGACCCCGTCAAGGTCGCCCGCGACATCCGCGCCGCCGGTGCCAAGGCCGGCCTCGCGGTCAAACCGGGCACCCCGATCGAGCCGTACCTGGAGATCCTGCGCGACGTCGACACGCTGCTGGTGATGTCGGTCGAGCCCGGTTTCGGCGGACAGAAGTTCATCCCGGATGTGCTGTCGAAGGTGACCGCCGTGCGGCGCCTCGTCGACTCCGGTGAGCTGACCGTCCTGGTCGAGATCGACGGCGGCATCAACGCCGACACCATCGCCGCGGCCGCCGAGGCCGGGGTGGACTGCTTCGTGGCCGGATCGGCCGTCTACAGCGCCGACGATCCGGCCGAAGCCGTGAAGGCGCTGCGCCGCAGCGCCGCGGGGGCGTCCCAGCATCTGACCCTATGAGCGAGGCGGACGCCATCGCCGCAGCCATGCGGCTGGCCGTCGAGCAGTCCGACCGCGTCAAGGGGTCGACCTATCCGAACCCGCCCGTCGGCGCGGTGATCCTCGACGCCGACGGCGCCGTCGCCGGCGTCGGCGCCACCCAGCCCGTCGGGGGAGCGCACGCCGAGGTGATGGCGCTGCGCCGGGCCGGGACGCGCGCCGCGGGCGGTACCGCCGTCGTCACGCTGGAACCGTGCCCGCACCACGGGCGAACCCCGCCGTGCGTCGACGCGCTGCTCGCCGCGGGCATCGGATCCGTGGTGTACGCAGTGGCCGATCCCAACCCGGTGGCTGCCGGCGGCGCGCAGCGCCTCGCCGAGGCGGGTGTGCAGGTCACCGGCGGTGTGCTCGCCGACGAGGTGTCCGGCGGACCGCTGCGCGAGTGGCTGCACCGCCAGCGCACCGGATTGCCGCACGTGACATGGAAGTTCGCGACGAGCGTGGACGGCCGCAGCGCCGCCACCGACGGCAGCAGCCAGTGGATCACCAGTGACGCCGCCCGCGCCGACGTGCACCGGCGCCGTGCGGTCGTCGACGCGATCATCGTCGGCACCGGCACGGTTCTGGTCGACGATCCCGCGCTGACGGCGCGGCGGCCCGACGGCAGCCTGCACGAGCGTCAACCGCTGCGGGTGGTGGTGGGCCACCGCGAGATCTCCCCGGATGCCCGCGTCCTCGACGAGAAATCCCGCACCATGGTGATTCGCACGCACGATCCGCTCGAGGTGCTGCGGGCGCTGTCCGACCGCACCGATGTGCTGCTCGAAGGCGGTCCGACCCTGGCCGGGGCCTTCCTGCGGGCCGGGGCGATCGACCGGATCATCGCCTACGTGGCGCCGATTCTGCTCGGGGGGCCGATCACCGCGGTCGACGACGTCGGGGTGCCCACCATCGCGCAGGCGCAGCGGTGGCGGTTCGACGGCATCAGCCCGATCGGGCCGGACGTGATGCTGTCGCTGGTGCCGGGATCGGTCTGATCAGCGCTCGTCGCAGAATTCGGAGATCGGCAGTCCGACGTGCCGCGAGGCCGTCGGCACGTAGCCGAGCAGCGTATCGCCGGGCTTCAGCTCGGTGACGTTGTTGACGGTCATTCCCGGTCCGAGCAGCCGCACGTGCCAGTCGTCCTGGGCGATCACGTTGATGGTCGCGCCGCCGGGGGTGGTGGCGTTGATCGAGATCAGCGGCCGCCGTTCGATCTTCACCCGGCCGATGCGCACCTCGCGCACACTGCCGTCGGTGCGCACGGCCAGGATCGGCTGGCCGGCGCGCAGTTCGCTGACATAGCGGGTGCGGTTGTCGGGGGTCAGCACGTAGGAGTGCACCGCGCCGGCGTTCCACCGGAACGGCCGCGTGGGCATGTACGGCAGCGGGTGGGTTTCGCTGCAGGACAGGAACATTCCGGTGGCGAAAGAGCCGATCAGGCAGCCCTCGTCGAGTTCGAGCAGCGAGCAGGTGTCGATGCAGGCCCGCTCACCCATGCCGATGTGCTCCACCGACGACACCGTCAGCTCGACGAGGTCGAGGTGGCCGGGCCGGTCCTCGACCAGGCGCGCCAGCGTGGCGACATCGTCGGGGCCGGTCGGCGCCAGCAGCAGGCCGTCGCTGCCGTGTTCGAGAACCAACTTGACGATCTCGGCGTCCTGGATGTCGTCGACGACCGTGATGGTGCGCCCGCCCGAGTTCTCCGCCGCGGCGATGACGATCTCCAGCGGGATCTTGGTGGGGTCGGTGAACGTCAGCACGGTCCACGCGACCTGCCGCACCACCGAGCACGCGTCGTGCAGGGTGGCCGCGTCGGAGACGACCACGTGGACCCCCCGTTCGACACGACGCTCAGCGCCGGATCGAAACG
Organism: Mycobacterium sp. 852013-51886_SCH5428379; assembly: GCF_001665575.1. GTDB lineage: Bacteria > Actinomycetota > Actinomycetes > Mycobacteriales > Mycobacteriaceae > Mycobacterium. Next base: position 164,730 of record NZ_LZSU01000019.1, on the reverse strand, counting down.
CACCGGCGGGCGCCGAATCACCGAGGATCAGATCGACGTCGCGCGGGTCGGCGTCGGCGGCGCCGGTCGCGAGGATGCGCCGGATGGTCGGCGGCAGCTCGGCCAGCACTGACGTGTCGTCACTGACGATTCCGTCGACGCGCTGGTGGATCGCCGCCTCGACGACCGCGGTACGCAGCTCGTCGGAGAGCCCCCGCACGTCGATCCACGCAAAATGGCCGGCGCGGGCCTGCGGCGCGGAACGCTCGGCGGCGGCCAGGGGAGTGATGTGGTCGGTGACGATGTCGGTCACGTCGGTCATGCGAAAGTCGGTCCTGTCTAAGCGGATTCGAGTGCCGCGGTGAGCGGCGCCGTGGTCAGTGCCTGCGGGGCGTGCAACCGGCCGGTGAGCTCGGCGGCGACGCGGCGCGGGTTGTCCGCGTCGAAGATCAGCCGGCCGAAGCTCAGGCCGGCCACGCGGGACTCGGCGACCTCGCTGCCGAACGCGATCGCTTCGTCGTCCGAGCTGACGGTGGGTCCCCCGGCGACCAGAATCGGCAACGGGCAGGTGTCGACGACGCGGTTCATCCCCGCCACCGACCCGGCGTAGTCGAGTTTGACCATGTCGGCGCCGAGATCGGTGGCGATGGCGGCCAGATGGCAGAGGGTCTCCACGATCTCGGTGCGCGATCCCATCTCCGGGCCCCTGGCGTACATCATCGCCAGCAGCGGCACACCGAGGGTTTCGCACTCCGAGGCCACCGCGCCGAGATCCGTGAGCTGCCGGGCCTCGGTCGGCGATCCGACGTTGACGTGCACGCTGACCGCGTCGGCGCCGAGGCGCAGACATTCCTCGACCGAACCGACGAGCACCTTGGAGGTGCGGTCCAGGGACAAATCCGTGCCCGCGGACAGGTGCACGATCAGTGCCATGTCCGCGAAGCGGCCCGGGTCGATGGTGCGGGCGCGGCCTTTGTGGACCACGACCGCGTCGGCGCCGGCGGCGGCCAGCAGGCCTGCCGTGCGGTCGGCATGGTCGCCGCCACCGAGCGGACCGATCGTGACCGAGTGGTCCATCGGCACCACCAGTGCCCGACCGGACTCCGGATGGAAGATGCGGGACAACCGAATCCGGGTGCCGGTATTCGCGCGATGATGCCGGCTACGCAAGTCGAACATCTCTTCTCCTAGTAGTCCCACGGCGTCGGGAAGGGGAGGCCGAGGTAGACCTCGCCGAGCGCCTGTCGTTCGGCGGGAGAGCTGACCCACCGCTGCAGCCGTGCCCGCCGCAGCTCCCACTCGAGCGGATCGTCGCTGAACCGGTGCAGCACCTCGGTGAGGGTGGCGGCGAACGACTGGACCTGCCAGGTCCGCGCGAGCGCGGTGTCACTGTAAGCGTCGAGGTGGGCTCTTGTGGGGCCTCCCTTTTCACGGCTCGCGTAGTACGCGCCGAGCGCGTGGGACAGCACGCAGGCATCCGAGACCGCCATGTTGAGCCCTTTGGCGCCGGTCGGCGGCACGATGTGGGCGGCGTCGCCGACGAGGAACAGCGAGCCGTACTGCATGGGGATGATGACGCTGCTGCGCAGCGCCGAGACGCCCCTGTCCACGATGGGGCCGGTTTCCAGATCGCCGGCGTCGTCGCTCGCGCTGCGGCGCAGCAGTTCCTTCCAGATCCGCTCGTCGGGCCAGTCCCATACCTCGGTGCCGGGCGGCACCTGAAGGTACTGCCGGCTGATTCGGGGTCCGCGCATGCTGTGTAGCGCGAGTCCGTCCGGATGCACCGAGTACATCCCCTCCTCGGCCACCGGGGTGCTGTGGGCCAGGATGCCCAGCCAGGCCGCGGGATACGTCCGGGAGTACTCCGTGGTGGCGCCTGCGGGCAGCACGGACCGGCTCACCCCGTGCTGACCGTCGCAGCCGGCGACGAAATCGGCGTCGAGGGTGTGTCGCCTGCCGTCGGCGACGTAGGTGACCTGGGGCCGCACGGATTCGACCCCGGCGATGGTGACGTCGTCGGCGTCGAACACCAGCGGCGCTCCGGAGGCGATCCGGGCGTCGATGAGGTCGGCGACGATCTCGCTCTGTCCGTAGACGTAGGCGTGGCGGCCGGAGTCGGCGTGGAAGTCCAGATGGTGGGTGCGGTGGTCGAAGCGCAGATAGAAACCGTTGTGGACGAGCGCCTCGCGGGCCAGTCGGTCGCCGACGCCGATCGCGCCGAGCAGGTCGACGGTCACCTGTTCGAGGACGCCCGCGCGGACCCGGGCGGTGACGTGTTCCCGCGAGCGACGTTCGACGATCACGCTGTCGATGCCCTGTAGGTGCAACATCTGCCCGAGCGCGAGGCCCGCGGGCCCGGCACCGATGATGGCCACCTGGCAGCGCACCGCACCTCCTGGGATCGGGAACGTGACCCAAACTAAGGCGAGGCTAACTTAAGAAGGTGACCGTTGTCATATCTGGCGACCAGCGAATCCGCTCGACCTCGCAGTATGCGTCATTCGGTGGGAATGGCGACGGTCCCGGCGACGTTGGCAAAGTCGACGCGGACGCTCCGTGTCCCGCGGAGAAGTGGAACGCCGGTGTACCAACCCGTAGACTCGTCCCGAAGCGCCTTCACCGAAGTCTGCGCACCGCGAGAGCAGAACATAGGGAGAACAGCGTGACCGCACTTGCCGACTGGCTGAGCCTGCCCCCGGGGACCCCGGAAACCGTCCGATCGTTCCTGCGCGACCCCTTGCGCGCGGTGTTGCCGAGCAGAGACGACGATCGTGACGAAGTCACCGAGATCCCGCTGATGGACTCGGGTCTGGAGCGCTGCTAGCTCAGGGCTCCGGCAGGTGGTGCCGACCGGCCTGCGGCGGCGCCTGACGCGGTATCGCCTGCGTGGGCGCCGACATGCCGTGTACGTCGATGAACTCCGTCGGCGGATCATCGTCGTCGACGGACGCCCCGGTGGCCGGATCGTCGGCATGCTCGTCCTTACCGGCGATCAGCAACCCCAGGAAGGCGCCCACGACGCACACCACCACGGTGGCGATGAAGATGTCGCCGTACTGCATCACGTAGGCGGTCCGGTAGCGGTCCGCTTCGGCGGCCAGTCGTTCGGCCAGGGTGTTCGCCCCCGGCGGGAACGGCAGCGTCTGCAGGTACTGGTTGAGCCGGTACAGACCCCACGCCGTCAATCCGGCCAGGCCGATCAGCATGCCGATCATCCGGGCGACGACGACCGCGGCCGAGGCGATGCCGTGCTGTGCTGCGGGCACCACCCGCAGGGTCGCCGACGTGAGCGGCCCGATGACCAGGCCCAGCCCGATGCCGGCGATCGCCAGATCGGTATCGAGCACCGGCAGCGTGAACAGACCGAGGTCGTGGCGCGCGGAGAGCAGATCCACCGGCCACATCGAGATCAGCCAGTAGCCGCCCGCCGCGATCAACAGACCCACGAACGTGACGATGCGGTCGCCGACCCGGCTGGCGATCCAGCCGCCGATGACCGCGCCGATCGGCAGCGCGATCAGGAAGCGCAGCAGGAGCAGCACCGCGTCGGTCTGATCCTTGCCGAGTATGCCCTGACCGAAGAGTTCGACGTTGACCAGCGTCACCATCAGTGCCGCACCCGCGCACAGCGAGGCACCCAGCGCCGCCAGGAACGGCCGGAAGTGCACCCCGGCCGGTTCGATCAGCCGGGTGCGGGCGAACCGCTCCCAGACGAAGAAGGCGACCAGGACCACGATCGCGCCGAGCAGCATCGGCAGCCCGTAGTCGGGCAGGATCTTCTTCCCGTCGGGCGCCGGGTTGTAGAGGCCGACGACGATCAGACCCAGCGCGATGGCCAGCAGTACGCCACCGACCACGTCGACCTTCTCCGGCTGGTCGGATTTCAACCGGGCCGGCAGGCTGAAGTGGATCATCACCATCGCGATCAGGGCCATCGGCACGTTGATCCAGAACACGTCGCGCCAGGTGTTCAGCGCGGCCACCACCGCGATGCCGTACAGCGGGCCGAGCACGCTACCGAGCTCCTGGGCGGCGCCGATCCCGCCTAGCACCGAGGCCCGGTTGCGGGTCGCCCACAGATCCGCCGCCAGCGCCAGGGTCACCGGTAGCAGCGCGCCGCTGGCGCAGCCCTGGATGAAGCGGCCGATGACCATGGGGGTCAGATCGTTCGACAGTGCCGTGACGACGGACCCGATGGCGAATCCGGCCAGGCTGAGTTGCAGCACCATCTTGCGGCCGAACCGGTCGGAGGTGCGGCCGAGCAGGGGCATCGCGGCGATGTAGCCGAGCAGATACCCGGTGATGATCGGCGTGACGCGCTGCAGCTGGTTCACCGCGATACCGATGTCCATCATGATGTCGCGGATGATCGCGATCACCACGTAGGTGTCGAGGGCACCGAGCAGTACGGCCAGGCCGCCGGCGCTGATCGCGATGCGCCTGCTGCGCCCCGTGTCCTGGGCGGTCGACATCAGACGGCGGGCTTGGTGACGGTGACCTGCTTACCCCAGTCCGACAGCGTCATCGTGACGCTGTTGCCCGGGGTGGGCTCGAGTTTGACCTGCACCAGATCGTGCGAACCGTCCTCGCGGACCCACGCGGTGGCGGGGACCGGACCCGTGGCCTGCAGCTGCGGGGCGATCGCGTTGACGGCCTCGGCGGTCACCGTGCCGGTCAGCCGGACAGTGCCGACGCCGTTGAGGGTCTCGCGGCCGTCGGCCTTGGGATCGGAGAAGTTGGCCAGCACGTTGGCCAGGCCCTTATCCGGGCTCAGGATCGATGCGATGTCGTAGATGTCGACGGCCGGACCGAAGTCCTGGAAGCTGCCTGCGGTGATCGCGCCGTAGAGGATGCCGTCGACCACCACGAACTGCACGCCCTCGAGGCGCTGGCCGAGGAACACGATGTTGGCCGATCCGGTGGCGGCGACCGCCGGGCTGTTGGTCAGATCGCCCTCGAGCGATTCGATCGGCAGCTCGGGGAAGCTGCCCTGCACGCTCAGCTGCAGGTGCACGCTCTGCAGATCCCGGGTGGTCTGCGTCGCGTCGGACAGCAGCGGCGCCGCCTCGGGCAGCGGCTCGCTGGATTCCGATGACGACGAACACCCGGCGACGAACATCGCGGCGGCGAGGAGAACGGCGATCAGGGCCTGGGCGGCATGGCGTGGGCTCGTCGGCATGAGTGCATCGTAGAGGGTCTGTACGTCCACTCCGGGGTGCCACCGAGCCCGGGCATAGGCTGACGTGATGTTCACCGGAATCGTCGAAGAGGTCGGCGAGGTCGTCGGCAAACAGGATCTGGCCGACTCCGCGCGCCTGGTCATCCGCGGCCCCGTGGTCACCGCCGACGCCGGGCACGGTGACTCCATCGCGGTCAACGGCGTCTGTCTGACGGTTGTCGAGGTGCTGCCCGACGGGGTGTTCAGTGCCGACGTGATGGGCGAGACCCTCGACCGGTCCAGTCTGGGCGCGGTAGGAGTGGGCAGTCACGTCAACCTCGAGCGCGCCGCCGCGGTCAACAGCCGCCTCGGTGGACACATCGTCCAGGGCCACGTCGACGGCACCGGTCATGTGATTGCGCGCACACCCTCCGAACACTGGGAAGTGGTGCGGATCGCCCTGCCGCCGGAGCTTTCGCGTTACGTGGTGGAGAAGGGTTCCATCACCGTCGACGGGGTGTCGCTGACGGTCTCTTCCGTGTCTTCTGTCGCTGGCACAGCGGATTCCGACTGGTTCGAGGTATCGCTGATCCCCACCACGCTGGGCCTGACCACCCTGGGCTCGGCCCCGGTCGGCACCCCGGTCAATCTGGAGGTCGACGTGATCGCCAAGTACGTCGAACGGTTGATGAGCAGGCCGGCCGGTGGCGGCGCGCAATAATCGTCGTTTTCCGTTGGTTCATACTGGGAGGCGAGTACTCCTGAGCAAGGGTGGCAGACAATGACCAGGCTCGATTCGGTCGAACGGGCGATCGCGGACATCGCGGCAGGTAAGGCCGTCGTCGTGATCGACGACGAGGACCGCGAGAACGAAGGCGATCTGATCTTCGCCGCCGAGAAGGCCACCCCCGAACTCGTCGCGTTCATGGTGCGCTACACCTCCGGGTATCTGTGCGTGCCGTTGGACGGTGCGATCTGCGACCGGCTCGGTCTGCTGCCGATGTATGCGGTGAACCAGGACAAGCACCAGACCGCCTACACCGTCACCGTCGACGCGAAAAAAGGTGTGGGAACTGGCATTTCGGCAATGGACCGGGCCACCACGATGCGTCTGCTCGCCGACCCGGAGGCCGTTGCCGACGACTTCACCAAGCCTGGCCACGTGGTCCCGCTACGCGCCAAGGACGGCGGCGTGCTGCGCCGCCCCGGCCACACCGAGGCCGCCGTCGACCTGGCCCGGCTGGCCGGCCTGCAACCCGCCGGCGCGATCTGCGAGATCGTCAGCCAGAAGGACGAGGGCGCGATGGCCCAGACCGACGAGCTGCGGGTCTTCGCCGACGACCACGACCTGGCGCTGATCTCGATCGCCGACCTGATCGAATGGCGGCGCAAACACGAGAAGCACATCGAGCGCATCGCCGAGGCGCGGATTCCGACCCGGCACGGCCCGTTCCGCGCGGTCGGCTACACCAGCGTCTACGAGGACGTCGAACACGTGGCCCTGGTGCGCGGAGATGTCGCCGGGCCGCAGGGTGACGGACACGACGTGCTGGTGCGCGTGCACTCCGAATGCCTCACCGGCGACGTGTTCGGGTCGCGGCGCTGCGACTGCGGTCCGCAGCTTGACGCGGCGATGGCCATGGTGGCCCGTGAGGGCCGCGGAGTGGTGCTCTACATGCGGGGCCACGAGGGCCGCGGCATCGGGCTGATGCACAAGTTGCAGGCCTACCAGCTGCAGGACGCCGGCGACGACACCGTCGACGCGAACCTCAAACTGGGGCTGCCCGCCGACGCCCGCGACTACGGCATCGGCGCCCAGATCCTCGTCGACCTGGGCGTGCGGTCGATGCGGCTGCTGACGAACAACCCCGCCAAACGGGTCGGGCTGGACGGGTACGGCCTGCACATCATCGAGCGGGTTCCGCTGCCGGTGCGGGTCAACTCCGAGAACATCCGCTATCTGATGACCAAACGCGATCGCATGGGCCACGATCTGACCGGCCTCGACGAATACGACGAAGCCACCAGCATGGACGATTTCGACGAGGGTGTGTACCTGCTCGGTGAGCGCAGGCCCGATCTGGGCGGTGCCCGTTGAGCGGCGGCGCAGGGATCCCCGACCTACCGGACCTCGACGCCTCCGAACTCAAACTCGGCATCGTCGCGAGCACCTGGCACGAGAAGATCTGTGACGCACTGCTCGAGGGTGCCCGCCGGGTGTCCACCGACGCCGGAGTGACCGAGCCGACGGTGGTCCGGGTGCTCGGCGCCATCGAGATTCCCGTCGTGGCACAGGCGCTCGCGGCCGACCACGATGCGGTCGTCGCGCTGGGCGTCGTGATCCGTGGTCAGACACCGCATTTCGACTACGTGTGTGACGCCGTCACCCAGGGGCTGACGCGGGTGTCGCTGGACGCCTCGACCCCGGTCGCCAACGGCGTGCTGACCACCGACACCGAACAGCAAGCGCTCGATCGGGCGGGTCTGCCCGGTTCGGCCGAGGACAAGGGCGCCCAGGCCGCGGCCGCCGCGCTGTCGACCGCGCTGACGCTGCGGGATCTGCGCGAGCGATCATGACCGTCGACCGAACGCCGGAGTGGGAGCTGGAGATCCGGCCGAAGCTCACGCCGTACTTCGCCTACGCCGCCGCGGCTCTCATCGTCGCCGTTCACGTCGCGGTCGGCCTGTTACTGAAGGTCGGCTCCAGCGGGGTGATCTTCCAGACCGCCGACCAGGTGGCGATCGCGCTGGTCGGCTGCATCATCGGCGCTGTGGTGCTGCTGTTCGCCCGGCCGCGGTTGCGCGCGGGGGCCGCCGGGGTGGCGGTGCGAAACCTGTGGTCCGACCGCGTGATCAGGTGGGCCGACGTGGAGGGGGTGTCGTTCCCGCGCGGCGCGCGCTGGGCCCGGCTCGATCTCCCCGACGACGAGTACATCCCGCTGATGGCGATCCAGTCCGTCGACAAGCTGCGCGCCGTGGAGGCGATGGAACGGCTGCGCGAGACCATGGCGCGGTATCACTCACACAGTCAGTGACATCGCCAGTTCGCGGCGCGGTCCGACGGTCGCGGCCGCGACCCTGAACCCCGCCTTCTCGTAGATTCCGCGCGCCACGTCGTTGTCCGGCGCCACCCGCAGCGTCACGGTGTGCACGTGCTTGCTGCGCGCCCACTGCACCGCCGCGTCGAGCAGATCGCCGGCCAGCCCGAGGCCGCGGGCCTCGGGTGCCAGCCACAGCGAGTACAGATACACCGAATCCACCGACTGGTGCTGCGCGCTGATCAGTCCCATCGGCCGTTCGTCGACCAGCACGGTGAACGCGACGTGGTCGCGCAGCCGCCGTCGCCACTGGGCGGCGGTGAACGACGCCTCCCGGCGGTACTGCGGATCGGTCGGGCCGAGCGAATCGGTCAGCGCCTGCAGTCGGATGACGGCGAACACCTGCCAGTCCGCCTCGGTCAGCCGCGCCACCCGGGTGACCGTCACGCACCCGCCTGCCGGGGGTCGCCCATCACCATGCCCTCACGCCGGGGGTCGGCGCCCCCGATCCAGCCGTCCTGTTCGCGGACGATCGCGGACAGTCCGCTGGACTGGTCGGCGAAGTCGACGACGTGGCCGAGTCTGCGCAGACCCGTGATCAGGGGATCGTGATCGCCGTCATCGCTGATGTCGACGTCCGGGTGCTCGCCGCCGACGTTGGTCTCCGGAGTGTTGGCGGCGCCGAAATCGACCATACCCACGGCCTGCTGGGGATCCAGACCCCAATCCAGCAGTCCCACCGCCGTTTTCACGACGAACTGGATGATCACCGAACCGCCGGGCGATCCGAGCACCGCGTACAGCGGACCGCGCGTCCCGGGTGGGCCCGGGGGCGCCGGGTCGAACACCAGCATGGGGGACATGGTGCTGCGCGGCCGCTTTCCCGGCTGCAGCCGGTTGGCCACCGGGACCTGGTCCGGCCCGACGGGTTCGGCGGAGAAATCGGTGAGCTGGTTGTTGAGCAGGAAACCGTCGACCATGTGGAACGAGCCGAACGCCGATTCGACGGTGGTGGTCAGCGAGGCGGCATTGCCGTACGAGTCGACGATGCTGACCTGGCTGGTGCCGTGCTCGGGGGGTTGAGGGACCGGCGCGGCCGGCGGCCCGAACTCGCCGGGCCGGGCGGTGCCCATACTGCGCTGCGGATTGATCAGCGCCGACCGGCCGGCGAGGTACTGGCTGTTCAGCAGCGCATCGGGATTGCCGCCGGGCAGTTCGACGAAATCGGTGTCGGCCACATACCGGTCGCGGTCGGCGTAGGCGAGGCGTTCGGCCTCGGAGATCAGATGTACACCCAGCACCGCGGGATGGCCGCCGTTGAGGTCGATGTCGGTCGGCCGGTGCTCACCCATGTCGAAGCGTTCGATCATCCCGAGCGTGGCCAGCACGGCGATCCCGCCCGACGACGGCGGCGGCATCCCGCAGACGTCCTTACCGCGGTACGGGCGGCACAGCGGAGTGCGGACCTTGGCGGTGTAACCGGCGAGATCCTCGAGCGTCATCGCGCCGGGCGTGCGGCCGCCGGACGCATCGGCGACGGCCTCGACGATCGAATCGGCGATCGGCCCGGTGTAGAAGGCGTCGGGTCCGTCGGTGGCGATGGCGCCCAGCGTCTTCGCGTACGCCGGGTTCGTCACCCGGCTGCCCGGGGTCTTCGCACCGCCGTCGGCGTTGAGGAAGTAGGCGGCGGCCGCCCGGTCGACACGCAGTTCGTCGCGGCTGTCGGCGATGGCGGCGGCGAGTCGGGGGCTGATGTCGAAACCGTCGTCGGCGAGCCGGACCGCCGGGCCGAACAGCTCCCGCCACGCCGTCTTGCCGTGGGCGGCGTGCACGTCGGCCAGCATGCGCACGATGCCGGGAACGCCGATCGACCGGCCGGAGGCCCGCGCGTCGGGTTTGGGCGCGGTGCGGTCGGTGTCGCTGATCCAGCGCAGATAGTTCTCCGTGGCGGCGGCCGGCGCGGTCTCTCGCCCGTCGTAGGCCTGCACGGCGCCGGAGGCGGCGTCGAAGTAGAGCAGGAACCCGCCTCCGCCGATGCCCGAGGACTGAGGTTCGACCAGGCCCAGCATGGCCTGTGCGGTGACCAGGGCGTCTGCCGCGGTGCCGCCGTCGCGCAACACCCGGCAGGCGGCCTGACTCGCCAGCGGATTCGCGGTTGCGACCGAGTACCGCGCGGTCCGCACCGGTGTCATGTCCTTGCGGTAGCCGGTGGTGATCTCCGGATTCTCGGCCAGGCTGCCCCCGGCGCGAGCGGTCGACGTCTTGGGGGTCGGTGTGCCGTTGGACACGATCTCGCAGGGCGGATCGGGCGGCGCGGACCGTCGCTCGTTCGCCGCGCAGCCCGCCACGAGCAGCGTCAGAGTCGCGAGCGCAGCGGTGACCTTCCGGGTCGGCACCGTATTCCGCACCTCTCGAAGGTAGCTGAGGGCCCCGCGACCTGTCCGGAACTCCCGTCGGTATTGAACAGTAACCTTGTCCACGTGCCCGATCCCGCGACATACCGCCCCGCGCCCGGGTCCATACCGGTGCAGCCGGGGGTCTACCGGTTCCGCGATCCGCACGGCCGGGTCATCTACGTGGGCAAGGCCAAGAGCCTGCGCAGCAGACTGAACTCCTACTTCGCCGACATCTCCGGGCTGGCACCCCGCACCCGCCAGATGGTGATGACCGCGGGCAGCGTCGAGTGGACCGTCGTCAACACCGAGGTCGAGGCGCTGCAGCTCGAGTACAACTGGATCAAGGAATTCGATCCGCGCTTCAACATCCGCTACCGCGACGACAAGTCGTATCCGGTGCTGGCGGTCACCCTCAACGAGGAGTACCCGCGGCTGAAGGTGTACCGCGGCCCACGCAAGAAGGGTGTCCGCTACTTCGGCCCCTACTCACACGCCTGGGCGATCCGCGAGACCGTCGACCTGCTCACCCGGGTGTTTCCGGCCCGCACGTGCTCGAACGGAGTCTTCAAGCGGCACAGCCAGATCGAGCGGCCCTGCCTGCTCGGCTACATCGACAAGTGCTCGGCGCCGTGCGTCGGACGCGTCACCGCCGAGGAACACCGCAAGATCGTCTTGGATTTCTGCGACTTCCTCGCGGGTAAGACCGACCGCCTGGCCCGCGACCTGGAACAGCAGATGACCGAGGCGGCCGAACAGCTCGACTTCGAGCGGGCCGCGCGGCTGCGCGACGACATCGGCGCGCTCAAGCGTGCGCTGGAGAAGCAGGCCGTGGTGTTCGGCGACGGTACCGACGCCGACGTGGTGGCCTTCGCCGCCGACGATCTCGAGGCCGCCGTGCAGGTGTTCCACGTGCGCGGTGGCCGGGTGCGCGGCCAACGCGGCTGGATCGTCGAGAAGTCGGGAGAGCCCGGGGACTCCGGCGAGGGTCAGCTGGTCGAACAGTTCCTCACCCAGTTCTACGGTGAGCAGGCCGAGCTCGCGGGCGCCGGCGACGGCGGGGGCGCCGTCGACGGGGACGAGGCGACCAATCCGGTGCCGCGTCAGGTGCTGGTGCCGTGTCTACCCGACAACGCCGACGAGCTGACGACGTGGCTGAGCACGCTGCGCGGCTCCCGGGTGGCGCTGCGGGTGGCGCAGCGCGGCGACAAGAAGGCGCTGGCCGAGACCGTCAGACGCAACGCCCAGGACGCGCTGGCCCAGCACAAACTCAAGCGGGCCGGTGACTTCACCGCGAGAACCGCTGCGCTGCAGAGCATTCAGGACGCGCTCGGGTTGGCCGACGCGCCGCTGCGCATCGAGTGCGTCGACATCAGCCACGTCCAGGGCACCGACGTGGTCGCGTCGCTGGTGGTGTTCGAGGACGGGCTGCCCCGCAAATCCGACTACCGCCATTACGCAATCCGAGAGGCCGCCGGCGACGGCCGGTCCGACGACGTCGCCTCCATCGCCGAGGTGACCCGGCGCCGCTTCTACCGCCACCTGCACGACACCCAGCATCCGACGGAGCTGTCACCGGAGGGCCGGTCGCGCAAGTTCGCCTATCCGCCGAACCTGTTCGTCGTCGACGGCGGCGCACCGCAGGTGAACGCCGCGCAGGCGGTGCTCGACGACCTGGGCATCAGCGACGTGGCGGTGATCGGGCTGGCCAAACGCCTCGAGGAGGTGTGGGTGCCATCAGGGTCAGATCTGGGGCCGGATCCCGTAATTTTGCCGCGCAACAGCGAGGGTCTCTATCTGCTGCAGCGGGTCCGCGACGAGGCGCACCGGTTCGCGATCGCCTACCACCGCAGTAAGCGGTCCAAGCGGATGACGGCCTCGGCGCTGGATTCGGTGCGCGGGCTCGGGGAACACCGGCGCAAGGCCCTGGTCACCCATTTCGGTTCGGTGGCGCGTCTGAAGGAGGCCAGCGTCGAGGACATCACCGCGGTGCCGGGGATCGGGGTGGCCACGGCCCGGGCGGTGCTGGAGGCCCTGGGCGCCGAATCGGACGCGCCCAAGCCGGTTATCGGCGATGATTCAGTACAGGCCTCCGGGGTGGATATCGAAATGGCAGAGACGACGAATGAGTGAGCAGGTGCAGGCCGGCGACATCGATCACCAGGGGGAAGGGGGCATCGATGTCGTGCTGGTGACGGGACTGTCGGGGGCGGGTCGCGGTACCGCGGCGAAGGTCCTCGAGGATCTCGGCTGGTATGTCGCCGACAACCTGCCGCCCGAACTGATCGCCCGCATGGTGGAGCTCGGCCTGGCCGCCGGATCGCGGATCACCCAGCTCGCGGTCGTGATGGACGTCCGGTCCCGCGGGTTCACCGGCGACCTGGACTGGGTGCGCAGCGACCTCGCGCTGCGCGGCATCACCCCGCGCGTGCTGTTCCTCGAGGCCAGCGACGACATCCTGGTGCGCCGGTACGAACAGAACCGGCGCAGCCATCCGCTGCAGGGTGGTCAGACCCTCGCCGAGGGCATCGCGCGGGAGCGCGCGTTGCTGTCGCCGGTCCGGGCATCGGCCGATCTGGTGATCGACACGTCGTCGCTGTCGGTGCCCGCCCTGCGCGAGAGCATCGAGCGCGCGTTCGGCGAGGAGACCGTCGCGCACACCAACGTGACCGTGGAGTCCTTCGGCTACAAGTACGGACTGCCGATGGACGCCGACACCGTGATGGACGTCCGGTTCCTGCCGAATCCGCACTGGGTGGACGAGTTGCGCAGGCACACCGGTCAGCACCCCGGTGTCCGCGACTACGTGCTGGGACAGCCCGGCGCTGTGGAGTTCCTCGACACCTACCACCGGCTGCTCGACGTGGTCATCGACGGATACCGGCGGGAGGGCAAGCGCTACATGACCGTCGCGATCGGCTGCACCGGCGGTAAGCACCGCAGCGTCGCGATGGCCGAGGCTCTCGCCGGCCGACTGCAAGGCGGTGACGACCTCACGGTGCGGGTGCTGCACCGGGATCTGGGTCGCGAATGAGTGCCCGCATCGTCGCGCTCGGCGGTGGACACGGGCTCTACGCCACACTGTCCGCGGCCCGGCGCCTGAGCCCGCATGTGACGGCCGTCGTCACGGTCGCCGACGACGGAGGCTCCTCGGGCCGGTTGCGCTCCGAACTCGACGTGGTGCCGCCGGGTGATCTGCGGATGGCGTTGGCGGCGTTGGCATCCGACAGCCCGCACGGCCGGTTGTGGGCGACGATCATCCAGCACCGGTTCGGGGGCAGCGGGGCGCTGGCGGGGCATCCGATCGGCAACCTGATGCTGGCCGGACTGTCGGAGGTGCTGGCCGATCCGGTGGCCGCCCTCGACGAGTTGGGCCGCATGCTCGGGGTGAAGGGCCGGGTGCTGCCGATGTGCCCGATCGCGCTGCAGATCGAGGCCGACGTGGCCGGCCTGGAGGCGGATCCGCGGATGAGCCGGGTGATCCGCGGCCAGGTGGCGATCGCGACGACCGTCGGCAAGGTCCGGCGGGTGCGGCTGCTGCCCGGCGATCCGCCCGCCACCCGGCAGGCCGTCGACGCGATCATGGCGGCGGATCTGGTGGTGCTCGGGCCCGGGTCCTGGTTCACCAGCGTCATCCCGCACGTGCTGGTTCCGGAGTTGGCGGCGGCGCTGCGTTCCACGACGGCGCGGCGTGCGCTGGTGCTGAATCTGGCTGCGGAGCCGGGGGAGACCGCGGGGTTCTCCGCCGAGCGGCACATCCACGTGCTGGCGCAGCACGCCCCCGAGTTCACCATCGACGAGATCGTCGTCGACGCGGGCCACGTGCCCAGCGACCGGGAACGCGAGCAGCTGAGCCGGACGGCGACCATCCTGGGTGCCCGAGTCGAGTTCGCCGACGTGTCCCGACCTGGTACACCTTTACATGACCCGGCGAAGCTGGCCGCGACCTTGGAAGGGGTGCGGCTCCGCGGGCAGGCCGCAGACCCGGTCCAGGCGCCGGCAGCACCCGCACCGACACTGAACCAATCGAGAGGTGACGACCCGTGGCGATGACAGCCGAGGTGAAGGACGAGCTGAGCCGGTTGGTGGTCAACTCGGTCAGCGCCCGTCGCGCCGAGGTCGCCTCGCTGCTGCGGTTCGCGGGCGGTCTGCACATCGTGTCGGGCCGGGTGGTGGTCGAGGCGGAAGTCGACCTCGGCAACATCGCCCGCCGGCTGAAGAAGGACATCTACGACCTCTACGGTTACCAGGCGGTCGTACACATGTTGTCCGCCAGCGGTATTCGCAAGGGCACCCGATATGTGGTGCGGGTCGCCAAAGACGGAGAAGCCTTGGCGAGGCAAACGGGACTGCTCGACATGCGAGGCCGGCCGGTGCGCGGTCTGCCCGCCCAGGTGGTCGGCGGCAGCGTCGGCGACGCGGAGGCGGCCTGGCGCGGCGCGTTCCTCGCGCACGGCTCGCTGACCGAACCGGGCCGGTCGTCGGCGCTGGAGGTCAGCTGCCCCGGTCCGGAGGCCGCGCTGGCGCTCGTGGGCGCGGCGCGGCGGCTCGGGGTCAGCGCGAAGGCCCGCGAGGTGCGGGGCAGCGATCGCGTGGTGGTGCGCGACGGCGAGGCGATCGGCGCGCTGCTGACCCGGATGGGCGCTCAGGACACCCGGCTGACGTGGGAGGAGCGGCGGATGCGCCGCGAGGTCCGCGCGACGGCCAACCGGCTGGCCAACTTCGACGACGCGAATCTGCGCCGGTCGGCGCGGGCGGCCGTGGCGGCGGCGGCGCGGGTGGAGCGGGCGCTGGCGATCCTCGGCGACACCGTGCCCGATCATCTGGCCACGGCGGGCAAGCTGCGTGTGGAGCACCGCCAGGCGTCGCTGGAGGAGCTGGGTCGGCTCGCCGATCCGCCGATGACGAAAGACGCCGTGGCAGGGCGCATCCGGCGGCTGCTGTCGATGGCTGACCGCAAGGCCAAACAGGACGGCATCCCGGACACCGAATCGGCCGTCACGCCGGATCTCCTCGAGGACGCCTGAGTGCGTTCACCCTCTTGGATCGGGGACCGCGCGAATGGCGAGGAAACCGGTCGGTTCGCGTGACAGCCGCTCGTACGCCTCGCGGTCGATGTCTTCGGCCGCGGCGGTGGGGCGCGGTTCGGTGAGTCTTTCGATCAGAAAGCCGGCGGATCTGAGCTCTTCGCAGGTCTGCTCGAGTGGCGTCAGCCAGTAACGAACTCGCCAGCCGCGGCTCCACGTCTCCTCGATCACCCGTGCCGCGAAGTAATTGCCGCCGTGGCGGAGCCAGTCGCCGGTAGGGTGCATTCGCGACAGCACCAAGGCGCCATCAGGACGAATCACCCGGCGCAGTTCCCGAAGCGCCCGGACTCTGTCGTCGACGTACTCCAGGGCCAGAGCGAGCAGGGCGAGATCGACCGACTCGTCGGCGAGCCACGTCAGTGGATCGGCGAGATCGTGAGTGCGGAAGTGGCCCGATGGTGCTCGTAGCCGGGCCAATTCAGTCATCCGGGGACTCTGATCGAACCCGATCACGTGGGCGCCGGCGGCGCTGAGTTCCTCGGCGTAGAGCCCCGGCCCGCAGGCGGCGTCCAGAACCGTCCGCCCCGCGACATCGCCGAGCAGCGCGAGACACGCCGGTCTGTCGTAATGCGCGTTGTAGAGGCCGCCGCGGGCGTGGTCGAGGAAGTCGTCGGCGAAGGTGTCATATTGCGGATGGGGACCGACGGCATCGTGCATCGTTCCCATGTAACCCGGCTACCGTGGAACGCATGGGCACTCTCCGGGTCGGTGTCGTCGTGCCCGACCCTCCGTTCAGCAGCATGTCGGGTGACGGGGACGCGCCAGCCGGGCTCGACATCGACCTGATGACCGCGATCGCCGAGCGTCTCTCCGAGACGGTGGAGTTCGTCGCGTGCGAGGGCGACTTCGACGCGGTGCTCGCCCGGCTCGGCACGGTCTACGACTGCGTGGCCGCCGGCATCACCGTCACCCCCGAACGCGAGCAGATGGCGGCGTTCGTCCCGCCGTACCTGATCAGCGGACAGGCGCTGGCCGTCGACACCGCCCGGCAGCCCGAGGTCCGCTCCGTCGACGACCTCGAGGGGCTGACCGTCGGGGTGTGTCGCGGCAGCAGCGCCGGGATCGTCGCCGACCAGCTCGTCGCCGACGGCAAGGCGGGTGCCGTCCGGCGCTACGACCGTCCGGGCGAATGGGTCGGTGACTGTGACGCGTTCATCGCGCTGAGCCCCGTGCTGGCCGAAGTGGTCAAGCCGATGACCACCGTCGACGTCGTACAGCAGGGCCTGTCCACCGAGCACATCGCGATCGCCGTCGCCGTCGGCGACACCCAGCTGCTCAGCCGCATCACCGTCGCCCAGGCCGAACTCGAGGACGACGGCACGCTGCAGCAGATCCGCCGCCGGTGGCTGGGCAATCCCTACGCCGACCAGAGCCTGGCCACCCACTAGGCTGGACGGCGAGTAATACACCAGAGGCAGACAAGGGGACATCGACGTGACCATCCGCGTAGGCGTAAACGGTTTCGGCCGCATCGGACGCAACTTCTTCCGCGCCCTGGACGCGCAGAAGCGTGAGGGCAAGAACTCCGACATCGAGATCGTGGCCGTCAACGACCTCACCGACAACGAGACCCTCGCGCATCTGCTGAAATTCGACTCGATCCTCGGCCGGCTGCCGTACGACGTCAGCGTCGACGGCGAGGACATCAACGTCGGCGGTCACAAGCTCAAGGGCCTGTCGATCAAGGAAGGCCCGTCGGCGCTGCCGTGGGGTGACCTGGGCGTTGACGTCGTCGTCGAGTCGACCGGCATCTTCACCAAGCGCGACAAGGCTCAGGGCCACCTCGACGCGGGTGCCAAGAAGGTCATCATCAGCGCGCCGGCCAGCGACGAGGACATCACCATCGTGCTGGGCGTCAACGACGACAAGTACGACGGCAGCCAGAACATCATCTCCAACGCCTCGTGCACCACGAACTGCCTCGGCCCGCTGGCCAAGGTCCTCAACGACGAGTTCGGCATCGCCAAGGGCCTGATGACGACGATCCACGCCTACACCCAGGATCAGAACCTGCAGGACGGCCCGCACAAGGACCTGCGTCGCGCCCGCGCCGCCGCCATCAACATCGTCCCCACCTCGACCGGCGCCGCCAAGGCGATCGGCCTGGTGCTGCCCGAGCTCAAGGGCAAGCTCGACGGCTACGCGCTGCGCGTCCCGATCCCGACCGGTTCGGTCACCGACCTGACCGCCGAGCTGAACAAGTCGGCCACCGCCGACGAGATCAACGCCGCGTTCAAGTCCGCCGCCGAGGGACCGCTGAAAGGGATTCTTAAGTACTACGACGCCCCGATCGTCTCCAGCGACATCGTCACCGACCCGCACAGCTCGCTGTTCGACTCGGGTCTGACCAAGGTCATCGACAATCAGGCCAAGGTCGTCTCCTGGTACGACAACGAGTGGGGCTACTCCAACCGGCTCGTCGATCTGGTCGCCCTCGTCGGCAAGTCTCTCTAAGCGCGATGAGCGTCAAGACGCTTGAGGATCTCCTGAACGACGGCGTCGAGGGTCGGGGCGTCTTGGTGCGCTCCGACCTCAACGTGCCGCTCGACGACTCCGGTGCGATCACCGATCCTGGCCGGATCCACGCGTCGGTGCCCACGCTCAAAGCGCTGGCCGAGGCCGGCGCCAAGGTTGTGGTCACCGCGCATCTGGGCCGGCCCAAGGGCGGGGTGGATCCGAAGTTCTCCCTCAAGCCGGTCGCGAAGGCGCTCGGCGACGAGTTGGGCCGGCACGTGCAGCTCGCCGGCGACGTCGTCGGCACCGACGCG
Source organism: Mycobacterium sp. 852013-51886_SCH5428379 (assembly GCF_001665575.1). Taxonomy (GTDB): domain Bacteria; phylum Actinomycetota; class Actinomycetes; order Mycobacteriales; family Mycobacteriaceae; genus Mycobacterium. The sequence continues at coordinate 146,307 of NZ_LZSU01000019.1, read as the reverse complement.
CTGGCCCGTGCCGAGGGGCTCACCGACGGTGACATCCTGCTGCTGGAGAACATCCGCTTCGACGAGCGTGAGACCAGCAAGGACGACGCCGAACGGATGAAGCTGGCCAAGGCGCTGGTCGAGTTGGTCGACTCCCCAGGTGGGCCGACGGCGGCGTTCGTGTCCGACGGTTTCGGTGTGGTGCACCGCAAGCAGGCCTCGGTCTACGACGTCGCGACGCTGCTGCCGCACTACGCCGGCACGCTCGTCGCCGCCGAGGTCAAGGTGCTCGAGCAGCTGACCAGCTCCACCGACCGCCCGTACGCGGTGGTGCTCGGCGGGTCGAAGGTCTCCGACAAGCTGGCGGTCATCGAGAACCTCGCCACCAAGGCCGACAGCATCCTCATCGGCGGCGGCATGTGCTTCACCTTCCTTGCCGCACAGGGGGTTTCGGTGGGCAAGTCGTTGCTGCAGGAGGAGATGCTCGACACCTGTCGCGACCTGCTCGACAAGTACGGCGACGTGATCCACCTGCCCGTCGACATCGTCGCCGCGACCGAGTTCTCCGCCGACTCCGACTCGGAAACCGTTGCCGCCGATCAGATCCCGGACGGCAAGATGGGTCTGGACATCGGGCCGGAGTCGGTGAAGCGGTTCACCGCACTGCTGTCCAACGCCAGGACGATCTTCTGGAACGGTCCGATGGGCGTATTCGAGTTTCCGGCGTTCGCCGCGGGCACCAAGGGTGTGGCCGAGGCGATCATCGGCGCGACGGGTAAGGGTGCGTTCAGCGTGGTCGGTGGCGGCGACAGCGCCGCGGCCGTGCGTCAGCTCGGTCTGCCGGAGGACGGGTTCTCCCATATCTCCACCGGCGGCGGCGCATCCCTGGAGTATCTGGAAGGCAAGAAATTGCCGGGCATCGAGGTTCTGGAGGGTCAGCAGTGAGCCGTAAGCCGCTTATCGCGGGCAACTGGAAGATGAACCTCAACCATTTCGAGGCCATCGCCCTGGTGCAGAAGATCGCCTTCTCGCTGCCCGAGAAGTACTTCGACAAGGTCGACGTCACGGTGATCCCGCCGTTCACGGATCTGCGAAGCGTGCAGACCCTGGTCGACGGCGACCGACTGAAGCTGACCTACGGTGCGCAGGACATCAGCCAGCACGATTCCGGCGCCTACACCGGCGAGGTCAGCGGCGCGTTCCTGGCCAAGCTGGGCTGCTCCTTCGCCGTGGTCGGACATTCCGAGCGTCGGACCTACCACCACGAGGACGACGCGCTCGTCGCCGCCAAGGCCGCAGCGGCGCTGCGGCACGGCATCACCCCGATCGTCTGCATGGGCGAGCACCTCGAGGTGCGCGAGGCCGGCAACCACGTCGAACACTGTGTGGAACAGCTGCGCGGATCGCTGGCCGGCCTGACAGCCGAGCAGATCGGTCAGACCGTCGTCGCGTACGAACCGGTCTGGGCGATCGGCACCGGCCGCGTGGCCAGTGCGGGCGACGCGCAGGAGGTCTGCAAGGCGCTGCGGGCGCTGCTGGGTGAGCTGGCGTCGCCGCAGATCGCGGCGGGGGTGCGGGTGCTCTACGGCGGTTCGGTCAACGCCAAGAACGTCGGCGAGATCGTCGCGCAGGAGGATGTCGACGGCGCGTTGGTCGGCGGTGCCTCGCTGGACGGGGAGCAGTTCGCCACCCTGTCGGCGATCGCAGCCGGCGGGCCCCTGCCCTGAGCGGTCGTCGCAGGCCTGTAGGCTGTCCGCCATGATGCTCGCGCTGCAGATCACGTTGATCATCACCAGTTTCCTGGTGGTGCTCCTGGTGCTGCTGCATCGCGCCAAGGGCGGTGGCCTGTCCACGCTGTTCGGTGGCGGTGTGCAGTCCAGCCTGTCCGGCTCCACGGTCGTCGAGAAGAACCTCGACCGGTTGACGCTGTTCGTGACCGGTATCTGGATCGTCGCGATCGTCGGTGTGGCGCTGGAGATCAAGTTCAGCTGACGCGCCTCCCGTCCTGCGTCGCCAGGGGCATGCGTCGATACTGGAACGATGTCTGATCTCCCCGACGCGTTGGAGCCCATCGGCTCGGTGACCCGCACCAAGGTCGGCCGCGAGGCCACCGAACCGATGCGCGAGGACATCCGGCTGCTGGGCACCATTCTCGGCGACACGGTCCGCGAACAGAACGGCGATGAGGTCTTCGACCTCGTCGAACGCGCCCGGGTGGAGTCCTTCCGGGTGCGCCGCTCCGAGATCGACCGCGCGGAACTGTCCCAGCTGTTCGACGGCATCGAGGCCCGCGCGGCGATCCCCGTGATCCGTGCCTTCACCCACTTCGCGCTGCTGGCGAATGTCGCCGAGGACATCCACCGCGAACGCAGGCGCGCGATCCACGTCGCGGCGGGCGACCCGCCGCAGGACAGCACCCTCGCCGCGACGTACGCCAAGCTCGACTCAGCCGACCTGAGCGCAGCCGAGGTCGCCGAAGCGCTGGCCGGGGCACTGGTGTCGCCGGTGATCACCGCTCATCCGACCGAGACGCGTCGGCGCACCGTCTTCGACACCCAACACCGGATCACCGAGTTGATGCGGCTGCGGGCACTCGGTGAGGACGTCGACCTGGAGCTGCGCCGGCACATCCTGACGCTGTGGCAGACGGCGCTGGTCCGGTTGTCGCGTCTGAAGATCCAGGACGAGATCGAGACCGGGCTGCGCTACTATCCCGCGGCCCTGTTCGAGGTGATCCCGCGCGTCAACGGTGAGGTGCGCGCCGCGTTGCAGGCCCGCTGGCCCGGCGCCGAACTGCTCAGCGAACCCCTCCTGCGGCCAGGGTCGTGGATCGGCGGCGACCGCGACGGCAACCCCAACGTCACTGCCGACGTGGTGCGGCAGGCCACCTCACGGGCGGCCTACACCGCCTTCGCGCACTACTTCACCGAACTGACGGCGCTGCAGCAGGAGCTGTCGATGTCGGCGCGGCTGGTGACCATCACCGATGAGCTCTCCGCACTGGCCGACGCCTGCGAGGAGGCCGCCCGCGCGGACGAACCGTATCGGCGGGCGCTGCGGGTGATCCACGGCCGGCTGACCGCCACCGCCACCGCGATCCTCGACCGGCAGCCCGAACACGAACTCGACCTCGGCCTGACCCGCTACGACAGCCCCGGCGAACTGCTGGCCGACCTCGACGTCGTCGACGCCTCGCTGCGCGCCCACGGCAGCTCGGTGCTCGCCGACGACCGGTTGCTGCGGTTGCGGGAAGCCGTGCGCGTCTTCGGTTTTCACCTGTCGGGGCTGGACATGCGCCAGAACTCCGACGTGCACGAGGAGGTGGTGGCCGAGCTGCTGGCCTGGGCGGGAGTGCACGACGACTACGCCTCGCTGTCCGAGCCGGAGCGGGTGGACCTGCTGGCCGCCGAACTGGCCACCCGCAGGCCGCTGACCCGCGAGGGTGCGGAACTGTCCGAGTTGGCGCGCAAGGAACTGGACATCGTGCGGGCCGGCGCCCGCGCGGTGCGGGTGTTCGGGCCCCAGGCGGTGCCCAACTACATCATCTCGATGTGCGAGTCCGTATCGGACATGCTCGAGGCCGCGATCCTGCTCAAAGAGGCCGGGCTGCTGGACGTCTCGGGGGACGAGCCGTACGCCCCGGTGGGGGTGGTCCCGCTCTTCGAGACCATCGACGACCTGCAACGCGGATCGTCGATCCTGGAGGCGGCGCTGGATCTCCCGCTGTACCGGGCCATGGTGACCGCGCGCGGGGACAGCCAGGAGGTGATGCTCGGGTACTCCGACTCCAACAAGGACGGCGGATACCTCGCGGCGAACTGGGCGCTGTACCGGGCCGAACTCGACCTCGTGGAATCGGCCCGTAAGACCGGAATCCGGTTGCGGCTCTTCCACGGTCGCGGTGGGACGGTCGGCCGTGGCGGTGGGCCGAGCTATGAGGCGATCCTCGCGCAACCGCCCGGTGCGGTGAACGGTTCGCTGCGCCTCACCGAACAGGGCGAGGTGATCGCCGCCAAGTATGCCGAACCCCGGATCGCGCACCGCAACCTCGAGACGCTGGTGGCGGCGACGCTGGAATCGACGCTGCTCGACATCGAGGGCCTGGGGGATCTCGCCTCGAGTGCCTACGAGGTGCTCGACGATCTGGCCGCCCGCGCGCAGCGGGCCTATGCCGAACTCGTCCACGAGACACCGGGTTTCGTGGACTACTTCAAGGCTTCGACGCCGGTCAGCGAGATCGGGGCGCTCAACATCGGCAGCAGGCCGGCGTCGCGGAAGCCGACGACGTCGATCTCCGATCTGCGGGCGATCCCGTGGGTGCTGGCGTGGAGTCAGTCGCGGGTGATGCTGCCCGGTTGGTACGGCACGGGCAGCGCGTTCGAGCAGTACATCGCAGAGGACGAGAGCCGACTGGAGACGCTTCAGGATCTCTACCGGCGCTGGCCGTTCTTCCGGACCGTGCTGTCGAACATGGCGCAGGTGATGGCGAAGTCGGATCTCGGTCTGGCCGCCCGGTATTCGGAGCTGGTGGAGGACGAGGCGTTGCGCAGCAGGGTGTTCGACAAAATCGCCGACGAACACGCCCGCACACTGCGGATGCACAGCCTGATCACCGGTCAGGACGATCTGCTCGCCGACAACCCGGCGTTGGCGCGGTCGGTGTTCAACCGGTTCCCATACCTGGAGCCGCTCAATCACCTGCAGGTGGAGTTGTTGCGGCGCTACCGGTCTGGCGACGAGGACGAGCTGGTGCAGCGGGGGATCCTGCTGACGATGAGCGGGTTGGCCACCGCGCTGCGCAACAGCGGTTAGAGCCCGATCGTCCGGCGCATCGCGTTCACGCCGCTGCGCACCACGTTCTCGGTGGCGACCAGCGGGCCGAGCACCGCCTCACCCATGCCGACGAGGTTCTCGACCCGTGTCACGATGCCCTCCATCCGGTCCACGACGGCGATGAGTCGAGGTGCGAGCGCGTCGATCTGGTTGATGGTGGCGTTGAACCGTTCCATGGTCGCGTCGATTTTGGCGGTCGAACTGTTGAGGTCCTCGAGCGTCTCGCTGAGACCCTCCAGGATGGTGTCGACCTGCTCGACGGTGACATCGGCGTTCAGCGCCGCCTGCGCGAGCTTCCTGATGCGTTCAGGTCCGGTCCGGACAGGTCTGCCCCCTTTGTCTGCCACCCGGCCAGTATGACGTGCCCCGCTCAGAATGGTGGGGGATCGTCGCCGTAGTCGGGCCGGTGGTCGGCCTTCTCGCGGTGTCGGGAGTGGTGGTGACGGCGTTCGGCCAGAATCCGCGCGGCCCGATCCTGCGCGCGAGTGCGTCGGCGTCTGGGCATCATCGCGGTACGCCCACCGGGCCGGGGCTCGGCCGCGGACGCATCACCCACGATCGGTGCGGTGGGCCGGCACAGCGCGGGGAACAGCAGCGCTGAACCCGGGGTGGTGACGTACACCTGGCCGATGGGCGACTTCCAGATCACCGTGCCGTCGGTCAGCTGCCGGTCCTGCCAGCCCCAGAAGGTTTTGAGCAGATGATGAAGGCGGCAAAGACATTTCAGATTCGACGCCTGCGTGGGTCCGCCGTCGGCGTACGGCAGTGTGTGATCGATATCCGAGGTGGTGGCGGGACGATCGCAACCCGGGAAGCGGCATGTCATGTCTCGGCACCGGACGAATTCGGCGAGGGCTTGCGACGGTGCGTACTGCGGTTCGGGCGCCTCGTCGACCGGTGAGATGACCGGGCGGGTCTTGGCCGACGGCGCAAGCTCCTCGATGACCTCCGGCGGAAGCATCCCGTCGTCGCCGATCTCCGCGCCACCCGAATCGCCGGTGCCGTCGGTCACGACGTGGATGACGACCGACCCCGCCGGCGGGTTCGCGGCGGCGGTGCACTCGAGCCGCCCGCACCGGCATCTGATGCGGTCCCCGCCGGCGGTGAGGACGTCGACCGCGTCGGCCATTCGTTGTTCGCGCGTGCGGGGATCGTGCTCGCACACCGTGGCCGCCAGCGCGGCGAGTCGGCGGCCGAAGGCGTGTGCGTGCGGCGTCAGGACCGTTGCACTGATCTCCGACAGCCCGTCGAAGCGGTCGCTGATCCACACCTCGCGCGTATCGGTGGACTTCTCGCGCGACTTCCGCACCGCGTCGCTGTCATGCCGCCGCACGATTTTATCTAGGCGCTGCGCGAGGCGGGACCGCGTCATCGACGGCCAGCCCGGAACCGTCACGGCCAGTTCGGCGTCGACCGCGGCCAGCACATCGGCGTCGATGATGAGGTCGGTGCGGTAGACGATTGTCCTGAAGAGCGCGAAATGGATGGCGCCCGAGATGAACACGTCGGCGACCTTCGGGATGCGCTGCATGGACTGCGCGTACCGCAGTGCGCTGGCCGCGAGACCCTGGCTGATGCGCAGTTCGGCGGCGATCTCCGCGGTGACGGCCGCCTCGGCGTCGACGATCCAGTCCGCGCGGTCGCCGCATTCACGGAGCCGGATCGACCAGAGCTCGCCCACCGCCACCAGCCTCGCGGCAGCAGCCCGGTTCTCGGCGCGGCTGGCCGCCGACACCGCGGACAACGCCGCCCGCGATGCCGGGGTGTCCTCCGCGACGAAGAACAGGTCATCGAACATGTGTTCTATTGTGCCACGGCACACCGACAAGATGGCTCAGAGCTGAGAAGCGGCACCCTCATCGAGAAACCACACCGTCGCCTCACGGCCGACCGCCCCGGCGGCGGGCCAGTCGTCGGCCGCGGCGCCACCCACCGCGGCCGCCACCGCCTCGGCTTTGCCCTCGCCGGAGACGATCAGCCATACCTCGCGGGACCGGGTCACCGCGGGCAGCGTCAGCGTGATGCGCCGCGGCGGGGGCTTGGGGGAGTCCGGGACCCCGACGACCATCCGGCTCGTCTCCTGAACCGCGGGGGTGTGCGGGAACAACGAGTTGACATGCCCTTCGGGCCCCATGCCCAACAGGTGCACATCGAACACCGGCGTGGCCTCCCCGCCGCCCAGCTTCGCCAGTTCCTGTTCGTAGCCCTCGGCGGCCGCCTCCAGGTCGTCGCCGAACGCACCGTCGGTGGCGGCCATCGCATGCACGTTCGCCGCCGGGACGCCCACCGGGTCGAACAGCGCCTCGCGGGCCTGCTTGTCGTTGCGCTCGTCGTCGTCGGCGGGCACGAACCGTTCGTCGCCGAAGTAGAGGTGCACCTTGTCCCAGTCGATGCGGTCGCTCTGCCCGGCGAGCCGCGCCAGCACCTTGATGCCGGTTCCGCCACCGGTCAGTACGATGTCGGCGCGACCCCGCTGATCGACGGCGCCGACGATCTCGTCGGCCAACCGGTCACCGACCGCGGCCACCAGCGCGTCACTGTCGGGATACCTGCGCACCGCAATGCTCATGTTCTTCCCCCGGTCGCTTCGCTCCTGCCCGCCGCTCATGGATATTGCACCTTCTCGATTCCCTGCAGCGCCTCGAGGTAGATATCGTCGGCATCGAGGCGGCGCATGTCCTCGGCCAAGCATTCGCGAGTCTCTCTGCGCGCCAACGGAACCAGCGCATCCGGTTTCGCGGTGCGGCTGATGGTGGCGGTCAGACCGTCCTGCGGACGACTCAGCGTGATGGTCTCGCTGTCGCGGACCAGCTCCACCTTGAGTTCGCCGACGGTCCGCTGCACCGGTCCCTCGATGCGGCTCGCCAGCCAGCCGGCCAGCACGTCCAGCGCAGGTTCGCTTGCCAGGCCGGACACCAGCGCCGAGTTGATCGGTTCGTGCGGTGCCTGATCGACCGCCGCGGTGAGCAGCGCCCGCCAGTAGGTGATCCGGCTCCATGCCAGATCGGTGTCGCCCGGCGTGTAGCCCTGCAACCGACTCCTGATCGCCGACAACGGATCCGCGACGTTGGTGGCGTCGGTGATCCGGCGTAGCGCCAGCCGTCCCAGCGGGTCCTCGGCGGGAACGGGCGGCGCCACGTCCGGCCACCACGTCACCACGGGCGTGTCGGGCAGCAGGAACGGCATCACCACGCTGCTCGCGTGGTTGGCCAGCGGTCCCGAAAGGCGAAGTACGACAACCTCATTGGCGCCCGCATCGCTGCCGACCCGGACCTGCGCGTCCAGCCGCGCCTTCTCCGCGCGACGGTCACCGGGTGCTGCCACGATCACGCGGCACGGATGTTCGCGACTGGCGGCATTGGCCGCGTCGATCGATTCCTCGAGGATGGACTCGGTGTCGGGGGCGATGACCAGCGTCAGAACGCGGCCCAGTGTGACTGCGCCGCCCTCTTCGCGGAGAGCCTGGATCTTCTTGTTGATGGCGCCGGTGCTGGTGTCGGGTAGGTCGATGATCACCTCAGCACACTCCGTTCTTCGCTGACGCTCATCACGGGCGCCTCCATTCGCGGCCGCTCCGGTGCAACATCTCGAACGCCGAATCCGGTCCCCAGCCGCCTGATTCGTATGGGTCAGGTTTGCCATGGGACGCCCAGTAGTCCAGCGCCGGATCGAGGATCTTCCAGGCCAACTCGACCTCCTCGTTGACCGGGAACAGCGACGGCTCGCCGAGCAGGACGTCGAGGATCAGCCGTTCGTAGGCCTCGGGTGACTCCTCGGCGAACGCCGACCCGTACGAGAAGTCCATGCTGACGTCCCGTACCTCCATCTGGTTGCCCGGCACCTTGGACCCGAACCGCAGCGTGATGCCCTCGTCCGGCTGGACCCGGATCACCAGCGCGTTCTGGCCCAACTCCTCGGTCATGGTCGCGTCGAACGGCAGATGCGGGGCCCGCTTGAAGATCAGCGCGATCTCGGTCACTCTGCGGCCCAACCGTTTTCCGGTCCGCAGATAGAAGGGGACGCCGGCCCAGCGGCGGGTGTCGACGTCCACCGTGATGGCGGCGAACGTCTCGGTGGTGGAGGTCTTGGAGAAGCCCTCCTCCTCCAGCAGGCCGACCACGCGTTCGCCGCCCTGCCATCCGGCGGTGTACTGACCGCGGGCGGTGGTCTGGTCCAACGGCTCGGCCAGTCTGCTCGCCGAGAGCACCTTGATCTTCTCGGCCTGCAGTTCCTCGGGGGAGAAGCTGACGGGCTCCTCCATCGCCGTCAGCGCCAACAGCTGCAGCAGATGGTTCTGGATGACGTCGCGGGCCGCGCCCACCCCGTCGTAGTAGCCGCCGCGACCACCCAATCCGATGTCCTCGGCCATGGTGATCTGCACGCTGTCGACGTAGTGGCTGTTCCACACCGGCTCGAACAGCTCGTTGGCGAACCGCAGCGCGAGGATGTTCTGGACCGTCTCTTTGCCGAGGTAGTGGTCGATGCGGAACACCGACGACTCGGGGAAGACCTCGTTGACGATGTGGTTGAGTTCCGCGGCGCTCTCGAGGTCGTGGCCGAAGGGTTTCTCGATGACAACCCGGCTCCAGTGACCCTCGGACTTCTTCGCCAGGCCGGTCCGGGCCAGCTGTTCGAGCACCTGTGGGAACGACTTCGGCGGAATCGACAGGTAGAACGCGTGATTGCCGCCGGTTCCGCGTTCGGTGTCGAGTTTGCTCAGCGTCTCGGCCAGCTGCTCGAACGCCTTCTCGTCGTCGAAGGTCCCCTGGACGAAGCGGATCCCCTCCGAGAGCCGGTCCCACACCTCCTGGCGGAAGGGGGTGCGGGCGTGCTGCTTGACGGCGTCGTGGACGACCTGGCTGAAATCCTCATCCGCCCAGTCCCGTCGGGCGAACCCGATGAGCGAGAACGTCGGCGGCAGCAGGCCCCGGTTGGCCAGGTCATAGATGGCCGGCATCAACTTCTTGCGCGCCAGATCGCCGGTCACACCGAAGATCACCACGCTGCACGGCCCGGCGATCCGGGGCATCCGCTTGTCGCGTTTGTCCCGCAGAGGATTCCGCCACTCGGCCATCTGAGTTAGGACTTCTTCTCGTCCAATTGACCCTGGGTGGCTTCCAGCAGCTCCTGCCACGACTTCTCGAACTTCTCCACGCCTTCGTTCTCCAGCACCAGGAAGACGTCGGTGAGGTCGACGCCGAGCGCGTCGAGCTTGTCGAAGACCTCCTGGGCCTCACCGGCGCGGCCGGTCACCGTGTCGCCGGTGACGACGCCGTGGTCGGCCACCGCGTCGAGCGTCTTCTCCGGCATCGTGTTGACGGTGTTCGGCGCGACGAGCTCGGTGACGTAGAGGGTGTCGGCGTAGTCGGGGTTCTTCACGCCGGTCGACGCCCACAGCGGACGCTGGACGCGCGCACCGTCGGCCTTGAGCTTCTCGAACCGCGAACCGCCGACGAAGATCTCCTCGTAGGCGGCGTAGGCGAGGCGGGCGTTGGCGACACCGGCCTGACCGCGCAGTGCGAGCGCCTCCTCCGAGCCGATCTTCTCCAGCCGGCTGTCGATCTCGGTGTCCACGCGGGAGACGAAGAACGAGGCGACGGAGTGGATGTTGGCCAGATCGTGGCCGGCCTCCTTGGCCTTCTCCAGACCCTGCAGGTAGGCGTCCATCACCAGGCGGTAGCGCTCGACCGAGAAGATCAGCGTCACGTTGACCGAGATGCCCTCTGCCAGAACGGAGGCGATGGCCGGGATGCCGGCCTCGGTGGCGGGGATCTTGATCAGCAGGTTGGGCCGGTCGACGATCTTCCACAGCTCGATGGCCTGCAGGATCGTCTTGTCGGTGTCGTGCGCCAGCCGCGGGTCGACCTCGATGGACACCCGACCGTCGACGCCGCCGGACCGCTCGTAGGTCTTGGCGAAGACGTCGCAGGCGTTGCGCACGTCGTCGGTGGTGACGGTGCGGATCGTCGCGTCGACATCGGCGCCACGTTCGGCCAGTTCCTGGATCTGACCGTCGTACGCGTCGCCCTTCGAGAGCGCGGCCTGGAAGATCGACGGGTTCGTCGTCACCCCGACGATGCTCTTGGTGTCGATGAGTTCCTGCAGGTTGCCGGTCTGCAGACGCTCACGGGACAGGTCGTCGAGCCATACGGATACCCCCGCCGCCGACAGAGCGGCGAGATTCTCGTTCTGTGTCATGGTGTTCCCTTTCGGAAGAATCAGTTCGCTATCGAGCGCTCCGCGGCGGCGGCCACTGCCTCGGGGGTGAACCCGAATTCGCGGAACAGCGTCTTGTCGTCGGCGGACTCTCCGTAGTGCTCGATGGAGATGATCTCGCCGGTGTCGCCGACGAGCTTGTACCAGCTCTGGGCGACGGCGGCCTCCACGGCGACGCGCGCGGAGACGTTGGGGGGCAGCACGCGGTCGCGGTACTCCTTGGGCTGCGATTCGAACCACTCGACGCAGGGCATCGAAACGACTGCAGCCGCGATGTCCTTGTCGGCCAACAATTTCTTGGCCTCGACGGCCAGCTGCAACTCCGAACCGGTGGCGATGAGGATCACGTCGGCACCGGTGGCGTCACCGCCGCCGAGCACATAGCCGCCGCGGGAGACGCCCTCGGCGTCGGTGCCCTCGAGGACCGGAACGCCCTGGCGGGTCAGGATGAATCCGACCGGACCGCTGCCGTTGCCGCGGGCGATGATGCTCTTCCACGCGTACGCCGTCTCGTTCGGATCACCCGGGCGGACCACCGACAGGTTCGGGATCGCGCGCAGCGCAGCGAGGTGTTCGATCGGCTGGTGGGTGGGGCCGTCCTCACCGAGACCGATCGAATCGTGGGTCCAGATGTAGATGGTGTCGATGTCCATCAGCGAGGCCAGCCGGACCGCAGGCCGCATGTAGTCGGAGAACTGCAGGAACGTCCCCCCGAACGCGCGGGTGGGGCCGTGTAGCACGATGCCCGACAGGATCGAACCCATCGCGTGTTCGCGGATGCCGAAGTGCAACACCCGGCCATACCAGTCGGCGGTGAAGTCGTCGGTCGAGATCGACGGCGGACCGAACGAGTTCACGCCCTTGATCGTGGTGTTGTTGCTGCCCGCGAGGTCGGCCGAACCGCCCCACAGTTCCGGCAGGTGCGGCGCCACGTCGTTGAGCACCTGACCGAAGGCTGCGCGGGTGGCGACGGCCTTGCTGCCCGGCTCCCAGTAGGTGATGTCGGCATCCCAGCCGTCGGGTAGTTCCTCGGCGGTCAGCCGGTCGAGCAACTTCTTGCGCTCCGGCTCGCGCTCGGCCCATGCGTCGAACTCGGGCTGCCACTTCTCGTGGGCCTCCCGGCCGCGATCGACCAGTTTGCGGGTGTGCTCGATGACCTCGGGTCGCACCTCGAAGGTCTTGTCCGGATCGAAGCCGAGGATCTTCTTGGTGGCGGCCACTTCCTCGTCGCCGAGCGCCGAACCGTGTACGCCGCCGGTGTTCATCTTGTTGGGCGCGGGGTAGCCGATGATTGTGCGCACCGCGATGAACGACGGGCGGTCCGTCACCGCTTTGGCGGCTTCGATGGCTTCTTCGATTCCGGTGACGTTCTCGCCGCCCTCGACCTCCTGCACGTGCCACCCGTAGGCGCGGTAGCGGGCCGCGACGTCCTCGCTGAGCGCGATGTTGGTGTCGTGCTCGATCGAGATCTGGTTCTGGTCGTAGAAGACGATCAGGTTGCCCAGCTGCTGGGTGCCGGCCAGCGAGCTGGCCTCGCTGGTCACCCCCTCCTCGATGTCGCCGTCGGAGGCGATCACGTAGATGTAGTGGTCGAACGGGCTGGTGCCCGGCGCCGCGTCCGGATCGAACAGCCCGCGCTCGAAGCGCGCCGCCATCGCCATGCCGACCGCCGAGGCCAGACCCTGGCCCAGCGGGCCGGTGGTGATCTCCACACCCTTGGTGTGCCGGAACTCGGGGTGGCCCGGGGTCTTGGACTTGAAGGTGCGCAGCGCCTCGATGTCCTCGAGCTCGAGGCCGAAGCCGCCGAGATACAGCTGGATGTACAGCGTGAGGCTGGAGTGCCCGCAGGACAGGATGAAGCGGTCGCGGCCCAGCCAGTGCACGTCGCTCGGATCATGGCGCATCTGCCGCTGGAACAGCGTGTAGGCCAGCGGCGCGAGGCTCATCGCCGTCCCGGGGTGACCGTTGCCGACCTTCTGCACCGCATCGGCCGCCAGAACCCGGACCGTGTCCACCGCGACGGTGTCCAGCTCGGTCCAGTCGTCGGGGTGATGCGGCCGGGTGAGTGCAGTGATCTCTTCGGTTGTCGTCACGACAGGTGCTCCTCGATCAAATCGGCGTATCCCGACGTCCACCCTAGTGCCGACGCGCGAGGGAGCGCAGTGCCGTCCACCCAGCTGTCGCCTGCTCGCCGTCCGGGTCTACCATCGCCTGTAGTAGAAGTCTGCGTGAAGCCACCTGTGAGGAGTTACCTGCGTGAGCATCCGCGAGCGCTCCCTCCTCGCCGGGGCTGGGGGCATCGTCAACACGCTCCTGTCCTACGTGGCTCTGACGAAGCCGCGGGTGATCGAGCTGTTGCTGGTCACCGCGATCCCAGCCATGCTGCTGGCCGACCGCGGCACCGTCGATCCGCTGTTGATCCTCAACACGCTGATCGGCGGCATGCTGGCCGCCGCGGGCGCGAACACGCTCAACTGCGTGGCCGACGCCGACATCGACAAGGTGATGAAGCGCACGGCACGCCGTCCGCTGGCCCGTGCGTCGGTGCCCACCCGCAACGCTCTGGTGTTCGGGCTGGTGCTGTCCGCGACGTCGTTCTTCTGGCTGTGGTGGTCGAGCAACCTGCTTTCGGGTCTGCTCGCCCTGGCCACCATCGCGTTCTACGTCTTCGTCTACACGCTGCTGCTCAAGCGGCGGACGTCCCAGAACGTGGTGTGGGGCGGCGCGGCCGGCTGTATGCCGGTGATGATCGGCTGGTCGGCGGTCACCGGCACCATCCAGTGGCCGGCGCTGGTCATGTTCCTCGTGATCTTCTTCTGGACGCCGCCGCACACCTGGGCGCTGGCGATGCGCTACAAGGACGACTACAAGGCGGCCGGCGTGCCGATGCTGCCTGCCGTCGCCACCGAGCGCCAGGTGACCCGCCAGATCCTCATCTACACGTGGCTGACGGTGATCGCGACACTGGCGCTCGCGCTGGCCACCGGCTGGCTGTATGCCGCCGTCGCGCTGCTGGCCGGGGCGTGGTTCCTGGTGATGGCCCACCAGCTCTACAGCGGCGTCAAGCGCGGTGAGCCGGTCAAGCCGCTGCGGCTGTTCCTGCAATCGAACAACTACCTGGCCGTGGTGTTCTGCGCGCTGGCGGTGGACTCCGCGCTGGCCCTGCCCACGCTGCTGAGTTTCTAGGTCTGATCCCAGCCGCCGCGGCGGCCCTGTTTGAGCGTCCCGCGACGCTTCTTCTCGCCGATCCGGCGTTCCTTCGAACCCCGCGTCGGCCGGGTCGGACGGCGCGCCGGCGGGGGAGCCGCCGCCGCGTCGCGCAGCAGCCGTGCCATCCGCTCACGCGCGGCGGTGCGGTTCTGCAGTTGAGCGCGATGCTCACTCGCCGTCACCGTCAGGACACCTGTGCTGAGCCGCCCGCGCAGCCGACACAGCATCCGGTGGCGCAGATGCTGCGGCACCGCGGGGGAGTTTGCGACGTCGAACGACAGCTCGACGCGGCTGTCGGTGGTGTTGACCCCCTGGCCGCCGGGACCCGACGAGCGGGAGAAGCGTTCGCTCAGCTCCGACCCGGGCACCACGAACGCGGGCGTCACGACGAGGTCCTGCACCGGACCCAGATTAAAGGCGCCGACCGGTCTCCGGGTCGAACCGGTGCACGTCAGCCGGTTGGGCGGACAGTCGTACCGACGTTCCGGTGGCGATCGCGGACAGAGCCGCTGCCGGGACGACACTGGTGAGTTGTTCCTCACCGCAGCGCACCGTCACGATCGCCCGGGGGCCCAGCAGTTCGACTAGCTCTACGCGCGCGGTGCCGTCGGCGTCCGGGCTGAGCAGCAGATCGTCGGGGCGCACGCCTACGGTGACCGCCGCCGCGTCCGGTCCCCCCACCGCGATCCTCAGTCCACCCGGGGTGCGTACCTCCCCGCCGGAGACGGCACCGGTGACGAGATTCATCTTCGGGCTGCCGACGAACGTCGCGACGAACACATCGGCCGGCCGCGCGTAGACCTCGGCCGGCGGACCGGCCTGGGCGATCCGCCCGTCGCGCATCACCACGATGCGGTCGGACAACGTCATGGCCTCCTCCTGGTCGTGAGTGACGTAGAGGGATGTGACGCCCAGGCGGCGCTGCAGCCGGAGCAACTCGGTGCGGGTCTCGACGCGCAGTTTGGCGTCCAGGTTGCTCAGCGGTTCGTCGAACAGGAACACCGACGGTTCGCGGATGATGGCCCGACCGATCGCCACCCGCTGCTGCTGGCCGCCGGAGAGATCCTTGGGTTTGCGGGCCACCAGTGCGCCGAGCCCGAGCGAGGCCGCGATGTCGTCGGCGCGGCGCAGTGCCTCGGCACGGGCAACCCGGGTGGCGCGCAACGGAAACGCGATGTTCTCGCGCACCGTCAGATGCGGATAGAGCGCATAGTTCTGGAACACCATCGCGATGTCGCGGTCCTTGGGTTCCAGCCGGGTGACATCCCGGTCACCGATGCGGATGGTGCCCGACGTGACGTCCTCGAGGCCCGCGAGCATGCGCAGCGACGTGGTCTTGCCGCAGCCGGACGGGCCGACCAGGACGGTCATGCTGCCGTCGGCGAGCTCGAGGTCGAGGTCGGAGACCACAGTGGTGTCGTTGAACGCCTTGGTGACCGCAGAGAACGAGACCGATGCCATGGAGGGGTTCCTCGCTACTAGTACTTGACCGCGCCGCCGCTGATCCCCTGGACCAAGCGGCGCTGGATGAAGAAGCTGGCCACCACGACCGGCACGATCGCGATGATGATGGCGGCGCTCATGGTGCCGATCTGCACGCCGCGGAAGGTGTTGAAGTTGGCGATGGCCACCGGCAGGATCGCCGCATTGCCCGGCGCCAGGATCAGCCCGTAGAACAGGTCGTTCCACGACAGCGTGAAGCCGAAGATGCCTGCCGCGCCGATGCCCGGGTACACCTGGGGCAGCACCACGAGCCGGAAGGCCTGCCACCGGCTGAATCCGTCGACCCTGGCCTGCTCCTCGAGCGACGAGGGCACAGCCTCGAAGAAGCCGATCAGGAACCAGGTCACCAGCGGCAGCACGAAACTCAGGTGGGCGAAGATCACCGGCGCGAGCGTGTCGGTCAGCCGCAGCGCCTGGGCCATGGTGAGGAAGGGGAAGACCATCACCGCGGGGGGCACCACCTGTGCGGCGAGCATGCCGAACCGGGTGAGCGAACCGCCGGCGCGGTACTTGGCGATGGCGTAGGCGCCCATGCTGCCCACGACCAGGCTCACCGCCACGGTCACCACGCCGACCAGGGCGCTGCGGCCGGCGGCGGCGAAGATGCCGGAGTCCAGCACCGCGGCCCAGTTGTCGAACGTCGGCGTGAAGGCCAGCAGCCAGGGCTCCGACATCTGTTCGGGCGTCTTGAGACTGGCCAGCGCCACCCAGGCGATCGGGAACAGCACGAACACCAGCGCCGTGGTCAGCACGGTGATCCGCAGGACGTCGAGCGGACGCGATCGATTCATCGGTTGCTTCCCGTCCGGGTGCGCTCCATCGTGCGGAACGCCACGACGATGACGACGAGCACCAGCGCCAGCACGATGAACGCCATAGCGCTGGCCTGTGCCAGCCGGAAGAACTGGATGCCCTCCAGGTACATGAAGTACTGCAGGGTCTGCGTGTCGGTGCCGGGGCCGCCCCTGGTGGTGGCGTAGACGTACTCGAACACCCGCAGGGCGTCGAGGCTGCGCAACAGGACCGCCACCGTCAACACCGGGGCCAGCATCGGGATCAGGACGCGACGCAGCCGGTAGACCGGCCCGGCCCCGTCCACGCGCGCGGCCTCCATGGGTTGTTTGGGCATCGACTCCAGGCCGGCCAGGATCAGCAGCACCATGAACGGCGTCCACTGCCAGACGTCGATGAACGCCAGTGTGAGCAGTGCCCGTCCGGACCCGAAGAAGTCATAGTCGGCACCGACGGCGTGCAGCAGCGCCGGCACCGCACCGATCTGGTCGTTGAGCAGGAACCGGAAGATCAGGCCGACGGCGATCGGCGTGATGAACATCGGCGCCAACACCAGCGCCCGGGACAGATCCTTCGCCCAGCGCTGCTGATGCAGCGCCAGCGCCACCCCGAAGCCCAAGACCAGCTCGAGCACCACGGCGATCACCACGTACGTCGCCGTGGTGGCGAACGCCTCCCAGAAGGCGCCGTTGCCGAGCGCGCTGGTGAAGTTGCCGACCCCGACGAAATCCGGCGGAGTGCGATCGGTCAACCGGTAGTCGGTGACCGAGAGATATGCCGCGTAGCAGAGGGGGAACCCGACGGCCACCGCGAAGAGCGCGAGCAGCGGCGCGACCATTCCGTACTTGAAGCCGAGCTTCATCCGCCCACCACCGCGGCGGCCGCCGGATTCCCCACTGTCACTGCTGGATCCGCTCTGCGGCGGCCTGGGCGTCGCGCAGTGCGTCGGCGACGCTCTTGTTGCCCGCGACAGCGTCGTTCAACTCGGTGCCCACGGCCTGGATCATCTCCTCGCCGCCCTTGCCCTGCGTCAGCGGGGCGGCGTCCTGGAGGATCTCCCCGACGGTGCGGTAGTACGCCTCGCCGTATCCGTCGGCCAGCACCTTGGCGTCGGTCAGCGAGCTCTGCCGGATCACCGCGCCGCCGTCGGCCACACGCTGGGCGTCGACGTCGGGGGAGGTGATCCAGGAGACGAACGCCCACGCGCCGTCGGAGGCCGCGGAGTTGGCCGGGATCGCCCAACTCCAGGAGCCCAGTGCGGATTTGCCGCCCGGGATCGGCGCCAGCGAGAACTGTCCGGCACGCTCACCGGAGGCCCCGACCGGATCGTTGAGCGCCGGCAGATTCCAGTTGTAGCCGATCATCGATGCCGCCTTCCCGCTCGACACGGAGCGGAAGGCCTCGTCGAATCCCCACGACAGGCTGTTCGCCGGCGCGGCGGTGCGGTAGGTCTCGATGTAGGCGTCCAGCGCGCGGGCGGCTTCGGCGGTGTCCAGTGTGGGCTTGCCGTCCTCGCCATAGATCGACCCACCGGCCGCGAACAGCCAGTTGGCCCACTCCTCGAAGATCTTGTAGCCCCGTTGCGGCTGCATCGCGATGCCCGCCCGGTCACCGGCCTTGAGCCGCTGCGACGTGCTGACCAGCGCGTCGAGGTCGGTGGGCACCTGCAGCCCGGCCGACTGCAGATCGGGCTGGTTGTAGATGTAGCCCAGCGCGTAGTTGTAGAACGGCACGCCGTAGGTGGTGCCGTCGACGTCGGTGATCTCGGTCAGCGACGGGAAGAAGTCGTCGGGCCGGTAATCGGTGGTGGCGGCGATGCGCTCGCCGAGCGGCTCCAGGAAGCCCGCCTCCGCGAAGTCGTCCATCCACGGGTTGTCCACGACGATGAGGTCGTAGGTGGGCTCGGCGGCCTGGAACGACGACACCAGCCGGTCGCGCATCTGATCGAAGGTCATGGTCTCGATGTCGACCTTCACCTGCGGGTACTTCTCGTTGAACCGGCCGACCATATTCTGCACGATCTCGGTGTCGGGCACGTTCTCCATCAGCACCCGGACGGTGGCACTGGTGTCGGTGGGGACGTCGCCCAGCCCGGACGACTGCTGCTCGCCGCCCGATCCGCCGCTGCCGGCGCATCCCGTCAGCACGAGCCCGGCGGCTGTCACTGCGGCCGGCAACCACCGCGCCGAACGCGGCCGTAGCTTGGGAATTTTCATCGTTCTCACTTCCTGTTGGGTGGGACGGGCGGAATCGGGTCGGAGAGGCCGGGCCTGCCGGCGTCAGTCCATGTATGCGCCGCCGTTGACGGACAGCGCTTCGCCGGTGATGAAACGGGCGTCGTCGGACACCAGGAACGCCACCGCGCGGGCGACGTCGTCGGGTGTCTGCAACCGGCCCAGGGGGGTGGCCTCGACCCAGCCGTCACGCACCGCCTCCGGAGTGGATCCGGTCAGCCGGGCCTCCCATTCCAGCTCTCGGCTCTGCATCGGGGTGGCGACGAAGCCCGGGCACACGCAGTTCACGGTGATCCGGTGGGCGGCGAGCTCGTAGGCCATGGCCTGGGTCAGGCCCAGCACGCCGAACTTGGAGGCGACATAGTCCGACAGGAACGGCACCCGTCCCTGCTTGGCGGCCATCGACGCCGTGTTCACGATTGTGCCTTCACGTCCGGTGCGCACCATGGCCCGTGCCGCAGCCTGGCCGCAGAAGAAGACCGAGCGCAGGTTGACCTCGAGGCTGCGGTCGTATTGTTCGCCGGTCACGTCGAGGAAGGGCGCCATGGCCGAGATTCCGGCGTTGTTGACCCAGGCGTCGAGTCCGAGCCGGTCGGCCACGTCGTCGGCCAGCCGGGTGGCTGCACCGGCGTCGGTCACGTCGAGGTGATGACTTTCGTGGCCGGATCCGCTCAGCCCGGCCACCGACTGTTCTGCGGCCGCGGTGTCGAGGTCGGTGACGATGACCCGCCAGCCCCGGTCGGCGAGCGTGGTGACGATCGCCCGGCCGATACCGGATCCCGCTCCGGTCACCACGACGGTGCCTGTCGAATCGTGTTTCACTGCTTGTCCTTTCGAGCCAACCGGTGTGAAACCGGTGTGAGCAGGTCGCCCAGTTCGCGCCACTGTCCGTAGGCCTCTGCGTACCGGCCTGCGCGGGTGGGCTCGGGTTGTACCGGGTCGCCGAGCGTACGGAATCTGCCGATGTCGTCCCAGCCGTCGACCATGCCCACGCCCACCGCGGCGGCCAGTGCCGCGCCCAGGGACGCGCCCGGATGGCCGATCACCGGCCAGAGCGGGGCGTCGAGCACATCGGCCAGGATCTGCTTCCAGAGCACCGACTTACTACCGCCGTTGGTCACCATCGCCGGTCCGAGACGGACGCCGATGTCGGCGAACACCTCGGTGTGGTGCTTGAAGCCGAAGGCGATGGCCTCGAGCACGGCGCGATACATATCGGCGCGGGTGTGGACGAGGTCGAGTCCGACGAATGCGCCGCGAAGATCCGGGTCGTGCAGCGGGCTCTTCTCGCCGAGGAAGTAGGGCAGACAGAGTAGTTCCGCGGGGCCGCGCCCGGCGGCTTCGTCGTCCAGATCGGTCAGTTCGACCCCGCCGACCAGCGTCTGGAACCACCGGATGAGGCTGCCGCTGGTGGCCATGCACCCGTTCGGCAGCCACCGGCCCGGGACCGGGTGCGCATCCAGGTAGAGGCGGGCGTCGACGACAGGGGTGTCACTGGCGGCCAGCACGTCACCGGCGCCGCCGAGCTTGACCAGCCAGTCACCGGGGGCGTTCACCCCGGCCGCATAGGCTGACAGCACGTGGTCGGCGCCGCCCACGACCAGGGGGAGGCCGACGGGTAGCCCCGTCGCGGCCGCGGCGTCGGGGTGCAGGGCGCCTGCCGTCGCCCCGGGCGCGAGCACGTGCGGGACCAGGTCTGTGGACAGTTCGGCGGCGGCGAAGGCGGGTCCGTACAGGCTGCCGTAAAGAGTCCCCAACCCCGATTCGATCGCCCAGTTCAACTCGACGTGGGGGTCGGCGCCGAGCGCCATCAGCACCCAGTCGTAGGAGCCGACAAGGCGTGCGGTATCGCGCCACTGCCGTGATTCATTGCGCCGCAACCACATTGCGGTGGGGGCAACCGATTGCTGCGTGATCGCGGAACCGGTCGCGGCCAGGGCCGACTCGGGATCCATTGTGGTGCGGAGCATCTCGATCTCCGCGGTGGCGCGGGCGTCGTTCTGCAGCAGCGCGCGCCGAACCGGGTCGCCGTGCGCGTCCACGGGGACCACGGCGGGCACCATGCCCGTCGTCGCCAGCGCGCCGACATCGGCGGGTGAGACCCCGGATGCTGCGAGTACCTCGCGAATCGTGCTGTGCGCGTTATCGATCCACTGACCAGGATCGGCTTCGGCATGTCCGGCGCGGTCGGCGATCAGGCGGGTGTCACGGGCGGCTTGGGCCACGATGCGGCCGGCGGAGACATCGACGAGCACGGTCTTGGTGCCCGTGGTCCCGATGTCGACACCGATGGTGAACTGGGCCATCCCGTCCTCTCTGCTGGCGTGGAGCCAACCGTAGCGTCTATCTGTTAGATTCTCACACGTTGTGTGTAACCGTCACGTAAAAGACGCGGCAAGCTCGATCGAGATGTTATCTAATAACAAGACCGGCGACCGCGACAACCCCGGAGGATCTGATGACCAGTTGGCTCGATGAGGTTTTCGGTGTGCAGAAACCGGTGATCGCCATGTTGCACCTGTCGGCGCTGCCGGGAGACCCCGCCTTCGATTCGGCCGCCGGTGTCCGCGCGGTCGTGGACCGCGCAAAGGAGGAGCTGGCCGCACTGCGCGACGGCGGTGTGGACGGCGTGATGATCTCCAATGAGTTCAGCCTGCCCTATCTGACGAAGACCGAGCCGATCACCGCGATCACCATGGCCAGGGTGATCGGCGAGTTGCTCGGCGAGCTGACGCTGCCCTACGGCGTCAACGTGCTGTGGGACGGCCGTGCGTCCATCGACCTGGCAGTGGCCACCGGTGCGCAGTGGGTCCGCGAGATCTTCACCGGCGTGTACGCCAGCGACTTCGGCCTGTGGGACACCAACGTCGGCGAGGTCGCCCGCCACCGGCACCGTGTGGGCGGCGCCGGCGTCAAGCTGCTGTTCAACATCGTCCCGGAGTCGGCGACCTATCTCGCCGAACGCGGCCTCGAATCGATCACGAAGACAACGGTCTTCGCCACCAAACCCGATGCGATCTGCGTGTCCGGGCTGACCGCCGGATCGTCGACCGACACGCAGGCGCTGGCTCTGGTCAAGCGGTCGGCGGGGGCGGTGCCGGTCTTCGTCAACACCGGCGTGCGGGCCGAGAACGCGGCCAATCAGTTGGCGATCGCTGACGGCGCGGTCGTCGGGACCTATTTCAAGCAGGACGGCGTCTTCGAGAACCGCGCGGTCATTTCGCGGGTGCGGGAGCTGATGGGCGCCGTCAAAGAGTTCCGCACCACGCTGTGAAACCGCGCGAGGACCTGCGCGGCCTCGCCGTCGAGGCCGCGCAGCGCGGCGCCGATGTCTGTGCACGTCGATTGACCACCCACTTCACCGCGGAGACCAAAAGCGCAGCGGGTGACGTCGTCACCGCCGTCGACCGCGAGGCGGAGAGCGCGGTGCGCGACGTGCTCACTGCCGCACGGCCCGACGATGCGATTCTCGGCGAAGAATTGGCGCCGCAGCCGGGGAACAGTGGGCTGGAGTGGGTGGTCGATCCGCTCGACGGGACTACCAACTTCACGCGGCGGATTCCGTTCTTCGGCACATCCGTCGCGGTGCGACGCGTGTCGGACGGACTGTGGCTGGCCGGTGCGGTGTGCGCTCCGGCACTGTCGATGACATGGAGCGCGGTGTCCGGCGGGGGCGCACAGGTGGCCACCGACGAGGGTGTCCAGCGCCTGCCGCTCGGGCTGGCGCCGACTTCGGCACGGGTGCTCGGCACCGGGTTGTCGTACGATCCGGACCACCGTGCGCGTCAGGTGCGCGAGCTGGCTGGGCTGCTCACCGGGTACACCGACATGCGCCGGTTCGGGGCGGCGGCGATCGATCTGTGCCTGTTGGCCCAGGGCAGCCTGGACGGTTTCTTCGAGGACGATCTGGCCGTTCACGACTGGGCGGCGGGCGCCCTGATCGCTGCGGAGGCCGGGGCGACGGTGTCGCGCCCGGGTCCGGGGCGCGACGCGATGTCAGCCCACTGGCGCTGACCGGGCGTTCACGCACCGCACGTCTACGCCGGCGCGCTGCAGCGCCGTCACGGTCGGATGGGTCGGCGACCCATCGGTGACCAGGACCGAGATCCCCGAGACCGGCGCGACGTTGATCAACTGCACCCGGCCCAGCTTGGTGGCGTCCGCCGCGACGATGACCCGGTCCGCCGAGCGCATCGCGGCCTGTTTCACGTTGCCCTCCTCGCGGTGGTACTCCGAGGCCCCCCGACGCCCGTCCACTCCGGCGATGCCCATCACGTAGGTGTCGCAGTTGTACCGCAGGTAGAAGTCCTCGGCTTCGGCGCCGATCAGGCTGAGCTCGCCGGGTCGCACCTTGCCACCGGTCAGCAGGACCGTGGTGTCGGGTTCGTCGGCCAATTCGACGGCCACCAGCACACTGGGCGTGATCACGGTCAGTCCCAGCTCCCGGCCCTTGAGAGCGCGCGCGACCGCCAGCACCGTGCTGCCGCTGTCGAGGATGATCGTTTCCTGCGGCGCGACCAGATCGGCGACGGCGGCCGCGATGTGGGTCTTCTGGTCGGCCGCCTCGGCGGCCCTGGCAGCGAACGACGGTTCGGTGCTCTTGCCGCCGTAGGCAATGGCCCCGCCGAGCACCCGCCGCGCGATGCCCTGATCCTCGAGCCGCTCGATGTCACGGCGAATCGTCATCTCCGAAACGCCGTATTCCTCGGCCAGCGAAGCGAAGTCGACCTCGCGGTCGGCCTGGATACGGGCGGCGATCGCCGACCGTCGCGCGTGTGCATTCAGACCGGCGGCCACCCCCCGAGCCTAGGTCACCGATGTGAATTTCTCACATCGATCACAAGATCACGGCACCAGCACCACCGAGCCGACCGTCTTGCGGCCCTGCAGATCGGTGTGCGCGCGGGCCGCGTCGGCCAGCGGATAGCGTTCGCTGACCGTCACGGTGAGCGTGCCGGAGTTGATGGCGTCGAGCAGCTCCCCGGCCCGCCAGGAGAATTCGTCGGCCGTGCGGGTGTGGTGCGCGAGGTTGGGCCGCGTGAGGAACACCGACCCGGCGGCGTTGAGCCGCTGCGGATCCACCGGCGGTACCGGACCGCTGGCCGCACCGAACAGCGCCAGCGTCCCCCGTACCGCCAGGCTGGCCAGGCTGGCGTCGAACGTGGCGGCGCCCACCCCGTCGTAGACCGCCGCGACACCGTTGCCGCCCGTGAGCTCCCGGATCTTCGCGCCGAACTCCTGCGGATCGTCGGGGTAGTCGAGCACCTCGAATGCGCCCGCCTGCCGGGACAATTCGGCTTTCTCGGGCGTCGAGACCGTCGTGATCACCTTGGCCGCCATACTCGTCGCCCACTGGGTCAGCAGCAGCCCGACCCCGCCCGCGCCGGCGTGCACCAGCACGAAGTCGCCCTGCTGCACCGGATAGGTCGACTTGATCAGATAGTGCGCGGTCATCCCCTTGAGCAGCGCCGAGGCCACCGCATCGGACGCCACCCCCTCGGGCACATAGGCGACGAAATCGGCGGGCGCCACGCAGTATTCGGCATACGCCCCGAGCGCCTTGTCGGTGACCACCCGGTCGCCGACCTGCAGCGCCGGCACGTCGTCACCGACGGCCTCGATCCGGCCGCAGACCTCGCTGCCGACGATGAACGGGGTCTCCCGCGGATACTGGCCGGACCGGAAATAGGTGTCGATGAAGTTGACGCCGATCGCTTCGGCCTTGATCAGCACCTGCCCGGGACCAGGGGTGGGCTGTGGCTTCTCGACGTGGTTGAGGACTTCGGGACCGCCCGTCTCGGCGACTTCGATGGCGTACATGAGCTCTATCATTGCCGACCATGAGGCTCGCGCGCCCGGACGTGTTCCATCCGAAGATCGTGCTGGCCGCCTGTCCGGCGCTGCCGCGCAGCGACGGGGACGACGACGGGCTGGTCGAGGCGCTGGCCACCCGCGGGCTGCACGCCCGGTGGCTGTCCTGGGACGACCCGGCCACGGCCGACGCCGACGTGGTGATCCTGCGGGCGACCTGGGACTACATCGACCGCCTCGAGGAGTTCCTGGCCTATACGCGCGCGGTGCGCCAGCTGCTCAACGGACCCGACGTCGTGGCGTGGAACGCCGACAAGCACTACCTGCTCGACCTGGAAAGCCGCGGCGTCCCGATCGTGCCGACGCGGATCGTCGAGGCCGGCCAGCCCGTCGAGATCCCGGCCGGCGAGGTGGTGGTCAAGCCGGCGATCGGGATGGGGTCTGTCGGGGCGCAACGCTTCGCCGACGCCGAGGCGGCGGCCGCGCACGCCGCGACGCTGCAGGCGCGCGGCGGGGCGGTGGTGGTGCAGCCGTACGACCCGCGTATCGCCGACGGTGAGACGGCGCTGGTGTTCCTAGGCGGTAAGCAGTCGCACGCGTTCACCAAGGCGGCGATCCTGCCCGCCGAGGGCACGCCGGTGTTCGACGAGTCGGGTGTCTTCGCCGCCGAAACGCTCTCACCCGCCGAGCCGGACTTCGAGCTGTGGGACGTCGGGCACGCGGCCCTGGACGCGGCCGCCGACGCGATCGGCATCGGCGTCACCGATCTGCTCTACGCGCGGGTGGACGTCATCGGCGGATACGACGATCCGCGGGTGCTCGAGGTGGAACTCGTCGAACCGTCACTGGGTTGGCGGCAGCTCGACGCCGACACCCGGGCGCTGCGCCAGCGCGACTTCGCCGTCGCGGTCGAGGTCGCGCTCGAGCGGCTGGGGCTCGGTCCGCTGTCGCATCGAGGCCCATAGCGCCGCGGTGGCCGCGGTGCACACGGCCGCGCCAGCCACATGGACGGCCACCAGCGCCGCGGGCACGTCGTTGACGAACTGGACCACACCCACCAGACCCTGTGCGGCCGTCAACGCGATCAGCACCCCCAACCGGAGGCGCACCGGCCGCGGAGCGCGGACCGCGAGCAATCCGAAGCCCAGCCCGACGAGCAGTCCGAGGTAGGCCACCAGCAGCGACGAGTGCAGATGCACGAGGGTGGTGATCTCGACCATCAGCCGCGGCACCGGTTCCTCGACGCTCTTGTCCCCGGCGTGCGGGCCCGCGCCGGTCACCAGCGTTCCGGTGACCAGCACCGCGGCGAGCGCCACACCGGCAAGGGCGGTCAACTGCCGCAACGGTTTCGGGGCCTGCCGCACCGGCACACCGTCGTCCGGCTCGCCGATCTTGACGTACAGCAGCACCGCCAGCCAGACCATCGCCATCGACACCAGCAGGTGGATGGCCACCGTCCACCAGAGCAGCCCGGTCAGGACCGTGATCCCGCCGATCACCGCCTGCGCCACCGTGGACACCGGCATCAGCCACGCATAGCCCAGCACCTCGCGGCGCCGCCGCGCGCGGGTGACGGCCAGCACCGCGGCCGCGGCCGTCAACACCACCAGGAACGTGATCAGCCGGTTGCCGAACTCGACGGCCTGGTGGATGCCGGGCACTTCGGCGTGGGGGACGGGGGTGAAGCTGCCGGGGAAGCACTGCGGCCAGGTGGGGCAACCGAGCCCCGACGCGGTGACGCGGACGATCGCGCCGGTGACGGCGATACCGCCCTGGGTGAGGATGACGGCCGCGGCGATCGCGCGCTGCGTCCGCAGGCTGGGCTCCGGGAGACGGTCGACCAGCCGCAGGAAGAGTCGTCCGACGGCCACGGGTCGATCGTAGAGGAAGCTCAACTACCGGCCGTAGTAGGGGATGTAGTAGGGGAGACGAACGGCACCAGGACCTCGTTGACCAGTGCCACCACCAGATCGTCGGTGATCGGGTCGCCGGTGATCAGCAGCCGGTGCCACAACACGCTCTGTCCGAGTTCCCGCGCGATCTCCACGGGGACGTCGGCCCGCACGTCGCCACGTTCGACGCCGCGCCGCAGCAGCGCGGCCATTTCCTGTTTGCGCCACCCGATCACATCCCGCCGGAACGCGGTGGTCAGCTCGGGGTCGTGGGCGGCGGCGGCCACCGCCGCGCGCAACAGGGCGGCATCCGGGCCGGTGAACAATGCCGCCCACCCGCGCAGGACGGCGAGCATGTCGGAACGGAACGAGCCGGTGTCGGTGTGCGGGATCGCCGTGGTGGCGATACCCATCAGCGTGTCGCGCAGCAGGTGGGCGCGGTCGGGCCAGCGCCGGTAGAGCACGGGTTTACTGGTCCCGGCGGCCGCGGCGACGGCCTCCATCGTGACGCCGGCCGGTCCGTGGTCGGCCAGCAGGCGCAACACCGCCGCCCGGATCGCGGCATCGAGTTCCTCGCCTCGCCGACGGGCCATCACGCCACCTTTCAAGAAACGCTTGCGTATCTACGCGTCGGAGTTTAGCGTAAGCCATAAGAAACGCAAACGTATCTTGGAGGTCTGTCATGGCACGTCCGGTGCTGTATCCGCTACGTTCCGTCGACACGGCGACGGTCCGGGTGAGTGCGCCCGCCCGGCACCGCCGCCGCGTCACCATCGATCACCGGCCGCTCGCCGGTGTCACCCCGGCGATGCTGCTCGACTGGTTCACCCACCTCGGCGGCACGATCTCCTATGGCGGCGAGGTGATCGACCGCTACCTGGCGTGGCATCCGATCGACCACATCCGCTGGGAGTTGGCGCGGCCTGCCCCGGGCGGCGGTGCGGCCGACGGCGCCCGCTTCCGCATGGTGGAGGCCTTCGGGGGGCGGCCGGAGTTCACCATCGACGAGGTGGCCCGGGTGGAGAAGCTCGATGAGACCGGCATCCGGCTCGTCAAGCGCGTGGCCGGGATCGTGGTGTTCCAGCTCGAGCACACCTGGTCGGCCGGCGCCGACGGCGCTCACTACGTGACCGTGATGGATCTCGGCGCGCGGTCGCAGTTGCTGGCGCCGGTCAACCGTGCGGTGCTGGCCAAGATGCACGACGAGAAACTGCGGGCGTGGGTGCGGCACAACATCGAGGAGGTCGGCCAGCTCGAGTATCTGCTGCCGGCGCTGTGCTCACGTGAAGCGGAACCAGCGCAGGGCGGCTAGCGCCGCGACCGCACCCCAGCCCGCGAGCACCGCGATGCCGAACCAATCGACCGACAGCTCCATCGCGCGGGTCAGCGCCTCGGTCAGCGCACCGGACGGGGTGAGCCGCGCCGCCCACGCGACGGCCGCGGGTACCGCAGGCCCGCCGAGGGTCAGCGCGCCCAGGCCCGCGAAGATGAACCACAGCAGGTTGGCCACGGCGAGCACGATCTCGGCGCGCAGGGTGCCGCCCAGCAGCAGGCCGAGCGCGGCGAAACCGGCAGTGCCCAGGGCGATGATCACCGCGCCAAGCGCAAGTCCGCCGACCTCCGGCCGCCAGCCGAGCGCGAGTCCGATCGCGCCGAGCAGCACCGACTGCAGGAACACCACCGCCACCACCGCGAGCGATTTTCCGGCGATGATGCCCCACACCGGAAGTGCCGTGGCGCCAAGCCTTTTCAGCGCTCCGTAGCGACGGTCGAACGCGACCGCGATGGCCTGGCCGGTGAACGCGGTCGAGATGACGGCCAGCGCCATGATCGCGGGGACGAAGGTGCCGGCGCGGTCATCCCCGTAATCGCCCAGCGGCAGAACCACCAGCCCGATCAGCAGCGTGATCGGGATGAACATCGTCAGCAGCAGCTGTTCGCCGTTGCGCAGCAGCAGGCGCAACTCCAGGCCGAACTGCGCGGCGAGCATCTTCGGCACCGGCGCCGGCCGCGGGTCCGGGGTGAAGGTGCCCGGGGCGAATCTGGTCACGAGCGCAGCTCCCGTCCGGTCAGGTCCAGGAACACATCCTCGAGGCTGCGCTGCTCGACCCGCATATCGGTGGCCAGCACGTTCAGCCGTGCGCACCACGCGGTGACGGTGGCCAGCACCTGCGGGTCCACGTGCCCCTCGACGAGATACTCACCCGGTGCGGTCTCGGTGGCGCGATAGCTCTCCGGCAGCGCCGTCACCAGCAACGTCAGGTCCAGCTTCGGAGGTGCGCTGAACCGCAGCTGGTTCTCGGCGCCGCTGCGCATGAGCTCGGCCGGAGTGCCGGTGGCCACCGGCGCGCCGTGGTCGATGATCATCAGCCGGTCGGCCAGCTCCTCGGCCTCGGTGAGCTGGTGGGTGGTCAGCACGACGGTGACGCCGTCGCGGCGCAGCCCGTCGATCAGCTCCCACACCACGATCCGTGCGTGCGCGTCCATCCCCGCGGTCGGTTCGTCGAGGAACACCAGCTCCGGACGCCCGACGACGGCGCAGGCCAGCGCCAGCCGCTGCTGCTGACCGCCGGACAGTCGCCGGTAGGTGGTGCGCACGACGTCACGCAACCCCAGCGTCTCCATCAGCCAGGCCGGATCGAGGGGGTCGGCGGCGTAGGCGGCGACCAGGTCGAGCATTTCGCCGGCACGCGCGGCCGGATAGCCGCCACCGCCCTGCAGCATGACGCCGACGCGTTCCCGCACCCTCGTGTTGTGCGCGGTGGGATCCAGGCCGAGGACCTCGATACTGCCGGAGTCCGGGCGCAGGAAGCCCTCGCACATCTCGACGGTCGTGGTCTTGCCCGCGCCGTTGGGCCCCAGGAGCGCGAACACCTCCGCACGGTGGACGTCGAGGTCCAGACCCGCGACCGCCGTCGTCGACCCGTAGCGCTTGGTGACGCCGCGCAGGCGCACGACGGGGTCCGACATGGAGGTCACGAAGAGTCAGCGTATTCGCCCGGCACGGCGGCCCGGTTCCGCGGTGGCGCAACCGTGCTCTCGGGCAGCGGTCGCCAGGGCAGCCGCCGCCAGGTCAACCCGATGAGCAGCGGGACGATCACCGCACTGGCCAGCGTCGCCATCACGATCTGGAACAGCGCGAAGCGGTCACCGTTGGCGGTGGGCCCGAAGATGCCGACGATCAGCGTGATCGCGATGGTCGCGCTGCGGAATCCGGTCCGGGTGGCCCAGGCGGCCAGCGGGATGATCGCCCACAGCAGATACCAGGGCTGGACCACCGGGAACAGCAGCACCGTCGCGCCCAGGGCGACGCCGAGGCCCCCGACGGGGTGCAGCTTGCCGCGCAGCACGGCGATGAGCAGACCGCTGACCAGGACGGCGATGATGCTGACGCCGATGGCGCGGGTGAGGGCGAGGATCGCGGTGGTGTGGTCGCCCAGGCCCAGCAGGATGCCGACCTGTCCGGTGCCCAGCGCGATCAGCGTCGGCGGCGACATCCAGCTGCGCACCACATTGGCGGTGCCGAGCGTGAACAGCCAACCGAAGCCCAGCCCGCTGGCCCAGCCGATCAGCGCCATCACCGCGAGGGCGACCGCGCCGAGCGAACCGCTCGCGAGGATGAACGCCTTCACCGTGCCACCCCAGCGGCACGCCAGCGCCATCGCCACGAATCCGAGCGCCAGCAGCGACGGCAGCTTCACCTGGCTCGACATCGCGATCAGCACCGTGCCGGCCAGCAGCATCGCCAGCGGATACCAGCGGATCCAGTCTGCCCGGTCGCGTGGCCAGTGCAGCGGGCGGGGGATCAGCCGACGCGTCGAGTCGATGGCGCGCAGCGCGAACTCGGTACCGGCCAGCATCAGCCCGAGCATCAGCGCCTCGTTGTGGATACCCGCGACCAGATGCATGAACAGCAGGGGATTGCAGGGACCCAGCCACAGCGCGCTGACCTCAGCGACACCGCAGCGGCGCGCCAGCCGGGGGGTCGCCCACACGATCAGCCCGACGCCCAGCAGCACGATCAGCCGGTGGAACAGCACCGCCCAGACGATGTTCTCGCCGGTGATCGCCGAGATGCCCTGGCCGATCCACAGGAACAGCGGGCCGTAGGGCGCGGGTGTCTCTCGCCACAGACTCGGCACCGACAGGGTGAAGACGTGGTCGAGGCCCAGCCCGGTGGCCGGGCCGACCTCGTACGGGTCCAGGCCCTGCAGCGAGATCTCGCTCTGCGCGAGGTAGGAGTAGACGTCCTTGCTGTACATCGGCGGCGCGATCAGCAGCGGCAGCGCCCACAGCAGCAGGGTGCGGTCGACCTGGCTGCGCGACATGCGGCGGGGGCCGAGGGCGAAGCGACCCAGCATCAGCCAGGCCAGCGCCATCATCACCGCGCCGGTGGTGGTCATCGTCAGCGACACCGTCTGGATGCGCGAGGGCAGGTTGAGCAGCCGGACGCCGAAGGTCGGGTCCTGGACCACCGGGCGGGCGCCTGCGCCGAGCGCGCCGATCGCCATCAGCACCGTGCCTGTCGCGCCGAACAGCCGGGTGCGGCGCATCACCGCGACCTCGGCCTCGGTGAGAGGCGAGCCGACGGTGCGCTCGTCGCCGTGCCAGCGACTGACGGAGGCGGACAGCGAGTTCGAGAACGAGGCGGACACCGCCTTCAGTCGCTCCGCCGCACGAGCCATTCGAGCAGACTAGCGTCCGGCCCGGTGAGCCCCCGGTCACGCACTGTCGGCACCGTCACGTGTGACTAAGGGTTACCTTGGTGGATGCGCAGGTCGAATTCCGTCACAATGGTGTTGTGGAAATCGACCGCCAGGCCCGACGAGAGGTGCCCGGCACGGGTAGCCCCGTGTCGGTGCTCGACGGCCACACCCGCAGTGCGATCGTCCAACTGCTGCTCGAGGGCCCGATAACCGCATCGGCCATCGCCGAGCGGCTGGGGATCTCCGCAGCGGGTATCCGGCGGCACCTCGACGCACTCGTCGACGCCGGCGACGCCCAGGCCAGCGCGGCCGCGGCGTGGCAGCACACCGGCCGCGGCAGACCCGCCAAGCGTTATCGGCTGACCGCGGCGGGGCGGGCCAAGCTGGGGCACGCCTACGACGATCTGGCGGCCGCCGCCATGCGGCAGTTGCGTGAACTCGGTGGCGACGAGGCGGTCCGCACCTTCGCGCGACGCCGCATCGACACCATCCTCGCGGGAGTAAACCCGGCACCCGATGCTGTTGGACAGGACGTCGAGCGCACGGCAGGCCGGGTGGCCGCCGCGCTGACCGACGCGGGGTACGCCACGACCACCACCGCGATGAGCGGTCCGGTCGGTGGGGTACAAATCTGCCAGCACCACTGCCCGGTGTCCCACGTCGCCGAGGAGTTCCCCGAGCTCTGCGAGGCCGAACGCGAGGCGTTCGCCGAGATCCTAGGCACCCATGTGCAGCGGCTGGCGACGATCGTCAACGGTGACTGCGCCTGCACCACCCACGTACCGCTGAAATCCGAAAACCAACAAGGAGCGTCGACATGACCGCCACCCCCGAGACTCAGCTCAGCCAGGAAGAGGCCATCGCCTCGCTGGGCAAGTACGGCTATGGTTGGGCCGACTCCGACGTCGCGGGCGCCTCGGCCAGGCGGGGTCTTTCTGAGGCGGTCGTCAAAGATATCTCCGCCAAGAAGAGCGAGCCGGAGTGGATGCTCGACGTCCGGCTGCGCGCCCTGCGTACCTTCGACAAGAAGCCGATGCCCAACTGGGGTTCGGACCTCGACGGCATCGACTTCGACAACATCAAGTACTTCGTGCGCTCCAGCGAGAAGCAGGCCGCCACCTGGGACGATCTGCCCGCCGACATCAAGAACACCTACGACAAGCTGGGCATCCCCGAGGCCGAGAAGCAGCGGCTGGTGTCCGGTGTCGCCGCGCAGTACGAGTCCGAGGTCGTCTACCACTCGATCCGGGAGGACCTCGAGGCCCAGGGCGTCATCTTCCTGGACACCGACTCCGGTCTGCGCGAGCATCCCGAGCTGTTCAAGCAGTACTTCGGCACGGTGATCCCGGCCGGCGACAACAAGTTCTCCGCCCTCAACACCGCGGTGTGGTCGGGTGGGTCGTTCATCTACGTCCCCAAGGGCGTGCACGTCGACATCCCGCTGCAGGCCTACTTCCGCATCAACACCGAGAACATGGGCCAGTTCGAGCGGACGCTGATCATCGTCGACGAGGACGCCTACGTGCACTACGTCGAAGGCTGCACCGCGCCGATCTACAAGAGCGACTCGCTGCACTCCGCGGTCGTGGAGATCATCGTCAAGCCCGGCGGGCGCTGCCGCTACACGACCATCCAGAACTGGTCGAACAACGTCTACAACCTGGTCACCAAGCGGGCGCGCGCCGAGGCCGGCGCGACCATGGAGTGGGTCGACGGCAACATCGGCTCCAAGGTCACCATGAAGTACCCCGCGGTGTGGATGACCGGTGAGCACGCCAAGGGCGAGGTGCTCTCGGTGGCGTTCGCCGGCGAGGGTCAGCACCAGGACACCGGCGCGAAGATGCTGCACCTGGCGCCGCACACGTCGTCGAACATCGTGTCCAAGTCGGTGGCCCGCGGCGGTGGCCGAGCGTCCTACCGCGGCCTGGTTCAGGTCAACAAGGGTTCGCACGGCTCGCGCTCGAGCGTGAAATGCGATGCGCTGCTGGTGGATTCGGTGAGCCGCTCTGACACCTATCCCTATGTCGACATCCGTGAGGACGACGTGACGATGGGTCACGAGGCGACCGTGTCCAAGGTCAGCGCCGATCAGCTGTTCTACCTGATGAGCCGCGGGCTCACCGAGGACGAGGCGATGGCCATGGTGGTGCGCGGCTTCGTCGAGCCGATCGCCAAGGAACTGCCGATGGAATACGCCCTCGAGCTCAACCGCCTGATCGAGCTGCAGATGGAAGGAGCCGTCGGGTGACCCAGGAACTCAGCAATGCCGTTGAGGGCGCCGCCAAGGCGGGTTCGGTCCTCAACCTGAACAAGGGCGAGCTGTTCTCGTCCTTCGACGTCAATGCCTTCGAGGTCCCCGGCGGTCGCGACGAGCTGTGGCGGTTCACCCCGCTGCGGCGGCTGCGCGGTCTGCACGACGGCACTGCGCCCGCGACGGCGCAGCCCGGGATCGCGGTGACCGAGGGTCCCGGCGTCACCGTCGAGACGGTGGGCCGTGACGACGAACGCCTGGGTCAGGCCGGTGTGCCTTCGGATCGTGTTGCGGCGCAGGCGTATTCGTCGTTCGAGACGGCGACGATCGTGACCGTCGCCCGCGACACCGAGGTGACCGAGCCGATCGAGATCGACATCACCGGCCCCGGTGCGGGTGAGGTGGCCTACGGGCACCTGCAGATCCGGGTCGAGGAGCTGTCCCGGGCCATCGTCGTGGTCGACCTGCGCGGCAGCGGCACCTACGCCGACAACGTCGAGATCATCGTCGGTGATTCGGCCGGGCTCGGCGTGATCTGGATCGCCGATTGGGCCGACGACACGGTGCACGTCAGCGCCCACCACGCGAAGCTCGGCAAGGACGCGGTGCTCGGGCACGTCAACGTGACCCTGGGCGGCGAGGTGGTCCGCACGACGGCGACGGTGCGCTACACCGGGCCCGGCGGCGACGCCAAGATGCTCGGCACGTACTTCGCCGACGACGGTCAACACTTCGAATCCCGGCTGCTGGTCGATCATTCGCAGCCGAACTGCAAGTCCGACGTGCTCTACAAGGGTGCGCTGCAGGGCGATCCGGATTCGAAGAAGCCCGATGCGCACACGGTGTGGGTGGGCGACGTACTGATCCGCGCGGAGGCCGTCGGCACCGACACCTTCGAGATCAACCGCAACCTGGTGCTCACCGACGGCGCCCGCGCCGACTCGGTGCCCAACCTGGAGATCGAGACCGGCGAGATCGTCGGCGCCGGCCACGCCAGTGCGACCGGCCGGTTCGACGACGAGCAACTGTTCTACCTGCGTGCCCGGGGCATCCCCGAGGAGCAGGCCCGCCGCCTGGTGGTGCGCGGCTTCTTCGGCGAGATCATCGCCAAGATCGCTGTCCCCGCCGTCCGCGAGCGCCTGACCGAAGCCATCGAACGAGAACTAGCAATCACCGAAGCGAGCAACAGCTGATATGACCACACTCGAAATCAAGGACCTGCACGCCTCCGTCGTCTCCGCCGAGGGCGGCGAGGACGTCGAGATCCTCAAGGGTGTCGACCTGACCGTGCGGTCGGGGGAGACCCATGCGGTGATGGGGCCCAACGGATCCGGCAAGTCCACCCTGTCCTACGCCATCGCCGGCCACCCCAAGTACACCGTCACCTCGGGGTCGATCACCCTCGACGGTGAGGACGTGCTCGAGATGAGCATCGACGAACGCGCCCGCGCGGGCCTGTTCCTGGCGATGCAGTACCCCGTCGAGGTGCCCGGCGTGTCGATGTCGAATTTCCTACGCACCGCGGCCACCGCCGTGCGCGGTGAGGCGCCGAAGCTGCGGCACTGGGTCAAAGAGGTCAAGTCCGCCATGTCGGATCTGGACATCGATCCCACCTTCGGCGAGCGCAGCGTCAATGAGGGCTTCTCCGGCGGCGAGAAGAAGCGCCACGAGATCCTGCAGCTGGGCCTGCTCAAGCCGAAGATCGCGATCCTCGACGAGACCGATTCCGGTCTGGATGTCGACGCGCTGCGCGTCGTCAGCGAGGGCGTCAACCGCTACCAGGAGACCGAGAACGGCGGCGTACTGCTGATCACCCACTACACCCGCATCCTGCGCTACATCCAGCCGCAGTTCGTGCACGTGTTCGTGGGCGGCCGCATCGTGCAGTCCGGCGGTCCGGAACTGGCCGACGAACTCGAGGCCAACGGTTACGAGCGCTTCGCCCAGGCCGCCGCGGGGGCCTGACATGACGGCCGCGCGGGTCCTGGACGTGGCTGACCTCGCCAGGGTCAGGACCGACTTCCCGATCCTGTCGCGGGTGATGCGCGGCGGGAGCACGTTGGCGTACCTCGACTCGGGCGCCACCTCGCAGCGGCCGCTCGCGGTCCTGGACGCCGAGCGGGACTTCCTGACCACCTCCTACGGCGCCGTGCACCGTGGTGCGCACCAGCTGATGGAGGAGGCCAGCGACGCCTACGAGCAGGGTCGAGCCGACATCGCCGCGTTCGTCGGAGCGAGCCCCGACGAGCTGGTTTTCACCAAGAACGCCACCGAGGCACTCAACCTGGTGGCCTACGTCCTGGGGGACGACCGGTTCGAGGGGTACTCGGTCGGTCCGGGTGACGTCATCGTCACCACCGAACTCGAACACCACGCGAACCTGATCCCGTGGCAGGAGTTGGCCCGGCGGACGGGTGCGACGCTGAAGTGGTACGGCGTTATTTCCGAGGGGCCTGAAGCCGGACGCATCGACCTGGACTCCCTCGATCTCGACGAACGCGTGAAAGTCGTTGCGTTCAGCCATCATTCGAACGTCACGGGCGCGATCGCGCCGGTCGCCGAACTGGTGACCCGGGCCAAGGCAGTCGGCGCACTGACGGTGCTCGACGCCTGCCAGTCGGTGCCGCACCAGGTGACCGACTTCGCCGCCCTCGGCGTCGACTACGCGGCGTTCTCCGGCCACAAGATGCTGGGGCCCAACGGAATCGGCGTCCTCTACGGCCGGCGCGAGTTGCTCGCCGCCATGCCGCCGTTCCTGACCGGCGGATCGATGATCGAGACCGTCACCATGGAATCGGCGACCTACGCACCCGCTCCGCAGCGGTTCGAGGCCGGCACCCCGATGACGTCGCAGGTCGTGGGTCTCGCCGCGGCCGCCCGCTATCTCGGCGAGATCGGCATGGCGACCGTCGAGGAGCACGAGGCGCAACTGGTCGCCGCCGCCATCGACGGACTGTCCGGCATCGAGGGGGTCCGGATCATCGGACCGACCGTGCTGGAGAACCGGGGGTCGCCGGTGTCGTTCGTCGTCGACGGCGTGCACGCCCACGACGTCGGGCAGGTGCTCGACGACGACGGGGTGGCCGTGCGCGTCGGGCATCATTGCGCGTGGCCGCTGCACCGCCGGTTCGGCATCGCCGCCACCGCGCGGGCGTCGTTCGCGGTGTACAACACCCTCGACGAGGTGGACCGGTTGGTGGCCGGGGTGAAGCGGGCCCGAGAATTCTTCGGAGTGTGATTCCGTGAGGCTCGAGCAGATGTACCAGGAGGTGATCCTGGACCACTACAAGCATCCGCATCATCGCGGCCTGCGCGAACCGTTCGGCGCCGAGGTGCACCACGTCAACCCGACCTGCGGCGACGAGGTCACGCTGCGGGTGACGCTGTCCGGCGACGGCGAGACCGTGACCGACGTGTCCTACGACGGGCAGGGCTGTTCGATCAGCCAGGCGTCGACGTCGGTGCTGGCAGACCAGGTGATCGGGCAGACCGTCGGCGATGCGCTCAAGACGGTCGCCGCGTTCACCGAGATGGTGTCGTCGCGGGGGACCGTGGACGGCGACGAGGACCTGATCGGCGACGGGGTGGCGTTCGCGGGCGTCGCGAAGTACCCGGCGCGGGTCAAATGTGCCCTGCTGGGGTGGACGGCGTTCAAGTCCGCCCTGGCGCAGAGTGTCGATATTCCGGAGGAACAGCGATGAGTGAGACCACAGCGAGCGAAGAGATGATCTTCGACCTCGA
Organism: Mycobacterium sp. 852013-51886_SCH5428379; assembly: GCF_001665575.1. GTDB lineage: Bacteria > Actinomycetota > Actinomycetes > Mycobacteriales > Mycobacteriaceae > Mycobacterium. The sequence continues at coordinate 109,139 of NZ_LZSU01000019.1, read as the reverse complement.
AGAGGCGATGCGCGACGTCGTCGACCCGGAACTGGGCATCAACGTCGTGGATCTGGGCCTGGTGTACGGCCTCGACATCGAGAAGGGCGACGGCCGCAACGTCGCGCTGATCGACATGACACTGACCTCGGCGGCCTGCCCGCTGACCGACGTCATCGAGGATCAGTCGCGCACCGCACTGGTGGGAGCGGGCCTCGTCGACGACATCAAGATCAACTGGGTGTGGAACCCGCCGTGGGGACCCGACAAGATCACCGAGGACGGTCGCGAACAGCTCCGCGCTCTCGGTTTCACCGTCTAGCTCCCAACGCCGCCTCGCCCGGTCAGAATCACGCTGTGGTGGCGGCGTGGGCGACGGTATGGCGGGGTGGTCGGGCTGTGCGGTGCCTGTTGCTCGGGGTCGTCATCGGGCTGTTCCTCGGCGCGCTGGCCGTACTCGACTCCGGTGTCCCGCTGGTCGGCGTCATCGTCGCGGTGGTCACCGGCGCGGTGCTGGGACCGTTCACCGAGGCGCGGATGCGGCACTACTGGCCGGGTGCGGACGCGTTCACCGGCGCCGAGCGCGTGCGGATCGTGCGCGCCGCCCGGCGGGGATATCCGGTCGACGGCGACCGCCTGGCCGGCGGCGTGATCGACTACAGCGCGGGACTGCGGGCAGCGGCAGAGAAGTCGCAGACCTACCGTTGGGTGCTCTGGCTGGTGCTGGCCGTTGCCCTCGGCGTCGCGGTCTTCGACGCCACGGCCGGCTCGATCCGCGACACCGTCGCCTCGTGCGTGTACCTGGGCCTGCTGGCCATCGAACTGTTCTGGTGGCCGACCCGGCGGCGGGAACTGCTGCTGAACTCCGCGCTGGCCACGGCACTGGCAAGTGCCGGCCGCACCCCCGACGGCAACACCGCATAAGCACCGGGCGGGGATCGCGCTGAGCAGCATCGAACCCGACGCCGGTGAACCGAGGTTGGCCGCAATAGCTAGCGGTCGCACCGTAGATCTTTGATCTCGCGCGGTGCTCGTCTAGCTCCGAAACGCGTGCAGAGCGGGTGAGATGCCGTTCTGTTCAACTACTAAGCTGTTCAAAGTTAGGTTAGGGCAACCTATTGCGCTCAGGGAATTTTCAGATAATCTTCACGTGCCACTCAGGCGAATCTCAGACTGAACACAGGAGCCACAGTGCACATAGCTTCTCGGACGTATGCGACGGACGGCGAATGCTCGCCGGACCGCCAGCAATCGGCCCTGAACAAGTTTCTCGTCGCAGGCGTCGCAACCGTGGGCGCCGGCGCAATGGCCATCAGCCCGGTGACGCCTACGACGACCGACATCCAGCACGATGTCCGCAAGGCGACGAGCGCGGTGGCCCTTGCCGCCGCCGAGAACCCCCTCGTACTGCTGCAGCAGTCTTTCACCGAGACGCTGGTGAACTCGGGCTACTTGCTGATCAACAGCGCGAACGCCTCACAGTCGCTGGCTGCCGCGCTGGGTGGGGCCGACATCCTCGGCGACATCGGAAAGATCATCGTGCAGAGTGCGAGCGATCCCGCGGCCACGTTCGAGGCCCTCCGTGCCTTCCAGGAACTCTCCGGCACCACGCTCCAGAAGGCACTCTTCGGACCGGACAACCCGGACACGGAGCGGATCGACGGTGGTCTGTTCACCAACATCGGCCCAGAGGTGCAGAACTTCCTGTCCAACGTGCTCCCCGACATCCTGCGCTACGACACCCCGACGGAGGGCGCGACACCGGGATGGCAGCCTCGCCAGGGCGACGAGGTGCCGGGCGTGTTCACCCAGGCCCTCTTCGAGTTCAACTACTGGTTCGTCGAGAACTTCCTGCGCGTGGTCCAGCCGTTGACACCGCTCAACGACCTCACCGGCCAGCTGATTGCCAGCCTGCCCGGGGGCGCCGATTCGGAGCTGCCGGCACTGCTCGGCGCGCTGTCCGAGGCCGGCCTGACCAGGGCCCTCGTGGGTCCGTTCCAGACCGTCGGGTTCCAGTTCACGATCGCCCTTGACACGATCCACCAGGCGATCAACGAGGGTGACATCACGACCGCGGCCGGCGAGCTGATCAGCCTGCCCATCAAACTCGCCAACGCTTTCGTCAACGGGTACACGCCGTTCTTCAGCATCTGCTCGGCTGCCGCCGGCTGCGAACCGCGTGCGCTCGAATGGCCCAGCCAACTCGACCCGAGTTCGCAGGGCGGTCTCGTGCGGTATGCGCTGGTCGACTTCCCGAACGCACTGACCAGGGCGCTCACGGGGACGCCGGTCACACCGGTCACCCCCGACGACCCGAATGTGCCGCCGAAGACGCAGCCCACGCTGATCCCCGTGGAAACGATAACGGCCACTGCGACGATGGCGACAACCTCCGGTACGGCTGCGCGGTCGGCGGCTCCGGCCGCCGACGTCACGCCGGCCGCCGCCGAGACCCCGGTCGCGAAGACCGTTGGGGAGTCGGCGCCCACCGCCGAGACGGCCACCGTGGAGGTCAAGCGCGACGGTTCGCTATCCCGGCTGAAGGACCGCGTCCTCGGCAAGAGCACTGCGAAGGACAAGACCGAGGCCTCCTCGACCTCGAGCGGCACCTCGGGTACCGAGTCCGGCACCTCGAACGTCGGCGGCGTGAGCCGGGTCGCCCCGAGCGCCGGTTCGTCGAGCTCCGGCGCGTCGTCCAGCGATAGCAGTGCGTCGAGCTCTTCGAGCTCCTCGAGCTCCTCGAGCTCGGCTTCCGGCTCGGTCGGCTAGGGCCACCGCTACTCGCGCGCACATGACAAGCCGCCCCGGTTCCGGCCGGGGCGGCTTTGTCATCGGCGAAGCCACGCGGCGCCGTCCGGTACCCGGGAACATCGACCCCGACCCCGACGTTGGACCGGTCATGGCAACGCAAGACATCACCGCTGATCAATTCAACGACACGATCACCGACAACGAGATCGTGCTCGTCGACTTCTGGGCCTCCTGGTGCGGACCGTGCAAGGCGTTCGCGCCCACGTTCGCGGCCTCCTCGGAGAAGCATCCGGACGTGGTGTACGCCAAGGTCGACACCGAGGCCGAGCAGGCGCTCGCCCAGGCCGCCGACATCCGCTCCATCCCCACGCTGATGGCGTTCAAGAAGGGCAAGCTGGTATTCAACCAGGCCGGCGCCCTGCCTCCCGCGGCCCTCGAGGACCTCGTGCAGAAGGTCAAGGAGTTCGACATCGACGCCGCGATCGCGGCACAGGGCGACGGCCAACCGGAGTGAGCCCGCGTGCGCGATAACGTGCACGAGTGACACACGTTCTCGTCGACCGGCCGCGTCCGCACGTCGCCCTGATCACTCTCAACCGCCCCGAGCGGATGAACTCCATGGCGTTCGACGTCATGGTGCCGCTGCGCGAGGTGCTCGGTGAGCTCACCTACGACAACTCGGTGCGTGCGGTGGTGCTCACCGGGGCGGGCCGAGGATTCTCCTCCGGCGCCGACCACAAGTCGGCGGGTTCGGTTCCGCACGTCGACGGACTGACGCGGCCGACGTACGCGCTGCGGTCCATGGAGGTGCTCGACGACGTCATCCTGGCGCTGCGCAAGATGCACCAGCCGGTGATCGCCGCGGTCAACGGAGCGGCCATCGGGGGTGGGTTGTGCCTCGCGCTCGCCGCCGACATCCGGCTGGCCGCCTCGGGCGCCTACTTCCGGGCCGCGGGCATCAACAACGGCCTGACGGCCAGTGAACTGGGGCTCAGCTACCTGCTGCCGCGGGCCATCGGCTCGTCGCGGGCCTTCGAGATCATGCTGACCGGCCGCGACGTCACCGCCGAGGAGGCCGAGCGCATCGGCCTGGTGTCGCGGACCGTGCCCGACGACGAGCTGCTCGACGCCTGTTTCGACGTCGCCGAACGCATCGCGGCGTTCTCCCGGCCGGGAATCGAGTTGACCAAGCGCACACTGTGGAGTGGGATGGACGCCGCTAGCCTGGAAGGGCATATGCAGGCCGAGGGCCTGGGCCAGCTCTACGTGCGCCTGCTCACCGCGAACTTCGAAGAAGCGGTCGCTGCGCGCGCGGAGCGACGGCCGCCGAGTTTCACCGACGACAAGTAACGACATGTGAGGAGCAGACGGCGTGATCACCGCAACGGACCTGGAGGTCCGCGCCGGGGCGCGCACCCTGCTCTCCGTCGAAGGGTCGGCGCTGCGCGTCCAGCCCGGCGACCGGATCGGCCTGGTGGGCCGCAATGGGGCCGGGAAGACCACCACGATGCGCATCCTGGCCGGCGAGGGCGAGCCCTACGCCGGCTCGGTGACCCGCAGCGGCGAGGTCGGCTACCTGCCGCAGGACCCCCGCGAAGGTGATCTCGACATGCTCGCGCGCGACCGGGTGCTCTCGGCGCGCGGGCTGGACACCCTGCTGGCCGAGCTGGAGAAGCAGCAGGCCCTGATGGCCGAGGTCGCCGACGACGCCGCCCGCGACAAGGCGGTGAAGCGCTACGGCGTGCTCGAGGAGCGGTTCTCGTCGCTCGGCGGATACGCCGCCGAGAGTGAGGCCGGCCGGATCTGCGCGAGCCTCGGTCTGCCCGAGCGCATCCTGACCCAGCCGCTGCGCACCCTGTCCGGCGGTCAGCGCCGCCGCGTCGAGCTGGCCCGCATTCTGTTCGCCGCCTCCGACACCGGCTCCGGGTCGGACACGACCCTGCTGCTCGACGAGCCGACCAACCACCTCGACGCCGACTCCATCGGCTGGCTGCGCGGCTTCCTGCAGAATCACACCGGCGGCCTCGTGGTGATCAGCCACGACGTCGAACTGCTGGCCGACGTGGTGAACCGGGTCTGGTTCCTCGACGCGGTCCGCGGCGAGGCCGACGTCTACAACATGGGCTGGCAGAAGTACCTCGACGCCCGGGCCACCGACGAACAGCGCCGACGCCGGGAACGCGCCAACGCCGAGAAGAAGGCATCCGCGCTGCGAACGCAGGCCGCCAAGATGGGCGCCAAGGCCACCAAGGCCGTCGCGGCGCAGAACATGCTGCGGCGCGCCGACCGCATGCTCGCCGAACTCGACGACGAACGCGTGGCCGACAAGGTCGCCAAGATCCGGTTCCCGACGCCCGCGGTGTGCGGGCGCACCCCGCTGGTCGCCAAGGGTCTGACCAAGACCTACGGCTCGCTGGAGATCTTCACCGGCGTCGACCTGGCGATCGACAAGGGCTCCCGCGTCGTGGTACTCGGCCTCAATGGCGCGGGCAAGACCACGCTGCTGCGGATCCTGGCCGGGGTGGAGAAGGCTGACGCCGGGGCCATCGAACCCGGACACGGCCTCAAGCTCGGGTACTTCGCCCAGGAGCACGACACCATCGACGGCAACGCCACCGTCTGGGAGAACATCCGCCACGCTGCACCCGACACCGGCGAACAGGATCTGCGCGGACTGCTCGGGGCGTTCATGTTCACCGGCCCCCAGCTGGACCAGTTCGCGGGCACGCTGTCCGGCGGCGAGAAGACCCGGCTGGCGCTGGCCGGTCTCGTCGCGTCGACCGCCAACGTCCTGCTGCTCGACGAGCCCACCAACAACCTCGATCCGGCGTCGCGCGAACAGGTGCTCGACGCGTTGCGCAGCTACCAGGGCGCCGTCGTGCTGGTGACCCACGACCCCGGCGCAGCCGAAGCGCTCGACCCGCAACGGGTGGTCCTGCTGCCCGACGGCACCGAGGACTACTGGTCCGACGAGTACCGGGACCTCATCGAGCTCGCCTGACGCGTCGCACAGGATTAGCCCCAGCTGGGCTGGGTATCTCACCGCTGAGTCGGGGGCTTCACGAGCGGGGAGATGCGATGAGGGATTCGGAGCAGTCCAGGGATCAGTTGTTGAGCGAACTGCGGCGCGCGTACGAGGAGGGGGCGAGCATCCGCTCGCTGGTCGCATCGACGGGGCGGTCCTACGGGTCGATCCACAGCATGCTGCGCGAGTCCGGGACGACGATGCGCAGCCGGGGTGGACCGAACCACCGCTCCCGTCGCGTCAGTTCGTGACGTCCGACGTCTGCTGACGCACCGAGGCCTCGACGAGGTCCAGCACGGCACTGAGCCGGGCCGGATCGTCGCCGGAGGCCAGCCGCGCCACCAACCCGTCGAGAACCAGATCCAGATAGGTCTGCACCACATCGCTGGGCACGTCATCGCGCAGCCGGCCGGCCTGCTTCTGCCGGCGTAGCCGCTCCGTGGTGGCCGCCGAGAGCTCGGCCGACCGTTCGACCCAGCCGCGGTGGAACACCGGATCGTTGCGCAGCTTGCGCGCGATCTCCAACCGGGTGGCCAGCCAGTCGAACTGCTCGGGCGCGGCCAGCATGTCGCGCATCACCTGGATCAGTCCCTCGCGGGCGGCGACGTCGGCCATCCGCTCCGCGTCCTCGCGCGCCAACTCGAAGAACAGCGTGTCCTTATCGCGGAAGTGGTGGAAGATGGCGCCGCGCGACAGCCCGATGGTCTGTTCGAGCCGTCGCACGGTCGCCTCGTTGTATCCGTACTCCGCGAAGCAGCGCCGGGCACCGTCGAGGATCTGGCGGCGACGCGCCGCCAGATGATCGTCGGTTACCCGGGGCATCTTCGAATCCCTGCTGCGCTACTTACTTGGACTTCAGCATGTTGCGCAGCACGTACTGCAGGATGCCGCCGTTGCGGTAGTAGTCCGCCTCACCGGGGGTGTCGATGCGCACGACGGCGTCGAACTCGACCTTCTCACCGCCCGGCTTGGTGGCCGTGACGTGCACCGTGCTGGGTGTCCGACCCTCGTTGAGCTCCTCGATGCCGGTGATGTCGAACGTCTCGGTGCCGTCGAGCTTCAACGACGCCGCCGACTCACCCTCGGGGAACTGCAGGGGGATGACGCCCATGCCGATCAGGTTCGACCGGTGGATCCGCTCGAACGACTCGGTGATGACGGCGCGCACGCCCAGCAGGCTGGTGCCCTTGGCCGCCCAGTCCCTGGAGGAACCCGACCCATACTCTTTACCGCCCAGCACCACCAGCGGGATGTTCTTCTCGGCGTAGTTCTGCGCGGCGTCGTAGATGAACGCCTGCGGCGCGTCATCCTGGGTGAAATCGCGCGTGTACCCGCCCGACACGTCGTCGAGCAGCTGGTTCTTCAGCCGGATGTTGGCGAAGGTGCCGCGGATCATCACCTCGTGGTTGCCGCGGCGCGAGCCGTAGGAGTTGTAGTCCTTCTTCTCGACGCCGTGGGATTCGAGGTACTGCGCGGCCGGGGTGCCCGGCTTGATGCTGCCGGCGGGGGAGATGTGGTCGGTGGTCACCGAGTCACCCAGCAGAGCCAACACGCGTGCGCCGGTGATGTCGCTGACCGCCTCGGGCTCGGCAGGCATCCCGTCGAAGTACGGAGGCTTGCGCACGTACGTCGAATCCTCGGCCCACTCGAACGTGTCACCGCTCGGGGTGGGCAGGTTGCGCCACCGGTCGTCGCCCTTGAACACGTCGGCATAGTTCTTCTTGAACATCTCGGTGTTGATCGCGTTGGCGATCGTCTCGTTGATGTCCTGCTGCGACGGCCAGATGTCCTTGAGGAACACGTCGTTGCCGTCGTTGTCGGTGCCCAGCGGGTTGCTGTCGAAGTCGAAGTCCATCGACCCGGCCAGGGCGTAGGCGATGACCAGCGGCGGGGACGCCAGGTAGTTCATCTTGACGTCCGGGTTGATCCGGCCCTCGAAGTTGCGGTTACCCGACAGGACGGCGGTCACCGCCAGATCGTTGTCGTTGACGGCCTTGCTGATCTCCTCGGGCAGCGGCCCGCTGTTGCCGATGCAGGTGGTGCAGCCGTAACCGACGAGGAAGAAGCCCAGCTTCTCCAGATACGGCCACAGGCCGGCCTTGTCGTAGTAGTCGGTGACCACCTGCGAACCCGGAGCCATCGTGGTCTTCACCCACGGCTTGCTGGTCAGGCCCTTGTCGACGGCGTTCTTGGCCAACAGTGCCGCACCGATCATCACCTCGGGATTGGAGGTGTTGGTGCAGGAGGTGATCGCAGCGATCACCACCGCGCCGTGGTCGATGACGAACTCGCCGCGCTCGTCGGATTTCACGGTCACCGGATTGGTGGGCCGGCCTTCGGCGTCGTTGGCCGCCGAGTACAGCGGGGCCTCGGCGCTCTTGCCGCCCTCCTCGCCGTCGTCGGAGAACGACAGCACGGCGGGGTCACTGCCCGGGAACGACTCGTCGACGGCCTCGTCGAGCTTCGACTTCTCCTCGGGCTTCTCGCTCGCGTCCTCGCCGCCCACATAGTTGTGGATGTCCTTGCGGAACGCCGACTTCGCGTCGTCGAGCGCGATGCGGTCCTGGGGACGCTTCGGTCCGGCGATGGACGGGACGACGTCGGCGAGGTCGAGTTCGAGGTACTCGGAGAACTTCGGCTCGCGGCTCGGGTCGTGCCACATGCCCTGCGCCTTGGCGTACGCCTCGACGAGCGCGAGCTGATCGTCGGTGCGCCCCGTCATCCGCAGGTAGTCGATGGTCACCTCGTCGATCGGGAAGATCGCTGCGGTGGAACCGAATTCGGGGCTCATGTTGCCCAGGGTGGCGCGGTTGGCCAGCGGCACCTCGGCCACGCCCTCACCGTAGAACTCCACGAACTTGCCGACGACGCCGTGCTTGCGCAGCATCTCGGTGACGGTCAGCACCACGTCGGTGGCGGTGACGCCGGGGCGGCGCTCGCCGCGCAGCTTGAAGCCGACGACGCGGGGGATGAGCATCGACACGGGCTGGCCGAGCATCGCGGCCTCGGCCTCGATGCCGCCGACGCCCCAGCCGAGCACGCCGAGACCGTTCTCCATGGTGGTGTGGGAGTCGGTGCCCACGCAGGTGTCGGGGTAGGCGACGGTGTTTCCTTCAGCGTCGCTACGAGCCATCACGACACTGGCCAGGTACTCGATGTTGACCTGGTGCACGATGCCGGTGCCGGGCGGGACGACCTTGAAGTCGTCGAAGGCGCCCTGGCCCCAGCGCAGGAACTGGTAGCGCTCGCCGTTGCGCTCGTATTCGATCTCGACGTTGCGCTCGAACGCGTTGGCGGTGCCGAACAGATCGGCGATCACGGAGTGGTCGATGACCAGGTCGGCGGGCGCGAGCGGATTGACCTTCTGTGGGTCGCCGCCGAGATCGCCGACGGCTTCGCGCATGGTGGCGAGGTCGACGATGCAGGGCACGCCGGTGAAGTCCTGCATGATCACCCGGGCCGGGGTGAACTGGATCTCGACGCTGGGATCGGCCTGCGGATCCCAGTTCGCGATGGCCTCGATGTGATCCTTGGTGATGTTGGTGCCGTCCTCGGTCCGCAGCAGGTTCTCGGCCAGGACCTTCAGGCTGTACGGCAGCTTCTCGGTGCCGGGCACGGCATCGAGGCGGTAGATCTCGTAAGACTTGTCCCCGACCTCGAGGGTGTCGCGGGCATCAAATGAGTTCTTCGACGAATCCTTATCGCTCATATCAACTCCCCGGTAGTTCTCGCCGCGACGGGCTGTGTCGGCGGCGCTCCAGCTTAACAGTACGCTTGTCCTGCAAAACACTCCAGGGTGGGTCACAGTCTCGTCTCCACCCGCGGGTGCTGCCGTCGGGGTACCCGCCCGGGAGGTACCGTGCTGCGTTGTGACGGACCTTCATGTCATGCCCGGCTTCATCCCGCCGGACCTCGATCTGAACAAGGTGCTCGCCGAGGTCGGCGAGGACGGCGTCAGCGCGCCCCCGGGAGCCGATGAGGCCGGCCTGCGTCAGGTCGTGTCCGAGGCGCAGGCCGACGGCATCGACCTCAAGATCGTCGTCATCGACCGCGACCCGCATCTGGACACTCCGCTGCGCGACATCGCCACGGAGGTGGGCATCGCCTATCCCGACTCGACCGTGCTCGCGCTGAGTCCGTCGTTTGCGGGAACCTACAGCGACTCGATCGACCGCGTCACCCTGGAGGCCGGGCAAGACCTTGCCAAGACCGGCAACCCGGTGCAGTCGGCGCAGAATTTCGTCGACCAGATCACCACGGATGACTTTCCGTGGACGCTTTTGACGATTGCGCTGGTGTTGCTCGTCGCGGCCGCCGCGGCGGCCACTCGTTTGCTGCAGACGTGGAGCGGCCGAATCGCGCCCGCGTCCGTCGGGCCCGCCCCCGATACCCGCTCTGACCAGGTGTGACGCCGTTCCGCGCGGGTCCGCGGAATTGCAATATCACCATTCGATAACACAACACATAATTACAACAATGTAATTTGTGACTAAAGTTTCTTTAGCGTCTTTTGTGACGTACGGTGCATTCGGTACCCATGTTGTAGTTGTGCCTACTGTGACTACTGCGCACGGTTCCGCAACCAGCCCCGAGGAGACTTGAGTCGAATGAAGCGCTCCACCTGCGCCCATCGTCAAAGGCAAGCTCCCCGGTATCGCGGGGCCGTCGCGGTGTCGATCGCCGCCGGCATGCTCGTCACCACCGGGCTCTGGGGCGGCAGCGCCGCCGGCGCCGACCCGGACGGCATCGGCACCCTGGTGGCCGCCGTCGCCAACGCCAACCAGCAGCTGCAGGATCTCGGCGCGGCCGTGCAGGGTCAGCAGGAGAGCGTGAACAAGGCGATCGTCGACGTGCAGAACGCCCGCGACGCCGCGGCCGCCGCGCAGCGCGAGCTCGAAGAGAGCCAGATCGGCGTCGAGGACGCGACCATCGCGATCTCCGCCGCCCAGAAGCGGTTCGACCAATTCGCCGCCGCCACCTACGTCAACGGTCCGTCGCGGTCGTATCTGACCGCTGCGGACCCCGTCGACATCCTGCACACCGCCGCGGCGGCCGAGACCCTTTCGGTGAGTTCCGCGCAGGTCATGGCGAACCTGCAGCGCGCGCGCACCGAGCAGATCAACCGCGAGTCCGCCGCCCGGCTGGCCAAACAGCAGGCCGACCAGGCCGCCGCCGACGCCGAGGCCAGCCAGGCCGTCGCCGTCGAGGCGCTCACCTCGGCGCAGCGCACGTTCGGTGACCAGCAGGCCGAATTGGACCGACTCGTCGCAGAACGCGCTGCCGCGCAGGCCCGGCTGGACCAGGCCCGCGCCGCCCAGCCGGTGTCGGCTCCGGTGCAGAAGGCGGCCGGTCCGGCCGCAGCGCCGGCCCCTGCCGGGACGAACTGGGACAAGGCCCCGGGTGCGCAGGCCCCCGCGGCGGCCAAGTGGGACGTGCCGCTGTGGGATCCGACGCTGCCCGCGATCCCGAGTGCGTTCGTCAGCGGCGACCCGATCGCGATCATCAACGCCGTGCTCGGCATCACCGCCACCTCGGCGCAGGTCACCCAGCAGATGGGCCGCAACTTCCTGCAGAAGCTGGGGCTGCTGCCCACCCCGAGCGGTTACACCAACAACGGCGCGATCCCGCGGGTGTACGGCCAACAGGCCACCGAGTACGTCATCAAGCGCGCGATGTCGCAGATGGGCGTGCCCTACTCGTGGGGCGGCGGCAATGCCACCGGGCCCAGCAACGGCATCGACTCGGGTGCGGGCACCGTCGGCTTCGACTGCTCCGGCCTGATGCTGTACGCGTTCGCCGGCGTCGGCATCAAACTCGACCACTACTCCGGCTCGCAGTACAACGCGGGCCGCAAGGTTCCCACCTCCGAGATGCGCCGCGGCGACATGCTCTTCTGGGGACCGAATGCCAGCCAGCACGTCGCGCTCTACCTGGGCAACGGGCAGATGCTCGAAGCGCCCTACACCGGTTCGGTCGTCAAGGTCTCACCGGTGCGCACCAGCGGTATGACGCCGTACGCAACCCGATTGATCGAATGGTGATGTTCTTGACGTTCCTGCGCCGCCTCGCTTCTCGCTGCGCCGTCCCGCTGGTATCCGTGTTCGCCGCGCTCGCGGTGCTGTTCGGTTCCGCCGCGGCCGCGGGCGCCGCACCGGACGAGGGACAGTGGGATCCGACGCTGCCCAAACTCCTCAGCGCGGGTGCGCCCGGTGACCCGCTGGCCATCGCGAACGCCTCGCTGCAGGCGACCGCGCAGGCCACGCAGGTGACGATGGACCTCGGTCGCAAGTTCCTGTCCACCATCGGGCTCGGCGGCGCCGCACCCGCCGCTGGTGTCGCTCCCGGACGCGTGCGCGGACCGCAGGCGATCGAATACGTCATCCGGCGCGGCGCCTCGCAGATGGGCACCCCGTACTCGTGGGGCGGCGGTAAACCCAACGGGCCGAGCACCGGCATCGACTCGGGTGCGGGCACCGTCGGCTACGACTGCTCGGGCTTCACGCAATTCTCCTACGCCGGTGTGGGCGTACTGATCCCGAAGTACTCCGGCGACCAGTACAACACCGGCCGCAAAGTGCCGCTGGCCCAGGGCAAGCGCGGCGATCTGCTCTTCTGGGGGCCGGGCGGCAGCCAGCACGTCGCGATCTATCTCGGCAACGGGCAGATGCTCGAATCGTCGGGCAGCGCGGGCAAGGTGACGGTCAGCCCGTTGCGCAAGGCCGGCCTGCAGCCCTACGTCGCCCGCATCATCGAGTCCTGACCCGGGCCACCCCGGCAGGAGGGCACGTCGACGGATTCCGGAGTGCCTGGAATAGTTGACGGCGGGCGCCGCGGCGCCGGGCGCTGACGCGGGATACGCCTGCGGCACGCCTTGAAGCGAAGACAGTGGGAGGAACCTCGATGACGTCACCGAGTGGGCAGCCGCAGGGCGCCGGAAACTTTTCCGGTCAGAACCCCGCGCCCGGCTATCCCGCCGGCTCCCACGCCGCGCCGCAGGGCCAGGCCCCGGCGCAGGCACCGACCTCTGGCGGCGGCGGTCTGCAGAGTGAGGTGCACACCCTCGAGCGCGCCGTCTTCGAGGTCAAGCGCATCATCGTCGGCCAGGACCGGCTGGTGGAGCGGATGCTCGTCGGTCTGCTCGCCAAGGGCCACGTCCTGCTCGAAGGTGTGCCCGGTGTCGCGAAGACCCTCGCCGTCGAGACGTTCGCCAAGGTCGTCGGCGGGTCGTTCGCCCGCATCCAGTTCACCCCCGACCTGGTGCCCACCGACATCATCGGCACCCGCATCTTCCGCCAGGGCAAGGAGGAGTTCGACATCGAGCTCGGCCCGGTCGTGGTCAACTTCCTGCTCGCCGACGAGATCAACCGCGCGCCCGCCAAGGTGCAGTCCGCACTGCTCGAGGTGATGGCCGAGCGCAAGATCTCCATCGGCGGCAAGACGTTCCCGCTGCCCCAGCCGTTCCTGGTGATGGCCACCCAGAACCCCATCGAGCAGGAGGGCGTCTACCAGCTGCCCGAAGCGCAGCGCGACCGCTTCCTGTTCAAGCTCAACATCGACTACCCGTCGCCCGAGGAAGAGCGCGAGATCATCTACCGGATGGGCGTCAAGCCGCCGGAGCCCAAGCAGATCCTCGGCCCCGGCGATCTGCTGCGGCTCCAGGACGTGGCCGCCAACACCTTCGTGCACCACGCCCTGGTCGACTACGTCGTCCGTATCGTCACCGCGACCCGCGAACCGGAGAAGTTCGGGATGCCCGACGCCAAGGCGTGGATCGCCTACGGCGCGTCCCCGCGTGCGTCGCTGGGCATCATCGCAGCCTCCCGCGCGCTGGCCCTGGTGCGCGGACGCGACTACGTCATCCCGCAGGACGTCGTCGAGGTCATCCCCGACGTGCTCCGTCACCGGCTCGTGCTGACCTACGACGCGCTGGCCGACGAGGTGTCCTCCGAGACGGTGATCAACCGCATCATGCAGACGGTCGCACTGCCGCAGGTGAATGCCATTCCGCAGCAAGGGCATTCGACTCCGCCCGCGGTCCCGGCCGGCGCCGGCGCGGCGGGCGGTCGGTGACCGAATCCCAAGGCCGATCCGTCGACCTGCCGTCCCTGGAACGCGGTGAGATCCGCGATCCGGCGTTGTCGGCCGCGCTGCGAAAACTCGAGCTGACGGTCCGCCGGAAACTCGACGGCGTCCTGCACGGCGACCACCTCGGCCTCATCCCGGGCCCGGGCTCGGAGCCGGGGGAGTCGCGGATCTACCAGCCGGGCGACGACGTCCGCCGCATGGACTGGTCGGTCACCGCGCGCACCACCGTGCCGCACGTGCGGACGATGATCGCCGACCGCGAGTTGGAGACCTGGCTGGTGGTCGACATGTCGGCCAGCCTGGACTTCGGCACCGCCGGCTGCGAGAAGCGCGATCTCGCCGTGGCGGCCGCCGCGGCGATCACGTTCCTCAACAGCGGCGGCGGCAACCGGATCGGCGCGATCATCTCCAACGGCGAGACCACGCGGCGGGTGCCTGCCCTGTCGGGGCGCATGCACGAACAGGAGATGCTGCGCACGATCGCCACCACACCGCGAGCTCCGACCGGGGTCCGCGGCAATCTGGCCGAGGCGATCGACTCGCTGCGCCGACCTGAGCGCAGGCGCGGGATGGCGGTCATCATCAGCGATTTCCTCGGCCCGATCGACTGGATGCGTCCACTGCGCGCGATCGCCGGCCGGCACGAGGTCCTCGGCATCGAGGTGCTCGATCCGCGCGACATCGAGCTGCCCGCCGTCGGCGACGTGATCCTGCAGGACACCGAGACCGGCGTCACCCGCGAGTTCACCATCGACCAGCGGCTCCGCGACGACTTCGAGAAGGCGGCGGCCCAGCACCGCGCCGAGGTGGCCCGCACGCTGCGCCGCTGCGACGCGCCCCTGCTGACCCTGCGCACCGACCGCGACTGGATCGCCGATGTGGTGCGGTTCGTCGCGAGCCGCCGCCGCGGTGCCATGGCGGCCCGCTAAAAGGACGAAAAGACAAGTAGCACATGACTTTACCGTTGCTCGGCCCGATGTCGCTCTCGGGATTCGAACACCCGTGGTTCTTCCTGTTCCTGCTGGCGGTCGCGGGGCTCGTCGGGCTGTACGTGATCGTGCAGACCGCCCGGCAGAAGCGGATCCTGCGCTTCGCCAACATGGAGCTGCTGGAGAGCGTCGCGCCACAGCGGCCCAACCGGTGGCGCCATCTGCCGGCGATCTTGCTGGTGGCGTCGCTGACCCTGCTGACCATCGCGATGGCCGGGCCGACCCACGACGTTCGCATCCCGCGCAACCGGGCGGTGGTGATGCTCGTCATCGACGTCTCGCAGTCCATGCGGGCCACCGACGTCGCACCGAGCCGGCTCGCCGCCGCACAGGAGGCGTCCAAACAGTTCGCCGACGAGCTGACTCCCGGCATCAACCTCGGTCTGATCGCCTACGCAGGCACCGCCACGGTGCTGGTGTCGCCGACCACCAATCGCGAGGCCACCAAGATCGCGATCGACAAACTGCAGCTGGCCGACCGCACCGCCACCGGTGAGGGCATCTTCACCGCACTGCAGGCCATCGCCACCGTCGGCGCCGTCATCGGCGGCGGCGACGAGAACCCGCCCGCGCGGATCGTGCTGTTCTCCGACGGCAAGGAGACCGTGCCGTCCAACCCGGACAACCCCAAGGGCGCGTTCACCGCCGCACGCACGGCCAAGGACCAGGGCGTGCCGATTTCGACCATCTCGTTCGGCACCCCCTACGGCTACGTCGAGATCAACGATCAGCGCCAGCCCGTCCCGGTCGACGACGCGATGCTCAAGAAGATCGCGGACCTGTCCGAAGGGGAGGCGTTCACGGCCTCCAGCCTCGAGCAGCTGCGCGAGGTGTACGCGAACCTGCAGCAGCAGATCGGCTACGAGACCATCAGGGGCGACGCGAGCGTCGGCTGGCTGCGGCTCGGGGCGCTGGTGCTGGCGCTCTCGGCGCTGGCGGCGCTGCTGCTCAACCGTCGCCTGCCCGGCTGATGCCGCAGGCGAGGCGATTTCGGCCGACGACGGGCCAGACGTTAAGTTGACGGACATGACCGACAGCGCAGTAGGCGACACCGAAAGCCCGGCCGCGGGCGGCACGCCCCCGTTCGTCTCCCGATCCGTTCTGGTCACCGGCGGTAACCGGGGCATCGGTCTGGCCATCGCCCAGCGACTGGCCGCCGACGGCCACAAGGTGGCCGTCACCCACCGCGGATCCGGCGTCCCCGACGGGCTCTTCGGCGTCGTCTGCGACGTCACCGACAGCGCCGCGGTCGACCGGGCGTTCACCGAGGTCGAGGAGCATCAGGGCCCGGTCGAGGTGCTGGTCTCCAACGCCGGCATCTCCCAGGACGCCTTCCTCATCCGCATGACCGAGGAGCGGTTCAGCAACGTCATCGACGCCAACCTGACCGGCGCGTTCCGGGTGGCCCAGCGGGCGTCGCGCAGCATGCAGCGCAAGCGGTTCGGCCGGATCATCTTCATCGGGTCGGTGTCGGGCATGTGGGGAATCGGTAACCAGGCCAACTACGCGGCCGCCAAGGCCGGCCTGATCGGCATGGCCCGCTCGATCTCCCGCGAGCTGTCGAAGGCGAACGTCACTGCGAACGTGGTCGCCCCCGGCTACATCGACACCGAGATGACCCGCGCACTGGATGAGCGGATCCAGGCCGGGGCGCTCGAATTCATCCCGGCCAAACGCGTCGGCACCGCCGAGGACGTCGCGGGCGCCGTCAGCTTCCTTGCCTCTGAGGACGCCGGATACATCGCCGGAGCGGTGATCCCGGTGGACGGCGGCATGGGCATGGGCCACTGAGACAGATAAGGACTTAGATGACAGGCATTCTGGAAGGTAAGCGCATCCTCGTCACGGGGATCATCACCGACTCGTCGATCGCGTTCCACATCGCCAAGGTCGCGCAGGAGGCGGGCGCCGAGGTGATCTGCACCGGCTTCAACCGGATGCGGCTGATCGAGCGCATCCTCGAGCGGCTGCCCTCGAAGCCGCCGCTGCTGGAACTCGATGTGCAGGACGAGTCGCACCTCGGCTCGCTGGCCGAGCGGATCAGCGCCGAGATCGGCGAGGGCAACAAGCTCGACGGGGTGGTGCACTCGATCGGTTTCATGCCCCAGACCGGCATGGGTGTCAACCCGTTCTTCGATGCCCCCTACGAAGACGTCGCCAAGGGCATCCACATCTCCGCGTATTCGTACGCGTCGCTGGCCAAGGCCGTGCTGCCGATCATGAACTCCGGCGGAGGCATCGTCGGCATGGACTTCGATCCCACCAGGGCGATGCCGGCATACAACTGGATGACCGTGGCCAAGAGCGCACTGGAATCGGTCAACCGGTTCGTCGCCCGCGAGGCCGGACAGTTCGGTGTGCGGTCGAATCTCGTTGCGGCAGGACCGATCCGGACACTCGCGATGAGTGCCATCGTCGGCGGCGCCCTCGGTGACGAGGCGGGCGCGCAGATGCAACTGCTCGAGGAGGGCTGGGATCAGCGGGCCCCGCTGGGCTGGAACATGAAGGATCCGACGCCGGTGGCCAAGACCGTGTGCGCGCTGCTGTCGGACTGGCTGCCCGCGACCACCGGCACCGTCGTCTACGCCGACGGCGGCGCCAGCACCCAGTTGCTCTAGTGGAGCCGTTCGACGCGCTGCTGCTGCTGTCCTTCGGCGGGCCCGAGGGGCCCGACGACGTGATGCCGTTCCTGGAGAACGTCACCCGTGGCCGCGGCATCCCGCGCGAGCGGCTGGCCAGCGTCGCCGAGCACTATCTACATTTCGGTGGGGTGTCGCCGATCAACGGCATCAACCGCGAACTGATCGCCTCGATCGAGGCCGAGCTGGCCGAGCAGGGCCGCGAACTGCCGGTGTACTTCGGCAACCGCAACTGGGCGCCCTACGTCGAGGACACAGTGGCGCGGATGCGGGACGACGGCGTGCGCCGCGCCGCGGTGCTCGCCACGTCGGCGTGGGGCGGCTACTCCAGCTGCACGCAGTACAACGAGGACATCGGGCGGGGCCGCGCAGCCGCAGGCGACGGCGCCCCGGAACTGGTCAAGCTGCGGCACTACTTCGACCACCCGCTGTTCGTCGAGATGTTCGCCGAGGCGATCGCCGCTGCGGCGCAATCACTTCCGGCCGAGCTGCGCGACGAGGCCCGGGTGGTCTTCACCGCGCACTCGATTCCGACCGCCGCCGACGGGCGCCACGGTCCCAACCTCTACAGCCGTCAGGTCGGCTACGCAGCCCGGCTGGTCGCGGCCGCGGCGGGTGTCGACGACTACGACCAGGTGTGGCAGTCCCGGTCCGGCCCGCCGCGCATCCCGTGGCTGGAACCCGACATCGGCGACCACCTCTCGGCGCTCGCCGAGCGCGGCACCCGGGCCGTGATCGTCGTGCCGATCGGATTCGTCTCCGACCACATCGAGGTGGTGTGGGACCTCGACAACGAAGTCGCCGAGCAGGCCGCTGAACTCGGCGTCGCGTTCGCGCGCGCCACCACCCCCAACGCCGACCGGCGCTACGCGCGCTTGGCGCTCGACCTCATCGACGAACTGGAGACCGGCCGCGCGCCCCGGCGTACCGCTGGCCCGGACCCCGTGCCCGGCTGCGGCCACACGGTCGACGGAACCGTGTGCCGGGATTCGCCGCGGTGCGTGGCGGTGTTCAGCGACTGAGTGCGTTCGCGGTTGTCGCGAACGTGAAGGTGTGTGCTCGGTCAGCGCTCCCAGGCGGCGTAGAGCACCGCGCTGAGCGCCGCGAGCCGCGCCGCGCGGACCACCCCGACCAGCGGACGCAGCGCGTCGCTGGCGATCTGGACCTCCGAGGAGCTCTGCAGACCGATGGGCATCAGCCCCGAGCTGACCGTGACGATGGCGTCGACGTGCGCGGCGTTCTCCAGGACCCGCACCGCGCGGGTGGGCGCGTTGTCGGGCAGGCGGTGCGCGCGCCCGCTCTCCAGCACCTGCTCGACCAGCCCGCGGGGATCGTCGATGTCGGTGCCCGCCGCGCCCGCCTGCAGCGCACCCAGCGCATCGGCGGCGGCGCGCACGGCCGACCGCAGCTCGTACTCCGCCTCACCCAGGTCGATGAAGGCGGCCGGCGGTGTCCCCGGGGCCGAGTACACCGTCCAGGACAGCGCCGAGACGTCCGGATCGAACTCCGCGTCCTCACCGACCTCGTCGAACTCGAAGTCGGGAACGATGCCCACGGCGTTGGACGGGTGGTGGGTGTCGGTGACGATCAGCGCCTCACCGACCGCGATCGCGTCGCGCTGGAACTGGGTGCCCGCCGGGAGTCCGCGGACGTCGCCGGGCACCGGGAGGGCGACGGTGAGGGCCGGCCCGCCGGGGGTGAACCCCGCGGCGGTGCGCACCGTCTGCAGCATCGACACGCCGCCGGAGTCGTTGAGGTCGGGCCACGGCAGACCCGTCCGGCTCGCCGCCACCGAGTCGTACGCGGTGACCAGATGCCTTGGCGCCCAAGCGGACAACGCGTCGAGGACATCGTCGGGCGCGGCGGTTCCCGCGAGCCAGGCATTGGCCCACACCGCAAGCGTTGCACTGGGACACCACATGATCCACGCAGTGTAGTTGTTCAGGGCGGTGGCAGTGGCTCACGCGATAGGGTGGCGTCATGCCTGTCTGGTTGATCTGGCTGATCCTGGCGTTGGTGCTGGCCGGGGCAGAAGTGCTGACCGGCGACATGTTCCTGCTCATGCTCGCCGGCGGTGCGCTGGCCGCGACGGGTTCGAGCTGGCTGCTGGACTGGCCGATCTGGGCCGAC
Source organism: Mycobacterium sp. 852013-51886_SCH5428379 (assembly GCF_001665575.1). Classification (GTDB taxonomy): domain Bacteria; phylum Actinomycetota; class Actinomycetes; order Mycobacteriales; family Mycobacteriaceae; genus Mycobacterium. Next base: position 89,541 of record NZ_LZSU01000019.1, on the reverse strand, counting down.
GGGGTGGTGTTCCTCGCGGTGTCGGTGCTGCTGCTGGTGGCGGTACGGCCCGCGCTGCGGCGCCGGCTGACCTCGGGCGGCGGGGTACCCGATCTGGCGCAGGCGCTGGAGGGTAAGCCCGCTCTGGTGCTGGACCGCGTGGCCCGCCACGAAGGCCAGGTGAAACTCGACGGCGAGGTCTGGACGGCCCGCCCCCTCGACGACAACGATGTGTACGAACCCGGCGACCAGGTGACCGTCATGCGGATCGACGGCGCCACCGCGGTCGTCTGGCGCAACCCCTGAACGAAGGAGCCCGCACGTGGACGGTGCCGTCGCCGGACTGATCCTGCTCGCCGTACTCGTCATCTTCGCGGTGGTGATCGTCGCGAAGTCGGTGGCCCTCATCCCGCAGGCCGAGGCCGCCGTCATCGAACGGCTCGGCCGCTACAGCAAGACCGTGTCCGGTCAGCTGACCCTGCTGCTGCCGTTCGTCGACAAGATCCGGGCCCGGGTGGATCTGCGTGAACGGGTCGTCTCGTTCCCGCCGCAACCGGTGATCACCGAGGACAACCTGACCGTCAACATCGACACCGTCGTCTACTTCCAGGTGACCAATCCGCAGGCGGCGGTCTACCAGATCAGCAACTACATCGTCGGCGTCGAGCAGCTGACCACCACCACGCTGCGCAACGTGGTCGGCGGGATGACGCTGGAGCAGACCCTGACCTCCCGCGACGCCATCAACGGACAGCTGCGCGGGGTCCTCGACGAGGCCACCGGCCGGTGGGGGCTGCGGGTCGCCCGCGTCGAGTTGCGCAGCATCGACCCGCCGCCGTCGATCCAGGACTCGATGGAAAAGCAGATGCGCGCCGACCGTGAGAAGCGCGCCATGATCCTCACCGCCGAGGGCAGTCGCGAGGCGGCCATCAAACAGGCGGAGGGCCAGAAGCAGGCGCAGATCCTCGCCGCCGAGGGCGCCAAACAGGCGGCGATCCTGGCCGCCGAGGCCGACCGGCAGTCCCGCATGCTGCGCGCGCAGGGTGAGCGGGCCGCGGCGTATCTGCAGGCCCAGGGCCAGGCCAAGGCGATCGAGAAGACGTTCGCGGCGATCAAGGCCGGCAGGCCCACCCCCGAACTGCTGGCCTACCAGTACCTGCAGACGCTGCCGCAGATGGCCAAGGGCGAAGCCAACAAGGTGTGGGTGGTGCCCAGCGACTTCGGGTCGGCGCTGCAGGGCTTCACCAAACTGCTCGGGGCGCCAGGGGAGGACGGGGTCTTCCGCTACACCCCGTCGCCGGTCGACGACGTGCATCCCGGCACCGCCGACGACAGCGACGAGGTCGCCGGCTGGTTCGACACCCAGACCGATCCGGAGATCGCCCAGGCCGTGGCCAAGGCCGAGGCCGATGCGCGCCGGAGCACCGACGTCGGCGCCCTGCCGCCCGCGCCGCCTGCGCCACCCCAGATGCAGTACCCGCCGCTGTCGCAGCAGGATCTCTCGGCGCACACCCAGGGACGGCACGGGGACGGACAGCCATGACCTCCGGCGGCCTGCGATCCCGGCGCGGCTACGCGGCGCTGGCCGCTCTGCAGGCCGCCGATGCGGTGGCGTGTGCGATTCCCCTGCCGCCGATCGAGAAGTCCCTCGACTCCGTCGGGGTTCCGGCGAACATCCGGTGGGTGTTTCCGTCGGTCAAGGCCGCGTCGGCGGTCGGCTTACTGGCCGGCCACCGGTATCCGCCGCTGGGGCGCCTGACCACCGCGATGTTGACGCTGTACTTCGTCCTCGCGGTCGGGGCGCATCTACGGGTGCGTGACCGCCTCATCAACTTCGTGCCCGCGGCGGGTTTCCTGGTGTTCTGGGCCGTCCTCACGGCCAAGGGGCCCGACACCCGCTGACGCTGCGGCCGGCCGCCTGCGGTGCGCCCGGGTCTCGTAGAGCAGGCCGAGCACACCGACCGAGGCGATACCGGCCGACACGACCACCAGCAGCGGATCGACCCGACCGGTCAGCGCGTCGCCGAGTACCACCACCGCGACCGTGCCGGGCAGCAGCCCGAACAGCGTCGCGAGGGTATAGGGCACCAGTCGCACCTTCGAGGCGCCCGCGGCGTAGTTCACCACCGCGAACGGGAAGACCGGGATGAGCCGCAGGGACAACACCGACGGCCAGCCGCGCTGCCGCAGGCGCTCGTCGAGCCGGTCGACCGCCGGATGGCTGACCAGAGCGCTCAGCTGCCAGCCCAGGGCGCGGATCAGAAGCACCGCCAGCAGCGCGCTGACCGTGCTCGCAGCCACCGCGATCGACACGCCCAGCGCCGGACCGAACATCAGGCCGGCCGCCAGCGAGAACGCCGTGCGGGGGAACGGGAACGTCGTGACCACGATGTGCCCCAACAGGAACACCAGCGGGAACCAGGGCCCGACGGACGTCGCCCAGTCCCGCAGCTGCACCGCGGTGGGCAGCGGAACCGCCCAGGCGAATGCGACCAGAATCACACCCGCGACCGCCATCGCGATCAGCCGCCTGCGCGGCATCTGCTGCGCCGCGCCGACGAGTGCGGACCGTACGGTCCGCACGGTCCTGACAACGGCTTTCACGTTCGTCAACGATACGGGGCGGGAGTGACATCGGGCCGTCGGCGCGGTACGGCGGTAGCCACGACCAGCGGACAAGTCGGTGATGGCGATCATTTAGCCTGATGGGCGGACGGGTCAGTCACACGCTGCGACAACAGGAGATGCCGGTGTCGGTGCAGGGGTCGAATGTGCTCGAGGAGGGTCTGGCGCAGTGGCGGACCGCGGTGGCCGGCGTGCTGGCCAAGAGCACGCGGCGCGATCCGGCCGACCTGCCGCCGGAACCGGAGCGGCTGCTCGACGCGCCGACCTACGAGGGGTTCCCGGTCCGGCCGCTGTACACGGCGCTCGACGCGCTGCCCGAATCCCCGCTGCCCGGCCGCTGGCCGTTCGTCCGCGGCGGTGACGCCCTGCGCGACGTGATCGCCGGATGGAAGGTCGCCGAGAGCTTCCCCGCCGCGAACACCGGCTCCGATGGCGCCAACGGTGACGTGCTGCTCGCCCTCACCGAGGGGGTCAGCGCGCTGGTGCTGCGTGTCGGCGGGAACGGCGGGGTGGCCGCCGCCGACCTCGGCCGGCTGCTCGACGGGGTGTTCGTCGACCTCGTCCCGGTCCAGCTCGACGCGGGCGCCGACTTCACCGCCGCCGCGGACGCGATGCTGGAACTGCTGTCCGCCCTGGACGACGAACAGCGCAGCCGCCTGTCGGTCGACCTCGGCGCCGATCCGCTGACCGCGCCGCTGAGCGAAAAGCCCGCGCCGGAGATCGCCGAGGTGGTCGCCACCGCGGCCCGGGTCGGCAGCTTCGACGGACACGTGCGGACGATCACCGTCGACGGCGCGGCGCTGCACAACCTCGGCGCGGGCGCGTCCTGGGAACTCGCCGGGGCCGTCGCCGCCGGGGTGAGCTACCTGCGGCTGCTCACCGAGTCCGGGCTCAGCAGCGCCGACGCGCTGCGCCAGATCAGTTTCCGGCTCGCCGCCGATGACGACCAGTTCATGACCATCGCCAAACTGCGCGCGCTGCGGCTGCTCTGGGCGCGGGTCGCCGAGGTGGTCGGTGCGCCCGACGCGGGCGCTGCCACGGTGCATGTGGTGTCCTCGCTGGCGATGATGGCCCAGCGCGATCCGTGGGTGAACATGCTGCGCACGACGCTCGCGGCGTTCTCCGCCGGCGTCGGCGGCGCCGACACCGTGCTGGTGCATCCGTTCGACGTCGCGATCCCCGACGGATATCCCGGCACGTCGCGGTCGTTCGCGCGGCGCATCGCCCGCAACACCCAGCTGCTGCTGCTGGAGGAGTCCCACATCGGCCGGGTGCTCGATCCGGCGGCCGGCTCATGGTTCGTCGAGGACCTCACCGCTCAGGTGGCCGACCAGGCGTGGACCCTGTTCCAGGAGATCGAATCTCGAGGCGGTTTCGCCGAGGCGCGCGACCACGTCGCCGAACGCGTGGCCGAGGTGTCCGCACAGCGGCGTGACGACATCGCCCACCGCCGCACTGCGCTGACCGGTGTGAACGAATATCCGAACCTGGGGGAGGAGCCGCTGCCCGCCGGGGAGGCACTCACCGCCGTGGCCCGCTACGCCGCCGGATTCGAGGAGCTGCGCGACCGGTCGGACGCGTACCTCGCGCGCACCGGCGCACGGCCGACCGCGCTGCTGCTGCCGCTGGGCCCGCTCGCCGAACACAACATCCGAGCCACATTCGCCGCCAACCTGCTCGCCTCCGGCGGCATCGCGGCGGTCAACCCCGGCCCCCTCGACGCCGAGAGCGTTGCCGGGGCCGTCAAGGCCCTGGATTCCGCGCCGGCCGTCGCGGTCGTCTGCGGCACCGACGCCCGCTACGCCGGTGAGGCTGCCGCCGTGGTCGCCGCGGCGCACGCCGCCGGCGTCGAACACGTCTGTCTGGCCGGCCCGCAGAAAGCGGTCGCCGACACCGAACCGCAGCCGGACGACTTCCTCACCGCGAAGATCGACGCGGTCGGAGCCCTGTCCGACCTGCTGACCCGAATGGGGGCCTGAGCATGACCGCCACTGGAGAGAAGGCCGCCGTCATCGGCAGTTTCGCCGAGGTCCCGCTGCGCGATGGAGGGTCGACCGGCCCCGCCACCGAGCCGGCGACCGAAGCCGCCGTCGGCGAGTTCGTCGCCGGCGCCGCCGGCGCGCACGGATACACCCCCGAACAGCTGCAATGGACCACCCCGGAGGGCATCGACGTCCGGCCGGTGTACGTCGAAGCCGACCGCGACGCGGCGGTGGCGGACGGCTATCCACTGGACACCTTCCCGGGTGCGCCACCGTTCGTGCGCGGGCCGTACCCGACGATGTACGTCAACCAGCCGTGGACCATCCGCCAGTACGCCGGCTTCTCCACCGCCGCGGAGTCCAACGCGTTCTACCGGCGCAACCTGGCCGCCGGGCAGAAGGGTCTGTCGGTCGCCTTCGACCTGGCCACCCACCGCGGCTACGACTCCGACCACCCGCGCGTACAGGGTGACGTCGGGATGGCCGGCGTGGCGATCGACTCGATCCTCGACATGCGCCAGCTGTTCGACGGCATCGACCTGTCGACGGTGTCGGTGTCGATGACGATGAACGGCGCGGTGCTGCCGATCCTGGCGCTCTACGTCGTCGCGGCCGAGGAGCAGGGGGTGCCGCCGGAGAAACTCGCGGGCACCATCCAGAACGACATCCTCAAAGAGTTCATGGTCCGCAACACCTACATCTATCCGCCCAAGGCGTCGATGCGGATCATCTCCGACATCTTCGGCTACACCAGCACGAAGATGCCCAAGTTCAACTCGATCTCGATCTCGGGCTACCACATCCAGGAGGCCGGGGCCACCGCCGACCTCGAGCTGGCGTACACGCTGGCCGACGGCGTCGAGTACATCAAGGCCGGCCTGGACGCCGGGCTGTCGATCGACAAGTTCGCCCCGCGGCTGTCGTTCTTCTGGGGCATCGGCATGAACTTCTTCATGGAGGTCGCCAAGCTGCGGGCCGGCCGGTTGCTGTGGAGTGAACTGGTCGCCGAGTTCGCGCCCAAGAACGACAAGTCGTTGTCGCTGCGCACGCATTCGCAGACTTCCGGTTGGTCACTGACCGCCCAGGATCCGTTCAACAACGTCGCGCGCACGTGCATCGAGGCGATGGCCGCCACCCAGGGCCACACCCAGTCGCTGCACACCAACGCCCTCGACGAGGCGCTGGCGCTGCCCACCGACTTCTCCGCCCGGATCGCCCGCAACACCCAGCTGGTGCTGCAGCAGGAGTCCGGCACCACGCGGCCGATCGACCCGTGGGGCGGCTCGTACTACGTCGAGTGGCTGACCCATCAGCTGGCGACCGCGGCCCGCATGCACATCGGTGAGGTGGTCGCGCACGGCGGGATGGCCCAGGCCATCAGTGACGGCATCCCGAAACTGCGCATCGAGGAGGCCGCCGCCCGCACCCAGGCACGCATCGACTCCGGCGCCCAGACCGTCATCGGGGTCAACAAGTACCAGGTCGAAGAGGATCACGAGATCGAGGTCCTCAAGGTCGAGAACAGCCGGGTCCGCGCCGAACAGCTCGCCAAACTCGAGAAGCTGCGCAGCGAGCGGGACGAAGACGCCACCCGGGCTGCGCTCGAGGAGCTGTCCCGAGCGGCCGGGGCCGAGGGGGCAGCCCGGCCCGGGGACGATTCTGACGGGCTGGGCAACAATCTGATGGCGCTGGCGATCAACGCGGCCCGAGCCAAGGCGACGGTGGGGGAGATCTCCGACGCGCTGGAGAAGGTCTACGGCCGCCACGTCGCCGAGATCCGCACCATCTCCGGGGTGTACCGCGACGAGGCGGGAAGTGGGGACAACATGGCCCGCATGAACACAGCGACCGAACTCGTCGAAAAGTTCGCCGAAGCCGACGGCCGCCGTCCGCGCATCCTGGTCGCCAAGATGGGTCAGGACGGGCACGACCGCGGCCAGAAGGTCATCGCGACGGCCTTCGCCGACATCGGCTTCGACGTCGATGTCGGCTCACTGTTCTCCACCCCGGACGAGGTGGCGCGCCAGGCCGCCGACAACGACGTGCACGTCGTCGGGGTGTCCTCGCTGGCGGCCGGGCACCTCACGCTGGTGCCGGCGCTGCGCGACGCGCTCGCCGAGGTCGGCAGGCCCGACATCATGGTCGTCGTCGGTGGCGTGATCCCGCCCGGCGACTTCGACGAGCTCTACGCCGCCGGTGCGGCGGCGATCTTCCCGCCCGGCACGGTGATCGCCGAAGCCGCGACGGGGCTGCTGGCCAAGCTCGCGGACCGACTCGGCTACGACCTCGGCTAGATGAGCGCGCTGCCCGCGGCGGACGAACTCGCCGCCCGTCTGCGCAACGGCGACCGCTCCGCGCTGGCGCGGGCGATCACCCTGGTGGAGTCGACCCGCGCCGACCACCGGCAGCGGGCGCAGGAGCTGCTCCTCGAACTCACCGACGAGGCCGGTTCGGCGATGCACGTCGGCATCACCGGCGTCCCGGGCGTCGGCAAGTCGACGACCATCGAGGCGCTCGGCATGCACCTGATCGAGCAGGGCCACCGGGTGGCGGTGCTGGCCGTCGACCCGTCCTCGACCCGCACCGGCGGCTCGATCCTCGGCGACAAGACGCGGATGGCGCAGCTGGCCGTGCACCCCGACGCCTACATCCGGCCGTCGCCGACCTCGGGCACGCTCGGCGGCGTGGCCAAGGCCACCCGCGAGACCATCGTGCTGTTGGAGGCGGCTGGTTACGACGTGATCCTGGTCGAGACGGTCGGCGTGGGGCAGTCCGAGGTCACCGTGGCCAACATGGTCGACACCTTCGTCTTCCTGACGTTGGCGCGCACCGGCGATCAGCTGCAGGGGATCAAGAAGGGTGTGCTCGAACTCGCCGACATCGTGGTCGTGAACAAAGCCGACGGCGCGCACCTGGTGGAGGCCAAGGCGGCGGCGCGCGAGCTCACCACCGCGCTGCGGCTGATCTATCCCCGCGAGACGCTGTGGCGGCCGCCGGTGCTGACGATGAGCGCGCTCGAGGGTTCCGGTCTGCAGGAGTTGTGGGAGACCGTGTGCCGCCACCGCGACGTGCTCACCGAGGCGGGGGAGTTCGAGAGCCGCAGGCGCACCCAGCAGGTCGAGTGGACGTGGTCGCTGGTGCGCGACGCGGTCCTGGACCGGGTGATGGGCAGCGCAGAGGTACGTCGGATCCGCGCGGACGTCGAACGGCAGGTGCGCGACGGCGAATTGACTCCGGCGCTCGCGGCGCAGCGCCTCCTCGACGCGGCCGACCTGCGGTTAACGACTCGATAACCGCGCGTTTAATTAGCAGATCTCAGCGGTACAGTCTCCGTGTGACTCAGTCCACACGGGAGCGCAGCGCTGTGCTCCCACACGGCGTCCAGGGTGCCGCCGACCGGAACTTCGCGTGCACGCTGCGCGGTTTCAACGAGCTGTTCCACGGCCGCCGCTTCGGCGGCGGGGCGCTGGCGATCTACCTCAACGGTGCACCGGTCGTCGACGTCTGGACCGGCTACAGCGACCGGCGCGGTACCAGGTACTGGACCGCGGACACCGGCGCGATGGTGTTCTCGGCGACCAAGGGGATGGCCTCGACGGTCATCCACCGTCTCGTCGACCGCGGACTGATCTCCTACGACCAGCCGGTGGCCGACTTCTGGCCGGAGTTCGCCGCCAACGGCAAGGCGGGCATCACCGTCCGCGACGTCATGTGCCACCGGGCCGGGTTGAGCCAGCTCAACGGCGTCGGCAAGGGCGACCTGCTGAATCATCTGGCGATGGAGGAGCGGTTGGCGGCCATGCCGGTCAACCGGTTTCTGCACGGCCACTCCGCCTACCACGCGCTGACGTACGGCTGGCTGATGTCGGGTCTGGCGCGCGCGGTGACCGGACGCGGAATGGCCGAGCTGATCCGCACCGAACTCGCCGCACCGCTCAACACCGACGGGCTGCACCTGGGCCGGCCGCCCGCCGGCTCGGCGACCACGGTGGCGCAGATTCTCGCGCCGCAGGGGTCCATCGCCAACCCGGTGTTCAATTTCGTCGCCCCCAAGGTCGCCGCGCTGCAGTTCTCCGGAATGTTCGGGTCGCTGTACTTCCCGGGGATGAAGGCCGTCGTGCAGGGTGAGATCCCGTTCCTGGACGCGGAGATCCCGGCGGCCAACGGGGTCGCGACCGCCCGCGGTCTGGCCAAGATGTACGGGGCCATCGCCAACGGTGGCAGCTTGGACGGCACCGAAATGCTGTCCCCGGAGATCTCCGCCGGGCTGACCGGCAAACCGAATCTGCGGCCGGATCGCAACATCGGCGTCCCACTGGCCTTCCATCTCGGTTACCACTCCCTGCCGTTCGGCGTCATGCGCGGCTTCGGCCATGTGGGGCTGGGCGGCTCCACCGGCTGGGCGGACCCGGCCTCGGGGCTGTCGATCGGCTTCGTGCACAACCGGCTGCTCACGCCGATGCTCCTGGACATGGGCGCGATCGCCGGCCTGAACGTGCTGATCCGGCGCGACGTCGCCCGCGCACAGCGTCGCGGATATCTGCCCGTACCGGAGTTGGGTGCCGCCTACGCGGCCACCGCACCGGCTGCCGACCGCCGCCTGTCGCAGTAGCTGGCCGACCTGCCCGGACGGGCCGTCGGCCCGCTCAGATGGTCGGGCCCGTCAATAAATTTTTTTCACATGATCGGGTCGAGCCGTGCGTTCGATACCGCCCGGCGCCGCGGCCGGAGTTTGCTGACGGTCCGGTCGCCGTAAGGGGTGTTATTCCGGGGGCTGTTGCCACAGTCGCGGACCCGGCGCACCGGTGCGGCACCGGACCGGCCGGCCGCGCCGCCTCCGTGGCGTCCGATCGGCTCGCCGAGACGCCCCGATCCCCGCTCTGTACAGGCACAATCGCCCCCTAATTCACGTGGTTTACGTCACATACGTGGTGCGACGGCGACCACACAGCCCGCTCACAGGAACAAAAATGACGCGGGCGATGATTTGCTAGATTTGGGCCCCTGGAGAAACCTGAGAGTAAGCCAAGAGTAGGCCAAGACGAACATGAGTGGCCTCAGGGGGAAGAGCCGCAGGTCAGGGCAAAATCGCCACCGGAAACTGTAATTTTGACGTGTTTCGTGTAACATTTCGGCGGCAGATATTGAACAAGCAATGAATGGCACGAATTTGCTCGTATAGATTCTGCGGAGACGGACCGGCAACTGCCGGACCAACTCGACGCCGGTATGGACCACCGTAGTCCTGATCGACGCGCACGGAGCACCCACACCTGCGCGGAGATCGGTCACTATCGGGTCCGCTGTCGGTACAGGTTTTCCCGTTCGGAAGAGGTTTGCAGCCGTGGTTGACGCACCGGTCACCCCCATAGCGGTCATCGGCATGGCCTGTCGGCTGCCCGGCGGGATCGACTCGCCCGAACAGCTGTGGGAAGCGTTGTTGCGCGGAGAGGACTTCGTCACCGAGATTCCCCTCGAGCGCTGGGACGCCGACGACTACTACGACCCGGAGCCCGGCGTCCCCGGCCGCTCGGTGTCCAAGTGGGGCGCCTTCCTTCCCGACGTGGGCGCCTTCGACGCCGAGTTCTTCGGGATCAGCGAGCGCGAGGCCACCGCGATCGACCCGCAGCACCGATTACTCCTGGAGACCGCGTGGGAGGCCGTCGAGCACGCGGGCGTCGACCCGACCGTCCTGGCGGAATCGCTGACCGGCGTCTTCATCGGTATGACCCACGGCGACTACCAACTCCTCGCCGCCGACGCCCACGCCATCGAGGGGCCCTACGGCTTCACCGGCAACAACTTCAGCCTGGCGTCGGGCCGCATCTCCTATGCGCTCGGACTGCGCGGACCCGCCTACACCGTGGACTCCGCCTGCTCCTCGGGCCTGCTTGCCGTGCACATGGCGTGCAAGAGCCTGCACGACGGCGAGAGCAACCTGGCGCTGGCCGGCGGTGTCTCGCTGACGCTGGAACCGCGCAAACTGTCGTCCGGATCGGCGCAGGGCATGCTCTCGCCGACCGGCCGCTGCCACGCATTCGACGTCGCCGCCGACGGCTTCGTCTCCGGTGAGGCGTCGGCTGTGCTGTTCCTCAAGCGCCTGCCGGACGCCCAGCGCGACGGCGACCGCATCCTGGCCGTCGTCAAGGGCACCGCCGCCAACCAGGACGGCCACACCGTCAACATCGCCACCCCTTCCCGCGACGCGCAGGTTGAGGTCTACCGCGCCGCGCTCGCCGCTGGTGCGGTCGATCCGGCCACGGTCGGCATGGTCGAGGCCCACGGCACCGGCACCCCGGTGGGCGATCCGATCGAATACGCCAGCCTCGCGGCCGTCTACGGCACCGACGCACCGTGCGCACTGGGCGCAGCCAAGACCAACTTCGGGCACTCGCAGTCCGCCTCGGGCGCCGTGGGCCTCATCAAGGCGGTCCTGTCGCTGCAGCACGCGGCAGTCCCGCAGAACCTGCACTTCCACCGCATGCCCGACGAGATGGCGCGGATCAAGACCAACCTGTTCGTGCCGCAGGAGATCACCCGGTGGCCGCACGAGGGCTCCGGACCGCGCCGGGCCGCGGTCTCGTCCTACGGTCTGTCCGGCACCAACGTGCACGCGGTGCTCGAACAGGCGCCCGACGCACAGGTGCCCTCGGACGCCGAACCGGTCGACGGCGCGTTGCTGTTCGCGCTGTCGTCCACCTCGACCGACGAACTGCGCCGCACCGCCGCGCGGCTCGCCGACTGGGTCGACGGACACACCGAAGTCGATCTGCGCGATCTGGCCTACACGCTGACGCGCAGGCGCTCCCACCGGCCCGTGCGGGCCGCCGTGCTGGCCAACAGCCACGCAGGGCTGATCAAACAGCTACGCGAAGCCGCCGACAGCGACAGCCGGCACCTCGCCTCCGTTGCGGCAGGCGACCGCGGACCGGTCTGGGTGTTCTCCGGCCAGGGGTCGCAGTGGGCCGGGATGGGCAGGGGACTGCTGGAGACCGAACCGGTGTTCGCCGCCACGGTCGCCGAGCTGGAACCGCAGATCGCCCGCGAAGCCGGATTCTCGGTCACCGAGGCGATGTCCGCGCCCGAGAAGGTGACCGGCATCGACCGCGTCCAGCCGACCGTCTTCGCCGTCCAGGTCGCGCTCGCGGCCACGCTGAAGTCCTACGGGGTGCGCCCGGGCGCGGTGATCGGCCACTCGATGGGTGAATCGGCCGCGGCCGTGGTCGCGGGCGGGTTGTCGCTCGAGGACGGCGTGAAGGTGATCTGCCGGCGCTCGCGGCTGATGGCCGGGATCGCCGGATCCGGCGCCATGGCCTCCGTCGAGCTGCCGGCCCAGCAGGTGCTGAGCGAACTCGCCGCGCGCGGCATCAGCGACGTGGTGCTGTCGGTCATCGCCTCGCCGGAGTCGACCGTGGTCGGCGGCGCTCGCGAGACGATCCGGGCGCTCATCGACGAGTGGGAGCGCCGCGGCGTGATGGCCCGCGAGGTCGCGGTGGACGTCGCCTCGCACTCTCCGCAGGTCGACCCGATCCTCGACGAGCTGACCGACGTCCTCGACGACATCGAACCGCTCGACCCGGTGATCCCGTACTACTCGGCCACCCTCTACGACCCGCGGGACATCCCAGAGTTCGACGCCTACTACTGGGCCGACAACCTCCGTCACGCCGTGCGGTTCTCGGCCGCCGTGCAGGCCGCGCTGGAGGACGGCTACCGGGTGTTCGGCGAGCTGTCACCGCACCCGCTGCTCACCCATGCCGTCGACCAGACCGGCCGCAGCATGGACATCTCCCTGTCCACGCTGGCCGCGATGCGTCGCGAACAGGACGTGCCCGAGGGTCTGCTCGGCTTTGTCGCCGAACTGCACGCCGCGGGCGGGCAGATCGACTTCTCCGTGCTCTACCCGCAGGGCCGGCTGGTCGACGCCCCGCTGCCGACCTGGACCCGCACCCTGCTGATGCTGACCCGCGGCGGCCAGGACCAGGGCGCGGCCACCGTCGCCGTCCATCCGCTGCTGGGCGCCCACGTCCGGCTGCCCGAAGAGCCCGAACGCCACGTGTGGCAGGCCGACGTCGGCACCGCGCAGCAGCCGTGGCTCGGCGACCACCAGGTGCACAGCGTGGCGGCACTGCCGGGTGCGGCCTACTGCGAGATGGCGCTGACGGCCTCGGACGCACTCTTCGGCGCCGGCGCCGAGGTTCGCGACGTCAGCTTCGAACAACTGCTCCTGCTGGAGGAGCAGACCCCGGTCTCCGCGGTCGCCACCGTGAAACGGCCCGGCACCGCCGAGTTCGTCGTCGAGACCTTCGACCAGGGCACCGAGATCCGCCGCGCCACGGCCGTTCTGCACGCGCCCGAGGCCGGCACTCGGGCCGCCCGCGACATCGACGCGCTGCTGACCGCCCACCCGGACCGCGTCGAGGGTGCGGCGCTGCGCGCGTGGTTCGCCCAGCGCGGCATCGAGTACGGCTCCGCGTTCTCCGGTCTGGTCGCCACCAACACCGCCGACGGTGCCGACACCGTGCTCGCCGAGGTCGCACTGCCGGGCTCCATCCGGTCCCAGCAGTCCGCGTACGCGATCCATCCCGCGTTGCTCGACGCCTGCTTCCAGGCCGTCGGTGCGCATCCCGCGCTGGCCGCCGACGCCACCGGAACGCTGATGCTGCCGCTGGGTGTGCGGCGCATCCGCACCCACGGCTCGACCCGCCACGCGCACTACTGCCACGTCACCGTGACCACGGTCAGCGCCGCCGCCGTCGAGGCCGACATCGACGTCCTCGACGAGGACGGCGCCGTTCTGCTCAGCGTCGAGGGTCTGCGGATGGGCACCGGTTCGACCGCGGGCGGCCGCCGCGAACGGCTGCTCAACGACCGGCTCCTGACGATCGACTGGCGCGAGCAGGATGCGCCCGCCCCGGCGCACCTGGACGCCGGCCGCTGGCTGGTCATCGACACCGGCGCCGACGCCCTGGCGAGCCGGCTGGCGCTGGCGCTCACGCGTGGCGACGTCGAGGTGTCGACGGTCGCGTGGCCCGTCGGGGGAGACGGCACCCCCTCCGACACCGATGCGGCCGACGTGATCGGCGAGCGTCTGGAGGCCGATCCGCACACGGGCGTCGTCATCGTCGCCGGGGAACCGGGTCCGCACCGCGACGAGATCCCGGCGCGCGGTGCCGCCCACGTGCGTCACCTCGTGCACCTCGCGCAGCGCATCACCGAGGTGCCCGGCGAGGCGCCCCGGGTGTTCGTCCTGACCCGCGATGCGGCGACGGTGCAGCCCACCGATGTCGCGAACCTCGAACACAGCGGGGTCCGCGGCCTGGTGCGCGCGGTCAACCTGGAACACCCCGAGCTGCGCGCCACCTTGATCGACGTGGACGCGGGCACCGATGTCGCGCTGGTGGCCGACCAGCTGCTGTCGGGTTCCGATGAGGACGAGACGGCCTGGCGCGACGGCCACTTCCACGTGGCGCGGCTCAACGCGGGCCCGCTGCAGGCCGACGAGCGCCGCCGCACCGTCGTGGACCTCGAGTCCGGCGGTGTCCGGCTGCAGATCCGCACTCCGGGTGACCTCGAATCCCTCGAGCTGGTGGCGTTCGACCGCGCCGCCCCCGGACCCGGACAGATCGAGGTGGCGGTCGCGGCCTCGAACCTGAACTTCGCCGACGTCCTCGTCGCCTACGGTCGCTACCCGAGTTTCGAGGGCCGGATGCCCCGTCTGGGTGCGGATTTTGCCGGTGTGGTGACCGGCGTCGGCGCCGGCGTCACCGATCTCGCGGTGGGCGACCGGGTGGCCGGCATCTCCGCCGACGGCGCATGGGCCACCTACGTCACCTGCGACGCCAACCTCGCCGTGAAGCTGCCCGACACGCTGCCCGAGAAGCAGGCCGCCGCCGTGCCCAGCGCACACACCACCGCCTGGTACGGGCTGCACGATCTGGCCCGGATCTCGTCGCGCGACAAGGTGCTCATCCATTCGGCCACCGGCGGCGTCGGACAGGCCGCCCTGGCGATCGCCAAGGCCGCGGGCGCCGAGATCTACGCCACCGCCGGCAGCCCCGAACGCCGGAAGCTGCTGCGCGACTGGGGGATCGAGCACGTCTACGACTCCCGCAGCACCGCGTTCGCCGACGAGATCCGCCACGACACCGACGGCTACGGCGTGGACATCGTGCTCAACTCGCTGCCGGGTGCCGCGCAGCGCGCCGGGCTGGAACTGCTGTCCTTCGGGGGCCGGTTCGTCGAGATCGGCAAACGCGACATCTACGGCGACACCAAGATGGGCCTGTTCCCGTTCCGCCGCAACCTGGCCTTCTACGCCGTCGACCTGGCGCTGCTGACCCTGACCAACCCCGACGTCATGCGGCGCCTGCTGGAGACGGTCTATCAACAGATCGCCGACGGCGTGCTGCCGCTGCCGGAGACGACGCACTACCCGCTGCACGACGGCGCCACCGCCATCCGGGTGATGGGCGCCGCCGAACACACCGGCAAGCTCGTCCTCGACGTCGAGCACACCGGACGCACGGATGCGGTCGTCCCGCCCGAGGACGCACCGGTGTTCCGTGCCGTCGGCGCGTACGTGATCACCGGCGGTATGGGCGGACTCGGCCTCTACCTGGCCGAACAGATGGCCGCCGCCGGCTGCGGACGCATCGTGCTGAACGGCCGCTCGGCGCCAGGCCCGGACGTCCAGCGCGTGGTCGAGCGGATGCGCGCGGCGGGCACGGAGGTCGAGGTGACCCTCGGTGACGTCGCCGACGCCGCCACCGCGAACCGGCTGATCGCCGCGGCCACCGCCACCGGGCTGCCCGTTCGCGGCGTACTGCACGCCGCCGCGGTCATCGAGGACGCCACCCTGACGAACATCACCGACGAGCTGGTGGACCGGGACTGGGCGCCGAAGGTGTTCGGCGCGTGGCATCTGCACGCCGCGACCCTGCGCCAGCCGCTGGACTGGTTCTGTTCCTTCAGCTCGGCGGCGGCCATGGTCGGCTCGCCCGGCCAGGGCGCGTACGCGGCGGCCAACGCCTGGCTGGACGCGTTCACCCATTGGCGCCGGGCCCAGGGGCTGCCGGCCAACTCCATCGCGTGGGGTGCGTGGGCGGAGATCGGCGCCGGCCAGGGGCTGGCGCAGGACGCCGCGATGGCGATCCTGCCCGATGACGGCGCCCACGCCTTCGACGTGCTGCTGCGTCACGACCGGGCCTACTCGGGCTACGCGCCGGTCGCCGGTGCGCCGTGGCTGGCGGCGTTCGCCGAAGCCAGCCCGTTCGCCGAGGCGTTCCGATCGGTCGGCCAGACGGCGACGACGTCGAGTGCGTTCCTGACCGACTTGTACCAGCTGCCCCGCGAGGAGTGGCCGGGTCGGTTGCGCAAACTGGTGTCGGACCAGATCGGGTTGATCCTGCGCCGGGCGGTCGACCCCGACCGCCCGCTGTCCGAGTATGGTCTCGACTCGCTGGGGACGCTGGAGGTGCGCACCCGCATCGAGACCGAGACCGGTATCCGGATCGTGTCGACGGACATCACCACCGTGCGGGCGCTGGCGCAGCGACTGGCCGACACGCTCGCCGGTGAGACCGGGACGGCTCCGCCGTCGTGACGAAGCACAACATCTGGGCCGGCACAGGGGCAAACGCCACCGTCGGCCACCCGAACGCGATGCCGAGGAGGCGCTGATGGTCGCGATGAAGTCGATCCAGGACTGGATCGGTACCCCCGGCACCCTGATCTCCTGGGATCCGTCGCCGGCGTCGGCGGCGAAGATGGCCGATGCGCCGATCAGCGACGTACCGGTCAGCTATCAGCAGGAACAGCACATCCGGGCGTTCCGCACGCACCGCGAGCAGGGCACCGACATGGCGCGGCTGCTGATCCCGGCGTGGGATATGCCGGGCCGCTGCGACACCCGGGCGATGACGCACGTCATCAATGCCTACCTGCGCCGCCACGACACGTACCACAGCCGGTTCGAGTTCACCGACGCCGATCAGGTCGTCCGTCGGACCGCGCGCAACCCCCGCGACATCAAGTTCGTGCCGACCGAGCACGGCGAGGTGACCGCAGCGCAGTGGCGCGAGCACGTGCTGGCCACACCGGATCCGTTGCAGTGGAACTGCTTCAGTTTCGGGGTGATCCAGCGGGCCGACCACTTCACCTTCTACATCAGCGTCGACCACGTGCACACCGACGCGATGTTCATGGGACTGGTGCTCGTCGAGATCCATCTGATGTACACCACGCTGGTCGGTGGCGGCGCGCCGCTGCAGTTGCCCGAGCCGGGCAGCTACGACGACTACTGCCTCAGCCAGCACGACTACACCTCGGCGCTCAGCCCGGCGTCCCCCGAGGTGGCCGAGTGGGTCGACATCGCGTCGGCCAACGGTGGTTCCAAGCCGCGCTTCCCGCTGCCGCTGGGTGATCCGTCGGTGCCCTGCTCGGGTGAGCTGATGACCGTGCGGCTGCTGGACCGCCAGCAGAGCGAACGTTTCGAGGCCGTCTGCGCGGCGGCGGGCGCCCGCTTCATCGGTGGCGTCTTCGCCTGCGGTGCGCTGACCGATCTCGAGTTCAGCGGCAACCGCGACTACTACATCATCACGCCGACCACGACCCGGCGTACGCCCGAGGAGTTCATGACGACCGGTTGGTTCACCGGCGTCGTCCCGGTCACCGTCCAAGCCGACCCCTCCGACTTCGGCGCCACGGCCCGCCACGCGCAGCAGTCCTTCGACGGCGGACTGCACCTCGCGCACGTCCCGTTCGAACTCGTCGTGGAACTGGGCAAGTCGGCGGGCATCCGCAACCCCGAGCCCGGCGTGCCAATGCTGTCGTACCTCGACGCCGGTCTGCCGCCGCTGTCGCCGGGCGTCATCGCCCAGTGGGAGGCGATGAACGGCCGGCTGTACACCGACGCGCGTTCGGCGTTCCAGGTCGGGCTGTACGTGAACCGCACCGAACGCGAGACCGCGCTGACCGTCTGCTTCCCGGACAACCCGATCGCCCGCGAGTCGATCGAGCGGTACGTTCGCGCGATGCAGACATGGTTCCTCCGGGTCGCCGACGGCGGCACCGCCGACGCCGGCCGGGAGTCGCTGTCCACCGCCGCCCACGGCGCGCGCAGGCAGCGCAGCGAGTTGGTTCCCGTAGTCGGTCGGTGAGTATGGCGTCTCCGACGTCCGACCAGCTGGTTCCGTATCTCGATCAGGCGATGTTCCTGGGCCTGCGCGCGACCGGGCAGGCCGCGGTCATGCAGTGCGTCTGGATCTACGAACATCCCGTCGACTACGAGGGGCTGCGTCGGTTCCACCGCAACTTCGGCTACGGACTGGCCGGCCGGCACATCGAACCGTCGCCGCTGCCGTTCGGCAGGCACCGGTGGGTGGAGTCCCTCGGCCCGGAATCCGAGATCGACATCGCCGAGGACGTGCTGCCGCGCGCCGCGCTCAGCGACTGGCTGGACGCCCGCGCGCAGGTCCCGGTCGACCCCGAATGGGGGCCGGGCTGGCACATGGCCGTGCAACCGCTCGACGACGGCGCCACCGCGGTCACCCTGGTCGGTTCGCACTGCCTCAGCGACGGTGGCGGCGCATTGCTGACCGTGTTCAACGCCGTCACCGGGAACACCGAGGGTCTGGGCTACGCCCCGCCGAAAGTCCGCACCCGTCGGCAGGCCGTCGTCGAGGACCTCCGTCAGCTCGCCCGCGATCTGCCCGAAACCGGTCGCACGGTGGCCGCCGCGGCGCGGCTGGCCTATAGCAGGCGCAAGGAGTTCGCGCGGCCGGCCAAACCTGCGCGGGACCCCGGGCCCGACGAGGCGATCGTCACCCCGGCCATCTCGGTCTTCGTCGACGGCGGCCCGTGGGACGCCCGCGCCGAAGCCCTGGGCGGTAACACGTACTCACTGCTCGCCGGAGTCGCCGCGCGGCTCTCGCAGCGCATGGGCAGGCACCGCCCCGAGGACGGCGCCGTCGCGTTCACGATCCCGATCAACGACCGCTCGCTCGGCGACAATCGGGCCAACGCCGTCACCCTCGCCACCGCGCACATCGACCCGTCGCGCGTCACCGAGGATCTGACCGGGGTGCGCGCCGAGATCAAACGGGCGCTGCAGACGATGCGGGAGGAACCCGACGAGACGCTGGCGTTGCTGCCGCTGGTGCCGTTCATCCCGAAGCGGGCCGTGCAGGCGATGGCCGACGTCGCCTTCGGGTTCTCTGATCTGCGGGTGTCGTGTTCGAACCTGGGGACGCTGCCGGTCGAGATCGGCCGCGCCGACGGCACCGACGCCGAATTCGTCACCATGCGCGGCGTCGACGGGTACATCTCTCGGCGGGTGCTCGAGGAGCGCAGCGGGATCCTCACCGTCGTCGGCGCCCGGATCGGGGACAAGGTGTCGATCGCGGTGATCGGTTACCAGCCGGGTGCGGAGAACACGAAAGCCTGGCTGGCGCAACAGGTCATGGACACGCTGGCGGAGTTCGACCTGCCCGCGACGGCGATATGACGGCCGCCGACGACCGGCTGGCCTTCATCGACCAGGCGGCGTTCCTGCAGTTGCGCTCCACCGGACCGGGCAAGCTGGCGCACGTCTCCTGGCTCTACGAACACGACGTCGACCACGAAGCGCTGGCCCGGTTCCACGGCCATCTCGGCCACGGGCTGCTCGGCAGACGTATCGAGTGTTCGCCCCTGCCGTTCGGCCGACACCGGTGGGTCGCCGCACCCGGCCCGCCGGGGCCGATCGACACCGCACCGGCCCGGCCGCGGGCCGCGTTGTCGGATTGGCTTGACGAGCGCGCCGAGCTGACCGTCGATCCGGAACGCGGGCCGGCCTGGCATCTCGGGGTGCTGCCGATGACCGACGGGTCCACCGCGATCAGCCTCGTGGCGTCGCACTGCCTGGCCGACGGCGTCGGGATCCTGCAGACCATCGCCGACGCCGCGGCGGGTACACCGCGCGACTTCGGCTACACCCCGGCCGCGTCGCGCCCCCGCCTGCAGGGGGCGGTCGAGGATCTGCGGCGCACCGTCCGCGACACCCCCGAGTACGGCAGGACGCTGGCCGCCGCGGCGCGGCTGGCGCTGCGCCGCCGCCACGACATCGCCACCTCCGGCAGTTCCCGGCCGCCGGTCGCGCCGGGCGGAACCGGTGCGGGCACGGTCGTGGTGCCGGTGATCAACGCGTTCGTCCCGATCGAGGCGTGGGATACGGCCGCGGAGCAGCGCGCGGGCACGAGCTATTCGTTGCTCGCCGGATTCTCGGCCCGACTGGCCGAACGGCTGGGCCGGATGCGGCCGGGCGACGGCGCGGTCTCGCTGCTGATCGCCATGAGCGACCGCACGCCGGGGGACACCCGGGCCAACGCGATCTCGCTGGCCCACGTCGATGTCGATCCCGGGCAGGCCACCGGCGATCTGACAGCCGTCCGGGCCGCCATCCGGCAGGGTCTGGCCGATCTGCGCGCGGTTCCCGACGAGACGTTCGCTCTGCTCCCGCTGACGCCGTTCGTGCCGCGGCGTGCGGTGCGGCGCACCGCCGACCTGATGTTCGGCGATCTACCGGTTTCGTGTTCGAACGTCGGCGACCTCGATCCGCTGGTGGGCCGCCCCGACGGTACCGACGCCGAGTACGTACTGCTGCGCGGCGTCGACCAGGACGTGCAACGCGCCGCCATCGAACGCGCCGGCGGGCACCTGGTCGTCGTCGCGGGCCGCATCAACGGCACGGTGACGATCGGGGTGGTCGGCTATCAGCCGGGCGGGCCCAACACCAAGGACCATCTCCGCGAGGTCACGGTCGCGACGCTGGCCGAATTCGGGTTGTCGGCCGACCTCGTCTAGGCCCGTCCGCGCTGGGCGGCCGCCTCGAGCAGATCCGCTGCGGCCGTGATGCTCTCGGCGGGTTTGGTCATCCTCGCCGCGGTCTCGCGGGCCCGGGCCACGTAGTCGGGTGTGAGCATCGCCGCGAGCGCATCGCGCAGCGCTTCGCGCGTCGTGCTGGAGAACCTCCGGTAGTCGCCGACGCCCAGCTTCTTGACCGCCGCACCCCAGATCGGCTGTTCGGCCCCCACCCACAGCACGAGGCTCGGCACCCCGGCGCGCACCCCGGCCGCCGTCGTCCCCGCGCCGCCGTGGTGCACGACCGCCCGGCACATCGGGAACACCGCGGCGTGGTTCACCGAGCGCACCACCTTGACCCGATCCGGGTCGAGCAACCCCGCCTCGGGCAGCTGGATGTCCCAGGCCCCCGAGCAGATCAGCGCCCGCACCCCCAGCTCCGCACACGCCCCGGTGATCTTCGCCATCGCCTCGGCCGGCTGCTCCACCGGCATGCTGCCGAAGCCGAAGTAGATCGGAGGCTCGCCCGCCGCGATCCAGGAGGCGACGTCGTCGTCGGCCTCGGTGTCCAGTTCCAGGGTGAGCGCCCCCACGACGGGTCGCACGTCGGCCCACTGTTCGGCCAGCCCGGGGAAGAACACCTCGTCGTAGGCCTGGATCTCGACGGCGCCGGCCTCGAGCATCCGGCGCACGGCGCGGGTCCGGACGGGCGGCAGCCCGAGGCTGCGCCGCTGGGCGGCCTCCGCGCTGCGCACCACCTGCCAGTGCGCCCACTCGACCAGCGCGTAGACCCGTTCGGCTGCCGCGTACGGCAGCGGAAGGGGCAGCACCCGGGTGTTGGGGCGGACCGGGAAGAAGTGCAGCGCGCCGAGGGGGATGTGGTGGGCCTCGGCGACGACGGCGGCCAGTTCCTGGTAGGTGGTGCCGGTCAGGATCAGGTCGGCATCCGCCGAGATCGACGTCAGCGTGTCCGACATGCCGGCCCAGCCCTCGACCACGTAGTCGCGGACCTCACGCAGCACGGTGATGGGGTTGCGCAACTCCCACCAGTCGCGGAACACCTCGGCCTGCAGCTGCTGCTGGGAGTCGACGCCGTAGGACACCGCGCCGCCGACGCCGGCGGATGCCGCGAACTCGACGAGGTTGGGCGGCACCGCGAGGGTCACTTCGTGACCACGACGCATCAGTTCCAGTCCGACGGCCACGCACGGCTCGACATCGCCGCGGGTGCCGTGGACGGCCACGACGAATTTCATTGGTTGACGTGTCCGTTCCCGTGCGTCGAATGCGGTGTCGGTGGGTGGGGCACGCCGAGATTGCATCACGGACGCCACCTGTTTGTCCGACCTCCCTTTTGGGGCGTCGGGCCTGTGTGACGGCCATTTCCGGGCTCGACTCGGGACGTTGTGAGCCGTGTACCGTGGCTGGAATGTTGAAGCGCACCAGGCGCAACGGTGCGTTGGCGGAAGGGATCCTGACCCCCATGGGTCGGGTCATCGTCCGCCATCCGATCCTGGTCATCGTCGGCTGGCTCGCAACCGCCGCGGTGCTCTTCCTGCTGATCCCGCCGCTGGCGGTCGTCGCGCAGAAGAACCCGCCCGATTTCCTGCCTGCCGAGTCGCCGGTGCTGGTGGCCGGCAACGAGATGCAGGAGGCTTTCCAGGAGGCCAACGCGTCGAACGCGATGGTGGTGATCCTCGTCGACGATGCCGGGTTGAGCCCGGCCGACGAGCAGACCTACCGCGCGCTGGTCGAGCGGCTCAAAACTGTGCCGGACGTTTCGTCGACCCAGGATTTCATCGCCATCCCCGAGCTGCGCGAGGTGATGGTCAGCGAGGACGGCAAGGCCTACAACCTCCCGGTCACCCTCACCGGGGTGATGGGCACCCCCGCGGGCCAGGAGGCCTACCGCAACGCCGTCGAAGTCGTCGAGAGCGTCACCGAGGGGACCACGCTCAAGGCCTATTTCGTCGGCGGGCCTGCCACGCTGGAGGACGTCAACTCGATCGGCGCCCGCGATCAGATCGTCATCGAGATCGCCACGGTGGGCACGATCCTGACGATCCTGATCCTGGTGTACCGCAGCCTGATCGGCATGTTGATCCCGATGGTGACCATCGGGGTGTCGTTGGCGGTGGCCAACCAGGTGGTGGCCGGCCTCGGCGAGCTCGGCCTCGGTCTGGGGCCCCAGACCATCGTGCTGATGACGGCCATGATGATGGGCGCCGGCGTCGACTATGCGGTGTTCCTGTTCAGCCGGTACCAGGAACTCGTCCGCGGCGGGATGCCGTCCGACGACGCGCTGGTCGGCGCGCTGGGCACGATCGGCAAGGTGATCGCCGGGTCGGCGGCCACCGTGGCCATCACCTTCCTCGGGCTGGGCTTCACCACACTGGCCGTCTTCTCGACGGTCGGTCCCGCCCTGGCCGTCACCATCACCATCGGATTCCTGGCATCGGTCACGCTGCTGCCCGCGCTGATCGTGCTGGCGGGCCGGCGCGGATGGGTGAATCCCCGCAAGGACCGCACCGGCCGGTTCTGGCGGCGCTCGGGCGTCAACATCGTGCGCAAACCGGTGCGTCACCTCGTCGCCAGCCTCAGCGTGCTGGCCGTCCTCGGGGTGGGGACGATCTTCCTCGAGTACAACTACGACGACCGCAAGGCGCTGCCCGACGACGCCACCAGCAACATCGGTTACGACGCCATGGACGATCACTTCCCGGTCTCCACCACCCTGCAGCAGTTCGTCGTCATCCGCTCGGAGCAGGATCTGCGGACCCCGAGGGCATTGGCCGACATGGAGCAGATGGCGGCCCGGATCGCGGCCGTGCCCAACATCGACATGGTGCGCGGTATCACCCGACCGACCGGCGAGATGCTCGAACAGGCCAAGGCCACCTGGCAGGCCGGCGAGGTCGGCACCCGCCTGGAGGAGGCGGGCACCCTCATCAACGAGAACGACGAGAACCTCGACCGCCTGTCCGGCGGCGCCCATCAACTCGCCGATGTCCTCGACGAACTGCGTACTGGGGTGGTCAACGCGGCGGGCAGTGTGCGGGGTCTGGCCTCAGCGCTGGACGACATGTCGCGCAAGTACGGCGGCGAGAAGACCCTCGACGAGATCGACCGCACCGCGACGCTGGTGACGAACATGCGCGACCTCGGCAACGCGATCGGTGTCGACGTCGACCGGATCACCGACATCTACGCCTGGGGTGCCCCCGTACTGCGGTCGCTGGACCGCAGCCCCGAATGCGCCACCGACCCCGAATGCGTCGAATCCCGCGAGGATCTGCGCCGCATCGTGGCCACCCGCGACAGCCCGGTGCTCAACAGCATCTCCGAACTCGGCCGCGAACTACAGAACACCGAGGGCTTCCAGTCGCTGGACGAGACGATCAAGGGTCTCTCGACCAGCCTCAAGACCGCCACCGAGGCGGCCAGGGAGCTGGGTATGGGCCAGCCGGGCGGCGTCACCACCCGGCTGAACGAGGCCCTGCTGGGCGCCAACACGCTCGCCGACTCCAGCAGACAGCTCGCCGAAGGCGTACAGCTGCTCGTCGACCAGACCAGGACGATGGGCGGGGGCCTCGATCAGGCCTCGGCGTTCCTGCTGGCGATGAAGCGCGACGCCAGCAACCCGCCGATGTCGGGCTTCTACATCCCCCCGGAGATCCTCACCCAGGCAGAGTTCAAGAAGGCCGCCAGCCTGTTCGTCTCGCCCGACGGGCACACCGCCCGCTACCTGGTGCAGACCGCGCTGGACCCGTTCGGCACCGAGGCCATGGATCAGGTGGCCGAGATCGTCGACGCCGCCGAGAGCGCGCTGCCCAACACCTCGCTGGCGGGGTCGGAGGTGTCGATGGTGGGCTTCTCTGCGGTGCAGAACGATCTGCGCAACTACTACGACAAAGACGTGCAGTTCATCGTCGTCGTCACCCTGATCGTGGTGTTCGTGATCCTGGTGCTGCTGCTGCGTGCGCTGGTGGCGCCGCTGTATCTGGTGGCATCGGTGGTGATCTCGTACGTGTCGGCCGTCGGCATCGGCGTCGCGTTCTTCGGCATCTTCTTCGACCAGAAGCTGTACTGGACGGTGCCGGGCATGGCGTTCCTGGTGCTCGTCGCCGTCGGCGCCGACTACAACCTGCTGTTGATCCACCGGATCCGCGAGGAATCCCGCAACGGTATCCGCACCGGCATCGTCAAGACGGTCGGTGCGACGGGCGGCGTGATCACCTCCGCGGGGTTGATCTTCGCGGCGTCCATGCTCTCGCTGACGGTGAGCAGCATCGCGACCGTCATCCAACTCGGCTTCGTCATCGGGATCGGCCTGCTGCTCGACACCTTCATCGTCCGCACCATCACCGTGCCGGCCGTCGCCGCGCTGGTCGGCAAGGCGAACTGGTGGCCGTCGACACCGAAATACCAGGATCACGACCCGCCGGCCTCGACGACGCCCGATCATGGCGACCACGCGGACGACGACGAACCCGCGACCGTCGCGTTGCCGAGCACGCCCAGGGCACGGGTGCGTCAGCGGCTCAGCGAGGCGACCGAGTCCTACCGGGCTCTGCGCGGCGACGTGCGCACCTGAGCGTTACTCACCCCGGGCCGCCGCGCGATAACCACGCACGGCCAAGGGCAGGAACACCGCCATGATCGCGACCACCCAGCCCGCGGTGACCAGCGCAGGCGCCGCGGTCAGTTCCCCGGTGGACAGCCCGCGCATCGTCTCGATCACCGACGCCATCGGCTGGTGTTCGACGAACGGGCGCAGCCACCCCGGGAACATCTCCACCGGCGCCAGACCGGGGCTTGCGAACACCAGCCCGATCGAGCTCGTCCCGAGCCACATGAACAGCGCGGTGCCCTCGGAGCGCAACGCCAACGCCGTCACGAAGGTCGCGAACGCCACCGCGATGAACACCGGCACCAGCAGGTAGGGCACGACGGCGAGCCAGCCGCCGGTGAAGCGCAAACCGAGCGCGACGCCGACGGCGGTCACCACCACGGACCCGACGAGCGTGCGGGTGGCCTCGGCGAGTAGCCGGCCGGTCAGCGCGCTGGCCCGGTGCACCGGCAGCGTCCAGAACCGGGTGAGCAGTCCACCCGACCGTTCGTTGGGGATCGCGATGGCTGCGCCGATGGCCCCGAACATGCCGCCGGCCACCGCGCACATCGGTACCAGGGCGTCGAGGTTGTCGGTGCCGGTCATCATCGCCATCGACTTGCCGACCAGCAGGTTATAGGTGATCAGCAGGACGGTCGGGAACAGCAGTGCCTGTACCGGGACACCCGGGTGCCTGCGCCACTTGGCGAACAGCCGGCCGGCGAACAGGCAGCTCTCCAGCGCCAGCGAGTGCCGGCGCACCTCGGTTCGCGTCACCGCACCCGCCTCTGCATCCGCACCGCGACGACCCCGAAGACGGCCAGCAGGCCCAGCACCCACACCAGGGTGGTGGCGAGGTTGGCGGCCGCGACGTGCCCGCCGGCGAAACCGCGCATCGTCTCGGTCACCTGGGACACCGGCTGCGCCCGGACGAACGGCTGCACCCAGCCGGGGAACGCCTCGGCGGGCGCCATCCCGGTCGACAGCAGGACCAGCAGCAGCTGCGGTACCAGCAGCACCTGGCTGGAGGCATCGCTGCGCCGCACCCAGGTACCGATCGCGTCGGCGCCCAGCGACAACCCGAGCGTCAGGGCCAGGGCGAGCGCGACGAACGCCCCGGCGTGCAGGGGGCCGCCGGTGAACCGGAACCCGAACACCGCCGCGATGGCGACCGCCGCCACGATGACGACGACGGCGCGCAGCAGGCAGTACAGCATCCGGGCGGCCAGCGGCACCCACCGTGGAACGGGCAGGGTCCGCAGCCGGGTGCCGAAGCCCGAGGACTGGTCGCGGGCCGCGCGGTCGGCGGTGGTCAGCGAGCCGAACAGCAGCGACTGCACGATGATCGCGGGCAGCACGTACTGCGGATAACTCATCGAGCCGGTGTCGATGACCCCGCGCAGCACCACGGTGAACCCGACGAACGTGCTCACCGGGGTCAGCACCGCGATCAGGAGGTCGAAATCTCGGACGGTGGTGCGCACGACCCGTTCGGTGAGGGCGGCCAGTGCCGTCATGCGGTGACGGGCGGCTCGGTGAGGTGCAGGAACACCTCGTCGAGCGACGGTCTGCGCAGCGCGATGTCGTGCAGGTCGATGTCGCGGTCATCAAGCCGGCGGAACACCTCGCCGAGCGTGGCCACGCCCCGGTCGGCGGGGACGGACACCGTGTTCATATCGCGGTCGATCTCCAGACCGCGGAAGTCGGCCAGGGCGGCTGCGATCTCCGGCAGATCGGCGGGGTGGACGGGGGAGACCTGGCAGTAGACGAACCCGGTCCGCGATTTGAGCTCGTCGGCGGTCCCGTCGGCCACCACCCGACCGGCGTTGAGGATCACCACCGAATCGCTGAGGACGTCGGCCTCCTCCAGGTACTGGGTGGTGAGTAGCACCGTGACATCCTGGGCGGACAGCGACGACACCAACGCCCACACGTCGCGGCGGCTGCGCGGATCGAGTCCGGTGGTGGGCTCGTCGAGAAACAGCACCTCCGGCGCCACGACCAGTGAGGCGGCGATGTCGATCCGGCGCCGCATGCCGCCGGAGTAGGTGAGCACGGTGCGGTCGGCCGCGTGCACCATGTCGAACTGCTCGATCAGCTCGTCGGCCCGGATACGTGCCTGTTTGCGCCGCAGCCCGCGCAGCCGGCCGAACAGCACGAGGTTCTCGCGCCCGGTGAGCATGATGTCGACCGACGCGTCCTGTCCCGTCACCCCGATGCTCTCGCGGACCCGATCGGGTTCTCCGACGACGTCGTGGCCGGCCACCACCGCACGCCCGGCCGTCGGCATCAGCAGGGTCGACAGGATCCCGATCGTGGTGGTCTTGCCGGCGCCGTTGTGGCCGAGCAGCGCGCACACCGATCCGGTCGGAACGCGGAAACTGACGTCCTGCAACGCGCTGACGCCGCCCTCGAATGTCTTCGCGACACCGTCCAGCTCGATCATCGCGCTGCGCCGGAAGACCTGAAAACCACCTTGCGACTATAGCGAGCACGGCGCACAGCGGGGCCCGCCGTCACACCGGGTGGGGGCCGGACGTAGACCCCTGCTCGGGCGCGCCAGTGGCTACCATCCCGGCCGTGACGCAGCGCTTCTCGATCGTGATTCCCGCACACAACGAGGAGCACTACATCGCCGACACGCTGCGCCACGTCGCGGCCCTGGACTATCCGCAGGACCACTACGAGGTGGTGGTCGTCGAGAACGGTTCCACCGACCGCACCTGGGAGATCGCGCGTGGCTTCGCGGGCGGCAACGTGCGCGTCGTGCGCAGCCCGAGGACCGGGGTGTCGGCTGCGAAGAACGTCGGTACAGACCACATGTCACCGGACAGCGACTGGGTGGTGTTCCTGGATGCGGACACCCTGCTGGGGCCCGGCTTCCTGACCGAACTGCAGACGAAGGTCACCTCCGCGGGGAAACCGCTGGCGATCGGCACGACGACGATCACCCCGCTGGACCGGCGCTGGAACGCCCGCGCGTGGTTCGCCTATTACGACGTGGCGCACCGGTTCGGCGGTTCCTACGCCATCCAGATCGCCCGGCGCTCCCTGTTCCCCGGCTTCCGGTTCGACGAGGAACTGCGGATGGGGGAGGACGCGCTGCTGATCCGGCGGGCCCGCAAGACCGGCAAGTGGTTCTATCTGCCGACGCGTAGCGTGCACACCTCGACCCGGCGGTTCGACGCCGACGGGTACTGGCGGATCTTCTTCCGGTACTGGTACTTCTCGTTGCTGCCGGTGCGGTACTGGAAGGCGTTCGACTACCGGGTGATCCGTTAGATCGGCGGCTGGACCGCGAAGCCCGCGACGATCCCGACCGGGATCAGCGCGAACAGCATCCCGGCCGTCGCGCAGACCACCACCGTGCGCCGGTCGGCGGGCGCTTCGGCCTGCGGTCTGCCCGCGGCGAACAGCAGATACACCAGGGCGATGTTCATCCCGATGATGATCATCCACCGGGTCCAGTCGTAGGCGGTGAGGAACAGCGGCAGCATGAGCGCGCCGGCGGCCGCCGTCCACCAGCCCCAGCCCCGCAGCGCTGCGCGGAACTCGGCGAACGGCACATTCGACGCGCGGCGCAGGACGGCGAGGGTGACCGCGACGACCACCGCGCCGAAGACGGCCGATGCGATGAGCTGCCCGACACCGAGACCCAGTACATAGCGCACGGCCTGTCCGGGGCTCAGATCCCACATGGGCAGGATGTTGCGGCACATCCAGCCGTTGTATTCGGTGAAGGGTCGGTTGCGGCCGGTGAGGAAGTCGATGACCCCCTGCGGTGATTGTTCGAGGGCGTAGGGGTTCTCGATGTGGCGGACCGGGATCTGTTCGCACAGAGCTGCGGAGATCCCGCGCCGGCCGGCCAGGGCCACCGCGGCGGTCGCGAGGAGACCGGGCAGCACGGCCATCAGCACACCGGCGCGGCGCGCGGGCGTCGGCAGCGTGCGGGGCAGGGTCGCGATCGCCAGCACCGCGCCGAGCGCGAACTCGACGGGGACCGCTTCGTGGATGAGTGCGGCGACTACGCCGACCAGCCCGTACGCCGCGCACGCGACCTGCGCCGTCCGGCGGCTGCGGGTGCGGGCCAGGACCACCGCGAGGACGGCCAGCGCCGCGCCGCCGTACAGATCGGGGCGGGCCGAATACAGCGCGAACACGACACCGAACGGCAGCACCGGGAGCAGCAGTGCCAGCATGCGGCGGCGCTGGGTGACACCGAAGTGCGTCCACACCGTCCACATCACCGCCAGCAGCGCCGCGGCATACGTCGCCGTCGACACCCACCGCAGCACCCGCATGCCACCGAAGTAGTCGCCGAACAGCCCGAGGACCTCGCCGCCGAGGCCGCGCCGGACGAAGCCCAGCGAGTAGTCGATGGAGTAGTAGGAGAAGAAGTACAGATCCGCGCCGGAGAGCACTGTCGCGGCCAGCACGACCAGACCCGCGGCCCAGGCCGCGATCAGACCCGCCGCGAGCGGATACAGCCGCCGGCGTGGGCCAGGCGGCGTACTCAACCGTCGAGTCGCGTGAACGCGCCCTGACGGTACAGGTCGGCGCAGGCCGCCCGGCGCACCTTGCCGCTGGTGGTGATCGGGATCGATCCGCGCCCGACGAGCACCAGGTCGGTGGCGCTGATCCCGTGCACGGTGGAGATGGCCGACGTCACCCGGTTCCGGAGGTCGCGGTAGTTCTCCTGGATCTCCTCGTCGGAGTCGCCGCGCGGCCTGACCTCGATGATCGTGACGAGCTGTTCGGTTCGGTCTTCGTCGACGGAGATCGCGGCCACGCGGCCGCCGGTGATCTCCTGAACGGTGCCCTCGATGTCGTCGGGGTAGTGGTTGCGGCCCCGGACGATGAGCAGATCCTTGAGCCGGCCCATGATGAACAGCTCGTTCTCGGAGATGAACCCGAGGTCCCCGGTCCGCAGCCACGGACCCGCGTCGGTGCCGGGGGAGGGATTGGCGATCTTCGCCTCGAACACCGCGGCGGTCTGTTCGGGTTTCTGCCAGTAGCCGAGGCAGACGTTCTCGCCGCGCACCCAGATCTCCCCGACCGAACCGCCGGGCAGTTCGGTGCAGGTGTCGGGTTCGACGATGCGCACCGCGGGCGAGTTCGGGCTGCCGTAGCTCACCAGCGGCGTGCCGGTGGGCCCGCAACGTTTCGCGTGGCCGGCCGAGAGCTTCTCGGGCTCGAAGTGCACGATCACCGGCGGGGTGCCGGGAGCGTTGGTGGCGACGTAGAGCGTGGCCTCGGCCAGCCCGTACGCCGGGCGGAGCACGTCGTCGGGGAGGTTGACGCGTTCGAAGCGTTGCGCGAAGCGGCGCAGGGTGGCGTCGTGGACGCGCTCGCTGCCGCTGATCACGCACAGCGTGTTGCCGAGGTCGAGTCCGGCCATGTCCTCGTCGGAGGTCTTGCCCACGGCCAGCTCGAAGGCGAAGTTCGGGCCCGCGGTGATCGCATGCGGGCTGCGCGCCACCATCTGCATCCAGCGCGCCGGGCGGGCGAGGAACGACAGCGGGGTGGTGAACAGGGTGGGCCATCCGCCGAGGATGGGAGCGAACACCCCGAGCAGCAGGCCCATGTCGTGGTAAAAGGGCAGCCACGTGACGGCCGTGGTGCCGGGAGGGGCGATACCGCCGTGGTGGGACAGGAACGCGGCCATGATCTGCTCGAAGTTGGCCGACAGGTTCCGGTAGGACACCATCACCCCGGCCGGCGTGCGGGTCGAGCCCGACGTGTACTGCAGGTAGGCGGTGTCCGGGCGCTCGACGGGTCGGTTGCTGACCCGGCGCCGGGTGTCCAGGTCGAGCGTGTCGACCTCCAGGAGCCGCGGCGCGGCTGACCCGTCCTGCGTCGCCGTGTACTCGGCGACCGTGGTGCTCACCGCCGACGTTGTCAGCACCACGGTCGGTGCAGCGTCGCGCAGTACCGCGCTGATCCGGTCGTCGTGCACACCGGGCGCGGGCGTCGACAGCGGCACCGCGATCAACCCGGCCTGCAACGCACCGAGGAACCCCACCAGATAGTCGAGGCTCTGCGGGGCGATGATCACCGCGCGGTCACCGGTCTTCGCGTGCTCGCCCAGTTCCTGCGCCAGGTTCACTGCACGCCGGTAGAGCTGCGACCAGGTCAGCACCTCTTCCACGCCGGCGCTGTCGGTGTCGTAGTCGACGAAGGTGAAGGCGGTGTCGTTCGGCTGCAGGCTCGCGCGTTCCCGGAGTACGTGAGGCAGAGAAGACGCAGTCATAGTCCAGCCTCTCGTGGTTGCAACAGCGAACGGTGATTCGAGCATAAAGGAAGGTATGTCGAATCCCGACATCCGCCGGTGCTCGCGAAATGCGCTGCCACGTCGGCGAATGCGCTGATGATCGTCGCGGGGCGCCTCAGCGGGACGCGCCCGTGAACCACTTCGTCTTCACACGCCAGGAATGACCGGACGCCAGAGCAAACCCGGCGCCGCACGAGCACGCGAACAGCCAGACCAACGATCCGCCCTCGATCTCCTGAAGACTCGGCACGACGGCGGTGGTGATGCGCACGGCGCAGGCCAGGATTCCGCTGGTGCACGCCACCAGGTAGACATTGGCGATCCGCCGAGAGCGCGGATCCTGACGCAGCACCAGCAGCGCGCGGAAGCCGTAGCCGAGCAGATAGATCAGCGTGCCGCACAGCAGCACCCAGTAGGCGGTCAGCCAGCCGTCGGTGGGGGTGTCGAAGAAGTCCGCCCGGTAGACCGCGGCGCCGTTACCGAACGAGAACGTCGCGAGCAGCAGCGGAATGCACAGCGTGGCGGGACGCTCGACGTGCTGTTTGAACGTGCTCTGCACCGCGTTGTCGTCCTGCAGGCGACCGAGGGTGTTGTAGACGATTGCCGACGCCGCCACGATGTAGCAGTCGTGGGCGATGTAGTCCTCGAGGTTCCACTTGCCCGTCAGTTCGTACAGCAGGTGTCCGATGGTCTCGGAGGCCAGCGGTGACATCAGCAGAACCGCAGCCATCTGCAGCGCGATGTTGAGGGTGGCCGCAACTTCCCAGCGGCAACTCCACGTCACCCGCCGGATCCAAAGACTCCAAGCCATACATGCAACCGTGATGGCGATGAGCACTGCCAGAGTCATCGGGTTTCGCCTTTTTGTGCGCCAAAGTCAAATTATGGCAAAGCATAAGCCCTAGAGCGGCGGCGCGTCGCGACGTGGCGAAAGTTCGGAGATTCTGGGTCGCCGGCGCACCGTCGGCGGGGCCTCGGAAGCCGTCACGACCGTGATCGGCGCCGACTCGACGTAGTTCCAGATCTCCTGGCGACTCATCAGGCCGAAGCGGATCTGGAGGTCCGGATAACTGAGTTCGAAGCGGTCGGCGACCCGCCGCAGCTCCTCCGCGCCTGGATAATCGGGTTCCTTGATCCTTCTGTAATACGTACTGCTCGAGATGCCCAGCGCGTCGTAGATCGCCTTGGCATCGACCTCCCCATCCAGAAGGTAGTCAAGGAGCGCCTTGAGCTGTCTGCCGTTCTCATCGGTCCGGGGCACCCCCCAACGATACCGACAGTCCCGCGTTTTGGCAGTCCCTGCCACATTCGGGTGCAAAGTCCGCAAATTAACCGGGTCGTCACGGAATTGACAGATGTCTCCCATTTCTGGGACACCCCGGGTAGCGTGAGGGCCATGGTCGCCCCCCACATGGCTCCCTCTCGCACTGTGTCCCACTCTTTGTCTTCTCAATCGATGCCCGACACTCCGTCGATGCCCAACGATGTCGCCGCGCAGCTGCGGATGCCGTTGGTGGACCGTCAGGCGCTTCCCGGTGAGCCGGCGCTGATTTCCGCGCCGCTCGATCTGGTCCTCACGCTGGAACTCGACGGGGCGGCGTTCGCCCTCGGGCTCTCCGGCGACGAACTGCTGCTCGCCGCGTTCGGCCGCGCCGTGGCCCGAACCATCGGCGAGGGTGTCGTCGCGGTCGACGTGCTGCGCGGCTCGGCACCCGCCGGGGTGGATCTGTGCTGCGTCGGCGAACGGCAGATGGACGCCACCGAAGTGGTGCGGCTGGTGCACCGGGCGCTGCTGTCCTCGGACGGATTCAACGGGGACACCCCCGCCGAGGCGCTCTTCAGCTATCTGGGCACCACCCCGGCGCGCGCGGACGGCGCACCGACGGCGGGGTACGCCCTCGAGCTGCGCGCCTACCGCGATCAGGGCCTGATGTGTGTCGACTGGTGGTACGACACCGCGCGGTTCGACGAGGCCACGGTCCGCGAGCTGTCCGAACAGTTCCCCTTCGCCCTGATCGAACTGACCTCGGAGGCGCTGCCCGTCGAATGACGGCTAGAATCGGCGGTCAGCGGCGCTGATCCGGCCATCACCGGGGAGCCTCCGGAAGAACAGCCTTCAGTTCTCCCCAGAACCGAAGCCCAGTAGAACCGGACGGGCGGGCCCGTCACAGCCTCAATCAAGCGGCGTACCCCTGTGGTGCGCAAGCGGGGTGGTACCGCGGCGCTCGCCCATACCGGCGCGACGTCGTCCCCGTGCCGAGACTTTTGGCACAGGAGACGAACGCACGTGACCGCCTACCCCAAGCCGGCCAGCGGCGCCCCGAACTTCCCGGCGCTCGAGGCCGACGTCCTCGATTTCTGGAGCGCCGACGACACTTTCCGCGCGAGCATCGACCGCCGCGCCGACGCGCCGGAGTACGTCTTCTACGACGGTCCGCCCTTCGCCAACGGCCTCCCGCACTACGGCCATCTGCTGACCGGCTACGTCAAGGACATCGTTCCGCGCTACCGCACCATGCGCGGATACAAGGTGGAGCGCCGCTTCGGCTGGGACACCCACGGGCTGCCCGCCGAACTCGAGGTGCAGCGTCAGCTCGGGATCACCGACAAGGCCCAGATCGAGGCGATGGGCATCGAGAAGTTCAACGACGCCTGCCGCGAGTCGGTGCTGCGCTACACCGACGAGTGGCGCAGCTATGTCACCCGGCAGGCCCGGTGGGTCGATTTCGACAACGATTACAAGACGCTCGACCTGGGCTTCATGGAGTCGGTGGTCTGGGCGTTCAAACAACTGTGGGACAAGGGCCTGGCCTACGAGGGCGTGCGGGTGCTGCCGTACTGCTGGAACGACGAGACCCCGCTGTCCAGCCACGAGCTGCGCATGGACGACGACGTCTACCAGAGCCGGCAGGATCCGGCGATCACGGTCGGCTTCCGGATTTCCGACGGCCGGCTGAGCGGATCGCACCTGCTGGTGTGGACGACGACGCCGTGGACGCTGCCGTCGAACCAGGCGGTCGCGGTCAATCCGGATGTGGCCTACGTGCAGGTGACAGTGGACGGCGGTAAGTATGTGCTGGCGGAGGCTCGGCTGTCGGCCTACGCCCGCGAACTCGGGGAAGAGCCCGAGGTGCTGGCCACGTTCACCGGCGCCGACCTCGTGGGTACGCGGTACACGCCACCGTTCCCGTACTTCGCCGATTCCGAGAATGCATTTCAAGTGTTGCGCGGTGACTTCGTGACCACCGAGGACGGCACCGGCATCGTGCACATGGCGCCCGCCTACGGCGAGGACGACAAGGCCACCACCGACACCGTCGGCATCGTGCCGGTGACGCCGGTCGACTCGAAGGGCCGGTTCGACGTCACCGTGCCCGACTACCGGGGCCAGCACGTCTTCGACGCCAACCCGCAGATCATCCGGGACCTGAAGAACCGCACCGGCGGCGCCGCCGCCAACGGTGCGGTGCTGATCCGGCACGAGACCTACGAGCACTCCTATCCGCACTGCTGGCGGTGCCGCAACCCGCTGATCTACCGCGCGGTGTCGTCATGGTTCATCAAGGTCACCGAGTTCCGGGATCGCATGGTCGAGCTCAACCAGGAGATCACCTGGTACCCCGAGCACGTCAAGGACGGTCAGTTCGGCAAGTGGCTGCAGGGCGCCCGAGACTGGTCGATTTCGCGGAACCGCTACTGGGGCACGCCGATTCCGGTGTGGAAATCGGATGACCCCGCGTACCCCAGGATTGATGTCTACGGCAGCCTCGACGAACTCGAACGTGATTTCGGGGTGCGCCCGGACAACCTGCACCGCCCGTACATCGACGGGCTGACCCGGCCCAACCCCGACGACCCGACCGGTCGCTCGACGATGCGGCGGATCGAGGACGTGCTCGATGTGTGGTTCGACTCCGGGTCGATGCCGTACGCGCAGGTGCACTATCCGTTCGAGAACCAGGACTGGTTCTCGGGGGCGGAACCGCACTTCCCCGGCGACTTCATCGTCGAGTACATCGGCCAGACCCGCGGGTGGTTCTACACCCTGCACGTGCTGGCCACCGCGCTGTTCGACCGCCCGGCGTTCAAAACCTGTGTCTCCCACGGCATCGTGCTGGGCAACGACGGTCAGAAGATGAGCAAGTCGCTGCGCAACTACCCCGACGTGACCGAGGTGTTCGACCGCGACGGTTCCGACGCCATGCGCTGGTTCCTGATGGCCTCGCCGATCCTGCGCGGCGGCAACCTGGTGGTGACCGAACAGGGCATCCGCGAGGGGGTCCGTCAGGTGCTGTTGCCGCTGTGGAACGCCTACTCGTTCCTCACGCTGTACGCCCCGCAGAAGGGCACCTGGCGCACCGATTCCACGCACGTCCTGGACCGGTACATCCTGGCCAAGCTCGCGGCGCTGCGTGACGACCTGACAGAGTCGCTCGACACCTGTGACATCTCCGGTGCCTGCGACGACCTGCGGCAGTTCACCGAGGCGTTGACGAATTGGTATGTGCGGCGGTCACGTTCGCGGTTCTGGCAGGAGGACCGGGACGCCATCGACACGCTGCACACGGTGCTCGAGGTGACCTCGCGGCTGGCCGCACCGCTGCTGCCGCTGATCACCGAGGTGATCTGGCGTGGGGTCACCGGCGAGCGGTCGGTCCACCTCACGGACTGGCCCGCCGCCGGCGAACTGCCCGCCGATCCGGCCCTGGTGGCGGCGATGGACCAGGTGCGCGCGGTGTGCTCCACGGCGTCGTCGCTGCGGAAGGCCAACAAGCTGCGGGTGCGGCTGCCGCTGTCGAAACTGACTGTCGCGGTTCATGATCCGGCTCAGCTGGAGCCGTTCACCGATCTGATCGCCGACGAGCTCAACGTCAAGGCCGTCGAGTTGACCGACGACATCGCCACCTACGGCCGCTTCGAGCTCACCGTCAACGCCAAGGTGGCCGGTCCGCGGCTGGGCCGCGACGTGCAGGCCGCGATCAAGGCGGTCAAGGCGGGGGAGGCGGTGGCCAACGACGACGGCACGCTGACGGCCGGCCCCGCGGTCCTGCAGCCGGGAGAGTTCACCTCGCGCCTGGTGGCCGCCGATCCGGCCGAGACCGCCGCGCTGCCCGACGGCGCGGGCCTGGTGGTGCTCGACAGCACCGTCACCGAGGAACTCGAGGCCGAGGGCTGGGCGAAGGACCGCATTCGCGAACTGCAGGAGATGCGCAAGTCGACGGGTCTGGAGGTCTCCGACCGCATCTCGGTGGTGATGTCGGTACCCGGCCCGCAGGAGGGCTGGGCCCGCACGCACCGCGATCTGATCGCCCGCGAGATCCTCGCCACGAGTTTCGAATTCGGCGATCCGACCGACGGCGCAGAGATCGGCGAGGGCGTGCGGGTGGCGCTGACGAAGGCCTGACGTTCAGCGCGGCGCGGCGCCGACGACGAAGCTGACGACGGTCGCGGTGCTGCCGCCGATGTTCAGGGTGCCGAAGCGGTCGGCGCCGTCGACCTGGTAGTCACCCGCGGTGCCGCTGACCTGTCTGGCGGCGTCGACGAGCATGCGAACGCCCGTGGCGCCCACCGGATGTCCGCCGCCGATCAGCCCACCGCCCGGGTTGACCGGTAGGCGTCCGCCCGGTGCGATGTCGCCGTCCTCGACGGCTTGCCAGGACATCCCCGGTTCGGTCAGCCCGATGTGGTCGATCGCCAGGTATTCGCTGGGCGTGAAGCAGTCGTGCACCTCGAAGCCGGACAACGCCTCGAGGGGGACCCCGGCGCGGCCGAACGCGTCGTGCACCGCGCCACGGACGTGAGGCAGCACGTACGGCGAGTCCGGGTGCCGTCCGAGCTTCTGCGCCAGTCCGAGGCCGACGGTGCGGTGTCCCCACCCTTCGATGCGCGCCACCGGCCGGGCATCGGGGTGCTCGCGCAGGTAGGCGTCGGTCACCAGCATCACACCGGCGCCGCCGTCGGTGAGCTGGCTGCAGTCGTAGCGCCGTAACCGCCCCTCCACCACGGGGTTCTGCTCGTCGTCGGCGGAGAGCGTCGGCACGGTCCAGTGCCGGGCCTGGGCATTGTCGTTGCGGCGGGCGTTGGCGTAGTTCAGGTCGGCGATCGCGCGCAGGTGTGCCTCGTCGAGGCCGTAGCGGCGGTCGTATTCGTCGGCAACCCGGGAGAACACCTGGGCCCACAGGTTGCTGGTGGCCGCATCCTCGTGCCCGGTCCAGCCCGCGGCGGCGAGGTGGCCGGCGCCGACCGGTCCGGGCACGGTCTTCTCGAGTTCCAGGCCCAGGACCAGCGCCACGTCGTAGTTGCCGGCGCGCAGATCGGCGAGCGCGGCGAGGGCGGCGATGCTGCCGGACGCGCACGCCGCCTCGTGCCGGGAGGCCGGGACACCCCACAGGGCGTCGTCGACCGTCGCCGGCATCGCGCCGAGATGGCTCTGCGCGGCGAACAGTTCGCCGAAGGCGTTGCCAACGTGGACGACCTCGACCGCGGTCGCGTCGAGGCGCGCGGCGGCCAGTGTCCGGTCGACCACCTCGGCGGTCAGATCGGCGAAGTCGAGGCCTTCACGGTGCAGATTGCGGGCGAAGTCGCTCTGATACCCGCCGAGAATCCAGACGTCCTGCATGACCCCATAGTTCAATTGACAGAGTCACTCTGTCAACTGTAGTTTCCGGCCATGGGCGCACAACGCATCGGGACGTTCACCTCGACGCTCCCGGCGGACGACGATCACCCGTACCGGACCGGGCCGTGGCGGCCCCAGCTCACCGAGTGGCGCGCCGACGATCTCGAGGTGGTCGCCGGTGAGGTGCCTGCCGATCTGGACGGCATGTATCTGCGCAACACCGAGAACCCGCTGCATCCGGCAGCGACGGCGTATCACCCGTTCGACGGCGACGGCATGATCCACATCGTCGAATTCGCCGACGGAAAAGCTCACTACCGCAACAGGTTCGTCCGCACCGACGGCTTCCTCGCCGAGAATGAGGCCGGCGGTCCGCTGTGGGCCGGCTTCATCGAGATGCCGTCGGCGGCGAAACGCGAGGACGGCTGGGGCGCGCGCACCCGGATGAAGGACGCGTCGAGCACCGACGTCGTCGTGCACCGGGGGACCGCGCTCACGAGCTTCTACATGTGCGGCGACCTGTACCGCGTCGACCCCTACACCGCCGACACGCTCGGCAAGGAGACCTGGCACGGCGACTTCCCGCAATGGGGCGTATCGGCGCATCCCAAGGTCGATGCGGTCACCGGGGAGCTGCTGTTCTTCAGCTACAGCAAGGAGGCGCCGTTCCTGCGTTACGGCGTGGTGGACAAGGACGCGAACCTGGTGCACCACACCGACGTGCCGCTGCCCGGCCCGCGGATGCCGCACGATATGGCGTTCACCGAGAACTACGTGATCCTCAACGACTTCCCGCTGTTCTGGGAACCGTCGCTGTTGAAGCAGGACATCCACGCGCCGGTGTTCCACCGGGACCTGCCGTCCCGGTTCGCGGTGCTGCCCCGCCGCGGCGACCGATCGCAGGTGCGGTGGTTCGAGGCGGCCCCCACCTACGCCCTGCACTTCGTCAACGCCTTCGAGTACGGCGACGAGATCGTGCTCGACGGGTTCTTCCAGGACAATCCGTCACCGTCGACGAAGGGTGCGAAGTCGTTGGAGGAGGCGGCCTTCCGCTACCTGGCGCTCGACGGTTTCGAATCGCATCTGCACCGCTGGCGGTTCAACCTCATCACCGGGGCGGTGACCGAGGAGCGGCTGTCGGAGCGCCTCACCGAGTTCGGGATGATGAACGGCGACTACCAGACCCGCCCCTACCGGTACGTGTATGCCGCCACCGGCAAGCCGGGCTGGTTCCTGTTCGACGGGCTGGTCCGCCACGACCTGTCCACCGGCAGCGAAGAGCGTTACGCGTTCGGCGACGGGGTGTTCGGCAGCGAGGCCTCCATGGCGCCGCGGCCCGGCAGCACCGCGGAGGACGACGGCTACCTGGTCACGCTGACCACCGACATGAACGACGACGCGTCCTACTGCCTGGTGTTCGACGCCGCACGCGTCACCGACGGCCCGGTGTGCACGCTGCGGTTGCCTGAGAGGGTCTGCAGCGGAACGCATTCCACCTGGGTGGCCGGCGACGAGTTGCGGCGCTGGCACAGTCCGCGGTGACCACCGACGGTGAGGTCAACGCGATAGGGCGGATGCTGGGCCTGCTCGGCGACGAGTGGACCCTGCTGATCGTGCGCGAATCCCTGCTGGGCGCAAGGCGTTTCACCGACTTCACCACTCTGCCCATCTCGGCGGCCGTGCTGACAGGCCGGCTGCGGGCCCTCGTCGACGACGGGCTGCTGGAGCGGCGGGTGTATCAGCAGCAGCCGCTGCGGGCGGGATATCTGCCCACCGAGCGCTGCCAGGCGCTCTGGCCGGTTCTGGTGTCCATCTGGCACTGGGAGCGGACGTGGGTGGACGAGCATGCCACGACGCTGCCCGCGATGGAGCACACCGGATGCGGGGTGGAGTTCTCGCCGGTGCTGCGGTGTGCCGGCTGCCGCCGAGAGACCGGAACGGCCGACATCACCGGACGGTGGGGCCCCAGCGGCGGATGGCAGCGGTCCGTGCCCCGCGGGACGACCCGCAGGCGCACCCGCGGCGATGCGCCCGGGCTGTTCCCGGAGACGATGGCGATCTTCGGCAACCGCTGGGCGTCGGCGATCATCGGTGCCGCGTTTCTGGGGACCCGGCGGTTCAGCGACTTCCAGACCCGGCTCGGGGCGCCGGCCGCGCTGGTGGCCGAACATCTGCGGGTGTTCTGCGACATCGGGGTGCTGCAGGCCGCGGCCCATCCTCGCCGCGCGGACTGGTCTGAGTATCACCTCACGCCGAAGGGGCGCGCGTTTTATCCGGTGGTGGCGGCGTCGATCCACTGGGCCGAGGAGTGGTTCGGCGCCCCGGAGGGCTCCGCGCTCGTGCTCACCCACACCGCGTGTGGGACGGACTTCGTCCCGGAGTTGGCGTGCGATCAGTGCGACCGGACGCTGAGCGCCGAGGCGGTCCGGGTGGTCAACCGCGGGTGACGACGGCGGCCTCGTCGCCGAGTGCGACGGTGTCGCCGGCGTGCAGTTGACGCCCCCGCCGGGTCTCCACGTCCCCGTTGACGGTGACCATCCCGTCGGCGATCACGGCCTTGGCGTCGGCCCCGCTGTCGATCAGCGAGGCCAGTTTCAGGAACTGCCCGAGGCGGATCGACTCATCGCTGATGGGCACCTCTCGCATCCCGTCAGGCTAACGCCCTAGCATCTGCGGGTGTGGACGCGCGGTGGGTCCTGCACCTGGACATGGACGCGTTCTTCGCGTCGGTGGAGCAGCTGACCCGTCCCACACTGCGGGGCCGACCGGTGCTGGTCGGCGGGTTGGGCGGTCGCGGTGTGGTGGCCGGCGCCAGCTACGAGGCCCGCGTGCACGGCGCCCGCTCGGCGATGCCGATGCACCAGGCTCGCCGGATGGTCGGTGCCCCCGCGGTGGTGCTGCCGCCACGCGGCGTCGTCTACGGCGTCGCGAGCCGGCGGGTCTTCGACACCGTGCGGACCCTGGTCCCGGTACTCGAACAGCTGTCCTTCGACGAGGCGTTCGGGGAGCCGGTCGAGCTGGCCGGGGCGTCGGCCGAGGAGGCCGAGGCGTTCTGCGAGCGGCTGCGGGCCACCGTGCGCGAGGTGACCGGCCTGATCGCGTCCGTCGGCGCCGGATCGGGTAAGCAGCTGGCGAAGATCGCGTCGGGGCTGGCCAAACCGGACGGGGTCCGGGTGGTGCGGCCCGACGAACAGCGTGAACTGCTCCACGGGCTGCCCGTGCGCAGGCTGTGGGGAATCGGGCCGGTGGCCGAGGACAAGTTGCACCGCATCGGCATCGAGACGATCGGGCGGTTCGCCGCGCTGTCGGACGCCGAGGCCGCCGACGTCCTCGGCGCCACGGTGGGACCGGCACTGCATCGGCTGGCCCGGGGGATCGATGACCGGCCCGTCGCCGAACGCGCCGAGGCCAAACAGATCAGCGCGGAATCGACGTTCCCGGCCGACCTCATCACCCTCGACCAACTCCGGGAAGCGGCGGGTCCGATCGGGGAGCACGCACACCGCAGACTGCAGAAGGACGGTCGCGGCGCCCGCACGGTCACGGTCAAACTCAAGAAGTCGGATATGAGCACCCTGACCCGTTCGGCCACCCTGCCGTCGGCGACCACCGATTCGGCGACCTTGATCGCCACGGCACGGCGGTTGCTGCTCGACCCGGCGGAGATCGGACCCATTCGTCTTGTGGGCGTGGGCTTCTCGGGGCTGACCGAGGTGCTTCAGGAGTCGCTGTTTCCGAATCTGGAATCGGTCACCGAGGAGGCGCAGGGTGCAGTCGCCACCGTCGGGTCGACGGTCAGCGCGCTCGCCGCGACACCGCCCGCGTGGGGCGTCGGCGACGACGTCACCCATCCCGAGTTCGGCCACGGTTGGATCCAGGGCGCCGGCCACGGTGTCATGACCGTGCGGTTCGAGACCCGTAGCACCGGACCCGGGCCGACGCGCACCTTCCCGGCGTCCGCGCCCGAGGTGACGCGTGCGAACCCGGTCGACAGCCTGGACTGGCCGGACTACGTCGCCGCACTGGGTTCCGAGGACGCGACGTAGCACCGACACCGTGGGCGAACACCCGCGAGCGTGCGCAAACTGCCAACTATTGCCCGGCGTGTCGCGTGCAAACACGCACGCTCGCGGCGGTTCAGCCCCAGCGCGCGAAGACCTCACCCGGGTCTCGACCCGCCGCCAGCGCGGCCATCAGCAGCACCCGCGCCTGCGGCGGCCGCAAGCCGGGGACGACGACCGCCCCGGCGTCGGCCAACTCCCGGCCCGGACCGTAGGCCGGGCTGACGCTCCCGCCCGGCACTCGGGTGGCCACCGCCACCACGATCCCGTCAGCGCACAACCGCCGCACCCCGGCGATGACGTCCGGTCCGGCGTTACCCGCCCCCATCGCCTCCAGCACGACCGCCCGCGCGCCCGCGGCGGCGAAGGCGTCGAGCGCGACGGCGTCGGAGCCCGCATACACCGCGGCGATGTCCACCCGCGGCGCGTCGGCCGCGGTCAGCTCCCCGAACCGCACCCCGCTTTTCTGCCCGGTGACGGTGAACCGGCCCGCGGTGACCTCACCCACCTCCGGGCCGGCGAAACAGTCCAGCGTCGAGCCGCCCACCTTGTTCAGCCCGAGCGGCCGGCGGACGCGGCCGGAGAACGCCACCAGCACACCCAGCCCGCGCGCGGCCGAATCGCCGGCGACGGTCAGCGCGTCGCGCAGGTTGGCGGGTCCGTCGGCATCGGGGGCGTCAGCACTGCGCATCGCACCGGTCAGGACCACGGGCACGAAGCCCTGATACGTCAGGTCCAGCCACAGGGCCGTCTCCTCGAGGGTGTCGGTGCCGTGGGTGATCACCACCCCGTCTGCGCCGTCACCGACCGCCCTGCGCACTGCGGCGCCGATCAGATCCCACTCGGGCGGACCGAGCGCGGAGCTGTCCGCGCGGAGCAGGTCCACCACGGCGACATCCAGTCCGGCGGTCAGATCCGCGCCGGTGCGGTCGGGGCGACGGACGCCGTCGGCGTCGGTGCTGGTGGCGATCGTGCCGCCGGTGCTGATCACGACAAGGCTCACGTGCGGATTGTCCCGCAGCCCGCCGCGTTTGGGATGATGGATGCGTGACTGACGAAACCCCGGGCAAAGCCGAGCCCGCGACCGCTGCCGCGGAGCCCGCGGCCACCGAGGTCGGCAGCGACGGCGGTGCCGTCGGCGGGGCTGTGCGACCGCGCCGACGGCTGTTCCTGTTGCTGTCGGTCGCGGCGGTGGTCCTCGCCCTCGACGTGGTGACCAAGGTGCTCGCGGTGCGGTTGCTCACCCCCGGGCAGCCGGTATCGATCATCGGCGACACCGTGACCTGGACCCTGGTGCGCAACTCCGGTGCGGCGTTCTCGATGGCGACCGGCTACACGTGGGTGCTGACGCTGGTCGCCACCGGCGTGGTGATCGGCATCATCTGGATGGGCCGACGCCTGGTGTCGCCGTGGTGGGCGCTGGGCCTGGGCATGATCCTGGGCGGGGCGATGGGCAACCTGGTGGACCGGTTCTTCCGGTCACCGGGACCGCTGCGCGGACACGTCGTTGACTTCCTGTCCATCGGCTGGTGGCCGGTGTTCAACGTGGCGGATCCGTCCGTGGTCGGCGGGGCGATCCTGCTGGTGGTGCTGTCGATGTTCGGATTCGACTACGACACCGTCGGGAGGCGCCAGCCGGACGACGCATCGGATTCCGTCGGGAGGCGCCAGCCGGACGACGCATCGGATCAGGCCGAGTCGAAGGCCGATCAGAGCTAGTGAGCACCCGTTCGATGCCGGTTCCCGAGGGTCTGGCCGGTATGCGCGTCGACGCCGGGCTGTCCCGGCTGCTCGGTGTATCGCGCACCGCGGCCGCGGCGATGGCCGAGGACGGGGGCGTCGACATCGACGGCAGCCCGGCGGCGAAATCCGACAAACTCACTGCAGGCGCCTGGCTCGAGGTGCGGCTGCCCGAGGCCCCCGCGCCCGTGGAGAACACACCGGTCGAGATCGAGGGTATGGACATCCTGTACTCCGACGACGACATCGTCGCCGTGGACAAACCGCCGGGGGTGGCCGCGCACGCGACCGTCGGTTGGCACGGGCCGACGGTGCTGGGCGGGCTGGCCGCGGCCGGCTTCCGGATCAGCACGTCGGGCATCCACGAGCGGCAGGGCATCGTGCACCGGCTGGACGTCGGGACCTCCGGGGTGATGGTGGTGGCGCTGTCGGAGCGCGCCTACACGGTGCTCAAGCGGGCGTTCAAACAGCGCACGGTCGAGAAGCGCTATCACGCCCTCGTACAGGGCCATCCCGACCCCAGCAGCGGGACCATCGACGCGCCGATCGGCAGACACCGAGGCAACGACTGGAAATTCGCCGTCGTCGAGGGCGGGCGCAACAGTGTCACCCACTACGACACCCTCGAGGCGCACCAGGCGGCCAGCCTGCTCGACGTCCACCTGGAAACCGGTCGTACCCATCAGATCCGCGTGCACTTCGCCGCGCTGCACCATCCGTGCTGCGGCGACCTCACCTACGGCGCCGATCCGACGCTGGCCAAGAAACTCGGGCTCGAGCGGCAGTGGCTGCACGCCCGATCGCTGGCCTTCGCGCACCCCGCCGACGGCCGCTGGGTAGAGATAACCAGCCCCTATCCGCAGGATCTGCAGCACGCCATCGACGTGTTGCGCCGGAACGCCCGTTGACCAAAGACCGGGCTGGTTGGCTCTTCGGCGTCGGCGCCTACGTCTGGTGGGGGCTGTGCCCGGGCTTCTTCCTGCTGTTGCTTCCCGCCGGCTCCCTTGAGGTGCTGGCCCACCGCATCGTGTGGAGCTCGGTGTTCCTGCTGCTGGTGGTCGCCGTCGCACGCCGCCTCGGCGATCTGCGCCGGCTGTCGGGCCGCACCTGGCTGCTGCTGGCTGGCGCGTCGGCGCTGATCTCGGTGAACTGGGGCACCTACATCTACGCGGTCACCCACGACCACGTCGTGGACGCCGCGC
The DNA here is from genome assembly GCF_001665575.1 of Mycobacterium sp. 852013-51886_SCH5428379. GTDB lineage: Bacteria > Actinomycetota > Actinomycetes > Mycobacteriales > Mycobacteriaceae > Mycobacterium. The sequence goes on along the minus strand of NZ_LZSU01000019.1, from coordinate 44,613 downwards.
TCGGCTACTTCATCAACCCGCTGGTCAGCGTGGCGCTGGGGGTGCTGGTGTTCCGGGAACGGATCGGCCGGTGGCAGCTGGTGGCGCTGGCGATCGCGATCGTCGCGGTGGTGCTGCTGACGATCGAGGTGGGGGAGCCGCCGTACATTGCGGTCGTGCTGGCGCTGTCGTTCGGCGTCTACGGGATGGTCAAGAAGGTGGTGGACGCCGATCCGCGGGTCAGTGTGGCCGTCGAGACCCTGCTCGCGCTGCCGATCGCGGTCGGCTACCTGGTCGTGCTGGAGACGGCCGGGCAGGGCCACTTCCTGGGCAGCGGTGCCGGCCACATGGCGCTGCTGCTGCTCGCCGGCCCGGTGACGGCGATCCCGCTGCTGCTGTTCGCCGCGGCGGCGCAGCGGCTGACGTTGGTGACGCTGGGCCTGCTCTTCTATATCAACCCCGGTCTGCAGATGGCGTGGGGCGTGCTGATCGGCAACGAGCCGATGCCGCTGGGCCGCTGGCTCGGATTCGGCCTGATCTGGCTGGCCCTGGTGTTGCTGGCCGCCGACGCGCTGCGACGCAGGCCCCCTCGGGACACGGTTGCCAGGCCTGCGACGATGTCCTAGGTTCGCGGAGTGCAGCGCAAGAGCCAGGTGAAGGCGGCGCAGCGCGCACTCGGCCGCCCGGTGGGTGCCGACTCGACGCGTACCCGCAAAGAGATCGTGCGCGCTGCTCGTGAGGTGCTCAACGAGCGTGGCTACCCGGGGATGACGTTCCAGGCGATCTCCAAGCGCACCGGTCTCAGCCGCCCCACGCTGCACTACTACTTCCCTGGACGCGAGGACCTGTACGAGGCGATCGTCGACGAGGCCCGCCACGTGATCGCCCACTGTGTCGGCGCGGCCGTGGACGCACCCACGTTGCTGGGCCGGCTCTCGGCGTTCGTCGACGCCGTGTCCCAGGTCGACACCCGGGACCGATCGATGATGCCGTTCCTGATCAGCGCCCGGCTGGAGTACCACCGCAACCCCGAGCTGCAGACCGTCGGGCACTCGCCGATCCGGGCGTTTCTGCTGCGGCTGGTCGAAGACGCGGTCCGCAGCGGGGAACTCGAGCCCGACACCGAGGTCGAAGCCGTCGCCGACATGCTGCAGGTGATCCTCTACGGCATGGCGTTCCACGCCGCGTTCACCGGGAACGGCGATCTCGGACCCATCGCCGGGCAGCTCATCTCGCTGTTCGCGCGCGGTCTGGTGCCCGTCGCGGCGGACGAGTAGAGGCAATCTTCGGACACGGCACGCGACACGCCGAGGGGGTGTCGGTGGTCGACCATAGACTGGCGCACCTATGAGCGGTCAGTCGCAGTCGTTCGTGCACCTGCACAACCACACCGAGTACTCGATGCTGGACGGTGCGGCGAAGGTCAAGCCGATGCTGGCCGAGGCCAAACGCCTCGAGATGCCGGCGATCGGAATGACCGATCACGGAAACATGTTCGGGGCCAGCGAGTTCTACAACGCCGCCACCGATGCCGGGATCAAGCCGATCATCGGGGTGGAGGCCTACATCGCCCCCGGCTCGCGGTTCGACACCAAACGCGTCCTGTGGGGTGACCCGGGGCAGAAGAGCGACGACGTGTCGGGCAGCGGCTCCTACACGCACATGACGATGATGGCCGAGAACGCGACGGGGTTGCGCAACCTGTTCAAGCTCTCCTCGCTCGCCTCGTTCGAGGGTCAGCTCGGCAAGTGGTCGCGGATGGATGCCGAACTGATCGCCGAACACGCCGAGGGCATCATCGCCACCACCGGCTGCCCGTCCGGGGAGGTGCAGACCCGGTTGCGACTCGGCCACGAGTGCGAAGCGCTGGAGGCGGCGGCCAAGTGGCGGGAGATCTTCGGTCCCGACAACTTCTTCCTCGAGCTGATGGACCACGGGCTGTCCATCGAACGCCGGGTGCGGGAGGGGCTGCTCGAGGTCGGCCGCAAACTCGACATCCGCCCGCTGGCCACCAACGACTGCCACTACGTCACCCGCGACGCCTCCCAGAACCACGAGGCGTTGCTGTGCATCCAGACCGGCAAGACGCTGTCGGATCCGGCACGCTTCAAATTCGACGGTGACGGCTACTACCTGAAGTCCGCTGCGGAGATGCGCGCGCTGTGGGACGACCAGGTGCCCGGTGCGTGCGATTCGACGCTCCTGATCGCCGAGCGGGTGCAGTCCTACGCCGACGTGTGGACGCCACGGGACCGGATGCCGATCTTCCCGGTGCCCGAGGGTCACGATCAGGCCAGCTGGCTGCACCACGAGGTGATGGAAGGTCTGAAGCGCCGCTGCAAGGACATGCCCGGCGGCGTCGTGCCCGACGAGTACATCGGGCGCGCCGAGTACGAGATCAAGGTCATCTGCGACAAGGGCTTCCCGTCGTACTTTTTGATCGTCGCCGACCTCATCAACTACGCGAAGTCCGTCGACATCCGGGTCGGCCCGGGCCGCGGTTCGGCGGCCGGTTCGCTGGTGGCCTACGCACTGGGCATCACCAACATCGACCCGATCCCGCACGGTCTGCTGTTCGAGCGGTTCCTCAACCCGGAGCGGCCGTCGGCCCCCGATATCGACATCGACTTCGACGATCGTCGCCGCGGCGAGATGCTGCGCTACGCCGCCAACAAGTGGGGCAGCGACCGCGTCGCCCAGGTCATCACGTTCGGCACCATCAAGACCAAAGCGGCGCTGAAGGATTCAGCGCGCGTCCACTACGGCCAGCCCGGCTTCGCCATCGCCGATCGCATCACCAAGGCGCTCCCGCCGCCGATCATGGCCAAGGACATCTCGGTCTCCGGCATCACCGACCCCAACCACGAGCGCTACAAGGAAGCCGCCGAGGTCCGCGCCCTCATCGACACCGACCCCGACGTGCGGACCATCTACGAGACCGCGCGCGGGCTGGAGGGTCTGGTCCGCAACGCCGGCGTGCACGCCTGCGCGGTGATCATGAGCTCCGAGCCGCTCATCGACGCGATACCGCTGTGGCGCCGCCCGCAGGACGGCGCGATCATCACCGGTTGGGACTATCCGTCGTGTGAGGCCATCGGCCTGCTGAAGATGGACTTCCTGGGGTTGCGGAACCTCACGATCATCGGCGACTGCATCGAGAACATCAAAGCCAACCGCGGCATCGATCTCGACCTGGAGGCTCTGCCGCTCGACGATCCGAAGGCCTACGAACTGCTCGGCCGCGGCGACACGCTCGGGGTGTTCCAGCTCGACGGCGGACCGATGCGCGACCTGCTGCGCCGGATGCAGCCCACTGAGTTCAACGACATCGTCGCGGTGCTGGCGCTGTACCGCCCGGGCCCGATGGGCATGAACGCCCACAACGACTACGCCGACCGCAAGAACGGCCGGCAGGCCATCAAGCCGATCCACCCCGAGCTGGAGGAACCGCTCAAGGAGATCCTCTCGGAGACCTACGGTCTGATCGTCTACCAAGAGCAGATCATGTTCATCGCGCAGAAGGTCGCCTCCTACACGATGGGTAAGGCCGACGCGCTGCGAAAGGCCATGGGCAAGAAGAAGCTCGAGGTGCTCGAGGCCGAGTACAAGGGTTTCCATGAGGGCATGACCGCGAACGGCTTCTCCGAGAAGGCCGTCAAGGCGCTGTGGGACACCATCCTCCCGTTCGCCGGATACGCGTTCAACAAATCGCACGCCGCCGGCTACGGCCTGGTGTCGTACTGGACGGCCTACCTGAAGGCGAACTTCCCGGCTGAGTACATGGCCGGCCTGCTCACCTCGGTCGGCGACGACAAAGACAAGGCTGCGGTGTATCTCGCGGACTGCCGCCGGCTGGGCATCACGGTGCTGCCGCCGGACGTCAACGAGTCGGTGCAGAACTTCGCCTCGGTCGGCAACGACATCCGGTTCGGCCTCGGCGCGGTGCGCAACGTCGGCGCCAATGTCGTTGCGTCGCTGGTGAATACCCGCACCGAGCGGGGTAAGTACACCGACTTCTCGGACTACCTGAACAAGATCGACATCGCCGCCTGCAACAAGAAGGTGACGGAGTCGCTGATCAAGGCCGGGGCGTTCGATTCTCTCGGTCATCCCCGCAAGGGTCTGTTCCTGGTGCACACCGACGCCGTGGACTCGGTGCTCGGCACCAAGAAGGCCGAGGCGATGGGTCAGTTCGACCTGTTCGGCGCGGCCGACGGGTCGGGCGCGGATCTGGGGGATTCCGTGTTCACCATCAAGGTGCCCGACGAGGAGTGGGAGGACAAGCACAAGCTCGCCCTCGAACGCGAGATGCTGGGACTCTACGTGTCCGGGCATCCGCTCAACGGCGTCGCGCATCTGTTGGCCGCGCAGGTGGACACTCAGATTCCCGCAATCCTCGACGGTGACGTCGCCAACGAGGCGCAGGTCCTCGTCGGCGGCATCCTGGCCTCGGTGAACCGGCGCGTCAACAAGAACGGGTTGCCTTGGGCCTCAGCGCAACTCGAGGATCTGACCGGCGGCATCGAGGTGCTGTTCTTCCCGCAGACCTATTCGTTGTTCGGCGCGGAGATCGCCGACGACGTCGTGGTGCTGGTCAAGGCGAAGGTGGCCGCCCGCGACGACCGCATCGCGCTGATCGCCCACGAGCTGATCGTGCCGGACTTCTCCAACGCCCAGGTCGACCGTCCGCTGGCGGTCAGCCTGCCGACCCGCCAGTGCACGATCGACAAGGTCAGCGCGCTCAAACAGGTGCTGGCCAACCATCCGGGTACCTCGCAGGTGCATCTGCGGCTGATCAGCGGGGAGCGCATCACCACCCTCGAACTCGACCAGGCGCTGCGGGTGACCCCGTCCTCGGCGCTGATGGGTGACCTCAAGGCGTTGCTGGGCCCGGGCTGCCTGGGCGGCTGATGCGCTAGCGGAGGACGTTGACCGCCCGCGCGATCACCAGGCCCGCCGTCGACAGCGCGATCGACGACTGCACGGTCATCAGGATCTTGGCCCAGCGCGCCAGCGGCGCAGTGTCGGCGGGGGAGAACGACAGCACGTTCGTCACGCTGATGTAGAGGTAGTCGACGAACGTCGGTCGCCAGTCCGGCGGGGCGATCTGGGGGTTGTCCATCTGAGGGAAGAGGAAGTCCGGGTACGGCTGGTCGCCGGCGAGCCGGGCGAAGGGTCCGCCGCGGTCCAGTTCCCAGTACCAGATGCCGAAGACGACGACGTTGGTGATGATGATCGACGCGCCGGTGGTCAACAGCATCGCGGCGTCGTTGCTCACGTCCCCGGCGAGGATGTGCTTGCCGAGGTCGACGGCGCAGATGACGTTGTCGAGCGTGATTGCTGCGAGCAGCACCCGGCCGGCGTAGCGGCCCAGTAGCGTCGACCGGTCGAAGCGCACGGGGTTGAGCCCGACCAGCACGGCGATGAGCAGCAGTTCGAGGGTGATCAGCGGCCAGCGGGGGATCAGTGTGTAGTCGTCGGCGATGACGGTCTGCAGTGCGATGGCGACCAGCAGGGCGGCGAGGACGGGCAGCCGGCTCTCCGGTGTGCCGGGCCGCAACCAGGACGGGATGGTGTCCATCGGCTCATTGTGTGCGCGACGATGGTCGGATGGATGACGACAGCGCAAAAACGGATATCGGTGTGTCACGGCATGTGAGCAGGTGGATCGACGCGTCGCCGGAGGCGGTCTACGACTTCCTCGCCGATCCGCGCACCTGGCCGGCGTGGGCGGCGGGGCTGGCGGCGGGTGAATTGCGGCAGAGCCCGCAGGGGTGGCTGGCCGATTCGCCGATGGGCACCGTCGTGGTGGAGTTCTCCGCGCCCAATACGTTCGGCGTGCTCGACCACGTGGTGCGGCTACCGTCGGGGGAGGCGGTCTACAACCCCTTCCGGATCTTGCCGGCGGGGCCGGGCGAACCGCGGTGCGAGGTGGTGTTCAGCGTGCGGCAGCGCGGAATGACCGACGACGAATTCGAGGCGGACATCGCGGCGGTGGCTGCCGATCTCGACGCGCTGCGCCGGCTGGTCGAGGGTCAGCGGCAGGACGCGCAGTAGAGGCTCAGCCCGACCCAGGCCACAGTGGCCGCGGCCGCGCCGGAGAGCACGCCGACTGATGCGCTCATCGTCAGCAGACCGGCAACGACCAGGGCAATCAGCCCTACCAGCAGGGCCCAGAGCTTGTACGCCGGCCACGGGACCCCGGCCACACTGACGTCGCACGTCGCGCGGGCGACGGTCGAACGCAGGTTTCCGGTCGTGGTGGTCACGGGGTTCAGGGTACTCCTCCAGGAGAAGTTCGGCTAGCCGAACTCGCGGATCAGGGGCCAAAAAGAGCCAGCCTCCCCGCGATACCCGCCTAAGCTGGTTTCATGCCTCTGACCGGAGAATATGAGCCGAGCACCTCGGACTGGGCCCGCGAACAGGCCGAGAAATACATGGAGTCGGGCGGCACGGAAGCCACCGAGCTCGGCGGACGTCCCGTCGTCCTGCTGACCACCGTCGGCGCCAAATCGGGCAAACTACGCAAGACACCGCTCATGCGCGTCGAACACCAGGGGGAGTACGCCGTCGTGGCCTCGCTCGGCGGGGCGCCCAAACACCCGGTCTGGTACTTCAACATCAAGAAGAACCCGCGCGTGGAGCTGCAGGACGAGACCGTCACCAAGGAGTACGACGCGCGCGAGGTCTTCGGCGAGGAGAAGGCGCAGTGGTGGGAGCGGGCCGTGGAGGCCTATCCCGACTACGCCGACTACCAGGAGAAGACCGACCGCGAGATCCCGGTCTTCGTGCTCACTCCCGCCGAGTAGGCCGCCCACCGGCTGTGCCACCCGAGCGCCGCAGTGGCACCATTGACCGGTGTCCACCGATCTGAGCCGGCAACCTCGTACCTCGCCGCCGCTGACCGCGGCCGACATCGACGAGGCCGCCGCGCGAATTTCGGGCGTGGTGATCCGGACCCCGCTGCAGTACTCCGAACGGCTGTCCGATGCCACCGACGCCACCGTCTACCTCAAGCGTGAGGATCTGCAGGCGGTGCGCTCGTACAAGCTGCGCGGCGCATTCAACCTGCTCTCCCAGCTGACGGCCGACGAGCTGGCCGCCGGGGTGGTCTGTTCGTCGGCCGGTAACCACGCGCAGGGCTTCGCCTTGGCCTGTCGCACCATGGGGGTCAAGGGCCGGGTCTACATCCCGGCCAAGACGCCGAAGCAGAAGCGCGACCGGATCCGCTACCACGGCCGGGAATTCATCGAGCTCATCGCCGGCGGCGCCACGTACGACATGGCGGCGGCCGCGGCGCTCGACGACGTCCAGCGCACCGGCGCGACGCTGGTGCCGCCGTACGACGATCTGCGCACCATGGCCGGGCAGGGCACCATCGCCGCGGAGATCCTCGACGATCTCGGTGCCGAACCGGATCTGGTGATCGTGCCGGTGGGCGGCGGCGGCTGCATCTCCGGGATCACCACCTACCTCGCCGAACGCACGTCGGGCACCTCGATCCTGGGGGTGGAGCCCGCGGGTGCGGCCACGATGCTGACCGCCCTGACCGCGGGCGAGCCGGTCACTCTCGAGCACGTCGACCAGTTCGTCGACGGCGCCGCCGTGGCCCGGGCCGGCCAGCTGCCGTTCGAAGTGCTCAGCGCGGCCGGGGACATGGTGTCGCTGACCGCGGTGGACGAGGGTGCGGTGTGCACGGCGATGCTCGATCTCTATCAGAACGAGGGCATCATCGCCGAGCCCGCGGGTGCGCTGTCGGTGGCCGGACTGCTGGAGACGTCCGTGGAACCGGGGTCGACGGTGGTGTGCCTGATCTCCGGCGGCAACAACGACGTATCGCGCTACGGGGAGGTGCTCGAACGGTCGCTGGTGCACCTCGGGCTCAAGCACTACTTCCTGGTGGGCTTCCCGCAGGAGCCGGGTGCGCTGCGGCGCTTCCTGGACGAGGTGCTCGGTCCGAACGACGACATCACGCTCTTCGAATACGTCAAGCGCAACAACCGCGACACCGGTGAGGCGCTGGTCGGTATCGAGCTCGGATCGGCTGCCGATTTCGACGGGCTGCTGCACCGCATGCAGGCCCTCGACATGCACATCGAGACGCTCGCGCCGGATTCCCCGGCCTACCGGTACCTGCTCTAACCGGTCCGGACGACGGCGAACGACTGACCCGCCAGCCGGGTGCCGTCGCCGTCGGCGGTGGGCTCGCCCCACGCCAGCAGCACCTCACCGGACACCGGCACCACGACGGCGTCGTCGCCCATGTTGCAGGCCACGGCGACGCTGCCGCGGCGCATGACGATCCAGCGCTGCGCTTCGTCGTAGTCGACGGTCATGTGGTCCAGCCACGGGTCGGCGAGGTCGGGTTCGTTGCGGCGCAACGCGATCAACCCGCGGTAGATCTCGAGTAGCCGTCCGTGGTCGCCGTCGGTGACCTCGTCCCAGTCGAGCTTCGAGCGCAGGAACGTGTCGGGATCCTGCGGATCCGGGATCTCGTCGGCGTCCCAGCCGTGGTCGGAGAACTCCTTCTTGCGGCCCTCGGCCGTCGCCCGCGCCAGCTCCGGTTCGGGATGGCTGCTGAAGAACTGGAACGGCGACGACGACGCCCATTCCTCGCCCATGAACAGCATTGCGGTATATGGAGATCCGAGCGCGAGCGCGGCCTTGACCGCGAGCTGGCCGGTGGTCAGGTTCTGCGACGGCCGGTCACCGATCGCACGGTTGCCGACCTGATCGTGGGTAAGGGTGTAGGCGAGCAGCCGGGTGGCCGGAATCGTCGCGGTGTCCAGCGGCCTGCCGTGCCTGCGGTGCCGGAACGACGAGTAGGTGCCGGCGTGGAAGTAGCCGTGGCGCAGTGTCTGCGCCAGCGTCTCGACGGAGCCGAAATCGCCGTAGTAGCCCTGCTGCTCACCCGACACCGCGGCGTGGATGGCGTGGTGGATGTCGTCGTCCCACTGGGCGGTCATCCCGAGCCCACCCTGATCCCGCGGGGTGATCAGCCGGGGATCGTTCATGTCACTCTCGGCGATCAGCGACAGCGGCCGGCCCAAGTGGGCTGCCAGCGCGTCGGTTTCGGCCGACAGCTCCTCGAGGATGTGGATGGCCGTGGTGTCCACGAGCGCGTGCACGGCGTCCAGGCGCAGCCCGTCGGCGTGGAAGTCGCGCATCCAGCGCAGCGCACAGTCGAGGATGTAGCGCCGCACCTCGTCGGCGTCGGAGTCGGCGATGTTGATCGACTCACCCCACGGGTTGCTGCCCGTCGACAGGTACGGACCGAACATCGGCAGATAGTTCCCTGACGGCCCGAGGTGGTTGAACACCGCGTCGATGAGCACGCCGAGCCCGCGGCGGTGGCAGGCGTCGATGAGCCGGATCAGCGCGTCGGGCCCGCCGTACGGTTCGTGCACCGCGTACCAGAGCACGCCGTCGTAGCCCCAGCCGTGGGTCCCGCCGAACGCGTTGACCGGCATCAGCTCGACGAAGTCGACCCCGAGGTCGACAAGATGATCCAGCTTCCCGATCGCCGCGTCGAACGTGCCCTCGGGAGTGAAGGTCCCGGTGTGCAGCTCGTAGATGACGCGGCCCTCGATGGACCGGCCGGCCCAGTCGCCGTCAGTCCAGGCGTCCGGCGAGGGCGCCCACAGCTGGGAGCGTTCGTGCACCCCGTCGGGCTGCCGGGCCGAACGCGGGTCCGGCAGCACCTTCGGATCGTCATCGAGCACGAAGCCGTAGCGGGCATCGGGTGCGGCGTCGACCTCGGCGCGCCACCAGCTGTCCTCACCGCGGGTCATCGGGTGCAGGGTGCCTTCGACGTCGAGTCGGACGCGTTCGGGGCGTGGGGCCCAGACGGCGAACTCAGGCATGGTCACGCTCCAGTAGTGCGACGGGGAGTTCGGCGAACAGGTCGGCGGCGGCCACGGTGCCGCTCACCCGCCGCCCGGTGATCCGGTCGGTCCAGTCGCCGTCGGGAAGTGTGAGAGTGGTATCGCGCCAACCGGATTCGGACAGGCCGACGGTGTGGCGGCTGGCCGCGGCGATGACGTCGGTTCCGCGGCGGAACGCCAGCAGGTGCCCGGCCGCGGCGCCGGTCGCCGGCACCGGTGCGTAGCCGCCCGCCAGGAAACTGTCCGGACGGTCGCGGCGGGCCTGTAGCCCCGCCTGCACCACCCGGATCTTGGGGTGCTGCAGCGCGGCGAGCTCGCTGCGCCGGTCGGCGTAGTCGACCGGTCGCCGGTTGTCCGGATCGACGAGGCTGTCGTCCCACAGTTCGGTGCCCTGGTAGACGTCGGGCACGCCGGGGGCGGCGAGCGCGAACAGCTTCTGGCCGAGGGCGTCGTTGCGGGCATGCGGATCGAGTTGCTCGGTCAGCCGGGTGAGCTCCACCCCGACGGGTCCGTCGATCACCGCGTCGATCCAGCTGTGCACGCCGGACTCGAACTGTTCGTCGGGGTCGTTCCACGTGGTCTGCACCGCCGCCTCGCGGATCGCCTTCTCGGCGTAGGCGTGCAACCGGCCGCGCAGCTCGTCGGAGACCTGCCCGGTCACCGGCCACACCCCGAACATGTTCTGCAGCAGGAACAGTGCCGTCGCCCGGTCCGGGGGAGAGGTGCGCGCCAGCCAGCCGTCGACGTACTGCGCCCACAGCGTCGGCACCTGCGAGAGCACCCCGATGCGGGCGCGGACGTCCTCACCGCGTTTGGTGTCGTGCGTCGACAGCGTGGTCATCGCGTTCGGCCAGATCTGGGCGCGGGCGGCCGCGCGCTGGTGGAACTCCGCCGGGCTGACGCCGAACCACTCGGGTTCCCCGCCGACCTCGTTGAGCGACACCAGTCGGGCGTCGCGATAGAACAGGCAGTCCTCCATGGCCTTGGCCGTCGCCGCACCGCACAACTGCTGGAACCGTGTCGCGGCCTCACCGTGGGCCGCCACCGCCGCCGACACGATCTCCAGCGGGTCCGCCAGATCCGGTGTCTCGTCGAGGGTTTCGGCGATCGCGACGGGCAGCACCGTGGCCAGGTTGAGATAGTCGGAGCGGTACACGCCGAGGCGGCTGATGACCGCGGCCACGGCGGCGGGCAGCTGCTCGTGGTCCTGACCGGTGGCGGCGACGATCGCGCGCCGTAGCCGGGCCAGCTCGCTGCCGAGGGTGTCGGTGACCGCGGCGACCTTGAGCTCGCGCGCGGTGCGCGGCATCGTGGCGTAGTCCACGCCGGTGGATTCGTAGAGCGCGGTGAGCGCTTCCTCGCCGGCGGGATCGATGAACAGGCCGCCGATCTCGCGCAGCGAGTCGTATCCGGTGGTACCAGCGACGGGCAGGCTGGGGTCCAGGGGTTCGTCGACGGCGAGGATCTTCTCGATGACGATCCAGGCGTCCGGTCCGACAAGTTCGCGCAGCCACGCGAGGTATCCGGGCGGGTCGGCCAGGCCGTCAGGATGGTCGATGCGGATACCGTCGACCAGGCCCTCGGTGAACCAGCGTTTGACCTCGGCGTGCGTCGCATCGAACACCTCGCGGTCCTCCTGCCGCAGACCCGCCAGCGAGGTGATCGAGAAGAACCGCCGGTAGCCGCAGATGCCGTTGCGCCAGCCGATCAGCCGGTAGTGCTGGCGATCGTGTACCTCGGGTCCGGTGCCGTCCCCGGTGCCGGGCGCGACGGGGAACGCCAGATCGCCCAGCCGGAGCACGTCGCCGTCGACGGTGAGATCGGCGACGTCGTCGTCAGATCCCAGGACAGGCAACAGGATTCGACCATCGGGGTCAGCGGTCCAGTCGACGTCGAAGTACGTGGCGTAGGCGGAGTTACGGCCGTTCTCCAGCAGATCCCACCACCACCGGTTCTGGGTGGGCTGATCGACGCCGACATGGTTGGGCACGATGTCCACGACCACCCCGAGTCCGCGCGCACGGGCGGCGGCCGACAGCGAGGCCAGCCCGTCGGCGCCGCCGAGTTCGGCCGACACCGTCGTCGGATCGGTGACGTCGTAGCCGTGGGTGGAGCCCTTGGTCGCGGTCAGGATCGGCGAGAGATAGACGTGCGACACCCCGAGATCGGCGAGGTAGTCGAGCAGATCCTCGGCATCGGAGAGGGTGAACGCCTGTCCGCTCTCGGCGCCGCGGATCTGCAGTCGGTAGGTGGACAGGACAGGGGAGATCCGCGGATCAGACATCACGCCGTCTTTCGGAGTACGAGTATCGATCGGGGGGACAGCGTGACCGTGTCGCCGGCCGCAGCGACGAGGTCGGAGTGACCCGACGGCTGGGCGGTGTCGAAGTCGGCTTCCCACTGCGCGCCGTAGTCGGCGTCGGGCAGGACGAATTCGTGGGGGTCCTCGCCGGCGTTGAAGCACAGCAGGAACGAATCGTCGACCACCCGCTCGCCGCGGGCGTTGGGCGTGGGGATGGCGTCGCCGTTGAGGAACACCGTCACGCACAGGCCCAACCCGGCGCCCCAGTCCTGCGGGGTCATCTCCAGGCCCGCCGGCGTCAGCCACGCGATGTCGCGCACCTGGTCGCCGCTGCGGATCGGTTTGCCCTCGAAGAAGCGGCGGCGCCGGAACACCGGGTGGCGTTTACGGAACGCCACCACCTTGCGGGTGAACTCGAGCAGATCGGCGTTGGCCTGGCACAACGACCAGTCCATCCACGACAGCTCGGAGTCCTGGCAGTAGACGTTGTTGTTGCCCTGCTGGGTGCGGCCGATCTCGTCGCCGTGCGCGATCATCGGGGTGCCCTGGCTGACCATCAGCGTCGCCATCATGTTGCGCATCTGCCGACCGCGCAGTTCGTTGATGGCCGGATCGTCGGTCGGGCCCTCCACCCCGCAGTTCCAGGACCGGTTGTGGCTCTCACCGTCCCGGTTGTCCTCGCCGTTGGCCATGTTGTGCTTCTCGTTGTAGGACACCAGGTCCTTCATTGTGAAGCCGTCATGACAGGTGACGAAGTTGATGCTGGCGCTGGGGCGCCGACCGGTGGCCTCGTAGAGGTCCGATGAGCCCGTCAGCCGGGAGGCGAATTCGCCGAGAGTTGCGGGCTCGCCCCGCCAGTAATCGCGCACAGTGTCGCGATATTGCCCGTTCCACTCGGTCCACAAACCTGGGAAGTTGCCGACCTGGTATCCGCCCTCGCCGACGTCCCACGGTTCGGCGATCAGCTTCACCTGGCTGATCACCGGATCCTGCTGGACCAGGTCGAAGAACGCGCTGAGGCGGTCGACGTCGTGCAGTTCGCGGGCCAGCGTGGACGCCAGATCGAACCGGAACCCGTCGACGTGCATCTCCAGCACCCAGTACCGCAGCGAGTCCATGATCAGCTGCAGGGTGTGCGGGTGGCGGGCGTTGAGGCTGTTACCGGTGCCGGTGAAGTCCTTGTAGTAGCGCAGGTCGCCGTCGAGCAGCCGGTAGTAGGCCGCGTTGTCGATGCCGCGGAAGTTGATGGTGGGCCCGAGGTGGTTGCCCTCCGCGGTGTGGTTGTAGACGACGTCGAGGATGACCTCGATACCCGCCTCGTGGAACGACCGCACCATGGCCTTGAACTCCGCGACCGGGCCGCCGGCATGTTTGGCCGCGGCGTAGTCGTTGTGCGGGGCGAAGAAGCCGAAGGTGTTGTAACCCCAGTAGTTTCGCAACCCGAGGTCCAGCAGCCGGTGATCGTGCATGAATTGGTGGACCGGCATCAGTTCGATCGCGGTGACGTTCAGCGATTTGAGATGGTCGATGATCGCCGGGTGGCCGAGACCGGCGTAGGTGCCGCGCAACTCCTCGGGGATCGCCGGATGCCGCTGGGTCATCCCCTTGACGTGCGCCTCGTAGATCACCGTGTCGTGATAGGGCGTGCGCGGTGCGCGGTCGGACCCCCACTGGAAGAACGGGTTGATGACGACGCTGGTCATCGTGTGGCCCAGCGAGTCGATCCGCGGCGGGGTGCCGCCGGAGGCCAGATCCTCGGCTTCGAGGTCGTAGGAGTACAGCGCCTGACCGAACTGGAAGTCGCCGTAGAACGCCTTGCCGTAGGGGTCGAGCAGCAGCTTGCTGGGATCGCAGCGGTGCCCGGCCGCCGGATCCCACGGTCCGTACACGCGGAAGCCGTAGCGCCGGCCCGGACTCACGTTCGGCAGATATGCGTGCCAGACGTACCCGTCGACCTCTTCGAGGTTGATGCGCTCCTCGGTGCCGTCCTTGGCGATCAGGCAGAGCTCCACGCGTTCGGCGCACTCGGAGAACACCGAGAAATTGGTGCCCGCGCCGTCGTAGGTCGCGCCGAGCGGATAGGGCTCCCCAGGCCACGCGTTGTACGGGGACATCGTCACCACCAGCCGGTGGCGGCGGCGATCTGACGTCCCAGTTCGTCGACCATGGTGCGCATGTAGGTCGCCGAGATGTGGTGAGCGTCGTGGTAGACCAACACATTTCCCTCCACCACGCGGCAGTAGTCGTCACGACACACTGCGTCGCTCATGTCCAGCGGCCGCAACTGCGGGAACCGCTCGACGTAGTCGAGTGTCGGGTTGTCGTCGGAGAGTACCTTGGAGCGCTCGATGCCGCAGGAGACGGCGTCGCCGCCGTCGGCCAGGCAGTCCGCGGGGATGTAGGGTTCGCCGTCGCGCACCAGCCACGGGGTGTCGCGCATCGCCAGCACCGGAATGTTGTTGCGAGCCATGGTTTCCCAGATACCGAGGTACGTCGACGGCATGACGTCGCCGTCCTTGATGTTCCACGGCCGCGTCGAGGTGGTGAACACGTAGTCGGGGCGGTCGGCCAGCAGCCGTGGCATCACGGCCTCGTTCCACCGGTGGCATTCCGGATAGGGCCGGTTGTCGCCCATCACCAGCGGCATCTGCTCGGTGGTCAGCGGACAGCCCATCTTCAGATAGGTGACCACCTTGAACCCGTGTTGCTGTCCAAGGATGTCCAGCGCGGTGATCCAGTGCTCGGCGTGCGATCCGCCGGCCAGGGCGATCGTCCGCGGCGCGGTCTTGTCCCCGTAGGTGCAGTTGATGACGCCGACGTTGTCGAAGTCGGAGATGCAGCCGTCGGTGGTGGTGACGGGCAGATCCTTCCTGGCCTCCAGCACCGTCGGCCGCATCGGGAGCTTCGGCGCCCGCATGCGGTTGGTCAGCGCGAGCGCGCCCGGGTACTCGGCGGTCGACAGCGTCGGCAGGTCCTTGCCGTTGGCCCGCTGGATGGTGACGTGCTCGCGCCAGGTGAACGACGTCGCGGTCAGGGCGACGCCGAGCAGCGCGACTGTCGACCCGAGCACGATCGTGGAACGCCGCAACCCGGTCCGCGCCGGAGCGGTGCCGGCCGCCGTGCGCTTGGCCCGCAGCGGCTCCTCGACGTAGCGCATCGTCAACCACGCCAGCACCCCGGACACCGCGAGCACGGCGGCGCCCTGCCAGAAGTTCACGCGGGTCTGGCCGGTCTCGGCGAGCAGGAAGATCAGCAGCGGCCAATGCCACAGGTACAGCGAGTAGGCCATCGAGCCCAGCGTCACGAACGGCTTGGTGGCCAGCAGCCGGTTCGGCAGGGGTAGCCGACCGCCCGACGTCGCCAGGAGCGGGTCGGCATTGCGGTTGGCGCCCGACAGCACGAACAGCACGGTGGCCCCGACCGGCACCAGCGCCCACGGGCCGGGGAACTCCCGGACGCCGTCGATGAACCAGCCGCACAGCAGGATCGCCGCCAGCGCCACCGTCGCGAGCACCGTGCGCAGCCACATCGGTGCCCGGAGGTGGCCGACCACCGCCCCGGCGAGGGCGCCGAGCAGCAACTCCCACGCGCGGGCGAAAGTGTTGTAGTAGGCGAACGCCTGATCGTCGTTGTGGGCGTACACCGCGTAGACGAACGAGGCCACCGTCAGCGCGACGAGCAGCAGCACGAACGCCAGGCGCAGGTGGCGGCCCAGCATGCGGCGAAACAGTACGGCGAAGCCGAGGATCAGCATCAGGAACGCGAGGTAGAACTGGCCCTGCACCGACATCGACCAGATGTGCTGCAGCGGGCTGACCGTCTCACTGGCGCGCAGATAGTCCGACGCCGTGGTCGCCAGCTCCCAGTTCTGGTAGTAGCCGAGGCTGGCCAGGCTCTGGTCGGCGAAGGTCTCCCACCGCGTCTCCGGCTGGATCAGGATCGTCAGTACCGCCGAGGCGGCCAGCACCACGACCAGCGCGGGCAGCAGCCGCCGGATCAGCCGGGTGATCTCCGACACCGGCGACGTCTTGACCCCCGGGGTCAGTGCCGCGCGCAGCAGCCGGCTGCCGAAGAAGAAGCCCGACAGCGCCAGGAACACGTCGACGCCGCCGGAGACCCGGCCGAACCAGACGTGGAACACGGCCACCAGCAGGATCGCCACCCCGCGGAGTCCGTCGAGGTCATGACGGTAGAACCCCGCGTCGCGGGTCCCCGTTCCGGCACTCCGGAACCCGCCCCGGTCTGCGGGGCGCGCCGACCGGGCTGGGGTGAAGGTGCTCATGGTTGAGGGTCAATTTACCTAACTCGGGGCTAGTCTCGTTTCCCGTGCCTGCCCTGACGCCCGCCCAGATCAGCGCGCTGGACGCCGCGCACGTGTGGCATCCGTACAGCACCGTCGGCGCCGAGGCGCTGCCGCCGGTCGTCGCCGTCGGGGCGCGCGGCGCGTGGATCACGGTCATCGAGGACGACCGGCCGGTCGAGGTCATCGACGCGATGGCGTCATGGTGGTCGGCCATTCACGGCCACGGGCACCCGGTGCTGGACGCGGCGATCCGCGAGCAGCTCGACACCATGAACCATGTCATGTTCGGCGGGCTGACCCACGAACCCGCGGTGCGGCTCGCGCAACTTCTCGTCGACGTCACCCCGGCCGGCCTGGACACGGTGTTCTTCTCCGATTCCGGCTCGGTGTCGGTCGAGGTGGCCGTCAAGATGGCGCTGCAGTACTGGCGCGCGGCGGGCCGGACCGGCCGTAACCGGCTGATGACGTGGCGTGGCGGCTACCACGGCGACACCTTCACCCCGATGAGCGTGTGCGATCCCGAGGGCGGGATGCACGGGCTGTGGACCGACATCCTGGCTCGCCAGGTGTTCGCACCTGCGGTGCCGTCGGAGTTCGACGCCGATTACGTTGCGGAGTTCGAGGCCCTGCTCGCCGAACACGCCCACGAGCTGGCCGCCGTCATCGTCGAACCCGTCGTGCAGGGTGCGGGCGGGATGCGGTTCCACGATCCGCGCTATCTGACCGAGCTGCGCGCGATGTGCGACCGCCACGACGTCCTGCTGATCTTCGACGAGATCGCCACCGGATTCGGCCGCACCGGGGAACTGTTCGCCGCCGACCACGCCGGGGTGCGACCGGACATCATGTGCGTCGGCAAAGGCCTCACCGGCGGCTATCTCACGCTCGCCGCCACGCTGTGCACCACCGAGATCGCCCACACCATCAGCACCGGTGAGGCCGGGGCGCTGATGCACGGACCCACGTTCATGGCCAACGCCCTGGCGTGCGCGGTCGGCGCGGCCTCGATCGAACTGCTGCTCGCGGGGGACTGGCGGGCCACCATCGCCGGCATCGAAGAGCAGCTGCGTGCGGGCCTGGAACCGGCCCGCACCCTGCCCGGCGTCGCCGATGTGCGCGTGCTGGGGGCGATCGGTGTGGTGGAGATGCGCGCACCGGTCGACATGAGAATCGCGACCGAGGCGGCACTGCGCCATCGCGTGTGGCTGCGGCCGTTCCGCAACCTCGTCTACGTCATGCCGCCCTACATCTGCTCTTCCGACGAGCTCGCGCAGATCACCTCGGCGGTGGTGGGTGTCGCCAGCGCGTTGAGTTGATGCACTAACCTGAACGGTGTTCAATTCGCGTCCACCATTCCGGGAGTAGCCCTGTGACACGCGCCGGTCTGTCCCCGCTGGCCTGGCTCGACGAGGTCGAGGACCAGCGCCGGGCCGCCGGGCTGCGACGCGCACTGCGGGCCCGGCCCGCCATCGCGGACGGACTGGACCTGGCCTCCAACGACTATCTCGGCCTGTCGACCGATCAGCGCGTCATCGACGGCGGGGTCCACGCCCTGCGTACCTGGGGTGCGGGTTCGACGGGGTCGCGCCTGGTCACCGGCAACACCGAACTGCACGAAGAGTTCGAGCGCGAGCTGGCCGCCTTCATGGGTGCGGAGTCGGCTTTGGTGTTCTCGGCCGGCTATACCGCCAACATGGGCGTGGTCGTCGCGCTGTCCGGCCCCGGTTCTCTGCTGGTGTCCGACGCGTTCACCCACGCATCGCTGGTCGACGCATGCCGGCTGTCCCGTGCCCGCGTCGTGGTCACCCCGCACCGGGAGGTGGCGGCGGTCGAGGCGGCGCTGGCCGCGCGCGACGAGGAGCGGGCGGTCGTCGTCACCGACTCCGTGTTCTCCGCCGACGGTGCGCTGGCCCCGCTGACCGCGCTGCACGAGGTGTGCCGGCGCCACGGCGCGCTGCTCATCGTCGACGAGGCGCACGGCCTCGGGGTGCGGGGGAGCGGCGGACGCGGACTCGTCGACGAGGTCGGTCTGGCGGGTGCGCCCGACGTGGTGGTGACGACGACGCTGTCGAAGGCGCTCGGCAGCCAGGGCGGCGCGGTGCTCGGCCCGGCCGAGGTACGGGCCCACCTGATCGATGCCGCACGGCCGTTCATCTTCGACACCGGACTGGCGCCCGCGGCGGTGGGCGCGGCGGCGGCCGCACTGCAGGTGCTGATCGCCGAACCGTGGCGGGCGCAGGCGGTTCTCGACAACGCCGCCGCGCTGGCGCGGGCGTGCGGGGTCACCGACGTCCCGGCCTCGGCGGTGGTGTCGGTGATCCTGGGCGCACCCGAGGTCGCGTTCGGCGCGGCGACGGCGTGCCTGGAGCGCGGCGTACGCGTCGGCTGCTTCCGCCCGCCGACGGTGCCCGCGGGTACCTCGCGATTGCGGTTGACGGCGCGGGCATCGCTGAGCGGCGAGGAATTGGCCCTGGCCGAGCGGGTGCTCACCGAGGTGCTGTCAGAAGCGCGCGGGTGAGCGTCCTCATCGTCACCGGAACCGACACCGGTGTGGGTAAGACCGTCGCCACCGCGGCGCTGGCCTGCGCGGCCCGGCTGGCCGAAATCGACGTCGCGGTGTGCAAACCGGTCCAGACCGGTATCGACCCGGTTTACGGGCCTGGCGACGATGACCTGGTCGAGATCGCGCGGCTGTCCGGGGTCCGCGAACTGTATCCGGGCTGGCGCTACCCCGAGCCGCTGGCGCCGGTCGCTGCGGCGACGCGGGCCGATGCCGCGCTGCCCACCCGTGCCGACCTGGTGGAGCTGGTGCGTACGGCCGACGGGCCCGGCCGGCTGGTGCTCGTCGAGGGAGCAGGCGGACTGCTCGTCGAACTCGGCCGCGACGGGGTGACGCTGCGTGATCTCGCCGTCGCGCTCGCCGCGCCGGTGCTGCTTGTCGTCGCCCCCGGCCTCGGCACCCTCAACCACACCGCGCTGACACTCGAAGCGCTTGTCGCGCAGGGTGTTTCCTGCGCCGGGCTGATCATCGGCGCATGGCCGGCCGCGCCGGGTGTCGCCGAAACGGGAAACCGGGAGGCGCTGGCAGGGCTGGCCGCACTGCGGGCGGTGCTGCCTGCGGGTGCGGCAACGCTGTCGCCGGAGGCGTTCGAGGACCTCAGCGCCGCCGTCTTCGACCGCGGATGGATCACGGAGCTGGTCTAAGTGGTGCACTCCGTCGAGCTGCTGTTCGACCCCGACAGCGACGCCGCGGTGCGCCGGCTCTGGACGGATCTCAGCGCGGCGGGTATTCGGAGTCAGGAGAGCCATCGCTCGCCGACCAACCGTCCGCACGTCACCCTCACCGTGGCCGCCACCCTGCCCGATGCCGTCGACGACGCCCTGCGCCCGCTGCTCGACCTGCTGCCGCTCGACGGTCTGATCGGCGCCCCGATGCTGTTCGGCCACCGCACGCTCACGCTCGTCCGGCTGCTGGTGCCCTCGACGGACCTGCTCGCGTTGCACGCCGCGGTCGACGACGCGTGCCGCCCGCACAACCCGGACGGGCCGCTGCCGCACGCTGCGCCGGGGCAGTGGACGCCGCACGTGACGCTCGCCCGGCGGCTCCCGCCCGAGCAACTGCCCGCCGCGATGACGGTGCCGGGTATCGGCTCGGACATCGCCTGCCGGTTCACCGGGCTACGGCACTGGGACGGCGAGCACCGCGTCGAGCATCCGATCTCGCGAGCGTGAGCTCATGCGCGAGAAATCGGCGAATCGTCGATCACGAGCTCACGTTCGCCGGCGTTGATTCCGTTGACGAGCAGATCGACGCCGAACCGGAAGCGCGCGGTCGCATCGTCGCTCCATACCGGCTCGGCGCCGGGCAGCTCCGCGCCCGCAGCGTCCCACTGCCGCCGTGACTGTTCGTCGACGGTGAAGCCCAGCACGTAGTAGACGACGGTGCGCGCCGCCAACCCGGCATGGTGCGCGGCGACGCCGGCGTCGACAACCGCCTCGGTCAGACGGGCCACGACGTCGGTCATCGCCGCGGACTGGCCGGCCGCGAAGCTCGCGGACACCAGCTCCGCTCCGTCGGTGTGCGACAGCAGCGCATCCCGCAGCCGGGTGCAGACCTCGACGATCCCGGTCGCCTCCGGCACGCCGGCCAGAATCCGATCGGCGACCGCGCCGAGCAGCTCCTGCTTGTTGGCGACATGCCAGTACAGGGCGCCGGGGGTGACATTGAGTTCGCGCGCGAGCCTGCGCATCGTCAGATCGGCGATGCCGAAGTCGTCGAGGATGGCGGTGGCCGCGTCCACCACGTCGCGTTTGTGCAGTTGCACGCAGTTACCCTAACCTGAACACCGTTCAAGTCGTGTGATGGGCGCTTGCGCGAAGAGCAGACGAACTGAAGAGGAGATCGGGTGAGCGACATTCTGGCGGTGGCGCGCGAGCAGGTGCTGGAGCGCGGCGAAGGTCTGAATCAGGAGCAGACGCTGCAGGTGCTGCAGTTGCCCGACGACCGGCTCGACGATCTCCTGGCACTGGCGCACGAGGTGCGGATGGCGCACTGCGGACCCGACGTCGAGGTCGAGGGCATCATCAGCCTCAAGACCGGCGGCTGCCCGGAGGACTGCCACTTCTGTTCGCAGTCCGGCCTGTTCGCCTCGCCGGTGCGCAGCGCATGGCTCGACATCCCCAGCCTCGTGGAGGCCGCCAAGCAGACCGCCAAGAGCGGCGCCAGCGAGTTCTGCATCGTGGCCGCCGTGCGTGGACCCGACGAGCGGCTGCTCGCTCAGGTCGCCGCCGGCATCGAGGCGATCCGCAACGAGGTCGACATCCAGATCGCCTGCTCGCTGGGCATGCTGACCCAGGAGCAGGTCGACCGCCTCAAAGACATGGGTGTGCACCGCTACAACCACAACTTGGAGACGGCGCGGTCGTTCTTCACCAACGTGGTGACCACGCACTCGTGGGAGGAGCGGTGGGGCACCCTCGAGATGGTGCGCGAGGCCGGCATGGAGGTCTGCTGCGGCGGCATCCTCGGTATGGGCGAAACCCTCGAGCAGCGCGCCGAATTCGCCGCGAACCTCGCCGAACTCGATCCGCATGAGGTCCCGCTGAACTTCTTGAACCCGCGTCCGGGCACGCCGTTCGGGGATCTGGAGGTGCTGCCCGCGACCGAGGCGCTCAAGGCCGTCGCCGCGTTCCGGCTGGCGCTCCCGCGCACCATGCTGCGCTTCGCCGGCGGCCGCGAGATCACCCTCGGCGACCTGGGCGCCAAGAAGGGCATCCTCGGCGGCATCAACGCCGTCATCGTCGGCAACTACCTGACCACGCTGGGCCGTCCCGCCGAAGCCGATCTCCAGCTGCTCGACGACCTGCAGATGCCCATCAAGGCGCTCAACGCGACGCTGTAGTGATGGTCGACGAACTGCCGGCGCCCGTCGGCGCGGGCCGCTACAACGTCTACACCGGCGCGTCCGCGGGGACCGCGGTGCCGACAGCCGCGCAGCTCGGGCTCGAACCGCCGCGGTTCTGTGCTGACTGTGGCCGCCGGATGATCGTCCAGGTGCGTCCCGACGGCTGGTGGGCGAAGTGCTCGCGCCACGGTGTCGTCGACTCGAAGGACCTGGAGACCCAGCGGTGACCGCGCCGCGGGTCTCGCATCGCCGCGCCGCCGCGGTGACCGTCGCGGCGCTGACTCTGGCCGGGACGGTCGTCGGTGCACTGTGGGCGCTGCTGGCCCCGCCGATCCGCGGTGTGGTCGCGTTGTCGCGGTCCGGGGACCGGGTCAGGGCCTATCTCGGCGCCGAGGCCGACCATTTCTTCACCGCCGCGTTCCTGCTCACCGGCATGCTGCTGGCGCTGGCCGCCGTCGCCGCGGTCGCGGTCTGGCAGTGGCGCGCGCACCGCGGTCCGGTACTCGCCGCCGCACTGGCCGCCGGCTGTATGACCGCAGCGGCCGCAGCGGCCGGGGTGGGGGCCGCGCTGGTGCGGTTGCGGTACGGGTCGATCGACGTCGACGCCGCGCCGATCAATCCGGAGAACCGGGTGCACTACGTCGTCGAGGCGCCTGCGGTGTTCTTCGGGCACACGCCGCTGCAGATCATCACGTTCGTGCTGTTCCCGGCGGGCATCGCGGCGTTGGTCTACGGGCTGTGCGCGGTCGCGACGTCCCGCGACGACCTGGGCGGCTGGCCGCCGGTCGACTACCGCCCCACTGGCCTCACTGATCGAACAGCGACAGTGGACGGCGCTCTACCCGTCGTCCCGTCGCCACCTTCGCCGTGATGACCATCAGGCGCGCCATACCGCGGTAGGTGGACGGGTTCAGCAGCGTCGGCCAGGTGGTCCGCGTGATGTGGGTGCGCAGCGGGCGCCCGGCGAATCGGTCGCGCAGCCAGCGCAGTGTCATCGGCGCGGACATCGGGTGCAGCAGCATGTGCTCGCTGAACATGTCGCGGTGGTAGGTGACGCTGGCCCCGCCCGCGGTGTAGGTCGCGGCGAGCGCGTCGATGTCGTCGACCGACACGATGCGGTCGTGCACCGCCTGGACCAGCAGGATCGGCGGTGCCGGGATCGCGGTACCGAGTTTGATCCGGTCGAACACCGCCTGCACCTCGGGGGTCTGCAGGATCTCTTCGAGCGGCCGGTCCACCAGCTTGCCCATGTCCATCCCGACCCAACGCAACACGGCGTGGGCGGTGGTCATCTTCTGGATGCGCAACAGCATCGCCTTACCGGTTTCGGTTGCGTGCTCCTGGATGACGCGGTCGAGGTCGGGGTAGGTCTGCGTCAGCGCCGCGACGACCATGGCAGGCAGCCCGGAGAAGACGCTGCCGTTGAGGCGGCGGAACGCATGGCCCAGATCGGCGACGGGCGAGCCCAGGATGGCGCCGACGACGTTGAGCTCGGGGGCGTAGGTGCCGCAGGTCTCCGCGGCCCACGCGGTTGCCAGGCCGCCGCCCGAATACCCCCACAGACCCACCGGTGCGTCGGCCGACAGCCTGAGGCGTTCGCAGTTCATCGCCGCGCGGACGCCGTCGAGGATGTGGTAGCCGGGTTCGTGGGGCGCACCCCACATGCCCTGCACCCCCTCGTGGTCCGGCACCGACACCGCCCAGCCCTCGGCCAGCGCGGCGGCGATCAGCAGGAACTCGATCTGGGCCAGCGCGCCGACGGCCTTGGCGCCGCGCCGCAGCGCGTACGACGGAAAGCACCGGCCGGCGACGGCGTCGATCGCGCACTGGTAGGACACGATCGGGCAGGGCCGCCGGTGGTCGCGTTCGGTGGGCACCACGACGGTGGTGACGGTGGCGTGCGGGTCGCCGTTGAAATCGGTGGTGCGGTAGAGCAGCTGGGTCGCGGTCAGCTTCTGCCGCACGACGCCCATGAACGCCAATTCGACGTTGCGGGATCGCAGAATCGTCCCCGGGCGGGCGTGTTCGAATCCGGCGGGCGGCTCGTAGAACGGGTCCTTGGCGGGAACCGATGGGCGGGCACCTGCGGGAACGTCCTCGTGATGCGGCTGGCCGATCCACTCGGCGCCGGTCTCCCGTGCCACATTGCCCACGTCCATCCGGCCATTGTTACTTAAGGAGTCGTTAAGAAGCCAGCCGACTCACCCGGGCGGGCGCAGCGCGGCGAACGCGTCGGTGACGCGGTAGCGAGATTCGGTGAAGCGGTAGAGCGCCGGTGGACGGCCTCCGCTGCGTCCGGAACGCGCGACGGATCCGGTGCGGGTGATCACCTCTCTGCGCTCCAGGACCCGCTGCAGGTTGGTGGCGTCGACCTGGTAACCCAGCGCCGCCTCGTAGATGTCGCGCAGGGACGAGAGCGCGAATTCGGCTGGAGTGAGGGCGAATCCGATGTTGGTGTAGGACAGCTTGGCGGCCAACCTGGTGTGGGCGTGTTCGACCATTGGGCGGTGGTCGAACGCCATCTCCGGCAGTTCTGCGACGGGGTGCCAGCGGGTGTCAGCGGGCAGGGCCGGGGTCGCGTTGGAGGGTACGAGCCCCAGGAAGGTCGACGCGATGGTGCGGGTGTCGGGCACACGCTGGGGGTCGGAGAATACCGCGAGCTGTTCGAGGTGGGCCACCTCACGCAGATCGACCTTCTCGGCGAGCTGGCGGCGGACCGAGGTGGTGAGGTCCTCGTCGTCGCCCAGGCGTCCACCCGGAAGCGACCACCGCCCGCGCTCCGGATCCAGGGCGCGTTGCCAAAGCAGCACGTGAAGTCCAGGTTGCGCGGCGTCACCGGAAGTTGCCAACCCACGCACCTGGAACACGACCGCAAGCACTTCATGGGCGGTGTTAGGATGAGCCATGTTTTCGATTGTAAGTCGAAAACCGGATCGACACCGAGGAGCCACCGATGACGGTGCTTGAGAACGCCTTCAGCCAGGACGTCGCCGGAGATTTCGCCGACGTGGCGCCCACCGAGGAGTGGGCGGCCGAAGTCCGCAGGCTGGCCCGTCAACGCGGCGCCACCATCCTCGCCCACAACTATCAGCTCCCGGCGATCCAGGACGTTGCCGACCACGTCGGGGACTCGCTGGCGCTGTCGCGGATCGCCGCCGACGCGCCCGAGGACACCATCGTGTTCTGCGGGGTGCACTTCATGGCCGAGACGGCCAAGATCCTTTCGCCGGACAAGACAGTGCTGATTCCGGACGCGCGGGCCGGTTGCTCGCTCGCCGATTCGATCACCGCCGACGATCTGCGGGCGTGGAAGGACGAGTACCCCGACGCGGTCGTCGTGTCGTACGTGAACACCACCGCGGCGGTGAAGGCGCTCACCGACATCTGCTGCACGTCCTCCAACGCCGTCGACGTGGTGGCATCGATCCCGGCCGACCGCGAGGTGCTGTTCTGCCCCGACCAGTTCCTCGGCGCCCACGTCCGTCGCGTCACCGGCCGCACCAACATGCAGGTGTGGGCCGGGGAGTGCCACGTGCACGCCGGCATCAACGGCGACGAGCTGGCCGATCAGGCCCGTGCCCACCCCGACGCCGAGCTGTTCGTCCACCCCGAATGCGGCTGTGCGACGTCTGCGCTGTACCTCGCGGGTGAGGGCGCCTTCCCGGAGGACCGGGTCAAGATCCTGTCCACCGGCGGCATGCTCGACGCCGCCCGCGAGACCAACGCCCGCCAGGTTCTGGTGGCCACCGAGGTCGGCATGCTGCACCAGTTGCGCCGCGCCGCGCCGGAGGTCGACTTCCAGGCCGTCAACGACCGCGCGTCCTGCCGGTACATGAAGATGATCACCCCCGGCGCCCTGCTGCGCAGCCTCACTCACGGCACCGACGAGGTGGACGTCGACCGGGAGACCGCCCGGCTGGCCCGCCGCAGCGTTCAGCGGATGATCGAGATCGGACAACCCGGCGGCGGAGAATGAACTGCGGCGGCGCAGGCCTCTGGCAGCAGCGCGCTGACGTCGTCGTCATCGGCACCGGCGTCGCCGGTCTGGTCGCCGCCTTGGCCGCACACCGCAGCGGCAAGCGGGTCGTGGTACTCAGCAAGGCCGGCGAGACCGCGACCGGCTACGCCCAGGGCGGTATCGCGGTGGTGCTGCCCGACGGTCTGCACGACGACGATGACTCGGTCGAGGCCCACGTCGCCGACACTGTGGCGGCCGGCGGCGGACTGTGCGACCCGGATGCGGTGCGCTCCATTGCCGCCGACGGTTTCCGGGCGGTGCGCGATCTGGTCGACGCCGGTGCGCGCTTCGACGAGGCCGACGGCCGCTGGGCGCTCACCCGCGAAGGCGGGCACACCCGCCGACGCATCATCCACGCCGGCGGCGACGCCACCGGTGCGGAGGTGCAGCGCGCGCTGGACGGCGCCGCGCGGCGGCTCGATATCCGGCGCGACCACACCGCCGTTCAGGTGCTGCGCGACGACACCGCGGTCACCGGTGTGCTCGTGCTCAGCCCCGACGGGCCCGGCATCCTGCACGCGCCCTCGGTCGTGCTGGCAACCGGCGGACTCGGTCACCTCTACGCCGCCACCACCAACCCGGAGGGATCGACCGGTGACGGCATCGCGCTGGCGCTCGACGCGGGTGTGCCGATCAGCGACATCGAATTCATCCAGTTCCATCCGACGATGCTGTTCGACGGACACGGCGGTCGGCGGCCGCTGATCACCGAGGCGCTGCGCGGTGAGGGCGCTCACCTCGTCGACCGCCGGGGTGATTCGGTGACCGCCGGAGTGCACCCGATGGGCGATCTCGCGCCCCGCGACGTCGTCGCGGCCGCGATCGAGGCGCGTCTGTGGGCCACCGGCGACGCGTGCGTCTACCTCGACGCCCGCCACCTGCCCGATCTCGCGGTGCGATTCCCGACGGTGACCGCGGCCTGTCTGCGCGCCGGCATCGATCCCGCCCAGACCCCGATCCCGGTCCGCCCGGGCGCGCACTACAGCTGCGGCGGCGTGGTGACCGACACCGCCGGTCGCACCGAACTGCCCGGTCTGTTCGCCGCAGGGGAGGTCGCCCGCACTGGGATGCACGGCGCCAATCGGCTTGCGTCCAACAGCCTGCTGGAAGGTCTGGTCGTCGGCGACCGGGCCGGGCGCGCCGCCGCCGACCATGCGGCGGCGACCGGTCCGACGCACGCGGATTCCGTCGTCCCCCCGACCCGTCCCGCGCTGTCCCGGGCCGCACTGCAGGACGCCATGACGCGCTACGCGTCGGTCGTACGGGACCGCGACGGCCTCGACACCCTCGCCGAGCTGCTCGACGCCGCCCCGCGCCGCCCCCTGCGCGGACGCAGCGACGTCGAGGACGCGGCGCTGACCCTGACGGCGCGGGCGGTCGCCGCCGCCGCCGGGCAGCGCACCGAGACGCGGGGGTCGCACCACCGGGCCGACCACCCTGATGCGGACCCTGTGCAGGCCGTCAGCACCGCGGTGATCGCCGACAATCAGCTCGAGGTGAAGGTGAGGGCGGGCGCATGCTGTTGACCGGTCTGTCGGAGCTGGAACTGGCCGAGGCGCGGGCCACCGTTTCTCGCGCGCTCGAGGAGGACCTGCGGTACGGCCCGGACGTCACCACCCGGGCGACGGTGCCCGCCGACGCCCGCACCACGGCGGCCATGATCACCCGCGAACCGGGGGTGGTCGCGGGCGTGGACGTCGCGCTACTGGTGCTCGACGAGGTGCTCGGCGCCGACGGATACCGCGTCATCCAGCGGGTGGACGACGGCGCCCGGCTGGAACCGGGTCAGGCGCTGCTCACGCTCGACGGACCGACCCAGGGCCTGCTGACCGCCGAGCGCACGATGCTCAACCTGGTCTGCCATCTGTCCGGTATCGCGACCGCGACCGCGGCGTGGGTGGATGCGGTCGCCGGCACGAACGCCGCGATCCGCGACACCCGCAAGACGCTGCCGGGACTGCGGCTGCTGCAGAAGTACGCCGTGCGGGTCGGCGGCGGGCAGAACCACCGATTGGGTCTGGGCGACGCGGCCCTGATCAAGGACAACCACGTAGCGGCGGCCGGCGGTGTCGGGCCGGCGCTGCGCGCGGTGCGGGCGGCCGCGCCCGGGCTGTCCTGCGAGGTCGAGGTGGATTCGCTCGAACAACTCGACGAGATCCTCGGCGAGGACGTCGAGTTGATCCTGCTCGACAACTTCCCGGTGTGGCAGACCCAGATCGCGGTGCAGCGCCGGGACGCCCGCGCCCCGCACGTGAAGCTCGAGTCGTCGGGCGGGCTGACGCTGGATTCGGCGGCCGAGTACGCCGGCACCGGGGTCGACTATCTGGCGATCGGTGCGCTCACCCATTCGGTGCGGGTGCTCGACGTCGGTCTGGATGTCTAACCGGCGGTAGGCCAGCGGGTCTGCAGCGCCCCGGCGGTCCAGTTCGTCCAGCGCGGCGAGCCGATGATCTCGCCGCCGGCGAAGCGGGCCACGATCGCCGGACCGGTGCGCCGGCTGTTGTCATAGACCGTCGCGCTGTCCGAGCGCTCGATGCCCCGGGCCACCAGATCCCACAGCCGCCGGTGCCGCTCGCGGATCTTCTCCTCCGCGACCTGATGCCCACCGGCCTTCACCCGGTGCCGGACGCGTTCGACGGCGAGATCCTCCGGGATCGCCATCACGTGCAGCACGACGACGTATCCGTGGGCGTGGGCCTCGTCGATCAGTTCGAGCTTGGACGGGTGGGAGAAGACGGTCTCGGCGATGAACGAGGTTCCGGCGGCGATGAGCGCGGATCGGGTGGCGGCGGCGACCCGTGCGGCCTCGTACGAATGCGCCTCGGCGTCAGAGGGCCAACGCAGTTTGGCGATCTCGTCGGCGTTCACGAACGGGCTGCGTGGCAGGAGCGGCGCGAGGGTGAATGCGACGAATGTCGACTTCCCGGCGCCGTTCGAGCCGACGACGAGGTCGAGCCTGTTCACTCCTCGCCGAGGAGCACCGACGTGCCGTCCGGCCGATATTCGACGATCCGCCCTGCGTCGTCGAGCGAAACGGTCGTGACGCCACGTTCAGCGAGCAGTCGCCCGTAATCGGTGGCGGCAAGCTGCTCGTCGATGGCCGCCGAGATCTCGGCGTTGAAGACGATGCCCTCTTCAGGGCTCAGGGTGCTCAGCTCGGCGTCACCCGCGAGGGCGGCCTCGACGCGCCGCCGTGCCGCGGTGTGATGACTCGACACGGCCCGGCCGACCCGCGCCCAGTGGTCGAGCTGTTGCTTGGCGGAGCGGCTCTGCCGCGCTCCCTCGGCGGCCGCGCTGTCGATGAGATCAGCGGCGACACGGGTCACTCGATCGGCGACGTTGGTCATCGACACACCTCCGTGTAGCAGATTGCTACGAACTGTAGCGGTATGCTACGCCTGTTTCCGCCCCCGCGGTACGGCACTATGGGCCGGTGGCAGGACTGCTTGCGGACAAGGTCGTCATCGTCGCCGGACTCGGCGGCATCGGCAACGGGCTGGCGCGGCGCTACGCCGACGAGGGAGCCCGGCTGGTCGTCGGCGACCTCGACGCCGCACTCGCAGCCCGGGTCGCCGCCGAGGTCGACCCGACCGCCACGCGCGTGCTCGGCGTGCCCCTCGACGGTGCCGACGAGGACTCGGTGCGCGCGATCGTCGGCCGGGCGGTCGAGAACTTCGGCCGCCTGGATGGCATCCACGTCAACTTCGCCAACACCGCCGACGCCTACCTGCCGGGCGGGGTCACCGACCTCCCGCTGGACGTGTTCGACGAGGTGATGCGCGTCAACACCCGCGGCTTCGTGATCTGCGCGAAGCACGCGATTCCGGCGATGGTCGATGCCGGCGGCGGCGCGATCGTGTTCACCGCATCGATCGACGCCTACAACGCCGCGAGCACCCGGGTGGCCTACCAGATGAGCAAGGCCGCGGAGTTGGCGCTCATGCGCCACATCGCGCGCAAGTACGGACCGAAGGGCATCCGCGCCAACGCGATCGCGCCAGGGCTGATCTGGCACTACAAATTCGACGAGACGCCGATGCCCGACGGTGTGGTCGACCAGACCCGCGCCCGCCAGATGATCAAATCCCGGTTCGGCGATCCCGACGACATCGCCGCCCTGGGCGCCCTGCTGCTCTCCGACGACGGCAGCTTCATCACCGCGCAGACGATCAGCGTCGACGGGGGCGTGACGTTCCGGGCCTGATCAGACCGCGGCGGGTCCGCGCCGCACCAGCGACAGCGCCACGGCGGCCGTCGCGAACAGCCCGGAGAACACCCGGTTGAGCAGCGTCTGCTGACGCGGAGAGCTCAGTCGGCGCACCAGCCGCACCGACATCGCGGTGTAGAGCGTCATCACCACCACGTCGACGGCCACCATCGTCACGCCGATCGCCAGGTACTGCGGCACCAGCGGCGCCGTCGGGACGACGAACTGCGGCAGCACGGCCAGAAAGAACACCAGACCCTTCGGGTTGGTGGCGTTGACGAGGAAGCCGCGCACGACCAGTGCCGCGCGACCACCGGGTACGGTCCGGTCGACCTGTTCGCGCAGATTCACCGGGACCGCAC
This sequence comes from Mycobacterium sp. 852013-51886_SCH5428379, assembly GCF_001665575.1. Lineage (GTDB taxonomy): Bacteria > Actinomycetota > Actinomycetes > Mycobacteriales > Mycobacteriaceae > Mycobacterium. The sequence continues at coordinate 14,153 of NZ_LZSU01000019.1, read as the reverse complement.
GCCACTGTCGCACCGCCAGGTAGAGCAGATACGCCACGCCGATCCACTTGATGACCTGGAAGGCCAGGATCGAGTTGGCCACCGCGGCCCCGAGACCCAGCGAGACCAGCGCCAACTGCAGCATCAGGCCGGCTTCGAGGCCGGCGATGCTCCAGAGACCGCGCTTCACGCCGTGGGTCAGTCCCGTGGCCATCGACTGCACGGCCCCCGCACCGGGCGACACCGCGATCACGATGGCGGCGCCCACGAACGCGAGCCACACCTGCCAGGTCATTCCGCAGATTCTGTCAAGAAATGTCGGCGACGAACACCGCGATATTGCGCGCCTGACGTTTCGCGAACGACGGCAGCGCCGCGACGTCGCGCCCGTTGGGCACGATCCGCGGATTCACGATGTGCACTTCGTCACGGAACAGCGCGACGTCGGCCGAGCCGGCGGCGATCGCGTTGCGCGCCCAGTCGGTCATCCCGTGGCCCAGCACGATCGCCAGCTGGCTGTTCTTCCGGTAGGCCGTCACCGGCGTCTCGAAGCGGCGTCCGGACTTCCTACCAGTGTGTTTGAACAGTGCGAGCCCCGGAACGCGGCCCGCCAGCGGCCTGATCACGGGGTTGAAGTACTTGATCTGAATACGGTCCAGCCACTGCGGGAACATCGTGGGCAGGTTCGATTGCGGTGCGTTCATGTCGGCCTCATTTCGATTTGGCCTGCTCTGGGACAATGGACAGCGTGAATGTATCGCCGGCGACCGGCACGGTCTCCATGTCCCGCATCGACCTCCGCGGCGCGACGCTGTCCGCGGCGCAGCTGCGGTCGGTGCTCCCGCGCGGCGGGGTCGACGTGGACGCGGTGGTGCCGAAGGTCCGCCCGATCGTCGACGCGGTCGCCGAGCGCGGCGCCGAGGCCGCGCTGGAGTACGGAGAGTCGTTCGACGGCGTGCGTCCCGGCGCCGTGCGGGTGCCGGCCGAGCGGCTGGCCGCGGCGCTGGCCGACCTGGCCCCGGACGTGCGGGCCGCCCTCGAGGTGGCGATCGAGCGGGCCCGTGCCGTGCACGCCGATCAGCGCCGCACCGACACCACGACGACGCTGGCGCCGGGGGCGACGGTGACCGAGCGCTGGGTTCCTGTCCAACGCGTCGGCCTCTACGTGCCCGGCGGAAACGCCGTGTACCCGTCGAGTGTGGTGATGAACGTCGTGCCGGCCCAGACCGCGGGCGTCGACTCGCTGGTGATCGCCAGCCCGCCGCAGGCCGGGCACGGGGGACTGCCACACCCGACGATCCTGGCCGCGGCCGCGCTGCTGGGCGTCGACGAGGTGTGGGCCGTCGGCGGCGCGCAGGCCGTCGCGCTGCTGGCCTTCGGCGGTACCGACGTGGGAGACGCAGCTGGTGCGGAGCTGGCGCCGGTGGACATGATCACCGGGCCCGGCAACATCTACGTCACCGCCGCCAAACGCATCTGCCGCTCGCAGGTCGGCATCGACGCCGAAGCCGGCCCCACCGAGATCGCGATCCTGGCCGACCACACCGCGGATCCGGTGCACGTGGCGGCTGATCTGATCAGCCAGGCCGAACACGACGAGATGGCCGCCAGCGTGCTGGTCACCACCAGCCCCGACCTTGCCGATGCGACCGACACCGAACTGCGGCGACAGCTGGAGACGACCGTGCACCGCGAGCGGGTCAGCGCGGCGCTGACCGGTCAGCAGTCGGCGATCGTGCTGGTCGACGACCTCGAGACCGGTGTACGCGTCGTGAACGCCTATGCCGCAGAGCATCTGGAGATCCAGACCGCCGACGCAGCCGGTGTCGCGGGCCGGATCCGCTCAGCCGGGGCGATCTTCGTCGGCGCCTATTCGCCGGTGAGCCTGGGCGACTACTGCGCGGGCTCCAATCACGTGCTGCCCACCGCTGGCTGCGCCCGCCACTCCAGCGGGCTGTCGGTGCAGACGTTCCTGCGCGGTATCCATGTCGTGGACTACAGCGAGGCCGCGCTCAAAGACGTGGCCGGTCACGTCATCACGCTGTCGAAGGCGGAGAACCTGCCCGCCCACGGCGAGGCGGTACGGCGGAGGTTCGAGTCATGACCCTGGGACAGCGCATCACGCTGGCCGATCTGCCGCTGCGCGACGATCTGCGGGGGAAATCGCCCTACGGCGCGCCGCAGCTGGCCGTACCGGTCCGGTTGAACACCAACGAGAATCCGCACCCGCCGAGCCAGGCCCTCGTCGACGACGTCGCACGGTCGGTGGCCGAGGCGGCCACCGAATTGCACCGCTACCCGGACCGCGACGCGGTCGCGCTGCGCAGCGATCTCGCCGACTACCTCGACCGGCAGACCGGAGCCGACGTCTCCGTCGACAACGTCTGGGCGGCAAACGGATCCAATGAGGTGCTGCAGCAGCTGCTGCAGGCATTCGGCGGGCCTGGCCGCACCGCGATCGGCTTCGTCCCGTCCTACTCGATGCACCCCATCATCGCCGACGGCACCCGCACCGAATGGCTGCAGACCACCCGCGCGGAGGACTTCGCACTCGACGTCGACGCCTCGGTGCGGGCCATCACCGAACGCCGGCCGGACATCGTGTTCGTCACCAGCCCGAACAACCCGACGGGACAGAGCGTTCCGCTCGACGACCTGCGCCGGCTGCTCGACGTGATGGAGTCGGGCATCCTCATCCTCGACGAGGCCTACGGCGAATTCTCGTCGCAGCCCAGCGGGGTCGCGCTCATCGACGAGTATCCCGACCGGCTTGTCGTGAGCCGCACGATGAGCAAGGCGTTCGCGTTCGCCGGCGGGCGGCTCGGCTATCTGGTCGCGGCACCCGCGGTGATCGAGGCGCTGCTGTTGGTGCGGCTGCCCTACCACCTGTCCTCGATCACCCAGGCCGCCGCGCGAGCCGCGCTGCGCCACGCGGACGACACCCTGGCCAGCGTCGCCACGCTGGCCGCCGAACGGGATCGTGTGGTGAACGGCCTGTGCCAGTTCGGCTTCCGCGTCATCCCCAGCGACGCCAATTTCATCCTCTTCGGCGAGTTCCCCGATGCAGCAGCCACCTGGCAGCGCTATCTGGACCAGGGCATCCTCATCCGCGACGTCGGCATCCCCGGCTTCCTGCGCGCCACCATCGGGCTGGCCGAGGAGAACGACGCGCTGCTGGCCGCCTCCACCCGACTCGCCGAGACCGAACTCCAAACCCTAGGAGCGTCATGACCGACATGCTGACCGGCACCCGTCGCGCCCGCGTCGAACGCAAGACCAAGGAATCCGACATCGTCGTCGACCTGGACCTGGACGGTACCGGCGTTGTCGACATCGCCACCGGCGTCCCGTTCTTCGACCACATGCTGACCGCGCTGGGCAGCCACGCCAGCTTCGACCTGACCGTGCACGCCACCGGTGACATCGACATCGAGGGCCACCACACCGTCGAAGACACCGCCATCGTGCTCGGCCAGGCGCTCGGTCAGGCCCTCGGCGACAAGAAGGGCATCCGCCGCTTCGGCGACGCCTTCATCCCGATGGACGAATGCCTCGCGCACGCCGCCGTGGACGTCTCCGGCCGGCCGTACTGCGTGCACACCGGCGAGCCGGAATCCATGGTGGAGTTCACCATCGCCGGGTCCACCGTGCCGTACCACACCGTGATCAACCGGCACGTCTTCGAGTCGCTGGCGTTCAACGCGCGCATCGCGCTGCATGTGCGCACCCTGTACGGCCGCGATCCGCACCACATCACCGAGGCCCAGTACAAGGCCGTGGCCCGGGCGCTGCGTCAGGCCGTCGAGCTCGATCCCCGGGTGACCGGGGTGCCGTCCACGAAAGGCACTCTGTGACAGCCTCATCCAAGAGGGTCGTCATCCTCGACTACGGCTCGGGAAATCTCCGGTCGGCCCAGCGGGCGCTGATGCGGACAGGGGCCCAGGTCGAGGTGACCGCCGACGCCGACACGGCACTGAACGCCGACGGACTCGTCGTGCCCGGGGTGGGTGCCTACGAAGCCTGTATGACCGGGCTGCGGGACATCGGCGGCGACAAGATCGTCGCCGAACGGGTCGCGGCGAACCGGCCGGTGCTCGGCGTGTGTGTCGGCATGCAGATCCTGTTCTCGCGCGGCGTCGAATTCGGCGTGGAGACCGCCGGTTGCGGTCAGTGGCCGGGGTCGGTGGTGCGCCTCGACGCACCGGTCATCCCGCACATGGGTTGGAACCTGGTCGACGCGCCCGCGGGTTCGACGCTGTTCGCCGGCCTCGACGCGGACACCCGTTTCTATTTCGTGCACTCCTATGCCGCGCAGCAGTGGCAGGGCGGCGACGACGCCAAGCTGACGTGGGCCACGCATTCGGTGCCGTTCCTCGCCGCCGTCGAGGACGGTCCACTGTCGGCCACCCAGTTCCATCCGGAGAAGAGCGGGGATGCGGGTGCTGCGTTGCTGTCGAACTGGGTGGAGGCACTAGGTTGACGCAAGTGTCTGCCAAGCCGCGTCTTGTACTCCTCCCCGCCGTCGACGTCGTCGAGGGCCGTGCCGTGCGTCTCGTCCAGGGCAAGGCGGGCAGCGAAACCGAATACGGTTCCGCGCTCGACGCCGCGCTCGGCTGGCAGCGGGACGGCGCCGAATGGATCCACCTCGTCGACCTCGACGCCGCGTTCGGGCGCGGCTCGAACCGCGAACTGCTCGCCGACGTCGTCGGCCGGCTCGACGTGAAGGTTGAACTGTCCGGCGGAATCCGCGACGACGAGTCGCTCGCCGCGGCGCTGGCGACCGGCTGTGCCCGGGTCAACATCGGAACCGCGGCGCTGGAGAACCCGCAGTGGTGCGCCCGCATCGTCGCCGAATACGGCGACCGGGTGGCGGTGGGGCTGGACGTCAAACGCGAGGCGGGCGATCCCGAAGGCAGCTACCGGCTGCGAGGCCGCGGGTGGGAGACCGACGGCGGCGACCTGTGGGAGGTGCTGGACCGACTCGATCGTGAAGGCTGCTCGCGCTACGTCGTCACCGACGTCACCAAGGACGGCACCCTGGGCGGGCCCAACCTCGAACTGCTCGGCACGGTCGCCGACCGCACCGACGCCCCCGTCATCGCCTCGGGCGGGGTGTCGAGCCTGGACGACCTGACGGCCATCGCGACCCTGACCGCCCGCGGGGTGGAGGGCGCGATCGTCGGGAAGGCGCTCTACGCCGGACGTTTCACGCTGCCGCAGGCTCTCGCAGCGGTCAGTCGATAGGGGAGTCGATGGCACGCAGCGAGGTGGACCTCCACAGCCTGGTCGCCGAGGCCGCCACCATCCTCGACGCCGCCTCCGAGGAGTTCGTCGCCGGACACCGCGCCGACTCGGCCGTCCAGAAGAAGGGCAACGACTTCGCCACCGAGGTCGACCTCAGCATTGAGCGGCAGGTCACCGAGGCGCTCACCGCCAGGACCGGGATCGGCGTGCACGGTGAGGAATACGGCGGTGAGGACATCGCCGCCCCGCTGGTCTGGGTGCTCGACCCTATCGACGGCACGTTCAACTACGCCGCGGGGCTGCCCACCGCGGGGATTCTGCTGGGCCTGCTGCGCGACGGGGAACCGGTCGCCGGGCTGACCTGGCTGCCCTTCACCGATCAGCGCTATACCGCAGTGGTCGGAAAGCCGTTGTACGCCAACGGAGTCGAGCAGCCGGCGTTGCGAACCGGGCCGCTCTCGGAGTGTGTGGTCGGGACGGGCACGTTCAACATCGACTCGCGGGGACGGTTTCCGGGCCGGTGGCGGCTGGCGGTGCTGGAGCAGCTCAGCCGCAAGTGCAACCGGCTGCGGATGCACGGCGCCACGGGTGTCGACCTGGCCTACGTCTCGGCCGGAGTCCTCGGCGGCGCCATCAGTTTCGGCCACCACATCTGGGATCACGCCGCGGGCGTCGCGCTGATCCGCGCGGCGGGCGGCATCGTCACCGATCTGGCCGGCCAACCCTGGACTCCGGCGTCGAAATCGGTGCTGGCCGCATCCCCACAGGTGCACGCCGACCTCCTCGAACTGGTGCTCGCCGCGGGCGCACCGGAGGACTACTGAGATGGCCGCCGACAGGGGACTCGCCGTCCGCATCATCCCGTGCCTCGACGTCGACGCCGGGCGCGTGGTCAAGGGCGTCAACTTCGAGAACCTCAGGGACGCGGGCGATCCCGTGGAGCTGGCGGCGGTCTACGACGCCGAGGGTGCGGACGAGCTGACCTTTCTCGACGTCACCGCGTCGTCGTCCGGCCGCTCGACGATGCTCGACGTGGTGCGGCGTACCGCCGAGCAGGTGTTCATCCCGCTGACCGTGGGCGGCGGGGTCCGCTCGGTCGCCGACGTCGACATGCTGCTGCGCGCAGGCGCGGACAAGGTGTCGGTGAACACGGCCGCGATCGCCCGCCCCGAACTGCTGGCCGAGCTGTCCCGTCAGTTCGGCTCGCAGTGCATCGTGCTGTCGGTCGACGCACGCACGGTGCCGGAGGGTTCGGACCCGACGCCGTCCGGCTGGGAGGTCACCACCCACGGCGGCCGACGCGGCACCGGCATCGACGCCGTCGAGTGGGCGGCCCGCGGCGCCGAACTCGGCGTCGGCGAGATCCTGCTGAACTCCATGGATTTCGACGGCACCAAGGCGGGCTTCGATCTGCCGATGCTGCGCGCGGTCCGGGGCGCGGTCACCGTGCCGGTGATCGCCAGCGGCGGCGCCGGGGCGGTCGAGCATTTCGCGCCGGCGGTGCACGCGGGCGCGGATGCGGTGTTGGCCGCCAGCGTCTTCCACTTCAAGGAGCTGACGATCGGCGAGGTGAAGGCGGCGATGGCGGCGGAAGGAATCACAGTCAGGTGAGTCTCGATCCCGCGATCGCGTCGCGCCTCAAACGCGACGCCAACGGCCTGTTCACCGCCGTCGCGCAGGAACGCGGCACCGGACAGGTGCTGATGGTGGCGTGGATGGACGATGTCGCGCTCGACCGCACGCTGCGCACCCGTCGGGCCACCTACTGGTCGCGGTCGCGCAACGAGCACTGGGTCAAGGGCGAGACGTCAGGTCACACGCAGTACGTGCACTCGGTGCGTCTGGACTGCGACGGCGACACCGTCCTGCTCGAGGTCGATCAGACCGGGGCGGCGTGTCACACCGGCGAGCACACCTGCTTCGACGCCGATCAGCTGCTGGCCGCAGAAACCCAGGACGAACCTCAGGCCGACTGACGCTGCCGGAGCACCTGCAGCGCCTTGTCCGCATGGGTCTCCATGTTCAGCTCGCTGGAGATCACCTCCAGCACGGTGCGGTCGGTGTCGATCACGAACGTGGTGCGCTTGACCGGCATCAGCTTGCCCAGCAGCCCACGCTTGACGCCGAACTGCCGCGCGACTGCGCCGTCGGTGTCGGACAGCAGCGGATAGTCGAAGCGCTGGGTGTCGGAGAACTTGGCCTGTTTGTCCACCGCGTCGGTGCTGATCCCGACCCGCGTCGCCCCGACCGCGGCGAATTCGGCCGCCAGATCGCGGAAATGGCAGGCCTCCTTGGTGCAGCCCGGCGTCATCGCGGCGGGGTAGAAGAACAGCACCACGGGACCGTCGGCGAGCAGCGCGCTCAGCGTGCGCGGGGTGCCTGTCTGGTCGGGGAGGGTGAAGTCGTCGACCCGGTCGCCTCGATTCATGGTTGACACGTTACGTCTGGGACAATCGCGGCGTGCAGACGACCTCGCGCGAGGACTTCAGGGCCCTGGCCGCCGACCACCGCGTGGTGCCGGTGACCCGCAAGGTCCTCGCCGACAGTGAGACCCCGCTATCGGCCTACCGCAAGCTGGCCGCCAACCGCCCGAGCACGTTCCTGCTTGAATCGGCCGAGAACGGCCGGTCATGGTCGCGCTGGTCGTTCATCGGCGCCGGGGCGCCGTCGGCGCTGACCGTCCGCGACGGCGAGGCGGTGTGGCTGGGCGAGACGCCGAAGGACGCACCCCGCGGCGGCGATCCGCTCGTCGCCCTGCGTGACACGCTGACGCTGCTGGAGACGGCCGCGCTGCCGGGCCTGCCGCCGCTGTCCAGCGGTCTGATCGGCTTCTTCGCCTACGACATGGTGCGCAGGCTCGAACGCCTGCCCGAACTGGCGACCGACGACCTCGGCCTGCCCGACATGCTGTTCCTGCTGGCGACCGACATCGCCGCCGTCGACCACCACGAGGGCACCATCACCCTCATCGCCAACGCGGTGAACTGGAACGGCACCGACGAGCGGGTGGACTGGGCCTACGACGACGCCGTCGCGCGCCTGGACGTGATGACCGAGGCGCTGAGCCAGCCGTTGGCGTCGGCGGTGGCCACGTTCGACCGCCCCCAGCCGCAGCATCGATCGCAGCGCACGGTCGAGGAGTACACCGCTATCGTCGACAAGCTCGTCGGTGACATCGAGGCCGGTGAGGCGTTCCAGGTGGTGCCGTCGCAGCGCTTCGAGATGGACACACCCGCTGATCCGCTCGACGTGTACCGGATGCTGCGCGTCACCAACCCGAGCCCGTACATGTACCTGCTCAATGTTCCCGACGCCGACGGCAACCTCGACTTCTCGGTCGTCGGGTCCAGCCCCGAGGCGCTGGTGACGGTCAAGGACGGTCGCGCACAGACCCATCCGATCGCCGGCACCCGGTGGCGGGGGGAGACCGAGGAGGAGGACATCCTGCTCGAGAAGGAGCTCCTGGCCGACGAGAAGGAACGCGCCGAGCACCTGATGCTCGTCGATCTGGGCCGCAACGATCTGGGCCGGGTGTGCGAGCCGGGCTCGGTCCGCGTCGAGGACTACAGCCACATCGAGCGCTACAGCCACGTCATGCATCTCGTCTCGACGGTGACCGGCCGTCTCGCCGAGGGCCGCTCCGCGCTGGACGCCGTGACGGCGTGCTTCCCGGCCGGCACGCTCTCCGGTGCGCCGAAGGTCCGCGCGATGGAACTCATCGAAGAGGTCGAGCTGACGCGGCGCGGCCTTTACGGCGGTGTGCTCGGCTACCTCGACTTTGCGGGCAACGCCGACTTCGCGATCGCGATCCGCACCGCGCTGATGCGCGGCGGCACCGCCTACGTGCAGGCCGGCGGCGGCGTCGTCGCCGACTCGAACGGTCCCTATGAATACACCGAGGCCGCGAACAAGGCGCGTGCGGTGCTCAGCGCCATCGCCGCCGCGGAGACGCTGGCCGGACCATGACCCGCATCGCCCAACTCCTCCTGGTCCTGTCCGCGGCGGCCCTCTGGGTCGCGTCGCGCTTCACCTGGGTGGACGTGCAGTCCTTCGATGGCCTCGGCCTGCCCAAGACGTCCGCACTCAACGGAGCGGCCTGGTCGACGGCGCTGATCCCGCTGGCCCTGGTGCTGCTCGCGGCAGCCGTGGCCGTGCTCGCCGTGCGGGGCTGGCTGCTGCGGCTGCTGGCCGTGCTGGTGGCGGCGGCCAGTGCGGGGATGGCGTATCTGGCGATCAGCCTGTGGATCATCAAGGACGTCGCCCCGCGTGCCGCGGATCTGGCAGAAATTTCGATCGTCGACCTGACGGGCACACACCGCTACTTCACGGGTGCGGTGATCACCCTGGTGGCGGCCGTCTGCGCGCTGGCCGCCGCAGTACTGCTGATGCGTGCGGCCAGGAGTTCGTCCGGGGCGCCGGCGGCGACGGCGAAGTACGCGGCACCGGCCGCGCGACGCGAAGCCGCACAGGCGAAGGCGGGGGAGTCTGCGGAGGATGCGATGTCGGAACGGATGATCTGGGACGCGCTCGACGAGGGGCACGATCCCACCAATCCCGACACCAAGGGGCGGTGACCGCCAATGGGTCCGTGGCGACTACCCTTTGAAGGGATCGAAAAGGCATACCAATTGGCACCGCGCAAGGAGGGACCGGACCGATGAGTGCGGCGACTGTGCTCGACTCCATCATCGAGGGAGTCCGCGCTGACGTCGCTGCCCGCGAGGCCGTCGTCAGTCTCGGCGAGATCAAGGAACGCGCCAAGCAGGCGCCTCCGCCGATCAACGTGCTGGCCGCCCTGCGCGAGCCGGGTATCGGCGTGATCGCCGAGGTCAAGCGTGCCAGCCCGTCGCGCGGCGAACTCGCCTCGATCGGCGATCCGGCCAAGCTGGCCCGCGCCTACGAAGACGGCGGCGCCCGGGTCATCAGCGTGCTGACCGAGCAGCGCCGCTTCCACGGGTCCCTCGATGATCTGGACGCGGTGCGGGCTGCGGTGTCGATCCCGATCCTGCGCAAGGACTTCATCGTCCGGCCGTACCAGATCCACGAGGCCCGGGCCCACGGCGCGGACATGCTGCTGCTGATCGTCGCCGCACTCGATCAGTCGGCGTTGGAGTCGCTCCTCGAGCGCACCGAATCGCTCGGGATGACCGCGCTGGTCGAGGTGCACACCGAGGAGGAGGCCGACCGGGCGCTGCAGGCCGGGGCGTCGGTCATCGGTGTCAACGCCCGGAACCTCAAGACTCTCGAGGTCGATCGCGACTGCTTCGCCCGGATTGCTCCGGGACTGCCGTCCAACGTCATCCGGGTGGCGGAGTCCGGGGTGCGCGGCACCGCCGACCTGCTGGCCTACGCCGGCGCGGGCGCCGACGCAGTGCTCGTCGGGGAGGGGCTGGTCACCAGCCGCGATCCGCGCAGCGCAGTCGCCGACCTCGTCACCGCAGGTACCCATCCGTCCTGCCCGAAGCCCTCGCGATAGCGTGGCCGACTTCGCAGGTACCGACGTACCGCGCGCCAGCGCAGCCGTCGCGGAACCCACCACCCACGATCCCGACGAACGCGGGCACTTCGGTGCCTACGGCGGCCGCCTCGTGCCCGAGGCACTCATGGCGGTCATCGAGGAGGTCACCTCGGCCTACGAGAAGGCCCGCGGCGACCAGACCTTCCTCGACGAACTCGACCGGCTGCAGCAGAACTACAGCGGCCGCCCGTCGCCGCTCTACGAAGCGGAACGGCTCAGTGACCACGCCGGCGGTGCGCGGATCTTCTTGAAGCGAGAAGACCTCAACCACACCGGGTCTCACAAGATCAACAACGTGTTGGGCCAAGCGCTGCTCGCCCGACAGATGGGCAAGACCCGCGTCATCGCCGAGACCGGTGCCGGTCAGCACGGGGTGGCCACCGCGACCGCATGCGCGCTGCTGGGCCTGGAATGTGTCATCTACATGGGTGCCGTCGACACCGCCCGCCAGGCGCTCAACGTGGCGCGGATGCGACTGCTCGGCGCCGAGGTGGTGTCGGTGGAGGCGGGGTCGAAGACGCTCAAGGACGCGATCAACGAGGCGTTCCGCGACTGGGTGACCAACGCCGATGAGACCTACTACTGCTTCGGCACCGCCGCCGGCCCCCACCCGTTCCCGCTGATGGTGCGCGACTTCCAGCGGATCATCGGGATGGAGGCGCGGGTCCAGATCCAGGATCAGGCCGGCCGGCTGCCCGACGCGGTCACCGCCTGCGTCGGCGGCGGCTCGAACGCCATCGGCATCTTCCACGCGTTCATCGACGATCCCGGCGTCCGGCTGATCGGCTACGAGGCCGCCGGTGACGGCGTCGAGACCGGAAGGCACGCAGCGACATTCACCGGTGGTTCGCCCGGCGCATTCCAGGGGTCGTTCTCCTATCTGCTGCAGGACGAGGACGGTCAGACCATCGAATCGCATTCGATCTCGGCCGGGCTGGACTACCCCGGCGTCGGACCCGAACACGCCCTGCTCAAGGACATCGGTCGGGCCGAGTACCGGCCCATCACCGACACCGAGGCGATGGACGCGCTGTCGTTGCTGTCCAAGACCGAGGGAATCATCCCTGCGATCGAGTCCGCCCACGCCGTGGCCGGCGCGCTGAAACTCGGCGCCGAACTCGGCGCCGGGGCGGTGATCCTGGTGAACCTGTCCGGACGCGGCGACAAGGACGTCGAGACCGCCGCGAAGTGGTTCGGACTGCTATGAGTCGGCTGGGTGGTCTGTTCGACGCCTGCCGCTCCGAGCAGCGGGCGGCACTGATCGGCTATCTGCCGACGGGGTTCCCCGACGTGCCGTCATCGATTTCCGCGATGACGGCCCTGGTCGAATCCGGTTGCGACATCATCGAGGTCGGAGTCGCATACTCCGATCCCGGCATGGACGGCCCGACGATCGCCGCGGCGACCGAGGCGGCACTGATGGGCGGCGTGCGGGTGCGCGATTCGCTGAAAGCGGTCGAGGCGATCAGCGCGGCGGGCGGCAGCGCGGTCGTCATGACCTATTGGAATCCGGTATTGCGCTGGGGGATCGACGCGTTCGCCCGTGACCTGGCCTCGGCCGGTGGGATGGGGCTCATCACGCCGGATCTGATCCCGGAGGAGGCTGACGAGTGGATGGCCGCCTCCGAGGAACACGACCTGGACCGCATTTTCCTGGTGGCGCCGTCGTCGACTCCTGAGCGGCTGGCGAAGACGGCGCAGGCCTCCCGCGGATTCGTGTACGCCGCATCGACCATGGGCGTCACGGGCGCACGGGATGCGGTGTCGTCCGCGGCGCCTGAGCTGGTGAGCCGGATCAAGGCAGTGTCGGACATTCCCGTTGGCGTCGGCCTCGGCGTGCGTTCGGGTCAGCAGGCCGCGGAGATCGGCGCGTTCGCCGACGGGGTGATCGTGGGCTCGGCGCTGGTGTCGGCGCTCACCGACGGAGTCCCGGCCTTGCGTGCGCTGACCGAGGAACTGGCCGAGGGCGTCCGGCAGAAGGCGACGGCGTGACCAGCACGCTGGCCTATCTACCGAGTCCGCCGCAAGGCGTCTGGTATTTGGGGCCGTTCCCGCTGCGCGCGTACGCGCTGTGCATCATCGTCGGCATCGTCGTGGCCCTGGTTCTGGGTGACCGACGGTGGCAGGCGCGCGGCGGCGATCAGGGCGTCATCTACGACATCGCGCTGTGGGCAGTGCCGTTCGGCCTGATCGGTGGCCGGGTCTATCACGTGTTGACCGACTGGCAGACGTACTTCGGTCCCGACGGCGCCGGTCTGGCGGCGGCCTTCCGGATCTGGGAGGGCGGCCTGGGCATCTGGGGCGCGGTGGCGCTCGGCGGTGTCGGCGCGTGGATCGCGTGCCGGCGGCGAGGAATCCCGTTGCCCGCGTTCGGGGATGCCATCGCGCCGGGGATCATCCTGGCGCAGGCGATCGGTCGCCTCGGCAACTACTTCAACCAGGAGCTCTATGGCGGGCCAACGACCCTGCCGTGGGGTCTGCAGATCTACGAGCGGGTCGACGCGAACGGGGTTCGCAACGACCTGATCGGGGTGTCAACGGGCCAGGTGCTGGAGACGGTCCACCCGACGTTTCTTTACGAACTGCTCTGGAACCTGCTGGTTTTCGCGGTGCTGATCTGGGCTGATCGCCGCTTCAAGCTCGGTCACGGCAGATTGTTCGCGCTGTACGTTGCGGGATACTGCCTCGGCCGGTTCTGGATCGAGCTGCTGCGCAGCGATATGGCCACGCACATCGCGGGCATCCGCATCAACTCGTTCACGTCGATGTTCGTGTTCATCGGTGCGGTGGTCTACATCATGCTGGCGCCGAAGGGGCGCGAGGATCCGGAGACGCTGCGCTCGGAAGACACCGACGAGGAGCATGAGGGCGTCGAAGAGGCCATCATGGACTTCGCGACCGGCGCCGTCGCGGCAACCGGGATCGGGGCGGCGGTCAAGGTCGCGGACGCCGAGAAACTTGCGCCGGACGTCGACAACGATTTCGAGGCGGTCGCGGAGGCTGAGGAGCTCACCGAGGCGGTGGAAACTGCGCCGTCGGAGGAGATCGTCGAGGCAGCGGAGTTCGCCGAGGCCGGTGAGGAAGCGGAGCTCGAGGAGGCCGCTGAGCGGGCCGATGAAGCGGAGGCGGTGGCTGAGGAGATTGCTGCCGAGGATGCCGCTGACGGTGACACCGACATGGAAGCTGTGGCCGAGGCCGAGGAGTTGATCGGCGCGGTCGAGGCGGCACCGTCGGAGGAGATCGTCGAGGCGGCGGAGTTCGCAGAAGCCGGTGAGGAAGCGGACGCTTCGACAGCCCTGGGCAGTGTCGAGGGTGAGGACGCGGTCGCGGTCGAGGAGTCTGCGGAAGAGGCCCACGAGGCTGCGGTCGAGCGTGCTGAGGAGGCCGACGCCGTCGCGGAAGAAGTCGCCGC
>NZ_LZSU01000018.1 GCF_001665575.1 Mycobacterium sp. 852013-51886_SCH5428379 | reverse complement strand
GCGGGCGGACTGGTCGATGACAGCGATCAGCGCGGCGTCGTCTCGCCCCGCGAACACCGTATCGAACATAGTTTCGAGTGTAGTCGAAACCGCTGACACGCCAACGAGTTATCCACAACCCCTGGGGAGTTCAGCGACCCAGCTTCCGCCAGAGGAACTCGTAGATCAGCGCCGCGCGGAACGCCGCCTGCGAATTGTCCGCCGCGCCACCGTGGCCACCCTCGATGTTCTCGTAATACTGCACCGGCTGTCCGGCGTCCTCGAGCGCTGCCGTCATCTTCCGCGCATGGCCGGGATGCACCCGGTCGTCACGCGTCGAGGTGGTGATCAGAACCGGGGGATAGCGGCGGTCGGAAGCCGTCGAGATGTTTTGATAGGGAGAGTATTTCGAGATGAACTCCCAGTCGTCCGGCTCGTCCGGGTTGCCGTATTCGGCCACCCACGACGCCCCGGCCAGCAGCAGGTGGAACCGCCGCATGTCGAGCAGAGGCACGCTGCACACCAGCGCTCCGAACCGCTCCGGATACTGCGTGAGCATGACGCCCATCAGCAGACCGCCGTTGCTGCCGCCCTGCGCACCCAGCTGCTCGACCGTCGTGATTCCGCGTTCCACGAGATCTGCGGCCACCGCGGCGAAGTCCTCGCCGACGAGGTGACGGCCCTCCCGCATCGCCTGGGTGTGCCACGTCGGTCCGTACTCGCCGCCGCCACGGATGTTCGCCAGCACGTACGTTCCGCCGCGCGACAGCCACAACCGACCCAGCACGCCGTCGTAGCCCGGTGTCCGCGACACCTCGAATCCGCCATATCCGCCCAGCAGCGTCGGCCCGGGCGTCTGCTGATGACGGTGCCCCACCACGAAGTAGGGGATCCTGGTGCCGTCGGCCGACGTCGCGAAGTGCTGATCGACCGTCAGATCAGCGGCATCGAAGAACGACGGCGCCCGCTTGATCTCGGTCAACGTACCGCCGGCGGAGCCGTGTAGCAGTCGTGACGGCGTGTCGAATCCGCTTGAGTCCAGGAAGATCTCGTCACCGAGATCATCGGCAGCGACGATCACGGTGTTGGTGTTCTCCGGCAGTCCGGGAACCGGTTGGGCCGTCCACTCCCCGGGCGTGTACACCTCGACGCGGCTCGCGACGTCCGCGAGCGTGACGACGACGAGCCGGTCACGGGTCCATGCGTAGTGGTGCAGGCAGGTGTGCGCATCGGGCTCGAACACCGTCACCATATCCGCTGCGCCGGAGAGGAATTTGTCGTAATTGGCAGCCAGAAGCGAACCTGCCCGGTGGGCGCCCCAGTCGGTGCGCAACTCGATCAGCAACCACTCCCGGTGCACCGACACCGTGGCGTCGGTCGGTGCCTCGATGCGCAGGAGCTCACCGCCGCGCAGTTCGTAGACCTCGTCGTTGAAGAAGTCGATCGCGCGACTCACCATGGTCCGCGAGAATCCTGGTGTGCGATCGACCGACGCGGCGACGATGACGTCGGTTGCGTTGCCGGAGAACACCGTCTCGGCCTCGACGAGTGGCGTACCGCGCCGCCACCGCTTGACCAGTCGCGGATACCCGGATTCGGTCAGCGAGCCCTCGCCGAAGTCGGTGCCCAGAAGTACGGTGTCGGCGTCCTCCCAGTCGATCTGGGTCTTCGCTTCGGGCAGTTCGAAGCCTCCGTCGACGAATTCGCCTGTCAGCATGTCGAATTCGCGGACAATCGCGGCATCCGCGCCACCGCGCGACAGACTGACCAGTGCCCGCGTGTGCTCCGGCTCCAGCACCCCCGCACCCGCCCACACCCAGTTCTCGTCGTCGGCGCGGGCGAGGGCGTCGACATCGATCACGACCTCCCAGTCCGGCTCCTCGGTCCGGTAGCTGTCCAGGGTGGTGCGCCGCCACAGCCCGCGCGGGTTGGCCGCATCGCGCCAGAAGTTGTACAGGTACTCACCGCGGCGCCGGACATACGGGATCCGCGCGTCGGTGTCGAGTACCTCGAGCGCCTCGGTGCGCAGTTGCTCGAAGCGGTCCCCACCGAGGTCGGCCAAGGTCGGGTCGTTGTGCTGTCGCACCCAGTCCAGGGCGTCGTCGCCGGTTACGTCCTCGAGCCACAGGTATGCGTCGTCAGCCACCTACCCATTGTCGCCTGCGTGAGCTCAGCTCAGGTGATGCACCTCCTGCATCCCGTACACCGGCGTCGGCAACCCCTCGAACCGCGCCTTGAGCTGCAGCGCCAGATACAGCGAGTAGTGCCGCGACTGATGCAGGTTCCCGCCGTGGAACCAGAGGTTCTCCTGACGCGTGGGCTTCCACATGTTCCGCTGTTCGCCCTCCCACGGGCCCGGATCCTTGGTGGTCGCCGAACCCAGACCCCACACCTTGCCGACCTTGTCGGCCACCTCCTGGCCGATCAGATCGGCGGCCCAGCCGTTCATCGAGCCGTAGCCCGTCGCGTAGACCACGACATCGGCGGGCAGAACCGTGCCGTCGGCCAGCACCACCGAATCCTCCGTCAGATGCGACACCTGACCCTGCCTGAGCTTGATCGTCCCGTCGGCCACCAGATCGCAGGCCCCGACGTCGATGTAGTAGCCCGAACCGCGGCGCAGGTACTTCATGAACAACCCGGAATCGTCATCCCCCCAATCCAATTCGAAACCAGCAGCGGCCAGCCGGTCGTAGAAGTCGCGGTCCCGCTCGCGGATCGCGTCGTAGATCGGCTTCTGGAACTCGTGCATGATCCGGTACGGCAGGGAGGCGAACGTCAGATCCGCCTTCTCCGTCGTCATCCCCGCGGCCAGCGCCCGCTCTGAATAGAGGTCGCCGAGACCGAGGTCCATCAGCGAATCCGATTTGACGATGTGCGTCGAGGACCGCTGCACCATCGTCGTGTCGACGCCGTTCTCGACGAGCGCCTTGCAGATGTCGTGCGCGGAGTTGTTCGACCCGATCACTACCGCGCGCTTGCCGAGGTAGCGGTCCGGTCCGGGGTGTGCGCTGGAGTGGTGCTGTTCGCCGCGGAACACGTCCTCGCCCGGCAGGACCGGCACGTTCGGCTTCCCCGACATTCCCGTGGCCAGGATCAACTGCGTCGGACGCAGCGTCAGCCGCTCGCCGTCCCGGTCGACCTCGACGGTCCACGTGTGGGTGCCGGAGTCGAAGGAGGCCGACAGGCACGTCGTCTTCGACCAGTACGGCACTTCCATCACCCGGGTGTAGAACTCCAGCCAGTCGCCGATCTTGTCCTTCGGCGCGAACACCGGCCAGTTCGACGGGAACGGCAGATACGGCAGGTGGTCGTACCAGACCGGATCGTGCAGGCACAGCGACTTGTAGCGGTTGCGCCACTGATCTCCCGGCCGCTCGTGGCGGTCGACGACGATGGCCGGCACCCCGAGTTGCCGCAGCCGGGCGCCCAGCGCGATGCCACCCTGGCCGCCGCCGATGACGAGCGCGTAGGGCTGGACAGTCCGCCCCAGCGCCGCCTCCTCGTCGGCTCGTTTCTCCGCCCACGACCGGGGGTCCGGATCCGAGCCGTGCACCGCGCCGAGCACCCGCGACGGGCCCTTGCGCTCCTCATGGCCCTTGATCTCCTGCAGGGTGGTCAGCAGAGTCCACGCCTGGTCCCCGCGTAGTCGCAGATGCCCCACGCCGCGGCCGACCGCCGTCTCGAACTCGATGAACGCGCTGGTCACGTTGCCGTCGAGCACCGGGGCCTCCCGGGTGCGGAACCGCGCGGGCGCGGTCTCGGCCAGCCGTGCGGACAGCATGTCGGCGATGCCGTCGCGGCCCTCGAGCGTCTTCAGATTCCAGGTGAAGGCCACCAGGTCCCGCCAGAAACTGTCGGTCGCGAACTTAGCCACCACGCGCTCGATGTCGCGCACCGCCAGCGCGGCCTCGAAGTCGGCGAGCCAGGCGTCGACGCGCTGCTGCGGCGTCAGATCGGTGGTGGGTTCCAGAGTCTGTGTCATGTGAGCCAGCCCACACGCCGGTGCGATGCCCGCACAAGGGTTGCACGCCGTTGCACGTGCAACGCCATGCAACTCTTTCGGGGTGTGGCCGCGGTCACATAGAACTGGGGCCATGAAAGCCGCCGTCTACCACGGACCCAACAAGCTCGAGATCGCCGACGTCCCCGAACCCGACACGCGTCCGGGCACCGTCAAGGTGCAGGTGGGTTTCAACGGGATCTGCGGGACCGATCTACACGAGTACTACGCCGGCCCGATCTTCATCCCCACCGAACCGCACCCGCTGACCGGGCGCGAACTGCCGCTGGTCATGGGCCACGAATTCTCCGGCGTCATCACCGAGGTGGGCGCCGGCGTCTCCGGCTGGAGCGAGGGCGACCGGGTCGCGGTCGAACCGCTCTACACATGTGGACACTGCACGCCATGTCAGGCGGGCAATTACAACATCTGCGCTCAGATCGGCTTCCACGGGTTGATGTCCGACGGCGGCATGGCCGAGTGCACCGTGGTGCCGACACCGATGCTGCACCGCCTGCCCGACAACGTGAGTCTCGAGCTCGGGGCGCTGGTCGAGCCGATGTCGGTGGCCTATCACGCCGCCACCCTCGGGGACGTGCGGGCAGGGGACACCGCCGTCGTGTTCGGCGCCGGACCTATCGGCATCGGACTCTGGTTCGCGCTGCGCGGCAAGGGCGTCGAGGACGTCTTCGTGGTCGAACCGTCGGCCACCAGGCGCGCGTCGATCGAAGCACTCGGCGCGCACACCCTCGATTCCGGCGGCGTGGACGTGCCCGGCTTCATCGCCGAACACACGCGCGGACGCGGCGCCGACGCCGTCTTCGACGCCGCGGGGGTGACGCCCGCTGTGGAGACCGCCCTGTCCTGCGTCGGTGCGCGAAACCCCATGGTGAGTGTCGCGATCTACGAGAAGCCGCTGACCACCCCGCTGCTGAACCTCGTGATGAACGAGTCCCGCATCCAGGGCTCGCTGTGCTACACGGCGGCCGACTTCGAAGCTGTCATTGCGCTGATGGCCCGGGGCGCGTACGACACCACCGGATGGGTCAGCGCCATCGCCATCGACGACGTCGTCGACGAAGGATTCGAAGCCCTGCACGCCGGCGAGAAGATGAAGGTCCTCGTCGACCCGACGAAGGAGCACTGATGGCAACGCAGATTCCCGCGCCGCTCGCGGGCAAGGTCGCTCTGGTCACCGGCGCCGGACGCGGCATCGGCCGCGGCATCGCCGTCGAATTGGCCCGTCAGGGCGCGGACGTGGCGCTGGTTGACGTCTCCGAAGGCGGCCTGAGCCGGGTGGCCGACGAGCTCGCCGAGTCCGGCGCCAAGACAACGACATTCGTTGCCGACGTCAGTGACCGGGACGCGGTGTTCGCCGCCGTCGACCATGCGGCGTCCGCGCTCGGCGGGTTCGACGTCATGGTCAACAACGCCGGCATAGCGATGGTCGGGCCGATCGCCGAGGTGACGCCCGACGACCTCGCGCGACTCTGGGCCATCAACGTCGACGGCGTCCTGTGGGGTATCCAGGCGGCGGTGGCGAAGTTCAAGGCGCTGGGCCGGAGCGGCAAGGTGATCAACGCGTCGTCCATCGCGGGACACGAGGGGTTCGCGATGCTCGGTCCCTACAGCGCCACCAAGTTCGCGGTGCGCGCGCTGACCCAGGCCGCCGCCAAGGAGCACGCCGCCGACGGCATCACCGTCAACGCGTACTGCCCCGGCGTGGTGGGCACCGACATGTGGGTGGAGATCGATCGGCGCTTTGCCGAACTGACCGGTGCCGCCGAGGGCGAGACGTTCGAGAAGTTCTCCGCGACCATCGCGCTCGGCAGGCCGGAGACGCCCGAGGACGTGGCCGGATTCGTCGCCTACCTCGCCGGACCCGGTGCCGACTACATGACCGGGCAGGCCGGGCTCATCGACGGCGGCATGGTCTACCGGTGACCGCGTTGGCGCGCCGCTGTGACGGGGAGCACAATCGGCTGTGATGCCCCGCCCGCCCGTCCCTGAACCCGCTGTCGCAGCGGGGGAGGATCCGCGTCAGTACGCCCGCCTCATGTCGGCGGTCTACGACGCCACCATGGCCGGTGACCGGGCGCCCGCCCGCCCTCGCCGCATCATCGAGGAGTCCTGGCGCAGGCTGATGGCCCGCGGCATCGAGCCGGACACGCTGCCCGACCCGGAGGTCGAGGGCGCGACGCTGGAGGAGTTGCGCCAGTCGTCGGGTCTGATGTCCGTGCTCGACGACCTCGCCCGCGGCCTGGAATCGCTGATCGTCGAGGGCGACAACATCCTCGTGGTCGCCGACGCGCGGGGCCGGGTGCTGTGGCGCGCCGGCTCGCGTGCGGTGCTGAGCTCGGCGGACCGGTTGGGCTTCGTCGAGGGCGCGCACTGGGGTGAGAACGCGGTGGGCACCAATGCAATCGGCACCGCGCTGATGTCCAACGCGGCGGTGCAGGTGTTCTCCGCAGAGCACTTCGCGCGCAGCCACCACGCGTGGACGTGCGCGGGCGCGCCCATCAAGGATCCCCGCACCGGGCACGTGATCGGCGTCGTCGATGTCTCCGGTCCCGCCGCCACGGTGCATCCCACGACGGTCGCGCTGGTCGACGCCGTCGCCCGTCTGGCCGAATCGCATCTGCGCGAACAGCACAACCGCACGTTGAACAGCTTGTGCATGGTTGCCGCACCGATCCTCGCCCGCATCGGCAGCCCCGCGCTCGCGGTCGACCCTGACGGCTGGGTCGCCGCGGTCGACTCACTGCCACCGCACCACCGCATCGCGCTACCCCGCGACGTCACCCCCGGCCGGCTGCTCGTCCCGGCACTGGGACCGTGCGACGTCGACCCGTTGCCCGGGGGCTGGCTGGTCCGGTTGGCCGACGACCCGGAGACGGCGGCGGCAGGGACGCAGGCCGCGCTGGATCTGAGCAATCCCGACACCCCGACGCTGAAGATGATCGGCCCGGCCGGCGGCTGGCGTCACGACCTCAGCCTGCGGCACGCGGAAATCCTTCTCGCCCTGTCGATCCGGCCGAGCGGACGCACCGCGCCCGAGCTGGCAGGCGACCTTTACGGCGACGCGTCGCGGGTGGTGACGGTGCGAGCCGAGGTGTCGCGGATGCGGAAGCAGTTCGTGGGTCTGCTCGCCGCCCAGCCGTACCGGATCGCGAACTCCGTACGCCTCGACGTGCGCTACCCCGCCGATAGGATGCGACTCCTACCGGCATCCACCGCTCCGGTCGTCCGCGCCGCGCGCATCGACCCACCGGATCATCCACCCCATCAAGGAGGAAACGCATGACCCTGTACGCACGCCCCGGTGCCGCCGACGCACTGATGACCTTCGAGTCCCGCTACAGCAATTTCATCGGGGGAGAATGGGTTCCGCCGGCCGGCGGGGAGTACTTCGAGAATCCGACGCCCGTCACCGGACAGGCGTTCTGTGAGATCCCGCGCTCCACCGAGGCCGACATCGACAAAGCACTCGACGCCGCCCACGGCGCGGCCACCGCCTGGGGGAAGACGCCCGCCGGTGAGCGCGCCGGGATCCTGCTCAAGATCGCCGACCGCATCGAGCAGAACCTCGAGTCGCTGGCACTGGCCGAGTCCTGGGACAACGGCAAACCCATCCGCGAGACGCTCAACGCCGACATCCCGCTGGCCGTCGATCACTTCCGCTACTTCGCGGGTGCCCTTCGCGCGCAAGAGGGTTCACTGAGCCAGATCGACGACGACACCGTCGCCTACCACTTCCACGAACCGCTCGGGGTCGTCGGCCAGATCATCCCGTGGAACTTCCCGATCCTGATGGCCACCTGGAAGCTGGCACCCGCGCTGGCCGCGGGCAACGCCGTGGTCCTCAAACCGGCCGAGCAGACTCCGGCGTCGATCCTCTACCTGATGAACCTGATCGGGGATCTGCTGCCCGCCGGAGTCCTCAACGTGGTCAACGGATTCGGCGTCGAAGCCGGTAAGCCGCTGGCGTCGAGCAACCGGATCGCCAAGATCGCGTTCACCGGGGAGACCACCACGGGCCGGCTCATCATGCAGTACGCGTCGCAGAACCTGATCCCGGTGACGCTCGAGCTCGGCGGCAAGAGCCCGAACATCTTCTTCTCCGACGTGATGGCCGCCAACGACGACTACCAGGACAAGGCGCTCGAGGGCTTCACCATGTTCGCCCTGAACCAGGGTGAGGTGTGCACGTGCCCGTCGCGCAGCCTGGTGCAGGCCGATATCTACGACGAGTTCCTGGAACTCGCGGCCATCCGCACCAAGGCTGTGCGCCAGGGCGATCCGCTGGACACCGAGACGATGATCGGTTCGCAGGCGTCGAATGATCAGCTCGAGAAGGTGCTGTCCTACATCGAGATCGGCAAGGACGAGGGTGCGCGGGTGGTCACCGGCGGTGAGCGCGCCGAACTCGGTGGCGACCTCAACGGCGGGTTCTACGTCCAGCCCACGATCTTCGAGGGCCACAACAAGATGCGGATCTTCCAGGAGGAGATCTTCGGCCCGGTCGTGGCCGTCGGGAAGTTCAGCGACTACGACGACGCCATCGCCCAGGCCAACGACACCCTCTACGGTCTGGGCGCCGGGGTGTGGTCCCGCGACGGCAACACCGCATACCGGGCCGGGCGCGACATCAAAGCCGGCCGGGTGTGGACGAACTGCTATCACATGTACCCCGCACACGCGGCGTTCGGCGGCTACAAGCAGTCCGGCATCGGGCGCGAGACGCACAAGATGATGCTCGACCACTACCAGCAGACCAAGAACCTGCTGGTGAGCTACGGCGACAAGGCGCAGGGCTTCTTCTAGATGACACTGCACCGGGCGCTCGTCACGCGGGCCGCGGCGGACCTGCTGGAGAAGCTGCAGGCCCGCCACGGCGCGCTGATGTTCCACCAGTCCGGCGGGTGCTGTGACGGGTCGTCGCCGATGTGTTACCCCGACGGCGACTTCATCGTCGGGGACCGCGACGTGTTGCTCGCGGTCCTCGACGTCGGCGCTGACGGCGTGCCGGTGTGGATCTCCGGACCGCAGTTCGACACCTGGAAGCACACCCAATTGGTGATCGACGTGGTGCCCGGCCGTGGCGGCGGGTTCAGCCTCGAGGCGCCGGAGGGAATGCGGTTCCTGTCCCGTGGCCGCGCCTTCACCGACGCCGAGAACGCGGCGCTGACCGCGGATCCGCCGGTCACCGGCGCCCAGTACGCCGAGGGTCGGCGCCCGGCGGGACGCGCCGACGTGGTGGCCGAGGCAATCGATGCCTGTCCGATACCTGGGCGCGCCGCGCGCGTGCAGGGTTAGCGGCGCATCCCGGCGTTATCGTCGGGAGCGTGATACCGCTTCCGCGCACCTGGGTACTGGCCGGCGCCATGCTGGTCGGCGCCGCGGTCGGGTTGCTCGCCGCGGTCACGGCCACCATGCTCATCACCGCAAGCGTCCGTCCGGATGCGGTGATCGCACTGGTGGTGGGCGTGCCCGGTGCTCTCGGCCTGTTGTTGATCCTGGTCTCCGGACGTCGCTGGATGACGGCGCTGGGGGCGTTCGTCCTGGCCATCGGACCGGGGTGGCTGGGAACGCTGGCCCTGATCGAGGTGGTCCGCGGTGGCTGATGGATCGAACGGCCGCGCCGAGACATCGACTTCCGGTGAGCCCACCTCGCCGTACCTGCCGACGTTCGACACCGGCGCCTTCAGCGCGCCCATGCCCGCCGCTGCGCCTGCCGCCCCACCGTCCTCGACCCTGACCCTCGAGCCGGAGCCGTTCGTCTATCCGGTGTTCGACCCCGAGACCGGGTCGTCGAAGGCGATCCCCCCGGTGCCGCCGCTCGCCGTGCCGAGCACCTACCAGTTTCTCAAGCGGTGGGTGTTCGCGCTGATCGTCGCCGCGGTCTGGGTGATCGCTGTCCCGATCGGGGCCGGGCTCTACCACCTGTGGGTGGCCGACACGAATCTCGACAAGACCTGGTCGGTGTTCGGCGTGCTGGTCTACCTGGTGGTCTGCACCGTCGCCGGCCTGCTCGTGGCGATGGTGCAGAACCGACCGCGACTCGCCGCGCTGGCCGTGGCGCTGATGTCGGCGCCGCTGGCGTCGATGGTTGGCGCGGCCGTGCTGTACGGCGCCTACGTTTTCGGTTGGATCGCACGCTGAGTCGGTCGCCAGGACCACTAGGGTGGAGTACGTGACCCACTATGACGTCGTCGTTCTCGGCGCGGGCCCCGGCGGGTACGTCGCTGCCATCCGCGCCGCCCAACTCGGTCTGAACACCGCAGTCGTCGAACCCAAATATTGGGGCGGCGTGTGCCTCAACGTCGGGTGCATCCCGAGTAAGGCGCTGCTGCGCAACGCCGAACTGGCGCACATCTTCACCAAGGAGGCCAAGACCTTCGGCATCAGCGGTGAGGCGACGTTCGACTACGGCGCGGCGTTCGACCGCAGCCGCAAGGTCGCCGACGGCCGCGTCACCGGTGTGCACTTCCTGATGAAGAAGAACAAGATCACCGAGATCCACGGTTACGGCAAGTTCTCCGACGACCACACGCTCGAGGTCGACCTGAACGAGGGCGATACCGAGACCGTCACGTTCGACAACGTCATCATCGCCACCGGGGCGCACACCAAGCTGGTGCCCGGGACGAAACTGTCGAAGAACGTCATCACCTACGAAGAGCAGATCATGCAGCGCGAGCTGCCCTCCTCGATCATCATCGCCGGCGCGGGCGCGATCGGTATGGAGTTCGCGTACGTCATGAAGAACTACGGCGTCGACGTCACCATCGTGGAGTTCCTGCCCCGCGCGCTGCCCAACGAGGACGCCGAGGTCTCGAAGGAGATCGAGAAGCAGTACAAGAAGCTGGGCGTCAAGATCCTCACCGGCACCAAGGTCGAGTCGATCGAAGATGACGGCGAATCGGTGACCGTCACCGTCAGCAAGGACGGCAAATCCCAGGAGCTCAAGGCCGACAAGGTGCTGCAGGCGATCGGGTTCGTGCCCAACGTCGACGGCTACGACCTCAAGAAGACCGGGGTGGAGCTGACCGACCGCGGCGGTATCGCGATCGACGACTACATGCGCACCAACGTCAAGGGCGTCTACGCGATCGGCGACGTCACCGGCAAGCTGCAGCTGGCCCACGTCGCCGAGGCGATGGGTGTGGTGGCCGCCGAGACCATCGCCGGCGCCGAGACGCTGCCGCTGGGCGATTACCGCATGATGCCGCGCGCGACGTTCTGTCAGCCGCAGGTCGCCAGCTTCGGGCTCACCGAGGAGCAGGCGCGCGACGAGGGTTACGACGTGGTGGTCGCGAAATTCCCGTTCACCGCGAACGCCAAGGCGCACGGGATGGGGGATCCCAGCGGCTTCGTCAAGCTCATCGCCGACAAGAAGTACGGTGAGCTGATCGGTGGGCACCTGATCGGGCACGACGTCTCCGAGCTGCTGCCGGAGCTGACGCTGGCTCAGAAGTGGGATCTGACCGCGAGCGAACTCGCCCGCAACGTGCACACCCACCCGACCATGTCGGAAGCGCTGCAGGAGTGCTTCCACGGTCTGGTCGGCCACATGATCAACTTTTGAGAAACGAGATCGTCGCCGGTGTCGGCGGACTGGTGGTCGGCCACATCCTGTGGCTGATCGCCATCACACTGGCCACAAACGCGTCCGACGTCAGCACCTGGGTGCTGGTGGTGGCGGCCGTGTCGCTGGTGCTCGCCGCCGGGGCCGGATGGCTCGGGTGGCGGCTGTACCAGCGCAAGTCGCGCCCGGCGGCCGCGTTCCTGTGGGGGCTGCCGGTGTCGCCGGTACTGCTCTCCCTCGTGGTCCTGTGCGTGACGTACCTATGACCCCGGGTCGCTTCGCTCCTGCCCGCCGGATCCTCTGACCCCGGGTCGCCGCTAGTCGGGGAAGTCGAGCGGCACCTGCAGCGTGGTGATGGTAGCGGCCAGCCCGTCGTACTGGCTTGCCAGCATGCAGAACTCGATCAGTTGCTGCTTGGTCAGGTGACGCGCCAACGCCGACCACGTCTCCGGTGACACCCCGCGCGTCACGACGAATTCGTCGGTCGCGGTGATGAGCGTCCGCTGCCGGTCGGTCAGGCCCTCGGCGTCGGGGCCGGCGAAGATCTTCTCCTGCGTCTCGGCGTCCAGACCGCGGCTGCGGGCCAGCCGACGGTGCTGCTGAAGCTCGTATTCGCAGCCGCGGAGATGGCCGACCCGCAGGATCACCGTCTCCGCGTCCTGGCGGGAGAGTTTGCCCATCGGGCCGAGGAGCACCCCGCTGTAGGGCAGCCACGCCAGGAACAGCAGCCGATGCTGAGCCAGCACATCGAAGAGGTGAAACCGCGGCGCCCGGATTGCACGGGCGCCCGCCCTGGCCGCGATCCAGCCGATCGGACCGAGTTCACGCAGGCTGCGGGTGGGCGGGATACGTGCCTGGGAGGGGCTCACGTATTCGAGTCTGGCACACACCCGCGTCAGGGCTTTTTGACCAGGTAGGGCGAGACCGTCGACCGGTGCTCGTCGAGATCCAACGCCCGGCCGAGCGCCGGAAACGCGCGCTGCGGGCAGTTGTCGCGCTCGCACACCCGGCAGCCGGCGCCGATCGGGGTGGCTCGAATATCGGGGTCGCCGGTCAAGTCGAGCCCTTCGGAGTAGACCAGCCGGTGCGCGTGGCGCAGTTCGCAACCGAGGCCGATCGCGAATGTCTTTCCGGGTTGTCCGTAACGCGAGGCCCGCCGTTCCACCGTCCGTGCCACCCACAGGTAGTTTCGGCCGTCGGGCATCTGGGCGATCTGGACAGAGATCTTCGCGGGGTTGGCGAACGTCTCGTAAACGTTCCACAGCGGGCAGGTGCCGCCGCTGGACGAGAAGTGAAAACCCGTGGCGGACTGGCGTTTCGACATGTTGCCCGCGCGGTCCACCCGGACGAACGAGAACGGCACCCCGCGCATCGACGGCCGCTGCAGCGTCGACAACCGGTGGCCGATGGTCTCGTAGCTGACCGAGTAGAACGCCGACAGGCGTTCGACGTCGTAGCGGAAGTTCTCGGCCATGTCGTGGAACTGCCGGTAGGGCAGCACCGTGGCGGCGGCGAAGTAGTTGGCCAGGCCGAGACGGGCCAGTGTGCGGGATTCCTCGCTGGTGAACATGCCCTCGTCGACCATCTTGTCGATGAGGTCGCCGAATTCGAGATACGCCAGCTCCGTGGCCATCTTGAAGATCTGCTGACCGGCCGACAGATGGCTGCTGATCTCGAGGGTCTTGGTGTCGGGCAGATAGCGGTGCAGCACGGTGTCGCCAAGGTCGATGCGCCGCACGATGTGCACACCGTGCACGGTGGTCAGCCGGTTGGACAGCTCGCCGGCCAGATCGCCGCGGTGCATCCGCATCCGGACGGTGAGATCCTCGGCGGCGCTGTCGAGTTCGTGCAGATAGTTCTGCCGCTGATAGAAGTAGTCGCGCACCTCCTCGTGCGGCATCGTGATCGAACCGCTTCCGCTGGCTCCCATCCCGACACCGCTGTAGCGGTCCTCGGTGGCGGCGGCGAGCTGCATGGTGGTCAGCCGGTAGCGCCGGTGCAGGTTGACCATCGCCCGCGCCAGCGTCGGGTGGGCCGCGACCACCTCGGCGACCTCGGACGGTTCCACGTCGACGGCGAGATCGCGGTCCATCACGACCTCGCGCAGCTCGGCGATCAGGCGGGTGTCGTCCTGGGAGGCGAAGAAGGTGGCATCCACCCCGAAAACCTCGGTGATGCGCAGCAGCACCGCCACCGTCAGCGGCCGGACGTCGTGCTCGATCTGGTTGAGGTAACTGGGGGAGATGTCGAGCATCTGTGCCAGCGCGGCCTGACTGTATCCGCGCTCTCCACGCAGCTGCCGGACGCGCGCGCCGACGAACGTTTTCGCCACGGTGAACCAGGCTACCGGCGGACTAGCACCGCTGCGAAGAATCTGCTTCGCAGACTTGGCAGCGCAGCTGCTGTGGCAGGATCGGGGCCGCCTGGCAAAGTCACGCGAGGCGGTTCGAGGAGGTTCTCAAGTGAGTGGTGCGACGTCGACAGGGACGACGGGTCTGGCCAAGGTCATGATGCCCGTCCCGGATCCGCATCCCGACGTGTTCGACACCGGCTGGCCGTTGCGGGTCGCCGACGTCGACCGCACGGGGCGGCTGAAATTCGACGCAGCCACCCGGCACATCCAGGACATCGGATCCGATCATCTGCGGGAGCTCGGCTTCGAGGAGACGCATCCGCTGTGGATCGTGCGCCGCACGATGATCGACCTGATCCGCCCGATCGAGTTCCAGGACATGTTGCGGTTGCGCCGCTGGTGCTCGGGGACGTCGAACCGGTGGTGCGAGATGCGGGTGCGCATCGATGGACGCAAGGGCGGGCTGATGGAATCTGAGGCGTTTTGGATCAACATCAACCGTGAGACCCAGGGCCCGGCCCGCATCGCCGACGACTTCATCGCCGGCCTGCAGCGCACGACCGACGTCAATCGGTTGCGCTGGAAGGCCTACCTGACCGCCGGCAGCCGGGACGACGCCCAGGAGATTCGCGAGTATCCGGTGCGGGTGAGCGACATCGACATCTTCGACCACATGAACAACTCGGTGTACTGGTCGGTGGTCGAGGACTACCTGCATCACCACCCCGAGATGCTCGCGGGGCCACTTCGGGTGACCATCGAACACGACCTTCCGGTGGCTCTCGGCGACAAGCTCGAGATCATCAGCCACGTCCACCCGCCGGGTTCGACCGACACGTTCGGCCCGGATCTCGTCGACAAGACTGTTACAACGCTCACATATGTGGTCGGCGAGGAGACCAAAGCGGTCGCCTGTCTCTTCTCCCTGTGAGCTTCCCAGGTTTAACAGTACGGGCGTACTGACCTGCGGAAACTCGTTACCGATGGGTAACTACTGAACCGGTAAAGCTCTCGGTGATCTTCGCAACCTTCGCAAGTTACTGCGAATGGTTGGCGAAAATTGGCAACATAAACGGGTGGACCTGCGGTTATGCCATGAGGCATCCTCGTTGTAGCGAACCAGTGCAACGTTGAGGTGTTAACAAACCGGGCAGTCGGTCCGGTAACACCGCGGCGATGTCCAGAAAACCGAAGGAGCAGTCAATGTCGACCGTTGGCCAGCCGAAGACACCCGAAGAGATCCAGAAGGACTGGGACACCAACCCCCGGTGGAAGGGCATCACCCGCGAGTACTCCGCCGAGGACGTCGTCGCCCTGCAGGGCACCGTCGTCGAGGAGAACACCCTCGCCCGCCGCGGTGCCGAGGTGCTCTGGAACCAGTTGCACGACCTCGAGTACGTCAACGCCCTGGGCGCGCTGACCGGCAACATGGCCGTCCAGCAGGTCCGCGCGGGTCTCAAGGCCATCTACCTGTCCGGGTGGCAGGTTGCCGGCGACGCCAACCTGTCCGGCCACACCTACCCCGACCAGAGCCTGTACCCGGCCAACTCGGTGCCGCAGGTCGTCCGCCGTATCAACAACGCGCTGATGCGTGCAGACCAGATCGCCAAGGTCGAGGGCGACACCTCGGTCGAGAACTGGCTCGCCCCGATCGTCGCCGACGGTGAGGCCGGCTTCGGTGGCGCGCTGAACGTCTACGAACTGCAGAAGGCGATGATCGCCGCCGGCGTCGCCGGTTCGCACTGGGAGGACCAGCTGGCCTCGGAGAAGAAGTGCGGCCACCTCGGTGGCAAGGTGCTGATCCCGACCCAGCAGCACATCCGCACCCTGACCTCCGCCCGCCTCGCGGCCGACGTCGCCGACGTGCCGACCCTGGTGATCGCCCGCACCGACGCCGAGGCCGCCACCCTGATCACCTCCGACGTCGACGAGCGCGATCAGCCGTTCATCACCGGTGAGCGGACCAGGGAAGGGTTCTACCGGGTCAAGAACGGCCTCGAGCCGTGCATCGCCCGCGCCAAGGCCTACGCGCCGTACTCCGACCTGATCTGGATGGAGACCGGCACGCCGGACCTGGAGCTGGCCCGCAAGTTCGCCGAGGGCGTCAAGGCCGAGTTCCCGGATCAGATGCTGAGCTACAACTGCTCGCCGTCGTTCAACTGGCGCAAGCACCTGGACGACGCGACGATCGCGAAGTTCCAGAAGGAGCTCGGCGCCATGGGCTTCAAGTTCCAGTTCATCACGCTGGCCGGCTTCCACGCGCTCAACTACTCGATGTTCGATCTGGCCTACGGCTACGCCCGCAACCAGATGACCGCCTACGTCGAACTGCAGGAGCGCGAGTTCGCCGCCGAGGAGCGCGGTTACACCGCCACGAAGCACCAGCGCGAGGTCGGCGCCGGCTACTTCGACCGGATCGCCACCACCGTCGACCCGAACAGCTCGACCACCGCGCTGACCGGTTCGACCGAGAGCAGCCAGTTCCACTAAACCCGTTCGCCGAGCGCACGGTCGCCGCACGTTCCGACGTGTCGGTGACCGTGCGTTCGTTGTCTGTTAGGAAGTATCAGTGAGCGATTCCATTGAACGAGTTGGCGTGATCGGTGCCGGTCAGATGGGCGCCGGTATCGCCGAGGTGTCCGCCCGCGCAGGCGTCGACGTGCTGGTCTTCGAGACGACCGACGCGCTCGTCACCGCGGGCCGCAACCGCATCACCAAATCGCTGGAGCGCGGTGTGAGTGCGGGCAAGGTGACCGATCGGGAGAAGTCGGCGGCGCTGGGGAAGCTGCAGTTCACCACGTCGCTGGCGGATATGGCCGACCGGCAGCTGGTCATCGAGGCGATCATCGAGGACGTTGCGGTCAAAGCGAAGGTGTTCGCCGAACTCGACTCGGTCATCAACGACCCCGACGCGGTGCTGGCGTCGAACACCTCGAGCATCCCGATCATGAAACTCGGTGCGGCAACACAGAATCCGGGACGGGTGCTGGGGCTGCACTTCTTCAACCCGGTGCCGGTGCTCCCGCTGGTCGAGCTCGTCAGCACGCTGGTGACGTCGGATTCGGCGATCGCGCGCACGGAGCGGTTCGCCAGCGACGTGCTCGGCAAGCAGGTGGTGCGCTGCAGCGACCGGTCCGGTTTTGTGGTCAACGCGCTGCTGGTGCCGTACCTGCTGTCGGCGATCCGGATGGTCGAGGCGGGCTTCGCCACGATCGAGGACGTCGACAAGGCCGTCGTGGCCGGGTTGTCGCATCCGATGGGACCGCTGCGGCTGTCCGACCTCATCGGGCTCGACACCATGAAGCTGATCGCCGACGCGATGTTCGACGAGCTCAAGGATTCGCACTACGCCCCGCCGCCGCTGCTGCTGCGCATGGTCGAAGCGGGTCAGCTGGGCAAGAAGTCGGGCCAGGGCTTCTACAAGTACTGACCACCTCGTCGGTGTCGTAGCGCAGCTGCCGCGCGCTGACTCTGACGATGCGCCATCCTTTCTCGGCGAGGAATTCGAGCCGCTCGATGTCCCTGGCGTAGTCATCCGGATTCGTGAAGTGCTGCTCGCCGTCGTATTCGACGCCGACCATCGCGTCGGGCCAGCCCATGTCGATACGGCGGACGACGCGCCCCCAGGCGTTGGTGACGGGGATCTGCGTGACGGGTCTCGGCAAACCGCCCCGGATCAGGACCAGGCGCAGCCGCGTCTCCTGGGGCGATTCCGCTCCGGGGTCGACGAGGTCGAGTGTGGTGCGCAGCCGCCGGATGCCGCGGGCGCCGGGGTAGCGCGCGGCGACCCTCCATACGTCGTCGACGGTGCATCGCGTCGCGTTGCAGAGTGCGTCGAGACGGATCACGGCAGTGTCACCGCGAAGCCGGCGGCCCAGGTCGAATGCGGTGCGGGCCGCAGTGGTGCAGTGCATCCGGCCCGTGCGGCGGACCTCATCGCCGGCGATCGCGCCGCAGTGGATGAGAATGCCGGGAGGCGCAGGCTTTCGGGCCCGCGCGATCTCGGCGGGCGCGTCCGCGGGCATCCAGCGGGTGCCCAACAGCGCCGCGGCGGAGTGGCCGACCAGCATCGCCCGTCGGCCCGACCACAACCATGCGGCTTCGGCGCGGGTCAGCGCGTCGAGTGCCATACCGGCAGGCGCGTAGACGTTGTGGTGGACCTTCACGAACCTGGTGCGCAGCATCTGCCTCGTCACGGCCCCGGACGCCAGTGCCTCACTGCCGACGATGAGCTTCCCCATGTCTTGTTAGGCGCACCGGGGGGCCGATCGGTTCCCGAGACTACGGAATATGACGTAAATCAGCCGAAATCCATCAGAAAGCGTAGTCTCGGCGCGACTTACGCCGAGGCCAACCGCTTCTTCTCCACCTCGACGTCGAAAGTCGCGGGCGGCCAGGACAACTCGAGACCCTTCAGCGCTTCGATGAGCAGCTCGATCACC
Organism: Mycobacterium sp. 852013-51886_SCH5428379; assembly: GCF_001665575.1. Taxonomy (GTDB): domain Bacteria; phylum Actinomycetota; class Actinomycetes; order Mycobacteriales; family Mycobacteriaceae; genus Mycobacterium. Next base: position 142,296 of record NZ_LZSU01000018.1, on the reverse strand, counting down.
GCGAGCCGGCTGTACCACTTCTTGTTGCAGGGCACGATGTGCCACGGCGCATGGTCGGTCGACGTGCGGTCGAGCATGACCTGGTAGGCCTCCTGATACTTCGGCCACACCAGCCGCTCGTCGACGTCGGCGGGGTTGTACTTCCAGTACTTGTCCGGTCGGTCGAGGCGTTCGGCGAGTCGCTTGCGCTGCTCGTCGAGCGAGACGAACATCGCGACCTTCACCAGAGTCGTTCCCTCGTCGACGAGTTCGCGCTCGAAGGCGTTGATCTCGTCGTAGCGCGGCTCCCACACATCCGGCGGCACCAGATTGTGCACCCGCACGATCAACACGTCCTCGTAGTGCGACCGGTCGAAGACGCCGATGTGCCCGGCCGGCGGCAGCGCCTTGCGGATGCGCCACAGGTAGTGGTGCGACAGTTCCTCCGGCGTCGGCTTACCGAAGCTCGTGTACCGGACACCCTGCGGATTGGCCGCACCCACAACATGTTTGACGATCCCACCCTTGCCGGCGGTGTCCATGCCCTGCAGCACCAGCAGCACCGAACGGCGGTCACCGGCGGTCTGACTGTTGGCGTAGAGCATCTCCTGCAGCCCCGCGAGGCGCTTGCCGCGTTCGGCCAGCAGTGCGGGCGCGTCGACCTTGGTGCCGCGGAATCCCGGTGTCGCCTCCGCGTCGATGTCGGCGACGCGATCACCGGGCCGGAACGCCAGATGACTACTCGGTCGATGGGTCCACAGGTCGGGCAGGTCGTCGGTCACGCGGTCCAGTCAAGCAGTTCGGGGCGGCAGAATCGGGGACGGATGAGCCATCGAGCGGAACTTGTCCAGCTCGCCGCCCACCTCGACGATGCCGCAGAGCGCACTCCAGGACAGCATCGTCAAATAATCGATCAGCTCGTCGGCGCTCATCCGCGGGTTCGACATCCACGAGTGCGTGGCCAGTTGGACGCCGCCGACGATGTGATATGCCCACGGTTCGACGCCCTTGGTGTCCATTCCGGCCTCGTTCATGCGGCGGCGCAGCATCACTGCGAGCATCCGGGCGATGATCCGCTCGGAGTCCGCGACGGCCTTGCTCTTGCTTGCGGAGTTGTTGGCCATCACGAACTGGTAGGGCTCCGGCTCGTTGGCGACGGTCTCGACGTAGACCTTGATGATTTCGCGGGTCAGGTCGAACCCGTCGAGGTTGGACATCAGCGCGGCGGCCATGTTCGGGATCAGCGTGGTCTGCGCGAAGCGCATCATCACCGCGGTGGTCAGGTCGTTCTTGTCGACGAAGTAGCGGTAGAGAACCGTCTTGGAGACGCCGATCTCGGCGGCGATCTCGTCCATGCTGACGTTGCTGCCGCGGCGCCGAATGGCCTCGAGGGTGCCGTCGACCAACTCGTTGCGGCGATCGACCTTGTGCTGATGCCAGCGCCGCTTGCGTCCGTCGGTCTTCACCGCCACCGACTCGGTCTGCTGTGCCACTATCCCCGTCAGTCCGTTCTTCGAGTCCCCCATGATAGTAGGGCCGATCTTGTGGAGCGGCCTCGTCGGATCGGGCGCCCCGGAAACGTGCTGGATGATGGACGACGTGGCTCATAGAACCGACATCGGCGCCGCCCCCGCCCGAACCAGTTTCGCGGACGCGCTCGCCGGCGCCGACTCGGCCGCCGACGCCGAACGCCGGCGCGCCCTGCGGCGAATGAAGGCGGTCGCGCTGAGCTTCCTGCTCGGTGCGACGGCGATATTCCTGATCTGCACCTGGTGGCAGTCCCACGGCGCCCCCGGTTGGGTGGGATACGTGCGGGCGGCCGCCGAGGCCGGCATGGTCGGCGCGCTGGCCGACTGGTTCGCCGTGACCGCGCTGTTCCGCCATCCCCTCGGCATCCCGATCCCGCACACCGCGATCATCAAACGCAAGAAAGACCAGCTCGGTGAGGGGCTCGGCGAATTCATCCGGGAGAACTTCCTGTCCCCGGCCAACGTCGAGACCAAATTGCGCGACGCCGACGTCGCCGGCCGGGTGGGCCGGTGGCTCGCCGAGCGCGACCACGCCGAGCGGGTCGCCACCGAGGCCTCGACGGTGCTGCGCGTCCTGGTGGAGATGCTGCGTGACGACGACGTCCAGCAGGTCCTCGACCGGATGATCATCAAGCGCATCGCCGAACCGCAGTGGGGACCACCGGTGGGCAGGGTGCTGTCCCAACTGCTCGCCGAAGGCCGCCAGGAGGCGCTGATCCAGCTGCTGGCCGACCGAGCCTTCGAATGGTCCCTGAACGCCGGCGAGGTGATCGAGCGGGTGATCGAACGCGATTCTCCGCAGTGGTCGCCGCGCTGGATGGACCACCTCGTCGGCGACCGCATCCACCGGGAGCTGATGGACTTCACCGACAAGGTGCGCCGTAACCCCGACCACGAACTGCGCCGCTCGGCCACCCGCTTCCTGTTCGAGTTCGCCGACGACCTCCAGAACGACGACGCCACCATCCAGCGCGCGGAGAACGTCAAGGAGCAGATCATGGCGCGCGACGAGGTGGCCCGCGCTGCCGAGACCGCGTGGACGGCCGCCAAGCGCATCATCCTCGAATCGGTCGACGATCCGTCCTCGACGTTGCGCGCGCGCATCGCCGACACCGTCATCCGCATCGGCGAGAGTTTGCGCGACGACGCCGATCTGCGCACCAAGGTGGACAACTGGATCATCCGCGGCGCCCAGCACATCGTGTCCGGATACGGCGCCGAGATCACCACGATCGTCACCGACACCGTGCAGCGCTGGGACGCCGAGGAGGCCAGCGACCGCATCGAGCTCCACGTCGGCCGCGACCTGCAATTCATCCGGATCAATGGCACGGTGGTGGGGTCGCTGGCCGGCCTCGTCATCTACTCGATAGCCCAGCTACTCTTTTGACCTGCGCTAACTACTGCTTGCAATAGTTAGCACCCCCGCGTACCGTGGTTTGTGTCGCTATCGGACACCAGCGTTCGGAAAGGGGTCACGGATGTCGCAGGACGAGAAGCTTGCCGCCGTCGTGACCAACGCGGCGCAGGACATCGGCAGTTTCATCCGGAGTCAGCGCGAAGCGGCGCAGGTGTCTGTGCGTCAACTGGCCGAGAAGGCCGGCGTGAGCAATCCCTATCTCAGCCAGATCGAGCGAGGGTTGCGGAAGCCGTCCGCCGACGTTCTCAGTCAGATCGCCAAGGCGTTGCGGGTATCGGCCGAAGTGCTCTATGTGCGGGCCGGGATCCTCGAACCCAGCGAGCCCAATGAGGTGCGCGACGCCATCGTCAACGATGCGGCGATCACCGAGCGGCAGAAGCATGTGCTGCTCGACATCTACACGTCGTTCTGCCAGCAGAACGAGGCGCTCGCCGAAGCCGGGCTGCTCGCAGACGTGAGCGAGGTACCGGCGACCGCCGCCGATCAGATCAGCGGCGGCGACGCACTCATCAACCCAGAAGATCTTGGAAAGGACATCCGACATGGCTGACAACACCGACCGCAATCAACTCGACGTCGAAGACCTCAAGGCCCCGCTGCTCGCCGCGGTCGGCGCTGCCGACCTGGCGCTGGCCACCGTCAACGAGATCGTCGCCGCACTGCGCGACCGGGCCGAAGAGGCCCGCACCGACGCCAACAGCCGTGTCGAGGAGAGCCGGGCCCGGATCAACAAGCTGCAGGAAGAGCTGCCCACGCAGGTCACCGAACTCCGCGACCGGCTGACCGCCGATGAGCTGCGCAAGGCCGCCGAGGGCTACGCCGACGCCGCGCAGAGCACCTACGCCAAGCTGGTCGAGCGTGGCGAGGCCGCCCTCGAGCGCCTCCGCAGCCAGCCGGCGCTGGGCGATGCCGCCAGCCGCGTCGAGACCTACACCGACCAGGCCGTCGAGCTGACCGAGCAGGCCCTGGGCACCGTCGCCTCGCAGACCCGCGCCGTCGGTGAGCGTGCCGCCAAGCTGGTCGGCGTCGAGCTGCCCAAGCGCACCGAAGAGGCCGCCGAGCCGGTCAAGGAGACCGCCGCGAAGGCGCCCGCCCCGGCTCCGGCCAAGAAGGCCCCGGCTGCCAAGAAGGCTCCGGCTGCCAAGAAGGCGCCCGCGGCCAAGAAGGTCACGCAGAAGTAATTCGACGTACCCGATGACGCCCGCATAGGCTGGTGAGGTGATACTTGCCGACCTTGCGGGCGTCATTCTCTTCACCCTGGGCATCGTCGTCGCCCTGGTGGGACTGTACGCATTCATTCATGCCGCAATGCAACGACCCGACGCGTACACGGCGGCCGGCAAGCTGACCAAGCCGGTCTGGTTGCTGATCCTCGGTGCCGGCGTGGCGTTGAGCTTCTTGTTCAGCGGCGGTTTCGGCGCTGCGATCTGCGCCTGCGCCGCCGGCGTGTACCTGGTCGACGTCCGCCCCAAGATCCTGGAGATCCAGGGGAAGTCCCGTTAGGCCGGTGCTCAGGACCCTTAGCATCGCAACCCTTTTCGCGGCGTCGCTGACGCTCGTCGGCGCGCCGGCCGCATCGGCCCAGCCCGCCTACGTCGACCACGTGGTGTGGGCCAAATGGGGTGACCTGTCGAGCCTGCGCGTGTACCCGACGGCCGCCGCGCGTGAGGCCTCGAAACTCGCCGGCACCGTCGCGCAGGCCGATCAGGCCTGGAGTGAGGTGCTCGCCGCGGCGCCCGACGCCGACATCCCCGGCATGCGCGAACAGTTCGTCTGTCACTGGCAGTACGCCGAACTCGCGCAGCCGGGTAAGACGAGCTGGAACCTCGAGCCGTGGCGGCCCGAGGTCGACGCCGCCACGATGCTGGCCACGGGATGCAACCCCGGCGGCACGGAAGAGCCGTTCTGATGGGGCGTTGGAGTCGCCGCGCAATTGCTGATCTCGTCGACCACACCCTGCTCAAACCCGAGGCCACCGACGCGGACGTCGCCGCGCTGATGGCCGAGGCCGGCGAGCTGGGCGTCTACGCGGCCTGCGTATCGCCCCCGATGGTGCCCATCGCCAAACAGGAGCGGCCCGCTGACGTCGCGATCGCCGCCGTCGTCGGATTCCCCTCCGGGAAACACTTCTCGGCGGTCAAGGCCCACGAGGCCGCCTACGCCGTGGCCGCGGGCGCGGACGAGATCGACATGGTGATCGACGTGGGTGCCGCGCTGGCCGGGGATTTCGACGCCGTTCGCGCCGACATCGAAGCGGTGCGGACCGCGATCGGGGAACGCACCGTGCTGAAGGTGATCGTCGAATCCGCGGCGCTGCTGCAGTTCGGCGGTGAGCAGGTGCTGGTCGGCGCATGCCGTGCGGCAGCCGACGCCGACGCCGAATTCGTCAAGACCTCGACCGGTTTCCACCCGTGCGGCGGCGCCTCGGTGGCCGCCGTCGAGCTGATGGCCGCCACCGTCTCGCCGCACCTCGAGGTCAAGGCCAGCGGGGGCATCCGGTCGGCCGCCGACGCGGTGGCCATGCTCGACGCGGGCGCCACCCGGCTGGGACTGTCCGGCACCCGCGCCGTGCTCGACGGCCTGGACGTTCTGACGGCCTGAGCCTCAGCTCCCGCTCAAATACCGTTGAAGCAGGGATCCTCGCCGCTTCTGGGCATCTTCGCGTTCTGCGTCGAGAACAGGGCGGTGACGCCGGTGTCGGTCACTGCGACGCGCTCGGCCTTGATGTCCATCGGGTAGTTCTGGGTCAGTTCAGCGGTGAAGGCGTCGAGCGCGGGCTGGACGGCCTCGCGGGGCAGCGTGAAACCCAGTCCGGTCAGACTGGTGACCTGCAGGGCGATACCCCCGTTGTTGACCTGGGGTTTGGCGGTGATGGTGCCCAGCGCGCCCTCGAGTTCGATGGTGCCGGCGGAGGGGTTGGTGGTCACGCCGGACAGGAAGCTGCCGAACAGCGGGATCGCGTCCTGCACGGTCTGCTTGATGCCGTCGGCCGACCAGGTGATGTTGGCGGCGAGCGAGCCGACCGAACCGCTGGAGTCGGCGGTGTCCTCGAGGCGGACGTCCTTGATGTCGATCGCCACCTTCATGCCCTTGGCGTCGCGGACCTGGTTTCCGGCCGTCTCGATGTTGATGTTCGTGTAGTGGCCGGTCATGTGCTGCAGCAGGAAGGGTGGCAGCGCGCCGAACGACGCCGTGGCGTCGTCCTGGACCACACACGACACGATGCGCGACACCACGTCGTCGGCCCGGTTGCGGGCGTACAGCTCACCGCCGAGCAGCCCGGCCGCGGTCAGCGCCACCACGATGACGACGGCCAGCACGATCGACAGCGGATCGCTGAAGATGTCCTTGATCTTGGCGCCGAGTCCACCTTCCGGTGGCGGGCCTCCCGGGCCACCGGTGGGGGGACCACTCGCCGGGCCACTCGGGGGGCCGGTCGGCGCGCCGCCGGGGGCGTAGGCCGGGGGCTGCGGGACTGGGGGCTGGTCGGCCGGGCGGGCCCAGGGATCAGTCATCCCCGCGATTCTGCCTTACCGGACACCGCGTCAACCGAGCGGTTGTCCAGCACCGCGATGGTGTCGCGCACCTTCCGGGCGGCATCGAAGTCCAGGTCGGCCACGAGCAGATCGGGTTCGGCGCCCAAGCTGACCAGCACATCGCCCACCGCCGAGGCGACCAGACTGCCGCCCACCCCGGTCGGTCCGGACGCGGCGATCTCGTCACCCGGATAGGCCTGGTCGACGGCGGCGACGTAGCCGGTGGTGTCCAGCGCCCTGGCGCGGGCCAGCAGCGTCCACTGCTCGAGCTTGCCCGGGCCGGCCCCCCACGACGCGTGCACCGTGATCAACTGCGCGCCGCGGCGCGCGAGCTCGACGTACAGCTCGGGGAAGCGGATGTCGTAGCAGGTGGTCAGTCCCACCGAGACGCCGTCGACGTCGATCAGCGCGGGTGCGGAACCCGGTGCGACCGTGCGGGATTCGAGGAAACCGAAGGCGTCGTAGAGGTGGATCTTGTGATAGTGGCTGTCCACGCCGCCGCCCGTGGCCAGCAGGGTGTTGGTGACCCGGCCGTCGCCGCTGGGGGTGTACATACCGGCGACGACGGTCAGCCCGGACCGGTCGGCGATCGAGCGCACCCGGTCGGCCCACGGCCCGTCGAGCGGTTCGGCGATCGGGGCCAGGGGCACCCCGAAGCGGCACATGGTCGCCTCGGGGAACAGCACCAGCCGGGCGCCGGCGTCCGCGGCCCGGCGGGTGGCGTCCTCGACCAGGTCGAGATTGCGCGCCGGGTCGGTGGTGCTGGCGATTTGTGCGAGTGCGATCCGCATGTCATCGAGACTACGGGCGCTCCGGATCGCAACGACGCTGTTACACGGGCGGCGAATGGCCGTAACGCACCGGCGTTTGTCTGTGTCTTCATGTCGCGCAGGGAGGCCGTCCGATGATTCTGCTGGGAGTGGGCATCAGCATCGCCGTCGTGGTGCTGGTCGGATTCGCCGTCTCGCGCCGCATCGCCGGCGACAGCGCGAACTTCCTGGTGGGCGGACGCGTCCTGCCGCTGGTGCTGGTCGGTGGCGCCCTGATGGGTTCGGCCGTCGATACCAACGCCACGCTCGGCAACACCGACCTCGCCTCGGAATTCGGGTTCTGGGCCGGTGCGTGCCTACCGCTGGGGCTGGCGCTCTGCCTGTTCTTCACCGGCCTCTTCTTCGCGAAGCCGATGAACCGGATGGGGCTGACATCGTTCCCGGACTACTACCGCCTGCGGTTCGGCAGGCAGGTCGCAGGGCGCGACGATCAACTGGGCGACGCTGGTCGCACTCGGTATCGGCGACATCGTCGCCATCGACTTCATGCAGCGGGTGTTCGCCGCCAAGTCACCGGAGACCGCGCGCCGCGCCTGCTTCGGCGCCGCGGCGGGGGTGGTGGCGATCTGTGTGCCGTTCGGCATCGTGGTGCTCTCCGCGAAGGCGTTCCTGCCCGAGGATCTCGACGGGCCGATCCTGCTCGTGCTGCTGGATCAGTACGCGCCGGCGTTCCTGACGATCATCGTGCTCGCCGGGTTGGTGGGTGCGTCGATGAGTACGGCCAACGGCGCGGTGCTCGCCATCTCCAACGCCGCGGTGCGCAACCTGCTCGGCGTGCGGCGGGTCCATGCGCCCGGGCGGACGGATCCGCTGCTGCGGGCCACGCGTATCGCGATGGTCCCGACGACGCTGCTGGCGATCCTGATCGCGATCTACGTCAAGCAGACCGGCATCCTGCTGACCCTCGCGTTTGATCTCCTGCTGGCCTGCCTGGTGGTGCCGTTCGTCCTCGGCCTGGTGTGGCGCAAGGGTTCGGCCACAGCGGCGCTGGTGTCGATGGCGGTGGGTCTGACGGTGCGGCTGGTGCTGTTCGCGATGACGCCGACGATGTACGGCCTCGACAACACCATCCTCTACATCCCCAACGGCGTCCTCGACGCGTCGTTCGACGGCTGGCCGACGTTCATCGCCTTCGGGGCGTCGCTGGTGACCTATGTCGTGGTCGCGATGCTGACGCCGGCGAGTCCCGTCCGCGGACTGGACATCCGGATCGCCCAGGACGTCGACGATGCGCTCGACACGACACCGCAGGACGACGACCGGGCGCTCGTCACAGCGGCAGCGGCGCAACCGTAGGCCACGGCACCGTCAGCACCCCGTCGCGCATCCGGCGCCGCGGCGGTTCGACGGGATATCCGGCGGCGCGCAGCCCATCGAGCATCGCGCGCCAGCGGATCCGCGGACCGAAGACGCCGTGCCCGGCGGCGACGGCCCAGGCCCGGTCCGCAGCGGCGAGCAGCGCGTACACGGGTTGCCCGGGAACGTTGTGGTGGATCAGCACCTTCGGGAGCCGTTCGGCCAGATCGGACGGTCGGTCGATCGCGAACGGATCGCAGGCCAGCGTCAGGCTCACCGGCCCCGCCCGGTCGAGCAACGCCCAGGCGCAGCGCCGGCCCAGCTCGTCGCAGGTGCCGTCGACGATCAACCCGTCGGGCGCCAGCCGGGATTGCATCACGGCCCACGCGTCGGCCACCGCCTCGAGCGGATACTGCCGCAGCACGTTGAACGCGCGCACCAGCACCGGCCGCAGCCCGGCCAGCTCGAACCCACCGAGGGCGAACTCACCCTCCGGGGCCGCCGCGCGTGCGGCCGCGACGCGTTCGGGGTGGATCTCCAGGCCGACGACGCGGACGTCGGCCCGCACCGTGCGCAGTCGCGCGGCGAGTTCCAGGGTGGTGACGGGCAGCGCGCCGTAGCCGAGGTCGACGACCAGCGGGTCGGCGGCGGCCTGCAGCGCCGACCGCACGGGCCGGGCGTGCACGAGCCAGCGATCGCTGCGGCGCAGACGGTTGTGGCCGGTGGTGCCGCGGGTGGGTTGTCCGACGGGGGCACCCATGCTCAGCCCCGGGCGGACAGCCGGCCGGCGGTGAAGTCGCGCTCCGCGTTGAACATGATGCGCATGTTGGTCAGGACGAGGTCTTCGAGCGTTCCGCCGATCAGGGGGATCGACACCTTGCACGAACTGCGCACCCGGAACGAGCATCCGGTCCCGGTGTCGGACAGTTCGTAGTCGCCGCGCAGCCGTCCGGGTGCCCGGGGCATGGTGGCCTCGAAAGTGCCAGTGGCCCAGTGCTTTTCGGCGTCGTACGCAGCGAAGTGCTGTCGGCGGGTGATGACCATGTCGACGGGGATCACCTTGCGCGCGATCTGGGGCAGATCGGCGCGGGGCAGCACCTGGCGCAGCGCGACGTCCGCGCCGCCGCCCGCTGCGCGGAACTCAGTCAGTTCGGTGCCGGGATCGAGGCGGCGGTAGAACCCGGCCAGCGACCGCCAGTAGTCCTCGGATACGAAGAGGGCGTGGATCTGCGCGGCCGGGGCGGCGAAGGCGAGCGTGTGCTCCATCCGCCGCGTCACGAATCGATCCACATGGTGGTGAAGCGCTGCTCGGCGATGATCAGCTCGACCAGGCCGTTGCCGATGAAGTTCTCGATCTTGCCGCCGACGAGGGGGACCCGCACCTCGACCGTCACCTTGAGCTGAAGCCGGGCGCCACCGTCGTCGCGCGGGGTGAGCACCGCGGATCCGGTGAGCCCGACCGGGGCGCCGGGGATCGAGCCGGTGACCGTCGCGGTCGCCCGGCCGTCGTCGATCCCGCTCCAGACCTCCTCGCGCTTGATCTCCAGGTCCCCACGATGGAACTGGGTGACCACCGCGGGCAACCGATCGGCGCGCAGCACCTGCGTGGTGGTGATGTCGATACCGCCGCCCGGACCGCGCGTCAGCGTGTCGAGAGTGGCGGTGTCGGCGCCCGAATCGGAGAGCCGGGCCAGCCAGTAGGCCTTGTCGCCGAAGGCCGCATGCACCTGTTCGACAGAACCGTCGTACTCGGCGGCCAAGTCGAATGAGCGAGGCATAGAAGGCCAGGTTACCGTTACGGGCCGTGGGTACCGGCGGGCAGGAGCGAAGCGACCGGGGGATGGGTACCGGCGGGCAGGAGCGAAGCGACCGGGGGATAGGTACCGGCGGGCAGGAGTTCGCGGGCGCGGCGATCGAGCACGACGTCCCGCTCGCGCCGCTGACGACGCTGCGGGTCGGCCCGGTTGCCGCGACACTGGTCACGGCCACCAGCACCGAACAGCTCGTCGCCGCCCTGCGCGCCCCGGCCACCCGCAATGCGCTCGTCCTGGCGGGCGGATCCAACGTATTGCTCTCCGACGACCTCACCGATCTGACCGTTATCCGCGTCCTCAACACCGAGATCAGCGTCCACGACGGCCTTGTGCGCGCCGAGGCGGGCGCCTCGTGGGACGACGTCGTGGTGACCGCGCAGGCGCACGGACTCGGCGGGCTCGAATGCCTGTCCGGCATCCCGGGTTCGGCGGGTGCGACGCCGGTGCAGAACGTGGGCGCCTACGGGGCCGAGGTCGCCGACACCATCCGTCGGGTCCGGTTGTTCGACCGCCGCACCGGCGCCGACGAATGGGTGGGCCCGGAGCACCTCGGCTTCGGTTACCGCACCAGCGTGCTCAAACGGTCGTCGCACGCCGTCGTGCTCGAGGTGGAGTTCGCGCTGGACACCGAGGGTCGCAGCGCCCCGATGCGCTACGGCGAACTGGCCCGCGCGCTGGACGCAGCACCCGGATCCCGCGTCGACCCGGTCCGGGTGCGGGAGGCGGTGCTGGCGCTGCGGGCCGGTAAGGGCATGGTGCTCGACGACAACGACCGCGACACCTGGAGCGTCGGCTCGTTCTTCACCAATCCGGTTGTCCCCGAAGCGGAATTCGAGCGCATCCAGCGCACGTCGGACGGTCCGGTGCCCAGCTTCGACGCACCCGGCGGGGTCAAGCTGGCCGCAGGCTGGCTGGTCGAACACGCCGGCTTCGGCAAAGGCTTCCCGGGAGACGGCGCCCCAGCGCGACTGTCCACCAAACACGCACTGGCGCTGACCAACCGCGGCGGCGCGACGTCGGCCGACGTCCTCGACCTCGCCAGGACGGTCCGTGCCGGTGTGCGGGACGTCTTCGGCGTCGATCTGGTGCCGGAGCCGGTGCTGATCGGCTGTGCGCTCTGACCGACGTCACACCTGCGCTGACGTTGATCGACGTGCGGTCTGGGTATGTTGGACCAACGTGAGTGCCGCCGACAAGCTACCGCCGATCAACCGGCGACGTGCCCTGACCGCACTGGCGGTCGGACTGGTCGCGCCCGGCGCACTGGCCGCCTGTAGCAAGGTGACCACCGGCGGCGGGGCGATCAACGCCTCTACCGCCCCCGCATCCGCGTCACTGGCGTTCGAACCCGCGACCTCGGCCACCGATGTGGCGCCGAGGGCGCCGGTCAGCGTGAAGGTCACCGGCGGCCGGTTCGAGCGCGTTGCGCTGACGAACACCGGCGGCAAGGTCGTCGCGGGCTCGCTCAACGAGGACAAAACCACCTTCACCACCTCCGAACCGCTGGGCTACGGCGCCACCTACACCTGGTCGGGATCGGCCGTCGGGGAGGACGGCAAGGCCGTGCCGGTGCTGGGCGAATTCCGTACTCTCGACCCTGCCACGCAGGTCAGCGGGCGATTCCAGCTCGCCGACGGACAGACCGTCGGCGTCGCCGCGCCGGTCATCCTGCAGTTCGACGCGGCCATCGACGACGCCGACCGGGCCACCGTCGAACGGGCGCTGTCGGTGACCACCACCCCCGAGACCGAAGGCAGCTGGGCTTGGCTGCCCGACGAGGCGGGCGGTTCGCGGGTGCACTGGCGCAGCAGGGAGTACTTCGAACCTGGAACCACGGTGCGGGTCGACGCCAAGCTCTACGGCGTGAAATTCGGGGAGGACGCCTACGGCGCCGCCGACTCGTCGCTGGACTTCACGATCGGGCGGCGACAGGTCGTCAAGGCCGAGGCGTCCAGCCACCGCATCCAGGTCATCGACCAGGCCGGTGCGGTGATCATGGACTTCCCGTGCAGTTACGGCGAGGGCGACCTGGACCGCAACGTCACCCGCAGCGGCATCCACGTGGTCACCGAGAAGTACGAGGACTTCTACATGACCAATCCGGCCGCCGGCTACGCCAACGTGCGCGAACGTTTCGCGGTGCGGATCTCCAACAACGGCGAGTTCATCCACGCCAACCCGGCCAGCTCGGGCGCGCAGGGCAACAGCAACGTCACCAACGGCTGCATCAACCTGTCACTGTCCGACGCAGAGCAGTACTTCAACACCGCGGTGTACGGCGATCCCGTCGAGGTGACGGGCACCCGTATCGACCTGTCCTACGCCGACGGCGACATCTGGGACTGGGCGGTGTCGTGGGACGAGTGGAAATCCATGTCCGCGCTGTCGGACAAGGCTTCGCCGGCGGGAATACCGGATACCGCCCCGGCGACGCCGAGCGGCGCACCGCAACCGGCCGGCGGCCGCCCGGGCGGGTGACCTGCCTACTGGCCGTCGGTGCTGAAGAGGTACCAGCCGCCGTCGCCCGGACCGCAGAACCAGTACGGGTAGGCCCGGTCGAAGTTCGGATCGTTCCAGACGAGGGGCGCGTCCGACTGGCACTGGGCCTCGGTGGCCCAGAACCAGGGCGTCCCGTCGGTGTCGACCTCCAGGTAATCGGTGGCATGTGCCGTTCCCGCTGCGCCCATCAAGCCCGCAAACGCCAGTCCAGCGGCCGCGATCGCCTTCTTCATGTCATCCCACCGTCCATCGAATTGTTTTGTCGGATGGACGATAACGTCCCGCGGCCGGTTGATTCACGCGAACGTAAAACGAAGATTCTCAAACGTTGCGATTGAAGCGGGAGCCGCTGGCGCCGCTGACCTGGTCGCGCGGCCGGACCACGATCAGGTCCAGATCGACATGCGGCGGGCGGCTGGCCACGAAGCCGATGACGTCGGCGATGTCTTCGGCCACCAGCGGTGTGACGCCGCGGTAGACGGCGTCGGCGCGTTCTTCGTCGCCCTCGAAGCGGTTCAGGGAGAAGTTGGTCTTGACCATGCCCGGCGCCACCTCGGTCAGCCGCACCGGTTGACCGAGCAACTCGCTGCGCAGCGTGCGGTGCAGGACACCCTGGGCGTGTTTGGCCGACGTGTAACCGCCGCCGTTGTCGTAGATCTCGACCGCCGCGATCGACGTCACCGTGACGATCAACCCGTCCCCCGAGGCGATGAGCTTGGGCAGCAGCGCGCGCGTGACCCGCAGCGTGCCGAGCACATTGGCCTCCCACATCCACCGCCAGTGCTCGATGTCAGCCTCGGCCACCGGCGCCAAACCGCGGGCCCCGCCGGCGTTGTTGACCAGGACGTCGACCCGGTCCAGGGCGTCGGCCAGCGCGGCGACATCCCCGGCTGATGTGACGTCCACCACGATCGGGGTGCCGCCCAGCTCGGCGGCCACCGCTTCGACGCGATCTTTCCGCCGAGCCGCGCACACCACGTGGAAGCCCTGTGCGGCAAGGGTTCTGGCGGTTGCCTCACCGATTCCGGAGCTCGCACCGGTGACCACTGCGACGCGCTGACCAGGCTGTGGAGTCGTCATCTGCCCAACTCTAGCCAGCGTGCTAAATTCGCTCTGTGTTCCGGAACGGTCAGGCCTTCGACGCGCAGCACTGTTGTCGCTGTTGTCGTCGCGCATCGCGCCGCGCCTGACCCAGCCGAGGGAGCCGTCCCAGTCCCGTTGAGTCGCAGGTGTGGCCGAGTGCAGAAGGCCACCTCACCCGCCACTTCCGACAGGACACTCCCGTGCCATCAACCCTCGCTTCACTTCCCGTTCGTACCGGTCCGACCGCCCCCACCGTTCTGCGCCGCGTCCCGTCGGTCACCCGGGTCTCCGCGCCATCTCTGAAGGTCGCCGACGCCGCCGCCGCCTCGGTGTTCGCCGCCGCGCGGCTGCGCGGACCGATCGCCCGAGACGCCGTCGCCCGCCTCACCGGGCTGAGTATCGCCACCGTGAACCGTCAGGTCAGCGCGTTGCTGGACGCCGGTCTCCTGCGCGAACGTGCCGATCTGGCCGTCTCGGGCGCCATCGGCCGGCCCCGCGTGCCGGTCGAGGTCAACCACGAGCCGTTCCTGACCCTGGGGATCCACATCGGCGCCAAGACCACCAGCATCGTCGCGACGGATCTGTTCGGGCGCACCCTCGACGTGGTCGAGACGCCGACGCCGCGCGGCCCGCAGAACGCGGCGCTGGCCACGCTGTCTGCCAGTGCCGCCCGGTATCTGAGCCGGTGGCACCGGCGCCGTCCCCTGTGGGCTGGCGTGGCCGCCGGCGGTGTCGTCGACAGCAGCACCGGCCACCTCGACCATCCACGGCTGGGCTGGTCGCAGGCGCCGGTCGGTCCGGTGCTCGCCGACGCGCTCAACCTGCCCGTTTCGGTGGCGTCGCACGTCGACGCGATGGCCGGCGCCGAACTCCTGCTCGGTGCGCAGCGCCCGGCCGGCGGTCCGGCGGGCAACCCATCGGCGACCAGTCTGTACGTGTACGCCCGTGAGACCGTGGGCTTCGCCCTGTCGATCGGTGGACGGGTGCACTCGCCGGCCAGCGGCCCCGGCACCATCGCCGCGCTGCCCGCGCACTCCGAATTGCTCGGCGGCTCAGGGCAATTGGAGTCCACCGTGAGCGACGAGGCGGTGCTCACCGCGGCGCGCCGACAGCGCATCGTGCCCGCCGAGGGGCCGGCATCGACGCTGGCCGCAGTGCTGCGCGCGGCGCGACAGGGCGACGATGCCGCCCGCGCGCTGCT
Organism: Mycobacterium sp. 852013-51886_SCH5428379; assembly: GCF_001665575.1. Taxonomy (GTDB): domain Bacteria; phylum Actinomycetota; class Actinomycetes; order Mycobacteriales; family Mycobacteriaceae; genus Mycobacterium. The sequence goes on along the minus strand of NZ_LZSU01000018.1, from coordinate 127,109 downwards.
GGCCGAACGGGCGCGGGTGCTCGGCGAGGCCGTCGCGCTGCTGCGCGACATGCTCAACCCCGACGACCTCGTGGTCGGCGGACAGGCGTTCACCGAGTACCCCGAGGCGATGCCCGCGGTCGAAACCGCTTTCGCCGCCCGATCGGTGCTGCCGGCCCGCGACCTCCGGCTGACCACGTTCGGCAATCGGGTCCAGGAGGCCGGCGCCGGCGTGGTGTCGCTCAGCGGCCTGTTCGCCGATCCGATCGCGGCGATGCGCCGTGCACTGCCCCGCCGTCAGGGGGCGGCCGCAGCGGGGGTGTAGACATGACTGTGTGCGTCCTGCAACGGATCCGCCCGGTCGGCCGCCCCAGCGCGTAGCCGTGTTGTCGGTGCACACGTCACCGCTCGCCCAGCCGGGTACCGGTGATGCCGGCGGAATGAACGTCTACGTGCTGCAGACCGCACTGCACCTGGCGCGCCGCGGCGTCGAGGTCGAGATCTTCACGCGCGCCACCTCCTCGGCCGATCCGCCCGTGGTCAGGGTGGCCCCTGGGGTCTTGGTGCGCAACGTCGTCGCCGGACCGTTCGAGGGCCTCGACAAATACGATCTGCCCACCCAGTTGTGCGCGTTCACCGCTGGAGTGCTGCGGGCCGAGGCCACCCACGAACCCGGCTACTACGACATCGTGCACTCCCACTACTGGCTGTCCGGACAGGTCGGCTGGCTGGCCCGCGACCGCTGGGCGGTGCCGCTGGTGCACACCGCCCATACTCTCGCTGCGGTGAAGAACGCCGCGCTGGCCGAGGGCGACGCACCCGAACCGCCGCTGCGTGCGGTCGGGGAGCAGCAGGTCGTCGACGAGGCGGACCGGTTGATCGTCAACACCGAACTCGAGGCCCAGCAACTCGTCGAACTGCACCGCGCCGACCGCTCCCGCATCGACGTCGTCCATCCCGGCGTCGACCTCGACACCTTCACCCCCGGCGACCGGCGCGCCGCGCGGGCCGCCCTCGGACTGCCGCTCGACGGACCCGTCGTGACGTTCGTGGGCCGCATCCAGCCGCTGAAGGCGCCGGACGTCCTGCTCCGGGCGGCGGCGAAACTGCCCGGAGTGCGGGTGGTGATCGCCGGCGGCCCCTCGGGCAGCGGACTGGCCGCACCGCAGGCCCTGATCGCCCTGGCCGACGAACTGGGTATCGCCGACCGCGTGACGTTCCTGCCGCCGCAGCCCCGCGAGCAACTGGTGCAGGTGTACCGGGCCGCCGACCTCGTCGCCGTCCCGAGCTACTCGGAGTCGTTCGGCCTCGTCGCGGTCGAGGCGCAGGCCTGCGGCACGCCCGTGGTGGCCGCCGCGGTGGGCGGTCTGCCGGTGGCCGTGCGTGACGGCGTCACCGGCGCGCTCGTCGCCGGCCACGACGTCGGCGACTGGGCGCACACCGTCGACCAGATGCTGCAAGGCGGCCCGGCTGCCATGGGCCGCGCCGCGGTCGAGCACGCCGCCACCTTCTCCTGGGCGCACACCGTCGACGCGTTGCTGGCCGGCTATGGCCGCGCCATCGACGACTACCGGGACCGGCATCCCCGGGAGGATCAGGCGCCCGCGCGCCGGACCGGTCGCAGGTTCACCCGGCGCCGCGGAGTGCGCGCATGAGCCAGGACGGCGCCGCGGACTGGGTCGCCGGACGCTCCGACACGACCGTCCAGCAGACGATCGTCGACACCCTCACCGAACACGAGCTCGAGTACGCCTTCCACGAGGGCACCCATGGCGGGTTGCCGGGCATCGTCGTCGCGCTGCCGGGGGAGCGGCGGCTCAAGACCAACACGATCCTCTCGATCGGCGAGCACTCGGTGCGTATCGAGGCGTTCGTCTGCCGCCAACCCGACGAGAACCACGAGGGCGTCTACCGCTTCCTGCTCAAACGCAACCGCCGGCTCTACGGCGTGGCCTACACCCTCGACAACGTCGGCGACATCTACCTGGTGGGCCGGATGGCACTGCACTCGGTGACCCCGGACGAGGTCGACCGGGTCCTCGGGCAGGTGCTCGAAGCCGTCGACACGGACTTCAACACCCTGCTCGAACTCGGCTTCCGCACGTCCATCCAGAAGGAATGGGAGTGGCGGGTGTCGCGGGGCGAGTCGCTGAAGAACCTGCGGGCGTTCCGCCACCTGATCGACGACGACTGACGGCCCGGGTACGACCACGCCTGCCGTGAGAAGATTCAGCCATGGGAGATTCCACGCTGATCCTGCTTCGTCACGGCGAAAGTGATTGGAACGCGAAGAACCTGTTCACCGGGTGGGTCGACGTCGACCTCACCGACAAGGGCCGGGCGGAGGCGGCGCGCGCCGGGGAGTTGATGGCCGAACTCGACCGGCTGCCCGACGTCCTCTACACCTCGCTGCTGCGCCGGGCCATCACCACCGCGAACATCGCCCTGGACAAGGCCGACCGGCACTGGATCCCGGTGCACCGTGACTGGCGGCTCAACGAGCGGCACTACGGCGCGCTACAGGGCCTGAACAAAGCCGAGACCAAAGAGAAGTACGGCGAAGAGCAGTTCATGGCGTGGCGGCGCAGCTACGACACCCCGCCGCCGCCCATCGAGGCCGGCAGCGAGTTCAGCCAGGACACCGATCCCCGCTACGCCGACATCGGCGGCGGTCCGCTGACCGAGTGCCTGGCCGACGTGGTCGCCCGGTTCGTGCCCTACTTCGAAGAGTCGATCGTGCCGGACCTGCGCGCGGGTAAGACGGTGCTGATCGCCGCGCACGGCAACTCGCTGCGGGCGCTGGTGAAGTACCTCGACGGAATGTCCGACGAGGACGTGGTCGGGCTGAACATCCCTACCGGCATCCCGCTGCGCTACGACCTCGACTCCGATCTCAAGCCGAAGGTCGTCGGCGGCACCTACCTCGACCCCGAGGCCGCGCAGGCCGGTGCGGCTGCGGTCGCCTCTCAGGGCGCCAAGTGAACCGCGGCGTGCGGCGGCCCTGAGCAAACGCCCGGTGAACGGCGGCAGAACACCTGCATTTCGCAGTGTGACTTGTCGCGGTTTGGCCGCACGCTGCTGGGATGACGTTCATCCTCTGCGTACGATTTTCGCGTGAGTGTGGGATCCGCGCTGCTGTTGACGGCAGGCGTGGCACTACTCACGCTGGCTATCGGCGTGGGTGTCGGGGTGGTGCTCACCCCGCGCGTGCTGGAGCGACGCCGGCGCCGAGCCGTCGACCAGGCCGGGATCACCGTCTCGCAGATGCTGGCGCACATCCTGTCCGCGTCGCCGGTCGGCATCGCGGTGGTCGACGGCTTTCGTGACGTGGTCTACAGCAACCAGCGGGCCGTCGAGCTCGGCCTGGTGAAAGACCGGCTGCTCGACGAGCGCGCCTGGGCGGCCGCCGAACGGACCCTGGCCACGGGGCAGGGCGTCTCGGTCGACCTGTCGCCGCGCAAGCTGTCGCGGCCGGGCCGCTCGGGGATCTCGGTGCGCGGAACGGTGCGTCTGCTCACCGAAGAGGACCGCCGCTTCGCCGTCGTCTACGTCGACGACCAGTCCGAACACGCCCGGATGGAAGCCACCCGCCGCGACTTCGTGGCCAACGTCAGCCACGAACTCAAGACGCCCGTCGGGGCCATGGGGCTGCTGGCCGAAGCGCTGCAGGCTTCCGCCGACGAGCCCGACACGGTGCGCCACTTCGCCGACAAGATGGTCGCCGAATCGCGGCGGCTCGCGGACATGGTCGGCGAGCTGATCGAGCTGTCCCGACTCCAGGGTGCCGAACGGCTGCCCGATCTCGAGGCCGTCGAGGTCGACTCCGTCGTCAACGAGGCACTCACCCGGCACAAGGTCGCCGCCGACAACGCCGACATCGCGATCACCACCGACGCCCCGACCGGCTTCCGCGTCTACGGCGACGAATCGCTGTTGGTGACCGCTCTGGCCAACCTCATCTCCAACGCCATCGCGTATTCCCCGAAGGGCACCCCGGTCTCGGTGAGCCGCCGCCGCAGGGGCGACAACATCGAGATCTCGGTGACCGACCGCGGCATCGGCATCGAAAAGGCCGACCAGGAGCGGGTGTTCGAACGGTTCTTCCGCGTGGACAAGGCACGGTCGCGGGCCACCGGCGGAACCGGTCTGGGGCTGGCGATCGTCAAACACGTCGCCGCCAACCACAACGGATCCATCCGACTGTGGAGTCAGCCGGGCACCGGTTCCACGTTCACCCTGTCCATCCCGGCCTACCCCGATGACGAGCCGGCTCCCGACGTTTCCAGTGATATCGCCGACCGAGAGGACCAACGAGACCAATGACCAGTGTGTTGATCGTGGAGGACGAGGAGTCCTTGGCTGATCCCCTGGCCTTTCTGCTGCGGAAGGAGGGGTTCGAGGCCACCGTCGTCGGCGACGGCCCGTCCGCCCTGGCCGAATTCGAACGTTCCGGCGCCGACATCGTGCTGCTGGACCTGATGCTGCCCGGCATGAGCGGCACCGACGTGTGCAAGCAGCTGCGGGCTCGCTCGAGTGTCCCGGTGATCATGGTGACCGCGCGGGACAGCGAGATCGACAAGGTGGTCGGTTTGGAACTCGGCGCCGACGACTACGTCACCAAACCGTACTCGGCGCGTGAACTCATCGCCCGGATCCGCGCGGTGCTACGGCGGGGTGCGGAGGCCGAGGACGCCGGTCTCGCCGACGGGGTGCTCGAGGCCGGTCCGGTCCGGATGGACGTCGAACGCCACGTCGTCAGCGTGAACGGACAACCAATCACGTTGCCGCTCAAGGAGTTCGACCTGCTCGAATACCTGATGCGCAACAGCGGCCGGGTGCTCACCCGCGGTCAGCTGATCGACCGGGTGTGGGGTGCGGACTACGTCGGCGACACCAAGACCCTCGACGTCCACGTCAAGCGGCTGCGTTCCAAGATCGAAGCCGACCCTGCCAACCCGGTGCACCTGGTGACCGTCCGGGGCCTCGGCTACAAACTCGAGGGCTGAGTTCAGCCCGTGACGCCGTCCAGGATCTCGAACACCTGAAAGGTGTTGACCCCGGCCAACACCGACGGATCCCGGTTGCCGATCTCGAGGACCTCCGCGCGGTCGGGAGCCCGCAGCACGCCCAGACCCCACACCCCCTCCGGATCGGCGACCGGACCGTAGACCACCACCCGGCCGGCGGCGAGCAGCTCGCGCCAGTAGTCCTGGTGGCCGGCCATGGCCTGCTGTTCGTCGGCCGTCATGGTCTGGGCGAAGTCGGCGCGCGGCGGGATGAGCTGGAACAGGAACAGGCCGCTGCCCGGCGGTGTCGAACTCACTGTGCGGCTCGCGTCGCCGGATGCACTGCGATCAGCCCAAGGCCGTTGCGCCGCTTGCACATCGCGGCCAGCTCGGCGTAGGCCTTCTCGCCCAGGATCTCGGTGAGTTCCGGACCGTACGACTCGTAGACCTGACGGGCGCCGACGTGCGCCGCCGGATCTCCGGTGCAGTACCAGTGCAGATCGGCGCCGCCCTCACCCCAGCCGCGGCGGTCGTACTCCGTGATCCAGGTCTTGAGGATCTCCGACCCGTCGGGCCGCTCCACCCACTCCTGGCTGCGCCGGATCGGCAGCTGCCAGCACACGTCGGGCTTCATGGTCAGCGGCTCCACACCCAGGGCCAGTGCCTTGGTGTGCAGCGCGCAACCGATGCCGCCGGGAAAACCGGGACGATTGAGGAAGATGCAGGCGCCTTTGTACTTTCGCGTACGCAGGTTGGGCTTGTCGTCGTACTCGTCCATCTCGAGGTAGCCCTTTTTGCCCAGCCCTTTGTCCCGGAACTGCCAGTCCTCGGCGGTCAGGTGCGTGACCGCGTCGTCGAGCCGCGCCCGGTCGTCGTCGTCGGACAGGAACGCGCCGTGCGAACAGCAGCCGTCGTCGGGGCGGTTCTCCACGGTGCCCCGGCACGCCGGGGTGCCGAAAACGCAGGTCCACCGCGACAACAGCCATGTCAGGTCCGCCGCGATCAGGTGCGCGGGATCATCAGGGTCGTAGAACTCGACCCATTCGCGGGCGAAGTCCAGTTCGACCTCGCCGGGATGGCAGTCGGTCACGATCGTCAACGCTACTACCACCTTCCAGGGGCTGCCCCGTATAGACAAGGGTGTCGGCGCGAGGACCGCAGGTGGGGACGGTCTAGGTTGGATACGTGCGATTGGGCGTCTTGGACGTGGGCAGCAACACGGTTCACCTGCTGGTGGTGGACGCGCGCCGTGGTGGCCACCCCACGCCGATGAGTTCGACCAAGGCCCCGTTGCGGTTGGCCGAGGCGATCGACGGTTCGGGCAAGCTGACCCGCAAAGGCGCCGACCGGCTGGTCGACACCGTCGACGAGTTCGCCAAGATCGCGGCGAGCTCCGGATGTGCGGAGCTGATGGCCTTCGCGACGTCGGCGGTCCGCGACGCGACCAACTCCGAGGATGTCCTCGCCCGGGTACTCGCCGAGACCGGGGTGCAGCTGCAGGTGCTCAGCGGGGTCGACGAGTCCCGGCTGACCTTCCTGGCGGTGCGCCGCTGGTACGGCTGGAGCGCGGGCCGGATCATCAACATCGACATCGGCGGCGGCTCGCTGGAGCTGTCCAACGGAGTCGACGAGGTGCCGGAGGTCGCGCTGTCGCTGCCGCTGGGCGCGGGCCGGCTCACCCGGGAATGGCTGTCGGACGATCCGCCGGGCCGCCGGCGGGTGGCGATGCTGCGGGACTGGCTGGCCACCGAGCTGGCCGATGCCGGCGCCGAGGTGCTCAAGGCGGGCAGCCCGGATCTGACGGTCGCCAGCTCGAAGACGTTCCGCAGCCTGGCCCGGCTCACCGGCGCGGCCCCGTCCGCGGCCGGTCCACGGGTGAAACGGACGCTGACGGCAGCCGGGCTGCGGCAGGTCATAGCCTTCATCTCTAGGATGACCGCGGCTGATCGAGCGGAATTGGAAGGGGTGAGTGCCGACCGGGCGCCACAGATCGTGGCGGGAGCCCTGGTGGCTGAGGCGAGTATGAAAGCGCTCTCGATCGAGTCCGTCGACATCTGCCCCTGGGCGCTCAGAGAGGGATTGATCTTGCGGAAACTCGACAGCGAGGCCGACGGCACCGCGTTCGTCGGCGGTGCCGACAATCTGGCCGCGATGGAGCTCCCGGTGCGAGATGCTGGACGAGAGACGCTCAGGCCCAGAGGCGGCAACACACGATGACAGGACCAGACAACAGCAACACCCGGCCGATCTCGGTCGCTGAATTGCTGGCCAAGAACGGCACGATCGGCGCACCCCCCGCGGGCGGGCGGCGGCGACGGCGCCGGGGTAACGCCGATGCGGTCACCGTGGCCGAACTGACCGGCGAGATCCCCATCATCACCGACCGCACGGGTTCGATCCCGGTGGTGACGCCCGAGCCCGAGACGCCCGAACCAGAGCCGGAACCGCCCGTCGAGGAGGTCGCACCGGCCGAACCCGAGGCGCCCGAGGTTCCGCCGGAGGAGCCCGACGAGGCCGAGGTCCCCGAAGAGGCGGTCGCGGAATCCCCCGCAGAGGAGCCGGCGGAAGAGCCTGCCGCAGAAGAGCCTGCAGCGGTCACCGAGGACGCTGACGTCGTCGAGGACGCCGAAGACATCGACGAGGCCGAAGACATCGACGAGGCCGAAGACCTCGAAGACGCCGAGGACCTCGAAGACACGATCGTCGAGGACGCCGCCGAAGCCGATTACGCGGCACATCTGAAGGCCCGCGAGGCCATGGACGAGCCGGTCGACTTCAAACCCCAGCGCCGTCGCCCGTGGTCGTTCGGCTCGCGCTCCTCGGCCCCGGTCGGCGCCGAGGAGATGAGCCCCGATCCGGTCGTCGAGATCGACGAGGACGAGGACCTGCTCGACAACGGTGATCTCCTCGAGCCGCCGATCGCCCTGGACGAGCCGGCGCTGCACGAGGTCGATGACGACTTCGATGCCGACCTCAGAGAGGACCTGGAAGACGATCTCGTCGACGAGGACCTCGCCGACGATCTCGACGACGAAGACCTCGATGCCGACCGCAAAGCCGGCGACAAGGCACCGTCCTTCTTCGGCTCCACGGCCGGCGCGCTGTTCGGCGGCCAGTCGACCGCCGACGACACGGCGCCCCGGGCTGACGACACCGAGGCCGAGCCCGAGGCCGAGCGCACGGGCCGGATGGCGGGGTTCCTGCGCGGAGCGTGGGTGGTCGGGCAGTGCATCCTCGCGGTCGCGTTCGGCGCCGGCCTTTTCATCGCGTTCGACCAACTCTGGAAGTGGAACAACATCGTGGCGCTCGTGCTGTCGGTGCTGGTGATCCTCGGCCTCGTGGTGGGCGTGCGCGTCGTGCGCAAGACCGAGGACATCGGTAGCACGCTGATCGCCGTCGCCGTCGGTGCGCTGGTCACCCTGGGGCCACTGGCGTTGTTGCAGTCGGGCTAGCAGCCAGGTGCGCCCCGCGATCAAGGTCGGTCTGTCCACGGCCTCGGTCTATCCGCTGAGGACCGAGGCTGCTTTCGAGTACGCCGCGCGCCTGGGCTACGACGGTGTCGAGCTGATGGTGTGGGCCGAAGCGGTCAGCCAGGACGTGGAGGCCGTGGCGGAGATGTCGGCCAGATACGGCGTACCGGTGCTGTCCGTGCACGCGCCCTGCCTGCTGATCTCCCAGCGGGTGTGGGGGGCCAACCCGATCACCAAACTGGACCGCAGCGTGCGCGCCGCCGAACAACTGGGCGCCCAGACCGTCGTCGTGCACCCGCCGTTCCGGTGGCAGCGCCGCTACGCCGAGGGCTTCGCCGAACAGGTCGCCGAACTCGAGGCGGGCAGCGAGGTGATGGTCGCCGTGGAGAACATGTTCCCGTTCCGCGCGGACCGCTTCTTCGGCGCCGGCCAGACCTCGATCGAGCGGATGCGCAAACGCGGCGGCCGGCCCGGTCCGGGGATCTCGGCGTTCGCGCCGTCCTTTGATCCGCTGGACGGCAAACACGCCCACTACACGCTGGACCTGTCGCACACCGCGACGGCCGGGACCGACGCCATCGACATGGCCCGTCGGATGGGCGAGGGGCTCGTGCATCTGCATCTGGCCGACGGCAGCGGTGCGTCGACCGACGAACACCTGGTCCCGGGCCGCGGCACCCAGCCGACCGTCGAGATCTGCGAGATGCTCGCGGCCGGTGACTTCGGTGGTCACGTCATCCTGGAGGTGACGACGTCGGGGGCACGCACCGCGACCGAACGCGAGACGCTGCTGCGCGAGTCGTTGGAGTTCGCCCGCACCCACCTGCTGCGCTGAGGGGACGGAGAACCCGTGTCTGAATCAAATGTGGCTGCATCCACGCTGTTTTCCGATGCCATGAACCTGAGCGCGCTCGGGGACGGCCGCTACGCCGGCGAGCTCAACGAACACTGGACGATCGGCCCGAAGGTGCACGGCGGCACCATGCTGGCGCTGTGCGCGAAGGCGGCCCGCACCGAGTCCGGTGGCGACGGCACGACGGGCCCGGAACCGATCGCGGTGTCCGGCAATTTCCTGTGGGCGCCCGATCCGGGCGCCATGGAGGTCGTGACCACGGTCCGCAAACGCGGCCGCCGGGTGTCGCTGGTCGACGTGGAGCTCAACCAGGGAGACAGGACTGCCGTGCGGGTGGCGGTCACCCTCGCCGAGCCCGAACACGACGGCACGCCGCTGCTGTCGGTCAATCCGGTAGTGCCCTTGATGACGCCGGACCCGCCGCCGGGGCTGGAGCCGATCGGACCCGGTCACTCGATGGCCGACATCGTCCACCTCGCGCACGGCTGCGACATCCGTCCCTCGCTGACGACCATGCAGCCGCGCTCCGACGGCGGGCCGCCGGTGATCGAGTACTGGGTGCGGCCTCGTGAGGGCGCACCCGACGTCCTGTTCGCGCTGCTGTGCGGCGACGTGTCGGCACCCGTCACGTACGGCGTCGGTCGGTACGGGTGGGCGCCCACCGTGCAGCTGACCGCCTACCTCCGTGCCCGGCCCGCCGACGGCTGGCTGCGGGTCATCTGCACCACCACCCAGATCGGTCAGGAATGGTTCGACGAGGACCACGTCGTCGTCGACTGCTCCGGCCGCATCATCGTGCAGACGCGGCAGCTGGCCATGGTGCCCGCACCGGCCTGATCCGCCGCGTGCAATGCTTTGCGCCATGGCCAGAATCGCGATCATCGGTGGCGGAAGTATGGGAGAGGCGCTGCTCGCTGGGCTGCTGCGCGCCGGTCGACAGGTCAAGGATCTGGTCGTCGCGGAGAAGAACCCGCAGCGCGCCAAGTTCCTCGCCGAGAAGTACTCCGTGCTGGTCACCTCGACCGTCGAGGCCACCGACAACGCCCACTACGTGATCGTCGCGGTGAAACCGGACGACGTGGAGCGCGTCATCGACGACATCGCCGCGGCGGCGGCCAACGCCGAGACCGACACCGCGGAGCAGGTCTTCGTCAGCGTCGCCGCCGGGGTGACCACGGCCTACTACGAGAACAAGCTGCCGGCGGGGGCGCCGGTCGTGCGTGCGATGCCCAACGCGCCCGTCGTCGTCGGCGGCGGCGTCAGCGCGCTCGCGGCCGGCCGCTTCGCCACCGCCGAGCACCTCAAGGAGGTCTCGGCGCTGTTCGACGCGGTGGGCGGCGTCATCCCCGTACCGGAGTCGAAGCTGGACGCGGTCACCGCGGTCTCGGGCTCCGGACCCGCCTACTTCTTCCTGATGGTCGAGGCGCTGGTCGACGCGGGCGTCGCCGTGGGCCTGTCCCGGTCGGTGGCGACGGATCTGGTCGTGCAGACGATGGCCGGTTCGGCGGCGATGCTGCTGGAGCGTCTCGACGAGGCCCAGCCGTCGGGGGACGCGGCCGGGCAGGCCGGGCTGTCGGCGGGGACCGGCTTCGACACCACCGCCGCCCAATTGCGCGCGACGGTTACCTCGCCGGCCGGCACCACCGCCGCTGGGCTGCGGGAACTCGAGCGCGGGGGTTTGCGGTCAGCCGTCGCCAACGCCGTCGAAGCCGCGAAAACACGCTCTGAGCAGCTAGGAATTACATCCGAGTAGTTCACTGAATTGCGATCGAATAACCCACACCCGTCGCAGTAACCCCATCCGCCACGCTATTCTCCTCGTGTATGCACGGGTGGGTCCAGCGGTGGGGAAGCCGCTGGAACTGCCCGGGCCTGATGGATTGGGTTGCGATGACGTCTACGAACGGGCCATCGGCACGTGACTCGGCCGGGGGGAAGCGCGATGGGGCTTCCGATGGTCAACAGCCACGAGCTCAATTCCTCACGGTCGCCGAGGTGGCGAACCTGATGAGGGTCAGCAAGATGACGGTCTACCGCCTGGTGCACAACGGGGAACTCCCGGCGGTGCGGGTGGGCCGGTCGTTCCGCGTGCACGCCAAAGCGGTCCACGACATGTTGGAGAGTTCCTACTTCGACGCCGGCTAGGCATCCGGGCCGCTCGGGCGTTTTCGCGTCACGATCCCGGCTTGGGTAAGGTGTCCGGGTTGGACGTCAGAGTCCGATGTGGCGACGGCATGGGTCGAGATTCCGTGCCGGCCCAGCGTCGGACACAGGAAACGTAGGTAGCGGAGTTCATGGGTTCAGTCATCAAGAAGCGTCGTAAGCGCATGTCGAAGAAGAAGCACCGCAAGCTGCTTCGGCGCACGCGGGTCCAGCGCAGAAAACTCGGCAAGTAGCGCTCAGCCGCTCGCCAGGTGGCTTACAGCGGCAACGGTTAGGCTGGCGTCGTGGAATCGACCGTGACGGGGGACGGTCAGTACCCGAAAGTGGTACTGGTCACCGGAGCGTGCCGATTCCTCGGCGGCTACCTGACCGCCCGGCTGGCGCAGAATCCGCTCATCGACCACGTCATCGCCGTCGACGCGGTGACGCCGAGCAAGGACATGCTGCGCCGCATGGGCCGCGCCGAGTTCGTGCGCGCCGACATCCGTAACCCGTTCATCGCCAAGGTGATTCGCAACGGCGAGGTGGACACGGTGGTGCACGCGGCGGCGGCGTCGTACGCGCCGCGGGCCGGCGGCCGTGCCGCACTCAAAGAACTCAACGTGATGGGTGCGATCCAGCTGTTCGCGGCCTGCCAGAAGGCGCCGACGGTGCGCCGGGTGGTGCTCAAGTCCACGTCCGAGGTCTACGGCTCGAGTCCGCACGATCCGGTGCTGTTCACCGAGGACAGCAGCGCCCGCAGGCCGCCGGCCGAGGGCTTCGCCCGCGACAGCATGGACATCGAGGGTTACGTTCGCGGTCTGGGGCGGCGCCGGTCGGACATCGCGGTGACGATCCTGCGGCTGGCGAACATGATCGGCCCGGCGATGGACACCGCGCTGTCGCGATACCTGGCCGGTCCGGTGGTGCCGACGGTGCTCGGGCAGGATGCGCGGCTGCAGCTGCTGCACGAGCAGGACGCGCTCGGTGCGCTCGAGCGGGCCACCATCGCGGGCAAGGCGGGCACTTTCAACATCGGAGCGTCCGGGATCATCATGATGAGCCAGGCGATTCGTCGGTCCGGGCGCATCGCACTGCCGGTCCCGCGATCGGCCCTCTGGGCAGTGGATTCGCTGATGCGCGCGACTAAGTACACTGAGCTGGACCGTGAGCAGATGAACTATCTGAGCTACGGCAGGGTGATGGACACGACGCGGATGCGCGAAGTGCTGCGCTTTAGTCCAAAATGGACGACGGCGGAGGCTTTTGACGATTACGTCCGTGGGCGTGGACTGACGCCGATCGTTGACCCACGATGGATACGGTCGGTCGAGGGGCGCGCGGTTGCGGTTGCGCAGCGCTGGGGAAACTAGGCAGAGCTGAATTCGGGGAGAAGGTACTGACGTGGCGGGCGAGTCCAAAGCCAAAGTGATTCCGCTGCACGGGAATTCAGGCCGAGGGGCGGCCGCTCGACGCTCGGCGAGCCGGTCCGACGCCGCCCGTCGGCACCCGTCGCTGCTCGCTGACTCGGGCGGTCCGGCCTCCGCCGAGCAGATCGCGGCGGTGGTGCGCGAGATCGACGCCCATCGTGGCGGCGCCGGCGCCGCTGCGCCGGAAGCAGAACCCACCGAACTGGCGCTGCGCATCTCCGCGGTCGCGGACTTCGTCCGCAAGCGGATGACCGGCGATTACGAGGTCGACGAGTTCGGCTTCGACTCCCACCTCAACAACGCCGTCTTCCTGCCTTTGCTGCGTGGACTGTTCAACTCGTGGTTCCGGGTCGAGGTCAGCGGTGTGGAGAATCTGCCCGACGAAGGCGCCGCGCTGGTGGTGGCCAACCACGCCGGCGTGCTGCCCTTCGACGGTCTGATGACGTCGGTGGCCGTCAAGGACAAGCACCCCGCCCACCGGGATCTGCGACTGCTGGCCGCCGATCTGGTCTTCGACCTGCCGATGGTCGGCCAGGCCGCCCGCAAGGCCGGCCACACCATGGCGTGCACGTCCGACGCCCACCGCCTGCTCGCCGCCGGCCACCTCACCGCGGTGTTCCCCGAGGGCTACAAGGGGCTGGGCAAGCAGTTCAAGGACCGCTACAAGCTGCAGCGATTCGGCCGGGGCGGCTTCGTGTCGGCCGCGCTGCGCACCGGTGCACCCATCGTGCCGTGCTCGATCGTCGGCTCCGAGGAGATCTACCCGATGGTCGCCGACGTGAAGTTGCTCGCGCGGCTCCTGGGTCTGCCGTACTTCCCGATCACGCCGCTGTTCCCGCTCGCCGGGCCGCTCGGGGTGGTGCCGTTGCCGTCGAAGTGGCACATCCAGTTCGGTGAGCCGATCCCCACCGCCGACTACGAGGACGGCGCCGCCGACGATCCGATGATCACCTTCGAGCTGACCGACCAGGTCCGCGAGACCATCCAGCAGACGCTCTACCAGCTGCTCGCCGGCCGCCGGAACATGTTCTTCGGCTGACGTCCCTGGCTACTGGGCGTTCTGCCCGGCGACCATCTTCGCGATCGCCGCGTCCCGGCGCGCCTTGATGTTGGCGGTCACCTCATCGGCCTCGTCGTCGTGCGCGGCCTCGCCGATCACGGTGACCACGCTGGTCAGCACCGGTTCGCCGTTCTCGTCGCTGACCTCGCCGCGGACCTCCGTGACGACGGTGCCGTGCGCCTCGATCACCGAGTCGAGGTACGAGTCGAAGAACAGCTTGTCGCCGGCGAGGACGGGCCGGTGGAACGTGATCTTCTGGTCGCGGTGCAACACCCGCTCCATGTTGATCGGGATGTCGAACTGGTTGAAGATCTCGGCCTGCACTCGGCGACCGGCGACGGCCAGGAACGTCAGCGACGCGATGAGCTGGTCGTAGCCCGATTCCTTGGCGGCGGCCTCGTCGTAGTGGGCCGGGTGGTCGTCCTTGACCGCCTTGGCGAACTCGCGGATCTTCTCCCGGCCGACCTCGAAGTAGTCGGGGTACCGGTAGTGGGTTCCGATGATGTCTTCAGCGATGGCCATGACTGCGCGAGCCTATCAGCGCCTACTGACGGCGCGACACCACCGCGGCCAGCGCCCCGCCCAGCGCACCGAGCGCCACCGCGGACGGCACCCCGACGCGGGCGGCCTTGCGCGCGGTGCGGAAGTCGCGGATCTCCCAGCCGCGTTCACGGGCCACGCTGCGCAGCGCCGCGTCCGGGTTGATCGCGACCGCCGTGCCGACCAGCGACAGCATCGGCACGTCGTTGAAGCTGTCCGAGTAGGCCGTGCAGCGGCGCAGGTTGAGGCCCTCGCGGATCGCCAGCGAGCGGACGGCGTGCGCCTTGCCGGTGCCGTGCAGGATGTCGCCGACGAGTCGGCCGGTGAACACGCCGTCGACGGATTCGGCGACGGTGCCCAGCGCGCCGGTCAGTCCGAGCCGCCGGGCGATGGTCGCGGCCAGCTCGTACGGCGTCGCCGTGACGAGCCACACCTGCTGGCCGGCGTCGAGATGCATCTGGGCGAGCGCGCGGGTGCCCGGCCAGATCTTGTCGGCGATGATCTCGTCGTAGATCTCCTCGCCGACGGCGGCGAGTTCGGCGGTCGACCGGCCTTCGATGAACGCGAGCGCCTTGGTGCGTCCGGCCGCGACGTCGTCGCTGTTCTCCCGGCCCGTGAGCTGGAACTTGGCCTGCGCGTAGACGAAGCCGAGGACGTCGGTGTAGGTGAAGAACTTGCGGGACGCCAGACCGCGGGCGAAGTGCACCAGCGAGGAACCGTGGACGAGCGTGTTGTCGACGTCGAAGAACGCCGCGGCCGTCAGATCCGGCGGCGGCGCCGGAGTGACGGGTGCGGGCTCGGCGGCCAGTTCGGTGACGGCGGCCTCGGCGCTGGCGTCACCGGCGATCTGCTGACGTTCGGCGTGTGTACCCCCGGTTTCGGACACAGGCCAACATTAGGACACCGGGGGCGGATACTGACGTGGTGGATCAGGAGGCGAACACCGAATCGGCAGGCGCACGTTCGGGTGCGCCGCACCAGGTGGTGCTGTTGACGCGGGGTACCTGCACCATCTGCGCGCGGGTCGCAGCCCGGCTCGCCGAGCTGGCCGGGCAGTACGACTTCACGCTGACCGTGACCGACGTCGACAACGCCGCCGCCGACGGCGACCCCGCCCTGCGCGCCGAATACGGCGACCGGCTGCCGGTGGTCATGCTCGACGGCCGCGAGCACAGCTACTGGGAGATCGACGAAGAACGGCTGGTCGCCGACCTCGCCCGCTGACCGGTCGAAGCGTGACGAAGGGAACTGGATGGGAACCGGGCGAAATTTGGTAGGCACGCTCATAAACCATTAACGTGGATGACGTGGTGATGAGGCCATGAGCGTTCTGCTGTTCGGGGTTTCGCACCGCAGTGCCCCGGTGTCTGTGCTCGAACAATTGAGCACGGACGAATCCGACCAGGCCAAAATCGTCGACCAGCTTCTGCAGTCGGCACTGGTCACCGAGGCGATGGTGCTGTCCACCTGCAACCGCGTCGAGATCTACGCCGTCGTCGACGCGTTCCACGGCGGTCTGTCGGTGATCGGGCAGGTACTGGCCGAGCACTGCGGCATGACGCTCAACGATCTGACGAAGTACGCCTACGTGCGCTACGCCGAGGCCGCCGTCGAACACCTCTTCGCCGTCGCCAGCGGACTGGACTCCGCCGTGATCGGAGAACAGCAGGTCCTGGGCCAGGTTCGCCGCGCCTACGCGGCCGCCGAGGCCAACCAGACCGTCGGCCGCACCCTGCACGAGCTGTCGCAGCGCGCGCTGTCGGTCGGCAAGCGGGTGCACTCCGAGACCGGGATCGACGCCGCAGGCGCGTCGGTGGTGTCGGTGGCGCTCGGCATGGCCGAGGCCCGGCTCGGCGCGCTGGCCGGCCGCACCGCGGTCGTCATCGGCGCCGGCAGCATGGGCGCGCTGTCGGCCAAGCACCTCGTCCGCGCCGGTATCGACCGTGTGCACGTGGTCAACCGCTCTCTGCCGCGCGCCCGCCGGCTGGCCGAGAACCTGCGCGAACAGGGCGTGACCGCCGACTCCCACAGCTTCGACGACATCGCGCACGCACTCGCCGACGCCGACGTCGTGATCTCCTCGACCGGCGCCGTACGCCCGGTGGTCTCGCTCGCCGACGCCCACCGCGCGCTGACCGGCCGACCCGAACAGCGTGAGCTGGTGATCTGCGACCTCGGCATGCCCCGCGATGTCGATCCGGCGATCGCGGGCCTGCCCGGCGTCTACGTCATCGACATGGACCGCATCCAGCGCGAGCCGTCGGCGCGCGCCGCGGCATCCGACGCCGAGGCTGCGCGCACCATCGTCGCGACCGAGGTCGCCGCCTACCTGACCGGTCAGCGGATGGCCGAGGTGACCCCCACGGTGACCGCGCTACGGCAGCGGGCCGCCGATGTGGTCGAGGCGGAGCTGCTGCGGCTGGACCACCGGCTGCCCGGCCTCGAGGCCGCCCACCGCGACGAGGTCGCCAAGACGGTGCGCCGGGTCGTGGACAAGCTGCTGCACGCTCCCACGGTCCGGGTCAAGCAACTGGCCAGCGCTCCGGGTGGCGACAGCTACGCCGAGGCGCTGCGGGAGCTCTTCGAGCTCGATCAACAGGCTGTCGATGCCGTCGCCGGCGGCGAACTGCCGCTCGTCCCAGGGCTCGATCCGTTCAGCGCCGCGGTGACCGACATCGACAAGTCCGAGTAGCACTTGACCAAGTCTCAGCCTGCCTCCCCCGGGTCGCTGCGCTCCGGCCCGCCGACGATTCGCATCGGGACCCGAGCCAGCCTGCTGGCGACCACCCAGGCCGGCACCATCCGCGACGCGCTGATCGCCAACGGCCACCAGGCCGAGCTCGTGCTCATCTCCACCGAGGGCGACCGCAACCAGGGACCGATCGCCGACATCGGGGTGGGCGTGTTCACCGCCGCGCTGCGGGAGGCGATCGCAGACGGGCGTGTCGACGCCGCGGTGCACTCATACAAGGATCTGCCCACGGCCAAGGATCCGCGGTTCGTCATCGCCGCCGTGCCGCCGCGGGAGGACCCCCGTGATGCGCTGGTCGCCCGCGACGGACTCGTGTTGGGGGAGTTGCCGGCGGGTTCGATCATCGGCACGTCCAGCCCGCGACGGGCGGCGCAGCTTAGAGCACTGGGTCTCGGTTTGGAAATCCGCCCCCTAAGAGGCAACCTAGATACCAGGTTGAACAGGGTTGGCAACGGTGATCTCGACGGCATCGTGGTCGCACGCGCGGGGTTGGCCCGCATCGGGCGACTGGCGTATGTCACCGAGACCCTCGAGCCGGTGCAGATGTTGCCAGCGCCGGCTCAGGGCGCCCTCGCGGTCGAGTGCCGCGCGGACGACACCGGACTCGTCGCACTGCTGTCGGAGCTCGACGACACCGACACGCGTGCGGCGGTCACCGCCGAGCGCGTCCTGCTCGCCGAACTGGAGGCGGGTTGCTCCGCACCGGTGGGCGCGATCGCCGAGGTGGTCGAGTCTATCGATGAGGATGGCCGCGTCTTCGAAGAGGTGTCGCTACGCAGCTGCGTGGCGGCGCTGGACGGATCCGACGTGATCCGCGCGTCCGGTGTCGGAACTCCCGACGGGGCCGCAGACCTGGGGGTCTCGGTGGCCGCGGAGTTGTTCGAACTCGGGGCGCGCGAGCTGATGGCGGATCACCACTAGCTGTAGAGCGGAGTGAGCGACAGATGACTCGGCAGGAGAGCGGGCGCGGGCGCAAGATGAAGCCGGGCCGCATCACGTTCGTGGGCGCGGGCCCGGGTGACCCGGGTCTGCTGACCACCCGGGCGCACAGCGTGCTCGCCAATGCCGCGCTGGTCTTCACCGACCCCGACGTCCCCGAAGCGGTGCTGACGCTCGTCGGCGCGCACCTGCCCCCGCCGTCGGGGCCGGAGCCGGCCGAGGCGGCCGACGGTGACGCGGCGGCGACGATCCCCGGCGGGCCGGATGTGCGGCCCGCACTCGGTGATCCGGCGGAGGTGGCCAAGACGCTGGCCGGTGAGGCCAAGCACGGCGTCGACGTCGTGCGCCTGGTCGCCGGTGACCCGTTGTCGGTCGACGCGGTGATCGCCGAGATCAACGCCCTGGCGAAGAGCCACGCGAACTTCGAGATCGTGCCGGGCCTGCCGGACACCACTGCGGTGCCGACGTACGCCGGTCTGCCGCTCGGCTCCACCCACACCGTCGCCGACGTGCGCGATCCCAATGTCGACTGGGCCGCTCTCGCTGCGGCGCCGGGTCCGCTGATCCTGCACGCGACCGCCTCGCATCTGCCCGATGCGGCCCGCACCCTGATCGAGTACGGCCTGGCCGACTCCACCCCCGCCGTCGTCACGGCGCAGGGCACCACCTGCCAGCAGCGCTCGGTGGAGTCGACGCTGTTCGGGCTGGTCGACAAGGCCGTCCTGGTCAGCCCCGAACCGACCGGCGCCGCTGCGAGCCCGCTGACCGGGCCGCTGGTCGTCACGATCGGCCGCACGGTGGCGCACCGGGCGAAGCTGAACTGGTGGGAGAGCCGCGCGCTGTACGGCTGGACCGTGCTGGTGCCGCGCACCAAGGATCAGGCCGGCGAGATGAGCGAGAAGCTGGTCGGCCACGGCGCGCTGCCGATCGAGGTCCCGACCATCGCCGTCGAGCCGCCGCGCAGCCCTGCGCAGATGGAGCGTGCGGTCAAGGGTCTGGTGGACGGCCGCTTCCAGTGGGTCGTGTTCACCTCCACCAACGCGGTGCGCGCGGTGTGGGAGAAGTTCAACGAGTTCGGTCTCGACGCCCGCGCGTTCGCCGGGGTGAAGATCGCATGCGTCGGTCAGGCCACCGCGGACCGTGTCCGCGCATTCGGGATCAACCCGGAGTTGGTGCCGACCGGCGAGCAGTCCTCGCTGGGACTGCTCGATGAGTTCCCGCCGTACGACGACATCTTCGACCCGGTCAACCGGGTGCTGCTGCCCCGTGCGGACATCGCCACCGAGACCCTGGCCGAAGGGCTGCGCGAGCGCGGCTGGGAGATCGAGGACGTCACCGCCTACCGGACCGTGCGCGCGGCACCGCCGCCGGCGTCGACCCGCGAGATGATCAAAACCGGTGGCTTCGACGCCGTGTGCTTCACGTCGAGTTCGACGGTGCGCAACCTGGTCGGGATCGCGGGTAAGCCGCATGCGCGCACGATCGTCGCGTGCATCGGGCCCAAGACCGCCGAGACCGCCGCCGAGTTCGGCCTGCGCGTCGACGTGCAGCCCGAGGTGGCCGCCGTCGGTCCGCTCGTCGAGGCGCTCGCCGAGCACGCCGCGCGGCTGCGCGCCGAGGGTGCGCTGCCCCCGCCGCGCAAGAAGAGCCGTCGCCGGTGAGGATCAGCCGCTGATCATGCGTCAGCGTCCGCGCAGGTTGCGCTCCACCCCGGCCATGCGCCGGTTGGTCGCCGAAACCTCCCTGGAGCCAAGGCATCTGGTGCTGCCGATGTTCGTCGCCGACGGGATCGACGCACCGCGGGAGATCTCCTCGATGCCGGGCGTCGTGCAGCACACCCGGGATTCGCTGCGCCGTGCGGCCGCCGACGCGGTGGCCGCAGGCGTGGGCGGGCTGATGCTCTTCGGCGTGCCCCGCGACGAGGACAAGGATCCGCGCGGTTCGGTCGGCATCGACGCGGACGGCATCCTCAACGTCGCGCTGCGTGATCTGGCCAAGGACCTCGGCGACGACACCGTGATCATGGCCGACACCTGCCTGGACGAGTTCACCGATCACGGCCACTGCGGCGTGCTGGACGACCGCGGACGCGTCGATAACGACGCCACCAATCAGCAGTACGTGAAACTGGCTGTCGCGCAAGCACAGTCGGGGGCGCACGTGGTCGCCCCGAGCGGGATGATGGACGGTCAGGTGGCCGCGATCCGCGACGGCCTCGACGGCGCCGGGCACACCGATGTGGCGATCCTCGCGTATGCGGCGAAATTCGCCTCGGCGTTCTACGGCCCGTTCCGCGAAGCCGTCGGATCCAGCCTGCAGGGGGACCGCCGGACCTATCAGCAGGACAGCGGCAACGCCCGCGAAGCGCTGCGCGAGATCGAACTCGACATCGCCGAGGGCGCCGACATGGTGATGGTCAAGCCGGCCATGTCGTATCTGGACGTGGTGCGCGCATGCGCCGACATCTCGCCGGTGCCGGTCGCGGCGTATCAGATCTCCGGTGAGTACGCGATGATCAGCGCCGCCGCCGCCAACGGGTGGATCGACCTGCAGGCCTCGGCACTCGAAGCGCTCATCGGCATCCGGCGTGCGGGCGCGGACATCGTGCTGACCTACTGGGCCGCCGAGGTGGCCGGCTGGCTGGCATGACCGCGCCGTCCACCCGCCCGGCCGAACCGTCACCCACCCGGCCTCCCGATGTCGACACCGGGTTCTGGCTGTGGGTCGCCGCGCTGCCACTGCTGGCGACCGCCTACCTGCTCGACAACTTCACCTCACCGGTCGGCGGCTCGTCGCTGTTCCTGCGCGGCATGTCGGTCCTGGTGCTGGTCGTCGTCAGCGCGCTCGTCGTGACGTTCCTGCTGCTGATGCGGCAGGGCTACCGCTGGTCGCGCACCGTGCTCAGCGCCGGTGGCTTCGGGTCGATCGTCTACACCGTGACCAACCTGTTCACCGTGCAACGGGAGTCGGCGGTGACCGCGGTCGGTTACGCGGGCGCGGCGATCGTGGGTTCGGTGCTGGTCGCCGGGGGGCTGTTCCTGTTGCACCGCAAGGACGCCGACGCCTTCTTCACGCGGTGAGCAGCTAGGCTGACCCGACCATGAGCGCTTCGCCCACCCCGTCGCGGCCGCGCGTCGTCGACATCGCGTTTTGGCTCCTGGTCGGCGGCGCGGTCCTGCTGCTGCTCGGTGGTCTGCTCTCGGCGACGGTGACGTTCGAGACTCTCCGCAGCCAGTTCCGCGCCGATGTCACGAATGAGTCGGTCGAGTCCTTCTTGCTGATCCAACGGGGTATGGGAATCGGTTCCGTCCTAGCCGGTGGAGCGCTGGCCTTTGTCGCCGGCCGGGCGCGCCAGGGGGACGCCAGGTTTCGGCGCGCGACGATCGCGCTGGCGCTGGCCGTTGCGGTCGTGTTGGTGATCTTGGCAGCGGGCGGTGGGATCGCGAACACCATCGCCCTGCTGTCGCTGGTGCCGATCGCTGCGGGCACGGTCCTGCTCACCCGGCGCGGTGCGTCCGAGTGGTTCGACCGGAAGGATCCCGCGTGACGGCGCCCGACGAGCGACTGTTCTACGAACCGGGCGCGAGCTGGTGGTGGTTGCTGGCCGGCCCGGCGGCGGGCGGGGCGATGCTGGCGATCCAGCTGTCGGCCGGCTACGGCATGCAACCGCTGGTGCCGGGACTGTTCCTGGTGCTGGTGTCGGGGTTCCTCTCCGTGCAGGTCCACGCCGCCCGCGTCCACACCTCGGTGGAACTGACGACGCTGACGCTGCGGCAGGGCGCCGAGATCATCAAGGTCGCCGACATCGTCAAGGTCCTCCCACCGGCAGGTGGTTCCGAGGTGCAGAAGTGGGAGTCGGCGCGGGCGCTCGGCGAATTGACCGGGGTGCCCCGCGGCCGGAAGGGGATCGGTCTGACCCTGACGGGGAAACGGACCGCCCAGGCATGGGCGCGGCGGCACGCCACGCTGCGCGAACATCTGGAGCGGCTGGTCGAGGAGCGCGTCGCGTGAGAACACGCGCGATCGTCGAGTTGGTGTTGGCCGCGGCGGCGGGCGCCGGCTGCGTGGCGGCCTGGCTGGCGGCGCGCCGCCCGTCGGTGGCGCCGCCGATCATGCCCGGGCAGCCCGAGACCCCGGTGCTGACGTATTCCGCGCCGCTGTTGGTCCTGGCCCTGATGCTGGCCACGCTCGCCGGCGTGCTGATCGTGGTCGGCGTCGCGCACCTGCGCCGCCGCTGACCGAGGTGAGCCTGCTCACAAGCCCTACGGTACAAAGTACGGAATCTGTAACACTGTTCCCATGACGGAACTCGCGGAGAACAAACTCGCCGAGAACAAGGCCCTCTCGCGGCAACCCGACGTCGACGCGTTGCCGCTCGGTCCTCAGTCCCTGGTGTGGAAGTACTTCGGCGACAACCGGATGTATCTCATCGGACCTCGACCCGCAGTGCTGCAGAACATGCTCGCCGAGCTCGGGCAGGGCGTGCTCGACCACTCGGTGTTCTTCGACGACACCGCCGCCCGCGTGAAGCGGTCCATCCCGCCGATCATGATGACCGTCTACGGCGCCGAAGACAGCGCCGAAGGACGCAAGGTCCGCGACTTCCACACGGACATCAAGGGCACCATTGCCCGCCCGGATGGCACTGTGGCCCGCTACAGCGCGCTCAATCCGGAGACCTACTTCTGGGCGCACGCCACGTTCGTCGAGCAGGTGCTGTACTTCGCCGACACGTTCGTCAAGAAGCTGTCGGATGCGGAGAAAGAACAGATCTACCTCGAGTCCAAGACGTGGTACCGCCGCTACGGGGTCAGCGATCGGGTGATGCCGGCGACCTACGCGGAGTTCGAGGCCTACTGGCAGCGCATGCTCGACCACATCGTCGTCGCGCATCCCACCGCGAAGTACGGCGTCGGTTACGTCACCAAAGGCTTCCCCTGCCCGAAGGGGGTGCACCCGGCGGTATGGCGGGTGGTGTCGGTGGCGTTCAACCCGCTCGCGGCGTTCCTCACCACCGGCGGTCTGCCCCCGCAGGCCCGCCGCCTGCTCAACCTGCCGTGGAGTGACCGTCAGGAGCGCAGGTACCAGCGGTTCGCGGCGCTGTGGCGGACCCGGCCGGTCAACTGGGTGTGGGACCGGTTGCCGATGACGGTGCGCTACAACAAGTACGCCCAGGAGGGTTATGGCCGCGGTTGACCGGGGGAATTCCGGGACGGAGCGCATCCTCGACGCCGCGGTCGCCGAGTTCGAACGGCACGGCTTCCGCCGGGTCGCGCTCGACGACGTGGCGCGCCGGGCCGGGGTCAGCCGCACCACGATCTACCGCCGCTTCGCCAACCGCGACGAGCTGGTCGCCGCGGTGGTGGAGCGGGAGAACGCCGCACTGTTCGCCGACATCGCGCGGGAGCTCAGCGGGTCCGGGCCGCAACAGAACTATTACGTCGAGGCGTTCACCCTCTCGATCGTGAAGTTCCGACAGCACCGAGTGCTCAACGCGATGCTGGCCGAGGATCCCGGTTATGTGCTGGAGCTGGCGCATCGACACTGGTCGGCCGCCGTCGAACGAATGGCCGAGGCGCTGCGGATCATCTTCCCGGCCGGCTTCGCCGAACGCATCGGGGTGCGCGTGGTCAACGAGCTCGCCGACACGATTCTGCGCTACGCGGCGATGGTGTTGCTCCTGCCGAGCGTGTCGCCGCTCGACACGGCCGATGAGATCCGCGAGTTCGCGCGCCGGCATTTCCTGCCGAGCCTGCCGACCGAACTGAGACCTGTCCCGGCGTAACTTCTCTTTTGTTTTGCCGATCACACTTTCGGTTAGTCGTTAGCCCATGAGCAGCGACGACCAAGAACAATCCGGGGCCGAGCGCAACGCGTCGACGAACGTTGCTGACGACCCCGACGCCAAGATCACCGAAAAGCCCGAGGTGACCGACGAGCACCGCGAGGCCGCCAAGGAGATGCGCAAGGAGTACGAGGAGGAACGGCCGACGATCGTCATGCCCGGGACCGGCGGCACGGTCGCCGGGACCGCCGTCAACGAATGGGTCGACGAGAACGGGGACCCGAAGTTCGGCAAGGACGGCGAAGAGGCGGATCCGGATTCCTCGGACTCTTCGGCCAACGACGCGCAGGCGGCGCAAGCCCAGAATTAAGGTGGGCGGGTGTGAGCACCCTCAACCGCGTGGCTCCCGCCTTTGTCGACATGGCCCATTCGATCGTTTGGGCGTCCTGTGCAACGGTCGACGCCGACGGCCGGCCGCGTTCGCGCGTCCTGCATCCGATCTGGCAGTGGGACGGTATCGACCTGTTCGGCTGGATCGCCACGGTGCCGAGCCCGGTGAAACGGGCACACCTCGCGGTGCACCCGCAGATGTCGGTGAACTACTGGGCGCCGAGCCACGACACCTGCAGCGCAGACTGTCTCGTCGAGTGGTACACCGACGACGAGACGCGTTCGGCGGTGTGGGACATGTTCGCGACGGGCCCGGAACCCGTCGGCTACGACCCGCGGATCATCCCGCAGTGGCGTGACGGCCCGACCTCGCCGGAGTTCGCCGCGCTGCGGTTGGCGCCCTACCGTTTGCGGGTGATGCCCGGCACCGCGATGACGCAGGGCACCGGCGAAATATTGGGCTGGACCTCGGAGACGAGCTGACGACTACACCCTGTAGTTGACGCGCCGCGGGCGGCTGGGACACTGGGGAGCATGGGTTCTGACGCTGCCGTGACCGAGCAGTCGGCGCGGTTGTTCGCCGATGCGTGCGCGCTGATCCCCGGCGGCGTCAACTCGCCCGTCCGGGCCTTCAACTCCGTCGGCGGCACGCCCCGGTTCATCACCTCGGCCAAGGGCTACTGGCTGACCGACGCCGACGGCAACCGCTATGTCGATCTGGTCTCGTCGTGGGGGCCGATGATCCTCGGGCACGCCCACCCGGCCGTCGTCGAGGCGGTGCAGCGGGTGGCCGTCGACGGTCTGTCGTTCGGTGCGCCGACGCCCTCCGAATCCGAACTGGCCCGCGAGATCATCGACCGGGTCGCCCCGGTCGAGCGGCTGCGGATGGTCAACTCCGGCACCGAAGCCACCATGAGCGCCATCCGCCTGGCCCGCGGTTTCACCGGCCGCCCCAAGATCGTCAAATTCTCCGGCTGCTATCACGGCCACAGCGATGCGCTGCTGGCCGACGCCGGCTCCGGGGTCGCGACGCTGAGTCTGCCGTCCTCGCCGGGCGTGACGGGGGCCGCTGCGGCCGACACCATCGTGCTGCCCTACAACAACGTCGCCGCAGTGGAAGAGATCTTCGGGCGGTTCGGCGGTGACATCGCGGCCGTCATCACCGAGGCCAGTCCGGGCAACATGGGCGCGGTCCCGCCCGTGGAAGGGTTCAACGCCGCGCTGCGGCGCATCACGGCCGACCACGGCGCACTGCTGATCGTCGACGAGGTGATGACGGGATTCCGGGTCAGCCGATCGGGCTGGTACGGCATCGACCCCGTCGACGCCGACCTGTTCACGTTCGGCAAGGTGATGAGCGGCGGCCTCCCGGCGGCGGCGTTCGGCGGCCGCGTCGAGGTGATGGAGCGGCTCGCCCCGCTCGGGCCGGTGTATCAGGCCGGCACGCTGTCCGGGAACCCCGTCGCGATGGCCGCCGGGCTGGCGACGCTGCGCGCGGCCGACGACGCGGTGTACGCCGCGCTCGACGCCAATGCCGACCGACTCGATCAGCTGCTCACCGACGCCCTCACCGAAGCCGGCGTCACCCATCGGGTGCAGCGCGGCGGCAACATGCTCTCGGTGTTCTTCACCGCCGAACCGGTCACCGACTTCGCGACCGCCCGCGCCAGCGAGACCTGGCGTTTCCCGGCGTTCTTCCACGCGCTGCTCGAGGCGGGCATCTATCCGCCGCCCAGCGCCTTCGAGGCGTGGTTCGTCTCGGCGGCGCTCGACGACGAGGCGTTCGACCGGATTGCGGCGGCGCTGCCCGCCGCCGCCCGGGCCGCGGCGGAAGCGACGAAGCCGGCATGACCGAGAAGACAACAGTGCACGTCATGCGCCACGGTGAGGTGCACAATCCCGAGGGCATCCTCTACGGCCGCCTGCCCGACTACCACCTGTCCGACCGCGGCCGGGCGCAGGCCGAACGGGTCGCCGACTGGCTCGCCGACCGCGACATCGTCTACGTCGTCGCGTCCCCGTTGGAACGGGCGCAAGAGACGGCCACTCCGATCGCCGCGCGACACGGTCTGGACATCGCCACCGACGACGAGCTCATCGAATCGCTCAACGTCTTCCAGGGCGAGCGCGTCTCGCCCGGGGACGGGGCGCTGCGCGATCCCCGCAACTGGCGGCATCTGCGCAATCCGCGTACCCCGTCGTGGGGGGAGCCCTACACCGAGATCGCGGCGCGGATGACCGCGGCGCTGCACCGCGCCCGCGTCCAGGGCGCCGGACACGAGGCGGTGTGCGTCAGCCACCAGCTGCCCGTCGAGACGCTGCGCCGGGCGATGACCGACCGGCCCCTCCACCATTTCCCGACGAAGCGGATGTGCAATCTGGCGTCGCTGACGTCGTTCTACTTCCACGGCGACACCTGCGTCGGCTGGGGTTACGCGGAGCTGGCCGGACAGTGAGATGGCTGGCGGTGCTGCTGGCGAGCGCGGGGATCCTCGCGCTGGCCGGTTGCTCCACCGGTAACGACGCCGTCGCCCAGGGCGGCACCTTCGAATTCGTCGCCCCGGGCGGCAAGACCGACATCTTCTACGATCCGCCCGCCGACCGCGGTAGGCCCGGCCCGCTGTCCGGACCCGACCTGCTCGACCCGGCCAAGACGCTGTCGCTCGACGACTTCGCGGGCAAGGTCGTCGTCGTCAACGTCTGGGGTCAGTGGTGCGGACCGTGCCGCACCGAGATCACCCAGCTCCAGCAGGTCTACGACGCCACCCGCGCCGACGGCGTCGCTTTCCTCGGGATCGACGTGCGGGACAACAATCGCGACGCCGCCGTCGACTTCATCCGCGACCGCGGCATCACGTTCCCGTCGATCTACGACCCGCCGATGCGCACGATGATCGCGTTCGGCGGCCGGTATCCGACGACGGTCATCCCGTCGACCGTGGTGCTCGACCGCGACCACCGGGTGGCCGCGGTGTTCCTGCGCGAACTGCTCGCCGAAGATCTGCAGCCGGTGGTGGAGCGCCTCGCATCCGAGAACGGCCCGGCACCCGCAGCGGAGCAACAGCCGTGACCGGATTCGCCGAGATCGCCTCGGCCGGACCCGTACTGCTGGCCCTGGCCGTCTGCGTGCTGGCCGGGCTGGTGTCGTTCGCGTCGCCGTGTGTGGTGCCGCTGGTGCCGGGCTACCTGTCGTATCTGGCCGCGGTGGTCGGCGTGGACGAATCGCGCCCCGACGAATCCCGCCGAAATGAACACACGGGCGGGAAAGTGCGAGAAAGCTCCGCCGTTTCGTCGATCTCGGCGCCGCGCACCGCCCGCCTACGCGTCGCGGGCGCGGCCGCGCTCTTCGTCGCCGGGTTCACCGCGGTCTTCCTGCTCGGCACCGTCGCGGTGCTCGGCATGACCACCACGCTGATCACCAACCAGGTGCTGCTGCAGCGCATCGGCGGGGTGCTGACGATCGTGATGGGTCTCGTCTTCGTCGGCCTCATCCCGGCTCTGCAGCGGCAGGCGCGGTTCACCCCGCGGCAGCTGTCGACGGTCGCCGGGGCGCCGCTGCTCGGGGCGGTGTTCGGCCTCGGCTGGACCCCGTGCCTCGGGCCCACGCTGACCGGGGTGATCACGGTCGCGTCGGCCACCGACGGCGCCAGCGTCGCCCGCGGTGTCGCACTCGTCGTGGCCTACTGCCTGGGTCTCGGCATCCCGTTCGTTCTGCTCGCCTTCGGGTCGGCCCGCGCCGTCCAGACCATGGGCTGGCTGCGACGGCACACCCGCACCATCCAGATCTTCGGCGGCGTGCTGCTGTTGGTGGTCGGCACGGCGCTGGTCACCGGGCTGTGGAACGACTTCGTGTCGTGGGTCCGCGACGCGTTCGTCAGTGACGTCAGGCTGCCGATCTGATGAGGCGCGTCTTCGCGTACGCCCGCAACACGTGGCGCACGCTGACCTCGATGGGCACCGCGTTGGTGCTGCTGTTCCTGCTGGCGCTCGCCGCGGTCCCCGGCGCTCTGCTGCCGCAGCGCAGCCTCAACGAATCGAAGGTCGACGAGTACCTCGTCGAGCACCCCACGCTCGGCCCGATTCTGGACCGGCTGCAGGCGTTCGACGTGTTCTCCAGCTTCTGGTTCACCGCGATCTACGCGCTGCTGTTCATCTCCCTGGTGGGCTGCCTGACGCCGCGCCTGGTCGAACACGTCCGCAGCCTGCGCGCGGTGCCGGTGCCCGCTCCCCGCAACCTCGCCCGGCTGCCCAAACACCATGAGGCGCAGGTAGAGGGCACCGTTCCCGTCGTCACCGAGCGGGTGACCTCGAGTCTGCGGGGCTGGCGCAAGACGGTGCGCACCGAAGGGGAGGTGGCGGCCGGAGCCGCCCCGGCGGCGACATCGATCGAGGTGTCGGCCGAGAAGGGATACCTGCGGGAGTTCGGCAACATCGTCTTCCACTTCTCACTGCTGGGCCTGCTCGTCGCGATTGCCGCAGGAAAGCTCTTCGGCTATGAGGGCAACGTCATCGTCGTCGCCAACGGCGGCCCGGGCTTCTGCTCGGCCACACCCGCCGCGTTCGACTCCTTCCGCGCCGGCAACACCGTCGACGGCACCTCGCTGTATCCGATCTGCCTGAAGGTCAACGACTTCCAGGCCGACTACCTCGACACCGGCCAGGCCACCTCGTACGCCGCCGACATCGAATACCAGGCCGGCGACGATCTGGCGTCGAACACCTGGCGGTCCTACCGGCTGAAGGTCAACGAACCGCTGCGTGTCGGCGGGGACCGGGTGTACCTGCAGGGCCACGGGTACGCGCCGACGTTCACGGTGACGTTCCCCGACGGCCAGACCCGCACCCAGACGCTGCAGTGGCGTCCCGACGACCAGTTCACGTTCCTGTCGTCGGGCGTCATGCGGTTCGATCCGCCCGCGGGCACCTATCCCGACGCCGACGAGCGCCGCGAGAACCAGCTCGCCATCCAGGGGTTGTTCGCCCCGACCCAGCAGCTCGACGGCACCCTGCTGTCGTCGCGCTTCCCCGCGCTGCAGGACCCCGCCGTCGCCGTCGACATCTACCGCGGCGACACCGGGCTCGACACGGGCCGCCCGCAGAACCTGTTCTCCCTCGACGAGCGGCTCATCGGCCAGGGCCGGCTGACCCGCGAGGCCCGCGTGAACCTCAGCGCCGGTGCCGAGACCCGGCTCGACGACGGCACCGTCGTGCGTTTCGACGGCGCCGTGCCCTTCGTGAATGTGCAGGTGTCGCACGATCCCGCGCAGATCTGGGTGCTGATCTTCGCGATGACGATGATGGGTGGTCTGATGGTCTCGCTCGTGGTCCGCCGACGCCGGGTCTGGGCGCGGATCACCCCGCGGGGCCCGGGTACCGTTGGCGTCGAGCTGGGCGGGCTGGCGCGCACCGACAACTCCGGCTGGGGCGACGAGTTCGAGCGGCTGGTGACGCGGTTGCTGGCCGACCATCCCGACGCGGCGGCGACGGCGGCCGCGCCGTCAGAAGAGAGAGTCACATGAACGGAACCGAGATAGACCTCGGTCTGGCCCGGTACTCCGACTGGGCGTTCACCTCGTCGGTTCTCGTCCTGGTGGTGGCGCTGCTGCTGCTCGCGATCGAGCTGGCCTACAGCAGAAGCCGCAAGGTCGAGCGCCGGGACCTGGTCGGAGCCGCTCCGGCGGCGACATTCGGCCGGGTCGCCACGGTGGGCGCGGACAGCGCGACCCCCGGCGTCGTCGTCGCCGACGAGCCGCGGCGCCCGTTCGACGAACGCATCGGCTCGGCCGGGCTGGCGCTGATCTACGTCGGCATCGGGCTGCTGCTGGCGTGCATCGTGCTACGCGGCCTGTCCACCTCACGGGCGCCGTGGGGCAACATGTACGAGTTCATCAACCTGACCAGCTTCTGCGGGCTGGTGGCCGCGGCCGTTGTGCTGCGCCGCCCGCAGTACCGCGCGCTGTGGGTGTTCGTGCTCGTCCCCGTGCTGATCCTGCTGACGGTGTCGGGCAAGTGGCTGTACTCGCACGCGGCGCCGGTGATGCCGGCCCTGCAGTCCTACTGGCTGCCGATCCACGTGTCCGTGGTCAGCCTCGGCTCGGGCGTGTTCCTCGTCGCCGGTGTGGCCAGCATCCTGTTCCTGCTCAAGATGTCGCGCTTCGGCACGCCGACCTCCGACGGCGCGTTCGCCCGGGTGGTCAACCGGCTGCCCGACGCCCAGACGCTGGACCGCATCGCCTACCGCACCACCATCTTCGCGTTCCCGGTGTTCGGGTTCGGCGTCATCTTCGGTGCGATCTGGGCCGAGGAGGCGTGGGGCCGGTACTGGGGCTGGGATCCCAAGGAGACGGTGTCGTTCATCGCGTGGGTGATCTATGCGGCCTATCTGCACGCCCGCTCGACCGCAGGCTGGCGCGACCGCAAGGCCGCCTGGATCAACATCGCCGGATTCGTGGCGATGGTCTTCAACCTGTTCTTCATCAACCTCGTCACCGTCGGCCTGCACTCCTACGCCGGCGTGGGCTGATGGTCGATCAGCCGGCGGACTTCCGGTCGCAGCAGCGGTTCAGCGATCCCGCAGCCGCCGACCCGCTGGCAGCGCCGGAGTGGACAGCGCCCACCCCACCCACCGGCTTTCCCGCCGTCATACCGCCGGTGCCACCCGCCCAGGCGGCCGTGCCACCCCCTGCACCGCGGCCCGCGGCTTCCCGCGGCTGGCGCCGGTGGCTGCACCTCGGCGACAGCTCGAAGGCGCTCCACCGCGAACAGCTCGCCGCCCGCATCGCCCAGCCGCTGACCGGGTGCTACCGCATCGCGGTCGTATCCCTGAAGGGCGGCGTGGGCAAGACGACCGTCACCGCGACACTCGGCGCCACCCTGGCCGCCGCGCGGTCGGACCGGGTGGTCGCCGTCGACGCGAACCCGAATCGGGGCACCCTCAGCCAGCGGGTGCCGGTGGAGACCCCGGCCACGGTGCGGCACCTGCTGCGCGACGCCGAGGGCATCGACAGCTACAGCGCCGTGCGCGGCTACACGTCGCAGGATCCCAGTGGGCTGGAGGTGCTCGCCTCGGAGAGCGATCCTGCGGTGTCGGAGGCGTTCAGCGCCGACGACTTCCAGCAGACGCTGTCGGTGCTGAGGCGGTTCTACAGCGTGGTGGTCACCGACTGCGGAACGGGTCTGATGCACTCGGCGATGTCCGCGGTGCTCGACAGCGCGGATCTGCTCATCATCGTCAGCACCGGGTCGGTCGACGCGTCACGCAGCGCCGCCGCGACGCTTGACTGGCTCGACGCCCACGGCCGACATGCACTGGTGGCCGACGCGGTCGCGGTCGTCAACGCCGTGCGGCCTCGGTCGGGGAAGGTCGATCTGCAGAAGGTGCAGGATCATTTCTCGCGGCGCTGCCGGGCGGTGCAGGTGCTGCCGTTCGATCCGCATCTCGACGAGGGCGGCGAGATCGACCTGCAGCGTCTCAAGCCGGCGACCCGGGATGCGCTGATGGAGCTGGCAGCGGTCGTCGCCGACGGCTTCGCGCGTTCAGCGCCAGAGGGCGGCGCGCGGACAGCGTACAGCGGCGACGCACGCGAATAGCGCGGCCGCTACTGCCGCGGGTTGTTGTCGTCCTGGCCGAGCCGGCGCAGGAAATCGGGGTCGTCATCGGGACCGATCACCCGCCGTGCCGGACGGCTCGCATCGGCCCGCATGAGCCGCCAGCCGAGGTACACCACACCGGCCACGACGAGTATCAGGAGCAAATACGCCACACAAACCTCCTGTCACGAATATACGCGCCGTCGGTACCCTCATGAGCGTGTCAGACAGTCGCTCGAGTTCTCGTCTGGTCGTCGATGTGCTGCTCTACGTCGCGGCCAGGTTGGCGTTGGTGGCGGCCATCGCGGCGGTGATCGTCGGAGTGGCGCATCTGCTCGGGCTGCGGGAGTTCCCGATCGTCGTCGCCGTGCTGTTCGCGATCGTGATCGCCCTGCCGCTGGGCATGTGGCTTCTCGCGCCGCTGCGCAACCGGGCCACGGCGAGCATCGCGGCGGTGGACGAACGGCGCCGGCGCGACCGCGAGCAGCTGCAGGCCCGGCTGCGCGGTGAAGAGCCGCCGCCGTCCAGCGACGGAACCTGACAGTCCGTGCCCGTCCGGGCGGCGTTCGGCGCCGAATTCGCAGGTGCCGCTGGGTTTCTCAATTCGCCCACGTACGGCCTGCCGCCGCAGTTCGTCATGCGGGCGCTGCAGGATCGGATGGCGGATTGGCAGGCCGGCACGATGGACGCCACGTCCTTCGACGAACCCGTGCGGGCCGCGCGGTCGGGGTACGCCGCGCTGGTCGACGTGTCCCCGGCATCGGTGGCGCTGGCCGGGAGCACATCGGCGGCCCTGGGCATGGTGGCGGCCGCGATTCCCGACGGCAGCAGAGGCGCCACCCTGGCTGGCGAGTTCACCAGCACCACGTTCCCGTTCGCCGCTCAGGCCGCGCGCGGCGTCTCCCTCGTCGAGCTGAGTCCCGACGAGCTGCTCGCCACCGCCACTGATTACGACTTCGTGACGTTCAGTCTGGTGCAGTCCGCCTCCGGCGCGACGCTGGACGTCGAGGCCCTCCGGACGGGCCTCGCCGGCACCTCGACCACGACGATCGTCGACGTCACCCAGGCCGTCGGGTGGAAGGCGCTGAACCTCGGCTGGGCCGACGTCACCGTGGCGTCCGTCTACAAGTGGCTGCTTGCGCCGCGGGGCGCGGCGTTCATGTCGGTCAGCGACCGAACGGCCGCGGCGATGATCCCGCACGCCGCCAACTGGTACGCCGGGGAGCGGCCGTGGGAGTCGATCTACGGCCTACCCCTGCGGTTGGCGCACGACGCGCGCCGCTTCGACACCTCACCGGCATGGTTCAGCGTCCTGGGGGCCGGTATGTCATTGCCGTGGCTGGCGTCGCTGGACGCGGCCGAGGTCGAGGCGCACACCGTAGGCCTGGCCGGACGGTTGCGCGCCGAACTGGGCTTGCCGCCGCATCCGTCGGCGATCGTGTCGCTGCCGTCCACGGGTGCGGCCGAGTCGCTGCCGGCGGCGGGGATCCGCGCGTCGGTCCGCGCCGGCGCCGTCCGGGTGGGCTTTCACCTGTACAACACCGAGGACGATCTGGATCGCCTGCTCGACGCGCTGTCCCGGTAGCGGTCAGCTCGCGAACGTCAGCGCCAGCGCGACGGCGACGGCCAACACCAGCATCGTCAGCCCGGTGTCGCGCAGCACCGGGATCAACTCACGCCCACCCGCGCCGCGGCGCACCGGCTGCGCGGCGCGCACGGCCAGCGGCAGCGCCACCAGACCGGCCGCACACCAGGGTGTGGCGAGCGTCAACACCAGCGTCAACACGAATGCCGCCGCGACCAGCGCCTGGAACAGCACCCGGGTTTGGGCGTCGCCGAGCCGGACGGCCAGCGTGATCTTGCCGGACTCGCGGTCGGTGGGGATATCGCGCAGGTTGTTGGCCACCAGCACGGCCGACGACAGGGCGCCCATCGCGACCGCCGCGGCCAGCCCCACCCAGTCGACACGGCCGGCCTGGGTGAACTGGGTGCCCAGCACCGCGACCAGACCGAAGAACACGAACACCGCGATCTCGCCGAACCCCAGATACCCGTAGGGCTTGGCGCCACCGGTGTAGAGCCAGGCGCCCGCGATGCAGACGGCGCCGACTGCGATCAGCCACGGGGCACTGACCACCGCGAGCGCCAGCCCGGCCACCGCGCCGACCGCCAGGCTGATGACGGCGGCGGTGAGCACCGCCCGCGGGGAGGCCGACTTCGACCCCACCAGTCGCAGCGGTCCGGCGCGCACGTCGTCGGTGCCGCGGATGCCGTCGGAGTAGTCGTTGGCGAAGTTCACGCCGATGATCAGCGCGACGGCGACGATCAGCGCCAGCAGCGCCTTCCACCACACCGCGCCGTCCAGCCACGCCGCCGCGCCGGTCCCGGCGATGACGGGGGACACGGCGTTGGGCAGCGTCCGGGGACGGGCGCCCTCGACCCACTGCGCGAAACTGGCCACGTGCGCAATCGTCGCACGACCCCTCCGTCGGTTCCCCGCGCTGCCCGATGGTCGACAATGGACCGATGCTCGGAGTCATCGGCGGTAGCGGCTTCTATTCGTTCTTCGGCGACGACGCCCGCCCCGTCAGTTTGGACACCCCCTACGGCCCGCCGAGCGCACCGATCACGGTGGGCACCGTCGGACAGCACGAGGTGGCGTTCCTGCCGCGGCACGGCGTGAACCACGAGTTCTCGCCGCACACCGTGCCGTACCGGGCCAACATGTGGGCGCTGCGAGCCTTGGGTGTGCGGCGGATCTTCGGGCCGTGCGCGGTCGGCAGCCTGAAACCCGAACTCGGCCCGGGTGCGATGGTGGTCCCGGATCAGCTGGTGGACCGCACCACCGGGCGGGCCGACACCTACTTCGACTCCGGCGGCATCCACGTCGGATTCGCCGATCCGTACTGCCCGACGCTGCGGGCCGCGGCGGCCGATCTGCCCGGTGTGTTCGACGGCGGCACCATGGTGGTGATCCAGGGGCCACGGTTCTCCACGCGCGCGGAGAGCAAATGGTTCGCCGGGCAGGGCTTCACGCTGATCAACATGACCGGCTACCCGGAGGCGGTGCTGGCTCGGGAGCTCGAGATGTGTTACGCCGCAATCGCGTTGGTCACGGATCTAGACGCGGGCATCACCACCGGTGAGGGCGTGCGCGCGGTGGATGTCTTCGCCGAGTTCGAGCGGAATCTGGTGCCGTTCAAGCAGGTCGTGCACGAGGCGATCGCCGGGGTCGACCTCGAACGCACCTGCCGCCACTGCCAACCGCACGACGGCATCACCCTGCCCATCGAGTTGCCGTGAGAGTGCTGCTGACGGGCGCCGCCGGATTCATCGGATCCCGGGTCCGGGCGGCGCTGTCGGCGGCCGGACACGACGTCATCGCCGTGGACGCCATGCTGCCCGCCGCGCACGGCCGCAGCGCCCCGACCCCCGAAGGCGTGCACGACGTCGACATCCGCGACGCGGCGGCGCTGGCGCCCCTGCTCGAGGGCATCGACGTGGTGTGCCATCAGGCCGCTGTGGTGGGCGCCGGGGTCAACGCCGCCGACGCCCCCTCCTACGGCAGTCACAACGACTACGGCACAACGGTTCTGCTGGCGGAGATGTTCGCGGCCGGAATCGACCGGCTGGTGCTGGCGTCGTCGATGGTGGTCTACGGGCAGGGCCGGTACGACTGCCCCGAACACGGGCCGGTGCAACCCGCGCCGCGGCGCCGCGACGACCTCGACGCCGGTCGCTTCGAGCACCGCTGCCCGCTCGGTGGTGAGCCGCTGCGGTGGTCGCTGGTCGACGAGGACGAACCGCTGCGGCCCCGCAGTCTCTACGCCGCCAGCAAGGTCGCCCAGGAGCACTACGCGCTGGCGTGGGCCGAAGCCACCGGCGGTGCGGTGGTGGCGCTGCGCTACCACAACGTCTACGGCCCGCACATGCCGCGTGACACCCCCTACAGCGGGGTCGCCGCGATCTTCCGCTCCCAACTGGAGAACGGCGACGTGCCAAGGGTTTTCGAGGATGGTGGGCAGATGCGGGACTTCGTCCACGTCGACGACGTGGCGGCGGCGAACCTGGCCGCCGTGGAGTCCGGCCTCAGCGGATTCGACGCGTTCAACGTCTGCTCCGGACGTCCCATCTCGATCATGGAGGTCGCCGGCGAGCTGTGCGACAGCCGGGGCGCCGAACGCCCGGTCGTGACGGGGCAGTACCGCAGCGGCGACGTCCGCCACATCGTCGCCTCTCCGGCCCGGGCCGCCGAGCGTCTCGGCTTCCGGGCGGTCGTCGACCCGCGGGACGGCTTGGCGGAATTCGCATTTGCGCCGTTACGGGATTGACGCGCCGATCTCATCCGTTCGGATGACGCGGTGCGAGCCCGCGCGGTGGTTGATTTCCCGCATGACCGATGCACATGTCGCCGCTCTTCCGCTGGCTCCGAAGAATCCGCTGTCCTACTGGCAGCGCGCGCGAGCGCTGCGGGAATATCACACCGGCATGGCCACCTTGCGTGATGCCGGCGGGCCGGTCAGCCGTTTCACCATGGCGCCGCGCCGGCTGATGCCGCCGATCGTCGTCGCCGCGTCTCCGCGTGCGCTGCGTGACGTGCTGGGGCGACACGACGGCGCCGTCGACAAGGCGACGATCCATCAGGAGATGCGGATCATATTGGGCGACAACCTGTTCGACCTACCCCATGACGAATGGCTGCCACGCCGGCGGGCGCTGCAGCCGGTGTTCACCAAGCAGCATGTCCGTCAGTTCGGCGGCGATATGGCCGAGGCGGCGGAGACAGTGGTCGCCGGCTGGACCGAGGGAGGCGACGTCGACCTCGACGCGGAGTGCCGCCGGCTGACGCTGCGCGCCCTGGGGCGGTCGGTGCTCGGGCTGGATCTGGACGCGCGGGCCGACTGCATCGCCGAGCCGCTCAGGACCGCACTGGGATACATCGCCGGGCGCGCGACCCGGCCGGTCCGTGCGCCGCGGTGGCTGCCGACGCCGGCGCGGCGACGGGCACTGGCCGCCCGCGCGACGATGACCGCCCTCGCCCGCGAGGTGCTGGTGGGCTGCCGCGCGGATTCGTCTCGACGCGCGCCGCTGGTGCGGGCATTGATGGCCGCGACTGATCCGGCGACCGGGCAGGGGCTGTCCGACGACGCCATCTGCGACGAGCTCCTCGTGTTCATGCTGGCCGGACACGACACCACCGCCACCACCCTGACCTACGCGCTGTGGCAACTGGGCCGTCATCCCGATGTCCAGGACCGGGTCGCCGCCGAGGTGGCCCGGCTCGGTGACCGGGAGATCACCCCCGAGGACGTCGCCGGCCTCGGCTTCACCCGTCAGGTTCTGCACGAGGCGCTGCGCCTGTGTCCACCCGGCCCCACCGGGACACGAATGACGCAGCGCGACATCGAGGTCGACGGCTACCGGGTACCGGCGGGGACGCTGGTGCTCTTCGCGATCATGGCGGTACAGCACGACCCTCGGCTGTGGGAACGTCCGCTGGAGTTCGACCCCGACCGGTTCAGCCCGGAGAACTCAAAGGGGCGGGACCGCTGGCAATACCTACCGTTCGGCGCAGGCCCGCGGTCGTGCATCGGCGACCACTTCGCGATGTTGGAGGCGACACTGGCGCTGGCCACCATCGTCCGCCGGGTACAGCTCGATGCCGTGGACGCGGACTTCCCGCTCGCCCTGCCGTTCACCATGGTCGCCGGCGGCCCGATCAGGGCGCGTGTCCGGGCCCGCAGGGTGACGCCCGATAATGGGCGTTATGAAGTCCTCGCTTGGTGAACAGTTCGGCATCGATTTCCCGCTCTTCGCATTCAGTCACTGTCGCGACGTCGTCGCCGCGGTGACCAACGCCGGCGGTTTCGGAGTGCTCGGTGCGACGGCCTACTCGCCGGAACAGTTGGACCGGGAGCTGACCTGGATCGACGAGCACGTCGGCGGTAAGCCCTACGGCGCGGACATCATCGTGCCGGCGAAATTCGAGGGCAAGGGGGAGAACCTCTCGCGGGGGCAGCTCGTCGACCGCATCCCCGCCGAATACCGCGAGTATGTCGCGAAACTGCTCACCGACCACGACATCGAACTCGAGTCCCAGCCGCGGTTCGGCGCCTCGATGCTCTCCGGCGACACCGGCCGGGAGCTGCTCGACGTGGCGATGAGTCATCCCATCAAGCTGATCGCCAACGCGCTCGGCGTACCGCCGGACTACATGATCGAGGCCGGCCGTGAACACGGGGTGCCGGTCGCCGCGCTGGTCGGTGCGCGTGAGCACGCCCTGAAGCAGGTCGACGCGGGAGTGGACCTGATCATCGCGCAGGGCACGGAGGCGGGCGGACATTGCGGTGAGGTCAGCACGCTGGTCCTCGTGCCGGAGGTGCTCGAGGCGCTCGAGCAGGCGGGCGTACAGGTGCCCGTGCTGGCCGCGGGTGGCATCGTGACCGGCAGGCAGATGGCGGCGGCGGTCGCGATGGGCGCCGACGGCGCCTGGACCGGATCGGTGTGGCTCACCACCGAGGAGGCCGAGACGGCGCCGCACACCGTGCAGAAGATGCTCGCCGCCACCTCGCGCGATACGGTGCGGTCCGCGGGTCGGACGGGAAAGCCCGCGCGACAACTGGTTTCGGACTGGACGCAGGCGTGGGCGCCGCGGGGCGAGCGGTCGCCGCTGCCGTTGCCGCTGCAGAACATGCTCGCCGAACCGGTGCTGCGCCGTATCGACGTGCTCGCCGCGCAGGGACATGAAGGCGCGCAGGAGTTGTCGACCTACTTCGTCGGGCAGGGCGTCGGGTTGATGAACAAGGTCAAACCCGCCCGTGAGGTGGTCCGGGAGTTCATCGAGGACTACGTCGCGGCCACCGAGCGGCTGGGGAACTCGCTACCGGACTGACCCCGCGAGCGCACGGTTGTTGTACGTAACGCCCGAGTGGCGGCGTCAACAACCGTGCCGTCGGCGTCGGGATCAGTCGAGGCTGGCGAGAGGCAGCCGCACCTCGAAGCGGGCGCCGTTGTCGAGGTTGTGCGCCGACAGCGTGCCCCGGTGGGCCTGCACCAGACCCGCGGCGATCGCGAGTCCCAGGCCCGATCCGCTGGGCAGCGACGAATCAGCGCGCGGCACACGGTGATTGGAGCCCCGGTAGGCGACGTCGAACACCCGCGGCAAGTCTGCCTCGTCGATCCCGACGCCGGTGTCGTCGACCCGCGCCCACGCGCCGTACTCGTCGGACCCGAGCGTCAGCTGCACGCGGCCGCCCTCGGGGGTGTGAGCGATCGCGTTGGCCACCAGATTCGACAGCACCCGCACCAGAGCGCGGTCGCTGCCCAGCACCCGCACCGGTTCGTCGGGCAGCTCGGCGGCCAGCTGCACTCCCGCACGCTCGGCGGCGATACGGTGGGCGGCCAGCACGTCGTCGACGACCTCGTCGAGGGCCACCCGATCGAAGACGGGTTGCACGGCGCCCGCATTGATCTTCGACATCTCGAACAGATCGTCGACCATCTCCGACAGCCGGATCGT
This sequence comes from Mycobacterium sp. 852013-51886_SCH5428379, assembly GCF_001665575.1. Taxonomy (GTDB): domain Bacteria; phylum Actinomycetota; class Actinomycetes; order Mycobacteriales; family Mycobacteriaceae; genus Mycobacterium. The sequence continues at coordinate 87,654 of NZ_LZSU01000018.1, read as the reverse complement.
CTCCTGCTCGATGTGCTTGGCGTGCGCACGGACCTCGTCGTCGCCGACCAGGCCGTCGGCGATGGCCTCCGAGACGGCGCGGATCCCGGCCAGCGGAGTGCGCAGGTCGTGGCTGACGAACGCCACCAGCTGCCGCCGCGACACCTCCGCGGCCCGCTCCGAATCGCGGATCTCCTGCTCCCACACCGTGCGTCGCGCCTGATAGCGCCCGAGCATGACCGCACCGGGGATCGTCACCACCGCGACCACCAGTAGCACCACGGCGATCGGGTCGTAGATCTCGGTGATCATGAAGCCGCTGGCGCCGAGCACCCCGCTGAACGTGGCCAGGGTCGGGATCAGCACCAGCACGACCATGCTCACCGCGAGCGACCACTGCCGGGCCAGCCGGATGATCAGCGCACCGATCACCACCACGGGTATCGAGCAGGCCAGCGCGGTGCCCGCGATCTCCCAGAGGTCAGTCGTCGGCACGGGCGGGCAGGCCTTCGCGCGCCGGGGTCTGCGCCGAGCTCCACATGTATCCGCGGCCCCATACGGTCTGCACCCGGTGCTGGTCGCCCAGCTTCGAGCGCAGCCGCTTGACGTGCACGGTGACCGTGGACAGGTCGCCGAAATCCCAGCGCCAGACGTGCTTGAGCAACTCTTCGCGGCTGAACACCGTGTCGGCGTGGGTGATGAAGAACAACAGCAGGTCGAATTCGCGGTTGGTGAGGCTGATCGGCACGCCGCCGACCGTGGCCGACCGGGCGGCCGTCGACACGGTGATGTCGCCGACGCGCAGATCCACCGGTGCCACCCCGGCCGGGGCGGGGGACCGGCGCAGCACCGACCGCACCCGCAGCGCGAGTTCGCGCGGGCTGAACGGTTTGGTCAGGTAGTCGTCCGCGCCGGCCTCCAGACCCGCGATCCGGTCATCCTCCTCGCCCAGCGCGGTCAGCAGGATCACCGGGACCGTGTAGTCGCCGCGCTGGCGCAGCGTGCGACACAGCGTCAGACCGTCGGGCCCGGGCATCATCACGTCGAGGACGGCCACGTCGATCCGCTCGGTGCCGAGCAGGCGCAGCGCTTCGTTGCCGTTCTGCGCGATCGACACGTCCAGACCGTCCCGCTCCAGATAGCGACGCACGACGTCGCGGACGACGGTGTCGTCGTCGGCGATCAATACGCGCGTCATGTGTCGAGGTTAGCTGTGGAATCCCCTCGCCCGGTCCCGCGTCATGGAATCGTCACCGTTCCCGCAGGTCGGCCTCCGGTGCGGTCGTTAGCCTCGGACCATGCCTGCCAGCCCGGTGACGGTCGTCCTGCCGTGCCTCGACGAGGCGGCGTCGCTGCCCGGGGTCCTGGCCGCGATGCCGCCGGGGTACCGAGCGCTGGTCGTCGACAACAACAGCACCGACGGCACGGGTGAGGTGGCCAGGCGCCACGGTGCCGATGTCGTCCACGAGGCGCGGCCCGGATACGGCTCAGCTGTGCACGCCGGAGTGGTGGCCGCGGCGACGCCGGTGGTGGCGGTGCTGGACGCGGACGGTTCGTTGGACCCGCGCGAGCTGCCGGCGCTGGTCGCCGAACTGGACCGCGGTGCGCAGATGGCGGTGGGACGACGCCGGCCGACGCCGGGCCTGCGGTGGCCGTGGCATGCGCGGCTGGGCACGGCTGCGGTGTGCTGGCGGCTGCGGCGCAGGCACGGCCTGCCGGTGCACGACATTGCGCCGATGCGGGTGGTGCGCCGGGACGACCTGCTCGCGCTCGGTGTGACGGACCGCCGCTCCGGGTATCCGCTGGAACTGCTTGTCCGTGCTGCTGCCGCGGGCTGGCGCGTGGTGGAGCGTGACGTCACCTACGGCCCGCGAACCGGGGGTAGGTCGAAGGTCAGCGGCTCGCTGCGTGGCAGCGTCGTGGCGGCCTTCGACTTCTGGCGGGTGATCGAGTGACCGAACTGCCGGTGACGGCACTGGTGGTGGCCAAGGCCCCGGTGCCGGGCCAGGCCAAGACCCGGCTGGCTGCGACGGTGGGGGATCAGATGGCCGCGGTGATCGCCGCCGCGGCGCTGCTCGACACGTTGGACGCGGTGCTGGCCACGCCGGTCGCGGGGCGGGCCGTCGCGCTGACCGGCGACCTGGACGAGGCGCGCCACGGCGCGGTGATCCGGAAACGGCTCGACGAGTTCACCGTGGTGACGCAGCGCGGCGACACCTTCGCCGATCGGCTGGTCCATGCCCACGCCGATGCGGCTGCAGCCACCGGCGATCGGCCGATCCTCCAGATCGGGATGGACACCCCGCAGGTCACCGACGAACTGCTGACCCGGTGCGCCGACGCGCTGCTGGCCACCGATGCGGTACTCGGACCGGCGATCGACGGCGGCTGGTGGCTGCTCGGCGTCCGGGACGCGCGAATGGCCGGCTGTCTGCGCGGCGTGCCGATGTCGCGCGCCGACACCGGCGAGCTGACCGTCAAGGCACTGCGTAACAACAGCCTGGAGGTGTCCGTGCTGGACGAACTGTCCGACGTGGACACCGCCGACGACGTCGAGCACGTCCGCCGGGAATGCGCACCCGGCACCAGATTCCCGTTCGCGACCGCCGCGGCCGGGTTGTAGCGCTCGATGCTGGGCAACCTCTACGACCGCGCGCTCGACGGCGAACGCTGCTGGATCCGCCAGGACGACGGTGCGGTCAGGACGCTGCCCGTGCGCAGCTGGCTGGGCGGCAGACACGCCGACCGCCGGTTCGACCGCGCGATCGTGCGGCTGTGCAGCGGTCCGACCATCGATCTCGGTTGCGGCCCAGGTCGTTTGGTGGTCGATCTGATCAAGAGCGGTATCCCCGCCCTCGGCGTCGACCAGTCCGCGACCGCGGTCGAACTCGCCCGCCGCAACGGGGCTCCGGCGCTGCGCCGGGACGTGTTCGGCGCCCTGCCCGGGCTCGGACGCTGGCAGACCGCGCTCCTCGCCGACGGCAACATCGGTCTCGGGGGTGACCCGCAGCGGGTGTTGCGCCGCGCCGCGGAGCTGCTGCGCCCGGGCGGGCGGTGCGTGGTCGAGTTCGACGCCAGAGCCGAGGGGATCCGGTACCAGCTGGTGCGGCTGGAGTCGTCGACGACCGTCGGGCCGTGGTTTCGCTGGGCATCGGTCGGAATCGGCAGTGCCGCAGCGCTTGCCGACGAGTCGGGGCTGAGGCTGGTGCAGATCCATCCGGTGGGTGGACGGACACTGGCTACGCTGGCGGCGGCGTGACGTCGCGACGCGAGGTCAACAGCCGAACGGCGTAGAGCGCCGCGCTGAGGCCGAACATCGCCGCGGTCAGCAGCAGCCAGCGGCCGAGGAAGGGCTCCTGTGTCAGACCCGTGGCCGCGCGGTATGCCGGTGCTCCCTGTTCGATGATCCCCGGCAGGAACACCACCAGCAGCAAGATCGATGCCAACAGCGGAATCCGGACGTGATTCACCACCGGGATACGCGACGGCACGAGGCGACTGCCTGCGCCCAGGGCCCGGTCGGCGAGCGCGTACAGCGGGAACACCACGAGATCGTGTCCGATCACCGCCGCGGCGAACCACACCGCGATCGACTGCCACCAGATGTGCGGATTCCACAGCCGCTCCGGACCCAGGGTGAGAACGGCGTAGCCGAACAGTGCGAAGCCGGCGAGCAGAGTCAGCAGATGAAAGGCGCTCGCTCCGTAGAGCTTCCGGAAGCTCATCGCCGCTCCACGAAGTCGATGGCCGCGACCCACTTGGTGTTGTGCACGCCGGGCAGCGCGGGCACGATCACCCGGGCCGGATAGCCGTGGTCCAGGGAGAGGTCGGCCTCGTTGACGCGCAACGCCAGCAGCGAATCGGGATGCCTGACCTGATTGCCCTGCAGCGTCGCCCGATTGAATCCGCCCCGTCGCTCCAATGACGACACCTGCGCCAGCGCGGGTTCGGCGACCCCGGCCAGGCGCGCGAGATCCCGCAGTCGCACACCGGTCCACGTCTGCGTGGTCGACCAGCCCTCCACGCATGCGATCGGCAGGAGCGCGGTGTGCTGTGGCATCGCCGCCAGGGCGGCGCGGTCGAGTGTCACCGGCGCGGCTCCGCCACGCAGTGTCAGCCGCCACCCCGCACCCGTCGCCTCGGGTCGGATGCCCGCGGCGACCGCAGTGCGATTGATCTGGAAATCGTTGGGGCCGTCGCCGTAACTGCGGCCGCGGGGCAGGAGCAGCGCCGCGTGGCGGGTGATTCCGCCCAGGGTCTGGCCGGCGGTCAACACGGCCATCAGCAGTGCACCGCCGCCGACCACCGCCAGCGCGCCGCGGCGGCTCACCGTGGGTGGTGCGGGATCGGCCGCGACCAACCCGTTCGGCTCGTAGGGTTCGGGCCGGGTGTCGGCAAGCGGGGTGCGCAGCACCGACCGCAGCGACATCGACCGCAGACCGCGCCACATGTGCGGGAGCTTGATGGCGACGTGGACGACGAAACCGGCGATGAACACCCAGGCGCCGAAGTAGTGCGCGGTGTAGAAGCTGAAGCCGAAGATGTAGTCGTACTGGATGTTGAGTACACCCGTGACGATCTCGAAGAGGACGCCGCCGACCAGCATCAGCAGCGAAAGACGTTCGAGCAGCTGGGCGATCGAGCGCGACGGCGGCCAGATGAACAACCGCGGGATCACTGACCACAGTTTGGCGAGCACCACCGGGATGAGCACCAACCCGAGACCCACGTGCAGACCCTGGTTGAGTCGGTACAGCCAGGACGGGTCGGTCGGCCAGTCGAAGGTCGGCAGCTTGAGCCAGCCCACATCGGCGGGGATGGCCTGGCCGAATTGCGGTCCGTATGCGATGTAGGACAGCAGTCCCGTGATGGTCACGATCGGCAGCGTGACCAGCAGCACCGCCCCGAGTGTCGACGTCAGCCACAGCCCACGGATCGGGCTGCGCCACCGTGGTTTCCGCTCGGTTTCGTCACCCACGGGGTCACCAGTTCGTCAGGATCAGATGGTTCAGCAGCAACGCTCCGGTGACGTTCACCGCGAGCCACCAGCGCTGCGTGCGGGCGGGCAGCAGCGCCCCGGCCGCCACCAGCCACATGGTGAACGGCAGCCAGATGCGTTCGGTCTCCGCTTTGCTCAGCATGCTCAGATCGGCCAGGACGATGGCGGCGAGTGCACCCAGTACGACGATGTGCAGTCCCGACCGGGCACGGATCGCCGCGACGTCGAACACGCGGCCCAATGCCGCGACGGTGCCGAGCCCGATCGCGCAGATGGTCGAGGCGAAATTCGCCCAGCCCCAGTACTGGAAGGGCCGCTCGGTCGCGATGCCCTGCCAATACCGCTCCTGCACCAGGTGATAACCGTCGAACCACCAGAACCCGGCCGCCGCGAACACCAGCACCACCGCCAGCGCACCGGCCACCGCGGGAACGAACGCCCGCACCGCCGAGCGACGATCGGCCGCGCAGATCAGCACCGCCAGCGCGGGTAGTGCCATGAGTCCCAGCCCGTAGTTGAGGAAGATGCCCCATCCGAGCAGCAATCCCGCTGCCGCGGCGGCCCACTCGGGAAAGCGGACCGTCCGCCGGACCGCCAACGCCAGCAGCGCGATGCCCCACGCCGCGACGCCGGCGAAGTAGCCGTCGGCCGACACCGCAACCCAGATGGCCGTCGGTGCCACCGCGAGGAACGGCGCTGCGCGGCGTGCAGTCTGCTCGTCAGTCAGGGCGCGGACCGCGACGAGGATGGCGGCGGCCACGCTCGAGCCGATCAGCAGACAGAACAGGCCGGCCCAGGCGCCGCCGCCGAGCCCCAGGCGATCCAGCCAGACGAACGTCAGCAGGGCACCCGGCGGGTGACCGGAGACGTGGGTGATCCAGGAGTCGGGCTGGAAGTCGAGGATGCGGTCGGCGAACGTGCGGACCGCGAGTGGGATGTCGGTGACGGTCGGCACCTGCCGCAGGTATTCGTGCTTCGCTGTCAGCCGCCCGGCGAAGCCGCGCTGCCAGCCGTCGATCATCGCCAGCGAGAACGCCCACGCGCACGACGTCGCCCAAGCGCCCAGCACCAGCGCCCGCCACGTCAGGCGCTGCGCGAGCGTCTGACCCCACAGCACTGCGGCGACACCGATCGCGATCGCCGGAACCGTGCCCCACCCGACGTGCGCGTTCCACCAGCCGAACACCGGCGAGGTGGCAGCGAAGGTGCGGAACCGTTCGGGTGTCGCGTTGAGCAGCGGGGTGACCACGTCCAAGTGCAGATGCGGGACGACGAACGCGGCGATCAGCACCGTCAGTCCGATGGCGACGGCGATGGTCTCCCTGCGATGGGCCCGCACGCCGCCAGCCTAGGGGCCGTACCTGACTGACCCGGCTGACGTTTCGGTGACGCCGATCAGTACAGCTGTTCTCGCAGCGTGTTCTCGGAGAAGTACTCGTCGCGTTGCGCGTCGGTCAGATCGGGGGTGAACGCCTTGGCCAGCTGGGCGACGCTGGGCACCGCCGTCGGATCCCAGCGCTCCGGCTGCCACGCGTTCGACCGCAGGAATGCCTTGGAGCAGTGGAAGAACACCTCGTCGACGCTGATCTCCAGCGCGAGGATCGGCCGCTTGCCCTTGACCGCCATCGCGTCGAAGTAGTCGGCGTCGGCGAGCACACGGGCGCTGCCGTTGATCCGCAGGGTATCGCCACGGCCGGGAATCACGAACACGGTGCCGACGCGCGGGCGTTCCAACACGTTGAGATAGCCGTCGACGCGTTTGTTGCCCGGCCGCTCCGGGATTGCGATCGTGGCGTCGTCGACGATGTGGACGAACCCTGGCGGATCGCCCTTCGGTGACACGTCGAGTCGGCCCTGCGCATCGGTGGTCCCGACGAAGGCGAGAGCCGCTGCACCCAACCATTCCCGGTGCACGTCCGACAGTCGCGGGCTGACCTTGTTGGCGACGTAATGGTTGGGGTGACCGACGATGTCGCGCAGTTCCTCGACGGATGTCACTTCGCGGCGCATACCCCCATCATGGCGCGTGTTCATCCGAAGCGGGTCGCCAGCGCGCGGCGATCGACCTTACCGATGCCGCGGCGCGGCAGCGCGTCGAGCACATGGACCTCGCGGGGCGCGGCCGTCGGGTCGAGATCGGCCGCGACGTGGCTGCGCAGGTCCGCAACGGTCGGCCCCGCCGCGCCCTCCGCCAGCACGATCGCCGCCACCACGCGCTGCCCGAGTCGCTTGTCGGCCACGCCGAACACTGCGCACTCGATGATCGCGGGATGGCGGCTGAGCACAGCCTCCACCAGTTGCGGCAGCACCGTCAGCCCACCGGTGCTGATCGCGTCGTCGGCCCGCCCGAGCACCCGCAGCACGCCGCCCTCCACGGCGCCGAGGTCATCGGTGCGGAACCAGCCCGGTTCCGCGAACGGATCGGGTTGCACCGGGTTGCGGTACCCCTTGGCGACGGTCGGGCCGCCCAGCAGAATGCGCCCATCCTCGATCCGCACCTGCACCCCGTCCAGCGGCACCCCGTCGTAGACGCACCCGCCCGCGGTCTCGCTCATCCCGTAGGTGCGCACCACCGAGACCCCGGCCGCTGCGGCTCGGTCGGCCAGCCCCGGCGGCATGGGACCGCCTCCGATGAGCACCGCGTCGAGTCCGGCCAGCGCATCGCGCGCGGCAGGGTCGCCCAGCGCCCGGTCCAGTTGTACGGCCACCAGCGAGGCATAGCGCCGGCCGGGGCCCATCCCGGCGATCGCCGAGACCAGCTCGTCCGTGGTGAACCGTGCCGACAGGGCGACCGGCGAAGTGCCGGCCACCACGGCGCGCACCACCACCTGCAATCCGGCGATGTGATGGGCGGGCAGGGCGAGCAGCCAGCGGCCCGGCCCGCCGAGTCGGTGGTGCGTCGCGTGCGCGCCTGCGGTCAGGGCGCCGGCGGTGAGCATGGCGCCCTTGGGGGTGCCCGTGGTGCCGGAGGTGGAGACCACCACCGCGACGTCGTCGTCGATCGGCTCGCCGGCGCGCAGGGCGGCGGCCAGGCCGTCCGCGGCGGCGGGATCGTCGGCGGCTGTCGGCAGGATCGCCGGGCCGCGGCCACCGAGCGCGTCCTCGACGGTCGGCAGTATCGACAGCGCCTCGGCGCCCGGCGGTACGGGCACGGCGCGCAGGACGGCTATGCGTCCCCCTCGGCGTCGCGCGGATCGTCCAGCGGCCAGCCCTGTGTCGCCAGTCGGGCGCGGACGCGTTCGAGATCCTCCGGGGTGGGTAGTTCGTCGGTCAGATGGGTGATCAACACCCCGATGTCGATGTGGTCGACCTCGTCCGCGTCGCGCAGTCCCGCCACCACGGTGCGGACCTCGTCGTCGGTGAGCCGTCGCTGCAACAGCGCCAGCAGCGGCACCCGGTCTGCCCCGGGCACACCCTCGGGGTACCCCGACGTGATCCAGGCGACGATCCGGGCGAGGAAATTGGTCACGGCTTCACTTCCATGGTGAGGGCTGCATCGAGAATCAGAGGCCGCCGCAGAGCACTCGATGATATCGCCGCGCCCTGAGATGACCGCTGTCCGAGGCGGCGCGCGGTCCGCGAATCCCCCGGCGAGGGCCAACGCCGCGCGGACGCCGGATGAACAGTGGATGAACAACCCTGCAGGTTCGCCGAAACCGCAGAACACGCCGGAAATCAGGGCCGCATAAGTTTGGTTGTGAGAGTCGTGGCGCAGCAGAATGAGGACTCGTGAGCGCAGAGCTGATCGTTCTGGTGCTGTTGATCGCAACGGCGCTGGCCTTCGACTTCACCAACGGCTTCCACGACACGGGCAATGCGATGGCGACGTCGATCGCGACCGGTGCGCTCAAGCCGAAGACGGCGGTCCTGCTGGCGGGCATCCTCAATCTGGTCGGCGCGTTCCTGTCCGTCGAGGTGGCCATCACGGTCACCACCTCGGTGCTCCGGATCCAGGACGGCGGTACCGGGTCACTGATCCAGGGCATCGATGCCTCGACGGGTCTGACGATCATCTTCGCCGGCCTGGTCGGCGGCATCCTGTGGAATCTGCTCACCTGGCTGTTCGGTATCCCGTCCAGTTCCTCGCATGCACTGTTCGGCGGTCTGATCGGCGCTGGGCTCGCCGCGCTCGGCACGGTAGGAGTCAACTGGCCGGGCGTGATGAGCAAGGTCGTGCTGCCCGCGCTGGCCGCGCCGTTCATCGCCGGCCTGGTCGCCGCCTGCGGCACCTGGATCGTCTACCGGATCACCCGCAGGGTCCGGAAGAACCGCCGCGAGGAGGGTTTCCGCTGGGGCCAGATCGCCACCGCCTCGCTGGTGGCGCTGTCGCACGGCACCAACGACGCGCAGAAGACGATGGGCGTCATCGCGCTCGCGCTGATCACCACCGGCCACCTGACCGGTGACGTCAAAGAGGACGGGCTGCCGTTCTGGATCATCGCCTCCTGCGCGTTGGCCATCGGCCTGGGCACCTACATCGGTGGCTGGCGCGTCATCCGCACGCTCGGCAAGGGTCTCGTGGAGATCGAGTCACCCCAGGGGCTGGCCGCCGAAGCGTCGTCCGCGGCGATCATCCTGTCCTCGAGCGCGGCCGGTATGGCGCTGTCCACCACCCACGTCGCGACGGGCTCCATCCTTGGCTCCGGGGTCGGCAAGCCCGGTGCGCAGGTCCGCTGGGCGGTCGCCGGCCGCATGGCCACCGCATGGCTGATCACGCTTCCGGCCGCGGGCATCGTCGGCGCGCTGTCGTTCTGGCTGTCCCACCTCATCGAGACGGCGACGGGCTCCGCGCTGGCCGGCGACGGCTTCATCTTCGCCGTGCTGGTGGTGGCGTCCGGCTACATGTACCGGCGGGCCCAGCAGAAGAAGGTCAACCACCGCAACGTCAACGCCGACTGGGACGACGCAACAAACTCCGTGGTGCCCGCCGATCTGCGCGATGTGGCCGGCGCCGACCCGAAGCCCGCGGCCACGGTCTGACCGGTTGTCCCAGACAGGAATTCACCCATGACCTATCTCGAATCGATCCTCAAGGTGCTGGCGGTGGGACTGGCGCTCGGCGCCGGTCTGCCCGCGATCTTCGCCGTCGGGCTGGTCGCGTTCTCCCGCGGCGCCGGCGGCGTCGAGGCCGACGGCACGGTGCAACGGCCCAACCCCGCGCTGAAGTTCGTCGGGCTGCTGCTCTTCGTCTTCGTCGCTGCCGTGGTCCTGATCGCCATCCTGTACATCACGAAGGGGACGATCGAGCACCACTTCGGCGTCAACCCCGTCCCGTTCATTCCGGAGTGAGGTCCCGACCATGGTGACGAGCACCTTTCAGAACGTCCTGAGCTGGCTGCACGACGGATATCCCGAAGGGGTTCCGCAGACCGACTACTTCGCACTGCTGGCGCTGCTGAAGCGCTCCCTGTCCGAGGACGAGGTCGTACAGGCCGCGAAGTCCGTCCTCAAGGGCGTCGAGGACGACACCGTCACCGAGGACGAGATCCGGACGGCAGTGCAGGCGCTCATCGACAAGGAGCCCACCGCCGAGGAGATCCAGCAGGTCGCCGCCCGGCTCGCCTCCGTCGGTTGGCCGCTGGCGGAGGCGCCGCTGCGCTAGTCGCGGATGTCGCGGCGCAGCGGATGGTCGTCGGGCACCTGCACCACGATCAGGGTGACGCCATCCGGATCGGTCACGTGCATCTCGAACAGCCCCCACGGTTCCCGCTGCGCGGCCCGGGCGATCTCGACGCCGTTGCGCTGGAGTTCCTCCTGAGCGGCGTGGATGTCGCGGACCTGCAGCCACAGGGTGCCGCCGGCGTCGGGTCCGCCATGGGCGGCCAGTTCGATCAGTGACTGGCCGGCGTAGAAGACCGTGCCGCCGGGATACTCACGGGCGATCGCCAGCCCGAGTCCGTCGCGGTAGAACCGCAACGACCGCTGATAGTCCGCGGGCCGCAGCAGCGTCCGACTGGCCAGGATCTCCATGGTTGATCTCTATCACGCGGTCATTTGGTCGGTTGGAAGCGTTGCCGCCGCACCACTGCGTTGACCCAGGTGGGGGCGAACGCATCGGCGACGCGGGCGCTGACCGCCATCCGCGGCGCGATGCGCACGGGACGGTTGCGGGCCGCGTCGATCATCCAGTCCGCCGCCTCGGCGGCGCTGAGCCCCGGCACCCCGTCGTAGGCCCGCGTCGGGGCGATCATCGGGGTCTTCACCAGCGGGTAGTAGAGCGTGGTGGAATGCACGCCCTGGTCGGCCCATTCGGTCTCGATGACACGGCTGACCGCGGACAGTGCCGCTTTGGAGGCGTTGTAGACGGCGAACAACGGGGAGGCCTCACTGAAGACGCCCCACGTGGCCACGTTGATGATGTGGCCGTCGCCGCGCTCGATCATGCCCGGCGCGAGACCGCGGATGAGCCGCAGCGGCGACATGTAGTTCAGCGTCATGGTGCGCTCGACGTCGTGCCACCGGTCGAGCGATTCGGCCAGCGGGCGGCGGATCGACTTGCCCGCGTTGTTGATCAGGATGTCGACGCCGCCGAACCGGGCCTCCGCCTCGGCCACCAGTTCGTCGACCGCGTCGAGATCTGACAGATCGCAGGCCCGGGCGTGGGCGGTGCCACCGGCCGCGGTGATCCTCTCGGCCAGGGCGTCGAGCAGATCCTGACGGCGCGCGACCGCGATGACGGTGGCGCCGCGGCGGGCGAACTTCTCCGCGGCCGCCTCGCCGATACCCGACGACGCACCCGTCAGCAGAATCCGCTTGCCCTCGAGAGCGACGCCCTCGCGAGGCTGCAGGATGTGCTCGGCCAACGAGGGCCGCATGCTGGTCAGCATCACGCTGTCGGACAGGCGACGTAGCGGGTTCTTGCTCACCGGGGGAGTCTAGGCGTCACCCCGAGCGGGCGGCTTCGGCGAGGGTTCGGGTGATCGATGCGGCCTGCGCGGCGGCCCGGTCGACCTTCGGGTATCTGCGTTCGAACATGCCCGATATGAACAGGTCCGCGTATCCGTGTGCGGCGGCGATCTCATGCTCGACGAGGCGGAGTGCGGCGCGGGCATCGCCCCCCGTCACCGCGAGTGCCGGCTCGAGGAACGCGTCGTTGAGCGAGCGCATCGCATCCTGCTGGTCGGGATCCAGCACGTCGCTCATGTCGTGGCCGTAGATCACGTCCCACCCGATCCGGCGCCGCGCGACGAACCTGACGTAGCTCCGCGCGGTCGCCTCCATCTGCTCGACCGCGTCCCCTGTTCCAGCGGCCGTCCGCACTTCCGCGTCGAATTCCCGTACGGCGGCAGTGACCACCGCGGCGCGGAACGCCCTGCGGTTCGGAAAATGCCGGTAGGGCGCCGCAGCGCTCACGCCGGCACGCTTGGCCGCCTCCGCGACGGACAACGCGTCGATTCCCCGCTCGGCGACCATGTCCAGCCCGACCTCGACCAGAGCGGACCGCAGGTCGCCGTGGTGATAGCTGCTTCGCGGCACCCTCTAGTAGTAGCACTGAGTTGACGCAAAGTTAGTGGTCTCTTACATTGAAAGTGAGAGACCACTAACATGGGAGGCGTCATGACCACCTGGTTCGTCACCGGAACATCGAAGGGGCTGGGCGCGGCAATCGCGCGCTACGCGCTGGCGCAGGGCGACGCGGTGGTCGCGACGGCCCGGAACCCGCAGACCGTCGTGGATGCGCTCGGCGAGAACGAGAAGCTGCTGACGGTGGCGCTCGATGTCACCGATTCCGTCGCGGTCCGCGCCGCCGTCACGGCCGCTCTCGGCCGGTTCGGCCGCATCGACGTCGTCGTCAACAATGCGGGCCGGGCCCTGACCGGAGCATTGGAGGAGATGAGCGACAGGCAGATTCGCGACCACTTCGAACTGAACGTGTTCGCTGCCATCGACGTCATCCGGGCAACGCTGCCGACGCTGCGCGCGCAGCGGTCGGGGACGATCGTCAACCTCAGCTCCACCGCTGGTGTCATCGGCTTCCCCGCATCGTCGATGTACAACGCGACGAAATTCGCCGTCGAGGGGCTGACCGCCGGCCTCCGCCACGACCTCGCCCCGCTGGGCATCTCGGTGCTGGCCGTCGAACCTGGAATGTTCCGGACCGGCTTCCTGTCATCGTCGACGGTGGAGGTTGCCGCAGGGCACGGGACCATCGACGACTACGCGGGCACGCCCGCACACGAGCAGGTCGCGCAGTTCGGCGAGATGGACCAGACGCAGGACGGTGACCCGGACAAGCTCGCCGCGCTTCTGTACGACGTGGTGGCCGCGGGGGCTCGGCTGACCCGACTTCCGGTCGGACCTGACGCGGTCGCGGCAACCGAGACCCGCGTCGCCACCGACGCGGCCGAGCTAGCGCCGTGGCGGGAGCGGGCGATGGCGACGAATCTCGCGGTGCCTCGCTAGAAGTAGCGGGGGAACGCCGACCAGTCGGGGTCGCGCTTCTCCAGGAACGCGTCGCGGCCCTCGACGGCCTCGTCGGTCATGTACGCCAACCGGGTGGCCTCTCCGGCGAACACCTGCTGACCGACCAGCCCGTCGTCGATGAGGTTGAACGAGAACTTCAGCATCCGCACGGCTTGCGGTGACTTGCCGTTGATCTCGGCGGCCCACTGCAGTGCCTCGGACTCCAGCTCGGCGTGGTCGACGACGGCGTTCACCGCGCCCATCGCATACATCTGCTCGGCGTCGTAGGCGCGGCCGAGGAAGAAGATCTCGCGGGCGAACTTCTGGCCGGTCTGCCGCGCGAGGTACGCGCTGCCGAATCCGCCGTCGAAGCTGCCGACATCGGCGTCGGTCTGCTTGAACCGGGCATGCTGGCGACTGGCCAGCGTGAGGTCGCACGTCACGTGCAAGCTGTGCCCGCCGCCGGCCGCCCAGCCGTTGACCAGGCAGATCACCACCTTCGGCATGAACCGGATCAACCGCTGCACCTCGAGGATGTGCAACCGGCCGGCCCGGGCGGGATCGACGGTCTCGGCGGTTTCCCCATCGGCGTACTGGTAGCCGGTGCGCCCGCGGATGCGCTGGTCACCGCCCGAGCAGAACGCCCAGCCACCGTCCTTGGGGCTGGGGCCGTTTCCGGTAAGCAGCACGACACCGACGTCGGGGGACATCCGGGCGTGGTCGAGGACGCGGTAGAGCTCGTCGACGGTGTGCGGGCGGAAGGCGTTGCGCACCTCCGGCCGATCGAACGCCACCCGCACGGTCGGCTGGGGCCTGCCGTCGACCACGTGGCGGTGGTAGGTGATGTCGGTCAGATCGAATCCGGGCACCGGCTGCCAGACCGACGGGTCGAACGGTGTGGCCGACGAGCCGCTGGCGTGAAGAGAATTGTCGGAGCTCATGGCACGAGAACCTACGTGATGGGGTCGAATCGGAAGACGGCGCAGCGGCCGGCCAGCGCCTCGAATTCATCGGGTGTCGCGTCGGTGACCAGTCCGGCGTTCTTCATGAAGTCGACGCCGGTCGGCACCAGCGTGGGGAACTGCCGCAGCAGCGGACGGGCCTCGTCGGCTGACATCTCCACCATGCGCACCCGTTCGACGCGGCGGTTCTGGGTCAGCGTCACCTCGGGATTCGCGCGGGCGTTGCGCACCCAGTCCGCGCCCGGAAATCCGCCCACCACATAGCGTTTCCCGTCGACGTACATCGGGGTGATCGGCGTGGTCCGCGCCCGACCGGTCTTGCGGCCGGTGACGGTCAGGATCATCGGCCCCTCCTTGCCGAAGATCGGAAGACCCAGTTTCGCCGAGGCGATCACGACCTTGTTGAACGGTTTGAGCCACCACGGCGGGCGCACACGTTCGGTGGACAATCGGAGGTCCTCCTCAGCTCTCGATCCCGATCGCGGCCAGTCCGTCGCGCAGACCGGTGCGTCGCTCTTCGGTGGGCAGCGGATCGACCAGGACGAATCCGCAGCCCAGCGCGCGTGCTCCGCCGTCGGCCTCGTCGCTGTCGCCGACCATCACCGCATCCTCGGCGGCCACCCCGAGCCGCTGCAGCGCGGTCTCGAAGATTCGCGCATCCGGTTTCATCGCACCGACTTCGAACGACAGCACGAACTCGTCGACGTCGTCGTGGGCACCGATCCCCGCGAAGGCGGGCCGGACGTCGAACGCGATGTTCGAGACCACCGCGGTCTTGATGCCGCGTCGCTGTAGACCGCCGAGCACATCCGCGGTGTCGGGGTAGGGGGTCCAGGAGTCCGGGTCGATGACGCGCCCGTAGAGCGATTCGGCGTGGGCATCGCCGAGTCCCGATTTCCGCAGCACGTGCAGATAGGCCTCGCGGTGCAGATAGGGCGCCAGGTCGCGGTTCTCCCAGGCGTGCTCGGCCTCGGGCGTCATGTCGACGGAGCGCCCGGTGGGCTGGGTCAGCCGGCGCAGCAATTCGGTCTGGACGTGTGCGTCGACCTCTTGGTCGTCGACGACGATGCCCTCGAACCAGCGTTCGTCCCCTTCGAGGCGGAAGAGGGTTCCGGAGAAGTCGAAGAGCACCGCACGTACCGCCACACAGCCATGGTGCCACCTGTGGTGCCCAGCTCGCGAAGTGTGAATCCTTCGCGGATCGGATATCCCCCCAGCATGTCGAACGTGGCGCAGGTCGCCGTCGTGGTTCCGGCCCACAACGAGGTCGAGGCGCTCCCGCGGACGCTCCGCGCGCTGGGCACCGCAGTGCTGTGCTCGCCGGTGCCGACGCTGATCGTCGTGGTGCTCGATTCGTGCACCGACGGCAGCGAACGGTTGATCGGGCAGTTCGGTCCCGAGGTGCACTTCGTCTCCGTCGACGCCGGAAACGTGGGCGCGGCGCGTGCGGCGGGTTTCGATCACGCGCGCTCGGTCTGCGCCGACGTACCGGCCGAGCAGACCTGGTACGCGACCACCGACGCAGATACGACGGTGAACGCGAACTGGGTGCTGCGGATGATCGACGCGGAGGTCGACATGGTCCTCGGGACGGTGCGGGTGACCGACTGGCGGCGCTACCCGGCCGACGTGGTCCGGCGGTACCTGCGGGCGTACTACTCACGGTTCACGCGGACGGGCCACGGCCACATCCATGGCGCGAACATGGGGTTCCGCGCCGACGCGTACTGGCGTATGGGCGGATTCCGCGCGCTGGCGTCGGGTGAGGACGTCGATCTGGTGCGACGGTTCGAGACGGCTGGGATGCGCATCCGCCGGGACCCGGAACTGTCGGTGGCGACGTCGGCCCGCCGCGATGCCCGAGCGCCCGGCGGCTTCGGGGCGCATCTGCGCAAGCTTTCCGAAACGGGCCGAGGGCGGCGTTCCCCCGGCGACGCCGCGTGAGCATCGACCTGGTCCGGCAGTGGGCACGCAGCACCGCGCCCCACCTGCCGCTGCCCGGTGCGGGAGACACGCTGACCCGATGGCAGGCCCTGGCCGATCTGGCGGAGACCGATCTTGTCGCAGGCCGTCTGGGCGAGGCTCACGCCGACGCATGCGCCATCCTGGCCGAACTCGGCGGGCCGGCGGTGCGGCCGGGCGAGTTGTGGGGCGTGTGGGCGGCCGAGGCCCCTGGTGCTGTCCTCCAGGCGCGCCGCGTCGAGGACGCTGTGGTGCTCGACGGTGCGCGAGCCTGGTGCTCTGGCGCCGGGGTGTGCACGCATGCTCTGGTCACCGCGCGCACTGCCGGAGATCCCGAGGGGCCGCGTGGCCTGTTCGCCGTCGCTCTCGGCGACCGGGGCGTGGTGCGCGGGGATAACACCTGGTACAACGCGGGGATGGCCGCGGCCGACACCCGCGCGGTGGACTTCGTCGCGACGCCGGGAATTCCGGTCGGCGCACCCGGCGCCTATCTGGACCGGCCCGGCTTCTGGCACGGGGCGATCGCGGTCAGCGCGTGCTGGTGGGGCGGCGCCCGCGCGGTCGCCGAGCCCCTGTACGCGGCGGGCCGGTCGGGGGACCCGCACAACCTGGCCCACCTCGGGGCTGTGGACGCCGCCTTGAGCGCAGCCGCCGCAACGCTGGCCTGGGCGGCGACCGAGGTCGATGCCGATCCGCAAAATCGTTCGGGTACCGCCGAATTGATCGCCCGCCGCGCTCGGGCGGTGGTCGAACACGCGGTGGACGAAGCGATCAGGCGCACCGGTCGGGCGCTGGGTCCCGCACCCCTGGTGCATGACGCCCGGCACGCGCGTTACGTCGCCGATCTCGAGATCTATGTCCGGCAGAGTCATGCCGAACGCGATCTCTGCGTGCTGGGCCGACTCGCGGCGGAACGGAGGTGAGCGCGCTGGGAGGCCCGCCGCTCGACAACGGATCCCGGTTCGCCGAGCGCCCGCTTGCCGGTGGGGGCACCCCGGTCGACACGTGGCTCACCGCCGACAGGGGCGTCCCGGCCCTGGACCTGTCGGGCTGCGGTGGCCTCGTCCTGGTCGGCGCACACCCCGATGACGAAACGCTGGGGTTCGGCGCCGGCGCGTCGCTGCTCGCCCGCAGGGGGATTCGGGTGCAAGTCGTCTCGGCCACCGACGGCGGCCGCTCGCATCCGGATCTGGATGCGCAGCGGCAACGCCGGCTGGAGGCCACGCGCCGCGACGAGCTTCGGCGAGCGGTCGGTGTTCTGGGGCTGCCGCCGCCGATCAGCCTCGGCTTGCCCGACGGTGATGTCGCCGCCCACGAGCACCGCCTGACCGACCTGCTGACCGACGTGCTGGCGGACGGGGCGCCCGGCATCTGGTGCGCCGCGACCTGGCGGGGTGACGGACATCCGGACCACGAGGCGGTGGGTCGCGCCGCGGCGGCTGCGGCGGCAGCGACCGGCGCGAACCTGCTCGAGTATCCGGTGTGGATGTGGCACTGGGCAGTCCCGGACGATCCGGCCGTGCCCTGGCACCGCGCTCGCGCAGTCGTTTCCGACGGCGCGGACCAGGAACGCAAAAGCGCTGCAGCGCAATGCTTCACCAGTCAGTTCGAACCTCTGGATGTCGGTGCAGAGCCCGCGTTGCCGCCATTCGTACTGCACCGGCTGCTGCAGGTGGGGGAGGTGGCGTTCCGGTGACCGGTCGACTGTCCGACGGGTACTTCGAGCGCGTCTACGCCGATGCCGCGGACCCCTGGAGTCTGCAGAGCAGATGGTACGAACAGCGCAAGTACGCGCTCACCACGGCCATGCTGCCGCATCCGCGCTACCGGCACGCCTTCGAACCCGGCTGTTCGGTCGGGGTGCTGACCGAACTGCTGTTGCAGCGCTGCGACCGGGTGACTGCCACCGACGTGGCGGTGCCGGCGCTGGACGCGACCCGTCGGCGACTGGTGCGGGCCGGGGTCGGGGAGCGTGCGCACTTACTGCGCAGATCACTCGATGAGCCCTGGCCCGCAGACGAATTCGATCTTGTCGTGCTGTCGGAGGTGTGCTATTACCTGACGCCGGCGACACTGCGCGCGGTGGTCGACCGAGAGGTGCCGCGCCTGGTGACCCTCGGCGCGACGGTGCTCGTCGCGCACTGGCGCCACCCGGTGGCCGACTATCCGATGACCGGCGACGACGTCCGCGACCTGTTCGCGTCGACCGCAGGCCTGCACCACCTCGGCGGCTACCGGGACGCCGACGTCGTGATCGATGTGTTCGACACCGCGTCGGCCGAGTCGGTGGCGAGTCGCACGGCGGTGCCGGGCGCGTAGCCACACCGGGGCGCGGTCAGCCCACGCGGCGGTCGGAGCCTTCCCAGAACTGCGCCCGCACCGCCTTCTTGTCGGGTTTGCCCAGCGCCGTCACCGGGACCGAATCCACCACGACGAGCTGCTTGGGGGACTGCACCGACCCCTTGCGCTCCTTGACCGCGGCCTGGATCTCCGCGGTCATCTTCGCCACCGCGGCCTCGTCGGTCGGGGCGTCGGGCCGCAGCACCACCACCGCCGTCACCGCCTCACCCCACTTCTCGTCCGGCGTGCCGATCACGCACACCTGTGCGATCGAAGGATGTTCTGCCACGACGTCTTCCACCTCGCGCGGGAACACGTTGAAGCCGCCGGTGACGATCATGTCCTTGGTGCGGTCGACGATGTACCAGAAGCCGTCCTCGTCCTCGCGGGCGACGTCTCCAGTGTGCATCCAACCGTCCCGAAACGTTTCCGCGGTGGCCTCGGGCTTGTTCCAGTAGCCGCCGGACACCAGCGGACCCGACACGCAGATCTCGCCGACCTCGCCCCGGGGCACCTCGTTGCCGTCCTCGTCGAGCAGCGCCGTGCGCGCGAAGACCGTCGGACGTCCGCACGAGGTGAGCCGCTTCTCATCGTGGTCGCCCTTGGCCAGATAGGTGATCACCATCGGCGCCTCGGACTGCCCGTAGTACTGCGCGAAGATCGGGCCGAACCGGCGGATCGCCTCCGCCAGGCGCACCGGGTTCATCGCCGAGGCGCCGTAGTACACGGTCTCCAGCGACGACAGGTCCCGGGTGTGGGAGTCGGGGTGGTCCATCAGGGCGTAGATCATCGACGGCACCAGCATCGTGGCGGTGATCTTCTGCTCTTCGATCGTGCGCAGCACCTCGGCCGGGTCGAACTTGGTCAGCACGACCAGTTCGCCGCCCTTGATGATCGTCGGTACGAAGAACGCCGCACCCGCATGCGACAGCGGCGTGCACATCAGGAACTTCGGATGCTCCGGCCACTCCCACTCGGCGAGCTGAATCGTCGTCATCGTGGTGATCGATTGCACCGTGCCGATCACGCCCTTGGGCTTACCGGTCGTCCCGCCCGTGTAGGCCATGCCGCCGATGTGGTCCGGAGGCAGATCGGCTGCCTTGAGCGGTTTGGGTTCGTACTTCGCGGCTTCGGCGTTCAGATCGACCGCGACGTCTTTCAACGCGTCGGGGACCGGCCCGATCGTCAGGATCTGCTTGAGCCCCGGCACCTTCTCGAGCAGACCCAGCGCCCGCTCGGTGAACATCGGGTTGGGATCGATGATCAGCGAGGTGACACCCGCATCGTCGAGAACGTAGGCGTGGTCGTCCAGCGAACCCAGAGGGTGTAGCGCCGTGCGCCGGTAACCCTGCGTCTGGCCGGCGCCGATGATCATCAGCACCTCGGGCCGGTTGAGGGAGAGCAGACCGGTGGCCGCACCCGTCCCCGCGCCGAGCGCCTCGAACGCCTGCACGTACTGGCTGATGCGTTCTGCCAGCTCGCCGCCGGTCATCGTGGTGTCCCCGAGGAACAGCACGGGCTTGTCCCTGTTGCGCTTCAGCGCGCCGACGGTCAGGTGCCCGGAGTGGATCGGATGCCGCAAAAGGTCTGACGAGCGCTCGCGCGAGGAAGCATCAACCGAAGTCATGGCATCAGATTAGAACGTGTTACAGAAACGCTGGCAAGGACCGCTCGATCCGGCTTCACTGGACGCATGCGGCAGCAGCTCCGGGCGGCGATCCTCGACCTCGCCGGCCGGCGGGGTCCGGACAAGACCATTTGTCCGTCCGACGCGGCCCGCGCGGTCGGCGGTGCCGACTGGCGCGATCTCATGGACGACGCCCGCGACGTCGCGCGCGAACTGGCCCGCGTGGACGAGGTCGAGATCACCCAGAAGGGCGAGCGCGTCGACCCGGAGGCGGACTGGCGCGGGCCGATCCGTATCCGGATCACGAAGCGCTGAACGGCGGCCCCACGCAGCCGTCATCACCGAGTAAGTTAACGGCGCGCGCGGCCCAACCATGCTAGGGCAGCCACTCCGAATTCGGAGCGAAATGGTCAGAACCAGGCGCGGAAGTGTGCGGCGGCGTCTCCTGCGTCCGTACCGGAACCATAAGTTAATGAAAATTCCGCAAACGCTTGACGGGTCGGAGGCCCGACCATAGCGTGACGGCCCATACAGGACCGTCCAGCCGGTTCTGGTACCGGAACTCATGGGGGAGGGACGTGACCGTGACCGCACCGGTTGAACCCGACCCGCGTCGCGGAGACGGCGTCGAGGCCATCACCGACTGGAGCACCGGCTACGTCAAGCGACATCCCCTGGCATCGCTGGCAACGGTCGGCGACCAGTTCGTGCTTGCCGTCCGCACGCTGCAGTACTTGTTCATCGACCTGTTCACCGGCCGGTTCCAATGGCAGGAGTTCATCCGGCAGGGCGCGTTCATGGCCGGTACGGCGGTACTACCGACCGTGCTGGTGGCGCTCCCGATCGGCGTCACACTGTCGATCCAGTTCGCCCTGCTGGCCGGTCAGGTCGGTGCCACGTCGATGGCGGGCGCGGCCAGCGGACTGGCGGTGATCCGGCAGGCGGCATCGCTGACGGCGGCCATCCTCATGGCTGCCGCGGTCGGCTCGGCGATCACCGCCGATCTCGGCTCCCGCAAGATGCGCGAAGAGACCGACGCCATGGAGGTGATGGGCGTTTCGGTGATCCGGCGCCTGGTCGTCCCGCGCTTCGCCGCCGCCATCATGATCGGTGTCGCGCTGACCGGAGTCGTCTGCTTCGTCGGCTTCCTCGCCAGTTATTTGTTCAACGTCTACTTCCAAAACGGCGCACCCGGCAGCTTCGTGGCCACCTTCGCATCGTTCGCCACCACCGGTGACCTCATCGTGGCTCTGGTCAAGGCCGTGATCTTCGGCGCGATTGTCGCCGTCGTGGCGTGCCAGAAGGGGCTGTCGACCCAGGGCGGTCCGACAGGGGTCGCGAACTCGGTGAACGCGGCGGTGGTCGAGTCGATCCTGGTGCTGATGGTCGTCAACGTCGCGATCAGCCAGCTCTACATCATGCTGTTCCCACGGGTCGGACTCTGACCGTGGCGACCACCTCGACGTACGCACCGGCATTCCTGCGGGGGCTGCGACGGCTGTACCGCGGTGCGACGGCACCGGTGGTGCGGCTCGGCCACATGCTCGTGTTCTTCGGCCGCGCCCTGGCCGGGATCCCGGTCGCGTTGCGCCACTATCGCTCCGAGTTCGTCCGGCTGCTGTCCGACATCGCCTGGGGCAACGGCTCTCTGGTCGTTGGCGGCGGGACCGTCGGGGTTGCGGTGGTGCTCGGCATCACCGTCGGCGCGCTGGTCGGGATCGAGGGCTACAACTTCCTCGACTTGCTCGGCCTCGGCCCGGCCACCGGGATCATCTCGTCCCTGGTCAACACCCGGGAACTCGCGCCCATTGCGGCGTCGCTGGCGTTCGCCACCCAGGCGGGGTGCCGGTTCACCGCGCAGCTCGGGTCGATGCGTATCGCCGAGGAGGTCGACGCACTCGAATCGTTGGGGATCCGGCCGATCCCTTACCTGGTGACGACGCGGCTGATGGCGTCGGTGATCGCGGTCATCCCGCTCTACGTGCTGTGCCTGGCGGTCAGCTATCTGACCACCCAGGTCGTGGTGCAGATCATCAGCGGTGGTTCGACGGGCTCGTACCTGCACTACTTCACGCTGATGCTGGCCGGCCAGGACATTCTGTACTCGGTGTTCAAGACGGTCATCTTCGTCTGGATCGCCTCGACGGTGCAGTGCTACTACGGCTTCTACGCCACCGGCGGTCCCGTGGGGGTCGGGGTCGCCGCGGGTCACGCCATGCGGGCCAGCATCACCGTCGTGATCATGGTGAACATGCTCCTGACCATGGCGCTGTGGTCGGTCGACTCAGGCGCCAGGTTCGGGGGTTGATGTGGCCAACTCCTTCGAACTCGACGGCCGCGGCCCCACCGACCGGCAACTGCTCGGCTGCGGCGTCGCGCTGCTGGCCGTCGTCACGGTCGTGACCGCCCTGCTGCTGGTCAAATCGACCGGCCGCCTCGATCCCTACGTGCGGGTGGTCGCGGCCATGGTCAACGTCGGTGACGGGCTGCCGCAGCGCTCCGACGTGAAATACCACGGGGTGCTCGTCGGTCGGGTCGACAGCGTCACCCCCGCCGAACGCGGCGACCCCAACTTCGTCCACATCGACCTCGATCCGCATTACGCCCAGTCGATTCCGGGCAACGTGACCGCACGGGTGGTGCCCAGCAACGTGTTCGCGGTGTCGTCGGTGCAGCTGGTCGACCGCGGCCCAGGTCCGGCGATCCACGAGGGCGCGATCATCGCCGAGGACACCGAACTGCCGACGGTGCTGTTCCAGACCACGATCAGCAAGCTGCGCGACATCCTCGCCGCGACCGGTCGCGGCCGGGAGGACAAGACGGTCGGCATCCTTGCCGCGGTCCATGCCGCCACTGAGGACCGGCGCACCGAACTGCTCACCGCCGGCGCGCAATTGAACCGGATGCTCGACGAACTCAACAGCATCATCGCGACCGACCCCGGACCGACCACGGTCTCGGCGCTGGTCGACGCGACCCGCGGTCTGCAGCAGACCGCCCCCGAACTCGTCGACGCCCTGCACAAGGCCGTGCAACCGATGCGGACGCTCGTCGAACAGGACGCGCAGCTCACCGCGCTCGTCAACGGCGGCATCAACACCGTCGGCACCACCCACACCGCACTGGTCAATCACACCGACCGGCTGGTGAAGATCACCGGAGAGCTGACGCCCGTCCTGGGCAGCCTCGCCGACACGTCGCGGCACTGGGTTCCGGCGTTCGAGAAGCTGAATCAGTTGTCCGGCAAGTTCTTCGACGAGGTGTGGATCGCCGACAGCGACATCGGCAACATGCGGGTGAACCTGTCGTTCACCCCGACCTACAGCTACACCCGGGCCGACTGCCCCCAGTACGCAGGGCTCAAGGGGCCGAGTTGCTTCACCGCGCCGCTGGTACCGACGCGTCCGGAGCTGCCCGACGTGCTGCTGCCGCAGAACTACCAGCCGCCGAAGGATCTCGCGCCGCCGGCGGGCACCGAGGTCGGGCCGCACGGCAACCTGGTCGCGGTGGGCCCGCCGCTGGTGAATCCGTATCCCGATCTGCGCGACCCGAATCCGCCGTTGCCGCCGTGGATGCCGCCGTCGCCGCCCGTACCCGGCACCGCCAATCCCGATCTGGCGCCGACCATTCCGCCGCCGGTTCCGCTGTCGCCCGCCGCACCCGTCGCGCCGAAACCGTGGGATCAGCCGCCCGTCGTGGCGCCCGCACCGCCGCCGGCTCCGATGCCGGCCGAGGCGGCGCCCGCATCGTTCGGCGGGAACGTGGGTCCGGTCGGCAGCCGGCACGAACGCGACCAACTCGGTGTCATCACCGGTCAACCCGCGACGACGGCCACCCAGCTGCTGCTCGGCCCGCTGGCGCGCGGGATGACCGTGTCGACGGCCGCAGCCGTCAGTGAGGAGCACCGATGAGCTACCGCGGCGCCCTGGCAGGGCTGTCGATCTTCATGGTCGTGGCCATCACGCTCACGTGGCTGGTGTACGTGACGCTGCGTCGCGACGTTGCCGGGTCGACCCAGCCCTACGCGGCGATGTTCACCGACGTCTTCGGTCTGCGCGAAGGCGACGACGTCCGGATGGCCGGCGTGCGGGTCGGCCGGGTCGAGAGCATCGAGCTGCAGGGCGATGTGGCGAAGGTGTCGTTCGTGGTGCAGAGCGATCAGCAGGTGCTCGGCAACACGGTGGCCTCGGTGACCTACCAGAACATCGTCGGCCAGCGGTATCTCGGACTGTCCCTCGGCCAGACCGGGGAACCGGGCGTGCTGCCGCCGGGCAGCGTGATCCCCCTCGAGCGCTCCGATCCGTCGTTCGACGTGACGACACTGCTCAACGGATACGAGCCGCTGTTCAGCGTGTTGGATCCGCGGGCCGCCGACAACCTGACCAAGGGCGTCATCCAGTCGCTGCAGGGTGATCACGCGTCGATCACCGCGCTGGTCGACCAGACCTCGCAGCTGACCGAGTCCTTCGCCGGCCGCGACGAGGAGCTCGGCACCGTCATCACCGACCTGAACACGGTGATGGCCAACCTCGCCCGGCACAACGACAGCCTCGATCAGGTGCTCACCCAGGCGCAGGAGGCGGTGGTGACGCTCGACGGCAGACGCCCCCAGCTCGTGGAGTCGACCGGCTCGATGGCGCGGGTGGTGCGCCAGCTCGCCGCGATCACCGAGGAAGTGGACCCCGCACTCGACGAATTGGTCACGCGCCAGCCGGGATTCACCCGGCACATGGTCGGCATCGAACCGCAGATCGCATTCGCCGGCGCCAATCTGCCGTTGCTGCTCAAGGGTTTCGCCCGCCTCACCAACGAGGGTGCCTACGCCAACGCCTACGCGTGCGATCTCAACGCGACCGGATTCTTCCCGGGCCTCAACGACGTCACCCCGATCATCGTCGACGCGGCGACTCCCGGAAACGACGCCAGGTACACCCCGAAGTGCAGGAACATGGCCAATGGCTAGATCCAGGATGGCATCGGAGAAGAAATCGACGTCGCGTCGGCGTCCGCTGGAGGAGCGCAGCCAGATCTGGCTGGGCATCATCGCCGTCGGCGTAGTGGTGGTGCTCATTGGGGCACTGTTGCTGGTGAAGGTCGCCGACATCGGCTACCGCACGATCACCGCGCAGTTCGCGCAGGCCGCGGCGCTGCGCCCGGGGAATCCGGTGACGGTGGCCGGAATCCCGGTCGGCGAGGTGCTGAGCATGGAGCTCGCCGGCGATCACGTCGTGGCAGAACTGAAGGTGCAGAACGACGTCGCGCTCGGTGCGGACTCCCGGGCCGTCATCAAGGTCACCACGATCCTGGGCTCGCGCTATCTGGCCCTGGAGCCCCGCGGCGGCGGTTCCCTGCCCGACGACACCTTCGACCTGTCCCACACCGAAGTCCCCTACGACCTGCAGGAAGCGCTCACCGACGTCACCAACACCTACGAGCAGGTCGACTCCGACAAGTTCGCCGAGACGCTCAGCATCCTCGGCAGACAGATGGAGACGCTGCCACCGGTGGTGCCGAAGGCATTGGAGAACACCCGACTGCTGTCGGAGATCATCTCCACCCGCCGCGATCAGCTCGGCTCGCTGCTGGAGACCACCCAGATGATCAGCAACACGCTGCGCAGGCAGCAGGCCAACATCGCGAGCATGGTGCGGCAAGGCAACGACCTCGTCGGCGAGCTCGTGATGCGCCGGGCCTCCTTCCATTCGATGCTGGCCGCCATCACCGATCTCGTACAGCGACTCAGCGACACCGTCATCGACGATCGCCCCGAACTGGAGGCGCTGCTGGTCAACCTCCGCGAACTCACCGACATGGTCGCCCAGCACGACGATCTGCTCCGCAACAATCTGCAGGCCGGGCCGGTCGCGCTGCGCGGCCTGGCCAACGCCACCGGATCGGGCAACGCCGTCGACTTCAACGCCGCCAACGGCCTGCTGGTCGACTCGTGGATGTGTGCGATCAGTGGCCGCGCCAAGCAGTTCGGCATGATCGAGTACTTCCAGGACTGCAAATGAGTACGCGCGCGAAGCTGATCGCCGCGATCGGCACGGTCGCCGCCCTGGTCGCCGTGGTCGCGGTCGCCGGGTGGTACTTCATCGCCGACAATCTGAACCACATCTCGGTCACCGCGCAGTTCGACAGCGCCGCAGGCCTTTACGAGGGCAATACCGTTGCGGTGCTGGGCATGCCCGTGGGTGAGGTCACCAGGATCGTGCCCAAGGGCGGTTACGTGGAAGTCGAGTTCACCGTCGACAGCGACGTCCGGGTGCCGGCCGACGTGCAGGCGGTGACCATCTCGAACTCGATCCTGACCGACCGGCAGATCGAGCTCACCCCGGCCTACCAGGGTGGGCCGATGCTGCAGAACCACGACACCATCGGACTCAACCGCACCCGGACCCCGGTGGAGTTCGCCCGCGTGCTCGACGTCCTCGACAAGCTGTCCACCTCGCTGCGCGGGGACGGTCGGGGTGGCGGTCCGATCGCCGGCGTGGTGGACGCCAGCGCCGAGATCGTCGACGGTAACGGGCAGGCGATGAAAGATGCGCTCGGCGAACTGTCCGACGCGCTGCGGATGAGCTCCGACCGCGGCGAGGTGACCCGCGACCAGCTGACCGAGATCGTCCGCAACCTCAGCACCCTGTTCGAGGCGGCCGCCGACAACGACGCCACCCTCCGCGAATTCGGTTCCAACGTGCGGCAACTCAGTCAGATGCTGGCCGACGAGAACTTCGGTTCCGGAACCACGGGCCGCAAGATCAACGACGTGGTCGACCAACTCGGCCAGGTGCTCGACACCCACCGCGAGGCGGTCAAGCAGATCGTCGCCAACGGCGACACGGCGCTGACCACGACCGTCGACCACCGGCGCGATCTGGCCGAGGTTCTCGACCTGACGCCGATGACGCTGGACAACCTCTACAACGCGATCGACCGCAACAACGGATCGGTCCGTGTGCACGTGCTCACGGACAAGGTGCTGTTCGACACGCAGACCGTCAAAGAGATGTGCAACATGATGGGGCTGCGGCAACTGGGTTGCAGCACTGGGACATTGGAGGACTTCGGTCCCGACTTCGGCTTGAGCTACGTCTTGGACGGCCTTGCGGCGATGGGGCAGAAGTGAGGGCCTGGCGGATGAGGTCGGTGCTGGCGGCAGCACTGGTCAGCGTCGTGTCGGTGTCGGCCTGCGCGACGGAAGGGCTGGCCAGCCTGCCGCTTCCGGCGCCGGGCGGTGCCGGCGACGGGTACACGCTGAACGCGGTGTTCTCCAACGCCCTCAACCTGCCCGCGATGGCCAAGGTGAAGCTCGCGGGCGCCGACATCGGCCAGCTGGAGTCGATGCAGGCCCGCAACTACACCGCGGTGACCACGCTGCGGATCAGGGACGGTGTGCAACTGCCCGAAGGCAGTACGGCCGAACTGCGGTCGGCGACGCCGCTCGGCGACGTCTTCGTCGCGATCAAACCCCCGGCCCAGCCCGAACCCGGCGCCCGCATGCTCGGCGACGGGGACAGCATCGGCATCGAATCGACCACGGCGGCAGCGACTGTGGAATCCGTGCTGAGTTCGGCGGCGATTCTCGTCAACGGCGGCGCGGTACGGAACTTCACCAACATCATCAACGGCCTCGGCCGCGCGACAGGGGACCAGGGACAGGCGTTCGGCGACCTGGTCGGCAAGACCAACGACACGCTCGGCACCCTCAATCGGCGGTCCGAGGAGATCTCGACGGCGATGACTGAGATGTCGCGGCTGGCGGGTCAGATCGAGGCCAAGAACCAGTCGCTGGGGGAGGTGATGGACGCCGCCGCACCGGCGACCGACACCCTGGCCAAGCACACCGACCAGATCGCCGATCTGGTGCTGCAACTCGGCGACACGTCCGGTCAACTGCGCAAGTTCCCGTCCATCGCGGGCACCGACACCAGCGGGCGCAGCGTGATCGCCGACGCGAACGCCATCGCCGGCGCCTGGAACGATGTCGCGCTGACCCCGAACGCGACCCTGTACGCGCTGAACCGGTTGATGCCGCCGTTCATCAAATCGACCACCAGCAACGCGATCGCGGTGCGCGTCAGCATCGACCGGTTGGTCCTCGGGTCGATTCCGGACATCGGTTTCACCGGCGACCGCGGTCTGCACGGACCCAAGCGCTACAACTGGCATCAGCTCGTCGGCTCCCTCCAGTACACGCTGTTCCGGCTGCAGGAGCGGATCGTGGGCCGGGGCACCGGGGTGCCGCAGCTGCCGGTCATCCCGAGTCCCACCGAACCGGGTCAGACCGTGACGGTGCCCGGGACGGTGGGGCCGCCCGCGCCGCCTCCGCCGGGTGCGATCGGGCCTGCGCCTCCCGCATCGGTCTGGACACCGCCGCCGACGCCTGCTGTGCAATCGCCACCGGGCCCGGGTCTTCCGGCACCGCCGGGATCCGCGCCCGCCCCTCAGGCGCCGGCACCGCCGGCCCCCGGGCTGCCGCTGCCCGCGGAGGCGCGCTGATGATCCACGCAATCGCCGATCAGATCGTCCGGGTGGTCCGGGCCGGCCACCGCCGACGCGCGTGGCTGTCCGCGGGTGCGATGGTGCTCACTCTGGTGGTGGCCTCCGCGTATCTGTTTCTCGGTGCGCTGCAGGTCAATCCGGTGGCCTCGAGCTACCAGGTGACGGTCGCCCTGCCGGAGTCCGCCGGCCTCCTGCCGAACCAGAACGTCACCCAGCGCGGTGTGCCGATCGGCCGGATCGAACGCCTGGACCTCACCCCGGACGGGGTGAACGCCGTGCTGACCGTCGATTCGACGATCGCGGTCCCGGCCGCCAGCCAGGTCCGGGTGTCGGGTCTCTCCCCGGCCGGTGAGCAGTACCTCGACTTCGTCGCGGACAGCGAACAGGGTCCGTACCTGCAGGACGGCAGCGTGGTCGCACAGAGCGACACGACCGTTCCGGTCAGCCTGGCAGATTTGCTCGCCAACGCCGACGGGGCGTTGGCGCAGGTGGACACCGCCAAACTCGAGCTCATCAAGAAGGAGCTCAGCATGAGCGAGGCGGGCCCGCAAAAACTCGCCGACGTCATCGACGGCGGCACCTTCCTGCTGTCCACCCTGGATTCCGTGCTCCCCGAGACCTCCAGCGTGTTGCGCACCAGCCGGGTGGTGCTGCAGTTGGCGGCCGACAAGAACGAGGGGATCGGTGTCGCCTCGGAGAACCTGGACGCGACGTTCACCGGCGTGAACCGGATGCGCGAAGGCTTCCGCAGACTGACCGAGCGGACCCCGGGCACCCTGACATCGGTGGACAATCTGTTCGCCGACAACTCCGAGACGATGGTGCAGTTGCTCGGCAGCCTGACCACCACGTCGCAGCTGCTCTATCTGCGGGTGCCGGCCCTGCACGCCCTGTTCCCCGACTACCGCACCTCGGTGCTCGACGCCATCGGCAGCGTCATGCACGACAACGGGCTCTGGGCGACCGGTGACATCTACCCCCGGTACTCCTGCGACTACGGCACCCCGCGCCGGCCACCGTCGTCGGCCGACTACCCGGAGCCCTACATGTACACGTACTGTCGCGACGATCACCCCGGCGTCCTGGTGCGCGGGGCGAAGAACGCGCCGCGACCGGGCGGCGACGACGGCGCCGGACCACCGCTGGGCGCCGACCTCGGCCGCACCACCGATCCCACCCCGCGGGGCCGCTACACGATCCCGACCGAATACGGCGGTCCGACACTGCCGATCGAACCACCGCGATGACGCACCTCGACACGGAAGTCTGCATGAGATGGAATTGACCGCCATGACCGACAAGGACCTCACCGACGAGAAGCCCGAGCCCGGCCCAGAAGCGGATGCCGACGTCGACACCACCGACACCGACTCGACCGATACCGACACGAGCGGCGACGACACCGATGTCGCCGACACGAAATCCGAAGCGGCCGTACAGCCGCGGCGACGCCGTGCGCTGATGGTCGCGGCGGTGGTGCTGATCGTCGGGAGCCTGGGGACCGCGGCCGTCCTGGGCTGGCAGCTGTGGCAGGAGCGCCAGGTCGAGCAGGCCGCGGACGCCGCCCAGGCGGCGGCCGTCGGCTACGCGCAGATCCTGACCAGCATCGACTCGGCGAAGGTGGACGAGAATTTCGATCAGGTGCTCGACGGCGCCACCGGCGAGTTCAAGGACATGTACTCCCAGTCCAGCGTCGAACTGCGTCAGCTGCTCATCGACAACAAGGCCTCCGCCCGGGGCGTCGTCGTGGAGTCGGCCGTCCAGTCGGCGACGAAGGACAAGGTGGTGGTGCTGTTGTTCGTCGACCAGTCGGTGTCCAACACCGCGGTGCCCGATCCGCGCATCGACCGCAGCCGGATCAAGATGACGATGGAGGACGTCGACGGTCGTTGGCGCGCAAGCAAAGTCGAGTTGCCGTGAGGCGCGTGACGCCATGAGCCGTCTCGGTGTCCTCGTCGCCTGCGTCCTGGCCGCGGGTGCGCTGAGCGGGCTGCCGGTGGCAGCCGCGTCCCCGGACGGTTTCTGCGCCGAGCTCGGCGGCGCCTGGACCGGGCAGTACTGCCAGATCTCGGTGGCCTCCGAGCGCAATGCGGTGCGCGACATCAAGGTGGCCCTGCCCGCCGAATTCATCGACGATCCGGTGGCAGGCCCGGTCGTCCGCGACTATCTGGCCACACTCGTCGGCAATTGGCGGGAGGTGGGCCGGAAGATGGTCGCCGACAGCTTCGGCGAGGGAAATTATCAGATCTTCCGACACGGTCCGGCTTCGACGCTGGTGTACCGCGAGACGTATCACGCCGACGGACCCGACTTCAACAACGCCTACCGCACCTTCACCTTCGCCGACGGTCGACAGCTGCAGCTGGCCGATCTGATGAAGCCGGGTGTCGATCCGCTCGCCGCGATCCCGCCGCTTGCCGAACCGTACGTCCGGCAGGCCCTCGATGCCGCCATGCCGCAACACCATCCGGGCAGCTACCCGTTCGTGCCCGACCGCTGGACACCGGACAAGGTCTACTCGGGCGGATACAAGGCGTGGGCGCTGACTCCCGGCGAGCTGGTGCTGTACATGCCGGACTACCCGGTGGGGCGCGACTCCCCGACGAATTACACCCCCGGAGTGATGCAGTGGTCGATGGACGGCGGAACGGTGCAGGCCCGGATTCCGCTGACCGCGTTGGCTCCGATCCTGCGCCCCGAGTTCGGCGGAGCCTGAACATGATCCGGTTCGCGGGGTGGGTCGTGGCACTGATCGCCACGCTCATGCTCGCGGCGCCGGCCGCCCAGGCCGAACCCGATCAGCCACCCGGCACCCCGTCGCTGCCGGTGTTCGTCCCGTACCCGTCGAACTGGCAGCCCAACTACACGGTCTTCCCCTACAACCTGTGGCAGAACCGGGTGACGCCCGAACAGCTCACCGCGCAGCGGGAATCGTGTCAGTGGATCAACGCCCAGTACGACACGCTGATGAGCCAGGCTCTGGGATTCCAGCGGTTCCTCGGCGACCGGCGTGACGACTGGTCCGCCCCCGGGGTACGGGAGGCGGCCGGTATGGTCGCCGCCAACCTCGACCAGTCCGCGGCGTTCCTCGCACCCCGCGCGGACATCCTCTACATCGTGAACTATCCAGACCAGAGCGAGTATTCGCCGCTGTTCCACGGGGATTCGATCTACCGGCTGTGGTATCAGCTCACCCAGATCAGCGACAAGATCAAGCGGGAACTCCCGGCCGGGCAGATCAACGCGAACATCGCGACCGCGCACGTGTACGGCGGAGTGATCCGCGCGTCCGGCGTGTGCAACGGGGCCTGACCGGCATACTCAGGCCATGCAACCGAACACGGCTGACCTCGTCCTGCTCGGCACGGTGCTCACGGTCGACGCCGCGGCACCGGACGCGCGGGCGGTGGCCGTGCGCGACGGTCGCATCGTCGCCGTCGGCGACCGCGCCGACGTCGAGGCGTGGATCGGCGACAGCACCGAGGTGGTCGACGTCGGGGACGGCTGTGTCATGCCGGGATTCGTCGAGGCACACGGCCATCCACTCATGGAGGCGGTGGTGCTCGCCGACCGGATCGTCGACATCCGGCCGGTCATCATGGCGAACGCCGACGACGTGCTGGCCGCCATCCGCGGCGAGGTGGCTGAACGCGGTGCCGACGGCGCCTACCTCAACGGCTGGGACCCCCTGCTGCAGGTTGGGTTGCCGGAGCCGACGCTGGCGTGGCTGGACGCCCAGGCACCCGACACTTCCCTGATCATCATCCACAACTCGGGCCACAAGGCCTACTTCAACTCCGCGGCGGCCCGCGCGCTCGGCCTCGACCGCAACACACCGGATCCCAAGGGAGCCAGGTACGGTCGCGACGCCGACGGTAACCTCGACGGCACCGCCGAGGAAACCGGCGCCGTGTTCGCCCTGATCGGCGGCGCCGTCGACCCCGCCGGGTTTCCGGGGATGCTGCTCGCCGAATGCGCGCGGCTCAACCGAGCCGGTCTCACCACGTGTTCGGAGATGGCGTTCGATCCGATGTTCCGTCCGGTGCTGGACGCGATGCGCTCCGAGGTGACCGTGCGGTTGCGCACCTACGAGATGTCCACCGCGCAGATGTCGACCACCGAGGTGCTCGACAACGGCGACGACATGGTGCGCCAGGTCGGTATCAAGATCTGGGTCGACGGGTCGCCGTGGGTCGGCAACATCGACCTGACGTTCCCGTATCTGGACACGCCCGCCACCCGGACGATCGGGGTGACACCCGGATCGTGCGGACACGCCAACTACACCCGCGAACAACTCGAAGAGATCGTCGGCGCGTACTTCCCCCTGGGCTGGCAAATGGCCTGTCATGTGCACGGCGACAAGGGCGTCGACACGATCCTCGACGTCTACGAGCAGATCCTCGCGAAGCACCCGCGTGACGATCACCGGCTCCGCCTCGAACACGTCGGCGCCATCACCCCGGCCCAGCTGCAGCGCGCGCACGACCTCGGCATCACCTGCAGCATCTTCGTCGACCACATCCACTACTGGGGCGACGTGATCGTCGACGGACTGTTCGGCCCGGAGCGGGGAAGCCGCTGGATGCCGTGCGGTTCGGCCGTTGCCACCGGAATGCGGATTTCGCTGCACAACGATCCGCCGGTCACGCCGGAGGAACCGCTGCGCAACATCAGCGTGGCGGTGACCCGCACCGCGCCCAGCGGGCGGGTGCTGGCGCCGGAGGAACGACTGACCGTCGATCAGGCCATCCGCGCCCAGACCATCGACGCCGCATGGCAATTGCACTCTGACGATGTCATCGGTTCACTCGAGGTCGGCAAGTACGCCGACATGGTGGTGCTGTCGGCGGATCCGCGCACGGTGGCGCCCGAGGACATCGCCGGCCTCGACGTCCGAGCGACATACCTTGCGGGACGGCGAGTCCATGAGAATGGGCGTTAACAACCGGGCCCGAAAACGGTGGCGTCGTGGCAGGCTCAGCGTATGACCGAGCTGCCCGACCCCGAGTTTCTCGACGACCGCCTCGCGCACTGGGCGCGGACCACACCCGACGGTGAGGCGATCGTCTACCTGAACCGATCGTGGACGTGGAGCCAGTGGGAGGACCGCGTCCGTCGGCTCGCCGGAGCGCTGACCGCCTTCGGGGTGCAGCGCGGTGACGTGGTGGCGTTCCTGGACAAGAACCACCCCGCCTGCGTCGAACTCACGCTGGCCGCCGCCTCACTCGGTGCCGCGAACGCCGTCATCAACTTTCGGCTCGCCGGCGACGAACTCGACTACGTGCTCAACGACAGCGGCGCCACCGTCCTCATCGTCGGTCGCGGACTGCGGGAATCGATCGACCGGATCCGCGACCGCCTCGAGCACGTCGAGCACATCATCGAGGTGACCCCCGACGGAGGGGACGGCGACGAATACGAGGCGCTGCTGGCCGGGGCGACCCCGACCGGGCGCCGCGACGACGTCCGCGGCGACGACGTGTGCATCCTGATGTACTCCTCGGGCACGACGGGACGGCCCAAGGGCGTCGAGCTCACCCAGGCCAACCTCATCGCGCACACCGTCAACGCCCACGACGGCTGGGCGTTCGACGACGGTGACAAGAACATGGTGTCCATGCCGCTGTTCCACGTCGGCGGATCGTCTTACGTACAGTTCGGGATTCACGATGGGGTGCCCAGCGTCATGACCCGCGAGGTCGACGGCGCCGCGCTGGCCGATGCGATCCTCAAGGGCGCCAACCGGACGTTCCTGGTGCCCGCGGTGCTCGCCAAGGTGCTGGAGGCCGGCGAGGACGCGGTGAAGCTGTTCGGCGCACTGAAGACGTTCTGCTACGGCGCCTCCCCGATGCCACTGCCGTTACTGCGCCAGGCCCTCGAGGCGTGGCCGGACACCGATTTCATCCAGGTGTACGGGCTGACCGAGGTGTGCGGCGTGATCAGCCACCTGATGCCCGAGGCGCACCGCGACGCCGAGCACCCCGAACGGCTCGTCAGCGCGGGGCAGCTCATCCCGAAGGCGGAGTTGCGCATCGTCAACGCCGACACCCTCGAGGACGTCCCGGAGGGGGAGCAGGGCGAACTGTGGTTCCGCACACCGCAGTTGATGAAGGGCTATCACAACCGGGAGGAGGCGACGGCCGAGTCGATCACCGCCGACGGCTGGTTCCGCACCGGCGACGTCGGCCGCCTCGACGCCGACGGCTTCCTGTTCGTCGAGGACCGGCTCAAGGACATGATCATCTCCGGCGGCGAGAACGTGTACTCCATCGAGGTCGAACGGGTGCTCGCCGAGCACGAGGCGGTGACCGAGGTGGCCGTGATCGGGGTGCCCGACGAGAAATGGGGCGAGGCGGTGAAAGCCATTGTGGCGGTGGACGTGGCGGTGGACGGCGCGGTGGGCGGCCCGGTTTCCGAGGAGGAGCTGATCGACTGGTGCCGCGAGCGCCTGGCCCGTTACAAATGCCCGCGCTCGATCGACATCATCGACGAACTGCCGCGCAACCCCACCGGCAAGATCCTGAAGAAGGAACTGCGCAAACCGTTCTGGGAGGGTCGCGATCGCGCCACCGTCTGAAACCCCTGCGCTCGAGGACGTCCTCGACCGCCTGCATGTCGTCTCGCTCCCCATGCGGGTGCGGTTCCGCGGCATCACGGTCCGGGAGGTCGCGCTGATCGACGGCCCCACCGGTTGGGGTGAGTTCGGTGCGTTCCCCGAATACGAACCGCCCGAGGCGTCGGCGTGGTTGGCATCAGCGCTGGAAGCGTCTTACGGGGCGACGCCCGCGCTGCGACGGGACCGTATCCCCGTCAACGCAACGGTTCCGGCGGTCGAGGCCGCCCGGGTTCCGGAGGTGCTCAGCCGTTTTCCCGGCGCCCGCACCGCGAAGGTCAAGGTGGCCGAACCGGGGCAGACCCTCGCCGACGACGTCGCCCGGGTCAACGCGGTGCGCGCTGCGGTGTCCACCGTCCGCGTCGACGCGAACGGCGGCTGGACGGTCGACGAGGCGGTCGCGGCCGCCTCCGCGCTCACCGCGGACGGACCGCTCGAGTATCTCGAACAGCCGTGCGCCACCATCGCCGAGCTCGCCGCGCTGCGGGAACGCATCGCCGTGCCGATCGCTGCCGACGAGAGCATCCGCAAGGCCGAGGATCCGCTGCAGGTGGTCCGCGCCCGGGCCGCAGACGTGGCCGTGGTGAAGGTCGCGCCGCTCGGCGGGATCGCCCGGCTGCTGGACATCACCGCCCAGATCGACATCCCCGTCGTCGTCTCGAGTGCGCTGGATTCAGCCGTGGGCATCTCCCGCGGTCTGCTCGCCGCGGCGGCGCTGCCGCGACTCGAGCATGCGTGCGGTCTGGGCACCGGCGGATTCTTCGTCGAGGACGTCGCCGACGCCGCGCTCCCGGTCGACGGGCACCTCCCGGCGGTGGCCGTGGTGCCCGACCCGGCGCGGCTGGCCGATCTGGCGGCACCCCCCGACCGCAGACAGTGGTGGATCGATCGCATCGCGGCCTGCCTGCCGTTGATGCGTTGACACCGACACATGGCCTTTGTGGTGACCCCGGTCAGTACATGCAGACGTCGGCGAACAACAGCGCAGGCCAGCCGGCGACCAGAACACCAAACGACAGCAGTTGATCGCGGGTGCCGTACAGGGTCTGCATGTGCTGGAGGAGTTCCGCGCGCAGCCCGACCACCACGCCGCCGGCCACGAAGTAGGGGATCGACGCCCAGATCGCCGCTTCCAGAAGCGATCCGATCGCGATCTCATAGCCGAGGACCCGGCGCAACCACCGCATCAAACGCCCCCCGTTCGTCGGCTCGAGGCTCAACCTAGCAACGACGCCCGGCCTGCCGCAGGCTTGTCGGCGGCCACGATGTCCTGATCGGTGGGGTGCATGGCGTAGACGCCATCGTGGCGGTGGCCGAGACTGAACGCCATGATGCGCGCCGTGCTGATCGTCGGATTTCCCGGCGTGCAGGCACTCGATCTCGTCGGCCCGTTCGAGGTGTTCACCGGGGCGACGCGCGTGCTGTCGGCGCAGAGCCACACCGGCCGTGGCTACGCGGTGACGATCGCATCGGCGGACGGTGAACCCGTCGACACCGGAACCGGATTGACGCTCGTCGCCGCGCCGCTGCCCGATGCGGTCGAGGAGATCGACACGCTCGTGCTGCCGGGCGGATTCGGCACCCCGGCAGCGGTTGCCGACGATCGGCTGATCGGCTGGCTGCGGACCGCGGCGCCGCAGGCCCGCCGGGTCGTGACCGTGTGCACCGGCGCATTCCTGGCCGCCGAGGCCGGTCTGCTCGACGGGTGCCGGGCCACCACCCACTGGGCGTACGCCACACGATTGGCCGAACGCTATCCGGCCGTCACGGTCGACCCGGACCCGATCTTCCTGCGCAGTTCGCCGCGGCTCTGGACGGCCGCGGGCGTCACGGCGGGAATCGACCTCGCGCTGGCGCTCGTCGAAGAGGATCACGGCACCGACGTCGCGCAGACCGTTGCCCGCTGGCTCGTGATGTATCTGCGCAGGCCGGGCGGTCAGACCCAGTTCGCGGCCCCGGTCTGGACGCCACGCGCCCGCCGCGCGCCGATCCGCGACGTGCAGGAGGCCGTCGAAGCCGAACCCGGCGGCGCGCACAGCATCGCCGACATGGCCGAACGGGCCGCGATGAGCCCGCGCCACTTCGCCCGGGTCTTCACCGAAGAGGTCGGCGAGCCGCCCGCCGGGTACGTCGAGCGGGTCCGCATCGAAGCCGCCCGCCGTCAACTCGAGCAATCCGACGACACCGTCGGCGCCATCGCCGCCCGGTGCGGCTTCGGTACCCCGGAGACGCTGCGGCGCAGCTTTATTCGCCGTCTTGGCGTTTCACCCGATCAGTACCGCAGAACATTCGCCTGAGTCGAGAGGACATCCATGCCACAGCTCGCGATCGTGCTGTATCCCGGTTTCACCGCGCTGGACTTCATCGGGCCGTACGAGGTGCTGCGCAACCTGCCCGACGCCGACGTGCGCTTCGTCTGGCACGAGCCCGGTCCGGTCACCGCCGATTCCGGGGTGCTGGTCGTCGGCGCCACCCACTCGTTCGCCGAGACCCCGGCACCGGACATCCTGCTGGTGCCCGGCGGCATGACCACGACCGAACATGCCCGCGACGAGGCGCTGCTGGCGTGGATCCGGTCGGCACACGCCACCACCACCTGGACGACGTCGGTCTGCAGCGGATCGCTGATCCTCGCGGCGGCCGGGGTGCTGGACGGTCTGCGCGCCACGTCGCACTGGTTGATGGTGCCGATGCTCAAGACGTTCGGCGTGACCCCGGTCGGCGACGAGCGGGTGGTGCGCGAGGGCAAGATCGTCACCGCCGCCGGAGTGTCCGCGGGTATCGACCTGGCGATGTGGCTGACCGGCGAGATCGCCGGGGAGGCGCACGCGAAAACGACCCAGCTGATCATCGAATACGATCCGCAGCCGCCGTTCGACTCCGGTCACCCGCACAAGGCGTCGGCCGCCACCAAGGCCACCGCAATGGCCGTCCTGGCCAAGGACACCGTGTTCACGCACCGCCAACTCGGGGCGTCGACGCGGCTGCTCTGGGATACGGCACTCAAGGCGGCCTGCCGGCCGGCGAAGCGCGCCCGGAAGCGCACCAGCACGCCCGCCTAATATTCGCCCTATGGGCGTACCCGAGGTGGACCCGACGGCCGGATCGAAGATGCTGAAGGTCGGGGCGAGACTGCTGCGGCCGCGGCCGGTCCGCTATCTCGTTCGTCACATCGTGCCGAAGATCGACCCGCCGCTGCTCCGACTGACCAACGGCCGGGTGTCCTCGGCGATGGTCACCCCAGAGCTGCTGCTCACCTCGACCGGTGCGCGGTCGGGCAAACAGCGGGTCACACCGTTGACCTACTTCACCGACAACGGCCGCGTCATCGTCGTCGCCTCCAACTACGGCGGCCGCCGCCACCCCGCCTGGTATCACAACGTCAAGCGGAACCCGCAGGTCACGATCGCCGCGGGCGGATACGAGGGCACGTTCGTCGGCGAAGAGATCACCGGCGCCGAACGCGACCGGCTGTGGCGGATCGCCAAGGACTGGATCCCCAGCTACAGCGACTACGAACAGCTCACCCAGGGCCGCACCATCCCGATCCTGGCGTTCACCGAGGTGTGATTGCGGTGTCGTTGGTGCCGCTGGGCGGGACCAACGACACCCGAACCGCCCTCCAGTAGCGTCGGGAACCGTGAATCTGGCTTTCGACGATCGCGGCAGCGGCATCCCCGTGCTGTTCATCGCCGGCCGCGGGGGCGCCGGCCGCACCTGGCATCTGCACCAGGTCCCGGAGTTCCAGCGCAACGGCTACCGGTGCATCACCTTCGACAACCGGGGCGTCGGCGCCACCGAGAACGCCTCGGATTTCGGCCTCGAGCAGATGCTCGCCGACACCGCCGCGCTGATCG
Source organism: Mycobacterium sp. 852013-51886_SCH5428379 (assembly GCF_001665575.1). Lineage (GTDB taxonomy): Bacteria > Actinomycetota > Actinomycetes > Mycobacteriales > Mycobacteriaceae > Mycobacterium. Next base: position 48,407 of record NZ_LZSU01000018.1, on the reverse strand, counting down.
AGCGGATCGACGCCGGACCGATGCGGATCGTCGGGGTGTCGATGGGCTCCTACATCGCTCAAGAGCTGATGCTGGCCCGCCCGGAACTGGTCCGCGCCGCGGTTCTGATGGCCACCCGCGGCCGCCACGACCGTGCCCGCACGTTCTTCGGGGAGGCCGAGCGTGAGATGGTCGCCTCCGGTATCGAGCTGCCCGCCCGCTACGACGCGAAAATCCGTGTGCTGGAGAACTTCTCACCGAAGACCATCAACGACGACCGGGCCATCGGCGATTGGCTCGAGATGTTCACCATGTGGCCGACCAAGCACACACCAGGTCTGCTGGCCCAGGGGAAGGTCGGCCCCAAGGAGAACCGGCTGCCCGCCTACGGAAACATCCGCACCCCGGCGCTGGTGATGGGCTTCGCCGACGACGTGCTGCTGCCCGCGCATCTGGGTAAAGAGGTCGCCGACGCGCTGCCCAACGGCCGCTATGTCGAGATTGCCGACGCCGGGCACCTCGGGTTCATCGAGCGGCCGCAGGAGGTCAACGCCGCGGCCCTGAAATTCTTCGCCGATATCCTGTAGCGATGAACCCCTCCACGGCACAGGCGCGTGTCGTCGTCGACGAACTCGTTCGCGGTGGCGTGCGCGACGTGGTGCTGTGTCCCGGTTCGCGCAACGCGCCACTGGCCTTCGCCCTGGCTGACGCCGACCGTGCCGGCCGGCTGCGGCTGCACGTCCGCATCGACGAACGCACCGCCGGTTTCCTGGCCATAGGGCTTGCGGTGGCCGAGCGCGCGCCGGTGTGCGTGGCGATGACCTCGGGCACCGCCGTGGCAAACCTGGGGCCCGCGGTGGTGGAGGCCAACTACGCGCGGGTGCCGTTGATCGTGTTGAGCGCCAACCGGCCCTACGAGATGCTCGGCACGGGCGCCAACCAGACCTTCGAACAGCTGGGGTACTTCGGCAACCAGGTGCGCGCCAACATCAGCCTCGGGCTGGCTCCCGAAATGACCGGAGCTGCCGCCGATCTTGTCACCCTCAACGCGCAGTGGCGGTCGGCGACGTGCCGAGTTCTGGTGGCCGCCAACGGACTTCGCAGCGCCAACGCCGGGCCGGTCCAGTTCGACATCCCGCTGCGGGAACCGCTGGTGCCGCCGGTCGACGAAGGCCCGGCCGACGGCAGCGTGCCGCCCGGCCGCCCCGACGGTAAGCCGTGGACCTACACCCCGCCGGTCGCGTTCGACCAGCCGCTCGACATCGACCTGACCCCCGACACCGTCGTGATCGCCGGCCACGGCGCCGGTGTCCGGCCCGAGCTCGCGGACCTGCCCACCGTCGCCGAACCGACCGCACCGCCCGCGGCCAACCCCCTGCACCCGCTGGCACTGCCGCTGCTGCGGCCCCGCCAGGTGATCATGCTGGGCCGCCCGACACTGCACCGGACGGTGTCGGCGCTGCTGGCCGACCCGTCGGTCCCGGTCTACGCGCTGACCACCGGGCCCCGCTGGCCCGACGTGAGCGGCAACTCGCAGGCCACCGGGACCCGCGCCGTCACCAGCGGCGCTCCCGACCCGGCCTGGCTGGCGCGCTGCGCGACGGCCAACCAGCATGCGTTCGAGGCGGTGCGCGGGCAGCTCGCGGCCCATCCGCTGACCACCGGACTGCACGTCGCCGCGGCGGTCGCCGACGCGATGCGCCCCGGCGACCAACTTGTCCTCGGCGCGAGCAATCCCGTCCGGGACATCGCGCTGGTCGGCTTCAGCCCCCGCGGCGTCCAGGTGCGGTCCAACCGCGGGGTCGCCGGCATCGACGGCACGGTGTCCACGGCGATCGGCGCCGCGCTGGCCCACGACCGCACCGGCGGCCGGACCGTCGCGCTGCTCGGCGATCTGACGTTCGTGCACGACAGCTCCGGCCTGCTGATCGGTCCCACCGAACCGCTCCCGCGCAATCTGACGATCGTGGTGTCCAACGACAACGGCGGCGGCATCTTCGAACTCCTCGAGCAGGGGGATCCGCGATTCCGCGATGTGGCCTCCCGGGTGTTCGGCACCCCGCACGACGTCGACGTCGGCGCGCTGTGCCGCGCCTATCACGTCGAGAGCCGGCAGATCGAGGCCGGCCAGCTCGCCGAGGCTCTCGACGAGGACAGCGAGGGACTGCGGGTGCTGGAGGTGAAGGCCGACCGTTCATCGCTGCGCGCGCTGCACGCGTCGATCAGGGCGGCTCTGTGACGCGAGGCGGCCGGAGGGCCCGCGCGACAGCGGTGCTGCGCGGGCTCGTCCCCCATCTGTCCTGGGAGGCCGACGAGACGAAGGTCCAGCGGATCATCCGCCGCGTCCGAATCGGGGTGGTGATCGTCGCGCTGCTGGTGACGCTGCAGTCGGCGCTGATGGTGGTCGGCGCCTGGCGCAACGACCGGCAGATCGAACGCCACATGGGCGTCGCCGAAGCCACGGTGCTCAGCGCCGGACCGCGTCGCTCCACCATCGAGTTCGTCACTCCCGACCGCATCACCTACCGGCCCGAGCTGGGGGTGCTGTACCCGTCGGAACTCGAGACGGGGATGCGCATCTACGTCGAATACGACCGCAACAACCCCGATCTGGTGCGCGTCCGGAACCGCGACGCGTCGCTGGCGATCATCCCCGCCGGGTCGATCGCGGTGGTCGGCTGGCTGATCGCCGGGTCTGCGCTGGGCGGTCTGGGGTACCTCCAGCGGCGGCTGGCCCGGAAACCCGAACCGGTCTGACGTTTCGCCGCCCTCCCGCCGGGTACCGCCCCGCGCAACGGAGGGAGCCCAGACATGTCGATTCTGGACGAGGCCAAGAACCGGGCCGTCAGCCTGGCCACCGGCGTGGCGAACGCGGTCGGCGGCAAGGACTCAGCGGAGGCGGCCAACGGCCAATGGTTGACGGTCCAGTGCACCGTCGTCGAGGCCGAGGAGCTCTGGCGCGATCCGGACCGGATGTCGGTGGTGCTCGGCGAGCTCGGTGAGGTGACGCTCAGCGGACCGGAGGCCTACCGGTGGACGCTGCACGCGGGGCCGGTGTCCACCACGTGGGATTCCCGGCTGCACAGCGAGGACGGCGGGCTGCGCTTCGTGGGATCCGGCTCCGGGTCCGACACCGACGCCAACGCCAACGAGATTCTTGTCAGCTACCGCCCCGCGCCGAACGGTCTGGGCACCGAAATGGGGCTCCGCACGAAAACGCCTGCGCCCGATCTGCTTTCCGGTGCGCTGGCCTTCAAGGTGCTCTACCGCTGCCGGGCGCTGCTCCAGACGGGCGAGGTGCCCACCATCCGCAACAACCCGAGCGCGCGGCCGTCCGCGCGGTAAGGAAACCCACTCATGCGCGCACTGTGTTGGAACGGCGTCAACGACCTGTCCGTGGAGACCGTCGACGACCCCGAGATCCTCAACCCGCACGACGTCATCCTGCAGGTGAAGCTGACCACCACGTGTGGATCCGATCTGCACTTCATCGACGGTTACCTGCCCGGTATGCGGGAGGGCGACGTCTTCGGCCACGAGTTCATGGGCGAGGTCATCGATATCGGACGGGAGGTGCGCGACATCAAGGTCGGTGACCGCGTCGTCGTCCCGTCGTTCATCGGCTGCGACCGGTGCTGGTACTGCGAACACGATCTCTACTCGTGCTGCGACACGACCAACCCCAACGCAGAACTGCAGCAGCCGCTGCTGGGCTTCCCCTCGGGCGGCATCTACGGCTACACCCATCCGTTCGGCGGCTACGCCGGCTCACACGCCCAGTTCATCCGGGTCCCGTTCGGTGACACGAACTGCTTCAAGATCCCCGGCGGCGTCACCGACGAACAGGCGCTGTTCCTGTCCGATGCGGTGCCGACCGGATTCATGGGCGCCGATTTCTGCGACGTCAGCGGCGGCGACACCGTCGCGGTCTGGGGCGCCGGCGGCGTGGGCCTGATGGCGGCCAAGAGTGCGCTGCTACTGGGTGCCGACCGGGCCATCGTCATCGACCGCATCCCGGAGCGGCTGGCGCTGGCGCGCGACTTCGGCCTGGAGACCATCGACTACGGCGCCGCGGACAGCGTGCACGAGACGCTGCGCGAGATGACCGGGGGCCGCGGACCCGACGCCTGCATCGACGCCGTCGGCATGGAGGGCCACAGCACCGGTCTGCAACAGGCCTACGACCGGGCCAAGCAACTGCTGCGATTGGAGACCGACCGGGCCAGCGCACTGCGCGAGGCGATCCTGGCGTGCCGCAAAGGCGGTGTGGTGTCGGTGCTCGGCGTCTACGGCCTGACCGACAAGTTCCCCATGGGCGTCGTCACGAACAAGGCGCTCACCATCAAATCGGCTCAGCAGCACGGACAGCGGTATCTGCCGCGGTTGTTCGACTACGTCGAACAGGGTGACCTCGACCCGGCCAGACTCATCACCCACGATCTGCCGCTCGAGGACGGGGTCCGCGCCTACGACATATTCAAGAACAAGCAGGACAACTGCATCCGGGTGGCGCTACGCCCTTGACCCGCCCCTAGACCGTCGAGATCAGCTTCGCCAGCCAGTCGTCGTCGTAGATGTCGAGCACCTCGTCGTTGTTCAGGTCGTACACCTTGGGGGTGCCGATCGTGAGGTAGTCGAGGCTGCTGAGGTACTCGATGTTGAGGTCGTTCATCTTCCGCGGGTCCACCGCGCGCTTCCCCGCGGCGATGGCCTCGATGCCCGCGGCCGGAATCCCGCTCTCGCGCGCCATCTCGGCCAGCTCGGCGTCGGTGGGACCGCTGCCGCCGGGCTGCTGGTGGGCCCACAGCTCCTCGACGAACCCCTGGAACGACACCCCGCGCGGCTGCGCCTCCGCGGCGACGAACATCGCGTTGCTCACCCGCGCCGAGTGGTCCCCGAACCGGTCGAGGAACGTCACCGGACGGTAGGTGACCCCCAGCTGTCCGAGGCTGACGTAGCCGGCGATCTCGCGGCCGAAGTCGGCCTGCAGATCGGCGCAGTGCGGACACTGGGGTTCGGTGAAGACCTCGATCTGCGCCGGCGCGTTCGGATCGCCGATGAGGATGCCGTAACCGTCCTGGGTGATCGAGGTGCCGGGCTGGTTCGGATCCGGCCGCGCGGTGCCCGTGACCTGACGGGTACAGCCGCCGATCAGCAGGACGACCGCGGCGAGCAACACGATCCAGATCCGCACACGGGAAACGGTACCGCCCCTGCTCTTCGTGTCGCGTATTCCGGCGGGCAACCTGCTCGTCAGGTAGCGCTGTCACGCTCGCGGCGTGCGTGTGGCGATCGTCGCAGAATCCTTCCTCCCCAATGTCAACGGCGTCACCAACTCGGTGCTCCGGGTGATCGAGCATCTGCGCTCGACCGGTCACGAGGTCCTGGTCATCGCCCCGGACAGTCCGCGCGGTGAACCGCGCGCCGAACGCGTGCACCATGGGGTGCGGGTGCATCGCGTGCCGTCGCGGATGTTCCCGAAGGTCACCTCGCTGCCGCTGGGCGTGCCGCTGCCGCGGCTGGTGACCGTGCTGCGCGGATTCGATCCCGACGTCGTGCATCTGGCCTCGCCGGCGCTGCTCGGCTGGGGCGGCGTTCACGCGGCCCGCCGCCTCGGGGTGCCGACGGTGGCGGTGTTCCAGACCGATGTGGCCGGCTTCGCCCAGAGCTATGGTGTCGGCGCGCTGTCCCGCGCGTCCTGGATGTGGACGCGACGGCTGCACAGCAAGGCCGACCGCACGTTGGCGCCGTCGACGTCGGCGATCGAAGATCTCCAGGCGCATGGCGTTCCGCGGGTGCACAAGTGGGCGCGCGGGGTGGACATCACCGGTTTCGCCCCGTCGGCGCGCGACGACGGGCTGCGCCGGCAGTGGTCGCCCGACGGCAGACCGGTCGTCGGCTTCGTCGGCCGGCTCGCACCCGAGAAACACGTCGAACGGTTGGCCGCGCTGAGTGCGCGCGACGATCTGCAGGTGGTCGTCGTGGGCGACGGCGTCGACCGGGCGAAGCTCGAATCCCGCATGCCGACAGCGGTTTTCACCGGTGCGCTGTTCGGCGCCGACCTGGCGGCCGCCTACGCGAGCATGGACGTCTTCGTCCACCCCGGCGAACACGAGACGTTCTGTCAGGCCGTGCAGGAGGCGATGGCCTCGGGCCTGCCGGTGATCGCGCCGAACGCCGGCGGGCCGCGCGATCTGGTGGCGCCGTACCGCACCGGCCTGCTGCTCGACGTCGACGAATTCGAGGCGAGACTGTCCGCGGCCGTCGACCACCTGATCGCCGAACGGCCCCGCTACGCGCTCGCCGCGCGCCGCAGCGTGCTGGGCCGCACGTGGCCGGCGATCTGCGACGAACTCCTCGACCACTACTACGCAGTCCTCGGCCTTCCCCGCGAAACAGCATTCCCGGTCGTGAAGCCGGCACCGTGACAGCCCTGGCTTCACTCTCGCGGGACAGAGGTCGCTAGCCCTGCGCCTCCACAGCGACCGGTTGCCACTGCTCCCACGTCTTCAGCCGGTTCTCGTAGTCCGCCCTGGCCAACTGCAGCGGCAGTTCACCGAAGAACACCCGCAGCGGCGGATCCTGCGCGTCGACGATCTTGAGGACCGCTGCCCCGGACGCCTTGGGATCGCCCGACTTTGCCGTGCGCTGGCTGCGCGCCCGCTCCGCCTCGGCGTGTGCTTCCTCGTAGTCGGGCAGCGGGGTCGCGCGTTTGGCGGACGAGCCGCCCCAGTCGGTGTCGAAGCCGCCGGGCTCGATGAGGGTGACGTGGATGCCGAACGACGCCACCTCCTGCGCCAGCGCCTGCGAGAACCCCTCCAGCGCCCACTTCGACGCGTTGTAGATGCCGACGTTCTGGAACGCGGTGATGCCGCCGATCGACGACACCTGCAGAATGTGACCGCTGCGCTGCGCCCGCAGATACGGCAGCGCCGCCTGGGTGATCCACAGCGCGCCGAACACGTTCGTCTCGATCTGGGCGCGGGCTTCCTGTTCGGTGAGCTCCTCGATGAAGCCGAACTGCCCGTAACCGGCGTTGTTGACCACGATGTCGAGCCGGCCGAAATGGTCGTGCGCCCGGGCGACCGCGGCGAAGTCGGCTTCGCGGTCGTCCACGTTCAATTCGATGGGTAGCAGCGCGTCGCCGTACCTCGATTTCAGGTCATCGAGGGTCGAGGCGTCGCGGGCTGTGGCCGCGACGCGGTCGCCGCGCTCGAGGGCCGCGATCGTCCATTCGCGTCCGAAGCCGCGAGACGTTCCGGTGATGAACCACGTTTTTTCACTCATGTCTGGATGCAATACCCACACCCGCGCTCTGATTCCCGTCGACAAGGGATTCACAGGTAGCGTCGGCGCCATGAGTCGCGCGACGCTGGACAAGGATCCGCACGAGGTCGCATCGATGTTCGATGCGGTAGCGCGGCGGTACGACCTGACCAACACCGTGCTCTCTCTGGGCCAGGACCGCTTCTGGCGCCGCCAGACGCGAGCCGCGCTCGGCATCGGGCCGGGGGACAGGGTGCTCGACCTGGCGGCCGGAACCGCGGTGTCGACGGCCGAACTCGCCGCGTCGGGCGCCTGGTGCGTGGCCGCGGACTTCTCGGTCGGCATGCTCGCCGCAGGCCGCCGCCGGGACCTGCCGAAGGTCGCCGGTGACGCCACGAAACTGCCGTTCGCCGACGAGTCGTTCGACGCGGTGACGATCAGCTTCGGGTTGCGCAACGTGGTCGACCACGCTGCCGGCCTCCGCGAGATGGCCCGGGTGACGCGTCCGGGCGGCCGACTTGTGGTGTGCGAGTTCGCGACTCCCACCAACGGCGCCTTCGCGACGCTGTACAAGGAGTACCTGATGCAGGCGCTGCCCCGGATGGCGCGGGCGGTGGCGTCGAATCCTGACGCGTACGTCTACCTCGCCGAATCCATTCGGGCCTGGCCCGACCAGCCCGAACTGGCCCGGCAGATCGCCGCCGCGGGCTGGTCGCAGGTGCGGTGGCGCAACCTGACGGGCGGCATCGTCGCGCTGCACTCTGCCGTCAAGCCTTAGCGGCCTCCCACAGCCGCAGGCTCTGCGCGCCGACCTCCGGGTCGTGGGTCTGCTGGAAGTTGCGCCCACCGCGCCGATAAGTCGCCAACACCGCCGGCGGCACCTGTGGTTCCAGCAGCGGTTCGCCCAGCCAGCGGCACGGCCGCACGTGGACGAGGTCGACTTCGGTTGCGGCCGTTGAGGTGTCGCGACGGTAGCTCCCGTCCAGGCGGCCCAGCCAGAACAGGCCGTCGGGGTCGCGGGTCCAGACGAACGACCCGTCGGGCGCCGCGGCGAACCGCCCGATGCGGCCGTCGAGCTTCTCCGGGGCCACCCCGCGTTCGCCGAAGCCGCACACCGAACGCGCCCGCGCCCGCGCGATGGTCGCCGCGACATCGACGTCGTCGTCCCGCGATCGCATCGGAGCGCGGTAGACCGCCACCATGTCACTCATGGTCAGAGATAATCCTGCAGGTGGAGACGTTCTGGCGGTATGTGCGCATTCAGGCGATGATGCTCGTCTTCGGCTGCGTCGGCCCGATCTTTCTCATCCTGTTCTTCGCCACCCACCCCGATCCGACGATGAAGTGGGCGTATTGGTTCGGCCTGTTCATCACCGCTGCCGATGTCCTCATCGCGCTGGCGCTCACCGATGCGGGTTCGAAGGACGAGAGCAGGGAGGAGATCAACTGAACGGCGGCCGGCTGTCCAGCCCCCGCGACGCCAGGCCGCCGGCCCGCCAGATCCGGGCGATCCAGTCGGCGTCCTCGTCGGTCACCAGGTTGCCCATCACCCGCACCGCGATCCGCATCAGCGCCGTGGAGCGCATCGCCAGCGGCCCGGTCAGCGGCAGGAACCGGGGCAGGGTCAGCAGCAGTGCCAGTCGGCGGGCGACGGAGAATCCGTGCGCATAGTGCTCCTGCAGCACGGCGGGCCAGGCGGTGGTCAGATCCGCGGTGCCGATCAGCTCGGCGGCCAGACGCCCGCTTTCCAGCCCGTAGTCGATCCCTTCGCCATTGAGCGGGTTCACGCAGGCGGCCGCGTCGCCGATCAACATCCAGTTCGGTCCTGCGACACCGGAAACGGCGCCCCCCATCGGCAGCAGCGCCGACAGCGGCGCCCGCGGTTCCCCGGCGAAGCCCCACTCCTCGCGCCGCAGGCTCGTGTAATACGACAGCAGCGGCCGGAGTGCGGCGTCGGCCGGGCGCTTGTCGGTGGCCAGCGCCCCGACGCCGATGTTCACCTCGCCGTTGCCCAGCGGGAAGATCCAGCCGTATCCGGGCAGCACCTGCTGGTCGGGGGAACGCAGCTCCAGATGCGAGGTGATCCACGGTTCGTCGCTGCGCGGCGTGGCGATGTAGGCGCGCACCGCCACGCCGTAGACCGTCTGCTGGTGCCACTCGCGGCCCAGCGCCCGGCCCAGCGTCGAGCGGGCGCCGTCGGCGACGATCAGCGTGCCGACCCGCACGGAACCCCCCGAGTCCAGCTGCACCTCGGTGACCCGCCCGGACGCGCCGTGCTGCACCCCCACCGCCTTCGCGCCGAGCAGCATCTTCGCGCCGTCGTCGGCGGCCACCGCGCGGATCCGGTCGTCCAGTTCCGTGCGGGGCACCGCACTTCCGGTCGACGGGAACGACGGCCCCGGCCACTCGACCTCCACGTCCGAACCGAACCCCGACATCCGCAGCCCGCGGTGGCGGATGCGGGTGTCCAGCCACGGTCCGAGCCCGAGGCGTTCCAGCTCGGCCACCGCCCGCGGCGTCAACCCGTCACCGCAGGCCTTGTCACGGGGAAACTGCGCCGAATCGATCACCAGGACGTCACGCCCGGCGCGGGCAGCCCACGCAGCGGCCGCCGAACCCGCAGGTCCGGCGCCGATGACAACCACATCCGCGCCCATCCGACCCTGGGTCGCCTCGCTCCTGCCCGCCGCTGCGTTCATGGTTCCCAGTATGTTGGCAGGGTGAGGACACCAGCGACCGTGGTGGCAGGCGTCGACTTCGGCGATCCGGCCTTCGCGGCCGAGGTTCGCGACGGAGTGGCCCGAATCGAAGAGCTGATGTCCGAGGAACTCGGCCGGGCCGACGAGCTCATGGCCGAGGCCGTTCAGCACCTCTTCCAGGCCGGAGGCAAGCGGTTCCGCCCGTTGTTCACCGTGCTCTCCGCCCGGTTGGGCCCGGACCCCGACGCCTGGCAGGTGACGGTCGCGGGCGCGGTCATCGAGCTGGTGCACCTGGCCACGCTCTACCACGACGACGTCATGGATGAGGCGCAGATGCGCCGCGGTGCGGCCAGCGCCAACGCCCGCTGGAGCAACAACATCGCGATCCTGGCCGGGGATTATCTCTTCGCGACCGCCTCGCGGCTGGTGTCGCGGCTCGGACCGGACGCGGTGCGGATCATCGCCGACACCTTCGCCCAGCTGGTCACCGGCCAGATGCGGGAGACCCGCGGATTGGTCGAGGGCGCCGACGAGGTCGAGCACTACCTCAAAGTCGTCTACGAGAAGACGGCCTGCCTGATCGCCGCGTCGGGCCGCTTCGGGGCGACGTTCTCCGGCGCGGGGGAGGACCAGATCGAACGGCTGGCGCGGCTCGGCGGCATCGTCGGAACCGCCTTCCAGATCTCCGACGACATCATCGACATCGACAGCGACCCCGACGAATCGGGCAAGTTGCCCGGGACGGATCTGCGTGAGGGTGTTCACACGCTGCCGGTGCTTTACGCTCTGCGCGAGACCGGGCCGGACGCCGATCGGCTCCGCGAACTGCTCGCCCAACCCGTTGACAACGACGACGACCTGGCCGAGGCGCTCGGTCTGTTACGCCGTTCACCAGGCATGGAGCAGGCCAAGGCGACCGTGACGCGCTACGCGCAGCAGGCCCGCGACGAGCTCGCGCAGCTGCCGGATGGGCCGGGACGACACGCGCTGGCGTCGTTGGTGGACTACACCATCACCCGGCACGGCTGAGGCGCGCGGAACCCGAACCGCCGTGTGCAGCGTTCAGTCAGCGAGGATCAGTTCTCACGACTCTTAGGAGACAGATTCGATGACATGGAATCCGCACGCCAACAGGTTCAAGACGTTCCTGTTGCTGGTGGGCATGTCGGCGTTGATCGTCTTCGTCGGCTCGTTGTTCGGTCGGTCGATCATGGCGCTGGCGGTGCTGTTCGCCATCGGCATGAACGCCTACGTGTACTTCAACAGCGACAAGATGGCGCTGCGTGCGATGCACGCCCAACCGGTCAGCGAATTGCAGGCGCCGGTGATGTACCGCATCGTCCGCGAGCTCGCCAACGCCGCACACCAGCCGATGCCGCGGCTCTACATCTCGGACACCGCAAACCCGAACGCCTTCGCGACCGGCCGCAATCCGCGGAATTCGGCAGTCTGCTGCACGACGGGGATCCTGCAGATCCTCAACGAGCGGGAGCTGCGCGCCGTGCTGGGCCACGAGCTTTCCCACGTTTACAACCGAGACATCCTCATCTCGTGTGTGGCCGGCGCGATGGCGTCGGTGATCACGGCGCTGGCCAACATCGCGTTGTTCGCCGGGATGTTCGGCGGCAACCGCGAAGGTACGAATCCGTTTATGCTGCTGCTCGTTTCGCTGCTGGGGCCGATCGCGGCCACGGTGGTGCGGCTGGCGGTGTCGCGGTCGCGGGAGTACCAGGCCGACCAGTCCGGCGCCGAGCTGACCGGCGACCCGCTCGCGCTGGCCTCGGCGTTGCGCAAGATCGCCGGTGGGGTGGAGGCGGCGCCGCTGCCCCCGCAGCCGCAGCTGGCCGATCAGGCCCACCTCATGATCGCCAGCCCGTTCCGCTCCGGCGAGAAGATCGGCAAGATGTTCTCGACGCATCCGCCGATCGAGGACCGCATCCGCCGCCTCGAGCAGATGGCCGGGCGTGGGCCGGGCCGCTACTGAGCCGGCGCTTTTGACCAGTGCCGGACGTCAGCTGTGGTGCGCCCCGGCACCTCGCGTTAGGGTGACTGCGTGCTGAGCAGAATTCTGATCGGCGTGGTGGGAGCCGTGGGGGCGGCCGTTGTTGGTGTGCCGGGGGTCGCGGCTGCACAACCTGCACCGCCACCGCCACCGCCGCCACCGCTTCCGAATGTCAACGCGTTCGCCCCGGTGAACCCCCAGGACTTCGCCGTCATGGACGGCACCTGGTACGCGTTCAGCGCCCCCGACGGCCTGACCTGCGTGATCCAGCGCAGCGGCATGTACGGCTGCAACGGGCCCATTCCCGCCGCACCGGCTGGTGCGAATCTGATCAGCGGCTCGATCGGCGGTCTGCCCGGCTTCAGCACCACGGGCGGACCTGTGTTCGCGATGGCCGGCGAAACCAAACCGCTGCCGCCCAACACCCGGCTGAGCTACCGCACGCTGAGCTGTGGCACGGACGGGGTGGCCACAACGTGCACGGACGCGCAGACGGGTGCCGGATTCGTCGTCAGCCCGGCAGGAAGCTATACGGTCGGCGTCACCAATCCGCTCGTCAATCGCGGTTAGGCTGTCTCGCATCAGCCAGCGCGGCTCGGTGGCCGCCATCGAGCGCAGTGAGTATGACGATCAGAACTGATTCCGAGGACACCCTGGACGCCGCGGTCGACGGCGTCGGGATCGTGCCCGCCTACCAGCCCATCGTGTCGTTGGACGACGGCCGGGTCGTCGGCTTCGAGGCGCTGGCCCGCTGGCCGCACCTCGACCATCCCAGTCCCGATGCGGTGTTCGCGCGTGCGGTGGCCACGGGCCGGCTCGACCGCCTGGACCGCGCCTGCATCGACGCTGCGATCCGCGGCGCGCTGGACAGCGAACTGCCGGCCGGCAGCCTGCTTCTGGTGAACTGTGAGCCGGGCACCCCGTACACCGGCCGGGCCGATGACGAGGTGATGGACCGCGGCCACTCCGCGCTGAACCTGATGTTCGAGTTCACCGAACGCGATCTGCTCGCCCACCCGCGGACCGTATTGCGCAAGGCGGCGGCGTTGCGAGCCGACGGGTTCGCCGTTGCGCTCGACGACATCGGCGTGCACCCGGATTCGCTGGCGCTGCTGGATGTGGTGTGTCCGGACGTCATCAAACTCGACATCGACCTGGTGCAGTTCCCTCCGCGCGTCCATCAGGCCCGCACGCTGTCGGCAGTGCTGGCCCACCACGAACGCACCGGCGCGGTGATCCTCGCCGAGGGCATCGAGACCGAGGAGCACCTCGAACAGGCGCTGGGCCTGGGCGCCTCGCTGGGGCAGGGCTACCGCTACGGTCGCGCGGGGTCGCTCATCGATCAGCGGCCCACCCCGTGGGTGGTGCCCGATCGTGGCCGCGGCCAGGCGCCGGCCGCCGGATCGCCGTTCGATCTGATCGCGGGCCGGGTGCCCGTCCGCACGGCGCGCAAAGAGACCTTGCACGCGTTCACCCGGCACATCGAGAGTCAGGCCATGCTGGTGGCCGATCCGCCGATGGTGTTCGCGGCGCTGCAGCACGCGGAGCACTACACCACCCGCACCCGCAACCAGTACCGCAAACTGGCGCGCACCTGCCCGCTGGTGGCGATCTTCGCCGAGGGGCTGCCCGAAGAGCCGGATCCGAAAGTCCGTGCAGTCTCGCTGAATTCGGCGGACCCGCTGTGCGCGGAGTGGACGGTGGTGGTGCTCGGACCGCACCACTGTGTGGCGCTGCTGGCGCGGGAACTCGAACCGGAGCCGGGGGAATCCGAACCGGCGGACGGGGACCGCCGGTTCGAGTTCGCGATCACCTACGACCGCACGCTGGTGACCGAGGCCGCGCGCAACATGCTCGACCGCTTGCTCTAGAACCCCTGGCCGTGCACCTCGTGGCCGGGCTTCTCGGCGACCAGACCGCGGTAGGCCTGCTCGACGGTGGACCCCTGGTTGATCACGCCGTCCACTTCGCGCGCGATCGGCATGTTGATGCCGTATTCGTCGGCGAACTCCATGACCACCTTGGAGGCCTTGACGCCCTCGGCGACCTGATTCATCGCCGCGATGATCTCGTCGATCGACTTGCCCGAACCCAGTTGTTCGCCGACGTGGCGGTTGCGGCTGCGCTGGCTGGTGCAGGTGACGATGAGGTCACCCATACCGGCGAGCCCGGCGAAGGTGTCGCGGTGCCCGCCCATGGCCTCGCCGAGTTTCGACATCTCGCGGACCGCGCGGGCGATCACCATGGCGCGGGTGTTCTCGCCGATGCCCAGGGAGTAGCCCATACCGACGGCGATGGCGTACACGTTCTTCAGCGCGCCGGCCATCTCGACGCCCACCACGTCGTCGGTGGTGTAGGTGCGGAACCGCTTGGTGCGGAACAACTCTGCGAGCTGGGCGGCCAGATGCGGATCGGGCATGGCCAGCACCGCGGCGGCGGCGTAGCCGTCGGCGACCTCGCGGGCGATGTTGGGGCCGGCGAGGATTCCCGCCGGATGGCCGGGCAGCACTTCGCTGACGATCTGGCTCATCCGCTTGTTGGTGCCCTGTTCGAGGCCCTTGACGAGCGAGACGACGGGCACCCAAGGGCGCAACTCGCCGGCGAGTTCCTCGAGGACGCCGCGGAAGCCGTGGGACGGCACCCCCATGACGACGACGTCGGCGCAGTTGGCGGCCTCGGTGAAGTCGGTGGTGGCGCGCAGTGTCTCGCTCAGCACGCAGTCGTCGCCGAGATAGCGCGAGTTGCGGTGGTTGGCGTTGATGTCCTTGGCGGTGTCCTCCGAACGCACCCACTGGATGGTGGGGGCGCGGCGGGAGCAGATCGAGGCCACGGTGGTGCCCCAGGATCCGCCACCGAGAACAACGACATTGGGTTCACGTTGCGCAGGTGCCATGGCGCTCAGCGTAGGGCGACTGATGCGCGGGAGAGGTCGATTCGGTGGCCTCTACCCGAGAGTCGCCCGCCGGTACCGACGCAGTCCTCGTCAGCGGTAGTTGACGAACTGCAGCGCTACCTCGAGGTCGGCCTGCTTGAGCAGCGCGATGACGGTCTGCAGGTCGTCGCGCTTCTTGCTGCTGACGCGGATCTCGTCGCCCTGGATCTGCGCCTTGACGCCCTTCGGGCCCTCGTCCCGGATGATCTTCGTGATCTTCTTGGCCTGCTCGCTGGTGATGCCCTCTTTGATGGTGCCGTTGACCTTGTAGGTCTTCCCGCTGGGCTGGGGGTCGGCGGCGTCGAACGCCTTCATGGAGATGTCGCGGCGCACGAGCTTCTCCTTGAACACGTCGACGGCGGCCTTCACCCGCTCCTCGGTGGAGCTGACGATCTCGATGGCCTCCTCGCCCTTCCAGGCGATGGTGGTGTCGGTGCCGCGGAAGTCGAAGCGCGTGCTCAGCTCTTTGGCGGCTTGGTTGAGCGCGTTGTCGACCTCCTGGCGATCGACCTTGCTGACGACGTCGAAGCTGGAATCCGCCATGGACTCGCTCCCTTCCTGCTGGTTCGGCTGCCGCCCTGAGGCGTTTTCGTCTTCGGCCCATCCTCGTTGTACCCTGCTAGTCGCACCAAATCCGCAAGGACGGTGCGATCGAAGAGGCAGGTTGCCCGAGCGGCCAATGGGAGCGGACTGTAAATCCGTCGGCTTACGCCTACACAGGTTCGAATCCTGTACCTGCCACACTGATCAGGCCCCCTTTCGAGGGGGCCTGACGTGTCTAGGGACCCGTCGAACCCCGCACCACCAGATGACAGCGGAACGTCAGCGTCCGATAGGGCGCGGTCGGTTGCCGGATGCGATCGAGCAGCGCCTGGGCCCCCGCCTCGGCCATGGCCCGGCTGGGCTGATGAACCGTGGTGAGGTCGAAGGCCGGCCAGGCCGACATCGCGATGTCGTCGAAGCCGACGATCCACAGGTCCTCGGGTACCGCCACCCCGGCGGCCCGCGCGGCGTCGAGTGCGCCGAACGCGATCAGGTCGTTGCTGCAGAAGATGGCGTCGGGACGCTGTGCACCCTCGAGTAGCCGGATCACGGCGTTGTAGCCGAAATCGTGACTGAACGACCCGACCAACGTGCGGTCGGGCTCCAACTGCACCCCCGCCGACCCGAGTCGCTCGGCGAATCCGCGGAACCGGTCTCGCGCCGTACTCGCCGCGGAAGGTCCGCCGATGAAAGCGATCTCACGGCGACCGTGGGTCAGGAAATACTCGGCAACGGCGTGACCGCCCGCGACGTTGTCGCTGGACACCTGGTCGCATCCGAGGGTTTCGACCGTGCGGTTGATGAGCACCACCGGCTTGTGTTTGTCCAGCGCCGCGCGCAGCGGCGCCGACGCCTCGGTGACGGTCGTGAAGATGACCCCGTCGACGGAGCCGGCGTTGATGGCCTCGAGCGCGGCGTCGTTACCGGGTCCGTCGGAGTTCCACAGCGTGACCTTCTGCCCCGCCGCGTCGAGATGGAACGTCAGCGCGTCGAGGATCTCGGGATAGAACGGATTCTTCAGATCCGCGACGACGACCCCGACGGTGTTGACCCGGCCGGTCTTCATCGCGCGTGCCCCGAGATTCGGTACGTATCCGACGGTGGCGGCGGCCTCGAGGATTTTCTTGCGCGTGGCCGCGCTCACGCTGCCGCCGCTCAGGGCCCGAGACACGGTGGCCTGTGAGACGCCGGCGAGGCGAGCGACGTCGTGGCTGGTCGGCATTCGTGGTCATCCTCCGGTGTTGCTTCGTCGAGGCTATCCGCCACATCTGATTTGGATACGAAAACACACTGTTGCGCCTACAAACTACCAGTTCAATACAGCCTTTTGGCGGGTCAACTCATGCTACTTGCGATCATGGATGCATACGAATACACTCGGTCGGGCAGGTGACGCGCAGCACAAGCGCCACGCCGAGTGATCCAGGCCGGAGATCCGGTCGAACAAGCCGATTCAAGGAGATTCATGACGACCGCCACTGCGCCACGAAACGTGATCCCCACCAAAGACCTCAAGACCCCGTTGCGGGAAAGCGTCGAGCGGGGGAGCACGGCCGAGGTCCGGTCCACCGTCGAAAGCGTGATCGACGACATCCGCACCCGCGGCGACGCCGCCGTGCGCGAATACTCGGAGAAGTTCGACAAGTACTCGGCGGACAGCTATCTGCTCACCCCCGAGCAGCTCGAGGAGATCATCGCCCGGGTGCCGCGTCAGGTCATCGAGGACATCGAATTCGTCCAGCAGCAGGTCCGCGTGATGGCGCAGAAGCAGTTGGAATCGCTGTCCGACTTCGAGATCGAGACGCTCCCGGGCGTCTTCCTGGGTCAGAAGAACGTCCCGGTCCAGGCGGCGGGCGCATACATCCCGGGCGGCAAGTACCCGCTGTTGGCCAGCGCGCACATGACGATCGTGACTGCGAAGGTCGCCGGCGTGCAGCGCGTCGCCGCCTGCACACCCCTGATCCGGGGTGAGGTGCCCGACGCCACGATCGCCGCGATGCATCTGGCCGGGGCCGACGAGATCTACCTGCTGGGCGGCATCCAAGCCGTCGCCGCAATGGCTGTCGGCACCGAGACCATCGCCCCGGTCAACATGCTCGCCGGCCCCGGCAACGCGTTCGTCGCCGAGGCCAAGCGCCAGCTGTTCGGCGAGGTCGGCATCGACCTGTTCGCCGGTCCGACCGAGGTGCTCATCGTCGCCGATGAGCACGCCGATCCGTTCATCGTGGCGGTCGACCTGCTGTCGCAGGCCGAGCACGGCCCGGATTCACCCGCAGTGCTGATCACCACCAGTGAGGACCTCGGGCGCGAGGTCATCGAACACATCGAGAAGATTCTGGTCGACATGCCCACTCGCGACTTCGCCGAGCCGGCATGGCGGGACTGGGGCGAGGTCCGTGTCGTCGAGACGCTGGACGACGCCTACGCACTGGCCGACCAGTACGCCTCCGAGCACGTCCAGATCCTCACTGAGAACCCCCGTGAGGCACTGGACAAGATGCACGACTACGGTGCCCTCTTCCTCGGTGAAGGTACCTGTGTCTCCTACGGCGACAAGGTGATCGGCACCAACCACGTCCTTCCGACGCGCGGTGCCGCCCGCTATACCGGCGGCCTGTGGGTCGGCAAGTACCTGCGCACCGTCACCTACCAGGAGGTCACGAACACCGAGTCGAGCGCCTTCTTCGGCGAGCTGTGCGGGCGCGCCGCCCGTGTGGAGCTCTTCGAGGGCCATGCTCGCTCCGGTGACGTGCGGGCGGCGAAATACCGGGGCGAGAAGCTCGCCTGGTCCGACCACGACTTCGCCGGATAGCGCGGCCGGGTCCGCACCAAAACCTCAGCATCATCGATCGGAGAATCATGGCCACCGCCACCCTGACGCCGGAGCAGCTCCGCCGGCGATCCGTGCAGTCCGGCACCATCGGCGCGATCGTCGAGTGGTACGAATACACGGTTTACGGCACTGCCGCAGCGCTCGTCTTCGGCAACCTGTTCTTCCCCAATCTGCCCGGCGCGGTTGGTCAGATCGTCTCGCTGGCGACCTTCGGCGTCGGCTTCCTCGCCCGGCCCGTCGGTGCCTTCGTCTCGGGGCACCTCGGCGACCGGATCGGCCGTAAAGCCACCCTGATCATGACCTTCACGATCATGACGGTGGCCACCGCGGCGATCGGCTTCCTGCCCACCTACGCCCAGATCGGTGTCGCCGCACCGCTGCTGCTCTGCGTACTGCGACTCGCTCAGGGCTTCGCGGTCGGCGGCGAGTGGGGCGGCGCGGCGATCATCGCCGTGGAGAACGCGCCGCGCGAGAAACGCGGCCTGTTCGGCTCGTGGCCACAGATCGGTGTGTCGGCAGGTCTGCTGCTCGGCACCGCGGTCGTCTCGCTGTCGTCCTGGATCTCCGGGGACGCCTTCGACGAGTGGGGCTGGCGCATCCCGTTCCTGCTCGCGATCGTCTTGGCATTCGTGGGTCTCTACATCCGCCTGCGGGCGGCCGAGAGCCCGGCCTTCCTGGAGGAGAAGGCAAAGATGGAGGCGGAGATCGAGAAGCGCAAGGCGCCCGCGGTCGTGCTGTTCCGTGACCACAAGCGCTCGCTGCTGATCGCCATCTTCGGCCGCTTCGCCGAAGCTGGGAACTATTACCTGTTCACGACTTTCGTGCTCTCCTACGTCACCACCAATCTCGGGGCACCGCGGTCCTATGGGCTGATCGCATCGATGATCGGTGCGACGGCGAACATCATCATGATCCCGGTGTTCGGCCGCCTCTCCGATCGCATCGGACGGGTCAAGACGTTCCTGATCGGTGGCGCGCTCATCGTCGTGACGACGTGGCCGATCTTCGCGCTGGTGCACACCGGAGAGCTGTGGGGCATCGTCGTCGGCGTCACCGTCTTCCTGGCGCTGGGACACGCGATGGTCTACGCCCCGCTGCCCGCGCTGTACTGCGAGCTGTTCCCGACCGCGGTGCGGTACTCCGGGATCTCCATCGGCTACCAGATGGCGTCCATCCTGCTGGCCAGCTTCACCCCGGCGCTCGCCGCGGCCATGGTGATGTGGGCCGACGGATCACTGTGGATGGTCACCGGATTCGCGATCCTCACGACCATCATCGCCATGGTCGCCATCTCGTTCGCCAAGGATCGCAGGCATCTCGAGCTCGACGAGATCGACGCGCAATTGACAGACGATCAGGCCGACCGAGTCGCGCCGGCGGTGCCGTTCCGCGGATAGCGGCTCGGGATTCCTCGCAGTCCGATCGCAATGTCGGTCTCACAGCTGCGTCATGCAGATATATCCATGACAACGCTGTGAGACCGACATTGCGAATTCGGCTATAGCGACAGCGCGTACACCACGGCCGAAATCGTCACCAGAATGAGCAGTCCCACCGCGACGAATCCCACGGCCGGATGAGCCTCTTCCCGCCGAATTCGGAAGTCTCGGCGCACATGCCTGAGGCGACGCCGAACCTGTTTCCACAGCTGATCGACCTCGGTCAAGGCGTACCCCCTACAGCGAATTATTCGTATACCGACTTACGCTGCTTGCATTCGAACAATGCGCACTTTACGGCAATTTCGCGCATTCGCATGGCGCCGAATTTCGATTCTCGACGAAGCGGCCCGCGAGGGTGATACTTGTCTACCTGCCGCCCCGTCGGCAGGTAGACAAGCTGCGCCAGCCGCATCCCCCGGGCGGCTGAGCGCTCGTACAGCATCCGCCGGAACAACGACGCAGGAATCGGGGATTCCCCTATGGTGACTCACTCGCGTGCAGGATGCGCGTGCCGACCTTCCCGCTGAGGCGTTCCGGGGTCAGACCGGCGCGCTCACATGTCCTCTCGACCGTCTCGGGATCGCAGCCGTCGAACACGCCGTAGAGCACCTCGTCGCCGGGCACGGCCACCGTCAGCATCAGATGGACGTCGGCGCCCTCAGCGCGCATGGCCGCCGACGCCGTCACAAGTCGGGCGACGTAGATGTCGATCAGCTCGTCGGTCAGGTCGGGTAGATACCACTCCGCCAGACAACAGGACGACGGTGCGTCGGCGGTGAGCATGGTTTCACGCTAAAGACATTTGCACGGCGACGAATTGGGGTTTGCCCTACTCCTATATGCCGTCGCGCGGCGGTCAGCCGAAGTGTCGCCCCAGCGAAGCCCGGCCGCGCACCCCGAGTTTGCGGTACACCCGTCCCAGATTCGCCTCGACGGTCTTGACGCTGATGAACAGGGCGGCCGCGATGTCGCGGTTGCTCATTCCCCCCGCAGCCAGTTCTGCCACCCTGTGTTCGGACGGGGTCAGGCCCTGGTCGCGGCTGGGGCGCACGTTCACCCGGACGAGTTCGGTACGCACCCGCTGCGCCCACAGGCGGGCCCCGATCTCCTCGAAGGTCGACAGCGCCCCGCCCAACGTGGCGGCAGCCGCCTCCTTCCGTCGCTGCCGACGCTGGAGTTGTCCGAGAACCAGTGCGGTGCGCGCCTTTTCGAATGGCATTGTCAGCCGCTCGTGATGAGCCATGGCCTCCGATGCCGCAGCGGCCGCCGCATCCACGTCACCGGTGGCAGCCAGCACGAGGGCGCGACAGCGTGCGCCGACGGCGAGCATCCACGTCCGGTCCAGCCGGCGGCCGTCGGCCTCGAGTCGGGCGACGAGCGGTTCGGCGTCCGCGACCCGGCCGATCGCCACGAACGCCTCCACCGCATCGGGCACGAACCAGGCGGTCATGATCTCCGTGCCGGGCGTCCTCGCGTACACCTGCAGAACGGGTTCCAGCGCCGCGGCGGCCTCGGCGTGGTGGCCCAGCGACACCTCAAGAAACGCAAGTACCGCCTGGGCCCACCACTTCATCCGCGGGGTTGAATCACACCGTTCAGCCAGTTCGAGCGCCAGCGCGACATCGGCGCGGGCCGCCTCTACGTCTCCGGTGTACGCGCTGACGGTGGCGCGGACGCCGACGGCGATGACGCGCAGGTGGTCGCCGCCGAGCTGTTCGGCCCGTTGTACGGCGTCGTCGGCGAGCCGGGTCGCTTTGTCGAGGTGGCCGCACCACAGTTCGGCGATCGCGGTGTGATTGGCGATGACGAGCAGGTCGCGGTCGGCACCGCGGTCGAGGCAGTAGCGCGCGATCCCTCTCATGATGTCGCGGGCCTCGTCGAGGCGGCCGGTCCACGACATGAGCAACGCCGCGGCCCACCGGGCCCGTAGTCCCAGCGGCACTTCGGCGTCGGCGTCCTCGAGGTCGAGCGCCCGATCCAGATCCTCCGCATCCACCCCGAACCCGTGCAGGAACCTCGTCATCACCCGCACGGTGAGCGCCTGGCCGATCAGCTGGGGCTGCCCGCTCCGCTCGGCCAGCACCATCGCCTGCTCCGCGCTGGCCAGCGAATCCCCGTCGTCGCCCGAGGTGCCCTGCGCCAGCGACAGCATCAGCAGGCAGAACACCTGGAGGTCGACATCGCTCTCGCTGTCGGCCAGCGCCTCGGCGAGCCGTTCCTTCGCCTCTTCGAACCCGTGGTCGTCGAGGGCGACGGCGGCGAGTTGAATCAGCGCAAAGGCCCGCAGCGGGCCGCTGGGCATCCGGGGGACGGTGACGGTCAGTAGCGCGTCGGCGCGTTCGCTGTCCCCGGCGGTGAAGTGGTGTGCCGCAGCCTGCAGGCGCCGCAGGTCGGTGTCGCCGCCGAGGCGCATCGCGAACTCGAGCAGTTCGGCCGCGGCGGCGGGCGCCCCGCGGGTGCGGGCGGCCTCGGCGGCGGCGTCCAGCGCGGCGAGGGTGTCGTCGTCCTGTCTGGTCGCCGCCAGTGCCAGGTGGCGCGCCTTGAGTTCGGGATGGGCGATGACGTCGGCGAGCCGTCGGTGCATATGGCGTCGCCGCGCCGGCCCGGCCTCGGAGTACACGCCGCGCGCCAGCAGCGGGGGGGTGAATCGGATGCGGTAACCGTCGATCTCGACGATGCCCTCGCTCTCGGCGACCTCCATGAGCTCGATGACCCGGTCCGAGGCCCGGTCGGTGACGCTCGCGATCAGATCGACGGTCGGCGCAGCCACGCACGACGCCGCGAGCAGCACGTCGCGCACGGTGTCGTCGAGGCCTTCGATGTGGCGGCGGACGACGTCAGCGAGGGTGGCGGGCAGCGTGGGTTCTCCGGCCTCGGTGTGCTCGCTGATGGCGCGGGCCAGTTCGAGGGCATAGAGCGGGTTGCCGCCGGAGGTCTCGGCGATGCGAATCAGCGTGGGGCGCGGAAACGAGCGGCCGAGCCGTTCGGAGAGCATGGCGTGCAGTCCGCCCAGGGTCAGCGGTGGAACCCGGTGCCGCCGCGGATGCTCGCCGCGGGGCAGCTGCAACCAGGCGGTGCTGTACGACCTGGTCTCCGCTCGCTCGGTCAGCAGAATTCCGACGCGACCGGTCAGCCGCCGGGCGGCGAACCCGATCACCTCGCGGCTCTCGGCATCGAGCCACTGGGCGTCGTCGATCGCCACGACGACCGGGGTATCCGCGCAGAGCCGCTCGATGGTGTTGAGCACCGCCGCCGCGGCCACTCGATGGTCGGTGTCGGGTCCGGCGACCTCGGTGCGTAACAGGATGCGATCCAGTGCGAGGCGCTGCACGGCGGGCAGGGCCGCCGCGGCGTCGACGTCGTCGAGGAGGTCGGCGACCACTGCGTATGCCAGTGAGGTCTCGGCCTGG
This sequence comes from Mycobacterium sp. 852013-51886_SCH5428379, assembly GCF_001665575.1. Taxonomy (GTDB): domain Bacteria; phylum Actinomycetota; class Actinomycetes; order Mycobacteriales; family Mycobacteriaceae; genus Mycobacterium. The sequence continues at coordinate 25,301 of NZ_LZSU01000018.1, read as the reverse complement.
CCGGCGCGCGCCGACAGCACGCGGTAGCCACGGGAGCGGGCGTCGTCGAGCGCGGCCAACCACAGGCGGGTCTTCCCGATGCCGTTTTCGCCCTCGATGATCAGTCCGGCGGACCCCAGCGCCGTCTCGGCGAGGAATGCCGCGACGGCTGACTCCTCGGTCGACGGGTTGGGCTCGGGTTCCACCGTCGAATGATCGCAAATGGGCAAAGGTCTTGTCGCTTCGACACCAGAACATTGCGCGCTACTTTACGTGGTCACACCCTATGTCAAGCGAATCTCGCGTTCGCACGGCCATAAGTGCGCAAATAAGCGTGATCGTTAATTAGTGTCAGCCGACGTTCGGCGCCAGGCCGGCGTTGATGCGCCTGCAGTTCTCGGCCATCGCGGCGACCTGCGGTCGGGACAGCGGGGCCAGATAGCAGTCCCGTACCCCCTGGGCGTAGGTGGCCATCGCCTTCTCGAGGAGCCTGCGGCCCTCGGGGGTGATCTCGGCGAGGACGAAGCGGCCGTCGCGGTCGCTGGTGGCCCGGTGGGCAAGGCCCCTGGCCTCGAGACGGTCGACCCGGCGGCTGATCCGGCTGGGCGTGGACACCAGAGCCTGCGCGAGCTCGCCCATCCGCACGGCGCCGTTTTCGGAGCGGTCGAGCGCGTGCAACAGCCGGACGTCTTCGAGAGTGAGGCGGTAGCCCTCATTCAGCTCGTGGTTGAGCCGGGCCTGCAGCCGGAGTGCGGCATCGATGTAGTTCTGCCACGACTTCAGCTCGGCGATGTCGAGTCCCGGCATGCTGCTGGGCGTGCGCCCGGTGGGCGTGACCTGGACCCGGCCGCCGCTGGATCCGACACGATTGTGCCTGGTCATGGCTCTGTAGTCGCTACCTCTCTCAGTATCGCCGTCGACGCCGACCTCGATGTCTGCGAGCTGTTGTGGCACCTTTCATTCCCCCCTGTGACATTCACGGCCGGCGCATGGCCGACCGTTCCCCCTGAACATTATTTGTCGTCAGTGTCAATCTTGCGACGCAAATGAGGAATCGGGGGTTCCCCTACGGTTTCGGTTCTTGCATCTGTAACGAGACCCGGAACCGCGAACGGGCTGCATCTGTCGAGTGGCGCGTGCTCTCGGCAAACCTGTTGTAGTTTCACCTCGACACACCGACTGGCCGCTGCCGAGGAGTACAACGGTGGACGCGACACCATTCGGGCACTACCAGCTGCAGAAGCTGATCGGCCGGGGCGGGATGGGCGAGGTCTACCAGGCCTACGACACCCACACCGACCGCGTCGTCGCGGTCAAGGTCCTGCCCGCCCACATGGCCCAGGATGAGACGTTCCAGCGAAGATTCCGGCGCGAGTCGCAGGCCGCCGCGGGCGTCCAGGACCCGCACGTGGTGCCGATTCACGGATACGGGGAGATCGACGGCAGGCTCTATCTCGACATGCGGCTGATCGAGGGCCGCAATCTGGGCTCGATCCTGCAGCAGACCGACCGACCGTTGCTGCCGGCGTTCGCGGTCAAGGTGATCGAACAGGTCGCCACCGCGCTGGACGCCGCGCACGCCGCAGGGCTCATCCATCGCGACGTGAAGCCGTCGAACATCCTCATCACCGACCGCGATTTCGTCTATCTCATCGACTTCGGCCTCGCTCGCACCGCGGGCGATCCCGCGATGACGACGGCCGGCAGCACGCTGGGCACGCTGGCCTATATGGCGCCCGAGCGGTTCAACGGCGGCACGATCGATCCCCGCTCGGACATCTACGCCCTGACCTGCGTGCTCTACGAGTGTCTGACCGGTGTGCGGCCGTATCCGGCGGACTCGCTCGAACAGCAGCTGGCCGGCCACATGGTGAAACCGATTCCGCGCCCGTCGGCCAAGGATCCGAAACTCGCCGCCTTCGACGAGGTCATTGCCAAGGGCATGGCCAAGAAACCCGAAAAGCGCTATCAGACAGCGGCGGAACTGGCGACGGCCGCACGCCGGGCGCTGGCGGCGCCGGTGCGGCTGTCGGTGCGCTCGGGCCGGCACTCCGCGCGGCGGCCGAAAGTGTCTGCCCGCCGCAGGATTTCGCGGCGGGTTTTCACGGTGGCCGGCGCCGGCGTGGTGCTCGCGGTGGTCGCGGCGTCGGTGGCGTGGCAGCTCAACAGCGGGCCGGAGCGCGCCCCCGCACCGCGGCAGGTGGTGGTCGCAGAGGACCCCGCGACGGCGACCCCGGTGACGGCGGTGGGCGCGGTGGCCTCGATCGCCGCGACGGTGCCCCCGGAGATCCGGGAGACCGGACGGCTGTTGATCGGTGTCAACGTGCCGTACGCGCCCAACGAGTTTCGCGACGCGTACGGAGAGATCGTCGGCTTCGACGTCGACCTGATGAATGCGGTGGCGCGCACGCTGGGGTTGACCGCGGAGTTCCGCGAGACGGCGTTCGAGAGCGTGCTGCCCTCGGTGCGCGACGGTGACTTCACGATGGGCATGTCGTCGATCACCGACACCCGTGAACGCGAGGAACTCGTCGACTTCGTGACCTACTTCGAGGCCGGCACCCTGTGGGCGCAGCGGGTGGGCTCGTCGATCGACCCGGCTGACGCCTGCGGTCTGCGGGTCGGCGTGGCCTACAGCGTCATCCAGGACACCGTCGAGCTGCCGGCCAAGAGCGAGGCGTGCGTCGCGGCCGGACGCCCGCCGCTGCAGAAGGTGGTGTTCACCGAACAGGACCAGGTCACCGCGGCGCTGGCGGCAGGGGAAATCGACGCGATGTCGGCCGATTCGCCGGTCACCGGATTCGCGATCAAGACCTCGGGCGGAGTCCTCGAACCGGCGGGCGAGGTCTTCGACTCGGCGCCGTACGGGTGGCCGGTGGCCAAGGGTTCCGGTCTGGCCGAATCGCTGCGCCAGGCGCTCGAGCATCTGATGGCGACGGGGGAGTACCGCACGATCGCCACGATGTGGGGAGTCGAGAAAGGCATGATCGAAAAACCCGTCATCAACGGAGCGGTGGGCTGAGCAGGAGCTGAAGTGAGAGACGACGTCGTGGTCACCGCCGTCGCGTCCACCACCGCACTCGCGCCGGACGCGGAGGACACCTGGCGTCAACTGCTGGCCTGCCGCAGCGGAATCCGCGCGTTGGACAAGTGGTTCGTCGACGAACTCGACTCACCGGTCCGCATCGGTGGTGCGCTCACCGAGAATTTCGACGCACATCTCAGTCGTGTTGAGCTGCGCCGTCTTTCGTACATGCAGAAGATGGCGTTGGTGCTCAATCGGCGGTTGTGGGCGACGGCCGGGGCGCCGGAGGTGGATTCGCGGCGGCTGCTGGTGTCGATCGGGTTGGCGCTCGGGTCCACCGAGGACATCGCGCTGCAGTACGACGACTGGAAGACCAAAGGGCTGCGGGCGGTGTCGCCGCTGGCGGTCCAGATGTACATGCCCAATGCGCCCGCCGCGGCGGTCGGGCTGGACCGCACGGCCAAGGCCGGCGTCATCTCCCCGGTGATGGCCGACGCGTCCGGTGCCGCGGCGATCGCGCACGGCTGGCAGCACCTGATGCTCGGGGAGGCCGACGTGGCGATCTGCGGCGGCGTGGAGACCGTGATCGAGGCGGTGCCGGTGGGGGCGTTCACCCAGGCGGACATGCTCTCGACGACCGCCTGCCGTCCGTTCGACGCGCGCCGAGACGGCATGGTGTTCGGTGAGGGCGGCGCGCTGATGCTGCTCGAGACCGCCGAGCACGCCAAGGCCCGGGGCGCCGCGATCCTGGGGCGGCTCCTGGGTGTGGCGACGACGGCAGACGCCTACGACCCGCTGTACCCCGACCCGGACGGTGAAGCGGCGGGCGATGCTGTGGCGCACGCGATCGAGGTGGCCGGCCTGACCCGCGCGGACATCGACCTCGTCAACGCGCACGCCACCGGGACCCGGTTCGGAGATCTCGCCGAAGCGCGGGCCATCCGCCGCGCACTGGGCGACCACACCCCGACGGTGTATGCGCCCAAGGCCGCGCTGGGACATTCGCTCGGTGCGGCGGGGGCGGTCGAGGCCGTGGTGACGGTGCAGGCGCTGCGCGACGGTGTGGTGCCGCCGACGCTGAACGTGACGGAGGTCGACCCCGAGATCGACCTGGACGTGGTCACCGACGTGCCCAGGCCCGGCCGCTACCGCTACGCGGTGAGCAACTCCTTCGGCGTCGGCGGGCACAACGTCGCGCTCGTGTTCGGTGCTGCTTGACTCGTCGCCGAGCGGGAACAGTGGTCCTATGACCGATGAACAACCCAGTCCTGTCGTGGTCGTCACCGGAGCGAACGGCTTCGTCGGGGCACGCACCTGTGCCGAGTTGGTGAAGCAGGGGGCGACGGTTCGGGCCGTCGTGCGCCGCGCAGGCGCCGCCCCTGCGATCGACGGCGTCGAGGAACACGTCGGGGACTTCGCCGATCCAGAATTCGCCGCCGGCGTGGTCGCGGGGGCGACCGGCGTCGTGACGACGGTGCACCCGATGGGCAGCGACCGCGCCACCCAGCACCGGGTGGGTGTGGAGGGCACGCCGGTGATCGCCCGGGTGGCTCGCGATGCGGGCGTCGCGCGGTTCGTGCACATGTCCACCGCGGGGGTGTACGACCGGACGGCCGGCGTGGGGGACGTCGACGAGTCGGCCGCCCTGGTCGACGACGACGGCGGCGACTATCCGGTGACCAAACGCGACACCGACGCGGCCCTCGCCGAGGTCGACGGCCTCACCCGCATCCTGGTGCGACCGCCGGCGATCCTCGGCCCGGGCGAGACATCTATCTGGAACACGTTGCGGCCCAACGACATCGTGGAGAACGAATCGGCCCGGCGCACCGTCGCGGCCAAGACCTTCGCCTGGATCCACGTCGACGACCTCGCGGTGCTGCTCGCCGACCTCGCCACCGGCCGGATCCCGACCGCGGACGATCCGGAGCAGGGTCCGGTGGACGGCGGCTGCACACCGGTCAACGCCGCGGGCGGTCCGGCCACCCAGCGTGACTACTTCGGCACGGTGACCGGAGCGGTGGGCGTCCAACCGATCTACGAGGACGAACCGGCGTGGACCGGGCAGATCGTCGCCGACCGGGCGCACCGCTGGGGGTGGAGGCCCAACGTCACCCTCGAGCAGGCGCTCGAGGAGCTACGCCGCGGCCTGGCTACTTGACGAGCGTGAACTGCGCGACGTAGCTGACGTTGCGGTTGAAGAAGTCCGAGCAGCCCAGCAGGTACTTCATGTACCGCTCGTAGACCTCCTCGGACGTCACCGCGACGGCTTCGTCGTGGTGCGCCTGCAGCGCCTCGGCCCAGGTGGCCAGGGTGCGGACGTAGTCCGGGGTGAGGTCGTCCTGCTTCTCGACCGAGAACCCGGCGTTGGTGGAGAACTCGATGACGTCCTCGTCGCACGGCACCGAACCGCCGGGGAAGATCTCCTTGGCGATGAACCGCATGAACCGCAGATCGGTCATCGTGATCGGCACGCCGAGCTCGGGCCACCGCTTGAGCGGGTGCCCCATGATCGTCTGCAGCACCATCCGGCCGTCGCCGGGCATGATGCGGTAGCAGAGGTCGAAGAACGCCTTGTAGCGCTCCTTCGGGAACGCCTCGAACGCCTCGATGCTGACGATGCGGTCGACCGGTTCGTCGAACTCCTCCCAGCCGCGCAGCAGGACGCGGCGGGAGCGGGAGGTGTCGACGGCGTCGAGGACCTGTTGACCGAGGGCCTGCTGATTCTTGCTCAGCGTCAGCCCGATGACGTTGACGTCGAAACGCTCGATCGCGCGCTTGAGCATGGCGCCCCAGCCGCAACCGACGTCGAGCAGCGTCATCCCCGGGGTGAGACCCAGCTTGTCCAGCGCCAGGTCGATCTTGGCCAGCTGCGCCTCTTCGAGCGACATGTCGTCACGCTTGTAATAGGCGGCACTGTAGGTGCGGGTGGGGTCCTGCCACAGCCCGAAAAACTCGTTGGAGATGTCGTAGTGAGCCTGAACGTCCTCGTACGCCACCTTCATCGTCGCGGTGTTCGTACCAGCCGAGTCCCCCGACCCGATCTCACTCATCTGCGTCTTCCTCCTGCTGTCTGTGATCTTGGTTTTATAACGCAGATTGCCTAGTTTGGCTAACTGGGTGACTTCTCCAAGGTGAACTGCGCGACGTCGGTGTAGCCCTGGCGGAACAGGTCGGCGCAGCCATCGAGGTACTTGAGGAACCGCTCGTAGATCTCCTCGTTGGTGATTGCGATGGCCTCGTCCTTCTTGGCCTCCAGATTGCGTGCCCACGTGTCCAGCGTCTTCACGTAGTGCGGCTGCAGATGCTGCTCGCGGGTCACGGTGTAACCGGCCTTGACGGCGTGCTCCTTGACCATCGAGGCCAGCGGCAGACGGCCACCGGGGTAGATCTCGTCCATGATGAACTTGATGAAGCGGACCCGCGACATGGTCAGCGGCAGCTTCTTCGCCTTGATCTCCTCATCCTCCGGGATGATGATCGTGTGCAGCATCTGCACACCGTCGTCGGGCATCCAGTCGAAGGTCTTCTTGAAGTAGTCGTCGTACTTGTTGAAGCCGAAGTGCTCGAAGGCGCCGATCGAGACGATGCGGTCGACCTCGCCGGAGAAGTCCTCCCACGGCTGCAGCCGGACCTCCATCTTGCGATTGGTGTCGGCGTTGGCGAAGTGGAATTCCTCGATGTGCTTCTTCTGGTTCTCCGACAGCGTCAGGCCGATCACGTTGACGTCGTACTTCTCCACCGCACGCATGATCGTCTTGCCCCAGCCGCAGCCGATGTCGAGCAGCGTCATCCCGGGTTCGAGGCCGAGCTTGCCCAGTGACAGGTCGATCTTGGCGAGCTGCGCCTGCTCGAGGGTGTAGTCGTCCTTCTCGAAGTACGCGCAGCTGTAGACCTGGTTCGGGTCCTGCCACAGACGGAAGAACTCATTGGAGATGTCGTAGTGGAACTGAACTTCCTTCTTATCCGAACCGCGCGTGTCGGCGGCAGACTTCGAGAGCCACTTGGACTCGGCTTTCGGGGCTGCGCTGGATGTATCTGCCACTGTCCGTCCTGAACGTCTCGGGGTCGGGTCACGTGCCGGCAAGGCCGGCTCGGGCCCGAGACTACGCCCTCGTCAGGTGCCGTTGGGGGATGACCTCCACCGACACACGGGTCAGGCCGGGGTGAAGCGGATGGCCGCGACCTTGAGGCGGGTGGCCGCTTCGGTGAACTCCGACAGCGACGGTACGGTGTCGCCCTCGAATTTCATCCCCATCATCAGCTGCGCCTTCTTGGGGCCGTAGTCCTGGGCGATGCGGTGGGCGATGTCGGCGACGGCCGCGGTGTCGGTGATGAGCTCGCCGCGCATCCGGGTGGTCCTGCCACCGGTCGTGACCTGGGCGTCCGCGCCGTCGCGGAAGTTGTACTTCCACTGGGCCTCGAGGATGGCGTAGAGGTCGCCGTCGAGGTGGTGCGCGCTGACCGGGATCGAGAACTTCCGGCCGGATTTGCGGCCGGTGAACTCCAAGACCATGAACTGTTTGAGGGCTGCGCCGAGCGGCGTCTTCAGCGCGGTACGCAGCGCAGGATTGACGATCTTGAACAGGAGTTCCGGCGGCTCGCCGGCTTCGATGCTGGGCATGGCTTTCACGCTAGCGGCGCAGCGGTGCGGCGGCTTCGAACTTCGCAGCCTTTCCGGCGGATTGCCATTCGAGCCAGCGCTCCCACCTCGTGTGGTTGGTGTGCTGCCAGGCGCGGTCGATGCCGGGGCTGAGGCGGCGGGCGATCTCGACGCCCGCGATGAACGGGGCGCGCGCGACGAGTAACGCGATGCCGGGCAGCGCCGAGGGCAGGCGGTAACGGCGGCGGTTCCACGGCAGCATGTAGAGACCGAGATAGCCGGCCTGGACCCGGTAGTGGTAGGCCGCCCGGATCCGTTGGACGCCCCGGTGGGCCGGCGCGGGTGCGAAGGCGGGCACGAAGGACTCGACGAGTTCGGCGCCGCTGTCCGCGCTGTCGTAGCTGCGGGCGGCGTCGGCCATCAGCAGGATGCGCCAGGCGTCGGCGATGGTCTCGGGGAAGTACCCGTCGCACCGGACGCCGACGAGGTGACCGCAGTAGCGGTTGAAGTGCAGCACCGCGCGCATCTCGTGCGGCGAGGTGAGGTGGCCGAGGGCGAACAGGCCGAAGGCGGGCGCGACGCTGCCGCCGAGGAGAGTGAGCAGCATCGCGGACTGGCTGATGGGCAGGCCCCAGCGTCCGGCGTCCCATTCGGGGTGGTTCTTGACGCGGTCGCGGACCGAGACGTGCATGATCCGCACATGCAGAGAGATGTTGCGCGCCGGTGAATTCGGTGTGAGGACTGCCCCCGGCCGGCATACCTCGACCCACCATCGGGAGGTCTCGAGGTAGCGGTGCAGGGCGCGGTCGCCGGCGTATCCACCGCTCAGCGAGAGCGGGACCGCGAGCCAGCCCTCGGTGTAGGTGTCGTTGGTGCCGGCGTTGCCGAGCGCGCCCAGCGCGTACGCCCAGCGCCGCCAGACCGCGGCGCCCTGTTCGACGAGGTCGGGGTCGACCCAGTCCGGGAGCTGTTCGAACTCCTCGAAGAGCGCGCGCATGGATTCCGGCGCGTCGGGCACCGCGTCGACGCCGTCGCGCTGCGCGGTCTCCACCAGATCGCGAGCTTTCCGGGCACCCAGGTCGCCGTGGTAGGTCTCGGCGACGAAGCGTTCGGCGGTGGGATCGCCCTCGTTGAGGCCGCCGATGAACAACCGGGCGACGTGGTCGCTGGGGAAGGGGTCGAATCCGAGCGTGCGCAGGGCGTTGCGCAGGCGCGTCCTGCGGCCGCGGGGTGGCGGATAGCGGAACGCGGTGGGGGCCGGCATGGGTCTGTCTTAGCGCACCGGCGTCCTACGCGGGCGGATTCGTGGCGGTCAGCGCTTTTTGGCGTTGAGGACGCCCTCGGCCTGCGAGGCGCTGTCGGCCTTGGCGTGCTTGGCCGCGCGCTTCTCCTTCAAGGACTTTCCGGACTTCTTGGACATGGATTGTCGCGGGGACTTGTCAGACATCGTCGGACCCTTCGGTAAAAGGGGCCTGGGTGGTCCCGATGGCTTCGACCCTACCCGGTCGTGGTTGAGTTCTTACGCTTTCGAAGCGGGGAACCGCATTGCGCCGCAGAGGCGTAACGTCGAGGGGGTCTCGGTCATCGGGACTTCTGCTCATGGTCGGCCGACTCGAATCTTCTGTGCATGAGGCAGTTTCACCGCACAACATCGCCGCACAACCGAGAGGTTCGACCATGACGGTCACCGTCACACTCGCCGGAGGCGACACCGTCGCCTACATGCGCTTCGGCGACACCTACGTCAAACGCGACGACGGTTCCCTGGACGTGAAACGCACCGGCGCAACGACATTGACCTATGCGGCAGAGGAGTGGTCCGACGTGGCAGGGGACCAGGCCAAGAGCGGCAGGCGCGGGTTCTTCCGGCGCTGATCAGTCCAGCAGGACCGCGGGCACGTGCGGCGCGGCGCCACTCTTGGCGGCCGCGCGTTGTGCGCATTCGGTGCGGGCGGTGTGCACGATCTCCGCTGCGGCGCGGCAGGCGGTGCTGTCCTGGTGGCGATACTGGATGGGCAGATCGGCGGCCTGACGCAGGATCATCACGGCGAGGGCACGACTGGTGCCCGACGGCACGACCAGCAGATTCGCGCTGGCCTTCTTGCCGGTTACGGCGATGACGCGCTTCTGCCGGGCCTTCTGGCCGGGCAGAATGCCGCGGGCGGGCAGCGAGTTGAGGTTGGGGGCGCCCTCGAGCGAGGACCAGTTGATGTTGATATCGACGACCTCACCCAGCCGGTCCGCGAGTGCGTCGACCAGATAGGGCAGCTCGCGGGCCATGGCGGGGCTGTACGGCCACCACGCGCCGTCGAGGCCACCGGTCAACGGGTCGGCGAGGGTGAGCCGGATGGGGTGGTCGGACACCTGGCGGTCGAAGGCGCTCATACTCGCGCGGCCTTGACGATAAATCGTTGCCTCGCAACTGGTTTCGAGAACACATCCACGTGAATCACCCTCGCTTCGATTGGTTGCGGCGCGCGACGGCTGCGGGCGTCGAAAGGCGAGCCGGATGGCGGCGCACTACCTCGACGCTACACCCTGATGTGGCGCAATGGCGTGGATGGATGCCCGCGGGGGCGTAGACTGTACCCATCGGCGGTACCTCGTGCACATCCGTTTGAGACTGTGTCGTCGTCGATTCGCATCACTGGGCTTTCGCAGCTCGGACGGGATTTCCCCCATGGCAGTACTCGAACAGTCAGACACTTCTCGCGCCCGCTACGACGGGCCGGAAGAGACACCTCGGTTGTGGCTGAAGCGCAAGGCGCCGGTTACCGGATATGTCGACGGCGCATGGTGGCCGCACAGCGCTGACCTGGCCCGTGAGCTGTCCGATCTGCTGGCGGTACTGTCCGTGCGGCTCGGTTCCGTGGAGCGGGTCAGCTACCGGCTCGGGGATTGGTCTGACACGCCGCGCAAGATCCTCGTCAACGGACACACGGTCAAGTTGGACGGCTATCGGCGGCAACCGGCGAACACTATTGGCATCTCCGACGGCCGAGGTCAATCCATCGTTCTACTGGTGATCGCACCGCAGACCGACGCGGAGCAGGCGCATATGGTGGCGATGGCCGCAGCGGCCACCGACGACGCCTCGAATGTGGAGTCGCTGCTGGCCACCGCAGCCGGTGGGGCCACCGCGAACCGCTAGGAGCAGCGTCGTACATGCCTACGCGACTGTCCGCGCCACTCGCGCTTGCGCTGCACACGCAGACGGCGAACACTCCGGCCCACTCGGTGTCCCTGGTGATCCTCGAGGCATCGGCTCAGCTGAACCATGAGCGGCTCGGGAGCTGGGCCGCCTCCGCGCTGACGCGCGCGGCCCGCTTCCGCAGCCGATTGGCCGGCAAACCCTTCGGAGCCGGGCAACCCGTGTGGGCAGACATCATCGACTTCGACCCCGCCGGCCGGATGCGCCAGGTGACTGTTCCGGCGTCGGGCGGGGAGCGGGAGCTCACCGCGCTACTGACCGACTTGACGAACGCGAAAATGAGCGCGGGATCACTGTGGTGCGCCTGGACGATCGACGGCCTCGCGGGCGGCCGCTGGGCCCTTGCGGTGGCATTGTCGCCCGTTCTGGCTGATGGTGGCGCTGGAATAACGGCCATGTGGAAGCGCGTCCTCACCGGCGACCCGCGCACCCGGCGCGCGGGGGCGCGGGAGGAGGCCACCGAACCACCGCCGTCGCCGGGCGGGCTGGCGGCCGACACGCTGGCCGAGCTGGTCGAGAACCAGGTCGCCGGCGTGTTCATGGCGACCGACGTCCTCATCCGCACACTCCGGGACCGGATTTCAGGCCGTGAGCAGACCGAGGACGGTAGCCGCGCGGCGCCGAAAGCGCCTCGGACGCAACGACGGTCGACGGCATTCGTGTCGATTCCCACCGCTGACCTGCGCGCGGTGAGTCTGGCCTTCGGCGGTGATGAAGCGAACGTGCTGTCCGCCGCATGTGCGCTGTCCCTGCAGGCGTGGACACAGCGACACGGCGGGGGCGGCGCTGAGCCGCTCGCGATCGCCGTGCCGGCCGGGCTTGTGCGTCTGTCGGTGCGTCGCGATGACCCGGTGCGCGTTCTGACCACGATGCACACCATGACCGAGCGGCTTGCGATGGCGCCCGCCGACGATGATCAAACGGTTTCTCCTGCAGTGGATCTGGCCGCCGCCGTGGCGCTCGTGCCCCCACGGCTGGCGCGGATGGCCGCCGTGATCTACACCCGGCTCGGACTCGCGCGGTGGAGCACGCCGAACTGCCACGCCAACATGTCGTTCTTCCCCGAGTGGCCGGCGAGCATGTTTTGCGCCGACAGTGCCGTCGTCGGCATGTACACCGTCGCACCGCTGACCGCGGGGTGCGGCGTCAACATCTCGGTGACACCGCGGGCCGAGGCGATGGACCTCTGCGTGAGCGCATGCCCGGACGACTCTCCCGACATCGACGAGATCGCCCGCGGCATCGCCGATGCGGTGCGCATACTCGTCGAGGCGGCGGGTACGTCACCGCGCGGTGAGGGCCAATCGGTGGTCACGGAGATGGCCGCCCACAGCAGCAGGTCATTCCTGCGGACCTGACGACGGCGGCTCAGTGGCGCTCGGTGGCGTCGAAATCTGCGTCACCGAAGTGCTTTTCGCTTCTCCGGCGGGTGCGGAACGCCTCGATCCCCACCTCGACGCGCGCAGCCTGCATCGCGTCCTCCTGGGTGTCCTGCACGGCCTGGTCGAGGATGCTGCCGCCGGCCAACTGACGACGGTCCGCGCGGAACCGGTAGGTCACCGCCAACGACAGTGCGGCGGCGATCAGAGCGACTGCGGCGACGACGGCGATCAACACCACGGTGTTGGTGGTCATCGGTCGCCACCTGTCGTGATGTCGGCGGTGTCGTCTACGCGGACCTGATGCTGGAGGCGAGAGTCGCGGGAGAGGTCGTCGAACTCTTCCCGGTGCCGGCGGCGTAGCGAGGCCCGCCGGATGTCGAGGCGTCGATTGTCTGTGCCGCGGGTGCCCGCCGCGACGATCCCGGCGATGACCGCTGCAACTCTGGAAAGCATTCTGACGCCTCTGATGGTGGTGAACCTCCAGTACACGCCCATTTTTGTTGTGTGTCAATAAATTCGCCACTGCGAAAAGCGGGGTAGACTGTGGCCGTCGGGCTGCTCGGTAACGGGCGAACAGGCCCGACTGAAAAGGAAGATTCCATGGCATCCCCGACGGCGATCCGATCGCCCTACGACATCCGGATCGACCTGGTGCGGGACTCGATCACGGCCAATTCAGAGCTGGACGCCGAGGCCGCAAGCCTGCTGGCCGTGCACGTGCTGCGTGTACTGAACTCGATTCCCGAAAAGATCCGGTAAGCGCTCGACGCTGTGACCGCTCATCCGTAGGCGGGTCCATGACCCGCCCACGGGTGTAGCCTTGAAGAGGTTGGAACCCAGCCAGTCCGGAGTAGGTCAGCCGTCAACCGCTGACCTCGCCGAGCAACCGCTCACACTGGATACGCCGGTGACAACCCCTTCAGTCGGGACCACCCCCTTGAACACTCTTTCCGTTTATCATTCCGTTGATTCCGCTGTCGGACAACGTTATTTGCCTAATCCCACGGTGGGCGTGCTCAGCACGTACGCGCCGACATTTTGCGGCATCGCGTCCTTCAGTGCCGCGCTGGCCGGCGGCCTGCGCGGTCTGGGTACCGATGTGGGCATCGTCCGGGTCGCCGACGACGTCGCCTCGACAGGCGACGGGATCGTCGGAGAGGTCGTCAGCGGATCCGCGCCTTCCCTGGCGGCATGCGCGGAGATGCTCAATCGGCACGACGTGGCGATCATCCAGCACGAGTACGGCATCTACGGCGGACGGGACGGAGACGAAGTCCTCGACATCATGGGCGGTCTACGGGTGCCTTCCGTCGTGGTCGCCCACACGGTCCTCAAGAACCCGACCGCGCGGCAGCGCGCGGTGATGGAAGAGGTTGCCGCGAAGTCCGATCAGATCGTCGTGATGTCCGAATCCGCGCACCGGGTGCTGCGGTCGAGCTTTCACGTCGACGACGCCAAGATCAGTGTGATCCCGCACGGCGCGACCATGCCCTGCGGTGAGTCACCGAAGCGATCCGGCCGGCCGATTGTGCTGACCTGGGGTCTGATCGGACCGGGGAAGGGCATCGAGCGGGTGATCGACGCGATGCCCGCACTGGTCGACATCCCCGGCCGGCCGAAGTACGTGGTCGCCGGGCGCACCCATCCGAAGGTGCTTGCCGCCGAGGGGGAGTCCTACCGCGAAGCGCTCCTCGACCGCGCGCGCCGCAACGGCGTCGCGGATTCGGTCGATCTCGAGGACGGCTATCGGAGCACGGCGTCCCGTACGGCACTGATCCGCTCTGCTGCGGTGATCGCGCTGCCGTACGACTCGACCGATCAGGCGACATCCGGTGTGCTGGTCGACGCGGTCGCCGGCGGTCGTCCGATCGTCGCCACCGCATTCCCGCACGCCGTCGAACTCCTCAGCACCGGTGCGGGGATCGTGGTGGACCACGACGACCCCGCGGCGATGGCTTCGGCGTTGCGCCGCGTGCTCACCCAGCCGCGGTTGGCCGGTGACATGGCCGGCGCAGCCCGGCAGCTCGCCCCGACGATGGCATGGCCCGTGGTGGCCGAGGACTACCTCCGGCTGGCCAAGCGCGTCATCTCGGCGCGACCGGCCCTCGTATGAGGGCCGGTCCGCCGCTGTTCGGGCATCTGCTGGCCATGACCGACCACCGGGGAACCTTCGAACACGCGTGCTTCACCGAACCTCGGCCGGAGCACGGATACTGCACCGACGACATGGCGCGCGTCCTTGTCGTCGCCACCCGCGAACCCGGTTCCGACCCGACGCTCAAGGGGCTGGCAGGCCTGGCGCTCCGGTTCCTCAACCAGGCGCAGGCACTGACCGGCGCCTGCCGGAACCGTATGGACGCCAACGGTAATTGGCTCGACGAGCCCGCGCTCGAAGACAGCTGGGGACGCTGCGTCTGGGGGCTCGGCACCGCGGCGGCGCACAGTCCGGTCTCCCCGGTCCGGCAGATGGCCGTCATCCAGTTCGAGCGTGCCGCGCAGGTTCGGGCCGCCTCGCCGCGGGCCATGGCCTTCGCGGTGTTGGGCGCGGCGGAACTGCTCGCGACCGACCCGGGCCATTCCGTGGCCCACCAACTCATCGCCGAGTACGCCGACGGGCTCGGCGCGCCCAGCGGTGACACCGACTGGCCCTGGCCTGAGGCCCGGCTGGCGTACGCCAACGCCGTTCTGCCCGAGGCGATGATCGCGGCGGGGACGGCGATGGAGGCCGGGCCGCTGTGCCGGCGCGGCCTCGATCTACTCGAGTGGCTGCTCGACCACGAGACCCGTGACGGGCACCTGTCGCCCACTCCGGTGGGGGGCCGAGGACCGTCGGACCCGCGACCCGGCTTCGACCAGCAGCCCATCGAGGTCTCCAGCCTGGCCGACGCCTGTGCCCGCGCCGCCGCCGTCGACCCGAGGCCGCTGTGGACCGACGGGGTCCGTGCCGCGGCCGCATGGTTCGACGGCGACAACGACACCGGTCTGCCCATGTGGGATTCGGAGACCGGCGGGGGATACGACGGACTGCTCGCCGATTGCGTCAACCTCAACCAGGGCGCGGAGTCCACACTCGCCGCGATCTCGACGATGCAGCACGCGCGGCGTATCGCCGCGGCGGCGTAATGACCTCGGTACGCCGCAGTTTGGCCACCCGCAGCCCCGTTCGCCTGTCGGCCGATCCGTCACGGGTCATCACCAAGTTGTTCGTGCCCGGCCAGGATGGGTTCGAGCGGCACAACTCCCGGGCCGGAGCGGTGCTGACGCGGACGCTGGTGCTCGGCGAGGAGGAGGTGCAGGACTCGTTGACCGATGTCTTCACCCGCTTCGATGGACGCCACCGTGACCTGACGGGCACGTTCACGCGACACGCGCGTGAGCTGGCTGACCGCCTTGATCCGGCGGCCATCCGCTCCGAATCGCGAATGCTGTTGCTCGGGGCCATGTTCACGAGTGAATATGCGATCGAGGGAGCGGCGCTGTGCAACCCGAGCATGGTGGCGCATCCCGATCAGAGCGGTCTGCCGGCCGGGGCGGCGCGGTTCGTCATGAGTGTGCGCGGTATCGGAGAGGGACACTGCTCGTCGATCGGTTTCCGCACCGGAATCGTCGGTGCGGCCGGAGATGTCGTGATCGACGACGCGGCGCCGTTCGCCACCGTCGGGACGACGTCGTCGACGCTGCTGGACGCCGAGGTGTTCCGCAGCGAGCTCGCCCGGCTCAACGACAACGGTGAGGCGGCGGACTACGTCCTGGGTGCGGTCGGAGCCAGATTCACCAGAGCCGACCTCGGCGAGCAGCTCGACCGGCTCCAGACGAACCTGACCACGCGTGAGCACGCGCAGAGCACGATCGCGCGCATCCGGGAAATCGCCGATCGGACCTATGGCATCGAGTTCAGCTCGCAGACAGACCTTTCCGAGCGGGTGCTGTGGCCGGCGATGAGCGCGGAGGCGGTAGGCATGGAGGACGCCCGGTTCGTCCGCTTCGTCGAGGACGACGGCTCGGTGAGGTACTGCGCGACGTACACGGCCTACAGCGGATCGGTGATCAGCCAGCAGCTGCTGGCGACGACCGACTTCCGCTCCTTCACGTCGACGCCGATGGTCGGGCGTGCTGCGGCCAACAAGGGCCTCGGACTGTTCCCTCGCCGGATCGGTGGACGCTATGCGGCGATGTCGCGGTCGGACCGGGAGTCGAATTCCGTGGCGTTCTCCGATCACCTGTCGGTGTGGCAGACCTCGGAGCCGTGTCAGCGGCCGACCCGGAGCTGGGAGACCCTGCAGCTGGGCAACTGCGGGCCGCCCATCGAGACCGAGGCGGGGTGGCTGGTGCTCACCCACGGCGTGGGGCCGATGCGCACCTACCGGATCGGTGCAATCCTGCTCGACCGCGACGATCCGACCAGGGTGCTCGGGCAGCTGCGGACGCCGCTCCTCGAACCCGCACCGGACGAGCAGAACGGCTACGTGCCCAACGTCGTCTACTCGTGCGGCGCGCTGGTGCACGCCGGGACGCTGGTGGTCCCGTACGGCATCGGTGACGCGGCGATCGGCGTCGCGACGGTTCCGATGGACGACCTGCTCACGGCGCTGGACGGGTAGCTTCGGCGACGCGGAAAAAGCGGAATCGACGGTGCCGAACCTGCTGCAGAATCGAACCACTATGGATGTGGGTTCGGGCGGTGGCGACGCCGGTGCGGTCGAGGGGTCTGCACGGTACTGCCGGGCGGACGGTTTCCGCGGCGGCGCCTACCGCCGCGGACGGCGATGTCGGGACGGCCCGTTCCACGGTAGATGCCCGGCGGAGGCCGGCGACGTCCTGGCCGGGGGTGACCCGGACCCGCTGTCCACCGAGCACGACGAGGACGGCGATGACTGTTCCCGGCACGGCTGAGCGCCGGTCAGGGATGATGCGGTCGTGAAGACCCGAAGCCTCGATGAGATCCGCGGCGCGCTGGAGCACTGCTACTCCGCATTCGAGACGTTGTGCGCCGACCTGACCGACGACGAGTGGCAGGCGCAGTCGCTGTGCCCGGACTGGACGATGCGCGGCGTCGTCGACCACGTGACGAGCATCGAGGCCGCGATGGTCGGCTGGTTGCCCGACGACGACACGACGCCGCCGTCGTTCGAGAAGGCCGGGGAGTTCCTCGCCGACGACGCCCCGTACCTCGACAAGCTCCGCGGCGTCTACGACCGCAGGCGCCGTGATCTGGCGGCACTCACCGACGCCGACATCGCCCGCCCGTCCTGGATGCCCGTCGGCCCCGGCACCTACGGGCGTTTCCTGGCGATCCGGGTGTTCGACTTCTGGGTGCACGAGCGCGACATCACGATTCCGCTCGGCCGCGCGACCGACGACGGCGGTGTCGCCGCGGAACTGGCGCTGGCCGAGGTGGAGAACTCGATCGGCTACATCGTCGGCAAGAAGGTCGGTCTGCCCGACGGCAAGAGCCTGACGTTCGACCTCACCGGGCCGCTCGCCCGGCAGCTGCACGTCGCCGTCGACGGCCGCGCCAAGAGGGTGGAGCATCTCGACGATCCGGACGTCACCGTCACCACCGATTCGACGACGTTCGTCATGCTCGCGTGCGGGCGCATCGACCCGCAGGCCCAGATCGACTCGGGCGCGATCAGCTGGACCGGCGATGACGAACTCGGCGACCGCGCCGCCCGCAACCTGAGGTTCACGATGTGACCGGGCATCCGACGTCCGTCGACTTCCACTTCGACGTCATGTGCCCGTTCGCCTATCAGACGTCGCGGTGGATTCGCGAGGTGCGCGACCGGACCGGCCTCGAGGTGAACTGGCGGTTCTTCAGCCTGGAGGAGATCAATCGCCAGGAGGGCAAGAAACATCCGTGGGAGCGGGAGTGGTCCTACGGCTGGTCGATGATGCGTATCGGCGCGCTGCTGCGGCGCCGGTCGATGGACGACGTCGATGCCTGGTACGAGCGTGCGGCGCGAGCCCTGCACGTCGACGGGCACAAACCGCACGAGAAGGCCGTCGCCCGGCACCTTTTGGAGGAGCTCGGCTTCGATCCCGCGCTGGTCGACGAGGCGATCGCCGATCCGACGACGAGTGACGAGGTGATGGCCGACCACCAGCGCGTGGTCGACGCCGGCGGCTACGGGGTGCCGACGCTGTTCTTCCCCGACGGGCAGTGCCTGTTCGGGCCGGTGCTCATCGACCCGCCGACCGGTGAAGCGGCGGTGCGGCTGTGGGACGCCGTCGTCGCGTGGACGGAGTTCCCGCACCTCTACGAGCTGCAGCGCCCCAAGACCCCGGCCGACGGGAAAGCGATCACCGGGACGCTGCGACCGTATCTGGAGGCGAGGGACTGGGTGTCGATCAACCGGGGACAGGTCGTCGACTTCGACAAGCTGCGATGAAGGTTCCGGCCCTCGCTGTCGCCGTCGTGCTCGCCGCGTCGGGTTGCGGTTCCGCGGCCGCACCCGCCGTGCACCCCGACATGTCGGTGACGCAACCGGCCGCTCCGCCGCCGGTGGCGCGACCCCTGCCGTTGCCGCGGATTGCTCCCGGACCTGAGTTCGCCCCGATCTCCGAGCTGGTGAACACGGCCATCTCCGCGAACCGACTGCCCGGTGCGGTGGTGATGGTCGGGCACGGCGGCGAGGTCGTGTTCCGGCAGGCCTACGGGGACCGAAAGGTCGCCGGTGCACCGGGGCTGGACGGGGCGCCGGAGCCCGCGGAGCCGATGACCGAGGACACCATCTTCGACCTGGCTTCGTTGACGAAACCGCTCGCCACGGCGACGGCCGTGCTGCAGCTCTATGAACAGGGCCGGATCGCGTTCGACGATCCAGTGCAGAAGTACCTGCCCGAGTTCAACGCCGCGAACGACCCGGAGCGCGCCAAGGTCACGGTGCGCATGCTGCTGACCCACTTCTCCGGCGAACACCCCGACGTCGAGCTGCGCGATCCGTGGGGGCTGGCCAAACCCGACCGGGCGGAGGGCTTCCGCCGCGCGATCACCAACCCGCTGTTCTCTCGGCCGGGGGAGGTGTTCCGCTACTCCGACATCAACTTCGCCGTGCTGGGTGCGATCCTCGAGAAGATCACCGGCCAGCGCGAGGACGCCTATGTGCAGCAGCACATCTTCGGCCCGCTCGGCATGACCGAGACCGGATATCTGCCCGACGCCGACCTGCTGTCGCGGATCGCACCGACCGAACACGACGTGGAAGGCAAGGCCGATCCGCGCACGAACCCGAACTTCGATCAGCTGATCCGCGGTGCGGTGCACGATACGACGACGCGCCGCATGGGCGGGGTGGCCGGGCATGCCGGGGTGTTCTCCACCGCGCAGGATGTCGGTGTGTTCGTGCAGGCGCTCCTCGACCGACTTGCCAACCGCCCGAGCAGCTTTCCGCTTCGCCGCGAGACGCTGGTGCTGATGACCACACCGCAGCAGCCCGGACACACCGACGGGCAGGTGGCGGCGGCGAATGCGGCGACCCTCGCGGCGCCACCGAACCGGAAGGACCCGCTGCTGGCGCCGCGCTATCCCGCGATCGCCGGACAGAATCTGCGCGGATTCGGCTGGGACATCGACACGTCGTACTCGATGCCGCGCGGCCGGGTCTTCCCCGTCGGCAGCTTCGGGCACACCGGCTTCACCGGAACGTCGGTGTGGATCGACCCGGCGTCGGACAGCTACGTGATCCTGCTCGCCAACGCCATCCATCCGCGGGGGAACTGGCCGATCAACGAACTGCGCGGCGATGTCGCGACGGTGGCGGCACGCGCCCTGGGCCTCGCCGGATGATCGTGCTTCAGCGGTCGAGACCCCACTGCCCGAAGTCGGGGGCCAGGACGTCGTCGACGTCGACGTGGGTGTTGCCGATGGCGACCCCGGGTTCGGAACCGCTGACCACCACGGACTGATAGAGCACCGCTCGGGCGTCGCGCTCCCCGTAGGACCAGGCCCGGGTCTGCCAGGCCCACCAGTGCCCGGCCGACGTGGAGGGTCCGATGACGCCGTCCTCGATGGCCCAGTCGCACACCCGGGCATGTCCGTAGACACCGGTGCGGCGGACGCCGAGGACGGAGTTGATGCCCCGAAGCCACTGCACCGCAATGCTGTTCCAGGTGTCGAGGTCGATGTCCTCGTCGATGCTGAAGAAGATCGGCGCCGACGCGGGCCCACCGGCGGCGGTGTGCAGGCGCAGCGCGGTCCGGGCGTCGGCCACACCGCCGTCGAATCCACGGGTGTAGTCCGACGGGCTCTTCGGCCAGCCGGGCTTGCCGTACTGGTAGCAGCTGACGACGTGCAGACCCTGCGCCCGCAGGCCGTCCGTATACGCACGGGTGACCGGTTTGAAGTCGAAGTCGGCGCCGGGACGCAACTCGGACACGTAGACCAGCGCCCCGTCGAACCCGGCCGCTTTGATCTGCTCGGGTGTGGGTTGGCGGTGGGTGAAGTCGACCAGCCGCAGGTTCTGCGCCGACGCTCGCGGGCCGGCGACGGCCGCCGCCGCGCCGAGCGCAAGTGAAATCGGCGCGGCCAGAGCGTATTTGAGGACGTCGCGGCGGGTCGATGCCGGGGACTCGTACACGGCGCGATCGTAACAACGATCGGCGGCGCTGTTGAGGGGTTGGCCGACCGGATCTAGCCTGGCGGGATGCTGACCGAACTGGTTGACCTCCCCGGTGGCGCGTTCCGCATGGGATCGATCGACTTCTATCCGGAGGAGGCGCCGGTGCACACCGTGTCGGTGCCGCCGTTCGCGATCGAACGCCACCCGGTGACCAATGCGCAGTTCGCCGAGTTCGTCTCGGCCACCGGCTATCTCACCGTCGCCGAGCGCGCGCTGGACCCCGCCGATTTCCCGGGTGTCCCGCGCGAGGAGCTGGTTCCCGGCGCGCTGGTGTTCCAGCCCACGGGCGGACCCGTCGATCTGCGGGACTGGCGGGCGTGGTGGACCTGGGTACCGGGCGCATCGTGGCGACACCCGTTCGGGCCGGAATCCACGGTCGAGGATCGGCCTGACCACCCCGTCGTGCAGGTGGCCTATCCCGACGCGGCCGCCTACGCCGCCTGGGCGGGGCGGCGACTCCCGTCGGAAGCGCAATGGGAGTACGCGGCGCGCGCCGGGTCGACGTCGGTGTACGCCTGGGGCGACGAGGTGCGCCCGGAGGGGCGGTTGATGGCCAACACCTGGCAGGGCCGCTTCCCCTACCGCAACGACGGCGCGCTCGGCTGGGCCGGCTCATCACCCGTCGGGAGCTTCCCGGCCAACGGATTCGGGCTCGTCGACATGATCGGCAACGTGTGGGAGTGGACGACGACCCGCTACACCCGCCATCACCGGCTCGACGAGCCCGCCGACACCGGCTGCTGTCCGCCGCCGACGACCCCGGACCCGTCGGTGCACCAGGCGCTCAAGGGTGGCTCGCACCTGTGCGCGCCGGAGTACTGCCACCGCTACCGGCCGTCGGCGCGGTCGTCGCAGTCCCAGGACAGCGCGACGACCCACATCGGATTCCGCTGCGTGGCCTGAGCGGGTGGCGGAACGGCGGGGCTTTCGCCGACCAGGAGCCGCTGGCCTCGCACTTCGCATCGTGGGCAGGTGGCGTAACAATCGGTAATCCGCCACCGCGCGTTCCGGGTGGCACAGTGATTCCATGCCCCGCCGCCCGAACATCCCGCCGAAGGACTTCCCCCGTCCCTCGGTGCGCGAGTACGCCGGCACCCGGGCCGACGCCGCGCGGTGGGTCCGCGACGTGCTGCGCAGCCAGATCCTCGAAGGCGCCTTCGGCGGTCTTGCCGCCGCCCGCCCGGCGCTGCCGCCGGAGACCCAACTCGCCGCCGAGCTGGGCGTCAGCCGCAACGCGATCCGCGAAGCGCTGGAGCTGCTGCGCGGCGAGGGTCTGATCACCCGCGTCCAGGGTTCGGGCACCTTCGTCACGGGAGCGAAACTCCGCCAGCACCTGGACAGGTTGGAAGGACTGGCCGAATCGCTTGCCGGACATCAACTCCCGGTGGACAACGAGGTGCTCTCGATCCGCGAGTCCACGGCGACGCCGTTCGTCGCCGCCAAGCTGCAGCTGCCCGAGAACGCCCCGATCCTGTTCATCGAGCGGCTGCGGTCGGTGGGTGGTCTGCCGCTGTCGCTGGATACGACATCGCTGCGCGTGGGCGCCGTTCCCGTCGACGCCGAACTCGGCCAGCAGGATGTGTTCGACCTGATCGAACGGGAACTCGGCGTGCGACTGGGCTGGGCGGAGATCACCGTCGAATCCGTGGCCGCCGACGCGCGGACCGCAGAACTGCTGAAGATCCGTCCGGGGGCACCGCTGCTGCTGCTCCACCGTCTCACCCACCTCGAGGACGGCACCCCGTTCGACCTCGAGACCGTTCGATACCGCGGCGACCGGTGCTCACTGGTGACCACCGCCGCACGGGGTGGCACTCCCGCTCCTTAGCGCGAGCGCCTCCCACTCACCACGCCCACACGGGATCAACCGAAATCCGATCGAGAGGTGTATTCGTCATGCCCGAACAACCCAACATCGTGTACTTCCACGTCGACAACCTCGGCATGGGCGAACTCGGCTGCTACGGCGGCGGCATCCTGCGTGGCGCCGACACTGCCCGCGCAGACGCCTTCGCCGCCGAATCGCTCAAGCTGTCCCACTTCGTCGTCGAACCCCAGTGCACGCCGACCCGTTCGGCACTGATGACCGGCCGTTACCCGATCCGCTCGGGCAACCACACGATCGCCCTGGGCGGCAACGGCGGCGGCATCGTCGCCTGGGAACGCACCATGGGTGACATCCTTTCCGAGGCAGGCTATGCCACAGCATGTTTCGGCAAGTGGCACATCGGTGCGGAGGATGGCCGCTGGCCCACCGACCACGGCTTCGACGAGTGGTACGGACCGGCGCGCACCTACGACGAGTGCCTCTGGCCGGACGACCCGTGGTACGACGGCGAGCGCGACGGCTATTCGTACATGTACGAGGGCACCAAGACCGACGGCGTCCACACCACCGATCAGCAGCTGACCGTGAAGCTCAAGGGGGAGATGGACGGCGAATACGACCGTCGCGCCAAGGCTTTCATGAAGCGCAGCGTCGAGGCCGATAAGCCGTTCTACCTGTACCACAATCACTCGCTGATGCACTTCCCGATGGAGGTGCGCGAGGAGTTCAAGGGTAAGAGCACCAACGGCGCCTGGGGTGACTCGCTGCTGATGCTCGACCACGACTTCGGCAGCATCCTGGACTACCTGACCGAACTCGGGATCGAGGACAACACCATCGTGGTGTTCGCCGGTGACAACGGCGCCGAGGACCATCTGGCCGGTCGCGGCACCGCGGGCTTCTTCGACGGCTCCTACTTCAGTTCGGCGGAGGGCGGCATCCGCACCCCGTGCCTGATCCGCTGGCCCGGGAAGGTGGCGCCGCGCGAGAGCAACGACATGGTGCACGTCACCGACATGTTCCCGACGCTGCTGCGCTGGGCCGGCTGCGACGTGCCGGACGACCGCATCATCGACGGCATCGACCAGCGCGACTTCTTCGCGGGAGCCGCGGAGGAATCCAACCGCGACGGCTGCATGGTCTGGCTCAATGAGGAGTTGCACGCCGTGAAATGGTCTCAATTCAAGATCAACTTCAAGCGCCAGCAGCACTTCCACGATCCGGAGATCCCGCTCGGCTTCGCCCGCATCACCAACCTGCTCGAGGACCCGAAGGAGCGTGAGGCGGTCAACCAGACCTGGGTGCGCTGGTGGGTCATGCAGCACGCCTACCGGTTCATCCAGGCGTTCGACGAGAGCGTCAAGACCGAGGAACTCATCCCGGCCGGCGCGCCCGTCGACTTCGTCCCCGCCCGCGCGGAGTAGGGCCGCGAGCACATGACGCCGCCGAACAGCTACGGAGCCGACTCGATCACGATCCTGGAGGGCCTCGACGTCGTCCGTAAACGACCCGGCATGTACATCGGGTCGACGGGCGAACGCGGGTTGCACCACATGGTCTGGGAGGTCGTCGACAACGCGGTCGACGAGGCGATGGCGGGCTACGCCAGCCGGGTCGACGTGACCCTGCTGGCCGACGGCGGCGTCGAGGTCGTCGACGACGGGCGCGGGATCCCGGTGGCGCAGCACGCCACCGGGATCCCCACCATCGACGTCGTCATGACCCAACTGCATGCAGGCGGGAAGTTCGACTCCGACTCCTACAGCGTCTCCGGTGGTCTGCACGGTGTCGGCGTGTCGGTGGTGAACGCGCTGTCGACGCGGATCGAGGTCGAGATCCACCGCGACGGACATGTCTGGTCGCAGACCTACGACCACTCTGTGCCGGGTCAGCTCACCCAAGGCAGCTCGACCTCCGAAACCGGTACCGCCGTGCGCTTCTGGGCCGACCCCGACATCTTCGAAACCACCATCTACCGCCTCGAGACGGTGGCGCGCCGCCTACAGGAGATGGCGTTCCTCAACCGCGGGCTGATCCTCACCCTGGCCGACCTGCGCACCCCCGACCCCGAGCGGCGCACGTACCACTACGCGGACGGCCTGGTCGATTTCGTCGCCCACCTCAACCGGACGAAAGATCCGATCCACCCGACCATCGTGGGCTTCACCGGCAGCGGCCCCGGCATCGAGGTCGAGGTGGCGATGCAGTGGAACGCCGGTTACACCGAATCGGTGCACACGTTCGCCAACACGATCAACACCCACGAGGGCGGAACGCACGAGGAGGGGTTCCGGGCGGCGCTGACGTCGGTGGTCAACAGGTACGCGCGGGACAAGAAACTCCTGCGGGACAAGGACGCCAACCTCACCGGTGACGACATCCGCGAGGGTCTGGCGGCCGTCGTCGCGGTGAAAGTGGCCGAACCACAGTTCGAAGGGCAGACCAAGACCCGGTTGGGCAACGCCGAGGTGCGCTCCTTCGTGCAGAGGGCATGCCACGAGAAGCTCGCGCACTGGTTCGAGGCCAACCCCGCCGAGGCCAAGATCGTCATCGCCAAGGTCTCGGCCTCGGCACGGGCCCGGCTCGCCGCGCGGAAGGCGCGGGAGTTGGTGCGCCGCAAGAGCGCCACCGACATCGGTGGGCTGCCCGGTA
>NZ_LZSU01000017.1 GCF_001665575.1 Mycobacterium sp. 852013-51886_SCH5428379 | reverse complement strand
ATTCGGACACCTCCACACCGACCACAACAACCGAGCAAAGCCTTGCCAAACGGCAGCGGCTTGACATAGGAGAAACGAATGGCCAAACTCGAGATGTCCCGCGAGCTGACGTTGAGTCCCGAGGCCGCGTGGGAGCACGCCTCGAACCTCAACGAGCTCGGGGACTGGCTGGTGATGCAGGAGGGCTGGCGCAGCGAGGTGCCTGCCGAGATCACCGAAGGCACGACCGTGGTCGGTGTCGCCGGCGCCAAGGGAATGCGCAACCGCGTGACCTGGACCATCAAGAAGATCGATCCGCCGAAGTTGCTCGAAGTCAAGGGCAACGGCGTGGGCGGCACCAGGTACGGCCTGCGTCTGGCGGTGAAGCCGACGTCGGCCGGGTGTGCGTTCACCGTCACCCTCGAGCTCGGGGGAGCTCCGCTGTTCGGCCCGATCGGCGCGGCCGCCGCGCGAGCGGTCAAGGGGGACATCGAACGGTCGATCCAGAAGTTCGAGGAGCTCTACGCCTGACGCGTGGGCGGCACGGCCTGATTCGGTGATCGTCCCGCGGGTACCACCGTGGCGTGCCGAAGCCGACCGAACTCATCGTCACCGACCCGCGCACCGGCCAGACCGTCAGCCGTGTGGCCGTCGCCGACGCCGCCACCTGCAATGACGCCATCGAGCGCGCCCGCGCCGCGGCGACCACATGGTCACGTACACCCGCCGCGGAACGGGCTGCCGCGCTGACCGCGGCCGCCGCCGTGGTGCGCGCCGCCGCCGACGAGCTCGCCGCGCTCAACGAACGCGAGACGGGCAAGACCCGGGAGGATTCGCTCGGCGGTGTCGACGCCGGCGCGGGCACGCTGGTGCAGTACGCCGAACTAGGACCGCTGCACCGGGGCCGCACCCTGCACGGGCAGTGGGCGGCGACCGACCTCATGGTCCCCGAACCCCGTGGTGTGGTCGCGGTGCTCACGCCGTGGAACGACCCCGTCGCGGTGGCGGCCGGGCTGCTGGGCGCCGCACTCGTCACCGGAAACACCGTGGTGCACAAGCCCAGTGAGCGCTGCCCCGGCACCGGCAGGCGGTTCGCCGAGCTGCTGGCCGCGCAGCTGCCCGACGGCGTCCTCGAGATCGTCGACGGGGATGCGAGCGTCGGCGCCCACCTCGCCCGGTCCGAAGAGGTCGACGTCGTCGCCCACGTGGGCAGCAGCGCCACCGGCCGCGACATCGCCAGGAGCTGTGCCGAACGCGGCGCCAAGGCCGTGCTCGAGAACGGCGGCAACGATGCGCTGATCGTCGACGCCGGCGTCGACCCCGGGTGGGCGGCCGAGCAGGCCGCGATGGGCGCGTTCGCCAACGCCGGCCAGATCTGCGTGTCGGTGGAACGCGTCTACGTCCACCAGTCGGTGGCCGATGCTTTCGTCGACGCGCTGGTCGACCAGGCCCGCGCCTGGGCGGACCGGATCGGTCCGCTGGTCGACCAGCAGCAACGCGACGTCGTGCACCGCCACGTCCTCGACGCGGTCGACGCCGGCGCCGAGGCGCGTATCGGTGGCGAGCCCGGGACGGGCCCCGGCTCGTACTATCCGCCGACCGTGCTCACCGGATGCACACCCGACATGCTGGTCATGCGGGAGGAGACGTTCGGTCCGGTGGCACCGGTGCGTGTGGTCCAGGATTTCGACACCGCTCTGGCAGAGGCGGCGGCCGACCGCTATGGTCTGTCCGCCGCCGTGCTCACCCCGGATATGGCCCACGCCCAAACCGCTTGGCGCACACTGCAGGTGGGGACCGTGAAGATCAACGCGGTGTTCGGCGGCGCACCCGGCGGCGCCGCGGAACCACGCCGAGCCAGCGGCAGCGGCTTCGGCTACGGCCCCGAACTCCTCGACGAGATGACCGCCGTGAAGGTCGTGCACTGGTCGCCGCCGCCGTCCTGACCCGTTGCGCGCCAATCGTTCTGGCGCTATCGGTGGGCTCGTGCAGCGCGGTGCGCAACAATGCTCGGCATGCGCAAGCAGATCTCCGCCGTCGTCGTCGCCGTGTGTGCGGCGTCGGCGCTGACCCACGGCGGCGCCGTCGCACAACCTGTCCTCCCCGACCCGGCGCCGACGGGGATGTCCAACGGGCAGCTCTACGGCGTCACCCAGGTCGGCACGGGCGGCGCCACCCCGGACGGCGCAGGTAGGTGGCAGCTCACCGTCAACACGATCCAGGGCGGAGATCCCCGCGTCGCGGACACTTTCAACCGGGCTTCGGACAACTCCGCGCGCGGTCAGCTCGACGAGGCCCGCGCCGGCGCCACCACCGACGGCACGTGGACGTTCGACACCGCGCCGACGATCCACTTCGGTGCGGCATCGGTGTCGCAACTGATCAGCGGACTGTTCAACGCCGTCCCGTCGGCCCATCCGGTGAATTACGTGAGCACCGTGGTGATCGATTCGCGCACCGCCACCCCGATCACGTTGGGCGACTTGTTCGTCGACGAGCAGGCCGGTCTGAACCGGCTCTCCGAACAGACGAAGATCTTGCTGCCCGCCGAGTCGGGCCAGCCGGTGGGCACCTTCGACGACGACCCCGGTGCCGAGCCGGTCGATTCCAACTTCGCCAACTGGATCCCGACGCCCGCCGGGTTGGAGATCCACTTCGAGGACTACCAGTTCTTCCACGGCACCCCCGTCGTCACCGTGCCGTGGCAGGCGTTCGACGGGCTGCTCAGACCGGAGATGGACGCATTGCGGCTACCGTGACGCGCGCTTGGTCATTCGCTGTCGTTGCCGCGCAGAGCCGCCCGGATCATCGGTAGGAACCAGGCTGACAGCGGCCACACCGCGGCAAGCGCCAGCGCGCAGGCGACGCTGACGGCGTTGAACACCATGCGCGTGCGGCGGCTGCGCTCGTCGTCGCCGAACTGCCGCCGCAGCAGTAGCACGGTCGTCACGATCCAGCCGCCCAGATACAGGGCGACGAGCAGGTATCTCATCACCCGCCGTTGTACCCCTCGGGAAGCGCGCCGACCACTCGCGGCCGCCCCCTAGACTGCCGCTCGTGGGCATAGTCATCGGTTTCGCGCCATGGATCGTCTACTGGATTCTGGTCGGCAACGTGCCGTTCCTCGCGGCGGTGGTGGTCGCACTGGCCGTCGCGGTCGCCGCGCTGGCGGTCGGATCGGCCCGTAATGCGCCGGGCCGCACCCTCGAGATCGGCGCCGTCGCCACCTTCGGTGCGCTGACGGTGGTCACGCTGCTGGTCGACCAGGCGTTCATGGAGCGGTGGCTGCAACCGCTGAGCACACTGGGGATCTTCCTGGTCGCGTTGGGCGGTCAGCTGGTCGGCCGGCCGTTCATCCGGGAGTTCGCCGCCGCGGGGCAGCCCAAGGACATCATCGAGACCGATCTGTTCGCCACCATCACCACCCGGTTGACATGGATCTGGATCGCGGCGTTCGGATTGATGACGGTGTCGTCCGCGATTCCGCCGATCGTCCAGGGCGACGCGACGATCCTCGACACCAGGGAGCCGCTGTCGGTGGTCTGCTACTGGATCGTGCCGTTCACGGTGCTGGCCCTCGCAGCGCTGGCGTCGCGGATCCTGCCCGAGCGCATGGTGGCCGACGCGGGGGACATCGAGCGCAAGACCACGTTCGTGGCCTACAGCGAAGCGGCCATCGACGAGCTCTACTACCTGGCTCAGGAGCACGCCAACCGCGAGGTCGGCGCAGGCCAGGAGGCCTACAACGTCAAGGTCGGCGGCAAGGGCACCCCGCTGGTCGGCGACGAGGACCGGCAGTCGTGGCCCGCCACCTACAAGGTGCGGGAACGCCGGCGCTAGCGATCAGTCCACGGGCGTGATCGTCACGGTGTCGCCGGTGCGGATCGTGCCGGAGCGCAGGATCCGGCAGGCCGATCCGCCGCGGCCGCGCATCGCCGCCGCCGCACCGCGGCCCATGTCGTCGTCGAGCAGCCGGCACGGGGCCAGCAGCCGCACCACCTCGAGTTCGACGTCGCCGATGGTGATCCGGGTACCGGGTTTGGTCGGGATCTCCCCGCTGTCGACGGTGATGTTGCGCCGCGTCGCCCCCGGGTCGAAGTCGTGTCCGAGGTCCGCTGCGGCGCGGTCGAGGAACTCCTTGGACTGGATCGAGACGTGGCGGTGGCGGGTGCCGTGATAGCGGTCGCCGACCAGGCCGGCGCCCGCTTCCGCGACGGCGGAGTCGACTGCACGCACCGGTAGCCGCCTGCCCTTGGCGAGGTGGATCGCGATCACCTTCATCGGCGTCTCACGTCCAGTACAGGGTGCGCGCGGCGGGCAGGACGTCGGTGAGTTCGGAGTCGAACCACGCGCGCATCTCGGTCATGATGTCCTTCGGGTAGACGTACTTGGCCGCACCGTACTTGCCGAACTTGCGCGTGCGGGCCGACTCGTCCATGTCCAATTTGGTACGCGGGTACCAGCCGAGGAGGACGTCCTTGCTGGTCGCGGTGAACCGGTGGGTGATGCACTCGACGGTGAGGTCGACGTCGGGCGTGTCGGTCAGCGCGTCGGCGACGTCGCGCAGCAACGCGCCATAGGCATCCCGCCAGTCCGGGATCGGCATGATCGGCGCGATGGTGAGACCGACGCGGTATCCCGCGTCGGCCAGTCGCCGCAGCGCAGCGACGCGCTGCGGCAGCCGCGCGGTGCCGCCCTCGAACCGGCGGGTCACCTCGTCGGCGTTCACCGACAGCCGGACCCGGGTGCGGCCGCCGTGCGGAAGATCGAGCAGCGGTGCCACGTCGTCGTACTTGGTGGTGAAGCGCAGGCCGACCGGCCCCGGCCAGTCATGGGTGCCGACGTGGCGGATGATCGTCGACAGCGATCCGGTGAGATGTTCCAGCGCCAGCGGATCGGTGTAGCAGGAGGCTTCGAAAGTCGTTCCCTCGCCGGACCTCTCGGTGGAGGTCGAGGTGATCGTGCCGCGTCCGACGTGGGCGTCCATCTCGGCGAGGATCTCCGGCAGATTCGCGTAGACGCGGGTGATCGGCGGACCCGACAGCGAACCGGCCAGGTAGCAGTACTGACAGTGCCCGGGGCAGCCCTGCGCGAGGTCGATGCGCCAGTCGGCGCTCGGTGGGATCGGCTGCAGGCGGCGCTTGCTCGGGGGCGCGACGACCACGGCCAGGGTGCGCTTGGCCAGCGCGTAGGCGGCCCGGTCGTTGTCGGCGGTCAGTGGAGGGAGGCGGTCTCCGGAGAGCACGGTGAGGTCGTCGACGCCGGCCGCCTCGCAGCGCGCGATGATCTCGGCGCCGTGCGGGAGTTCTGCCGCCGATCGGGTCACCAGCACGCGCGCCGGAGTCCAGAGCGTGGGGGAGGGCGCAGCGACCGCTGCGGGGATCGTCGTCATGTGCGTGGTGCAACGCCGCGTCGCACGCCCGGATTCCGGCCGCGGCGGGGGTCAGCCCGTGACGCCGGTCATGTGCAGCACGACGCCCACCGCGACCGCGAGGAACGCCAGCGCGAACAGCGCGACCAGCACGATCGACACCACCGACCCGGGCGTCGTCTTCCGGGTCGGCACCGGGCCCGGTTCCTCGCCGACGGTGGTCGATCCGGCGTCGGGCGGGGTGTCGCCCGGCGCCACTCCGCCGCCGGGTTCCAGGCCGGGGATCTCCTCGGGTTCGGGTTGCGGGGGCATTGCGGTCATGGTGGATGGGCGTACCCCACGGCGGCGTTCTCACACGTCCCGGCTGTCGACGGTTCGCATTCGGTCACCGTTTCGTCTCACTACCGCATCTTTTGCTGTAGGGGCGGTTGGGGATTCGTCGACCGGAGGTCGCAACCGGTAGAAAGTGATCTTGACCGGTGCTCTGCCGGTGTCTGCGCGCATGAGATAGAGGGTGAGTTCGATGAGGCGGATCTTTGCGATCGTCGTGTGTCTGGCGATGTCGTTGGCGACCGCGGGAGTCGCGAACGCCGAGCTGATGTTCCCCACCCGTAACCAGCAGGCCGTCGACATCGTGATCGCCCGGGCGCTGGCCCAGCGGGGCGTGCCCTTCGCCTACGGCGGCGGCACCGTGGCCGGGCCGTCGCTGGGCAACGGGAGCACCGCCACGGTGAACCAGTCCGCGGCCACCGTCCCCGGCGCCGTGCCAGGTGGACTGCCCGGTGCCGTTCCTGCCGTTCCTCCCGTGCCGCCCGTGGGCCTGCCGGGGCTGACGCCGGTTCCCGTCGCCGTACCCGCTCCGGTGCCCGCACCGCCGCCGCGGGTGGTCGGCTTCGACGCGTCGGGGCTGATGGTCTACGCGTTCGCCGGCGTCGGGCTCAAACTGCCCCGCACCTCCGGGGAGCAGTACCTGGCGGGCCGCAAGGTGCTGCCGTCCCAGGCCCTGCCCGGCGATCTGCTGTTCTACGGCCCCAACGGCAGCCAGAGCGTGGCGATGTTCATCGGCAACGGTCAGATGATCGAGGTCGGCGACTCGGTCCAGGTGACCCCGGTGCGCACCGAGGGCATGACGCCGTACCTGGCCCGCTACATCAACTGAGTTCTACCGACGCCCATTTCGACACCAGGGTCGTGATCCCCGCGGATCACGACCCTGGTGTCGATTTCGGTGAGTCGAAGCGTCAGACCTGTTCGCCCTTCAGCGGAGCCAGGTCGGTCTCCATGAGCACGACGTTGTAGTCGCCCCAGATCGACATGTTCCAGTAGAGGGTGCGGACGTCGGGCTCGCCGTCCTCACCCGTCAACAGGCCGGTGCCCGACCACGGGTGGATCATCGGCGCGTACAGACCCGGATAGTCGACCGACCGGGCGAGGGTGACCGGCGACGACCAGGGTCCCTGCGGCTGGCTGGCGGTTCGCATCTGGATGTTGTTGTTGCCGTCGCCGTACAGCACGATGTACTGGTCCAGGTACTCGTTGTACTGCACCGACATCTCGCTGACGTTGCCGCCGGTCTTGGCGCCGAACAGGCCGCCGAGGTAGCCGCCGAACACGTTCGGATCGTTGGCGAAGTCGATCAGGAATCCGAACAGGCCGGTCGACCGGGTGGAGTCGCCGATGATCGGCACCGCGGCCGCCGGCCGGCCGAGCACCCAGGTGCTGCCGTTCCAGTACTCGTACCGGGACAGGTCGGTGATCGAGCCTTCCGGAACCCGGGACAGGTACGCCGATCCGGCGCGGCCCGACGGGGTGCCGAACGCGTACAGGTAGCGGATGCCGTTCTCGGGCACCTGATCTTCGGGCTGCAGGACGTAGGCGAACTGCTGGAAGTTCTGATTTCCGGCCACGTACGGGGTCGACGACCGGAACCAGCCGGCCGAGCGGATCGTCGACGGCACCACGCGCCAGTCGCCGCCGTTCTCCCCGGGATAGAACTGGGAGATCGCCGAGTAGTTGGTGGTCCACCGGCCCGGTGTATCCCAGGACCGCACCGACATGTAGTTGACGAACTGCCCGCCGTTGATCTGGATGCCGGCGGTCGGGATGACTGTGACCTCGGTCGGGAACAGGAACCCCAGCTCGGTGGTGGACCGATCGATGAACTGGAAGGCCGGTCCGGTCTGGGCGAGTTCGAGACCGGGCTGCTCGCCGGTGTAGAAATCGGTGTCGTAGCTGATCAGCAGCACGTTGTTGCGCCAGTTGCCGGTCATCCTCGGGCCGCTGAACGTGTCGCCGAAGGCCAGGTGGACGAACCGCTGGCCGTCGATCGTGCCGCCGTCCCACATGATGCCCAGGTCGGTGCCGTAGATGTCGAAACTGGAGGTGTCGTTGGTCTGGGGCACCTCGAAGCCGTCGAGGGTGCCCTGGTTGTTCACCCCGGTCACCCAGCCCAGCGGCGTCGACGCCAACGCCGACGGGCGCTCCGTCGTCTCCGTGGCCGCCGCGGCCTGCATGGTGGACTGCGTGGCCAGCGGCGTCGTCTGCGCCGTCGACGTCATCTCGCGGGCCGTTTCGCGGCGCGCGAAGGCCATCAGGCCGAGCACCGCCGGGTTCGGCGCGGGCGTCTGCGGCGCCCCGCCGTCGGCAAGGGGCGGTGCGTCTCGGTCCGCGGCCTGCAGGCTGGTCGTGGTCTCCTGCTGGGTGGTCGCCGCGGCCGTCTCCGAGGTGGTGGTCGACCGGGCCCCTGTCTGAGCGGCGCTGTCGGTCTGCTGGGCGACCCGACTGGCGCCGCGGGACCCGCTGCGCGGGCTCTCGTCGGCGGCACCGGCCGACTGCGTGCGGGAGGACCGGGTGGCGGTCCGGTCGCTCGACGAACCGGACGACGTCCGGGCGGCGCCGGCGGAGGAACTCGAGGAGGGTCCGGCCGACACCCCGCCGGACGCGCCGCTGTCACTCGAGGACGACGATGACGACGACGAGGGTGACGACGAGGACGAGACGCCCGACCCCTCGGAGTCGGCCCAGGCCACCCCCTGGCCGAGTGACACTGCGGCTCCGACTCCGAGCGCGACCGCCAAACCGCCGATCCGACCCACGTGAGCTGCCGCGCTGAATCTCGGCTTCATGTCTTGCACCCCTCCGTTGAACGATCCCCCGGTGTACCGATACACGTTGTACCGCTCCCGGATCATCGCACCGCGGCCCATGATCATTGCGCCGAACACTCAGTATTTCTCAGAAAATCTCAGCATGTTGGGGCGGACTGTCTGCGGGTAACCTTCGCGCCATGAGCGCAGGACTGTTCGGACTGCTCGACGATGTCGCGGTACTGGCGAGGCTTGCTGCAGCCTCGGTCGACGACATCGGTGCCGCGGCGGGCCGCGCCACGGCCAAGGCGGCCGGCGTGGTGATCGACGACACCGCTGTGACGCCGCAGTACGTCACCGGCATCTCACCCGAACGTGAACTGCCGATCATCAAGCGGATCGCCATCGGCTCGCTGCGCAACAAGCTGCTTTTCATCCTGCCTGCGGCGTTGCTCCTCAGTGAGTTCCTGCCGTGGCTGCTCACCCCGATCCTCATGCTCGGTGCGACCTATCTCTGCTTCGAAGGTGCGGAGAAGGTGTGGGGGCGCATCCGTGGGCACGACCATGAAGCGGTGCCTGTCGCCGTCGCGGGGGAGGACGCGGAGAAGAAGATGGCCGCCGGTGCCATCCGCACCGACTTCATCCTGTCCGCGGAAATCATGGTGATCGCGCTCAACGAGGTCGCCTCGGAGGCGTTCCTGCCCCGGCTGATCATTCTTGTGGTGGTCGCGCTGGTGATCACGGCTGCGGTGTACGGGGTGGTGGCCGCCATCGTGAAGATGGACGACATCGGTCTGAACCTGGCGAAGCGACGCACCGACTTCACCCGCAAGATCGGCCGCGGACTGGTGGCGGGTATGCCGAAACTGCTTGCGGCGCTGTCGCTCATCGGCACGGTGGCAATGCTGTGGGTCGGCGGCCACATCCTGTTGGTCGGCTCCGACGAGCTGGGCTGGCACACCCCCTACGGCTGGGTGCACCACGTGGAGGAAGCCGTGCACCACGCCGTCGGCGGCGTGGGCGCGGTACTCGCGTGGCTGGTCAACACCGGTGCGTCCGCCGTGATCGGCCTGGTGGTCGGCTCGATCGTCGTGGCCGTGGTCCACGTGCTGCCGTTCGGGCACAAGAAGGATCACCAGAAGACCCACGAGAAGGCGCACGATTGATAGGCGGTTGGTCGAACCCCGTGCGGGGTAGACGCATTCGATGACCGAACCTCACGTCGACGCCGCCGAGGACGACGGATCCGCCGAGATGCAACCTGAAGACGGTGGCGCGGCACCCGAGACGTCCACCGACAAGAAGAACCCCTGAGTCAGCGTCCCGTCCAACGCGGTTCGCGCTTCTCCAGCCACGCCCGCGGCCCTTCGGCGGCGTCCGCGGTGGCCCCGGCCACCTTGCGCATCGTCTCACCGAACCGCACCGACTCGATCCAGCCCATGTCGGCGGACCGCCACGCCACCTCCTTGGTGGCCCGCTGCGCCAGTGGAGCCGCCGCGGTGAGCGTGCGGGCCCACGACATCGCTTCAGACAGCAGGTCGTCGGGTTCGACCAACCGCCACACCAGACCGATCTCCTTGGCGCGCTCGGCGCTCATCGGTTTCCCCGTCAGCAGCAGTTCCATGGAGTTGGCCCAGCCCACCCGGTGCGGCAGCCGGATCGCCCCGACGATCGTGGGTACGCCGATCGAGACCTCGGGATAGCTGAACGTCGCCGCGGTGCTGGCGATCACGAAGTCGCAGAACAGAACTCCGGTCAGCCCGTAGCCGATGCACGGACCCTGAACCGCGGCGATGGTGGGTTTGAACAACTCCATCCCGGATTCGAACGAGTTGATCGTCGGCTTCTCCCAGAAGGTGCCGCCGAACGTTCCGACCGCGCCCTCACCGTCCTTCAGATCGCCGCCGGCGCAGAACACGTCACCGTTGGCCGTCAGCACACCCACCCAGGCGTCCTCGTCGTCCCGGAACCGGTCCCACGCCGCGTTGAGCTCCCGGCGCAGCGCACCGTTGATCGCGTTGCGGGCCTCGGGCCGGTTCAGGGTGATCGTGGCGATGTGGTCCTGCTGCGTATAGGTCACGAGGCTCATGGGTCGCACCCTAGTTCGCGCGATCCAGCCCACCGTCGACGATCAGCGTCCGCAGGGTGCGCCGATCCAACTTGCCACTGGCCAGCGTCGGGATCCGGTCGCTGGACGTCAGCACCCAGCGGGTGGGCACCTTGTACGCCGACAGTGCCTCACGGGCGGCCGACGCGAGCGCGGCCGGGTCGACCTCACCGGCGGGCACGACGACCGCGCAGACCTCCTCGCCGCGCTCGGGATGGTCCAGGCCGACCACGACGCACTGCGCCACGCCGGGCAGCTCTCCGACCACCGCCTCCACCTCCAGCGGTGACACGTTCGCCCCCGCCGCCTTGATCAACTCGGTGGTCCGGCCGACGTAGAACAACCGCGGGTCGCCCGGGCGCCGGTAGACGCGGTCGCCGGTGTGGTACCAGCCGTCGTCGTCGAAGGTCTCCCACCGCTCGCGCTTGTTGTATCCGGCCATCACGCCGACCCCGCGGACGAGGAGTTCGCCGACGGTCCCCTCGGGGACGGGCGCGCCGGCCTCGTCGATGATCGCCATCTCGGTGTGCACGAAGCCACCCGCGGTCTCGGTCATGGTGCGGTGCACCGGATATCCGTCGGGCACGTCGGTCATCGCGATGTCGAGCGGGCCGTCGCGCAACATGGGTGCGCCGGACAGGTCGCGCGCGGCGAAGGTGGGGTGCTCGCGCAGGCGCTGGGTGAAGCTGGGCCAGCCCACGATGCCGGTGACCCGCTCGGCCTCCGCGAGGTCGAGAGCCGTCTGGGGATCCAGCCGGGGCAGGGCCACGACGGTCGTCGGCTCGTGCAGGGCGCCGGTGACGGCGAGCAGACCGCCGATCCAGAAGAACGGCATCGCGCACAGCACCCGCGCGTCGTCACCCGATCGGGTGACGAACCGCACGGCGCTCGGCCACGTCGACGTCTGCCGGACCAGCGTGCCGTGGGTGTGCAGCACCCCCTTGGGATCGGCGGTCGACCCCGAGGTGTGGATCATCACGGCCAGATCCGCCGGCGACACCTCGCTCTCGACGGCGGCGAGCACCTCGGCGCCCACCCCATCGCCGTGCCACGGTGTCGCCCAGCGCCGGTCCGATCCGCCGGTCAGCACGATGTGGCGCAGATAGGGTGCCGCGGTGAGCGCGAGCGCACCGACGCGTTGACCGGCCAACCCCGGCAGCGCCGCCTCGAAGCGGTCGGCGACGTCGATGTCGAGGACCTGCGACGGCGCGGCAAGCAGCGCGACGTCAGCCAGCCGCAGCACCTTAGAGATCTCGGCCGGCCGGTAAAGGGTGCTCAACGGCACCACGACCGCCCCGATGCGCGACAACGCCAACCACCACACCACCCAATCCACCCCGTTGGGGAAGAACAGGCCGACGCGGGTGCCTTTGCCGACACCCTGGTGCAGCAGCCGGCGCGCCAGCGCACCGGACCGCCCCTGCGCGTCCGCGTAGGTCAGCCGGTCGGTCGGCGTGACCAAATAGGTCTGCGAGCCGAAATCCCGGGCGCTGCGCGCGAGCAGAGCGGGGATGGTCGGCCGGTCATCCTGCGGGTCGGGTGCAGCGGTCACCCGCCGATCCTGTCGGATTGAGACGCAGCTGACGCGGGTGGGTCGGAATCCGGCACCGGGGCGCGCCGTTGTGTCTGGGGTGACATCCACGCTCGCGGACCGGTTGCTCGACATCAAGCGCATCTACCACGAGCCCGACATCGAGCGGTTTGCCCGCGCCCGCGAGGTGCTGAACCGGTTCCCGGACGCCGAGCGGATCGAAGTGCTCTCGCATCAGGCCATTCCGGGGTTGTACGGCAACGAGGGCAACGTCGAGGACTGGGTGCGCAACAAGCGCGAGGTCCTGGTGCTCGGCGAGAAGAAGAGCCTGGCTGCCCGCCGCAACGAACGCTCGAGTGACTGGATCGCACCGTCCACCGCCAACGGTTGCGCGATGGCGTGCTCCTACTGCTACGTGCCGCGCCGCAAGGGCTACGCGAACCCGGTCACCGTATTCGCCAACATCGAGAAGATCACCGGCTACCTCGAGCGGCACGCCGCGCGACAGGGTCGCAAACCGGAACCCAACCAGTGCGATCCGGTCGACTGGGTCTACGACATCGGCGAGAACAGTGACTGTTCGGTCGACGCGCTGATCTCCGACAACGTGCGTGACCTCATCGAGCTGTTCGCCCGAATCCCCAACGCCAAGGCCAGTTTCGCCACCAAGCTGGTCAACCGCGACCTGCTGGGCCTCGATCCGCGCGGCGGCACCCGCATCCGGTTCAGCTTGATGCCCGCCGAGACGTCCCGGCTGGTCGACATCCGCACCTCCAAGGTGGCCGACCGGATCGCGGCACTCGACGATTTCGTCGACGCCGGCTACGAGGTGCACCTGAACTTCAGCCCGGTCATCGTCCACGAGAACTGGCGGGCGGACTGGGCGGAGTTGCTCGAGCAGATCGCCGACGGCACCACCGAGGCCACCCGGCGGCAACTGGCCGCCGAGATCATCTTCCTCACCCACAACGAGGGCCTGCATGACGTGAACCTGGGCTGGCACCCGAAGGGTGAGGAACTGTTGTGGCGCCCGGATCTGCAGCAGCTCAAGCGTAGTCAGAGCGGCCAGTGGAATGTTCGCTACAAGAGCCCGTGGAAAGGGCGGTGGGTCGCCGACCTGACCGGCCTCATCAATGAATTGCTGCCGGACTGCCGGATCCGGTACGCGTTCTGAGGACGCCGACAGGCCGTGCGGTCGCTGGAGAGCGATCGCACGGCCTGTGTCGCAACGATGGTCAGTGCTTCTGGACGACCACCTGGTAGCCCGGGATAGGAGACTGTCCGGGTCCGGCCAGGCCCGGCAGTTGCAGGGTCTTGGTGATGTCGAATTCTTTTTCCCCACTGGCGGTTTTGGTCCAGTGGCCCCAGGCTGAGGTGGTGCCGTCGATCAGCACGCGGCGGGCGTGCGCCGTGGCGTCGTCGCCGAGGTCGGTGAGCTGCTTGACCCGGAACGGCTCGGAGTTGCCGTTGGCGTACTGCAGCCGGACCAGCACGTTCTTCGACGCGGGCGGGGTGACGGGCTTGGTCGGACCCGGGCGGCCCGCCGCCGGGACGAATCCGCCACCGGTGAAGCTGCCGACCGACACCGAGGTCAGGGCGCCGGACGGGGTGCGACGCAGGCCGGTGAAGTTGTAGACACCGGCGTCGGGGACGTCGAACACCGCCCGCGACAGCGGCTTGACTGTGACGGTCCGCGGGACGTTGCCGTAGGTGTAGAAGACCTGCAGCGGTGTGCGGAACGGGTTGAGCAGCACGGGGCGGTAGTACGCATCGTAGGAGATCCACGACGAGTTCCACTGCGTGACTTGGCGATCCCACGAGGTGACCGAGGTGGTGCTGGTCATCTCGGTCATGATCTCCGAGCGGACCTCGTCGACGGTGCTGGTCGACACGGTGGAGGCGTTGGCGTCCACGACGGTCGCGTGTTCGGCGGCGGCGACGTCGGTCTGGCTGGCCGGCGTGACCGTCGTCGGGTCGGCGTCGCCCGATGAGCCGGCGGGGGCCGGCTCATCGGCAGGCGGCTCGGGAGCAACCGGCGGCTCGGGATCGACCGGCGCCTCGTCTGCCGGCGCCTCGGCCGGCTGGGGATCTTCGGCCGGTGCTTCGGCGGGCGCTTCGGCGGGCGCTTCGGCGGGCGCTTCGGCGGGCGCTTCAGCGGGCGCCTCGGATGGTGCTTCAGCGGGGGCTTCCTCGGCCGGTGCCTCGGACGGCTCTTCAGCCGGAGCTTCCTGCGGCGTCGTCTCTTCAGCGGGCGCCTCGGCCGGGGCTTCCTCAGCGGGCTGCGGGTCTTCGTATGCGGGTGGCTCCGGCTCGTCGTCGGCCGGCGCCTCGGGAGCCTCGTAGGCCGGCGCCTCGGGCGCCTCGTAGGCGGGCTCCTCGTAGGCCGGCGCTTCCGGCGCCTCATAACCGCCGCCGCCGTCGTCGTCGTAGTCGACCAGTTGGGTGTGCAACACGGTCGGGGCGGGGGTCAGGACAGTGGCGGCGGCATTTCCGGCCATGCCGACGGTCGCGGCGCCGATGACACCCGCGACGAGTACGCCGCGAAGGACCTGGGCGATCCTGGCGGTGGAAGTC
This sequence comes from Mycobacterium sp. 852013-51886_SCH5428379, assembly GCF_001665575.1. Classification (GTDB taxonomy): domain Bacteria; phylum Actinomycetota; class Actinomycetes; order Mycobacteriales; family Mycobacteriaceae; genus Mycobacterium. The sequence continues at coordinate 230,691 of NZ_LZSU01000017.1, read as the reverse complement.
ATAGGAGCTCCTCTCTCGGTGACGACCGCATCGGACGTCGATGGGAGAAGCGTGCGGCGGCGTTCTGCGCGGATCCTTGGCACATCCTTGACGGCTTAGAGTTGAGGCCATGTCCTGCGTCCTGACGGTCAACGTGGCCCAGCCCCGGCCGAACCCCGCCAAACCGTCCGTCGTCACCGGAATTGTCAAGGTGCCCACCGACGGGCCGGTCGCCGTCCGGGCCCCCGGTAAGCGGGGCGCGTCGGCCAGCGGGATCGAATCGGACACCATCGGCAACCGGCGGCTGCACGGCGGCGACGACCAGGCCGTCTACGCCTACGCCCGCGAGGATCTGGACAGCTGGCAGTCGCGGTTGAATCGGACACTCGGCAACGGCGACTTCGGCGAGAACCTCACCACCGCGGGGATCGACGTCACGCACGCGGTGATCGGCGAGCGGTGGCACGTCGGTGACGACGGGCTGATCCTCGAGGTCACCTCACCGCGCACCCCCTGCAAGACGTTCGCCGCGTGGCTGCAGGTGCCCGGGCTGATCAAGACGTTCACCGACCATGCCGAGCCGGGCGCATACCTGCGGGTGATCACTCCGGGGACCGTGCGCGCGGGCGACCGAGTCGTCGTCACCGACCGGCCCGGCCACGGCGTCACCGTCCAAACGGTGTTCCGCGCGATCCTGCGTGAACCGGAACTCCTCGACCAGTTGCTCGACATCGAGGCGCTACCCGCCGACATCAGGCGCAAGGCCGAGCGCCGCAACACCCGAACCGCCTGACCGGGGAGACGACTTATGAGACGAACCGGCGTCCTGGCCGTCGCACTGGCCGCCGCTTTCGGCGTACACCCCGCCGATCACGCTGCCGCACAACCGAGTCCGGCCATTGCGCAACTCATCGTGGTGAACGCGCCCGCCGCGGACTCACCGACCGGGACGCTCACCGCCTACGAACGGGTGGGCGCACAGTGGCGTGCCGTGATCGGCCCGACGCCCGCCGACTTCGGCGACCTCGGAGTCGGCGTATCCGCGGACAACGTCTTCCGGACACCGGTGGGTGTGTTCCCGCTCGACCAGGCATTCGGCCGGCAACCCGATCCGGGCACCCGCATGCCGTATTTTCAGGCCACCGACCAGGATTGGTGGGACGAGGATGTCGATTCCCCGACGTACAACACCCACGTGCGCAGCGTCGCCAAACCGTCCGACGACGCCGAGAACCTGTACGACTCCGGACCGGTCTACGACTATGCGGTGAACATCGCGCACAATCCGCAGCGCATCCCCGGCCGCTCGGCCGGGATCTTCCTGCATGTCACCGACGGTGATCCCACCTGGGGCTGCGTGGCGATCGGCCGCGACGAGATGCGTTCGGTACTGCAGTGGCTCGACCCTGCCGCGCACCCGCACATCGACATCGGCGTCGGCGTGCGTGTACCGGTCTGACCGGACTGTTCAGCGGGCGAAGTCGGCGGGCCGGAACTTGCCTTCGCTGAGCTTCTCCTCGATCTCCTCGAGGCTGCGGCCGGTCAGATCGGGCATGCGCAGGTAGACGAAGATCCAGGCGGCGACGTTGAACAACCCGTACAGCCACATCGACGGTCCCACCCCGATACCGCTGATCAGGCTCAACAGCGTCAGCGTGATCAGCAGGTTGGTGCCCCACAACGCCGCGGACTGTGCCGCGGTGCCTGCGGGCCGCACCGCCAGCGGATAGGTCTCCGACCCGGTGAGCCACCCCATCAGCTGCAGACCGCCCGCGTTGAACAGCATGAACACCACCAGACAGGCGATGATGAACGGCACCGATTCGCGGCCGCTGTTGCCGGTGACGAACAGGGTGCCGAGGACGAACAGGCTCACCGCCGCACCCGGAATCATGATCAAGGTGAGCTTGCGGCGACCTACCCTGTCGATGATCGACAGACCGACGAGCTGGGCGACGAGGTAGGCGACCCCCAGTGCGACCGAAACCTGAAGGGCCACAGATTCGTCGAAGCCGCTGTCGGTCAGGATCGTGGGGGAGTAGTAGATGATCATCTCGATGCCGCTGAGCTGGGTGAAGATCGCGATGCCGCATCCGAGGATCAGCGCGGGCCGCACCCACGCCTCGCGGAGCCCGGACCAGCCCCGCGTGGTCGATCGACGTTCCTCTCGGGCCAGATCCACCATTTCCGCGACTTCGCCGTCGATGTCGTAGTTCTCCGGCCGCACCCGTTCCAGTACTGCGCGGCCCCGGTCGCGGTCACCCTGTTTGATCAGCCAACGCGGGCTCTCCGGTAGGCGGAGCATCAGGATGAGCATGACAGCCGCGGGCACGGCGGCCGCCCCGATCGCCCATCGCCACGGGATCGACTCCGAGGCACCGACAATGGTGGCGATCACGATGCCGACGCCGATGGCGATCTGGAAGCACAGGACGAGCCGGCCGCGATATTTGGGCGGGGACAGTTCGGCGACGTACATGGGGGCGGTTTGGGTGGCCCCGCCGACGGCGAAGCCGAGAACCAGTCGGCCGAGTGACAGCATGATCGGCTCGGGAGCCAGCGCGCACCACAGTGACCCGACGACGAAGACGACCGCAAGCATCACCAATGTGCCTTTGCGGCCGCGTTTCTCGGACAGGTGGCTACAGGTCAGCGCCCCGATGACCGCGCCGAGCAGGATGCTGGCGGTGATCACCTGCTTCCAGCCTTCCTCGATCTCGAAGTCCTTGGTGATCTGGAGCAGCGCCCCGGAGATGATGCCGGTGTCGTAGCCGTAGAGCATCCCCGACACCGCCGACACCAGAGCGACGATCACAACCGCGCCGGTCAGCTGGCCCGGGGCGTCCTTCCGGCGTTCGGCGGAGTCGGGTGCCGCGCTGTCGGAAGACGTCATGGGCCCGGACCTCCATCGTCGTCACACGGATGACCACCTCTACCCGGGGGGCACGGTCGTGAAACGTCGCGGGTCAGCGGGGGATCCGCGGGATCCCGGCCAGTAGGCCGCGCTGCGGCACACCCATGATCGGTTCGGCCGCGACGCCGACTTCGGCGAACACGTCGTTGGCCGCCAGCACACCGGACATCGCGGAGCGCTCCATCAATCCGGAGAGGTAAGGCAGTTCGACGAAATCGCCCGCCACCCGCAGGCCCCGCGCATCGGTGCGCACCCCGGGTCGGGTGCCCGCGGAACCGGGCGGAAACGCCGGTGCGGTGGCCTCGAGCCGGTCGTGGCGATGCAGCACCACCGCGTCGGCCGTCTCCGGCCAGAGCGTCGCCAGTTCGGCCCGCAGGGCGTCGGCTGCCTCGATGGCATCGGTCAATCGGCATGAGTACGAATGCAATTCGACGATCGATCCGCCGGTCGCCCGGGCCCACTCGATACTCGGCCGCTCCAACCGCGAATACACCGCGATGGAGTCGAGGTTCGCTTGCCCGCTGACGGCGCTGAAGCCCGGGCGGACCGGGGCGACGTCCCGGTCGAACCACAGCCGGCTGACCGCGAACGGTGGCGCAACGCGCAAGGACTCGCAGCGCTGCGCCAGTTGCGGTGCGGCGGCGGCAGTCTCGGGGGAGTCGGCGAGCAGGGTCCGCAGCGCGCCCGGGTCCAGCGCGAGGACGAGGTTCTTCGTGTGCAGCTGTCGGTCCGCCGCGCTGACTTGCCATCCCTGTCCGTCGGGTGCGACGGAGTGCACCGGCGCGCCGGTGGCCACGGTAGCGCCGAGTCCGTCGAGATACCGGCGGAGCGGCTGCCAGATCGCCGTCGAGTAGTCGGTGTCCGGTACGTCGAATCCGATGCCCTCGGGATTGCCCAGGAAGTAGTAGTGGAACATCGCGACCAGTTCGGCGGCCGACAGCTCACCCTGGTTGCAAAAGAACGAGCGGGCGAACGCTTCGAACAGCATCGTGCGGGTGCGTTCGCTCATTCCGAAGCGGTCGAGGAACGTGGCGGCGTCGAGGTCGTCGAATTCGGCGAACGTGGTGGCGCGGTCGTAAGCCAGCAGCGCCCGTCCGGTGTCGGCGTCGGCCGACAGGAGATCGCGCCGGCCCAGACTCTTCGAGCGCACCGCCAGCGCGAGCAGGTTCAGCGGCGGCGCGGCGGGCAGCCCGGACAGATCCTCGTCCGGCCAGTGCGCGGAGATCACCGGATAGCTCGGCACCGCCGCCAGGAACGACAGCTGCGGATCGGCGCGGCGCAGGATCGACCGCCATGTGTAGTAGTGCCGGAAGAACGCGTGGAAGCCGTGCTCGATCATCTGTTCCGTACCGTCCGGCAACGTCTCCGGCCAGGCGTTGAGCCGTCCGCCGAGATGGTCGGCCGCCTCCAGCACCGTCACGTCGACTCCGCGCTCGGCGAGCACCACTGCCGCAGAGATCCCGGCGATGCCGCCGCCGACGATGACGGCCTCGGTTCCGGCGGGCACCTGGCGCGGCAACAGCGGGTCCGCGGTCACAAGGCGACGGGGCCGCATCCGCAGCGGCGCAGCCCTGCTGGTCATCGGATCGCTCATCACGCGTGCGCCCCGGTGGACCGCGTCCGCCGCCGCAGCAGCGTGACCGCGAACGGTACGGCGACCGCGCCCATGACGATCCCGCCGGTCACCGCGGAGCCGGGCAGGCCGAAGAACGCGAGGTGGCCAAGTACGGAGGAGAAGTACACCCACAGGTACAGCGTCGCGGCGGGCGCCGAGGGTGCGTCGTAGCGATCCCGGCGCAGCACAGTGTCGAGGATGCCGATGAGCACGACCGACACCAACAGCCAGCCGGCGTAGTTGGTCAGCGGAATGCCGTCGATGAACGGGAGCGACGGCTCCGGGTTGAACCACGTCCAGTGGCCGGCCGCCACCATCTGCGGATCGAGGAACACGTCCCAGGCGCTCAGCGCGAAGGCGCCGACCGCGATCACGGCGGCCGGGCGCGAGGCCAGCGTGCGCCCGACGACGAGCGCCGGCCAGGCCATCATCACCCACGCCATCGGCACCACGACCGGCACTCCGAACGCTTCCGGGCCGAGCGTGCCCGTGTAGGCGTAGTCACCGAACGGCCAGCCCGTCGCGACCCCGACCGCCTCGGCCAGCAGACCGCCACCGCCGGCGACGGCGACGAGCAGTGCGGCGCCGCTGAGGCCGTGGACCCGGCCGGCGTCGGCGACGGCGGCCAGGAAGAACACCGCCACGCTGGTGACGGTGATCGGCGTGCGCCACGGCTCCGGCATCAGCGGATAGACAATCTGGACGAGGATCGCCGTGGCGACCAGCGCCCACACCACCGACGTCGTGCGTCGACGCACATCTGGCACGGCCAACGCCAAGGGATACCTCCGCGGTCAGAACGGCTGCTTCCACACCCGTCGACAATGTGGTGGGGCGCGCTTCCGTAGAGTTTGCAGGTGCCCGATGCGCGCTTCGCCGAAACCCTACGCGCCCTGGTGGTCACGGGTTCGTCACTGGCCTGTGCGGGTGCTCTGCACCAGCTGTTCAACCAGCGGCTGCTGCGCCGCCCACCCGCCGACCCCGCCCCGGTCACCGCCAAGGTGTCGTTGCTCGTCCCGGCCCGCGACGAGGCGCACCGCATCGCGCCGACCATCCGGTCGCTACTCGCGCAGCGGGGACTGGCCGACGCCGAGATCCTCGTCCTGGACGACGGTTCGGTCGACGGCACCGCCGACGTCGTCCGCCGGACCGCGGACGCCGACCCCCGGCTGCGCGTTCTGACCGGCACCGCGCCGCCGCCGGGCCGCCTCGGCAAACCGCATGCCTGCGCCCAGCTCACCGCTGCGGCAAGCGGCGACATCCTGGTCTTCGTCGACGCCGACGTGGTGCTCGCCCCGGACGCGGTGGCAGCGGCCGTCGCAGTGCTGCGCGGCCCGCGTCCGCTGGACCTGCTGTCGCCGTGGCCGCGGCAGATTCCGGCCGGCGCCGCCGGCCGACTGGTGCAACCGCTGCTGGCGTGGTCGTGGCTGACCACGCTGCCGTTGCGGATCGCCGAACGATCCCCCCGTCCGTCGATGGCGGTCGCCAACGGGCAGTTCCTGGTCGTCGAGGCGGGCGCGCTTGCCCGGGCCGGTGGCTGGGAGTCCGTCTCGGGTGCGGTGCTCGACGACATCGGACTCGCGCGCGCGGTGCGGCTGGCCGGTGGTCGCACCGGAATCGCCGACGGGTCGGCGCTGGCCACCTGCCAGATGTACGCCACCGGTCTCGAACTGCGGGACGGCTACCGCAAATCGCTGTGGGCGGCGTTCGGGTCGCCCGCCGGCGCCGTCGCGGTCGGCACCGCGCTGGCGGTGGTCTACGTGCTGCCTCCGGTCGCGGCGCTGACCGGCTCCCGCATCGGCGCGCTCGGCTACGTCGCGGCCGTCGTCGGACGGACGGCGGCGGCGCGGTGGTGCGCGGGGGCGTGGAGTGCGCCCGCGCATCCGGTGTCGGTGCTGCTGCTGCTCTGGCTGCTCGTGTCGTCGTGGGTGGGCCGGGTGCGCGGCTCGCTGACGTGGAAGGGCAGGCCGGTGTGAGCGGCGTCGTCGTGATCGGCGCCGGCCTCGGCGGGCTCGCGGCGGCGGCCCGACTGGCCGCAGCAGGCCACCGGGTGCGCGTATTCGAGAGCGCCCCGACCGTCGGCGGAAAACTCGGCGTCGTCGAACGCGACGGATTCACCTTCGACACCGGCCCGTCGCTGCTGACCATTCCCGACCTGTTGACCGAACTGTGGCGCGACACCGGCGGGCCGTCCGGCCTGTCGCCGATCGCCGTCGACCCCGCGTGCGCATACGTCTTCCCCGACGGCACCCGGCTGACCCTGCCGCACGATCCGGCGCAGGTGCCCGCCGCCTTCGACGCGGCGCTCGGAGCCGATGCGGGGGAGGCGTGGCGGCGGCTGCACGAGCGGTCGCGCCGGCTGTGGGACCTCGTCGGCGAACCGGTGCTGCGTCGGCCGATCTCGCTGACCGCCCTGATCCGGATGAGCGCGCGGCCCGCCGACCTGCGCGCGGTCGCGCCGTGGCGCACGATCGACGGGGTGGGTCGGCGGATGCTGCCCGACCCGCGAATGCGCATGTGGCTCAACCGGTATGCGACGTACTCAGGGTCGGATCCGCGCCGCACCCCGGCGGTGCTGGGCGTGACGTCGTTCGTCGAGCAGGAGTTCGGTGCCTGGTATGTGCCCGGCGGTCTGCGCCGCATCGTCGAGACCCTCGCGGCGCGGTGCGTCGACCTCGGGGTCGACATCGTGACCGATACGCCGGTCGAGGCGATCACGGTCGCGGGCGGTCGCGTCCGCGGGGTCCGGGTCGGCGGCGCGCAGGAGCCCGCCGATGCGGTGGTGTGCAACGCCGACGCCGCCACCCTCTACGACGGGCTGCTGCCGCCACACGCGGCAACCCGCATGCGCAGGCAGGTCCGACGCACCCCGCGCTCGATGGCGGGATTCGTGGTCCTGCTGGGACTTTCGCAGCGGAAGCCAGGTGCCGCACACCGGGTGTACTTCCCGGCCGACTACGACGCCGAATTCGACGCGATCTTCGGGCGGCGGCCGCATCCGGTGCCCGATCCGACGGTCTACGTCCACGCCCCCGACGACCCCGCATTGCGCCCCGACGACGACTCCGAAGGCTGGTTCGTCATGGTCAACGCACCCGCGCACGACCCGGGGCGCGGTGTGGACTGGGACGCACCCGGATTGCGCGAGCGCTACACCCGCCTCGTCCTCGACACCCTGGCAGCCCGCGGCGCCGACGTCGAGGACCGCATCCGGTTCGCCGAGACCATCACCCCCGCCGATCTGCAGCGGCGCACCGGGGCGCCGGGGGGCGCGATCTACGGCACCGCGTCCCATGGCCCGCGCGCGGCGCTGCGCCGGCCCGCCAACCGCAGTCCGCTGCCGGGTCTGTACCTGGTCGGCGGCTCGGCGCATCCCGGTGGCGGCATCCCGCTGGTGCTGATGTCCGCCGAGATCACCGCCACACTCATCGGTCCGGCGGGAACGCCCGCGGAATCGACCGCCGTACCCCGACCAGCAACTGCACGCCTCCGACGACCCCGACGGCGATCCACGTGACGGCCAGCGCCCCGGCCCAGTCCCAGCCCGGCCCCGGCATACCCGCGGGCCATACCGCCACGCCCGCCGCCGCGATCCCGACGATGATCAGCCGGGTCGGCCGCTCGGCCACGGTGACCGCACCGACCCCCGGCATCCCGGCCGCCTGGGCGCGCGCCCGCGCATACTCGTGCAGCAACACCAGCGCGATCGCCGGCAACACCCACACCAAAGGAGCGCCCAGCGCCGCGAGGACCGCCGCGAGCACCACATCACCCAGCCGGTCGGCGACCGCATCGACCACCGCGCCCAGCGGACGCGCCCGCCCCGTCCGCAGCGCGACCGCACCGTCGAGGCCGTCGAGCACCCCCGCCGCGACGATCAGGCCGACCGCCAACGCCGGCCAGTTCGGGCCGGCGACGGCCGCCCACGCACCGACCAGCGCCAGCACTCCGGCGGCCGAGAGCGCGTCCGGGGGAATCCTGGCCACCGGCCCGGAAGAGAGGAACCACACCATCCGCAACCATCCGCGGACCACCGGCGACGGCTGCACCCCACCGTGCAGCGCCGACCATTCCCTGTCGTCCGGCGTACCGCCGGTCCGACTCTCCGACGCCATGTCCCCAGCCTGCCAGGACGGCCCGCCGTCCGACCGGAGACGGCGATGAGCCGACTGCGGAGTCTCGCGTCGGGTGTGCGCAAGACCTTTCCCGGCAGCGACCTGTCCCTCTGGGCAGCGGGTGCGACGTTCTTCGGGGTGATCGGTTTGGTGCCTCTCGCCCTGGCGTCGCTGTGGGCGGTCGGGGGGCTCGTCGGCCACGAGGCCGTCACCCGCGCGATGGAGTCCGCGATCAGTGGTCTGCCCGACGGGCACGGCACGCCCGAGGCATTGCGCACGCTGACGTCGGTGGCGCTGTCGATGTCGTGGGTGCAGGCGCTGGTCGTGCTGTTCCCGGCGAGCCTCTACGGCGAGGGCCTGCGCCGGGCCTTCGTCCAGATGTCCGCGGCGCCCGACACCCTGACCGGGTGGCGCGGGCGGGCCGGGCTGCTCGGCGTAGCCGCCGGCGCCCCATTCCTCGTCCTGGCCGTCCTGGCGTCGGCGCCCTACGTCGCCCCGCTCTACGACCGCGGCGGGGGATCGCTCATCTGGGGCATCGTGGTGGCCTTCCACATCGTCTGGGTCACGGTGTCCACAGCGCTGCTCGGGGTGTTCGGCCTCATCGGACCCGGTCGGATCGGGTGGCGGGCGCTGGCAATCGGCTCGTTCAGCACCGGCGCGATCCTCGCCGGGTTCCTGCAGGGGTTCGTGCTGTTCCTGGCGATACCGATTCCCTGGTCGGCGCCGTTCGGCGGCCTGCCGATCGTCGGCGCCGTCTCGGCGCTGGCCCTGTGGCTCTACCTGCTGCACATCCTGGTGCTGTGCGGGTTTCGGGTCACCGTCGCCCTCGACGAGGTGCTGCGGATGCCGTGACGCGGGGACGCTACGTTGCAGACATGAGACTCACCGGAAGCACCGCCCTCGTCACCGGCGCCAGCGGTGGCATTGGCGAAGAATTCGCCAACCGTCTGGCAGCGCAGCACGTCAACCTGATCCTGGTCGCCCGGCGCACCGAGAAGCTCGACGCGCTGCGCAGCCGGCTGCTGGCCGCCCAGCCCGGGCTGGAGATCGACGTCATCCCCGCCGACCTCGCCGAGCCCGGCGCCGCGGCGGAGTTGGCAGCGAAGATCGGGGCGCTGGGCCGACACGTCGACGTCCTCATCAACAACGCGGGTATCGGCCTGCACGGCCGGGTCGCCGAGCAGGATCCGGCGGAGAACGCCGCGATGATCCAGCTCAACTGTGTCGCGCTCGTCGAACTCACCGGTCATCTGCTGCCCGCCATGGTGCAGCGGCGGCACGGTCTGATCATCAACGTGGGATCGACGGCCGGTTTCCAGCCGGTGCCGAGCATGGCGGTTTACGGCGCCACCAAGGCGTTCGTGCTGTCGTTCACCGAGGCGCTGTGGCAGGAGACCCGCGGAACCGGTGTGAAGGTGCTGACGCTGTGTCCCGGCGCCACCGACACCGAGTTCTTCGATCGGACCGGGAAGTCGTTCATGACGCGAGGTCGGCAGACCTCCGCGCAGGTGGTCGACACTGCGCTCAAGGCCGTCGACCGGCCGTTCCCCACCGTGGTGTCCGGTCTGCACAACCGGGTCATGGCGCTCGGCTACCGGATCGCGCCGCGGCCCCTGCTGGCGATGGTCTCCGAGCAGCTGATGAAGACGTCCGGCCACGGCTGAGCCCGCGTCCGCCGTCGGTGGGGCTAGTCGGCGTGGTGGGTCTGATTCCCGCCGCGCCGCTTGGCGGTGTACATGGCCGAGTCGGCCTGGTCGATGAGCCGCCGGAACGTGGTCAGGGCGTCCTCTGCGGGGATCCGGTGCAGCGGCACGGTCGCGGTGCCCACGCTGCCGGTCACCTCGATGGGGCCAGAGGACACCGCGGTGCACAGGCGCTTGGCCCAGTCCACGGGGTTCTGCTCCTCGACGATGTCGGCGACCAGGAACTCCTCGCCACCCATCCGGCACACCAACGCGGTCTCGCTGGCCGCGTCGATCAGACCCTTCGCGACGGCCACCAGTGCGGCGTCACCCTGGGCGTGGCCGTGGGTGTCGTTGATCGCCTTGAACCGGTCCAGGTCGATCAACGCCACCGCGAGGTGGTCGTGATGGGTGCCGGCGACCAGGCGGCCCACCACTGCGTCGGAGAACGCCCGCCGGTTGAGCAGGCCGGTGAGTGGGTCGCGGTCTGACCGCAGCAGATCGGCGCCGAGGGAATGCACGACGCTCTGGATGAAGAAGGGCACCGCGACGTTCAGTTCCAGGACGAGGAAGTATCCGCTGAGGCCGAGGAGGAGCTCACCGTCCTGGGCCACCCGGATCGCTCCCCAGGCGCCGAGCGCCACCGCGACCACGAAGTTGACCAGCATGTAGCGCGAGGTGTGGAAGAACGCGATGTAGCCGCCCGAGACGGCCAGGGCGGTCGCCGACATCAACCCGATCAACGGTTCGGCCTGCCACAGACAACCGAATGCGATGCTCGCGCTCCCGACGAGGGCGAAGGTGACGGACTCGATCCGGGTCGGCCACCGCGTCAACCACAGCACTGCCAGCGCCACGCCCGCGAGCCCCACCACGGCCGACACGGCTACGGCGATGGTGCGGTTCAGGGGTTGGGGCCCCCACAGCGCATTCAGCGGGACGAGAAACAGCGACGCGGCGACCAGCGCCATGCCCCGGCGTACCGGGTCGGCGAGACCGCGGGCCTTCAGGTAGTTGCTGAGCCACTCGAAGTGGTCCGGCTGACGCCACCATCTGCCGAGCCACGTCATGCCGACCCACGCCATCGACGAATATGTCCCATCCCCGCGCATGGCGATTCGCACCATCGCCGTCGCCGAATGTTATCCCGCCACCAGGGCGGGCCGACGGAATCGGCGCGGTCGAGTCCATGACGTCATGCTGTGGACGGTGCCGTTCGACGTCGGCTCACCAGCGCACCGGCAACTCGTGGATGGTGTAGATCTCCTGTTCGCCGGCGAACCGCAGATCTTGTGGTGGCACCGCCAGGCGCAACCCCGGCAGGCGGCGCACGAGCGTGCCGAGCGCGATCTGGAGTTCGACGCGGGCGAGGTTCTGGCCGATGCACTGATGGACGCCGTAGCCGAAACCCAAATGGCCTTTCGGGTTGCGGTCACCGTCGAGAACGTGCGGATCGTCGACGAAGGCGGGATCCCAGTTTCCCGCGGGCAGGTTCATCAGCACCTGCTCCCCGGCACGGATCGGCTGGCCGTTGATGACGAGATCCTCGACGGCCACACGATCCACCTGGCTGTGGACGATCGTGAGGTAGCGGATGAGCTCCTCGACGATGAGGGCGTCGGTCTTCGGGTCGGTGGAATCACGCAGCCGATCGAGTTGCGCCGGATTCTGCAGCAGCGCAACGGTGCCGAGGGCGATCATGCTCGCTGTCGTCTCATGGCCGGCCAGCAGCAGGATCACGCCGTTCATCACCGCGGTCTCGGGGTTGAGTTCTCCGGTCGCGACATGGTCGACGACGAGCCGGCTCATCAGGTCGTCACCGGGTTCACGCTGCTTCTGGGCGGCGAGCCTGCGCATGTACTCGAACATGGCCGTGCCCGCGGCGGCCTTCTCCTCGGCGGTGGACCGGGAGTCAAGGCCCCTGGTGCTGTAGAGCTGGAACTCCTCGTGGTCGGAGTGGGGCACACCCAACAGCAGCGAGATCACCAACGACGGCACCGGCAGCGCGAAGTCGCGTACCAGGTCGGCGGGCGGTCCGGCGTCGATCATCCGGTCGAGGAAGTCGTCGACCAACTGCTGGATCTGCGGTCTCATCGACTCGGCCCGTCGATAGGTGAAGTCGCGGGTCATCATCCGGCGTAGCCGGTTGTGTTCGGGATCATCGATCCGGGCGAACACCACGGGGGCGGTGTCGTCGGCGGTTCTGGTTCGGGTGCTGTCCGAGAAGATGTCCGCACTCAGTCGCGGGTCGATCAGTGCCGCCCTGATGTCGTCGTAGCGGCTGATCAGCCAGGTGGGCCGACCTCTCCACAAGACCCGCTGCAAACCGGTCGCATCCCGCCACTCCGCGAACTGCGGCGGCGGTTCCAGCGGGCAGCGCGGGTCGCGCGGCACCGGGACGGTGATGTGGCCCCCGCCAACGTCCACGGCCGATTCCGACGTCATGACCCCCCAATCGACAGCCTGCTGCCACTTATCCGGCACATTAACCACCAGCCGTACTGGCAGTCAACTGTCGGATATGGTGGTGTGGTGACTCTCGCCGGAGAGCGGCGGCTACGCGCGGACGCTGTCCGCAACGCCGAACGCATACTGATCGCGGCCGGCGAGGTGTATGCCGAGCTGGGAGCGGACGCCCCGATGGAGGCGATCGCGCGGCGCGCCGGAGTCGGGGAGCGCACGCTCTACCGGCGATTCCCGACGAAGGCGGACCTGACGCGTGCCGTGCTGGACCACAGCATCGCCCGGCATCTGACCCCCGTGATCGAGCGTGCGCTGGGGCGGCGTAACCCACTGCGCGGTCTGACCGAGCTGGTGGAAGGCGCGGTCGCGCTCGGCGCGCGGGAACACGGTGTGCTCACCGCTGCCCGCAAGGCCGACTCGCTGGCCGGCATCTCCGCGCAGCTGGACGCTGCGCTCGACGAGCTCACGACGCGGGCGCGGGAGGCCGGGCTCATCCGCGCGGAGGTGGTCGGGGATGACCTGCGGCGCATCGTGGTGATGCTCAACAGCGTGCTGTGGACCATGGATCCCACCTCGGATGGCTGGCGGCGCTACGTCGCCCTGATGCTCGACGGCATCACCACCTCGCCGCAGCCGCGCGCGCTACCGCCGTGCGTTTCGATCCAGTACCCGCCGCATGCCGAGAGCTGGCCAGGATGAGCGAACTGCGGTTCGACGGCCAGGTCGCGGTCGTCACCGGAGCCGGGCGAGGGCTCGGCCGCGAGTACGCGCTCCTGCTCGCCTCCCGGGGCGCCCGCGTGGTGGTCAACGACCGCGGCGGATCGGTCACCGGCCACGGGGCCAGTGAGGACGCGGCGGCCCAAACCGTCCGGGATATCGTCGCGCGCGGTGGCGAGGCCGTCGCCGACGTCCACAGCGTCGTCACCCCTGAGGGTGGCCGGGCCGTCATCGACACCGCGCTCGAGGCCTTCGGAACGGTGGACGTCCTCGTCAACAACGCGGGCACCGTCGATGACGCGGCGTTCGAGGACATGTCGCAGGATCGGCTCGATCCACTGCTCGACGTCCACCTGCGAGGGGCGTTCTTCGTCACTCGACCCGCCTGGAAGGTGATGCGCGACAATGGTTTCGGGCGTGTGGTCAACACCTGTTCGGCGGCCGGCATCTTGGGAGCGCCGCGGATGAGCAACTACGGCTCGGCCAAGACCGGGCTGATCGGGCTGACACGGGTGCTGGCCGCGGAGGCCGGTGACGCCGACATCAAGGTCAATGCGGTCGCGCCGATCGCGGCGACGCGGATGCTGGACTATTCGATGCGGAGCGTCCTCGACCTCGCCGACGACGAGGCCGCGGCTGCCGCCGACGAGGTCATGCGACCGTTCTTCGCACGACTCGATCCCGCGCTCGTGGCGCCGGTGGTCGGCTACCTCGCGCATGCGATCTGCGCGGTGTCGGGGGACATCTACACCGTGGGCGCGGGTCAGGTCGCCCGGTTCTTCATCGGCAGGACCAAGGGGTACTACAACCCGTCGCTGTCGATGGAGGACATCGACGCGCATCTCGACGAGATCCGGGACACTGCCGGCCACACGGTGCCGGCGGGTCCCGGCGACGAGATGTCGGCGCTGCTGGCAACGCTTGCCGAGGGCTGACGCTGTCAGCCGCCGCCCGGCGCCGAGGAGGTCTCGTCGTCCGTCGGATGAATCATGTTGGGGTGCACGGATGTCATCCACGTGTAGGGGTGTTCGGGTGAGGTGGTGTTGCCGAGGATGAACGTCCGGTCGGTACGGCGGGTGCGTCCGGTCGCGGCCAGCCAGCTGGCCACGGTGCTGATCCGGTTCTCCAGTCCGGTGAGGAACGCGATGTGCAGCAGCCCCCACGCGAGCCATCCGGGGAGACCCGACAACCTGAGCGGGCCGGCCTCCAGAACGGCGTGGCCCCGGCTGATGTACGCCGCGGATCCCAGATCGCGGTACCGGTAAGGTCTGCGCGGCTTACCGGCCAGATCGCGCCGGATGCAGGCGGCGGCGTGCAGCCCGCCCTGCATGGCGTTCTCGGCCACACCCGGCAGATGGTCCCGTCCGACGAGGTCACCGATGACGAACACCTCCGGATGTCCGGGCACCGACAGGTCGGCGTCGACGGCGATGCGCCCGGCACGGTCGGTGGTGGCGCCAAGCGCCTCGGCCGCTCGCCGGGCGAAGGGGACCGCCTCGACGCCGGCCGTCCACAGCACGGTCCGCGTCGCGAAATCCTCATCGGGCCCACCGGCTTTCGGTGAGACGGTGATGCCGTCGGAGCGGACATCGGTGACGTGCACCCCCATCCGCAGCTCGACACCCAGTGCCTCCAACGCGCCGGTGGCCTTGGTGGTCAGCGCCGGCGCGAAGCTGCTGAGCACCCGCTCGCCGCCGTCGAACAGGATGACCCGCGCGTCCTGCGGGTCGATGCTGTGGAACTCGTCGGCCAGCGCCCGGGTGGCGACCTCGCGGATCTGGCCGGCCAGTTCGACGCCGGTCGGCCCGCCCCCGGCGACGGCGAAGGTGAGCCACGCATCACGGTCCGGACCGGGCGGCAGGGTTTCGGCGACCTCGAACGCGCCGAACACTCGACGCCGGATGGTCACCGCATCGTCGAGGGTCTTCATCCCCGGCGCCCACTGCGCGAAGTCCTCGCGCCCGAAGTAGGCCTGCCGCATACCGGCGGCCAGGATCAAGACGTCGTAGTCGAGGCTGAACGTCGTGCCGTCGGGCCGGCAGGCCGTGACCCGCCGCGCGTCGACGTCGATGTCGCACGCCTCCCCGAGTAGGGGGGTGACGTTGCGGTGGCGGGCAAGTTCCTCGCGCAGCGAGCGGCTGATCTGTCCGATGCTGAGAGTGCCGGTGGCGCATTGGTAGAGCAGTGGTTGGAAGACGTGGCAGGCGGACCGGTCGAGAAGCGTGACCTCGACGTCGGTCCGGCCGAGCCGGCGCGCGCAGAACAGCCCGCCGAAGCCGCCGCCGATGATCAACACGCGGGTCGAACCGTGGTCTGTCACCTCACCATTGTTGCCGCTGGCCGGCCCGCCACGCGTCGAGGACCCGCCGCTCGCGTTTCGTCGGCCGCCCCGCGCCACGATCGCGGACTGCCAGGGGCACCGACGTCGTCGGCGGTGCCGGTGGCGTCCGGTCGAGAAAGCAAGTGGCGGCGTCGGGCGCGCCGACCCGTTTCTGGATCACCCGCACGACCTCGACGATGCGTTCCCGGTCCCCGATCCGGGCGCGCACTTCGTCGCCGGGCGACACCGTCGTCGCAGGTTTCGCGGGCCGGTCGTTGACCCGCACGTGGCCGCCGCGACAGGCGGCTGCGGCGTCCGGCCGGGTCTTCGTCAGCCGGACTGCCCAGAGCCAGCGATCCACCCGGGTCGATTCCACTTCTTCATTCTGACCCGGGTGGTCGTTGGACGAGGCGTCAGCCGCCAGTGCCGACGCAGATGCCGCCCGCGCAGGCCTCGGCGCCACCGGGTCCGGCCCCGGCTCCAGCGCCGGGGACACCCGCCGAGGCGCCACCGGGTCCGGCACCTGCGCCCGCGCCGGGGATCTCGGCCGACGCGCCACCGGGTCCGGCACCCGCGCCTGCGCCGGGGACCTCGGCCGAGGCGCCGCCGGGTCCTGCGCCGGCACCGGCGCCGGGAACCTCGGCGGTCGCGCCGCCCGGTCCGGCACCGGCACCCGGAGCGCCACCGGGATCACCCGGGGCGCCGCCCGGTTCGCCGGTGCCGCCCGGAGCCGGCGCGGGAGCGCTGGTCGTGGCCGGCGGCGTCGTCGTGACCGACGACGTGGAGGTGGAGGTGGAGGTCGATTCTTCGCTTCCGCTGTCGCTCGAACCGCATGCTGCGGTGAAGCTCACCGCGATGGCGGCGGCGGCGACTCCCGCGACAAACGGGACGCGACGGGTACGGCGATCAGTCTTCATGGCTCGGTGCGTCTCCTGTGCTCGAGGCGTATACGTGCCACCCGGGCATACCCATCGGCGAGTACGGCTAAGCAAGTCGGCGCCTCGGCGAGGCCCTTACGCTGGCGCCATGGCGCAGCCGCAGACCACCGACGACGGGCATCACATCGTCATCAACGGTCGCCGCTGGCGCGCCACCGATCCGGCGATTCCCGAGGATCGGCGCGCCGAACTGACCCGCATCCTGATGGCGTGGCGTCGCGAGGTGCGTCGGGTGAAGGGCACCGCGCAGGAGAAGACCGCCCGCGCCGGGGTGCACGCCGCCAAGGTGGCGTTGGGCGAGCGGGGCGACCCGCCGTGGTGGGAGCAGACCGACGCCCAGCGGCGGGCGCGCTGGCAGGTCCACGTCGACGCGCCGGGTGAGCCGCCCCGGTCGTGACGTCCGCGGTCAGGCGTGACGCACCTGATTGCCGCCGCGGTGTTTGGCCGAGTACATCGCTTTGTCGGCGATCTCGATCAGGCGGGCGATCCGGCGGGCGGAGTCGGGGCCGGTCAGTTCGGGTAGCGCGATGCGCGCCGTCCCGATGCTCGCTGTCACGTCCCGCCGCACCTCGCTGATACCTGCGCAGAGTTCGGTTGCGGTGGCCGTGACCGTTTCCGCGCCGGCCGGGCCTGTCATGGCCACCAGGAACTCCTCGCCGCCCGCGCGGCAGATCACCGCCTCCGGCGGACACCGCTGTTTGAGGACGTCGGCGACACCGAGGAGAGTGCGGTCGCCCACCGCGTGACCGTAGGTGTCGTTGACCATCTTGAAGTGGTCCAGGTCCAGCATGAACACGGTCAGGTGGGTGTGCGTCGACGGCGCCAGGGACGCGCGCCGGGTGACGGCGTCGACGAACCCGCGGCGGTTGAGCAGGCCGGTGAGCGGATCCTCTTCGGAGCGCTGGGCGTAGAGCACCAGCGCCCGGGACAACGCGCGAATGGTCAGGGGCGCCGAGAGGTTCAGCAGGAAGATGAGGCCGAAGGCGGCGGCCGCGGCGGCGGCGCCGCTATTGCGGGCCAACTCCAGCGTGGTGACGGCCGTGATCGCCATGGCCAGGGCGGAGTTGGCGATCATCACCCGGCCGCTGTGGAAGACGGCGATGTACCCGCCGGTGACGGTCATCGCCGTGCAGCCGAGGGTCGCGATCGCGGCGGAGTCCTGGGTAACGGTCCACAGCGCCACACATATCGCGCCGCCTACCACCGCCGCCCGCGATTGGCGGCGGGTCGGCCACCGCGTCAGCCAGAAGAGCACCATTCCGGCGGTGAAAAGCACCCCGAGAACGCCGACCAGCACCGCGCCGACGCTGTACTGGCGCTCGCTGGCGAGGACGGTCAACGGAATGGAGCCGGACGCGGACGCCACCACGGCCATGATCATCCGCGCGGACCGCATGAGGTCTCGCTGATGCAGGAAATCGGTGATGTTGTCGAACTGGTCGGGCTGGTTCCACCACTCCCTGATCCAGACCATCACCTGCCAGCCTCCCGACATCCCCGGTCGCGCCACCGGAACGTCTCGATGGTAGCTATCGCGATGTTTCCGGGCAGGGTTGCGAGTCCATCGGCGTCGGAACTGCTCCCGGCGGCTGTGCTCGGCTGCCGCCGGGTGCGCTACTTCAGTTCGTGGCGTCGAGGATCTTGATGGCGAAGACGAGCGTGTCGCCCGGTTCGATCCCGGCCGCGGGCTGACCCTGCGGGTATCCGTCGGCCGGAATCATCGCCACCGCGACGGTGGAGCCGACGTTCTGCCCCGCGATGGCCTTCTGGAAACCGGGCACGACGCCGTCGAGCGGGAAGTCGACCGGCGCGCCGCCCTCGTAGCTGTTGTCGAACACCCGTCCGTCGCGGCCGTTGACGCCCATGTAGCAGACCGATACCGACGCGGTGTCGGCGACGACCGGTCCGTCGCCGGGCTTGAGGGTCTGCACCTGGGTTTCGGTCACGCTGAACGGGGCGGTGACCTCGACCTTCGGTGCGGTCGCGTCGGTGGAGCCGGTGACCGCCACGCTGCCGGTGGCGCCGGGCAGCGTCCACTCGGGCGCCCCGCCCTGGGCCGGCGCTGCGGAGGGGCAGAAGTCCGCGGACTGCTCGGTGACCGACGACGAGAACAGATCGTCGAACGACGATGTGCTCTGCGCGGTCTCCGCAGCGTCGGAGCCACACGCGGAGAGCACGAGGGCCAGCGATGCCGTGCCGGTCAGCAGCGCGACGGAGGAAGGCAGTCGGGTGATGTTCACGGTCGCCACGCTACAGCCGGGTCGGTCACGCTAGTCGTAAACCACGGCCAGGCCCCGACGCTCGAGATCGGCCAGGGTGTCCTGCATGGCCCGCAGCTGTTGCGGGGTGTGACCGACCCAGTCGGTGAGTTCGCCGACCACCCGCACGGGCTCGCGGGTGCGGTAGGAGCGCGTCGGATTGCCCGGCAGCTTCTTGTCGGTGACGTTCGGATCGTCCTCGACGGGTCCTTCCGGCTCGACGAGGTAGATCCGGCCCGGGCCGTCGCCTCGGGCGAGCTCGGCGCCCCAGACCGCGGCGTCGAGGGTCTTCGTCATGTACACGTGGTTGGCGATGCGGTTCTCGCCGTAGTTCGCCGGGTGGCCAGGCACAAGCCGATCACCCACGCTCAGATCGGCTTTGGTCCCGTGCAGATATGCGCCGGACTCGTGGACTTCGAACGGTTTCGGAATGGCCGGCACCGGTTTCTCCCCTCGTCGGAAACGTCGTGGCCGGACGATTGTGCGGCACACCGGTGGCCTTGCCGCAAGCCCCGGTGGGCGGCATATCCTGAAAGGGGATCGCCACCGCGCCCAAATGATCAAATGGGCGCAGAAATGCGAGTAGTTTCCGGCATTTCGTCGATCTCGGCGATCGCCGACGGGCCGTCAGTTCGATTGCCAAGAATCCACCAAGGAATTGAGAAGCTCCGAACGGGAGAGTCAACGGCGTCAAGTGCCCTGACTCCCGAGGAGACACCGTGAAGACCCTGCTGGCCTCAGCACTCGTCATCGTCGCACTGGTCGGAGCGCCGGTTGCCGCCGCCGACAACTACGTGACCCAGTCCGGCCGGATGCTGTGCGCGGTGACGCCGGACTCCACGATCGCCGACCCGGGCCAGGACGCCGTCGTCTGCCAGGGTGCGTTCACCCAGCCCGGCGCCAAATTCCAAGCCGTCACCCACGGCGAGGGAGACCTGCAGTGGCAGGACGCCAACCTCGCCGTCGACAACCCCACCACGACCATGCAGTACGGCACCGAATACCACCGGGGCAACTGGACCATCTATCCGGACGCGAACGGCACGCTGTTCACCAACGACCGCACCGGACACGGCATGTTCGTCAGCATCGACGACGTCTATGCGTTCTAGTTGGGGTCCGCGACGCCGGTGAACCGCGCGACGAGCAGGCGAAGGCGTTCGGACTCGAGGTCGGGTCGGATGCGGCCGGCGCGACCGAGCACGACCAGCCCGTGCAGTGCGGCGAACAGCACTTCGGTGAGCGAGTCCACCTCGTGCTCGCCGGTGACCGCACCGACGACGTCGCGCAGTTCGGCGAAGGCAGCCGCGAGTTCCGGTGGCGTGTTTTCAGTGGCGAAGGGCAGGGTCGTCGTGCGGGTGAACATCGCGTCGTATACCGCAGGGTGGGTATGAGCGAAATCGTTGTAGGCGTGGGCGATTCGCTTCAGCGCATCGTCGGCCGAGGTCGCGTCGGCGCGAGCGGCCCGGATGGCCTGCGTGAGCTCACCGAAGCCGTCGACGGCGACCGCTGCGGCAATCTGGTCCATGCCCGAGAAATGCTTGTACAGCACCGGCTGGCTGTACTCGATCTCGGTGGACAGTCGGCGGGTGGTGACGGCGTCCCACCCTTCGGTCTCAGCGAGTCTGCGTGCGGTGGTGACGATCAATCGCCGTCGGGCGTTGCGCTCTCGGTCTCGCCGAGCCTCGATGGCCATACTCGAAGATAGCACTGATAGTAGTGCTAGCACCGCTATTGACAGTGCGCACGGTCGGGGTTAGCGTCGCTAGCAACGGCAATCGAGAGGCTTTTTGCCATGATCCTGGTCAGTGCGCCCATCAACCGGCAGCTGGCGGCGGCCGCTGACGCCGGTGTTACACCGCCCAACAGCCTTGCGCTGCAGTCCAAATGGGACCACGTCATCAATGGGCGTGCGCTGTTGCAGGGCACGGCCGTCGCCGCGCTGTGTGTGGCCCTGACGGTCTGAGGCAGATCGATGTTTCAACTCAGGATCTACTCCCTGCGGTCGCCGCAGGCGCTGCACCGCTACGCGACCGTGCACTGGGCACGCCACATCGCGACGTTCGGCGAGTTCGGTATCACCACCCACGGGGTGTGGATCGAGCTCGAGGGTGGAGCGAATCGACTTGTTGCGCTGATCCGTTACCCGCAGGGAGCGGACCCGGAGCAGCTCACCCGCGAGGTCATGGCCCACCCCGACTTCGCCACAGACATGACCGGATTCGATGTCGGGGAGATCATCGACGTCCGAGCGATCGCGCTTGAACCGGCACCGTTTTCACCGATCCGATGACACCCTCGGGAGAGCCCGCATGATCACCGCCATCGCCCATGTTCTTGCCGGGCTGCTCGCCGTCGCCATCATCGCCATCGGCATACGGTTTCTCGTCGCGCCGCGCGTCGCCGCGGCCGGGTACGGAGTGCAGCCGGACCTCAGCCAGCCCTACGCCGGCGCCTACCTGTCGGTGAAGGGCGTCCGCGACGTCGCGACCGGACTGTTCGTGCTCATTCTGATCGCCGCGGGCGCAACGCATCTCCTCGGCTGGATGATGCTGGCGGCTACGACCATCCCGCTCGGAGACGCCGTGATCGTGCTGCGCAACGGCGGTACCAGGGCAGTGGCTCTGGGGGTGCACGGAGGGACTGCCGCCGTTATGCTTCTGACCACCGCGCTGCTGTTTGCGGCGTAGGAGCACACCACCACGACGTACGATCCAATGGCAGACATGTCGGAGGCCTGATGATCGCGGACCGGTGGGGCGTGACCGACGCCGAGGTCGCACGGCGATATCCCTGCGATGACCTGGTGCCCGAGCCTGCCGGGCAGTTCTGGCGCGGTGTCTCTGTGGCGGCCGCACCTGAACACATATGGCCTTGGCTGACCCAGATCAGGGTGGCGCCGTATTCCTACGACTGGCTGGACAACCGCGGTCGTCGGTCGCCTCAGGTGCTTCTCGGACTGCCGAATCCGGTTGTGGGGGAGAATTTCTCGACCGCTGGTGGTCGACGGCTCGGCAGAATTCTGTCGGTGGAACCCGGGCGCCACGTGACCGGACGGATCCTCGGCGCCGTGATGTCCTATGTGCTCGAACCGGATTCGGGCGGCACCCGGCTGCTGTTGAAGATCGCTGTTCCAGCAGCACGCTTCACCGGCCCGGTCGTTCCGCTGCTGTCCGTGGGCGATCTGGTGATGGCCCGCCGCCAGCTCCTCAACCTCAAGCGCCTCGCCGAACGAGCGGAGGTGCGTAGCTGACGGACGTCGACAGATCTTGATCACGGCACAGCGGTCCACGGTTCGCGGGCGAAGACCTCCTCGACCATCGGGCGGAAGAACTCGAGTGGACGATGTGAGAACCGCGAATCGAAACAGTTCTGGTCGTAGCGCTCGCAGAATTCGACGCAGTCGTCGAACCACGGGTGGTCGCGGTACCTCTCGCGGGCATCTCGAACGCCACCCATGTGCGGGGCGTAGTAATACTGTTGGAACTCCGGATGGACCTTCACGATCCAGGCCATCCGCTCCGACACGTACGGCGCCAGGACTGCGGCGGCAAACGCGCCGTGGGCGTGGGGCGCGTACGTGTCGCCGATGTCGTGCAACAGCGCCGCGACAACGTATTCGACCGATCGTCCGTCATCGTAGGCCCGGGTCGCCGACTGCAGTGAGTGGTCCAGGCGGCTGATCGGATAGGCCTGCTCGCCGTCGTCGAGCGCTTCGACCAATGACAGAACCCGCGGTACCAGGCCGGCGTTGTTCTTCTCCTCGGCGCGACTGATCAGCGCGTAATCCTCGGCGGTGCCCTCGGACATCATCCGGTAGGTGGCACGTGTCGGCGTGCTCATGAGAGAACTCCTTTTCGCGGCGTCCGATCAACGTAGTCCTGCCCGACGCCGACCGCCTGTCGAACTGGTGCCATGGGCGCAGTCTCGACCCGGGTAGCCATGACCGCGTTGCGCGAAGGGTTCACCGTCGATTGCTCCCTCAACGGCTGATGGCGAACTGACGGATACAGGCATTCACCTCGTCGGGCACCTCGGCGGGAAGCAGATGTGAGGCGTCGGGCCACAGGTGATATCGCCAGTGGGGCACCACCGACAGCATGCGCCGAATGCCCAGCGCCGAGTCATGAATGGTGTTGCCCGCCAGCAGAACCTGGGTAGGTATCTGCACCGAGCGAAGCAGGCGATCACTGGCGAGGAGCAGGGGCGGTGTGTGCCGGGGTGGTGCGCAGGAGGCGAACCCGGCGACGAACAGGTCGGTGAGCGCATCGACGCGGCTGCCCGGGGCGGGAAATCCGGTGATGTACCCCGCGGCCCGTCGTGCGGACGCGGAATGGGGGCGGAACAACAGGAGGGCGAAACTCCGCCAGAAACGCCCGTGGAGACGCGCGACCGTGCTGGCCGGGTCGACGAGCGTCAGTGTCGCCAACCGTTGAGGCATCCGCGCAGCGGTATGCGTGGCGAGCCAACCGCCGTACGAATGTCCGACCAGGTGTACACCGCGCAGGTCGAGAGCTTCCGCAACCGCGTCGATGCAGCGCGCACCGGCAGCGGGCGTGAGCACCGATCTCGATTGAGAACTCGCCCCGGTCTGGCCCAGCATGTCCAGCGCGTACACGGTGAACTCGTCTGTCAGCTCGGCCACTTGCTGCCACCACATTGCCGAGGTCAGGAAGAAGCCGTGGATCAACACCATCGGCACGCCGCCGTCGGGCCCGTGTTGGTAGACCCGAACGGTGCCGAACGTCGTGCCGACGTCGTGCACGACGTCGGCCGGCGGGCTCAGTCCCCGCAGCTCGTCGTACACCGCGAGGTAGCGCCGTCGCGCTTCGGGGCTTCTGAAGCCACCGTGAGTCAAGCCAGACAAACGAAACCCTCCGGTCCACCCCGACTGCAGGACACTCCGGTACACGGTATGCGGGGGAGCGGCGGACTTGCGGGTTTCGGCGGTTGAGGACACGCACGTTGCCGTGCCGCCGGAGATTCGGCAGGGTGGGGTGATGAGCGACAACACGAAGGTCACCGTCGAACGCACGATTAATGCACCCGTCGACACCATCTTCGAGATTCTGTCGAATCCGGAGCGCCACGTGGCCCTTGACGGCTCGGGTTTCGTCCGCAGCGTCGACCACGCGGACCGGATCCAGGAGGTGGGCCAGGTGTTCACGATGAACATGCAGGGCGACCACATGGGCGGCGAGTACAAGACCGACAACCACGTCTCCGGCTACGTCAAGGACAAGCTGCTGGCCTGGAAGACCGCGCCCGCCGGCACCGAACCGCCCGGGTGGGAGTGGGTATGGGAGTTCGAGGCGCAGGGACCTGGCGAGACGTTGGTGCGGCACACCTACGACTGGTCGAAGGTCACCGACAAGAAGCTGCTCGAGAAAGTGAAGTTCCCCTTGGTGAGCGAGGACGATCTGGCCGACACGCTGGCCCGGCTCGCCGCAGAGACGTCCGCCTGATCGATCGATGAGCAGTTCGTCCGGTGACGGCGCCGGAGCGGGGGGCTCGCCGGGTCCCGACCTGCCCGCGTGGGGCGCCGGCGAGCCGTGGCCGTCGCCGCACGCGCCACCGGATCCGCCGGCGGTTCCGTTTCCGGAGACTGCGCCGAGCGAACCTGCGTCGCTGAACGATCGGCGCCGGAAGCCGCCTGCTGCACTGATCGGTGTGGCCGTCGTCGCGGTCGTCGCAGTCGCGGCAGCCCTGCTCCTGTGGCGTACCAACGACTCAGGACCGGCTGCTGAGAGTCTGAGCGTCGAACCTGCGCCCGCGCCGGTCGAGCATTCAGCCACCGACTGTACGAACAGCGTGACCAGTGGCGAAGTTCCTCCGGGTGACCTGTCGATGGTGTCGGCGGGCGGACTGTCCTTTCCGCGCAGCGTGGCGCCGGACTGGCGTGCCAAACCCGAACACCGAGTGCCCAATTCGATCGACGCGGTGTCGCTGGACGAGAAGATCAGCGACATGGGTGACCGTGGCTGGATCGGACAGCTGACCGTGGGTATCACCAATTTCGATCCGTCGATGTCGCTCGCCGACCAAGCCCGGTTGTTGCTGAAATGCGTTCTGCGGAGCGACCTCTATGCGGACACGTCCGCGGTGGCGGGTGACGGCGTACCGACCGCGGGGCGTCTGGACGGAACGCCCACGAGCACGATCGAGGTACCGGTCTCTGTCCGGGTGCCGGATCCGACCATCCTTGGCGATGACGTGGTGGTGATCATCGTCGGCACCAGACCTTCGACGTACTTCCTGGCCACCACTCCGTTCGGCGACGTCGAGCGCGCGGCGGTTGTTCGCGCCGCGCGGGAACAATTGCACATCTCCGCGGTGTGACGCGGAAATCGGCCACGCGAAGGCCGGCGAGATGTCGGCCTGATCGCTCAGCCGAGCGCCGGATCAATCTTCAGCGAGGCCCATCGCGGGTAGACGATGGCGGGTCCGAGCCAGCGCCTGACGAAGTGGCGCAGTTCGGTGCCGGTGCGTTGCTGACCGGGATCGGTCAGCATGGATTGAACGGTGCGAAGGGTCATTTCGGCGAGATCGTCACATCCGGCGGTGTCGAATCCGTGCAACGGCCAGTCGACGTCGAGGCGGTGGAAGAACGACAGGCAGAGGGTCTTGGCCGTATCCGAGGTCAGCGAGGTGACGGCGTGGCCGTCCGGTCGGCGGGTCAGCAGGCTTTCCAACTGCGGATCTCCGCCCAGGATTTCGATGCCCCTCGATACACATTCGACCACCGCGACGACCGGGTCTCGGACTCCGCGGACATGGTCCACCAGCTGATCGATGAAGCCGTCGACCGCACGCACACCGCTGGCCATCAGCAGGGCGTCGGCGTTCGGGAAGTATCGGTAGATCGTCTGTCGGGTGACCCCGAGGCGGCGGGCGACGTCCGCAAGATGTATCGCTGGACCGTGTTCGGCGACTTCTCGGTCGACCGCGTCCAGGATCCGGGAAATCGCTTCCTCATCGGTGGCGGGCGTCGAACCGGCCCAGCCGCGACTACGCATCCGCCGGCACCGAGTTAGCCGCGGCGAACTCGATCGGAAGTGTGGTCGGACCGGTCATTCCGAGCAGGGACTTCCACGGTGCCGGGCCGGCGCGCCGGGCCGTCGGCAACCGGCGGGTGAGAACGACGAGCGCCTCCGCCAACTCGCGGCGGGCCAGATTGGCCCCGAGACAGTAGTGGGCACCGCCGCCGAAGGTGAGAATCGGTTTGGCGCCCTCGCGGGCGATGTCGAACCGGTCGCCGTCGTCGTAGATCGCAGGATCTCGGTTGGCCGCGAAGGTGTTGGCCAGGACGAATGTTCCCGCCGGGAACAGGTAGCCACCGAATTCGGCGTCTTCGACGGCGGCACGGGGCACGATACTGCCGGCGGGCGAGTGGCGCATGGTCTCTTCGACCGCCTGCATCGCGAGTTCGGGATGATCTCCCAGCTTTGCCCATTGATCCGGATGCTCGCAGAGCACCTGGACCGACGCGGCAAGTTGGTTGCGCGTGGTGTCCGTTCCGGCCATGAGGAACCCGGCCACCAGCATGCGCAGCTCGTCGAGATTGAGCCGGTCACCGTCGCTTTCGGCGCGAATGAGCTCCGAGAGCAGGTCATCGGTCAGCTTGCTTCTGCGGGCGGCGACCATATCGTCGACATAGGCGTCGAGTTCGTTCCACGCCCGCATGATCGCCGCTTCGTCGAAATCGGCATCGGGCCGGAAATTGAAGGCCTGGAAGATCTCCTCTGTCCAGTTCGCGAACAGCTCCCAATCCATTCGAGGCGCCCCGAGCAGTGCGCAGATGACGGGCGTGGGGTAGGGCCGGGCGATGTCGGTCACGACGTCACACCGTCCGGCCTCCGCCACCCGGTCGATCAACCCGTTGACGATCTCGTGAATCGTCTCCTGCAGGCGCGCGGTGGCACGCGGCGTGAACGCCTTGGACACCAGCTTGCGCAACCGGACGTGTGGTGGTCCGTCCAGACCCAGGAGACTGTTGACGAGTTTGTCGTACAGCGGCCCTGAGGTGATGCCCTGAGCGGCCAGGGTGATTCCAGGGGGTAGTCGAAAGCGGTTGTCCCGCAATATTTCTCGGGACAGCTCGTAGGACAGGATCTCCGGCCCGAGAGGCCCCATGGCGATGGGCGCGCACGACTGCGCCCGTCGGACGTCGTCGAGGATGTCGTGTGGAGCGGCGTCCAAGCCGTACTCCAGCGTGGGGAGTGCGGCGTCGAAGACGCTGGGAGCGGCGGTGTTCACAGTCATCGTTGAACCAGGCTTTCGCTGACGTCCGAGGTTCTACCGGACATGTTGCGACATGATGTATGACCATCGTAGAACCTCGCGGCTCAAATCGCAGTGATTCGCCCAATCACGGAAGATGGGGACGGTCGCGGTCCAGTTCTGGTCATACGTGTGTGTGCGAAATGTCCCAGACGGAGGTGCGGGGTCGGTTCATCCCAGGATCGCCCGCGCTGCGCGCTCGGCGATCAGCATGACTGGCGCATTGGTGTTACCGGACGTGATGGTGGGCATCGCCGACGCGTCGGCCACGCGAAGGCCGGCCACGCGATACACGCGGAAGTCGGTGTCGATCACTGTGGCCGCCGAACGCGGCCGACCGTGAGAGTCGAAGGCGCCCATCGCGCACGTGCCGACGGGATGGAAGATCGTCGTCCCCAGTTCACCGGCCGCCGTCTGCAGGTCTTCGTCACTCACCACGTCCGGCCCGGGAAGCATCTCTTCAGGTTGATAGCGGCTCAGAGCCGGCGCCGCCATGATCTGGCGAGTCATTCGCAAGCCTTGTACGGCGAGCCGCCGATCGTCGTCGGTGGACAGATAGTTGCAGGAGATCTTCGGGTCGCTCGATGGGTTCGCGTCGGCCAATCGGACATGACCCCGCGAGGTCGGCCGCAGGTTGCAGACCGAGGGTGTGATGGCTGCGTACGGGTGCAGAGGTTCACCGAATTTCGGAAGCGACAGGGGCTGCACATGCCATTCCAGATCGGGACTGGCCAGCTCCGGATCGCTCTTGGCGAATGCCCCCAAGGTGGACGGCGGCATCGTCATGGGTCCGGATCGGAAGATCAGGTACTGAATTCCCATGCCGGCGCGGGTGATCCAGTTCCGGTACAGGGTGTTGACGGTCCTGGCGCCGCGGATGCGGTACACGGTTCGGAGCTGCAGATGGTCCTGGAGGTTCTCACCGACGCCCGGCAGATCGACGGCCACCGGCACCTGATGCCGGTCGAGCAATCCGGCGGGGCCGAGACCCGAGAGCTGCATCAGATGGGGGGTCCCGATGGCGCCGGCTGTCAGGATCACCTCCCGGTGGGCCCGGACGTCGATGGTCCGGCCGTCTTTGCGCAGCCGGACGCCGGTGACGCGGTGCTGGGCGGTGGTCCAGGCGCCGTGACGCTGATTCTCCTGGACCTGATCGTCGGTCAGCAGCTGTATGGCCTGAGTCTTGGTGTAGACGGTGAGGTTGGGGCGGTGGCTTACGGGGTGCAGGAAGGCGTCGGCCATCGACCAGCGCCGGCCGCGCCGCTGGTTGACGTGGAAGTACGCACTGCCGGAGTTGTCGCCGCGGTTGAACTCTTCGATCGGCTCGATGCCCATCTGGGCGGCCGCGGCCTGCCAGGCGTCGAGGATGTTCCAGCGCACGCGTGGTCGCTCGACGCGGATCTCGCCATCGACTCCGTGCCACTCGTCGGCTCCGCCGAAATAGTTCTCCAATTCCCGGTAGATCGACAGTGTTTCGCCCGGACCGTCCGCGCCGCCCCATAGCCAGCGCTCGTCACCGGTGGCGCGTGCCCACAGTGCGTAATCGCTGGCCTGCCCGCGCATGTGGATCATGGCGTTGATCGACGAGCACCCGCCGATGACGCGGCCCCGCGCGTAGAGAATGCTGCGGCCGGCCAGCCCCGGATCGGGTTCGGTGTTGAAACACCAGTCGGTGCGGGGGTTGCCGATCGTGAACAGGTAGCCCACGGGCACCCTGATCCAGAACCAGTTGTCTTTCCCGCCCGCCTCGATCAGAAGAACCCGGTGGTCGGGGTTGGCGCTGAGCCGATTGGCGAGCAGGCAGCCAGCGCTACCCGCGCCCACGATGATGAAGTCGAATTCGGCTGCAGGTTTCGTGTCCACCACGCGTCCCAGTGTGCCTCGCCGACCGTCGGTCCGGACAGCCTGCTCGACGACGCCACGTCACGGCCGGGGCCGTCAGCCGGCGAGGAATCCGCCCTCCACCGGCAGCGAGGTTCCGGTGATGTAGGCGGCGCCGGGGGACGCCAGGAACGAGACGGCCGCCGCAACATCAGCCGGTTCGGCGATCCTGCCGAGTGGAATGTTCGCCGCCTGCTCTCTGGCCACCTGGTCGGCGTCGGGCAGCCCCGCCATCCACTCGGCATAGAGGGGTGTGCGAGTCAATCCGGGAGCCACCGCATTCACCCGAATGTTGAAGGGGGCCAACTCGATGGCAGCGGATCGGGTCAATGCCTCCATGGCGCCTTTGGTGGCGCTGTAGATCCCGAGGCCTGCGACGCCGGCGCTGGCCAGCCTGGAGGTGATGTTGATGATCGCGCCCCCGTCGTGTTGCGCCATCACCCGTGCGGCCGACTGCAACATCGCAACGGCGGCAACCACGTTCGTTTCCAACGTGGTGCGGATCTCGGCGGCCGGAACCGTCAGCAGATCACCGGTGTGGTCGATGGCGGCGTTGTTGACGAGCACGTCCACCGACCCGAAGTGTTCCATGGTGCGGGCGACGATGTGCTCCGTCGCACCCGATTCGGTCAGATCGGCCGCCGTGAACAGCGCCCGTTCGCCGAGTTCGCCGATCAGGGCGGTTCCGCGCTGCTGGGACCGGCCGACGATGACGACCTGAAGGCCGTCGGCGTGCAGTCGCCGGGCGATCTCGGCACCGATGCCGGATGTGGCGCCGGTGACGATGGCGACGCGTGCTTCAACACCCACGGGTGGGTCTCCTTCAGTGCGGATTGTCGACAGTTCCAGTGTTCGCCCCGGGGGAGCAGCTCACCGAAGTATCGATCGCAGCCGCGGTCCACGTGTCACGGGGTCCGGTTCGCGAGCCTTGAAGCGTCCCGCCGAGCAGGGCCTGCTCGTCTCCGAACGCACCGCGGGGTCTTTGTGCCGGTGCCCTCGGAGTCGATCTCACGTTTCACCGAGAGCTCGTCTACACGTCGGGGATCCGCCGGCCCGACGTCGGAGTGACAGGGGCGCACCTCGGTCCCCGGCTATCCGTTGTCCCGCCATATGAGTACCTGCTTGAGCGACGTGAGGTCGTAACCGTCGTCGGCGGTCAATTCGGTCTGGAACAACGTGACGCCTGCCTCGCGGAACGCATCGGCACTGTCCGCGTCCTGCCACAGCGTTGAGCGTTCGATATCGGCGCCGCTACGGCCGAAGGCTGCGGCCAGCTCGTCGACGCGGTCGCTGGACCGGCGGAAGCCGTCGAGCTCCTGGAAGGCGTGCCAGATGTCGGCGTGCCGGGCCACGGCAGGCAGCGAGCGCTTGGGCCCCGTGCCGCCGATGAGGATGGGTAGCTTGCGCATGGGCGGCGGATTCAGTGCCGCGAGCCTGTTCTCGATGCGGATCAGGCTCTCGTCGAACAGATCGAAGCGGGAGGCGAAGGTGCCGAAGTCGTACCCGTAGGTGGTGTAGTCCTTTTCGTACCAGCCGGCGCCCAGGCCGAGGATGAGCCGACCGCCGCTGATGTGGTCGACGGTACGGGCCATGTCGGCGAGCAGGTCGGGGTTGCGGTAGCCGACACCGGTGACGAGAAGCCCGATCTCGGCATGCGAGGTGATCTCGCCCCACGACGCCAGCGCAGTCCAGCCCTCGAAGTTGACGACGTCAGGCTGCTCGTCGAACAACACGGGCTTGCCGTCGACGAGGGCTTTCATGGCCGGACGGTGGAAGTGGTCGTAGCCGAAGATCACGTCGACGCCGAGATCGTCGGCGGCCAGTACGGCATCTCGCCACGTGCGGTAGTCGGGCGCACCGCCAGGCTGGATCTGAACGGCGACGCGAAGGGGACGGGTCATAGCAGGCTCCTGAGTCGGGGAGGGCGACTCTTGAGCCAAGCGCACCGGCGCGGAGATTATTCCGCACCTAATCGGCGTCCTCCTCTTCGCGGCGGCGCGCGGTTTCGATCACTTCGGGCGGGACTGGCCGCTGAAGCCACGTCCGCATCCGCACCAAACCGCCGGCGACCGTGCCGACGGCGATGACGGCTCCGATGATCCAGAATGCAGTAGACATAGCCACAGTGTCCGCTTTCGAGAGGCCGGATGGGTCATTCGCCCGTACTAACGGCTGAAAGTTCCTGTGAGCACTCCGCGGGCAGTGACCTTGGTGCGGAACGCCTGACCGCGAAAGCCCTGAATCACTTGGCAATTCCACTGCAGGGCGCGAGCCGAGACCTCAGCCCGCGATTGGCGGCACTCCTGGGTCCACATCCGGGCGCCGCCATCGCCGCACTCGACCTGTGAGGCCGTATGAAGTCACATGAGTGGCTCGGGCGTGAAGGTGACGTCGACACCGCCCACAGACATCGTCACCTCACCTTCCATGACCATCACCTGCGCCGAGACCCGTCGATCGACCGTCTGGGCCAGTTGCTGCACCGCAGCGTGCGGTATCTGCACCACCGACAGGTTCGGCAGCCCGGCCACCTTGGGCCCTACAGCGCGCCACCAGGTGGGCGCGCCGGCGGCGAACGGGTACAGCAACACCTGGTCGGCCCGGCCGGCCGCCTTGCCCAAAACGCGGTCATCGGGCTGTCCGACGTTGATCCACTCCAGGATCCGGCCCGTGTAGTCCACGAGCCGCAAGTCCGGTACGCCGGGGGTGGACAGGCCCGGTCCGAACGCCAACTCACCGTCGACGTCGCTGAGTCGGTGGGCGCGAAGCCCAAAGGCCAACAACCGCACCACCATCCGCTCGTCGTTCTCGCTAGGATGACGAGCCACCGTCAGAGCGTGATCGGCGTAGTACCCGTGATCGACATCGGAGACGCCGAGTTCGACTTTGAACACTGTTGCGGAAAGGGCCACGTCATAGTGTCCACCCTGGTGGTGTTCTCCGAGCAGTCGGATCGAGTCGTCACCGATCGCGTAGATTCTTCGAGGAAAATCCGAGTATCCAACGCAGCATGCAACGAGGCCATCATGACCGAGAGCCAGAACACAGACGTTCCACCCGATCACCTCTCCATCGATCCGCGCAGCGCCTTCTACGACGAAGAGGTGCTCCGGCGCGATGTGGGTATCCGTTTCAATGGCGTCGAGAAAACCAACGTTCACGAATACAACGTGTCCGAGGGTTGGGTGCGTGTCGAAGTCCCTACTGCGAAGGATCGACGGGGTAATCCCATGGTCGTCAAGGTCAGTGGCACGGTCGAACCGTATTTCCGCGAAGCTCAATAGCGGACGCCGGCAGCTGCGAATTCGATCGCCGCGGCGACTGGGTGCCCGGCTCAGCTGTACCGCGCAACAAGCGCGCCGCCGATCGATGCGAGGTGGTCGCGCACGCCCTGCGGGCCGGTGACTTCGAGATAGTCAGTGAGCCAGGCAAGTTCGCCTGCGAGGGCGTACTCGTCGGGGCCGCGGATCACGATCTCGATCCGGCGGTCTGGCGTGGAACCGCCAATGTGAAGGCGGCTCCCGAACATCCTGCGGAGTAGGTCGAGCCCGTCGGGAGCGCACATGGCCTGGGCCTCGAGGGGAGTGCGCCTTTGGTCGACTTCGTCGGCAATCTCACGCCAGCTCTCGGCCAGGTCGAATCCCACGGGGCGTTGGACGGCATCAGCCGTCAACTCGACCAAGGAGACACGGTCGATCCGGAAGGTCCGTCGACCCGCCTCCGTATCGGAGACGAGGTACCACGTCGGGCCCTTGGCGACAATGCCCAGTGGGTGGACGGTCCGAACGGTTTCCGCACCCTTGCGGTCGACGTAGCCGAGCCGCACCTGGACACCGCGGATCACGGCGTCCTGAAGTTCGTCGAGAAACCGGGGTGGTCGGGGCTCGGACTGGCTGGAGCCCCAGCGTCGTGGGTCGACGACGACCGATGCCGCGGCCGCCTCGGCCTGTTCCCGGAAGGGCTCGGGCAAGGCGCGTACGAGCTTGCGCAGCGCGGCCTTCACACCCGGGGTTGTCGTTGAGGCGGGGCCGGCCACCAGAAACAGCGCGCGGGCCTCGCTCGCGGTCAGCCCGGACAGGTCGGTGCGAGCGCCGCCCAAGAGACGCCACCCGCCCCCTCGGCCCGGCGTGGAGTACACGGGCAACCCGGCCGCGCTCAACGCTTCGAGGTCGCGGCGGGCGGTGCGCTCGGAGACCTCCAACTCATGGGCGACCTCCGGTGCTGTGATCTGCGCGCGCTGTTGCAGCAGAAGGAGGATGGCGACTAGCCGGTCGGCTCGCATGCCACCACACTTCCACATAAAACTGGCCAGAAGGTGACCAGTTTGAGCCGCAACAATGGCGCCATGACCACGTCGACCAGTTCCGCTACAGACCATCTCAAAGATCCCCGGCCGATCCTCGACCGTGCCATCGCGACCGGCGGTGTCGTCATCGCCGGCGTCCGGCCGGAGCACCTCACGCACCCGACGCCGTGCACTGACATGGACGTGCGAGCAATGCTCGCCCACCTCATCGGTGTGCTTGGCCGAATTGCCGCCCTCGGCAACGGCGGAGACCCGTTCGCGGTCACCGAGACGACCGTTTCCGACGACCGTTGGTCCGATGCATGGAGGGAGTCGGGGAGGCTAGCCGTAGATGCCTGGAGCGAGGACGCCGTGCTCGAGCGACCCATGGCGCTGCCGTGGATCGCAGGCACCGGTGCGCAGGTGCTGGCGACCTACTTCTCCGAGCTGACCGTCCACACGTGGGATCTTGCGACGGCGACCGGTCAGGAACCGGACTGGGACGACACGGTCGTCGCCGCGGCGCTCGAGGCGCGCCACTTCCTGCCGGCCGAGAACCGCCGAGCATTTTATGAGGAAGTGTCGGCCGCGATGGGTCTCGACGAGGTCCGCGTCCCGTTCGCCGAGACCGTCCCGATCTCGGATGACGCGCCGGCCATCGACCGCCTCGTCGCCTGGAATGGCCGGGATCCAAGCCACCGACCCTAGCGGACAGATATCCAAAGCCTCTGAGTCACAACCGAAACCGCGCCGAGTCTCGGGCGCTGAGGTTCGAGATCGGGTTTTCGCCGTCAGTCCGCATCAGTGCGGAGCGCCCAGGTCTGCATACCGAGGAGACTCGCGAGCCGCCCCTGCATATCGACGCCGGCCGGCAGGGGTCGCCACCATGTGGTGACCTCGGCGATCTTGCCATCTGCGTCGAGCTGGATGTAATCCATTCCGTTGACCACGGTGTATTTGACCTGAAGTCGAAAGTGCGCGGCGTGGTGGGTCTCTCCGCTGAGACTTCGGTGTAGGTGAGATCGGCGGCCACCGCGCTGACGGTCTGGATGGCTTCCAGAACTGCCTCGCGGCCGGTGACCGGGTCGTAGAGCGGGCTGTACCGCCATGCATACAGTCGACGAAAAGTTTCACGGTGTCGCGGTGCGGAGCGATCCCGGTCATGTTCACTCCTCAGATCGCTGAGGTGCCGCCGTCGACAACTAGTTCCACGCCATTGACGTAGCTCGAGTCGTCCGAGGCGAGGAACAACGCGGCCGACGCGAGTTCCCCGGGTTGGCCCATCTTTCCCCGCGGGATCAGGGATTCGAACTGCGCCTTCATTTCCTCGTCGAACAACTGCTCCTGTATCGGTGTGGCGACCTGGCCGGGGGTCAGTACGTTCACCCGGATCTTCCTGTCCTTCAGCTCCGATACCCAGACCCGTGCGTAGGCGCGTAGCAGGGCCTTGCTCGCCGCGTACACACTCCACTCGGGGTAACCCTTGAGCGAAGCGTTCGAGCCGGTCATGAAGATCGAGCCGCCGTCGTTGAACAGCGGCAGTGCCTTCTGGACCGTGAACAGCGTGCCGCGCGCGTTCAGCCCGAAAGTGGCATCGAACTGCTCCTCGGTGATCTCGCCGAGCCTGCCTTGTATCCCCATCCCGGCGCTCGCCCACAACACGTCGATCGCGCCCTTTTCCCGCCTGACCGTGTCGAACAGACGGTCCAGATCGTCCAGGTCGGCCGAATCACCCTGTACACCAGTCACATTCCGGCCGATCAATTCGACGGCCTCGTCCAGCGCGTCCTTGCGTCGGCCCGAGATGAAGACGTGAGCACCTTCCTTGACGAACAGCTCGGCCCCGGCCAGTGCCATACCGCTGGTCGCGCCGGTGATCACCGCGACCTTGCCCTCGAGCTTTCCCATGATCTCGTCCATCCGTTGTGCCGATGTTATGTACACCGATCGGTATACCTAACCTACGCGCATCGTGGTGTGCGGCACAAGTTATGTACACCGATGGGTACCCGACGGCGCTATTCTGGGCTCATGACGCAGTTGGAGAAGGGGCCGCAAGGCCTACGCCGCGGCAGGGGTGCACGAGAGCGCATTCTCGACGCGTCGCGTCAGTTGTTCCGCGATCACGGCATCAACAGCACCGGCCTGGACCAGCTCTGCGCGGTGGCCCAGGTGTCCAAGCGGACCTTTTACCAGCACTTCGCGAGCAAGGATGCGCTGATCGCCGAGCACCTCCGCCGTTTCGACCCCGACGTCCTGCCCGAGGTGTTCGACCGCACCGACCTCACGCCTCGCAACAGGCTCCTCGCCGCGTTCGACCTCGAGGGGCCACTGTGCCCCTTCATCGCAGCGGCCGTCGAGATCAACGACCCGGACCACCCGGCCCGCCTGCACGCCCGCGACTACAAGAAAGCCTTTGCCGCGCGGTTCGCCGAAGCCGCCCGCGAGGCCGGCGCCACCGACCCTGAACAACTCGGTGAACAGCTGGCGCTGCTCCTCGACGGCGCCTCGGCGCGAAACCGAGTCCTCAACTCCGAAAGCTTCGCCACCGCCGCCGGCATCGCCGCGGTCCTCATCGACAACGCCATTCCCGGGGCAGGGGAGCCGCTCGACGCACGCTGAAAACCCGGCGTCGGTCGGTTCTCAGAAGGTCTGGTCTTCGATGGGGGCGTCGCGATGGGTTGTGGCCAAGTGGTGCAGGATTCGTTCGTTGCATCGGCAGCCGTCTGGGTCTGCCCACCGTCAGCGTGCCCGTGGACGAACTGATGCTGCCGGGATACTTCGGAATGTTCACGAATCTGGTCACGATGAACCTGCCGACCTCAAACCTGATCACGCGCGAGACACTCGGCTGGGAACCCACTCAGCGTCGCCTGCTCGACGATCTGGACAACGGCCACTACGTTGCCGAGAGCGGCAAGTCTGTTGCCCAACAATGAAACTCACTCGCCACCACTAGGGAACCATGACCACCTTCGCCCCGCATCGCGCCACCCTGGAGTCCGTCGCCGACTGCATGAACGGCGGCGCAGACACTGACACCCTGACCAGCTTGCTCGACGAGGACGTGGTGCTCCACGGCCCGTTCAGCAATGAGCCGATCATCGGCCGCGGGATCGCCGACACCCACCACGGCGCACGCTTCCGGCCGGAATCGCCATTCGCTCGACGGAGCAACGCTAGACGAGGCAGCGAGGGTTCGGGCAAGGCTTCCGCCTGAGTCCGGCGGGTGCCGGCTTCCCGTAGGTTGGTCAACGAGTAAGTCCGGACCTGCGAGGGTCTGCCGCGAGACGAGGCGTGAAAGTGGGATGTTCCATGCGTACGAACACATACCGTTCTCCGGCGATCGTCGGTCTAGCCGCCGTGGCGCTGATAACCGTGGGGTGTGGCAGTGGCGAGAGCGTCGACGCGTCCACGCCGCCGCAGGTCGAGTTGATTTCTACCTCCGAGGTGGAGGCGCCACCGGCCGAGGTTAAGCTGATCGGGGAGCGGGACGTCGAGGTAACGCTTACCGGTCCGATCGCGGCGAAGTACTCGACAGCGACCGACATGCAGAAGCAGGCGCTCGGTAAGCCGCTGACCGGTGACCACAATGCAGGCACCCGCGACAGCGGGGTGGTGTTCCAACAGTTTCAGGGCGGCGTCATCGTCGCCAAGAATGACGAAGTCGGCACACCGGCGTACATCACCTGGGGGAAGATTCGCGAGGCGTGGAACATCGAACGCGACGAGGACGGCGTTCCCGACATCGGGGGCAAGAACGGTTCGCCGGGCCCGCTGGGCGTACCGACAAGCGATGAGAACCCCGTCGGCGATCTTCTTGTGACGACCTTCGAGCACGGCACAATTACGTTCGATCCGAAGACCGGTGAGGTCGAGGTGACGGTCAACGGCAACGTCGTGCCGTCCGGACTCTAGGAGTATGCGGGGAGTCTGTTCGGCTGCGGCATGACTCGCCTACTGGTAACACTGCATATTCGATTTCTGCATATTCCCCGATGTGTAGAACCGGCATAACAGTCTCCGTACGCCTCGTGGTTCTTTCACCCGGCTCCACTGACGGCTGATTAAGGGTGAGCTGTGCGATGGCGACAGCACCGCGCGGGCTCACGTCCAGAAGACGCATTCCACGCGCGGTATTAACCGGCACAACCGCTCCTCGTTGCGCTGACCACCGTCCGAAAGCGCCGAAACGTAGTCATCTGACGGATGCCTGGTCGGCTGACGATGGCCCAGAGTCATCGTGTGGAGCTGAACTGAATCAGCTCCTTTCCATCGTGAATCCCACCGGGGATGTGCCTTTCGAGGAGACAAGATGTCTGACTTGGTTGATGTGATGCTTGATGCGCACGGCGGTCTCGACCGGTTCCGCCGGTTCGCGTTCCTGAACGCCCGACTGCACCAGGGCGGTGTGCTGTGGGGAGTCAAGGGTCAGCCGACGGTATTGCAGGAGGCCAACGTCCGCGTCGACCTCAACCGAGAGTGGGTGTCGCACTGGCCTTTCGCCCCCACCGATCACCGGTCCCAGTTCACCCCGAAGCGAGTCACCATTGAAACACCCGCGGGCGAGGTCGTCGAGCAACTCGACGAACCCCGTGATTCATTTGCCGGGTACGTCATGGAGACCCCGTGGAGTAACGCGCAGGTCGCCTACTTCGCCGGATACACGATGTGGACCTACCTGACATCTCCGTTCATCCTGGCCCGACCGGGGGTGTTGACCGACGAGATTGAGCCGTGGGCGGAGAACGGAGAGACTTGGCGACGGCTGCGCGTGACCTTCCCCCGGGACATCGCCACCCACAGCACGGTCCAGACCTTCTATGTCGACGACACGGGGCTGTTGCGTCGCCACGACTACGACGTGGATATCCAAGGCAGCAATCCCGCCGCTCGCTATCTGCTCGATCCTGTCACCGTGCAGGGAATCGTGTTGCCCTCCAGATTGCGCATCTTCCCGCGCAACGATGACAACACGGCGGCCGCTGATCCGCTGATCGTCTCGGTGGACCTATCCGACTTCGCGTTCGAGTAACCGTAGGCGACACATCCTGCTTACGGGTGGTCAGATCCGACGGCGGCGTCGCCGGATGGAAGACAGTCAATGTGCCTATGGCTCTCGCGGTCTGCAGGCAAGAGAATCCGGAGATGACGCGGATCCGAGGCGATCTCGCGAGCGATCGATGAAGGGTGCACAGCATATGGAGAATTCGTTGTCGTTGATGGCCGAGACCCGCTATCTGGATGGGCCGAGCGCACGGTTCGCCTACCGTCGCTTCGGTGCGGGTACCGGTGTCCCGTTGGTGCTGGCGTTGCGCTTTCGCGGCACCATGGATCACTGGGATCCGGCGTTCCTGGACGCACTGGGAGCCGAACGTGAGGTGATCCTTTTCGACAACATCGGGCACGGTAGGACCAGTGGCGTCGCGCCGGCCAGCATGGCCGCCCTGGCCGGCGGACTCACCGAGTTCGTCGACACCTTGGGGCTGTCCGAGGTCGATCTGCTCGGTTGGTCGTTGGGCGGGATCGTGGTGCAGGCGGCCACGTTGCAACGTCCTGATCTGGTGCGCCGGCTGATCGTCGCGGGCAGCTCTCCCGGTGGTGGTGTCCCCGGCATGCCGCAACCCGATCCGAAGATCTGGCAGGTTGCCACCAAGCCTGTAAACGACGACGATGACTTTCTCTATCTGTTCTTTCCCGATGAGGATCCGGGTCGCAAGCGGGGACTGGAGTCGTTGCGGAGGTTGGACGACCGTGTCCTGTCGCCGGAGCATGTTCCGGTGTCGATCGAGACGATGCAGGCGCAGTTGGCCGTCATTGCCTCGACCGGTTCGAGTATCTGGGATCGCCTGAGGGAGATCACCATTCCGACCTTGGTTGCCAACGGTGCGCACGACCGGATGATCGATGCCTACGCCACCTTCGCGATGGTGGGCCGGATGCCCAATGCCAAGGCCATTCTGTACAGCGATGCCGGGCACGGGTTCCTCTTCCAGCACGTCACGGACTTCGCCCGCGAGATCGTCGAGTTCCTCGCGTGACCCCGCAGGTGATTGAGGTCGATCTGCTCGTCATCGGATTCGGCAAGGGCGGCAAGACGTTGGCGACTGAGGTGGGCCGACAAGGTCAGCGTGTCGTGCTGGTGGAGGAGTCGGCGCAGATGTACGGCGGCACCTGCATCAACACGGGCTGTGTGCCGACGAAGTCGATGGTGTACCGCAGTGAGCACTCGCCCCGCGGCTCGTCCGGAACGTCGGTTTACGCGGATGCGGTCGCTGCCACAGAGCGGCTGACCACCGGGTTGCGGGCTACGAATCTCGCGGCACTGCAGTCGGTCCCGTCATTGCGGGTGCTCACCGGTCGGGCGAGCTTCATCGATGCGAACTCGGTCGCGGTAGAGACCGAGGACGGTCTCGCCACGGTGGTGGCGCGCGACATCGTCATCGGTACCGGCTCAACACCGGTGATTCCCGACCTACCCGGCGTGCGGCATAGTCCGGTCGTGGTCACCAGTGCGGAGTTGCTGCGGCGTGCCTCGCGCCCGGACCGGCTTGTGATTCTCGGCGGCGGCTACATCGGTTTGGAGTTCGCGTCGAT
The DNA here is from genome assembly GCF_001665575.1 of Mycobacterium sp. 852013-51886_SCH5428379. Taxonomy (GTDB): domain Bacteria; phylum Actinomycetota; class Actinomycetes; order Mycobacteriales; family Mycobacteriaceae; genus Mycobacterium. Next base: position 190,647 of record NZ_LZSU01000017.1, on the reverse strand, counting down.
GTACGCCGGATACGGCACCTCCGTGACCGTTCTGGAGCAACGTCCGGCCGTTCTGGCACATGAGGACCCAGACATCGCCGACGCTGCAGTTTCTGTCCTGTCCGGGAGGGGAGCCACGATCCTCACCGGCGCCGAAGTCACTGAAGTGCAGACTGTTCCGCGGCCGGGCGCCCCCCCATTGGCACGCGTGGCGTATCGCATCGGCGGACGCGCCGCCACCGTCGAGGCCGACGTCGTGCTGATCGCGCTCGGACGCACGCCCAACTCCGCCTATCTCCGACTTGATCGGGCCGGGGTGGAGATGACCGACACCGGTGCCGTCGTGGTCGATGACTACCGCCGTAGCAGCCAACCCCACATCTATGCGGTCGGGGATGTCAACGGCGGACCGCAGTTCACCTACATCTCTCTCGACGACTACCGCATCGTGCTCGATCAGCTCGGCGGTGCTGCCGAACCCAGGTCTGCCGCCCAGCGCCGAGCAGTTCCGAACTGCCTGTTCCTGAGCCCCCCACTGGCACGTGTCGGCCTTACCGAAAACCAAGCGCGCACCGCGGGTTACGACCTCAAAGTGGCGGCCAGCCCGGTGGTGAACCTGGCCACCGTGGCAAGAGCCCGCATCGTCGATGACACGGCCGGGATGATGAAAGTGGTGGTGGACGCGGAAACCGACAGGATTCTCGGCGCTGCCCTGCTGTGTCACGACGCACAGGAGGTGATCAACATCGTCGCCCTGGCGATGCGCCACGGCATCACCGCATCGGTATTGCGGGACGAGATCTACACCCATCCGTCCATGTCGGAGTGTTTCAACCAGCTGTTAGGACTGCTGCAATGAAGTTCGACCCTACGAACACCGCGGTCGTGGTCATCGATCCGCAGATCGACGTCCTGAGTCCCACCGCACGCAACTGGGCGTCCGTCGGCGCGAGTGTCACCGAGAACGACACAGTGGCCCACCTCGCCCAACTCATGGAAACCGCCGTCGCCCAGGGGTATCCGCTGATCATCTCGCCGCATTACTTCTATCCGTCTGATTCGCAGTGGTTGTTCAACGGGCCGCTGGAGTCCGACGAGTTCGCCACCGGAACGTTCGCCCGCGTTGGGGCCCTGGATTTGACCGACTTCGCGGGTTCGGGCGCAGACTGGCTACCTGCGCTGGCGCCCTATATCAACCGCCCGACCACCACCGTCGCGAGCCCCCACAAGGTCTTCGGGCCGCAGACCAACGACGTTGTCTTACAGCTACGGAAGCGAGGATGCGACCGCGTCATCCTCGCCGGGATGTTGGCGAACATGTGCGTCGAGTCTCACCTGCGTCACCTTCTCGAGGACGGATTCGAAGTTGCGGTGGCCGTGGATGCGGTGGCGGGCCCCCGTCACCCCGCCTGGGGCGACGGGTATCAGGCAGCGCTGGTGAACTATCGGTTTCTCGCGCACGCGGTGTTGCCGACCGGAGAAATCGTCTCGGCGATGACCGGCGCGGCATGAATCACTGAGCGAGGGTGAAGTCGAGGACGACGCGGAATCGTGCGCGGCCGGACATCATTCGGTCGTAGGCGCGCGGTGCTTCGTGAAAGGGGAGTGGTTCGATCATCGGGGCGATCTGGTGCGTGAGGCTGAATGCGAGGTTGTCTTCGTTATCGATGGCGGATCCGGTGAGGCTTCCGATGATGCTGCGCCCGCCGAAGATCAGATCGGGGGTGTGGACCGGTACCGGTTCTGGTGAGGCTCCGACGACGATCATTTTGCCCCGTGGTTGGAGTCCGGCTACCAGTCCGGCCATCGATGCTCCGTTGGCGGCCGTGGCGATGATCGCTGTCGCACCGCCGAGTGCGGTTAGCGCGGCGGCGGGGTCTTCGGCGGCGCTGTCGATGTAGTGGTCGGCGCCCAAAGTCGAGGCCAGTCGCGCCTTTTCGGTGCCGCGGGCTAGTGCGGCGACGCGGTAACCCATTTTCTTGGCGTACTGCACGCCCAGATGTCCTAATCCTCCGATACCCTGTACCGCCACCAGGGAGTTCACCGGCGCCTGGGCGACGCGCAGGGCGTTGAACACGGTCACCCCGGCACACAACAGGGGTGCGGCCGTCAGCGCGTCGAAGGCCTCCGGAACCCGCACCAGCCCAGAGGCCCTGGCGTAGACGATCTCGGCATACCCGCCGTCGACGGTTGTCCCGGGCTGGGGTTGGTCGGTGCAGTTAACGAAGTCACCGCGGCGGCAGAAGTCGCACTGACCGCACTGGCCGCCCAGGAATCCCACCCCGACGCGGTCACCGACCTGCCACCGAGGTTCCACCCCGGCGCCGATGGCATCAATGGTCCCGACTACCTCGTGACCGGGAACCATTGGGGTCGTCGGGTCTGGGCGCTGTCCCTCCACGGCCAGAACATCGCTGTGGCATACCCCGCACGCGGCCGTCCGGATCCGCACGTGCCCGGGGGCGGGGTCGTGCAGTTCGCGGTCGACGAGGGAGAATTCGCGATGTTTAGTGACCTGATATGCCCGATAAGAGTTCATGTATCCATGCCATCAGCTCCAGCGGCGTCGCGGCATAAGTACGTTGACCACAAGTACGGCTACTCGCCGGCGGGCGTGGCGTTGTCGAGTTCGATGGCGTCTCGTAGTTGAGCGCGGCGAGTGATGCCGAGCTTGGGGAAGATCTTGTACAGGTGCGCCGCAACCGTCCGATGTGAGATGTAGATTTGGTCGGCGATCTGGCGGTTGGTCAGTCCGGCCGCTGCGAGCCGTGCGATCTGTAATTCCTGCGGCGAGAGTTTGGTCGTGAGCACGTCGATTGCCGATGCCACGCCTGGCACCTGCACGCCGGCGGCGCGCAGTTCGCCTCGTGTGCGTTGAGCCCAGGGCGCTGCTCCGCGGTGTTCGAAAAATCTTAGTGCTGCGGCTAACTGGGTGCGTGCGTCGATGATGCGTCGTTGTCGTCGGAGCCATTCGCCGTAGCTCAACTGGGTGCGGGCGTACTCCAACGGCGCTTGGGCCTCGGCGTCCTCGATGTCCAGCGCGGCGTGGAAGTGGTGCTCTGCGTGCTGGTCCGTACCGGCGATCAAGGCCCGGCTGCGGTGTACCAGCATGACGATGTGTGGGGAACCCAGCGCGCTCGCCTCGGTGTCGATCTCGTCGACAAGCTGGCAGATCACTCGGGTGTGGCCACTGGCGACGGCGGCTTCGGTGAGGTCGGCGATAGCCCAGCGACGGGAACTGCGGTCACGGTTCATCTGCGAAAGTTCGGTGAAGGCGCGCTCGCTGTCGTGTGTGCTCAGAGCAAGCAGGCCACTGGCCCAGGCCAGGTCGTCGAGCCACAGTAGGGGAGTGTCGCTGGGCAGGTTCTGTTGCGCTGTCGCCAGTGACTGCTGAGCGGATTTGGTATCGCCCTGCCATGCTTGGATCCGCGCCAGCAGGGCGGCTGCAGCGCCCATGCTGAGCCCGAGATCCGCATCGGTGGCGATCCGGAATGCGTTGTGCGCGCTGACGGCGGCCTCGGTCAATTGCCCGGCGATGATCTGCGATCGCGCTGAGCCGCGCAGCGCCTCACACTCGATCGCGGGCGCACCTGTCCTTCGGGCCACCTTGATGGAACCGTCCCAGCATGACTGAGCGGTCGCCAGATCAGAAGCCGACTCGGCGGCCAACCCCATCGACATCAGCGCCGTCAGATCATCACTCAGGGCATCCTGCAATGTTGCGGCGCGGCAACGGAACTGGCGGGCATACTTGGTGTCCTCAAGGGTCGCCAAGGCCACTTCGACTGCCGGGTGGTCCAGGTGCTCGATTTGGTGCAGGCGCTCGGCGATCAGATCACGGTCACGTTCGTCGAGTCCGTGCATCCGACACTGCGCTGCCGCGGCGGCGAGCAGGCGGATATGGGTGTCCAACTCACCGTGGCTTCCCAACCGGTCCGCCAGCGCCACCAGATCCTCTACCGGCGGCGCCGTTACGCCGGTTGTGACGGCGAGGGTGAAGCGCGCGAACGCAAGATCGAACTGGTGCCCGAGATCAATGGCCAACGGCTCGGCCTCATCGAGGATGTCCATCGCTTCGGCGGTCAGCCCTGCCCGGTACGCGGGTTCGATTGCGCGGACGAGGCGGCGGATGCGATCGTTCGCCGACGGCGACAGCGCGGCCGCACGCCGCCATGCGCGTGCCGCTTCTGCATTGGCGCCACGAAGTTGTGCGGTCTGGGCCGCGGTTTCGAGGTCGGCGGCGACCCCCTCATCGGATCTATAGGCCGCCGCCGACCGGTGCCAGGCGGCTCTCATCGCATCGGTGGTCGCGTCGGCCAGCGCCTGGTGGAAGGCCGAGCGTTGCGTCAGAGGTATCGCCCGGTAGGCCACAGACCGGATCAGGGGATGGCGCACCTGGAGCGATCCGGCGACGACTGTGATCAGCCCGCACCGCTCGAGTGGATCCAGATCGGCATCTGACAGACCGACGTGCCGCGCCGCGTCGGCAAGTTCAGCCATTGCAGTATCTCCGCCGGCGGCGATCAGTCCCAGCATCCGGCGACTGGGTTCAGGAACGCCATCCAGTTGCTCCCGGAAAGCGCGTTCGATGCGACGCGTCGTCGGCAGAGGCGTCGGCGACGGGTTTCTCTGTTCCTCGCCGCCGGCCAACAGTGCCTTCGTGAGTTCGGCGATGGCCAACGGATTTCCCGCAGCTTCGGTCAAGACGCGCCGTTGGGTAAGCGCGCTGACCCCGTGCCCGTCGACACCGGCCAGCGCCTCCTCCATCAGGACGCGCGACGTCGCGATATCCAGTGCCTCCAACTGGAGGTGCGGCAACGACGAGAGTTGTGACGATTCCCCGTCGATGCGGGGCCTTGCGGCGCACAGCATCATCACCGGCGAGTTCGTGATGCGGCGCCCGATGAAGGTCACAACGTGCAGCGTGGAATCGTCGAGCCACTGCGCATCGTCGATCACGAGCAGCATGGGTCGGGTGGCCGCGGCCTCCTCGATCAGCCCGAGCGTCGCGACGCCGATCAGCAGCGGGTTGGGCACGCCGGCCTCAGCGAGGCCGAGGGCGGCCAGCAGGGTCGTCCGCTGGTGCTCTGGCAACGCGTCGGCGCTACTGAGAATCGGGTGCACCAATTCGTGCAGACCCGCGTAGCCCACCGTGGCCTGCGACTGCACCCCGGCACACGACAAGACGATGAACCCCTGGCGCTTCGCCCACCCTGTGGCAGCCGCCAGCAGGGTGGTCTTCCCGATCCCAGGCTCGCCTTCTACGACCAATGCACATCCGCGCTCTGCCAACGCGGTGGCGGCGGCGGTGATCGCCTCCAGCTCGTTGTCGCGGCCGATCACGTGCCGACGGTACCACCCTGGATTGGAGATGCCAACTCAGATAGGGTGTGGCGATGCGTACCGATCCGTGGTCCGACGATCCCTGTCCTATCGCGCGCGCTATGGCGGTCATCGGGCAGCGGTGGTCGATGCTGATCATTCGCGAAGCATTCCTCGGCAGAACCCGATTCTCGGAGTTCAAGGAGCAGTTAGGAATTGCCTCGGATATCCTCAGCGCCCGGCTGGCCGAACTTGTGTCGGCCGGCGTACTGGAGACCGTGGAATACCGCGAGCCGGGCGACCGCACCCGCAGCCGTTACGAGTTGACGCAATCCGGTCGCGACTTGGTCGTGGTCCTTGGAGCAATCGGCCAGTGGGGCTACAAACACGCAGACCGAAGCAAAGGCACGCCGTATCGATTCGTCGACAGCAATGGCGAGCCAGTCATCGCAGGCTTCCGGCACCGTGACGGTACCGCGGCGGCCAGCACGGATGTCCGCCTGGTCAGCGCCGCCGCGCCGATCTCGCAATGACAACACCCGGATCTACCTGCCGGCCGCACCCGCGACGTGACGCGACCTGCCACTGAAGCGAGCAAGTTCGCGCATTACCCGGCGCTGCAGCCGACACGAGTCCCGCTGAGCACGGCCTTTGCCGGGAAGTATCGCAACACGGGAAGAACGAACGACGGGAGGGCTATGGCCGCACGAGGCCGGTGTCCGTTAACGGCTGATTTGACGGCGTAATACAGCGAACTGCCGACCCGAGTGAGAAAAAAATCCTTATGCTCTCCTCCTCAATTGAGTTGGCAGACCGGGGCAGCTGCCCTGCGGTCAGCACGAACTGGCCGCATCAAGAGACCGGACAACAAGAAGAGCAGCCGAATGATCTGTTCCTACAATGGAATTGAGCAGTTACTGGTAACCCTGCATATTCGATCCCTGCATATTGTCCAAAATTACATCCGCCGGCGGGCTAGTAGCCGAGGGAGGAGCGGTGGCTGACGGGTAGGCGGGTGATGATTCATCTGATGAAATATGCAGTGGTTTAATTGACATAATGTGGCTTATCGGTAGTTCGGTGAGCAGCCACGTCGTGGCGAAGCGTCCGGTGCTACGCACCGGTGTTCGATCCGGAACTAGTTGCGAGTAATGCGGGAAACCCGAGAGCTATCCGACTTCTCGCCCTGCGTTCCAGAACTATCTGACAGTGCCACCCGCCCAGGTCGTTCACTATCCATGCCGGCGGCGGCCGCCTTGCTGATCGAATCTGCCGCGCTGAGCACGCGACGTCCGACCGCGCCGAGACGTCCGGCCACCGCCCTTTCGCCACCTACCACCGCTCGCCTCAATACGTCACTGTGACGAATAGTTCTGGGCCGCTCGGCTTCTCAACGGTGTCGAGCTACCAGGTTCGGTTGCGACCGCCGCCCGGGACGTGGATGCGCTTTCGAAGTCTGCGCCGCCGACGCGCGCGTTCTCAGCGCCCCCGTCAATGCAGTCGATCTATTGCGTCGTTCGGTTGAGGGTGTTGACGATCCTCCGCTCTGCGGCGGTGGGCGGTTGGCGATCAAATCATCACGTGATGAATTGGCACCGCCGAGAGGGTCGGGTACTGGCCCACGAACATGGTCGGCTCCGGTCCGACGGCCACGCGCTCGAGGCATTGACATTCACGCTCAGCGACATCGACTCGGTCACGGCGGCCCTCGGGATCGGTCACCGCGAGATCAACGTGCTCGACCGGGCGCTTATCCGATCCACCACCCGGACCAAGGTCGAGCGGATACCGCGCGGCGCATCCACCGCTGGGATGACGATGACAAGTGACTCCCGAGGAGACACCATGCGCGCTGCAGTCCTGACCGCTTACAACAGTCCGTTACAGATTCACGAACTCCCCGATCCCACGCCCGGTCCCGCAGAGGTCGTCGTTCGGGTCGAAGCAAGTGCGGTGAACCCGCTTGACACCAAGATCCGCCGTGGTGAGGGCGCACACGCGAAGATGGCACCACCGGCGGTGCTCGGTATCGACATGGCCGGCGTGGTTCACGCCGTCGGGGCCGTCGACCGGTTCCGGGTCGGTGACGAAGTGTTCGGCATGACCGGCGGCATCGGTGGCGTGCCAGGGTCGCTGGCCGAACTGATCGCCGTCGATCCCCGGTTGATCGCGCACAAACCCGCGGCATTGAGCATGGAAGAGGCTGCGGCCCGACCGCTGGGGTTCATCACGTCATGGGAAGGGCTCGTCGACCGCGCCGGCGTCCCCACCGGCCGGCAAGTGCTCATCCACGGGGGCGCAGGCGGGGTCGGTTTCCTCGCCGTGCAACTCGCCCTCGCGCGCGGCGCCCATGTCTTCGCCACGGGCGGCAATCCCGCCAGCCTCGAGACGATCCGTCAGACAGGAGCACCGCCATCGACTACACAAATCAAACCGTTGATCAATACGTCGAGGAATACACCGGCGGCGAAGGCTTCGACATCATCGTCGACAATGTCGGCGGTGCCGCATTGGATGCCTCGTTCACCGCCGTCAAGTGCTACACCGGTCACGTCGTCAGCGCGCTGGGCTGGGGCGCACACAGCCTGGCTCCCTTATCGTTCCGGGGCGCCACCTACTCTGGCGTGTTCACGCTATTGCCCTTGCTGACAGGACGCGGCCGCGAACACCATGGCCACATCCTCGCCCACGCCGCCGCTCTGGCTGACAGTGGACGGCTGATCCCGCGGCTGCATTCGACCGCCTTCCCCCTTGACGAGGTCAACGACGCCTACACACTGGTCGAGAACGGCACCTCCACTGGGAAGGTCATCGTGCTGCCGAACCTCTAGACAGCCCTGACGCCCCATCACCCGACACACGAAGAAGGGCTATCCGATGAAGTGGAACCAAATCGACACCGCCGTGGTATTCATCGATCCACAAAACGACGTCCTGAGTCCAACCGGAATCAATTGGGCAGCAACCGGAGCCAGTGTCACCGAGAACAACACCGTCGCACACATGCTCGCCATCTTCGAAGCCGCGCAAGCCTCGTCGTTCGGGATGTTCATCTCACCGCACTACTTCTACCCCACCGATCACCGCTGGCTGTTCAACGGTGCACTGGAAGCCGACGAACTGCGTACCCGCACCTTCGACCGACCAGGCCCACTGAACCTGGACGGCCTACTCGGCTCCGGCGCCGACTGGCTCGAGGAGTTCAAGCCCTACATCGAGGACCCACGCACTGTCGTCGTCAGTCCGCACAAGGTGTTCGGATCACAGACCAACGACCTCGTCCTGCAACTCCGGAAACGACGCATCAACAAAGTTCTTCTGGGCGGAATGCTCGCCAACATGTGCGTCGAATCGCACCTCCGCGACCTTCTCGAACAAGGCTTCGAAGTCTATGTCGTCCGCGACGCCATTGCGGGGCCCCGCCACCCCGAATGGGGTGACGGCTACCAGGCCGCGCTCGTCAACTATGCCTTCCTCGCCCACGGAGTCGTCTGGACCGACGATGTCGTCGACGCGATGCGCGCAGCGACGCCGCCGGCAAGCAACACTGGCACTCGATGACACTGCTCACCACTCCGTTCGGGTTCACCTCGACCGCCGCCGAGGTCCTTGCAGGCCTCGACCTCGCCGGACGCCGCGCCATCGTCACCGGCGCCACCTCCGGCATCGGCGTGGAGACAGCGCGCGCCCTGGCAGCGGCCGGCGCTACCGTCGTCCTTGGCGCCCGCAGGCTCGATGCCGGCCGTCGGATCGCCGCCCAGATTGCGGTGTCCACGGGAAACGACGCGGTCATACCGGCCCTCCTCGACGTCGCCGATCCCACGTCTATCCGCAACTTCGCCGACCGATTTGCATCCGAACCGGTTCATATGTTGATCAACAACGCCGGCATCATGGCGCTGCCGGAATTGACCCGAACTCCGGAGGGACGCGAGCTACAGTTCGCCACCAACTATCTCGGCCATTTCGCCCTGACACTGTTGCTCTACCCCGCGCTGAGCTCCGCCGGTGGAGCGCGTGTCGTATCGGTCAGCTCCAGTGGACATTTGTTCTCACCCGTGGTTTTCGATGACCTCGACTATCAGTTCAGGCCATACGATCCCTGGACGGCGTACGGACAGTCCAAGACAGCCGATGTGCTCCTCGCGGTCGGTGTGACCGAACACTGGGGAGGCGATCTGATTTTCGGCAACGCGCTCAATCCGGGTGCGATCGCGACCAACCTACAGAAGCACACCGGTGGCTTGCAGACCCCCGTCGACCGCCGCAAGACCGTCGAGCAGGGGGCGGCAACCTCAGTACTTTTGGCGGCGTCACCGCTGCTCGAAGGAATCGGTGGTCGCTACTTCGAAGACTGCAACGAAGCACCGGTCGTCGCGAAGCGACCGAACGACTTCAGCGGAGGCGTTGCTCCGTACGCCCTTGACCGCAACAATGCTGCACGCCTGTGGGACATCGGACTTACGTTGCTGGACTGAAGGAATCGTCGCATCCCGCGTCACACGGAGCGGCCGACTCCGCGCGCACCCTATAAACCCCAGCTGGAACTGGTCCGGTCGAGATGTTCAAATGAACGTCGAGCGAACCTTTGATATGAAATCTGGACACAATCGTCGGCGACGGCCGAAATCAGGCCTTCGGCGAAATCGATTGGGCTGTGGCCTACGCCGACGAGCTACATCCGATCGGGACGGTGCGGCCCAGCGCTCGGTGGCGGCCAGGTGATCGTTTCGCCGCTCTCATGGACGCCCCACCTGCGCTTGGCGGGCTTGCGCATGTTTGGGTGCGAATCGGACACCGGGGTGATCGCCACCGAGACCCATACCGCCGTGAGCGTCGACGCGGCCACCGCAGCCACAACCGTCGATGTCGTGAGGATCGGGCTCGCCGAGCCAGTCCGTGACCACCAGAACGCGCCGACGCCCGCGACCGTCGACACCCCGGACAAGTAAGCCGCCGCGACGCACCACCGGAACCGGCGACGCCACAACGACGTGATCGAACAGAGCGCGGCGCCGAAGCCCAGCGTGGCTGCTGCCAGAGGCAAGCCCGCTCCTCCGACCCATGCGGTGGTCCCGGTGATGATCAGCACCGTGGTCGCCACCCACGCCGCGCGTCGTGCCCACAGCGGCAGATATACGTCGTCGAGGACCCGGTGTTCGATCTGTCTGAGGGTCGCCTCCACCGACTGGTCGCGCGACCGCAGACGGAACACGGGGCTCACCTCCTCGAGGAACTCCTGATGTCGAGGATAGTGGCGCTCACAAGCCGCCTACTCAGAGCTTCCCGTCGAGGTGGGCCGCATAGGCCGGCAGGTCCAGCTGGCCGTGCCCGGACAGCCCGATCACCACGACCTGCTCACGCGGGTCGTCGGCGACATGCTTGGCCGCCGCTGCGATGGCATGCGTCGACTCCGGCGCCGGCACGATGCCCTGGGTCCGCGCGAACTGCACCCCGGCGGCGAACGCGTCGAGCTGCGTGACCGCCACGCCCTCGACCAGACCGAGCTCAACGGTGTGGCTGAGCGCCGGCGCCATCCCGTGGTAGCGCAGCCCGCCGGCGTGGATCGGATCCGGCACGAAGTCCATCCCCAGCGTGTGCATCTTGAGCAACGGGGTCAACCCGGCCACGTCGCCATGGTCGTAGCGATATTCCCCTTCGGTGATCGACGGGCACGCGGCCGGCTCGGCGGCCACGACCCGCGGGTTCGACCGGCCGTGGATCTTCTCCCGCAGGAACGGGAAAGACAGCCCGGCGAGATTGGAACCGCCCCCGGCGCAACCGAATACGATGTCGGCGCCGTCCGGTTCCACCAACGCCAGCTGCGCGACGGCCTCCTGGCCGATGACGGTTTGATGCAGCACCACGTGGTTGAGCACGCTGCCGAGTGCGTAGCGGGCCTCGGGGTCGGCCGCGGCCACCTCGACCGCCTCGCTGACCGCCATGCCGAGGCTGCCGGTGGTGTTCGGATCCTTGGCCAGGATGGCGCGGCCCGACGCGGTGAGCGTCGACGGGCTCGAGTGCACCGTGCCGCCGTAGGTCCGCATCAGATGCCCGCGATAGGGCTTGGAATCGTAGGAGGCGCGGACCTGCCACACCTCGACCTCGAGGCCGAACTGCGCCCCCGCGAACGACAGCGCGCTCCCCCACTGTCCGGCGCCGGTCTCGGTGGTCAGCTTCCGGACGCCGTCGACGGAGTTGTAATACGCCTGCGCGACCGCGGAGTTCGTCTTGTGACTGCCCACCGGACTGACACCCTCGTACTTCACGTAGATGCGGGCCCCGGTGTTCAGCGCCTCCTCGAAGCGCCGCGCGCGGATCAGCGGCGCCGGACGCCACATCGTGTAGATCTCCCGCACCGGGTCGGGGATTTCGATGTACGTCTCGGTGGCCACCTCCTGCGCGATCAACCCGCTGGCGAACAGCGGCGCGAGGTCATCCGGGCCGACCGGTTCTTTGGTGCCGGGGTGCAGGTGGGGGGGTATCGGCTCGTCCAGCTCGGCCGCCAGGTTGTACCAGTGCGTCGGCACCTCGACGGTGACAAGGTCTGGATGGGTGGCGTCGAGCTGTCCGGTCATGCCGGACACCCTAACGGTCGCGTTTGCGCGGCTGAAAGTGCTCGTCAGGACGATGTCGCCGGGCCGTCGTCCCGCCGCGCACTCACGGCATTTCGATGGACCTGCGAACGGCCATTACACCTCCTTCGCCCCGATCAACGCTTCAGAGATCACACCGGTCGCCGTTCTCAGCGCGGGAACGGCGCGCGCGATCAAATCCTTGCCCATATGAGCCGACGGGCCGGAAATGCCGATCGCCATCGGAGTCGGAGCGCCCGGTACCGCCATTGCGACGGAGCGAACACCGATCTCGCACTCTTCATCGTCGATGGCGTAGCCGTCGGCGCGCACGCGCTCGACGTTCGCGAACACTGCGGAAAGGGTTGACGCGCTGTTGTCCGTCGGTGCCGGAAGTCCGGACTGCGTAACCAGTTTCAGAACCCGAGCATCGTCCAATTCAGCCAAGACGGCCTTGCCCACGCCCGACGTGTGCAGACCGACGCGCTTGCCGACCTCATTGTTGGCCCGCATCATCTGTGTAGACGGCACCTGCCCGGTGTAGATCACCATGTCACCGTCGAGCACCGCGAGACTCGCCGTCTCTGAAAGTTCATCGACCAGCGATTGCAGCACCGGACCGGCAACGGCGCCCAACTGGCGGTTCGCGACTTCGCCAAGTCGAATCAACCTGGGGCCCAGAGCGTACCGGCGGTTCGGAAGTTGGCGCACGTAGCCAAGGCCGACCAGCGTGCGCAACAGACGGTGGATCGTCGGCGGCGGCAACGGTGACTCTGCCGACAACTCCGTCAGCGAGCACTCCCCTCCCGCCCGTCCGATCAATTCCATCAGTTCGAATGCACGCTCGACCGACTGCACGCCGCCCGATCTCTCCGCCATACGTCTGCTCCTGGCTGCCGATGTGGATTCCATTCAACATCGCCAGAATTCATTCCACAATATGGAACTACGGAGATGGCTAGGCATCGAGACGTGTACTTTTCACAGCTCAGCCACTAAACTCCACAATGTGGAATTCTGTGTCCACGCTGTCGGCCAAAGAAGGGACCTACGTGTTGCGACGCCTCGACGATGCGGTGCTGGCCGACGTCGATCGGCGCCTGTCCGCCGCCGACGCACACCTGGCGACCCGATATCCCGGCGACGACGGCCGTCGCCAACCGGTCCATACGGTCTACATCCCGGGCAACCGATATTCGGCGACGATGCCCGCAGAGTGGGGATCCACCGCTCTGGAAGCTGCGAACGACGCTGGCGGACTCGACGCAGTTGCCGCACTCGTCGGTGCGAGTAGCGGAACCGACTGCGCACCCGAAACTCTGGCAACCCTCGTCGAGAACAAGCTGACCACCGAGCCGATCGAAGACCTCCGCATCGACTTCGAGGACGGCTACACCCCCTCGGATGGCACCTTTGACGACGCGACCGAGGATGCCGACGTCGCGCAGGCAACCGCCGCATTGCGGGTCGCGCTCGACGCCGGCACGTCCACACCGTTCGTCGGCACCCGGTTCAAGTGCTTCGAAGCCGGCACCCGTGCGCGCGGACTGCGCACACTCGACATGTTCGTCAGCGGACTCGTCGACTCCGGCGGCCTCCCCGACGGCCTCACTCTCACCCTCCCCAAGGTGACGTCCGTCGACCAGGTCGAGGCGATGGTCGGCGTCGCCGCAGCGCTCGAGGCGGCGAACGGACTGCCGACCGGCCGCATCCGCTTCGAGATCCAGATCGAAACACCGCAGGCGATTCTGGGCGCCGACGGCCGCGCACCGGTCGCCCAGTTCATCCACGTCGGCGGCGGCCGCGTCAGCTCGCTGCATTACGGGACCTACGATTACTCGGCGTCCCTCGGGATCGCGGCCGCCTACCAGTCGATGGAGCATCCGGCGGCCGATCACGCCAAGAACGTCATGCAGCTCGCCGTCGCAGGCACCGGTGTCCACATGTCCGACGGATCGACCAACATCCTCCCGGTCGGCGAACCCCACAACGTCGCCATGGCGTGGAAGCTGCATGCGCGCCTGGTCCGGCGTCACCTGGAACGCGGCATCTACCAGGGCTGGGACATGCACCCGGCTCAACTCGTCACCCGATACCTGGCGACCTACGCGTTCTACCGTGGCGCCTTCGCGCCGGCCGCCGCACGCTTGCGCAACTACGTCCACGAGCTCGACTCGACCGTCATGGACGAGCCGGCCACCGCCCGCGCACTCGCCAACGTGATCCGCCGCGGCAGCGTGTGCGGCGCCCTGACCGTCGACGAGATCGAGACAGCCGTCGATCTCCCCATATCCACCGTGCGCGACATCGCGCTCGGCCGCCCAACCAGGAGTGATCAGTGAGCACTGCGTCCTACTACACGCCCCGCGGCGGGCTGCCCCCGCAGACAGATCTGCTGACCGACCGCGCGATCGTCACCGAGGCCTACACGGTGATCCCCCGCGGCGTCCTCTCCGACATCGTCACCTCGGTATTCCCGGAGTGGACCGATACCCGCGCCTGGGTCATCAACCGACCGGTCGCCGGCGGTGCCACGACGTACTTCCAGGCGATCGTCGAGGTCAAGCCGGGCGGTGGTGCGCAGCGACCCGAGCCGCAACCCGAGGTGCAGAGCTTCCTGTTCGTCACCTCCGGTGCGCTCACCGTCGACGCGGCAGCCCAGTCGCAGGTGCTCACCGGGGGTGGGTTCGCCTACCTCCCGGCCGGTACCGACTGGTCGGCCCACAACAACGGCGATGCCGACGCGACGTTCGTGTGGATCCGCAAGCGTTACGAGGCCATCGAGGGCCATACCCCATCGGTGAAGTTCGGCAACGAGCAGGACATCGCCCCCTCAGCCATGCCGGGGACCGACGGCAAATGGCGCACGACACGCATGCTGGATCCGCAGGACCTGGCGTACGACATGCACGTCAACGTCGTCACCTTCGAGCCGGGCGCAACCATTCCCTTCGCCGAGACCCACGTGATGGAGCACGGCCTGTTGATGCTCGAAGGCAAGGCCGTGTATCACCTGAACGGCGACTGGGTTGAGGTCCAGGAAGGCGACTTCCTGTCCCTGCGCGCGTTCTGCCCGCAGGCCTGCTACGCGGGTGGACCGTCGAACTTCCGTTACCTGCTGTACAAGGACGTCAACCGCCAGATCATGCTCTGAGAGGCAGCGGAATCGGCTGGCCTACAACCGGAATGGCCAGCCGATGACCTGCTTTTTGCGCGGCGTCGCGTAAGTCCGAACCTTCGACGTGGACAGGCCCATCCGCACCAGTCCCTCGGCGATAGTGACCGCCGCGCGGACTCCGTCGACGATCGGGACGCCGGTAGCGGCCCGCACCTTGTCCTCGAGTTCGGCCATCCCGCCGCAGCCGAGACAGATCACTTCGGCGTGGTCGTTCTCGACGGCCTCGCGTGACTGGCGGACGATCGCCTCGACCGCACGGTCCGGATCCGATTCGAGTTCCAGCACACCGAGACCGGACGCCCGCACCGATGCGCATCGCGCGTCGAGACCGGCCAGTTTCAAGCGGTCCTCGATCAGCGGGACGGTCCGATCAAGCGTGGTGACGACCGAATACTTGTGTCCGAGATACATCGCCGTCGATGCGGCGGCCTCGGTGATGTCGACCACCGGAACGTCGAGCAACTCCTGCAGACCTTCGCGTCCGTGCTCGCCGTAGCCGGCCTGGATCACCGCGTCGAACGGTTCGGCATAGGACGTGATGGCGTCCATGACAGCGATGGCGGCGAGATAGCTCTCGAAGTTTCCCTCGCATGAGTCGGCACCGAACCGCGGTGTCACGCCGACGATCTCAGTCCCCGGGGACGCGACGGTGCGTGCCGACTGGGCGATCGCGTCGGTCATCGACGCGGTGGTGTTGACGTTGGCTACGAGAATTCTCATGTCGCGTTCCTTAGTGCGTGCTGGCCACGGCGATGGGCTCACCGGAGACATCGTTGAACGGTCCACGACGATCCGCGACCACCAGGTAGACGATCGCACCGAGGCCTGCACCGATGAACCAGGAGAATTCCGAGACGATCGCGAACGCCGGAACGAACGCCAGCAGCAGTGCGACCACCGCCGTGACGACGAGGGCCACCACGGCCCGCACGTTGACGCCCTTCGTGTAGTGGTATTCGCCGTTGGCATCGGTGGTGAACAAGGCCAGCACGTTGATCCGCGAACGACGCACCAGCCAGTAGTCGGCCATGATGATGCCGAACAGCGGACCGAGAATGGCACCGAGTCCGCCGAGGAAGTAGTTGATGACCGCGGGGGTGTTGTACAGGTTCCACGGCAGGATCACCAGGCCGATGACGGCCGAGATGAATGCTGCACGACGGAAATTCAGGTGCTTCGGGAACAGATTGTTCAGCGCGTAGATCGGGGCGACGAAGTTCGCCATCAGGTTCACGGCGATGGTCAGGATCAGCAGCGCGAGTGCTGCGAGCACCAGCAGCAGGGTGTTCGGCACCTCCTGGACGATGTCGGCGGGCGCCTCGATGATGCGACCGTCGATGCGGAACTGAGCGCCGGCCATGGTGATCACGATTCCGCCGAACACCAGCATGTTGAGCGGGATGCCCCAGAAGTTGCCCGCCACGATGGCCCGCTTCGATGTCGCGTTGCGGGTGAAGTCGCAGAAGTTGAGGACGAACGTGCCGTAGATCGCGACCCACAGGCTGGCGCCGCCGATGATCTTCAGCCACATATCGAGACCCGTGAGAGAGTCCGGTGTACTCCAGGCGATGCTCCAGTCGGCGTTGTTGAGCATCCAGATCGCGAGCGCGATCATGGTGAACAGGATGACCGGGCCGGCGAACGCCTCGTACCTGCGGATCATCTCCATGCCGTAGCTGACGATGACCACCTGGATCACCCAGAGCGCGACGAACGAGATCCAGCCGAGCGTCGACAACCCCAGGAAGCTGTTCGAGTCCAGGGTCTCGGCGGACGGCGCGAGCGCGATGATCATGATGCGCAGCACCACCGACGCGAGGTAGGTCTGTATGCCGAACCAGGCGATCGCGACCGCACCGCGGATGAGGGCCGGGATCTGCGCACCACGAACGCCGAACGCGATGCGGCTCATCACCGGGAACGGGACGCCGGTCTTCTCCCCCATGAACCCGGAGAGGTTGAGCAGCAGGAACAGGAAGACTCCCCCGAGTCCGAGGGCGAGCAGGATCTGCCACCCACCTAGGCCGAGGGCGAACAGCCCGATGGCGAACGAATAGTTGCCGAGGCTGTGCACGTCGTTCGCCCACAGCGTGAAGATGTTGTACCCACCCCACCGTCGACCTTCGCGTTTGGTGGGCGCGAGATCGGGGTTGTACAACGTCGGACTCACGCCGGCGAACGGGGTTGCATCGTCACGACTGGAGTCGCCGATCAGCCCGGTGGATCCTGTGCTCATGGACACGCCTGTCACGGTCGGAGCGCCGACGCCGGGCGTCGCCGCTAAATTCCACGCTGTGGAAATGCTATTCCACAGATGCGGTAAGTAAGGCGCATGCGGACGCTGCCTGTCAAGCCTCTGACGCGATTGACTGTGCCTGCGATCACATCTAAAGTCGCCTCATGTGGAATGTCAGTTCCACGATGAGGAATTACTCTCGCGCAACGGAGGCTGCCCATGACCGCCGACGTCCCTGAGCAGTCCGAACAGCCTGATTTCGACCTGGTCGTCCGCGGTGGACGCACGCTCACCACGGCGGGCATCGTCGACCGCGAAATCGGCATTCGCGACGGCCGGATCGTCGCCATCGAGCCGCTGGGCAGCGGCCTCACCGGAACCGAGATCGTCGAGCTCACCGACGAGCAGGTCATGATCCCGGGCCTGGTCGACACGCACGTCCACGTCAACGAGCCGGGACGCACCGAGTGGGAGGGGTTCGACTCCGCCACGCGAGCGGCGGCGGCGGGCGGTGTGACCACGCTGATCGACATGCCGCTCAACTCGATTCCGCCGACGGTCAACGTCGACGCACTGAACGCCAAGCGCCAGGCGGCTTCGGGCAAGCTGCACATCGACGTCGGTTTCTGGGGCGGCGCCATCCCCGGCAACACCGGCGACCTGCGGGGTCTGCACGACGAAGGCGTGTTCGGCTTCAAGTGCTTCCTGCTGCACTCCGGCGTGGACGAGTTCCCCCATCTCGACGCCGATGAGATGGAGAAGGACATGGCCGTGCTGGTGGGCTTCGACTCCATGATGATCGTGCACGCCGAGGACTCCCGCGCCATCGACCATGCCCCCACGGCCGAGGGCGACCGATACAGTCGATTCCTCGCCTCGCGGCCTCGCGGCGCCGAGAACGTCGCAATCGCCGAAGTCATCGAGCGCGCCCGCTGGACCGGTGCCCGTGCCCATATCCTGCACCTATCGTCGTCGGACGCTCTGCCGATGATCGCGACCGCCAAGCGCGACGGCGTCAGGATCACCGTCGAAACGTGTCCGCACTATCTGACGCTGCTCGCCGAGGAGATCCCGAACGGCGCGACCGCGTACAAGTGCTGTCCACCGATCCGCGAGGCGTCGAATCGGGAACTGCTGTGGCAGGGCCTGATCGACGGCACCATCGACTGCATTGTCTCCGACCATTCGCCGTCGACCATCGACCTGAAGGACGTCGAGAATGGCGACTTCGGCGTGGCATGGGGCGGCGTCGCCTCGCTGCAACTCGGCCTGTCGTTGATCTGGACCGAGGCCAAGCGCCGGGGCGTGCAGCTGACGCAGGTGCTCGATTGGATGGCGGCCAAACCCGCCGCGCTCGCCGGCTTGAACAACAAGGGCAAGATCGCCCTCGGCTACGACGCCGATTTCGCGATCTTCGAGCCCGACTCCGCGCAGGTCGTCGACGTGCACAAGCTGCATCACAAGAACCCGATCAGCCCGTACGACGGACGTGCCCTCGCCGGTGTCGTGAAGAGCACCTGGTTGCGCGGCAGCAGGATCGACTTCAAGACCCCGCAGGGCCGAATGCTGCGCCGCGGTGGGGTGTAAGGGCACCTGCCCAAGCCGCGCGCGGGCATGATCGCGTGCCGCATCTCGGAACGATGGCTGCGATCCCTGACTGACAGCAGGTCATGCGCCGTCAACTCGTCGAACCCGCACCGCGACGTGAGCGCGTACGTCGGTGTCAGGTCTACGTTTCCAACGGAGGGAGCGACCTGTGAAGGCGCTTGTTTATCACGGCCCCGGCGCCAAGGCGTGGGAAACGGTAACTGACCCCGTCATCCTCAAACCCACGGACGCGATTGTTCGCGTCGAGACGACCACGATCTGTGGCACCGACCTGCACATCCTGAAAGGTCATGTCCCCGCGGTGACCGACGGCCGCATCCTTGGCCACGAGGGCGTCGGCACCATCACCGAGGTGGGCTCCGCGGTCACAGACCTCGCCGTCGGGCGATCAGGTCATCATCAACTGCATCTCGGCATGCGGAAAGTGCGTCTACTGCAAGAAGGGTGTCTATTCGCACTGCCAAGCCGATGAGGGCGCTACGGGAATCGGCTGGATATTCGGCCATCTCATCGACGGCACCCAGGCGGAGTTCGTACGTGTGCCCTTCGCCGAGACGTCCCTCTACCGCGTACCGACCGGGGTACCCGCCGAAGAGGCAGTGATGATCAGCGACATCCTGCCCACGGGGCATGAGATAGGGATCCAGTACGGACAGGTCAAGCCGGGCGACGTGGTGGCCGTCGTCGGCGCCGGGCCGGTGGGTCTGGCGGCGATCGCCACCGCCGGCTTGTACGGCCCTAGTCGCGTCATCGCGATCGACCTTGATGCCAACCGGGTCGAACAGGCCAAACGGTTCGGTGCGAGCGACGGCGTCGTGGCGTCTGATCCGGATTGGAAGGAGCAGGTGCTGGCGCTGACCGATGGGTTGGGTGTCGATGTGTCGATCGAAGCCGTCGGCATCCCCGCCACATGGGACATGGCGCTGTCGATCGTGCGGCCGGCCGGTCACATCGCCAATGTCGGCGTCCACGGGAAGTCGGTTGACTTACCTCTGGACCGGGTCTGGATCGACAACCTGACGATCACCACCGGTCTGGTCAACACCGACAGCTCGGCCATGCTGATCAAGTTGCTCGCGCAGAAGAAGCTCGACGTCACCGGATTCATCAGCCACCGGTTCCCGCTCGGCGACATCATGGACGCCTACGACACTTTCGCGCGCGCCGCGGAGACCAAAGCGCTGAAGGTCATTCTCCAGGCCTGAGAAGAGCGTTGACCCACGACGGGCCGCAACGCTGATCCGTTCCGGCAACCGGTGTGCTACACGCCGGCTGCCGTTGCTGCCCCCGAGCGGACCTCCCCTAACCTGTTGCATAGGCTAAGTAGTAGCCGTCCGAAGGAGTCCCCGTTTGTCGCGAACCGTGAGCACGCCCCGCCTGCTCATCGTCGGACTCGGGCTCGTCGCGTTGACGGTCGCCGTACTGCAGACCGCCGTGGTGCCGGTGCTCGGCGTCATCGCCGAACAACTCCACGCCAGCCCCGTCGCCGTCAGCTGGGCGGTCACCGGCAACCTCCTCGCCGCCGCGGCCTCCACACCGCTGCTCGGCCGCTTGGCTGACCTCTACAACAAGAAGCGCGTCCTGCTCGGGGTGCTCGCCGTCGTCCTCATCGGCTCCATCCTCGCCGCGACGACGTCCTCCCTCGCGCTCCTCGTCGCCGCCCGCGTCCTTCAGGGCGTCTCCTTCGCGCTCTATCCCATCTGCGTCGCGATCCTGCGAGAGGAGGTGGCCGAGGAAGCCGTCGGCGGCGCCCTGGCCATCCTGTCCGGAACGCTGGGGTTCGGCGGCGGCATGGGTCTGGTGGTGACCGGACTGCTCATGAACGGCGACGCCGGCTACCACCGCGTCTTCTGGCTGACCGCGGGGTTCACCGCGATCATCATGGTGCTCGCGGTGGTCGTCATCCCCTCGCGGGCCGCCGAATCCGAAGGCAGCATCGACTGGCTGGGCGCCGGCGGATTGGCCCTCGGACTGTCCGGCGTCCTGCTGGCCATCACTCAGGGCAATACCTGGGGCTGGGCCGCCCCGGCCACCATCGCCGTCGCGGTCGCCGGTGTGCTCGTCCTTGTCGGGTGGTGGTGGTGGGAAGACCGCCGCCCGTATCCGCTCGTCTCGATCGCCATGCTCACCCGCCGCGCCGTCATGCTGACCAACCTCGCCACGATCCTCGTCGGCACCGGCCTGTATTTCGGCTTCCTCGGCGTGACGCAGTTCGTACAGACCGATCGCGCGATCGCGGGCTACGGGTTCAACGCCTCGGTGCTCTACGCCAGCCTCGTCTTCCTCCTGCCCGGTGCGCTTGCGGGATTCGTCACGGCCACCCTCAGCGGCCGCTTCATCGACCGGTACGGAGCCCGCCCCGTCCTGATGATCGGTGCGGTGACCGGCGTCGTCGGCTTCGCGGCGCTCTCCGTCGCCCACGACCTGGTCTGGCAGGTCATCGCCACCAACATTCTGATCAACGCCTACATCAGCCTGGCCTACGGCGCACTGCCCGCCCTCGTGGTCAGCGAGGTCGACAGCGGCGAGACCGGCGTGGCGACCGGGATGAACGCGATCGCCCGGACCGTCGGCAGCGCGATCGCCGCCGCGATCGTGGCCGTACTGCTCAGCCACCCGACACCGGCCACCGGTCTGCCCCCGGAGCGGTCGTTCATCATCGTCTTCATCGCCGGCGCGGGCACCGCTGCCGTGGCGACGCTGCTCATCGCCCTGACGCGCGGACGGAAGCGCAGCGCCACCACTGTCGACTCACGCGCGATGATTCACGAATGGGGCTGAGCCTCAACGCACGCCGCGCACCAGCCGGCCCGGCCGCGCACCCGTGTCGACGCCCTCGCGGCGGGTGACCACCCCGTTGACGATGGTGGCCGTGTAGCCCGACGCGCCCTGGACCAGCCGGTGGCCCCCAGCCGGCAGATCGAACGCCATCCGCGGCGCGTGCAGCGTGAGCGCATCCATGTCGATCACGTTGACGTCGGCCTTCTTCCCGACCGCGATGACCCCGCGATCGGTCAGCCCGAAGAGCTGTGCGGTGTCATGGGCCTGTTTGCGGATGACGTACTCCAGCGGCAGCGTCGCGCCGCGGTGACGATCCCGCGCCCAGTGCGTCAGCAGGAACGTGGGATACGACGCATCACAGATCATGCTGCAGTGCGCGCCTCCGTCCGACAGCCCCATCACCCCGGCCGGATGGGTGATCATCTCCCGGATCGCGTCGTGGTTGCCGTCGGAATAGTTGAACATCGGGTACATCAGCATGTTCCCGGCGTCGGCTTCCAGCATCAGGTCATACATCGCCGCCAACGGATCCTGTCCCCGCCGCCGGGCGATCGCGGCGACCGAATCCTCCTCGGTGGGTTCGTAATTCGGCGGCTCGCCAAGGTGGTATAGCCGTTCGGTCACGTTCTGCGCGAGCGCGAACATGCCGTCGAACAGCTTCGTCGGATCGATCGGCAGGTCGTCCTCGGCCAGGATCGCCGCTCGCATAGCCGGTTCGGCCAGCCGCGCGGCGAGTTCCTCCCTGCTGCACTCCGCCTTGAGCCGCCGGTACGTCGGCCGGTGGGTGAAGGCGTGGTGGCCGGGGAAGCCGAGCAGCATCCCGAATGGGCGGGCGGCGATCTGCGGGTGCAGCCGACTGCCCGCCTCGTGCGCGGCCGCGGAGATGTCGAGTTGTTCGCGCCACAGGTTCGGGTCGGCGTCGACCTGGATCAGCGCGAAGCTCAGGGCGCAGTCGATCTCGGCGCCGAGCCGCTGCATCCACTCCAGCTCCTTCTTCGGCGCGACGATGTCCTCACCTGCCGCCCCCTGCGGCGCCAGCTCGAACACCCCGGCGCCACCGGCCGCCATCGCCCGGCCGAGTGCGAACAACTCGTCCTCGGCGGCATACGTTCCGGGCACCGGTTCACCGTCCATGGCGCGGTGCGCGATCGTGCGGGACGACGAAAAGCCCAGCGCACCGGCTTCGGCGGCCTCCTGCACCAGCCGGCTCATCGCCGCGATGTCCTCGGCGGTGGCGGGTTCGTTGCGGGCGCCCCGCTCACCCATGGCGTACGCCCGGACGGTGCCGTGGGCGATCTGACTGCCGAAATCGACGGCCAGCTCCCGTTGCCCGATGACGTCGAGGTACTGCGCGTAGCTCTCCCACCCCCAGGTGATGCCTTCGGTCAGCGCGGTGCCCGGGATGTCCTCGACACCCTCCATCAGCGCGATCAACCACTCCTCGCTGCCCGGCCGCACCGGTGCGAAACCGACTCCGCAGTTTCCGGCGACGACGGTGGTCACCCCGTGATTGCTGGACGGCTCCAGCACGCTGTCCCAGCTGACCTGGCCGTCGTAGTGGGTGTGAATGTCCACGAATCCCGGTGCGACGATCTTGCCGGTGGCGTCGATGATCTCGGCGGCCTCACCCTCGAGCGGCGGGTCGTGCGGACCGCGGCGCCGGACCTCGACGATCTTGCCGTCCCGGACGCCGACATCGGCGGTGAAGCGGTCCACTCCCGTGCCGTCCACCACGGTGCCGCCGGTGATCTTCAGGTCGAACACGGTGATCTCTCCCTCGAACGTCGCGCCAGCCGATATGGTCGTGAATGTAACACCGTTACAGAGCGTTCGAGCCGAAACCGGAGGTCGATTCATGACGCGGACGGTCAAGCGTGAGGACGCCATCGGGACGCCGCCGGCGCGGCCGACGCTGGTGCCGGCGGACCGCTATTACTCGGACGAGTTCGCTCGGCTGGAGGTCGAGCGGATGTGGCCGAGGGTGTGGCAGTTCGCCTGCACGGTCGACCATGTCGCCGAGCCCGGTGACTACGTCGAATACCGTTGCGGCCCCTACTCGATAATCGTCCTGCGCGATGACGACGGCGAGCTGCGCGCGTTCCAGAACGTGTGCCGCCACCGCGGGAACTCGCTGTGCACCGGATCCGGGGCAGAACTGCGTGAGCTCCGATGCGGCTACCACGGGTGGACGTGGGACCTGCACGGCACGTTGCGACGGGTGCCGCACCGCAAGGGTTTCGGCGCCCTGCCGATGCGCGAATTTCCCCTGCACACAGTGCAAGTGGACACCTGGGAACGCCTCGTGTTCGTCAATCTCGACCCCGCCGCGATGCCCCTGCGCGACTATCTCGGGCCGATGGTCGACGACATCGCCTGGAACCGGTTGGGCGACTTCCGCTGCTACGCCACGCTCACCATCGACGTCCACGCTAACTGGAAGACCATCGCCGACGGCTTCAGCGAGACCTACCATATCCAGACGCTGCACCCCGAGCTGCACCGGTGCATGGACGACGTCCATGCACCGCAGGTCATTTGGGAGCACTCGGGCAAGTCCGAACAGCTCTACGGCGTTCCGAGTCCGCATCTCAACGGGGACGTTCACGATGCCGCGGTGTGGGATGCCTACGTGTCCACCCAGGGGGCGCTCATGGGCGTCGCCGAAGGCACGCCGTTCCCGGCCGACGAGCGCGGAGCAGGGCAGTCGGTGGCCGACGTCATCGCAGACCGCACCCGCGCCCACGCCGCCGAACGGGGCGTCGACCTCGGATGGGCCACCACCGACCAGATGATGCGGCTGCACCAGTACAACGTGTTCCCGAATCTTTCGGTGCTGGCCAACGCCGACCACATGACCGTGCTCAGCTCCCTACCCGGCGCCGACCCCGACGTCGGCGAACTGGTCATGACGCTGTGGACACGGTTGGCCCCCGGCGCGCCGCGCAGCCGCCCCGCCGATGTACGCATGAGCGCTGACGACGCGCACCCCGGACTCGTGCTCTCCCAGGACATTGCCGTGCTGCCCGGGCTGCAGCGCGGCCTGCGCCAGCCTGGGTTCACCCACCTCGTCCTCTCGAACGAGGAGCGGCGCATCATCAACATGCACCGCAACCTGGAGCGCTATCTCGACCTCGGTGCCTCGGACCGCATGACCGGAGGTGACATCGATGGCGCCCTCGCGTCGCCAACCGCCCACTGACCCCGGGGTCAGTGCCGAATCGATCCTGGAGGCCGCGGCCCGGCTGATCGAACTCGACGGCGTGGAAGCACTGACCATGCGGCGCCTCGCCGAACAACTCGGCGTCGCGGTCACCTCCATCTACTGGCACATCGGCGGCCGGGACAAACTCCTCGACGCGCTGGTCGAGCGGCTGCTCCGGCAGTTGGCGCACCTACCTGCCGACGGCGACACCCCCGTCGACCGCATCGCCTGCCTCGCCCGCTCGCAGCGCCGGGTGCTCATCGAGCGTCAGCACCTGCTCGGTATCGCCCACGAACGCGATCGCACCCCGGAACTGTTCCTACCCATCCAGCGCGCCTTGGCCGCGCAGCTGGCAGAACAGGGCGTGACGGGGAACGACGCCGCACTGATCCTGCGGACCGTCCAGGTGCACGTCATCTCGTCGGCGGTGATGCAGTTCTCGGCAGTACGCGGGGCCAAACACGATGAAGAGGATCCGTCGCTGTGGGCCGACGCCTGGGACGACCGCGAGTTGGTCGAGGCGCTGCAGGCACCCACCGATTACGACGCGGTGTTCGAGTACGGATTGAACGCCCTGCTGGCACCATTACGGGCCTGAGAAAGGAATCACCGATGCGTTTCGGAAACTTCATGGCGCCCTTCCACCCGACCGGGCACAACCCGACGCTCGCCATGGAACGAGATCTGGACCTGATCGTGGCGATGGATCGGCTGGGCTTCGACGAGGCATGGGTCGGCGAACACCATTCCGCCGGATTCGAGATCATCGCCTCGCCGGAGGTCTTCATCGGCATCGCCGCCGAGCGCACCAAACACATCAAACTCGGCACGGGCGTGAGTTCCCTTCCCTACCACCACCCACTGATGCTCGCCGACCGCATGGTGCTGCTCGACCACCTCACCCGGGGGCGCGTGATGCTGGGGTGTGGACCGGGCCAGTTGACCTCCGATGCGCACATGCTCGGCATCCCCGCCGACGAGCAACGGCCCCGGATGGAGCAGTGTCTCGAGGCGATCATGCGCCTGCTGCGCGGGGAGACGGTCACCATGCACACCGACGGCTTCACGCTGCAGGACGCGCGGCTACAGCTGAGGCCTTACAGCGACCCGTGTTTCGACGTCGCGGTGGCGGCGTCCTTCTCCCCTACCGGCCCCCGCGGCGCGGGCAGGCACGGTATCGGCATGTTGTCGATCGCGGCGACCGCGAAGCAGGGTATGGACCTGCTGGCCCAGCACTGGACCACGTGGGAGGAGGTCGCCCGGGAGCACGGCCACGTCGCCGACCGTTCGAAGTGGCGGCTCGTCGGTCCCATGCATCTCGCCGAGACCCGTGAACAGGCCGAGCGCGACGTCGAATACGGCATCGCCGAGTTCTCCCGCTACTTTTCGCACGTCCTGCCCGCGGGCCCCGTGCAGGGTGACACCGTGGCCGAGATCATCGCCAACAACCGGAATTCGGGCTTCGCCGTGATCGGCACCCCGGAGGACGCCGTCGCCAAGATCGAGGAACTCGTCGAGGCGAGCGCCGGCGGCTTCGGCGCGTTCCTGCTCTTCGACCACGACTGGGCGGCACCCGCGGCGAAGCTGCGCAGCTACGAGTTGTTCGCCGAGTACGTGATCCCCCACTTCACCGGTCAGCTGGCGGCACCCGTCGCCTCGCGCGACTGGGTCACCGGACGCGGCACCGAGTTCGTGGACCGGGCCGCGCACGCGATCGGCAAGGCCATCGAGGACCATGCCGCCGAACGGGAGAACATACCCGCGCCGCAGTGAATTCTGCTCAGCAGTACAGGTATTCGACCGCCCATTCGCTGCCGGTCCAGGTGGCGGTGAACTCACCGCCCAGTGCGGGGTTGGCGTCGGAGATCATCCCCGCGCCACCCACGGCGTAGACGAAGCCGGGCGGATACCAGGTGAGGGACTCGAACTGCGGCGGGGAGTCCGGCGTGCAATCGATCTGTTTGGCGATGTAGCCGTCGACGATCGTCTTCTCGGCGCTGTCCTGAGTCGGCGCCGGCACATTCGGTGACGGCTGCGCCAGGGCGAGGGGTGCGGGGGCGATCAGGAAGCCCGCCCCGAGGGCGGTCACGGCCAGGGTCGCCGCGAATCTTGGATGGGGCATGAGGTCTCCTGCGGCTCGGTGGTGTGTCCGTGCATATCACCTCGACGTCTGGCACGTGCCGGAATCGGAACCTCACCGGGACTCGTACAGTGGATGTATGCGTCGCAGTCGCCGCGTCATCGTCACCACCCTCGCCACCCTCGCCGCCGCGGGATCTCTCGCCCTCGGCGCTCCCGGTGCAGGGGCGCAACCCGGTTCACCGACGCCGACCATCACGGTGGTGCCCGAGCAACCCGCTGACGCCGCGACCCGGTTCGCGAACAATCCGGCGATCGTCGACAGCCACCCGATGGCGGTCCAGTCGTGGAGCCGCCTCCCCGGTGACCACGGGATCGCCGTGCAGTTCACCACCGGCACCCCGGAGTGCTACGGCGTACAGGCCGAGGTTCAGGAGACGCCCGACATCGTGGCGGTCAAGATGCGCTCGGGCACTGTGCCCGAGGCGGTGGGGCGGGCCTGTATTGCGATCGGCGTCGTCGGCACGATGGCCATCCCCCTGCAGTCGCCGCTCGGGCACCGGGCCGTCGTCAGCATCACCTAGTCGCTCAGCCGACGTCGACCTCTGGTTCGGCGCGCCACATGTCGAGGACCGGTTTCACACCGTCGACCAGCATCGGCAGGTCTGGGGCCATCGCAAGGGCGGCCACCGCCGCCAGCCGGCCCGCCGTCTCGGTGATGCGCAGGAGTCGCGGATCCAGCCGCCGCAACCCCAGACGTGCCGCGGCGTCGTCGTAGGCCGCCACCCCCTCGGGCCCTGCCATGGCGAGGTCGGATTCGACGGCGCCGACAGTCACCAGCTCGAAATCCGACCACTTCAGGCCGTCCGCGGTCGGGATCAGATTGTGGAACGGCGCATCGCCGTGGATGGTCTGCACGTCGACCCCGTCGAACGCCGATCGCAGCGCTGCCGGTGAGGCGAGCAGCGGTGCGATGGTGGCCCATTCGCGTTGTGCGCGGTGCAGATCGGCGGGCGCCAACAGGTCCGGCTGCCGGTCCAGAGCGTTGAGCCCCTCGGGGATGAAGGTGCCGAACGGCGTCCAGAACCCCAGTTCGTCACCGGGGTAGCTGCGCAGGGCGGCGTGCAACCGGGCGGTCATCTCGAACCGGTCAGCTGGATCGCCGATGTCGGGCACCTCCTCGACGTACTCCCAGAACGTCATCGAAAAGCCGTCCACGCGAACAGGTTTCCGAGGGACCAGCGGGCTCGGAGCGACGACTGGATGCCCGCGTTCGGCCAGCCAGCCCGTCACCGTCAGTTCGGCCTGCTGCTGCGCTGTCTGCTGGGCCGGCGCCGCCCGGTAGGAGGGCGGCAGCACCGTCGGCACGCGCACGATCACCGGCGCCGGCCGCAGATGGACGATGACGGAGAAGACGTCGTAGAGCACGCGGGGGTCGTTCACGGTCAGTCCGAGACGGCGCCCGGCGGCCGCCGCTGCGGCCACGGCGCGATCGGTCCGCGCGGCGATGTCGAGAGGGCTCAGCACACGCTCGAGTATGGCGGGCGACGTGACGCGTTCGACATTGCTAGTGCACTAACTATTAGCGGACAATGAAAGTGTGACCGCACCGCCCGCCTCGGATATCGATCCCCTGGCCCTCGAGCGCCAGGTGTGTTTCGCGCTGGCGGTGACCAATCGCGCCGTGCTGGCCATCTACCGGCCGCTACTGGAGCCGCTCGGCCTCACCCACCCGCAGTATCTGGTGATGTTGGCGCTGTGGGATCACCGCAAGAGTTCTCCCGACAGCCCGTTGTCGGTCAAGAGGATCGCGACGGCCCTGCAGCTCGATCCGGCCACGCTGTCGCCCATGCTCAAGCGCCTCGAGGCGCTCGGGCTGATCACCCGCACCCGCAGCGCCGTCGACGAACGGTCGACCGAGGTCGCGCTCACCGTCGCGGGAATCGCTCTGCGCGAGCGGGCCCTGGACATCCCGCCGGCGGTGGTGGCACGCCTCGGCGTCGACATCGCCGAGCTCGAAGAGCTGCACCGCGTACTGACCCGGATCAACGCGGCCGCGCTGGCCGCCGGCGCCCACGACTGACCACACCGAATCGAACAGGAGAACCATGGCCGCCTCGCGACCGAACCTGCTGCAGTACATCGCCTACTCGTATGGACGACGCCTGCCCGCGTCGATGCGCGACTGGGTGGCGCACGACCTCGCCGGTCCCGGCGCCGTGCGCCGGCACATGATCCGCATGGCCATTCCGCCGCTGTTCATCCTGGGGCCGTTCTGGCTGCTGCCCGCATCGTTGTACGTGCACCTGGAGATGACGGTGCCGATCTACACGTGGGCGATCCTGATGGCGATCGCGCTGAACAAGGTGTGGCGGCGACACCGCCTGGCCCAGCACGGCCTGGACCCCAATCTCGTCGATGTGCTCAAGCGCCAGAAGGACGCACACATTCATGAGGACTACGCCCGCCGCTACGGTCCCCGCCCCGAGGAAGCCCGCTGGCAGGCCAACAGCAGCCCGTTCTGAGGTGTCCGACGAGCGGTGATTTGGTGAAGCCCCACGCAGAGAAGTACATTGTCCGGCGGCCCAGATCACCGCTGCAGAAAGCACCCCGACATGTCTGCCTCGCTTCGGAGTTCACACGGATGCCGCCCCCGAATCGCACCCCGTAGCGGCCGTCGCCGCGCGCTGCCCCCGATGGCCGGACAGGCCTTCGAGATCGCCGTGACACCCGACGCCACGGGCTGGACCGTCACCATCCCCGAACTCGGCGCGGCCACCCGCCGCCACGACCGGGCGGAGGTCGAGATCGCCGCCCGCGAACTCATCGCGCGGCACACCGGCATCCCGCTCGGCTACGTCGCGGTCTGGTCACGCGACTGACGGTGCGGCGGTGAGCTTTTCCCTCGCCGCCGTGATCGCGACCGAACAGATCACCCGGCGTCTGCGCCGGATCACCCTGCACATCGACGACCCCGACGCGCTGCAGATCGCCGACGCGGCCGATTCGGCCGTCGGCGTCTACTTCGGTGCATCCACCAACTCCCCCGGCCGCAACTACTCCGTGCGCCACCAGGACGGCGACTGCATCGATCTCGACGTCCTCCTGCACGCCACCGGCACCGGTACGGACTGGGCCCGCACCACCCGGGCCGGCGACCGCGTCGGCCTCGACCACGCGAGGTCCTGGTATGCGCCCGATCCCGCGAGCGCGTGGCGGCTCCTGGTCGCCGACCTGTCCGGTCTGCCGGCCGCAGCCCGCATCATCGAAGAACATCCCGCCGGCAGTCCTCTCACGGCGATCGTCGAGGTCGCCGACCGCGACGACCTCGATTACCTGCCCGCGCATCCCGACCTCCGGACCGTGCCCATCGTCGGCACCGGAAACGGGCTGGCGCCCAGTCGGCTCGCCGATGCGGTACGTACCCTGCCGTTCCCCCGCGGCCGCGGATACTCCTGGTTCGCCGGCGAGGCCGCCGAGTCGCGGGCCGTCCGCAAGTACCTCCGCGACCGGGGCTGGGACCGCCGTCAGTACGACATCACCGGTTACTGGCGCTTCGACAGCGAGACCTGGGACGCCAGGTTCGCCGCGGTGGGTCACCAGGTCTTCGCCGTCTACGAACGGGCACTCGCGGAGGGTAAGGGCGCCAAGGTCGCCGCCGAGGAGTACGACGACGCCCTCGAGCGCTTGGGGTTGTAGCGCTGGGCTGTAGCGGCGGTCCCGTTGCCGAACCGAAGCTCAACCGTGATCCGACGCGCGGGGCCGGCGACCGTGCCACCCGCCTGGCGACATCTACCGTCGTGCCATGCGGGTTGCCCTGTCCGCCATCGTCGCGGGCCTGTGTCTGAGTCTCGGTGTGCCTGCGGTCGCCGTGGCCGCGCCGACGACCACCGAACCCGTTGAGCGGCCGCTGAGTTCGAGCGAGGTCATGTTCGGTGACCGCTCCGACATCGTCGACGCCGCGCCGCTGACCTTCAGTTCCTGGAGCCGCCTCGACGACGGGATGCGGGTGTACTTCCTGGCCGGCACACCCACGTGTTACGGCGTGCACGCCACCGCCACCGAGACTGCTGACGCGGTGACCGTCCGACTGCAGGAGGGGTTACTCCCCGAAGCGGCCAACCGTCGGTGCACCGCCAACGGCGTCCTCGCCGCGATCGACGTGGATCTCGACGCCCCGGTCGGCGACCGCCGCGTCCTCGCGACCTCCTGACATCCGAGGTTAGATTTCCTCGCCACTTGGGCATCCTCGGCCTGTGATGGGCCTCACAATCCCCGCCGGCGCGGAAAAGTCATGACCAGCCAGGATCCGGTCACGCGGACCGACGTCGACAAGGCGCTGCTGGGCAGCGCCACCTATCGCAGTCTGGGCGAGCAGCAGCTGTCCCCCCGAGAGGAGCGGTTCGAGAGGGGCCGGCGGACGATCGGACTCTTCCTCGCTCCCCTCGTCACCATCGTCTTCCTGCTGCTGCCGCTGGACGTCCCGACCCAACAGCAGACGCTGGCCGGCATCCTGCTCGGCGTCATCGTCCTGTGGGTCACCGAGGCGGTGCCGATCCCCATCGGCGGGTTGCTCGGCGTGGCGGTCGTGGTCTTCATGGGAGTGGCGCCGGCGGACGAAGTGCTCGGCCCGTTCGGCTCGTCGACGGTGTTCACCTTCATCGGCGCGTTCATCCTCGCGCAGGCGATGCTCAAACACGGGCTGGCCCGCCGGTTCGCGTTCCGAATCCTCGCGCTGCCCCGCGTCGGTCGATCCACCACGGGCGTCATCGTGGCGTTCGGCGGCATCACGTGCCTGCTCTCGGCGTTCGTCTCCAACACCGCCACCGTCGCCATGCTGCTGCCGACCGCGCTGGGAATCATCGGCGTCATCGCGAAACTCCTTCAGGTTCAGGGCAAAGTCGCCGACGACTTCGATCCGCTGCGGCTGAAGGTCGGCGCGGCGATCATGCTGATGCTGGCCTACTCGGCGAGCGTCGGGGGCCTGCTCACCCCCGTCGGCAGTCCGCCCAACCTGATCGGCCGCGGGTTGATCGAAGAGGCCACCGGCGAGCGCATCAGTTTCGGGCAGTGGATGGTGCTGGCCGCGCCGATCTGCCTGCTGATGTTCATCGTCCTGGCGTTCGTGCTGCTCAAACTGAACAAGCCGGAGATCAAACGCATCGAAGGTGTCACCGAATACGTTGCGAGCGAGCGGGAGAAGCTGGGTTCGCTGAGCCGGGCGGAGAAGAACACCCTCATCGCCTTCGGGATCACCGTCGCGCTGTGGATATTCCCCGGCGTCATCGCGCTCTTCTTCGGTAACGATTCCGACATCTACACGACGGTCAGTGACCGGCTCGACGAGGGCACCGTCGCCGTGTTCGGCGCCGCGCTGCTGTTCCTGCTGCCCACCGATTGGCAGAGCCGCGAATTCACGCTGCGCTGGAAGGACGCCGCCGCCATCGACTGGGGCACGATCGTGCTGTTCGGTACGGGCATCATCTTCGGATCGCTGCTCGCCGACACCGGCCTCGCCGAGACCATCGGCACCTCGGTGGCCGAAACCCTCGGTATGACAAGCGTCATCGCGATCACGGTCTTCGCCGTCCTGCTCGCCATCGTCGTCTCGGAGACCACGAGCAACACCGCATCGGCCGCCGTGGTGGTGCCCATCATCATCCCGGTCGCGGTGGCCGCGGGCGTCAACCCGTTCATCCCCGCCCTGGCCGCCACCTTCGCCGCGTCCTTCGGCTTCATGCTGCCCGTGTCCACCCCGCAGAACGCGATCGTCTACGGATCCGGGGCCGTTAAGATCACCACGATGATCCGCTCGGGTATCACCTTCGACGTCGCGGGCGCGATCCTCATCATCGCGCTCCTGCCCATCATGGTCGCGGTCCTGGGCCTGGGTTCATGACCGCGCAGCGCATCGCGGTCATTCCCGGCGACGGAATCGGCGTGGATGTCATCGATTCGGCGCGTGCCGTACTCGACGCCGTATCCGCCAGCCACGGCGTCGACCTCGAGTACGAGCAGTTCGACTGGTCGTGCCAGCGCTATCAGCGCGAGGGCGCGATGATGCCGGCGGACGGGATCGACACGCTGCGCGGATTCGATGCCGTCCTGTTGGGTGCGGTCGGATGGCCGGGGGTGCCCGACCACGTGTCCCTGTGGGGTCTGCTGATCCCCATTCGTCGTGCCTTCCGCCAATACGTGAATCTACGGCCGATCCGCGTCTTCGACGGTGTGCAGAGTCCCCTGCGGGACGCCACGTCGGTCGACCTCGTGGTGGTGCGGGAGAACGTCGAAGGCGAGTACAGCGAGATCGGAGGCCGGCTGAACCGCGGTCTCCCCGAGGAGATGGCGGTCCAGGAGTCGGTCTTCACCCGCGCCGGCGTCAGCCGTATCGCCGACTACGCCTTCGAGCTCGCCGCGACCCGCCGCGGCTACGTCACGTCGGCCACGAAGTCCAACGGCATCGTGCACACGCTCCCGTTCTGGGACGAGGTGGTCGCCGAGCGGGCGGCGCGGTATCCGCAGGTGCGTGTCGACAGCGAGCACATCGACGCGCTCGCCGCGAAGTTCGTCCTGCAGCCCGGACGATTCGACGTCGTGGTCGGCTCGAACCTGTTCGGCGACATCCTGTCCGACCTCGCAGCCGCCGTGGCCGGGTCGATCGGTATCGCGCCGTCGGCCAACCTCGATCCCTCCAAGCAGTACCCGTCGATGTTCGAACCGGTGCACGGCTCGGCCCCGGACATCGCCGGACAGGGCATCGCCAACCCGGTGGGAGCCGTGTGGTCGGCAGCGATGATGCTCGACCACCTCGGGCACCCAGCCGCGGCCGCCGCCATCATGACCGCGATCGAACGTACGCTGGCCCACCCGGAGAGCCGCACCGCGGATCTCCGCGGCCGGGCGTCGACCTCGCAGGTCACCGAAGCGCTCATCGGCGGCCTGGATTGACCCGTCCCGCCATGGACCCCCTTGCGCTGGGCGTACTCGCCGGCGACGGCATCGGACCCGAGATCGTCACCGCCACAGTGCAGGTCACCGAACGTGCGCTGGCCGCGGTGTCGGTACCGGTGATCTGGCGGCGCCTGCCGATGGGCGCCGAGGCGATCACCCGCGACGGCACCCCGCTACCGCAGCGCACCCTCGACGAACTCGACCGGCTCGACGCCTGGCTGCTGGGGCCCCACGACAACGCCGGGTATCCCGCCGCGTTCCGGGCCGGTCTCTCCCCCGGCGGCGCGATCCGCAAGCGGTACAGCCTGTTCGCCAACATCCGGCCGGCCCGCCGGCTCAGCGACACCATCCCGGCGGTCTGTCCCGGCCTCGACGTGGTTGTCGTCCGGGAGAACACCGAGGGGTTCTACGCCGACCGCAACATGCACGAC
Source organism: Mycobacterium sp. 852013-51886_SCH5428379 (assembly GCF_001665575.1). GTDB lineage: Bacteria > Actinomycetota > Actinomycetes > Mycobacteriales > Mycobacteriaceae > Mycobacterium. The sequence goes on along the minus strand of NZ_LZSU01000017.1, from coordinate 156,305 downwards.
GGCGCAGGCGAATTCATGCCCACCCCCGATGTCGCGCTGGCGGTCGCCGTATTCACCCGCGACGCCTGTGAACGCATCGCGCACGAGGCTTTCCGACTGGCAATGACGCGGCGGCGCTCGGTCACCATCGCGCACAAGGCCAACGTGCTGTCGAAGACCACCGGCCTGTTCCGCGACAGCTGTCTGCAGGTCGCCGAGCAGTACCCCGACGTTTCGGTCCGCCTCGAGCACATCGATGCGTTGGCGGCGCTTCTGGTCGCGCGGCCCACCGAGTTCGACGTCATCGTGGCCGAGAACATGTTCGGCGACATCCTGTCCGACCTCACCGGTCAACTCGCCGGCTCACTCGGCACGGCGCCGTCGGTGAATTCGTCGGCCGACAAGGCCATGGCGCAGGCGGCGCACGGATCGGCCCCGGACATCGCCGGCCGCAACGCCGCCAATCCGGTGGCGATGATGATGTCCACGGCCATGCTGCTGAACTGGCTGGCCGGACATCACGATCGCCGCGCCCTGTCTGAGGCGGCCGGGCTCGTCGAGCACGCGGTCACCCGCGCACTCGACGACGGCGTGCACACCGCCGATCTGGGCGGCACGAGCACCACCACGGGGTTCACCGAACACGTCCTGGCCGTGCTCGACGGCTGCTGACCGCAGATCAGCGGTTGAGGAACCAGATCCGCGACGAGAGCACGGTCGCGAAGGCGCACCACATCGGATACAGCGCCAGCGGCGCGGCCGCCGCACCGTTCGCCTGGACCGCCCGCCGGGTCAGGTCGGCGCTGCTCGCGGTCAATGCGCCGGCGCCCAGCGCGGCCGGCCCGAGCCGGCCCTGGCTGAAGAACAGCCATGACCAGCTGCCGTTGAGCACCAGGTTGGCCGCCAGCGCGGCGGTGTAGGCGCGCGCCTTCTCGGGCTGTCCGGTGTCGTTGTAGCGGTCGATGGTCGCCGCCGAGACCGCTGCGATGTCGGCGTAGAGCGCCGGCCACACGATCGGGAACACCTGCCGCGGCGGCTGGAAGCTGGGCTTCTTCAGCCGCGCGTACCAGACCGACTGCGACGGGCGACTGGCCAGCCCGCCCAGTGCTCCGGTGGCGACGACGGCGCCTGCGGTCTTGGCGAGGGTTGAGGCACGCATGAAAATCCTTTCCTGGGAGCCCCGGAAGGGGTCCCGACTGCGTACCCGCCCGATGCGCCGGTGAACCGTTGCGTCACCGGGACGTCACCGGCGCCCGCGCCGCGATATCGCACGGTGTCCGCCGTAGATCAGCAGTGCGACAAGGAAGTTGACGAAGTAGGCGATGTCCGCACCGTGCCACGCCTGCGCGACCGGACCCTGGATCAGCGAGGTGTTCATGAACGGCACCGCCGCCAGGTAGGCGATGACGAAGGCCGCCACGGCAACAGCGGCGTCGCGGCGCACCGTGGGCTCCTCGGCCGGGTTCAGCGTCGCTCTCGACCCCCGGCGCAGCACCCAGTCCACGGCCGTGACGGCGACGAACGCGGGAATCCAGTAGCTCACCAGCAGCAGGACGTCCTGGAACCGGGTCGCGGTGTCGGCCGCGTGCAACCAGAGGATCAGCGCGAACGCCAGGGCGGTCACGATCAGCGCCGAGACCGGTCGGCGTACGCGCACGCCGATCGTCTGCAGCGCCAGCGATCCGCTGTAGTCGTTCATCACCCCCGACCCCATCGAGGCCACCGCGATCACCAGCAGCGCGACCGCGCCGAGCACACCACCGCCCATCACCGCCTGCACGCCCGCGGCGGTGTGCTCGCCCAGCGATTCGGCCGCCGCGATTCCGATGCCCTGAACGAAGACGTAGCCCAGCACGATCCCGCCGAAGGTGTAGCCGAAGACCTGTGCCGACGGTGAGCTCGCCGGCAGATACCGGCTGAAGTCCGCGGCGTAGCTGGCCCACGAGATCGCGAGGCTGAACGCGATCGTCACCTCCAGGACGAAGGCGCCGGCGAGGTCGGCGCCCTGCAGGGTGGCCGGACTGATCACCTCATGACCGCCGACCAGTTTGATCGTGAACACCACGAACGTCAGGAACAGGATGACAGTGAGCACCGCCTGCAACCGGTGGATCACCTCGTAGCCGAAGAACCCGACGACGCCCTGGACGCCCAGGACGATGAGCACGCCCACCCAGAATGGGATGCCCAGAAGCAACGAGAGTGCCTCGCCGCCGAACAGGCCGACCAACGCATCCCACGCGATCGACGAACCCCACTGCAGTACGGCAGGCAGCACCACGCCGCCGCCGAACGCCATTCGGGCATGCGGTAGTTGGCCGGTGCCCGTCCGAGGGCCCCAGGTCGACAGATAGGCCACCACCAGCGAGCCCAGCACCGTGCCGATGACCATCGCCAGCAGGCCGAGCCAGAAACCCAGCCCCAGCACGATTGCGAGGGTGCCGGTGAAGACGCCCGCCATGTTCACCTGTGGGGCGAACCATACGGTGAACAATCGAGCGGGGTGCCCGTAGCGCTGGTCGGGCCCCAGCGGGGCGATACCGTGCGTCTCCACGGCCAGGTCGCCGGCGCCGCTCGGACGTCGTCCGCTGAATGTGCTGGCGTTCAAGGCGCTCGTCGTCGACCCGTCAGGCATCCGCTCATTCGATCATGCGGGGTCCACCACGGCCGACGTTGCTCCGTGTGTTTGCCGTTGTACGCCAAGAATCCGCCAAGGATCCGGCAAGATCCCTGCTCGACGCTCGCTGCACGCCGCGTCGGACGGCACGTGATGAGGAGGATGACTTTGAACGACGATCCAGGCGCCCTGTACCGGCGCATCGCCCTCGCTCTGTCGTCCGTGGCACTCACAACGGCGTTGTGTGTCGGCGTCAGCGCCCCGGCGTTGGCCGATCCCTATGACGATGGTGACTCGTCGGAGGTCGTTGACGATTCCGGGTCCTACGATCCGCCGGCGGAGGAACCCGCAGCGCCGGAGCCGGCCGAACCGGCTGAGCCGGAACCGGCTGAACCTGCTGCGCCGGCAGATGAGGGACCCGCACCTGAGGCGCCCGACGCCGACCTACCAGCGCCCGACGCGCCGCCCGCCGACGAGCCGCCCGCGCCCGGTCCCGAGGGGGGCTCCGACGCCGGTCAGGCCGGCGAACCGGGTGCCCCCGGCGAACCGGGTGCCCCCGGCGAACCGGGTAGCCCCGGCGAACCAGGTGACCCCGGCGAACCGGGTGACCCCGGTGCCCCCGGCGAGCCGGGCGATCCGGCCGGCGACGACGGTTTGGGTGAGTTCGCCGATCCGGGTGATCCCGAATCGAACGTCTCTGACCCCGCGATCGAGGCAGACACCCCCGAACCCGACATTGCAGACGTCCCGCAGGAGACGCTGGACGAGGCGCTGCGCGCCCCAGCGGTCGACGTCCCGGAGCCCCCCGCCGCGTCCGAGACCGAGATCACCGAGATCACCGAATCACTGGAGTCGGTGGTCAGCGAGACCACCACGTGGTCGGAGTCGACCACCTGGACCAGCCAGGTGACCCAGTGGAATTCGTCCTGGGTCGGCTACGACAACTGGTACCGGCCGGTCTTCACCAACCCCTACAGCACTCCGCTGCAGCTGATCTACCTGTACGACAACGCCCCCCGCATCGTCCAGGTCCCACCGATGCAGCGGGCCGTCCTCACCGCGCCCAAGGCCGGCGTCTACAGCTTCACCGCCGTGAACCGGGACGCCTCGGGCAAGCCCGCCACGATCTCCACCGGCAGTTTCTCCGGCGGCGGCTATCGCCCGGGTCCGGGCCAGCCGCCACCGAGCAAGCCGAAGCCGCCCACCAGCTTCAAGAATGTGCTGGTGCAGCTGAAGTACAAGGACGGGTCGTCGAAGCCGTTCCGGGTGAAGACGCTGGCCGACCTCGGCGACGATCCGGCGGTCGGCGGGCACCGTGTGCTGCTCGACGACGAGACCCCGGCGTGGGGCACCTGGACCAGGACCGCCGGCGGCGAACGTCTCTTCCAGGTCACCAGCACCCAGCAGCTGCCGGGGTTGACGCAACCGTCGCAGGGGCCGGTCCCCGGTTATCAGGTACAACTGACCAGCGCTCAGACGGCCCCGGCGGCCCAGCAGGAGAAGAGCTGGGTCAAACCGCTCGTGATCGCGGCGGCTGTCAGCGGTGTGCTGGCCGTCGGCGCCGTGCTGTTCTTCGTTCTGTCGGGGCGTCGGCGCAAGACGCCCTAGCGGCGCTCAGCGCAACGCGGCCAGGTTGTTCACCGACTTCTTCACGTCGGACTCGATCACCCGGGCCACCAGCGTGCCGATGCGGGTGTTGAGCAGGCCGCCGGACAGATCGGCGACCACCCGGAACTTGGTGCCCTCCGGTTTGCGCTCCTCGACGTGGAGCGACAGCGCGATGCACACGCCCGGGAACCCGGTGCCGACGAGCTCGATGTCCTTGGGCTCGTCGTACCGGGTGACTCGCCAGTGGATCGTGTTGCGAAAGCCCTTCACCTTGATCAACGACGACACGCAGGTGCCGACCTCGATCTCGGCGGGCACATCACTGCGCCACCCACCGAAGATCGTCAGCCACTCGTCGAAGCGGCGCAGATTGGAGGCGAGCTCCCAGGCGCGTTCGGGCGTGAGATCGGACGAAACCGTGACATCGACGGAGGCCATGGTCCAATCACTACCCGACCGGGGCGTAGAGGTAAACGGGCGGCTCAGGACGCCCCAGGGGGATTTGCTCACACCGAGGGGCATGCGGGTCGGCGCCGCTTTAAACATGCCGTCCCGATTTGCGCGGATTCTTCTGTTCGGCACCGGTCTGAACGAAGGATTCGCTCGTTCGAATGTTAAATCGTTGCGGAATCGCTTGCGCGTCGGGTTGTGATGGGTGATTGTTAACGCACAGTCCGCGGGTAGTTCGTCGAGGAGGCGCCTTCTGACCGGCTCACACACCACCGAGGTTGACCGCGGTACCGGCGCATCATCGTCGCCGAAAGGCCGTCCGGTCATCGAGATCGACCATGTGACGAAGACCTTCACCGACTACGTCGCGGTCGCCGACGCGGACTTTTCGATCGCGTCGGGTGAGTTCTTCTCGATGCTCGGCCCGTCCGGCTGCGGTAAGACCACGACGCTGCGCATGATCGCCGGTTTCGAGACCCCGACCACAGGGGCCATCCGGCTCGAGGGCACCGACGTCTCGCGGGTCCCGCCGCACAAACGCAACGTCAACACGGTGTTCCAGCACTATGCGCTGTTCCCGCACATGACGGTGTGGGACAACGTCGCATACGGACCCCGCAGCCAGAAGAAGGACAAAGCAGAGGTCAAAAGGAGCGTCGACGAACTGCTCGAGGTGGTCCGCCTCACCGACTTCGCCAACCGCAAACCCGGTCAGCTCTCGGGCGGTCAACAGCAGCGGGTCGCGCTGGCGCGCGCCCTGGTCAACTATCCGAGCGCCCTGCTGCTCGACGAACCGCTCGGCGCACTCGACCTCAAGCTGCGCCACGCCATGCAGTTCGAGCTCAAACGCATCCAGCGCGAGGTCGGCATCACGTTCGTCTACGTGACGCACGACCAGGAGGAGGCGCTGACGATGAGCGACCGGATCGCGGTGATGAACGCCGGCAACGTCGAGCAGATCGGCAGCCCCACCGAGATCTACGACCGGCCCGCGACGGTGTTCGTCGCCAGCTTCATCGGACAGGCCAACCTGTGGGCGGGCCGGCAGATCGCACGGATCGACGCCGACCACGTCGAGGTCGAGGTGCTCGGCACGAAACTGCGGGCACGGCCCGGCGACACCGCCATCGAGACCGGTGGACACGCCACCCTCATGGTGCGTCCCGAGCGGGTCCGGGTGTCTCTGGAGCCGCCGGCGGGAGACGTTTCCTGCGTCCAATCCACGGTGCAGGACATGACGTTCCAAGGTCCGGTGGTGCGGCTGTCGCTGGCCGCTCCCGACGGCTCCCCCATCGTCGCCCACGTCGGCCCCGAACAGCAGCTGCCGACGGTGCGCCCCGGCGATCAGGTGCACGTGTGCTGGTCCTCGGATGCGTCACTGGTGCTGCCCGCGGCCGACATCCCGACCGCCTCGGACCTCGAGGAGATGCTCGACGAGTCCTGACCCGCGCACCGTCCCCATCTAGTCCCGTCTGTTCTGTTCCGCCGCTTTTCCCTCCAGGAAATCCACGAAAGGCACAGTCGCCATGGCCCGCGAGAACTCTCGAGCGTTCGATTCCCAACTGGCTGCCCGCTTCGCCGCCAACCGCACCACCCGCCGCCGGTTCCTCGGCGGCGGCGCCGCAGCTGCTGCCGCGCTCGCGCTCGGACCGTCGGTCCTCGCGGCCTGCAGTTCGGACAGCGGCAGCTCCCAGTCCACCCCCCAGGACGACGGCGGACCCGCCAGCGGCACGCTGCGGATCTCGAACTGGCCGCTGTACATGGCGGAGGGTTTCATCGCGGCCTTCCAGACGACCTCCGGCCTCACCGTGGACTACAAAGAGGACTTCAACGACAACGAGGAGTGGTTCGCCAAGGTCAAGGAGCCACTGTCGCGTAAGCAGGACATCGGCGCGGACCTGGTCATCCCCACCGAGTTCATGGCCGCCCGCATCAACGGGCTGGGCTGGCTCAACGAGATCCGCGCCGACCGGGTGCCGAACAAGAAGAACCTGCGCCCCGATCTGCTCGACTCGTCGATCGATCCGGGACGCACCAAGACCGCGCCCTACATGACGGGCATGGTCGGGCTGGCCTACAACAAGGCCGCCACCGGACGCGAGATCACCCGGATCGAGGATCTGTGGGATCCGGCGTTCAAGGGCCGCGTCAGCCTGCTCTCCGACACCCAGGACGGGCTCGGCATGGTGATGCTCTCCCAGGGCGCCTCACCGGCCAGCCCGTCGACAGAGTCGGTGCAGAAGGCGGTCGACCTGATCCGCGAGCAGAAGGACAACGGGCAGATCCGCCGGTTCACCGGCAACGACTACGCCGACGACCTCGCTTCGGGCAATGTCGCGATCGCCCAGGCGTATTCGGGTGACGTGGTGCAGCTGAAGGCGGACAACCCGGATCTGGAATTCATCGTTCCGGAGGCCGGCGGCACGTGGTTCATCGACACCATGGTGATCCCGTACACCACCCAGAACCAGAGTGCGGCCGAGGCGTGGATCGACTACGTCTACGACCGGGCCAACTACGCGAAGCTGATCGCCTTCACCCAGTTCGTACCGGTGCTGTCCGAGATGACCGATGAGCTGAACAGGGTCGATCCCGAGGTCGCGTCCAACCCGCTGATCAACCCGCCGCAGTCGACCGTGGACAACCTCAAGTCGTGGGCGGCACTGACCGACGAGCAGACCCAGGAGTACAACACCATGTACGCCGCCGTGACCGGAGGCTGACGAACCACCCATGGCAGGTGTAGCCAGCAGCAGCAGGCAGCGCAGCAGGATCGCCCCGTATCTGATGATCCTGCCGGCGCTGGCCTATCTCGCGGTGTTCTTCGTATGGCCGCTGATCTCGTTGACCCGCACGTCGCTGTCCTCGACGGGCGGCTCGGTGTTCCTGCCGACGCTCACGTTCTCGTGGGACTTCGCCAACTACGGTGAGGCGTTCAGCCGGTTCTCCGACCAGATCATGCGGTCGTTCGGTTACGCGCTGACCGCGACGGTGGTGTGTCTGCTGCTGGCCTACCCGCTTGCGTATGTGATCGCGTTCAAGGCCGGGCGGTTCAAGAACCTGATCCTGGGCCTGGTGATCCTGCCGTTCTTCGTCACCTTCCTGATCCGCACCATCGCCTGGAAGACGATCCTGGCCGACAACGGGTGGGTGGTCACCGCGCTGGACGCGATCGGGTTGTTGCCGAGCGACGGCCGGCTGCTGTCGACGAGCTGGGCGGTGATCGGCGGGCTGATCTACAACTGGATCATCTTCATGATCCTTCCGCTCTACGTCAGCCTCGAGAAGATCGATCCCCGGCTCATCGAGGCGTCGAAGGATCTGTACTCGTCGAACGTCCGCAGCTTCACCAAGGTGATCCTGCCGCTGTCGATTCCGGGTGTGCTGGCCGGGAGCCTGTTGGTGTTCATCCCCGCAGCCGGCGACTTCATCAACGCCGAATACCTCGGCAGTACCCAAACCACCATGATCGGCAACGTGATCCAGCAGCAGTTCCTCGTGGTCAAGGACTATCCGGCCGCGGCCGCGCTGAGCCTGGTGCTGATGGGCACGATCCTGGCCGGGGTCCTGCTCTACACCCGTGCGCTGGGTTCGGAGGACCTCGTATGACCACCCAGGCCGGAGCGGCCGTCGCCGTCGCCGCCGAGCAGCCGCCGCAGCCCAAGACGGTGAAGGGCACGCCGAAATGGGGTGACTGGAGTCTGCGGATCGTCGCGGGCCTGGTGCTGCTGTACCTGTTCATCCCGATCTTCGTGATCGTGCTGTTCTCGTTCAACGATCCGAAGGGCAAGTTCAACTACAGCTGGCAGGGTTTCACGCTCGACAACTGGCTGGACCCGTTCAAGTACCCGGCGCTGACCGAGGCGATGAAGTTGAGCCTCAACGTCGCCGCCGTGTCGACGGCCGTCGCGCTGGTGCTCGGCACCCTCGTCGCGATCGCGCTGGTGCGTCAGCGGTGGCGCGGTCAGCGCGCGGTGGACACCTTCCTCGTACTCCCCCTCACCGCGCCCGAGGTGGTGATGGGCGCATCGCTGCTGGTGCTGTTCCTCGACCTCGGCTGGGCGACCGGATACACCACGATCCTGTTGGCGCACATCGCCTTCGAGGTCAGCTTCATCGCGATGACGGTGCGCGCCCGGGTCCGCGGCTTCGACTGGACGCTGGAGGACGCGTCGATGGATCTGGGTGCGAGCCCGACCCGCACGTTCTTCAAGGTGACCCTGCCGCTGATCGTTCCCGGCATCGTGGCCGCGGCGATGCTGTCGTTCGCGCTGTCGCTCGACGACTTCATCATCACCTACTTCGTGAGCGGTTCCACGGTGACCTACCCGCTGTACGTCAACGCGGCCGTCAAGGCCGCGGTGCCGCCGCAGATCAACGTCATCGCAACGGCGATCCTGGTGGTCAGCCTGCTGCTGCTCGCCGTCGGGACGCTTTACCGGCGCAAGCGCCTCGACGCCTGACCCAGTTTTCCGCGAAACAGCATTCCCGGTCGTCAAGCATGTCGCTTGGCAGCAGGGAATGCTGTTTCGCGCCAAACGAGAGGGTCAGCCGACCTCCGCGGGCAGTGGTCGGGGGCGGGCACCGGTGCGGGCCGCCCCGATCCCCGCGGCGACGACGAACCCGATCCCGGTCACCGCGGCGGGGCCGGGCACCTGGTGCAGGACGACGAAGCCGATCACGAGCGCGAACGCGGGTTCCAGACTCATCAGGGTGCCGAACGCCGCGGTGGTCAGCCGCCGCAGCGCGAGGAACTCGAGCGCGAACGGGAACATCGGCAGCATGATCGCCAGCCCCAGCCCGATCAGCAGCAGCTCGGGGGTCATCCGATCGAAGACGACGGGACCGACGGCCACCGTCGCGACCAGCCCGGCGACCGGCATCGACACGGCCAACCCGTTGATGCCCGACACGGTGTCGCCGACCTTCTGGGTGAGCAGGATGTAGCAACCCCAGAACACCGCGGCGGCGAGTGCGTACGCGACCCCGACCGGATCGACGGCGCCCGACCACGGCTGCGTCATCAGCAGCACCCCGATCGCGGCCAGTCCCGGCCAGATCAGCGCCCGGACGCCCCGCCCGTTGAACGCCGCCACCGCGAGCGGCCCGAGGAACTCCAGCGCACTGGCCGTCGCCATCGGGATGCGGTCGAGCGCGGCCATGAACAACAGCGTGATCATGGCCGTCACCACGCCCAATGCCACGCAGGTCGCCAGACTGCGGCGGGTGAAACCGGCCGCGCGGGGCCGCAGGAACAGCAGGAACAGCAGACCTGCCCAGGCCAGGCGTAGCCACGCCGCCCCCTCGGCGCCGATACGGTCGATCAGCCCGACCGCCACCGCGACGCCCAATTGCACTGACAGCATGGCGGTCACGGCCATCAACGTGCCGGCGCGGGCCGATTGACTGGGCATCGGTGCATTCAACGGGACCGTTGCCCGCCGCGTCCACCGTGTTTACTTCGTCCAGTTTGCGCAGACTCGCCCCCGCGCATGGTTCAGGCGCCGATGATGGGGTACACACGCGTTGCTGACAACGCTGGGGGGTGTGGGGTGAACACCAGGGGGGCCACCGTTGCGGCGGCCGTCGCGGTCGCCGTGACGGTTTCCGGATGCGGCTACCGCATGGGTGCGGTGTCGCCCGCGGTCCCCTCGGATCCGGTGAAGGTCACCGCAACCGCCGCCGCGGCGATCCGCACGGGCTCGGACGTTTCTGCGCCGATCCAGGTCGATCAGACCGTCCCACCCAACGCCCAGGGCGACCCGGCATGCGCATCGCCGCTGGCCTGGGGTCAACAGCCGCAGGGCTCCGGTGTGCTGGTGACGGTGCTGACCAGGAATCCGACGACAGTCACCGTGCTGGTGCGCACCCGCACGGGTGCCGACGTCGCCGAGCGCGCCGTACTGGGCCGAAACGATCTGCGGCTGTTCGACTTTCCCGACATCCGGACCGACGCGGTGCAGGAGGTGTTGATCATGACCAACACCGCGCGCTGCTTCGCGGTGGTGGATCGGGCTACCTTCCGCTGACGGGCCGCCGGCGCGAGGGGCGACCGGTCCTGGCCGCGGTGATCGCCTCGACCACTTCGCCGACATAGGGCTCCCGGACGATGGAGTCGTGATCGCAGTCCACGACGCGAACGGCGAGATCACCGGTCACGATCCGCGGCCACATGCGCGGGTCGTCGAGGTTGAGGTGGCTGAGCACCAGCAGCGCCCGGCCCGGCCACGGCCGCGGGCGATACCGCATTCCGGTGATGATTCCGACCTCTTCGATGGCCGCGGACCGCCGGCGCTGCCCACCGACGACGAGACCGGCCAGCGGGACCGACTTCTGGTGGTTCCACCAGGATTTCACGTCGGTCGGGACGGTCTCCTCGAGAGTGACCGAGACGTCGGGCAGCTCGCGTCGCGCCTCGCGCGCCACTCGGGGCGGCAGCCACGGGTCGAGCATGACCAGCAGCTCGACCCGCTCCCCCGCGTCGGTCAGCAGACGGGCGGTCTCCAAGGCGATGTGGGCCCCCAGCGAGTGGCCGAGCAGGACGTACGGGCCGTGCGGTTGCACCCGGCGCACATCGATCAGGTGCCTGCGGGCGGCCCGCTCCACGGACAGGTCCGGAATCGACCGTCGCTCAAGACCTTTGGGTTCGTAGGCGTAGACCGCGGTGGCCGGCCCGAACCGCTCCGTCAGCGGTACGAAGCACAGCGACGACGCCCCTGCCCCGGTGAAACAGTGCAACGGCTGCCCGGTGGTCTGCGACGAGAGGGGGCGCAGTGGCACCGTGGTCGGTCCGAGCTGCGGTCCCCCCGCCGTGGGCACATCACGCAGGCGCGCCCCGGTGACCTTCTCGGCGAGATCGGCGATGCACGGTGCGCCGGCGATGTCGGACTGGCGCAGATCGACCCCGTACTCGCTGCTGATCTCCCGCAGCATCCTGGTGACGGTGAGCGAATCGCCGCCGAGCGCATAGAAGCTGTCGGTGCGGCCGACGGCGTCGACGCCGAGGATCGAGCGCCACATCCGCGCGAGCGCCGTCTCGAGTTCCCCGCGGGGTGGTTCCGCGCCGAATGACACCGGTGCGGGCAGTGCCAGCCGGTCGACCTTGCCGCGTTCGGTGCGCGGTAGCGCCGGCAGGATCACGATGTGCGTCGGCACCATCCACGGCGGCAGGTCGGTGTGCAGCCGGCCGCGCAGGTCGGCGACCGCGGGGGTGCGCGTCGTCGAACTGGGCGCCACATAGGCGATCAGGCCGGCCCCGTCATCGGCTGCGGTGACGACCGCTTCGCGCACGTCGTCGTATTGCAGCAACGCCGACTCGATCTCGGCCGGTTCGACGAGATACCCCCGGATCTTCACCGCCGAGTCGCTGCGTCCGGCCAGGATCAGCGCACCCGATTGGTCGTACCGTCCGATGTCGCCGCCGAAGAAGGTCCGGGAGCCGTCCGCATGGGTGACGAACCGGCTGGTGGCCGCGGCCGGATCCAGGTAGCCGAGCGCGAGATGGGGCGAGGTGATGGCGACCGCGCCGTCGGCGGCGAGCGTGATCGTCTTGTGTGGTGCGGGAACGCCGGCCGGGATCACGCCCTGCGGTAGCGGGTCGTCGGGACCGATGTCGTGCGCGGAGATGGCGCTGGCCTCCGACGAGCCGACCCAGTTGGTGAAGATCGCCTGCGGCGCAAGCTCTCTGGCGAGCCGCACGTGGCGCGCGTAGGGCGGTTCACCCGTGGTGACGATGCGTTCGACCGCGGGCAGGCCGGATCCCCGGGCGGCGTCGTGCAGGGCCACCAGGAACGCCGGCGTACAGATCACGACGCGGGCCTGCGATGAGCGGATGCGTTCGAGGGCGTCGGCTGCGGTGACGTCGCGGGGTTCGATGGCGACGATCTCCGCGCCGCAGAGCAGGGAGCCGATCAGCACGTTGAGTCCGGCGCCGAAGCTGATCGGCAGCCCGAGAGCGATGCGCCGTCCGCCGGTGATGCCGAAGCGGGCGGCGAACAGCTCGGCGTCGCACAGCCACATGCCGTGCGGATGTAGGACGGCTTTCGGGGCCCCGGTGGATCCCGACGTGAACTGGATGCTCGTCACGTCGGACGGGCCTCGTCGTGCGCCCAGACCGGTCGGTGCAGCAGTGACGGCCGGCGGTAGGTCGACGGGCACCTCCGCCGCCGAGACGCCGTAGTGGTGGTCGGTGAGGATGTCGCGGATCGCCCGGACCCGGTTCTCCGGCAGGGCCGGGTCCAGCATCACCGATGTCGCGCCGCAGGCGAAGAGGCCGAGGATCGTCGACACGGTGGCGGGTCGCAGCACCGCCGGGACGAGGACGACCCCGTCCGTGCCGGCCGTCCGAGCTGCCGCGACCGCTTGGGCACCGGCCAGCAAGGCGCCGTAGGTGGCGGTCTCCGTGGCGGTGCGGATGGCGATCTGGTCGAGGCGGCCGAGTGCGGCGGCCTCGAACGCCGCGGGGACTGACGGGTGCTCCAGCGGCCGGCCCGTGACCTCGGGGGCGCTGTACCCGCCCGAATCGCGGACGACGGGCGCTGCCGCCGGATCGTGGCGCTGCTGGTCGGGCCCGCTCGGCGGCCGCCGACGCCTCCACCTCCGGGCGACGACGAGGGCTACGAAGACAAGCGTGACGAGGGCGCCGACGAGGGTGGCCGAGCTGGTGTTCACCGTTGTCCGGAGCACCCGACGGTGCGGCGGGCGTCGAACATGGCGAACTCCGATTCGATTGGCTACACGGGCTTAGCGCAGGCTAGCCTAACTCGAGGTGATCCCGGTATTCCCGAACGGGCCCAGGGGAAGGAGCCGACGATGCTCGCGTTCATCACCACGGTGCGCCATCCGCACAATTCGGCCGACTACGACCGGGTGGAGACTCTGCTCCAGGGCACGTTGGCCTCCATCGCCCGGCAGGTGTGCGACGACTATGTGATCCTCGTCGTCGGCAACCGCAGACCGGGGTTCCCCCTGCCCGCCCGCACCCACTTCGTTCCGGTCGACTATCCGCCGCCGTCGCCGCGCAACGGGCCGCAGACCGGGATGCCGTCGGTCATCTGGGACAAGAGCACCAAGGCGACCGTCGGACTCGTCGCCGCGCGGGAGTTCGCGCCGGATTACGTGATGTTCGTCGACGCCGACGACTTCGTGCACCGCGATCTGGCCGGCTTTTGCCGGGACCACCCCGGTCAGCCGGGCTGGGTGGTCAAGCGCGGCTGGATGTACTCGCGGGCCCGCAACACCTATGCGCCCAAGTGGAAGTTGTTCCGGATCTGCGGATCCACGTTCATCGTCCCGCCCGAGGCCTATCCGGTGCCCGCGGCGTTGACCGTCGACGCGACGCAACTGGAGATCTTCGAGGCCGTCGGGGAACTGTTCGAGACCGTGCTTGGTGAGCATCGCTACGCGCTGGAGTGGTGGCGGCAACACGGCCGGGAGCTGCGTCCGCTCCCGTTCCGCGGCACGGTCTATCAGGTCGACACCGGTGAAAACCATTCGGGCAACGTGCTTCTGGGGCCGGGGATGCCGTATCAGTCCCGATTGGCCAGGGATTTCGGCATCGAGGCCACGAAGGGAACGGCCTCCACGGTGTGGACGTCGATCGGTCCGGCAGCATTGCGGCCGGACTGGCGCCTGCCCGCCCGCCCGGCGTTCCTGCGTTCCAAGGCCAGCTATCTGGCCGACTACACGCCGCCGGGCCGGGACTGCGAGAGCGCCTAACCGTCGCTCTTGGCGGCCAGCTGTTCGGCCACCGTGCGGGCACACATCGCCAGCGACGTCGCGCCGGCGTCGGGGGTGCCGACGCTGCGTTCGGCCAGCGGGCGTGCCCGGCCGACCTTGGGGCGCAGGTCCGCGGTGGCCTGTGCGGCGCCGGTCGCCGTGTCGGCCGCCGCCGCCCACGCCTCGCGCCACCGCTCACCGTCGCTGATCTGCCGTTCGAAGTGCTCGACGAAGGGCAGCAGCGCATCGAGCATCGTCTTGTCGCCGGGTGCAGCGCCGCCGAGTTGGATCAGGGCGTCGTAGCCGTCGCGCAGACCCGCGGCGATGGTGGCGGCATCGGGCCTGCCGGTGTCGCCCAACCGGGCGCCGAGCGCTCCGAGCAGAGCGCCCCACAACACGCCGGAGGTGCCGCCGGCTTTGGCCGCCCACGCGCGTCCCGCGGCGGTGAGCACCGAACCCTGTCCGGCGCCGTCGTCGACGGCTTCCGCCGCGGCGGCACGGGCCGCGGCCGATCCCTTGACCATTCCGCGGCCGTGGTCGCCGTCGCCGGCGACCGCGTCGATGCGGCCGAGTTCGTCTTCGGCGTCGGCGAGCATCGCCGCCAGCGCCTCGAGAAGCCCGGCGACCAACCTGCCGCCGTCGCGGCCGGCGTCGTCGGCCTGATCCCGCACCGGCGGGGCGGCGGCCACCGTCCGGGTCGCGGATTCGTCGCGCTTGTCGCCCGACGCCTGCGCCGCCCCCTTACGGTAGGCCGGAGTGTCCGCCGGTGCGCGCCAATAACGTTCGAGTTCCTCGTCGAGCCACATGACCGTCAGCGAACATCCGGCCATGTCCAGGCTGGTGACCAGTTCACCGACCTCGGGTTCGACGATCTCGTAACCGCGGTCGCGCAACAGTCGGGCCGCCTCACCCCAGACGACGAACAATTCCTCGTATTTCGTGCGGCCCAACCCGTTGAGGATGACCGCGATGCGCTGCGAGGTGGTGCCGGCGGGTTTGTCGTCGAGGACGCCGTCGACGAGGGTCGCGGCGAGGGCGGCGGCGGTGGGCATGGACTCCTCCGCGACACCGGGCTCACCGTGGATGCCCAGTCCGACACCCATTTTGCCGTCGGGCACGGTGAACAGCGGGTGGTCGGCGCCGGGCAACGTGCAACCGTCGAACGCGACGCCCAGGGTGCGGGTGGCGGCATTCGAGGCCTCGGCCACCCGGACCACGCCCGCCAGGTCGAGACCCTCCTCCGCGGCGGCGGATGCGCACTTGAAGACGGTGAAATCGCCGGCGATACCCCGCCGTTTGGCCTCCTCGCCCTTCGGCGCGCTGGCGACGTCGTCGGTGACCGCGAAGTAGTGCGCGTCGATACCCTCGCTGCGCAACTGCGTCACGGCCAAGCCGAAGTTCATCACGTCGCCGGCGTAGTTGCCGGTGGTGAGCAGCACCCCGGAATCGCCATGTGCAGCACGGGCCACCGACGCAGCCTCCTCGGCCGACGGTGAGGTGAAGATGTTGCCGACCACCGCACCGTCGGCGAAGCCGGCGCCCACCGTGCCGCAGAACGCCGGATAGTGCCCGGACCCGCCCCCGATCACGACCGCGACCTTGCCGGGCCGCGTCGTGTGCGCCCGCACCACGCCGCCAGGCACCCCGGTGACGTAGCGGGCGTTGGCGTCGAGGAAACCGACGAGCATGTCCTCGGTGAAGCGGGCCGGGTCGTTGTACAGCTTGGTCATCGAAGTCGGTTCCCCGTATCGCTGTCGAAGAGATACACCCGTTCGGGCGGGGCGGTGACCACGACCTGCTGTTCGGCCTCGTACCGGTCGGCGGCGGGAGTCTGCACCACGATGCCCTCTTCCATGCCGGCCACCGTACTGGTGGCGAGCCCGAATTCGAGGAGATGCTCGAAATAGGCGACGGTGGCGGCGATACCGTCGGCGCCGGCGGGGCCGATCGCACAGTCCTGCGGACGGACCCCAACCGACACCCGCGTACCGTCCGCGACATCGCCGACGGTGGTATCGAGATCGCCTGCACCCGAGCCGATCTCGACCCGGACGCGACCGTCGCGGACCTTCGTGACACCGGGCAGCACATTGATCTGCGGTTCACCGACGAACTGCGCGACAAACAGATTCGCCGGATCGTCGAACACCTCGTCGGGCGTGCCGAACTGCTGCACCACGCCGGCGTCCATCACCGCGAGCCGGTCCGCCAGGGACAACGCCTCCACCTGGTCGTGGGTGACCACGATCGTGGTGTAGCCGAATTCGCGCTGCAGCACCTTGAGTTCGCGGCGCACCCGCTGGCGGGCCGACGCGTCGAGGTGGCTCAGTGGTTCGTCGAGCAACACCACCGGCGGGTTGCGGACCAGCGCCCGCGCCAGCGCGACGCGTTGCTTCTGGCCACTGGACAACCCGGCGGGCCGCAGACCCATCAGATCGTCCATCTCCAGGCGCCGGCTGATCGCGTCGACCATCGATTCGGCGTTCTTGACCTTGCGGGCCCGCAGTCCGTAGAGCAGGTTCTCCCGGATTGACATCGGCGGATACAGCGCATAGCTCTCGAAGCCGACGCCGATCCCCCGCTTGGCGGCGGGCAGCCGGGAGATCTCGCGATCACCGATCTTGATCGACCCGCTCGTCACGGTCTCCAGCCCGGCGATCATCCGCAGCGTGGTGGTCTTCCCGCAGCCCGATGGTCCCAGCAGCGCCACGAGTTCGCCGGGCTCGATCGCGAGATCGATGCCCTTGACCGCGGTGACGCTCTCCCGGCCGCGTGCGGCATAGGTCTTGACCAGTTTGTCGAGGGTGAGGCTCTGGGCCGTGGTCGTCGGCGCCTCCGCGGTGGCCGTCACTGTGCTGCCTCCAGGGTCTTGTCATCGTCGAGACGCGGGGTGTCGCCGTCGCCCGATCTGAAGACGTGGACGTCGGCTTCGGCGACCGTCATGTTGACGGTGTCCCCCTCCCGCACACCGTGCCGGCCTGACGTCAGCACGATCAGCTGGGTACCACCGCATTCCACGGTCAGCTCGATGTTGCGGCCCAGTCGCTCGGCCAGCAGGACGCGACCGTGCAGTGACCCCTCCTGGTCGCCGGCGACGTGGATGTCGCTGGGCCGCAGACCGACCCGCACCCGGTCGCCGCGATCAACCGCAACGTCGGCGGGGATCGCCACATCCAGCGAGCCGTCACCGAATCGGATACGGCCGTCGTCGACCACGCCGTCGAGCAGGTTGATCTCCGGCTGGCCGAGGGATCGTGCGACGAACGTGTCGGCGGGGCGTCGCCACACCTCGTCGGGAGTGCCGATCTGGACCAGCCGCCCGTCCTGCAGTACGGCAATCCGGTCGCCGAGCGCAAGCGCCTCCTGGTAGTCATGGGTGACGTAGATCGTCGTCGTGTTCGACATCGCACCAAGCTGTTTGAGTTCGGCCCGCATCTGCGCGCGCAGCTTGGCGTCGAGGTGGCTGAGTGGCTCGTCGAGAAGATAGACGTCGGCCGGCCGCACCAGCACCCGGCCCAGCGCCACGCGTTGACGCTGTCCATTGGACAGCTCGCGTGGGAAGCGGCCCAGCAGGTGGTCGATGCCCAGCGTCGTGGTGACCTGCTTGATGCGTTCGGTGCGTTCGGCCTCGCTGTAGCGGCCCGTGCGGCCCGACTTCAGCGGAGACGCGAGGTTGTCGCTCACGGTCTTCTGCGGGTACAGCGCGTAGCTCTCGAACGCCATCGCGACGTTGCGGTGGTACGGCTCGACCCGAGTGACGTCCCGCCCGCCGATGTGCACCGAGCCTGCATCGATGTCGACCAGACCGGCCACCGATTTCAGGGTGGTGGTCTTGCCCGCGCCGCTCGGACCGAGGATGACGAAGAACTCGCCGTCGTCGATGTCGACCGACAGACCGTCCACCGCTCGGACCTTGCCGAACTGTTTGTGCAGACCGGAGATCGATACCGTGGCCATCAGGCTTTCACCGCCCCGAACGACAGGCCCCGAACCAGATAGCGCTGAATGGTCAGCGCCAGGATCAGGGGCGGGAGTGCCGCGATGATCGCCGCCGCGGCTGTGAGGTTGTAATAGGCCTGCCCGCCGCCGCCGAGGAACTTGGTGATCGCGACGGTGACCGTGCCGGCGTTCGTATCGGCCAGGATCAGCGGGAACACGTAGTTGTTCCAGGCGAAGATGAAGGCCAGCAACGCCGCGGCGGCGATACCGGGGCGCACGATCGGCAACGCCACCATCAGGAACGCCCGCCGTCGGGTGTACCCGTCCAGGAGCGCGGCCTGCTCGAGATCCTCGGGTAGGTCCTGGAAGTAAGACCGCAGGATCCACACCACCAGCGGCATCGTCACCAGCTGCAGCACCCAGATCATGCCGACCTTGGTGTCGAACAGACCGATCTGGTTGTAGATCACGAACAGCGGCACGATGACCATCAGTTCCGGCGCGAACCGGAACGACAGCATGGTGAACATCAGGTCATTGGAACCGCGGTACTGCCAGCGGCCCGCGGCGTAGGCGGCCGGGATTCCGATGACCAGCGAGACGATCACCGCGCCACCGCAGTTGAGCAGGCTGGTCAGCAAGCTGGCCTTGAAGTCCACACTCGTCATCTGAGTGCCCTTGTCGGACAACACGGTCGCGAAGTTGGACCACGTGGGGCTGAACGAGAAGTACGTCGTGGTCTGCTGTTCGGCGTTCTTCAGAGCCAGCATCAGCATCCAGAAGATCGGGAACAGAGAGAACACGAACCAGAAGACCAGACCGACGTCGGCGGCCACGGAGCCGATCGACACCCGCTTCTGGCCGGGCAGCAGTTCATTTCGTGTGAAGGCCATGATTTAGGACTCCGCTCCGGCAGCACGCCGCTGCGCTTTACCGAGCACGCTGACCAGATAGCGCGCGGTGATGAACACGATGATCCAGAGCAGCAGCATGTAGGTGCTGCCACGCGAGTAGTCGAGGTTGATGATCGAGTCCTCGAACGCGCCGATCTGCAGGGTCCGGGTGGCGACGCCGGGGCCGCCCGCGGTGAGCACGTAGATGTGGTCGAACACCTTGAGGTTGTCCATGAACCGGAAGATGACGGCCACCAGGATGTAGGGCCAGAGCATCGGCAGCATCAGCTTGCGGAACATGTAGAACCAGTTGGCGCCGTCCACCTCGGAGGCCTCGAACGGTTCGCGGGGCAGCGAGCGGATACCGGCGAGCACCAGGATCGCCACGAACGGCGTGAAGATCCAGATGTCGACCAGGATGACCGAGAACAGAGCGTTGCCCGCGGACAGCCAGTCGAACGTGTTGCCCAGTCCGAGAACGTGATTGAGGATGCCGAACTGCGGGTTGAACATCAGCTTCCAGATGACGCCTGCGATCACCGGGGCGATCATCAGCGGCAGGATCAGCACCTTCTCGAAGATCTTGCCGATGATCGACGACCGGTTGAGAAGCAGTGCCAGCCCGACGCCGAGAGCGGTCTCGATGAGGGTGGCGAGCACCGCGAACGTCGCGGTGACCTGGACGCTCTTCCAGAACACCTGGTCGCCGAGCACCGAGGCGAAGTTCTGGAACCACACGAAATGCGGATCCGGGTTCACCGCGGCGTAATTGAGGAAGGCGTAGTAGGCGCCCACTGCGAACGGATAGAGGATCCCGATGACGATGACCACCGCGGGCACCGAGAGCACGTAGGGCCGCAGCCTGCGCCGCCAGGTCGGCACCTCCGGGAGCGAGCGATCGCCCTGCGCGGCAGGCTGTTCCGGTGAGGTCGCCGGAGCCTTCGACGTCTGAGTTGTCATACGATCCCGGCTCCTAGAGGTTGACCTTGGAGGTGTTGGTCTTGGCGAGGCTGGCGAGCCGCGAACGCGCGTCGTCCCCGCCGTAGATGTCCTGCAGGGCCACCGCCCAGTTCTGCGTGGTGTCGAAGAACTTCTTCTGGGGCGTGAACTGGATCCGCGATTGACCGATCACGGTCTCGAACGCCTCGAGGTAGCCGTACTGGTCGGCAGCAACCCGCTTGAAGGTGGTGTCGAAGACCGATTTGCGCACCGGGTCTGCGTACGTGCCGCCCTCTACGGCCTTGTTCATTGAGTCCTTGCCGGTGGCCCACTGGATGAACAGCCAGGCGGGCAGCTTGTTCCGGGAGGCGGCGCTCATGGCCCAGCTCCAGGTCCACAGGTTGGTCTTGTAGTTGCCGTCGGGACCCGCCGGACCCGCGTACCAGGCGATGTTGCCGGCCTCCCGGCTGGCTCCCGGCTTGTTCTTGGGATAGGTGGCGCTGTCGGCGTCGAACACCATCATCGCCTTGCCGTCACCGAGGTCGCCGGTGGCATTCGGGTAGTCGTAGGTGGTCCACGACGTCGGGCCCGCTTCGTGCTGCATGGTGATCCACTTCTCGGTGAAGTCGACCGCCTGATCGCTGTCCATCTCGGCGATGAGCTCGCGCCCGTTCCAGCTGTAGTCCACGGCGCCCTGACGGGTGTACTGCGTCATGAACCCGGGGTGGATGGTGGCCCACGATTTCGATCCGCGCGTCGAGATGCCGTACTGGTTGTTGGCACGGTCGGTGAGGTCCACGGCGAGCTGGATGAAATCGTCGAGGTTGTCGGGCAGCCTGGTGATGCCCTTCTCGTCGAACACCCGCTTGTTGTAGGCCACGACGTTGTTCTCGAACCCCCACGGGATCGCCCACTGGCCGCCGGTGCCAAGCGGATTGCCGAGCGTGAAATCCCACCGAGTCGAGGTGCGCAGGCCCTCGAAGATGTCTTCGAAGTCGTACTCCGCGTGGGTCGCCGAGCTGTTCTGCAGCCAGGGCGTCAGATCCTCGACCCAACCCGGCGGACCGTACTGCCAGATGAAGTAGGCGCCGAGCATGAACGCATCGTGTTTTCCCGAGCCGCCTGCGAGTTCGGTGTTGAGCTTGGTGAAGTAGTCGGCCTCGGGTACCAGGTCGACGTTGACGTTGATCCCGGTGAGTTCCGTGAACTCCTTGAGCAGCGGCTGATAGGACAGCTGGTACGGGTGTGGCGTCTGCAGGATGTTGATGGTCGACCCGGCCGCCTTGCGCCAGTCGAATCCGCCGGACACCTCGCCGGCGCCGTTGGGTGCGCCGGCCGTACCGCCCACGCCGCAGGCCGACAGCACGGGAAGTGCCGCCGCGGCAGCGCCCATGGCGGCCAACATGTTCCGCCGCGACAGGGTCGGGCCGGTGACGCGGCGCCCAGGGTTGCGATTCATGTACTCGATGCCTCTCAGGCCGGAATGAGCGAGACCTTGACCGATTCCTGACCACTCGCCACCAGATCGAGCCCCTGTTGGAACTCGGTCAGTGGCAGTTGGTGAGAACAGATCTCGTCCAGGGGCAGAACGCCCGACTCGATCATCTTGATCGCCGCGGGCCAGCAGTACGGGCCCAGATGGGCGCCGAGCACGTCGAGTTCCTTGTCATCGCTGATGATGCTCCAGTCAACGGTGACGTCGCTGCCGAAGACCCCGTACTCGACGTAGCGGCCGAGTTTGCGAAGGAGGTTGAGCCCCTGGGGGACCGCGGACGTATGGCCGGTGCCCTCGAGGTAGACGTCGGCGCCGTAGCCGTCGGTGAGCTCCCGCACGATCGAGACGGCGTCCTCTTCGGCGATGTTGATGGTGATGTCGGCCCCGCACTTCTCGGCGAGCTCGAGCTTGTCGGGGGCGAGGTCCAGGGCGATCACATGCATCGGATTCTTGGCTCGCGCTCCGGCGATCATGCCCAGACCGATCGGTCCGCAGCCCGCGACGACCACGGTGTCCTCGAAGGTGATCTGGCCGCGCTCGACGGCGTGCAGCGAACAGGACAGCGGCTCGGCGAATGCGGCGTGCTGCGGGGCCACGTCCCGGGACACCTTGTGTACCAGAGCCTCTCGCGGATAGACCATGTAGCTCGCCATGGCGCCGGGCGTGCGTCGCTTGAATCCGTAGAGGTCGTGCGGTTGGCACATGTGGTACTGGCCGCGTTTGCAGAAGCGGCACTCCCAGCACGGGACGATCTGCTCGGAGACCACCCGATCGCCCACCTCGATCCCCCACCGCCGCGCCGCCTCTTCGTCCAGTTCGACGACGGTGCCGACGAATTCGTGGCCGGGGATGACCATCGTCTCGGCCCAGGCCGGACGGTTCTCGTCGCCCCAGAACTTCGCGGCACCGTGATAGCACTTCAGGTCGCTGGCGCAGATACCCACCGCCTCGACGCGGATGAGCGCCTCCCCGGGCCCGCGGGTGGGTACGGCGATCTCCTCGAGGCGGTAGTCGCGGGGTCCGTGGCAGACGACGGCCTGCATCTTCTCCGGTATCGGATCGGTCATCGGGTGGCTCCTCAGAGTGTGGCTGGGCTCACATTAAACCAGGCCGTGCACAGATGTCCAGAACATCGGTTCAATGAGAATCGGCGCAGCAACAACTGTTCAGTGTCATACTTCTCGGGTGCCACGGTCCGCACAGTCCGCGCTTCCCGCCGGTGACGAAAACCCTGCTCCCGAGGGTGACGCCGGGCATGTCTCCGCGTCGCTGCTCTACGCGGCGGCGAAGCTGTACTACACCGAGGACGCCACCCAGGCGGAGGTGGCCACACAGCTGGGCACCAGCCGGGCGACCGTGAGCCGGTTGCTGGCCGAGGCCAAGCGGCGCGGCATCGTGCGTATCGAGGTGGTTCCGCCCGCGGAGGTCACGAGCGGCGATCTGGCCGATCGTGTCGCGCGGGCGCTGTCGCTGGCGACAGTGTTCCTCAGTCATCCGCTGCCACACCCCGGGCCGGGCCGCGGCATCGTCGACGTGATGGGTGCTGCGCTGGCGCCGGTGGTCGGCCGTGCGCTGTCCGCGGCGGGGCTGCTTCCGGGGGACGTGCTGCTGGTGTCGTCGGGACGCACGGTGTACGAGGTCGCTCAGTACGATCTGGTGCCGTTACCGGGTGTGCTGGTGGCGCCGACCGTCGGCGGGAACGATCAGCCCGAGGAGTGGTACCAGACCAACGAGATCACCCGGCGCGTCGCCAACCGCGTCAACGGCAGGCCCAACTATCTGTTCGCCCCCGCGCTGCCAGGCCCCGACCTCTATCAGTCACTGCTCAACGATCCGAGCATCCAGCGGGTGTTGCATCTGTGGCCGCACGCGCGTTGCGCGCTGATGGGAGTCGGCGCACCGCCGTTGATGCGCTCGGACATCCCGCAATTCGTGCCGACGGGGTCGTCGTCGCTGCGCGCTGCGGTGGGCGATGTGTGTTCACGGTTCTACGACTCCCGCGGCGATGAGGTGGAATTCGAAGGCAGCGACCGTCTGATCGCGGTGGGCCTCGAGGCGCTGCGCCACATCCCGGTCACGATTGCGGTCGCGGTCGGGCCGGACAAGGTGGCCTCGATCATCGCGGGCGCCCGTGGCGGCTACTTCAATCAGCTCGTGACCGACCCGTCGACGGCGGCGGCGATCCTCGACGCCGTGAACAGCGGTGAAGGGCCCGGTCCGGCAACCTAATCCGGATCGGCTGCCGCGAGGCGGTGCACCTGCGTCCGCGTCGCCGGGTACAGCTCACGCCACGTGGCGTACAACTCGTCGTAGAGCCCGCGGTGCCGGGGGTCGGGTTCGATCTCCCGTGCGACCCTGGCCCAGTCGGTTCCGGAGTCGACGAGCCCGGTGCCGATCGCGGCCAGCAGAGCGTCGCCGTAACACGCACCGATCGCCTGCTCGGGCACCAGTTGTGTGCGCCCGGTGACGTCGCTGAGCGTCTGTGTCCAGACCGGGCTCTGCAGGCCGCCGCCGACGGCGACGGTCCGCAGTCCCGAATGTGCGTCGTCGAACCGTTCGAGGATCTCGCGGATGCCGAACGAGATCCCCTCGTACGCCGCGCGGAACAGATGCCCGCGGGTGTGGCGCAGTGTCAGGCCGGCCACCACCCCGCGGGCATGCGGATCGAACACCGGGGTCCGCTCGCCGGCCAGATACGGCAGCATCAGCAGGCCTTCGCTGCCCGGCGGTACCTGTTGTGCCTCGGCCACCAGTTCATCGAACGACGGGCCGCCGGTGGTCTCCTGCAGCCACCGGATCAGACTGCCTGCCGTCGATGTCCCGGCGGCCAGCGCGAGGGTGTCACGTTCGACACCGGTGGTGGTCCACAGCGTCGGGTCGCTGTAGTACTCGTCGATGACCTGGACCAGGAACATGGTGGAGCCGTACATCAGCATCTGGTCACCGGGCCGGCGCACACCGACCGAGAAGGCCTCCGAATACGCGTCCACGGTGCCCGCGCACACCGGTGTGCCCTCCGGTACACCGGTCTGCTCGGACGCGGTGCGGGTCACCGTACCCACGACCTCACTCGGCCAGACCAGCTGCGGCAGCGGAAGGTGGCCGCAGATGCGGTCCGCCCACTCGCGATTCCACTCGAATGAACGGGTGGCGTAGAGCGGATCGCACTGACTGGCGGTGTGGTGATCCTGCACGTACTCGCCGGTGAGTTTGGCGACCACGTACGAGTTCGACCCGTACCAGCCGGCGGCCCGTTCGAACACCTCGGGTTCGTGTCGGCGCACCCACTCCAGTTTGGGACCGACGGCCTGGCTGGACAATCGGGTGCCGGCCCGTTCGAGTATGGCCTGCTCCCCGAATTCCGCTGTCAGAGAATCGATTTCCGCGGTAGAACGGGTGTCGATTCCGTAGAGGATCGCCGGCCGCAGGGGCCGCAGCGCGGCGTCGCACAGCACCAGGCACGGCCCCACGCCGCTGACGCACATCCCCGCCACGGTCGCGCCGGCGGGCACCTGCGTCATCAGCGCCGAACTTATGTCACACACCTCGCGCCACCAGAGGCCGTCGGCGTCAACCTCGGCCCACCCGGGTCGGGGCAGACTCATCGCATGGGAGACGGTCTCGGAGGCGAGCACGGTGCCCGCCGCGTCGACGAGCACCCCCTTGGAGCTCCCCGTGCCGAGGTCGATACCGAGCAGCAGGTCCACGGATGAACCCTACGTGCCGGCGGCCCGCGTCAGCGGGTCCTGTCGGGGAACGGATCGTCGGAGAAATCGATCTGCGCGGCCGGGTTGCTCACCGCGGTCACCATCCCCGACCCGAACGCCCCGGCGCGGTCGAACAGCGTCGCCGTCCCGACCGAGATCCCGTCCGCCGCCCAGTGTGAATCGGCCTCCACACCGATCCACTCGTCGAGCGGCAGGCGGGCCAGCGCGACGGTCAGATCCCCGTTGATGTAGCCGACGCCCGCGGTACCGAGATTGGTGACCAGGCTGGTGCCCTCGGCCGCCATCACCGCGCGGACGAACGGGCTGTTGTCCGTACCGTCGACGACGTCGATCACCCGGTTGAGC
The DNA here is from genome assembly GCF_001665575.1 of Mycobacterium sp. 852013-51886_SCH5428379. Classification (GTDB taxonomy): domain Bacteria; phylum Actinomycetota; class Actinomycetes; order Mycobacteriales; family Mycobacteriaceae; genus Mycobacterium. Next base: position 130,595 of record NZ_LZSU01000017.1, on the reverse strand, counting down.
GTGCGTTTGCGCGCGGCGTTCTGGTGGTCGACGATCGCCGAGGTCCAGCCGTTTCCGTCGCTACCGAGGTGGATTCCGTTCGGCGAGTTCAGCTCTCGCGGAGGCTCGAATCGGTCGTCTCGCACCCACTCCTGCCCGCGCGGCGGTTCGGCGCGGCGGTACTGCACCAGCGTCGCGCGGGCGACGGTGACGCCCTCCTGCACCAGTTCGCATTCGGAGTTGCGCACGCGGCGTCCGTCGCGGATCAGGTTGCTCTTGATCGTGGTGCGGACCCCGCGCGCGGCCCGGAACAGGTCCACAGTGAGCCGGGAGGGCAGGAAGTCGGCGAGGCCGTACTCCTCCTCGAGGGCCCGTGCCGCCAACCCGACGACAGCCGGACCGTTGAGGTGGTCCTCCCCCCAGTGGCTCTGCGCGAACTGCGTCGGCAGGAACTCGCCGTCGTCGGTGCGGGCGAAGTGGAAGGGCCGGTCGCTCATCCCGGCATCGTCGCACAGCAGTTCTGACGGGAGTCGGACGGTCGCCGCGAGGGTGGTTCATCGTGCGGTGCCGGGGTACGGACCGAGCATGACTACTTCAACGACCGACACGCCCCTGCGCGCCCTCGGGCTGGTGTGCACACTCAAGCAGAGCCCCGCACCGTCGAGCAGCGCCGTCATCCTCGAGCAGATCTTCGAACCCATGCGCAGCCAGGGGGTCGAGTGTGAAGAGATCCGCGTGGTCGATTACGCGGTCGCCCCCGGCACCGAGGCCGATATGGGTGCGGGTGACGAGTGGCCCGCGATCCTCGAGAAGATCGTCGCCGCCGACATCCTGATCGTCTCCACCCCCACGTGGGTCGGCCACATGTCCAGCGTCGCGCAGCGGGTGCTCGAGCGGCTGGACGCCGAACTGTCCGAGACCGATGACGAGGGCCGGCCCCGCCAGGTCGGGAAGGTGGCGATGGCCGCCGTCGTCGGCAACGAGGACGGCGCCCACAAGATCCAGGCCGATCTCTTCCAGGCGCTCAACGACATCGGCTACACCATCGCCGCGCAGGGCTGCACGTACTGGAACGACGAGGCGATGGGCGGGCGGGATTTCAAGGATCTCGACGAGACTCCGGAGGCCGTCGCGTCCACCACGCAGAACGCCGCCCGCAACGCCGTCTATCTGGCCCGGCTCCTGCGGGAGCATCCGTACCCGCCCTACTCCTGAGCGCCGGATCTCCCGAGCGCCGGGGCTGTTCACCTTCGCGGTGTATAACGCGAGGTATATCGACGATGAACGACCCGTGAGGGGGCAGCCATGAGCATCGTCAATGGGGCGGTCCACCTCGTCACCCGCACCGCAGACGCCACCACGGCGGCTGCGGGTGCCGTGGGCGGCGCGGTGGTGAACGGAATCGCTGGGGGTCTGCAGGGCACGGCAGCAGGTATCCGTGACGGGCTCGGCAAAGGTAGCCAATCGCCGGCGGCGGCCGCCATCACGATCGGCGCGATCGGCGCGGCCGGTCTGGTGGAGTGGCCGCTGCTGCTCGCAGTCGGTGGCGGCGCGCTGGTGGTCCACCAGTTGAGCAGGCGGACCGACGGCGAACCGGCGCCGCCCCCGCTGCGTCCGGTCCAGCAGTCGGACAACTCGGCGCGCCCTGCGAAGCGTGCGCCTGCGAAAAAGGCCGCGCCACCTCGAAAGTCGCGGCCGACTCGACGGCAGACCACCCGGTGAGCCGCCAGGTAGGCCTAGCGAATCGGTAGCCCCGTCAGCGCCCGCCCGATCACCAGGCGCTGAATCTCACTGGTGCCCTCGAAGATGGTGAAGATCTTCGCGTCCCGGTGCATGCGCTCCACCGGATAATCCCGGGTGTACCCGTTGCCGCCGAGGATCTGAATCGCCTCGTCGGTGACGTAGACCGCGGTTTCACTGGCATACAGCTTCGCCATCGACCCTTCCGCGGAACTGAACGGGATGTTGTTGCGGTGCATCCATCCCGCCCGCCACACCAGCATCCGGGACGCGTCGACCCGCGCCTTCATATCGGCGAGTTTGAAGGCGACGGCCTGGAACTCGCCGATCTTGCGGCCGAACTGCTCCCGCTGGCAGGCGTAGTCGAGGGCGTATTCGTAGGCGGCGCGCGCCACCCCGAGTGCCATTGCGCCGACGAACGGTCGCGTGCGCTCGAAGGTCGCCATGGCGGCCTGACTCGACGTGCGCCGGCCTTCCTTCGCCCGCGCGACCCGCTGTTCGAACTTCTCGCGGCCGCCGAGGATGAGGTCGCCGGGGATGCGGACGTTGTCGAGTACCACCTCCGCGGTGTGTGACGCGCGGATGCCGTGCTTCTTGAACTTCTGGCCCTGCGAGAGCCCGCGGGTCTCCGGCGGGATGATGAAACTGGCCTGACCGCGGGTGCCCAGATCGGGGTACACGGACGCCACGATGACGTGGACGTTCGCGATGCCTCCATTGGTGGCCCAGGTCTTCGTCCCGTTGAGCACCCATTCGTCGGCGGCCTCGTCGTACACCGCGCGGGCCCGCACGGCGCCCACATCAGAACCGGCGTTGGGTTCCGACGAGCAGAACGCCGCGACCTTGGTGTCGCCGGGGGTGCCGAACATCGCGGGCAGCCAGTCGCCGATCTGTTGCGGTGTGCCGTTGGAGGCGAGCGCGGCGGCGGCGAGGCCGGTGGCCAGGATCGACAGCGCGATGCCGGCATCACCCCAGAACAATTCCTCGAACACCGTGATCAGGCCCAAACCGCTTTCCTCGCCGGACATCTGGGCGAACAGCTCGGGGGTGTAGAGGCCGACTTTCGCCGCCTCCTCGATGATCGGCCAGGGGGTCTCCTCGCGTTCGTCCCACTCGGCGGCGGCGGGGCGCACCACATCCTGGGCGAAGTCGTGGACCCAGTCGCGAACGGACACGACGTCGTCGGGCAATTCGAGAGAGAACGCGCTCATGGCGTCATCGTTTCATGCCCGTGCGGAGGTGATGCGTCACTGCCCCAGGGTGAGCGTCTGTGCGGTGAGGTACCGGTCGAGAACCTCCGGCGTCGGGTCCGCCTCGTAGGACGCGGTCAGTCCGTACGACCACGCCGGTGCGGAGTCCTGACCGCTGAGCACCCACGCCGCTTGACGCGCGGCCCCCAGCGCCACGTACTCGGCCGGCGTCGGAACGTGGACGGGCCGCCCCCACACGGCCGGGGCGATGCGCCGCACCGCTTCGGACCGGGCTCCGCCACCGACGAGGATGATGCGTTCCACGGCGATGCCCTGTGCGGCGATCTTGTCGATACAGAAGGCCATCGAGGCGAGCAGTCCCTCCACCGCGGCGCGCGCCACATTGGCCTGGGTGAAGTTCCGCGTCGTCAAGCCGTGCAGCGCGCCGGCGGCCGCGGGCAGGTTCGGAGAACGTTCGCCGTCGAAATAGGGCACCAGGGTCAGTCCCCCGGCGCCGACGGGTGCGGTCAACGCGAGCCGATCGAGTTCGTCGAAGTCCACCCGCAGCATGCCTGCGGTCGCTGCGAGCACGGGTGCGCCGTTGAGGGTGCACACGAGCGGGAGCTGGCGTCCGGTCGCGTCGGCGAATCCCGCGACGAGCCCCTCCGGGTCGTGCGGTGCGGTCGTCCCGACGGCACTCACCACGCCGGAGGTGCCCAGCGACACCACGCAGTCCCCCGGTCCGGCGCCCAGACCGAGCGCTGCCGCGGCGTTGTCGCCCGCGCCCGGGCCCAGCACCGCACCCGACGACGTCCGGCCGGCGTCGTCGCGCGGCCCGAGGACCGTCGGCAGTGCGGGACGGCGTCCGCGCATCGCGAGCTCGAGCAGTTCGGGGTCGTACTGTCCGGTCTCGGCGGAGAAGTAACCGGTGCCGCTGGCGTCGCTGCGGTCGGTGCGCAGGTCGCCGATGTCGGTGGAGCCGGAGAGCTGCCAGGTCAACCAGTCGTGCGGCAGGCACACCGCGGCGGTGGCGTCGGCGTGCCGAGGTTCGGCGTCGGCCAGCCACCGCAGCTTCGCCGCGGTGATCGACGCGACCGGCACCACGCCGATGCGGTCGGCCCACGCCTCGGGGCCGCCGAGTTCGTCGACGAGGTCCGCGGCGGCCGGACCCGAGCGGGTGTCGTTCCAGAGCAGGGCGTCCCGGACCACGGAGCCTCGCTCGTCCAGACACACCATCCCGTGCTGCTGGGCGCCCACCGAGATCGCGGCGACGTCGTCCAGCCCGCCCGCGGCGGTGACGGCGGCCTGCAACGCGGCCCACCACTGTTGCGGAGCGATTTCGGTGCCGTCGGGATGCGGCGCCGTCGCGGACCGCACGACGTCGCCGGTGTCGGCGTCACACACCATCACCTTGCACGACTGCGTCGACGAATCGATTCCGGCAACCAGTGCCACGCGACCTCCTCGATCTGCTGGAGTTCCAGCCTAACCAGCGTGGCGATGCTGCATCCGAGGCGTTTGTGAGCCGATCGGCTGGGGAACATGCTCAGCATGTTGATCCGACGTGTCGCGCGACCCATGTTGTCTGCTGTGTTCATCGGCCGTGGAGTGGAGGCGCTCCGCAGCCCCAAACCCGCTGCTGACGCCGCCCGGCCGACCCTGGACGGACTGAGCAAGCTGCCCGAACCGGTCGGCCCCAACGTCCCGACCGATGCCGAGACCGTCGCCAAGATCACCGCGGCGGTCCAGATCGGTGGCGGTCTGCTGTTGGCCACCGGCAAGCTGCCCCGGCTGGCCTCGGCCGCACTGGCTCTCAGCGTCGTGCCGGGAAGCCTTGGCGGACACACCTTCTGGTCTGAGACGGACCCACAGCGCAAGGCCGACGAGCGGCGTGCCTTCCTCACCGACGTCAGCCTGATCGGCGGCCTGATCATCGCCGCGGTCGACACCGAGGGCAAGCCGTCACTGGGCTGGCGCGGTCGCCGGGCCGCGGCCAAGGTCACGGCCGCGCTGCCCGTCGGGGCGGCTGCCGGCGGCTCGCTGACCGACAGCGAGCTCGCCGACAAGTTGGGCCACGGTCTGCATGTCGGCGCCGAACGCGGTCAGGAGATCGCGAGCATCGCCGGCAAGCGCGGTGCGGAACTGGCCAAGATCGCCCGCGAGCGCGGCGCCGAACTCGCCGAGGTGGCCAGAGAACGCGGTGCGGAGTTCGCCGAGGTCGCCGGCAAACGCGGTGCGGAGCTCGCCGACGTCGCCGGTAAGCGCAGCGCGGAGCTCGCCGACGTCGCCGGTAAGCGCAGCGCGGTGTGGGCCGACGTGGCGCGCGAGCGTGGCTACGAGTTGGCCGAGGCGGCGCAGAAGCGTGCCCCCGAACTGGCCGACAACGCGTCGCGCCGGAGCGCCGAGCTCGCCGAGATCGCCCGGGCCCGGGCCGCCGAACTCGCCGAGACCACGCGCAAAGAAGCCAAGAAGCAGGCCAAGAAGGGTAAGAAGCAGGCCGACCGCCGACTGCGCTGATGTTGCGATCCGGGCGCGAAAAGCCCGGATCGCCCCTTCTCAGCGGTACATTCGTTCCACCCACTACGCGGTCAGGAGCGAATGCGATGACAACCGGTGACTATCCGCCTCAGCCGGGCCAACCCCCGTACGGACAACCTGAGTACGGTCAGCAGCCCCAGTACGGGCAACCGCAATACGGTCAACCGCAATATGGGCAATCTCCGTACGGCCAGCCGCAGTACGGGCAGCCGGGCGGCTATCCACCTCCGGGTGGTCAGCAGCCCGGCAGCCTGGGGCTGCGCTGGCTGGCCCGCTTGATCGACGGCATCATCGTCTTCCTGGTCAGCGGTCTGTTCTTCTTCGTCACCGACACCTGGGACGAATATCTGGTCACCGGCTTGTTCACCGGAGGCCTGTCATTCCTGTACTTCCTGGTCTTCGAGGTCACCCAGGGGTGGACGCCCGGCAAGAAGGTCCTGGGACTCAGCGTGCACGGCCCGGCCGGCGCGGCGAAGCCCACGCTCGCCCAGTCCGCGATCCGCAACGCGTTCACGCTTCTGCCGATCATCCCGATCATCGGCGGGCTGCTCGGTGTCGTGGCCATCGTGGTGATCGCGGTGACCATCAACGGCAGCCCGACCAAGCAGGGCAAGCACGATCAGCTCGCGGGCGGCACGCAGGTTCTCAAGGGCTGATCTAGCGGCTTGTCAGTCCGGATCCGGCGAGGTGAGTTCGACGTAGGCGTCGATGATCGCGTCGATGCTCTGGTCGACGTCGATGGTGACGCCGATCTCGTCGGGCGTGAGCGGTTCGAGTGTCGCGAACTGCGACGCCAACAGCGACGCCGGCATGAAGTGCCCGGGCCGACTCGCTTGCCGGCGGCCGATCACCTCCGGAGAGCCGAACAGATGCAGGAAGCCGACGTCGGGGCAGTGTTGCCGCAGCACGTCGCGGTATCGGCGTTTGAGCGCCGAACAGCTCATCACGCCGCCGTCGGGGTGGGCGGCGAGCCACTGCCCGATGCTCTCCAGCCACGGTTCGCGGTCCACGTCGTCCAGCGCGATGCCGGCGCTCATCTTGGCGATGTTGGCAGGGGGATGGAAATCGTCGGCGTCGGCGAAGGGCACTCGTAGGCGCTGCCCCAGGGCGGCGCCGACGGTGGATTTTCCGGACCCCGAGACACCCATGACTACCACTGGCGACGGCACCATCATGGCCTACCCTAACGTGGCCCGAGCCACACTTGGAGGGCTCTGACCCGCGCGTGGTTGACTGCGAGGGTGAGCAGACATCCACTGTTGGCCCGCCGCTTCTTCGATCGCTTCGAGCCCGTACACGCGGTCACCTACTTCGCGCCCGAGGCTCGTGCCGCGCTGGACGGACTCGGTTACCGGGGCTTCTGGATGGGGTATTTCGCGGCCCGGTCCGCTCCCCTGGGCCGGGTGCCCGCCGACGTCGTGACCGCGCTGTTCTACAACTTCGCCCCCGAACGGGTGGCCAAGGCGCTGCCGGCGGCGTGGGGTGCCGCGCCCCCCGACGCGGCGCTGCAGGTGCGGGAACGGTCGGCGACTGCCGCGCTCACCCGGTACGGCCTCACCGCGGACGGCGTCCGCACCGCCGCCGACCTGTTGGAGAAGGCCGCCTGCAGCCTGTCTGTCGACGGCCGCGCGCTGTTCGCCGCCAACCGGGCCCTGACGTGGCCGGACGAGCCGGTCGCCAAGCTGTGGCATGCGACCACCCTGCTGCGTGAACACCGCGGTGACGGGCATGTCGCCGTGCTGAGCACCGCCGGGTTGAGTGGGCGCGAATGCAACGTCCTGCACGCCGCGGCCGGGCGGGTTCCGCGCGAGATGATCATGCGTGGCCGGGACTACGACGATGCGCAGTGGGCCGCCGTCACCGGCCGGTTGGCCGAGCGCGGTCTGCTCGACGGCGACGGGGTCCTGACCGACGCCGGGCGCGCCCTCAAACAGCACATCGAGGACGCCACCGACGCGCTGGCGCTGGGCGCACTCGACGCGCTCGACGACGCGGAGGTCGAGGCGCTGTTCGCCGCGCTGACGCCCATCACCCGCGCGGTGGTCGCCGGCGGCGACGTGCCGGCTGCGACCCCGATGGGTCTGAGCCGGGACGATCTCGACGACGACAGCGCGCAGCTGAGGTGAGCGCCACCGCTCACTTCTCGAGCGGGTCGTGGCCCCAGTTCATCAGCGAGTATCGCCAGGCGGTGTCCTCGATGTCGCCCGAGGGTCGTTGCGCGAGATGGCGTTTCGCGTAACCGACCACCTTGCGCATGTGGGCGTAGTCGTCGTTGCCGAGGTCGGCCTTCTTCGCTTCGAGGATCTTCACGATGTGCCGGCCGCTGGCGTGGCCGGTGGCCTCGCCTCCGCCGGACTTCTGACCGACGGACTTCGACTCGTCACTGTCCAGCCACTTCTTGAGTTCCCCAGCGGTCATGTTGACGATGTCGGAGAACTCCGACCAGGTCTGCTGGTGGTCCTGGTCCTCCGGCGGGTGCTCGGCCATTCCTACTTCTTCTTCAAAGCGTCCGGCTTGTGCACCGCATCGCCACCGCTCTTGTCGCTGACGACCCGGTACTGCGGATCGTCCTTGGAAGCCTTGACTTTTCGGCCCGCCGCCTGCTTGTCGGAGGTTATCTTCTCCACCACCTCACCCTCGGCGGTGCTACCGTGACTCTGCCAGGTGACCTTGTCGCCCTTGCTGAATTCCTTGTCGCTCATGGAACGCGGATACCCCGCATCCGGCCGGTCACCGCGCGGGTCAAGGATCCGTAATGTTTCCCGGCGTCAGCGGGGGCCGTACATGATGAGCCCGACCCCGACCAGGCAGACCAGCGCACCGGTGACGTCCCAGCGATCGGGGCGGAAGCCGTCGGCGACCATGCCCCAGATCAGCGATCCGGCGATGAACACGCCGCCGTAGGCGGCCAGCACGCGGCCGAAGTTCGCGTCGGGCTGGAACGCCGCCACGAAGCCGTACGCCCCGAGCGCGAGCGCGCCCGCACCGATCCACAGCCAGCCGCGGTGTTCGCGCACGCCCTGCCACACCAGCCAGGCGCCGCCGATCTCGAGCAGGGCGGCGAGGGCGAACAGCGCGATCGACTTGGCCACCACCATCTAGTCGACCTGCCGGTTCCACTCCAGCCAGCCGACCCCGGTGCGGCCGTCGGCGGTGGTGATCCGGCCCCAGGCGCGGGGGAACTGGCTGACGCGGCCGTCCTCGGCGGTCAGCAGCACCGGGGCGTACCCACGGATGTCGACGTCGAGGGTCAATCCCGCGGGCGCCATCTGCAGCGACGTGGTGACCGGCAGACCGGTGTCGGCGAAGGTGGCCTCCGCGGTGACGGCGGACTGCTCGGCGAGCGGCCTCCCTGCCGGTTGCACGTAGCCCATACCGAACGGGGGCGCGCCCGGGATCCGCAGGTCGAGGCCGTGCAGGTGGGTGCCGTCGTCGAGATGCAGTGCGCTCCAGACCCATTCCATCGACCACCAGTCACGCACCCCCCAGGAGTGGTCGCGCTGCCCTGCGACGCCGTCGAGGGTGTGATCGCGGCCGTCGGCGCTGACCGAGCCCGACACGGTGCAGGCGATCTCGTACCGCGGGGTGATGCGGTACTGGTACGGAGAGCTCGCCGTGGTGAAGGTGAGGTCCATGGCAAGGTCGGCGGGTCGGCCCTCCTCGCCGCGCAGCAGCCCGGCCGGATCGTCGTAGGCCAGGGCGGTGCCGCGGACGGTGACCCGGTAGGTCTTGAGCGGTTCGACCGTCTGGAACGTCAGCCGGCCCCCTTCCGCGGCGACGTCGGAGATGTCGGTGGGCACCGGCGCCTCGAAGTCGACGAGGGCGATGGTGGGCATGTCCGGCCCGCACAGCAGCGCGTTGACCCAGGCCTTGCCTTGGTTCGGGTACAGGCCGAGCCGGACCCAGCCGCCGATGCCCTGGCGGTCGTCGGCGAAGTCGAAATACCAGCTCTCGTTCCACAGCTCGTCGTCGGTGGGATCGTGGCCACCCTCGTCGGCGGCCTCGGGCGAAAGCGGCTCGGGGACAGTCGGTTCGGGCAAGATGGCCAGCGCGTCGGTGTCCAGGACGTGTGCGCAGTGCCGGGCGAGCATCGTCATGAACAGCTCGTCGCCGCGGTCGGTGCGTTCGACCAGCATCGAGGAGATGATCGCCATCATGACGCCGAAGAAGCTCTGCCGGCGCACGCCGTCGCGGACGGTGTCCAGATCGACGGCGGTGTGCGCGGCGAGTTCCGTGTGATAGGCGCCCAGCAGGTCGTCGTAGTGCGCGCGCCGGTCGTCGCTCGGCAGTGCGCAGCCGAGGAAGTAGGCGACGTCAGTGAACGCGGGGCCCCAGGTGACCGTCTGCCAGTCGACGACCGTCAGCGGGCGGTCGGCGCCGGCCTGACCGAACAGCATGTTGTCGAGGCGGTAGTCGCCGTGGACCAGGCCGTCGGGGCGGTCCGCTGCCGCCTCCGCCTCCAGGTGGGCGTCGAAGCTCTCGACCAGTCGCTCGCACACGATCCGGTGCTCGGAGGCGATCCGGTCGGCGTAGCGTTCGCAGAACCCGGCCCACAGCTGAGCCAGCAGGGCCTGGCTCACCGGCGCCTCGCGGTTGAGCCAGTCGGCGTCGGCCAGCGTGCTGTTGCCGATCAGCGGCGCGTGGATGCGGCCGAGTTCGGACAGCGCCAGCCGCGCCTGGTCGACCGTGGCGCCGCGGATCTCGTCGCCGACCTCCGCGGGTGAGGCATCGCCGAGCAGCAATGTGAACACCCCGGTCTGGACGTCGAAGGCGGCGTGGTAGCAGGGGGCGACCGGCCCGGACAGCCGCGGGGCGACATCGGTGTAGAACCGCACTTCGCGTTCGTAGAGGCCGAGCGCGTGACCGGTCTGCCGGCTGGCGTCGTCGGTGGCCGCGACCTTGAGCACCACCGATTCTGGACCGCCTGCCGAGGAGTCGGCGTAGGTCAGCGTCACGCGGTAGCAGAGGCTCATTTGTCCGGTGCCGATCCGCTCGTACGCGAAGTCGGTGATCTCGCCCCGGCCTATCGCGGTGGTGAGCCAGGCGGCGGTGAGGTCGGCGGGCTGCTCGATGACGAGGTCTGCACTGTCGGACACGCCACGACCGTAGCAGTGGGCTGTGTCACAGATTTGACGGGTGTCAAAGCGCGCCGCAGTGTCAGTGGTGGGCGCTGGTCGACGGTGTGTGGCAGGTGTCCGGGGCAGCGGCGGCGACGTCGAGCGCCGGATTCCGGTCGAAGAACCCGAACGGTTTGAGCCAGAACGACACCACGTCGACCGGCATCACGGGCCAGTCCTCGGGGCGGGTGATGTGGTGGATGCCGAAGACGTACCAGAGCACCACGTCGGTGTTGTCGATCGAGCGGTTGGCCTTGGTCCACTCGCCCAGTCCGGCGTCGTCCGCGGACTGGTTGACGAACTCACCTGCGGGCCAACGTTCGTCAGGGCGGTTCGGCGTCACCCACAGCGTGTGGCCGATCACGTTGGCGCGCTGCAGCACCGGTGAGGAGGGGTCGAACATCGGCGGGATCGCCCCGGTGGGCACCAGCTTGTAGGACGGGTGGGTGCCCAGACCGTTGGTCACGTTGGTGTTCACCACCTTCCACGCCCGCTGGGTGGACCAGTCCACATCCTGTTTGCCCTCCTCTTCGGTGCGCAGCGGCACGTTGCGCTGCACCAGTGACAACCCGTAGGGGTTGTCGGGCCCGACCGGTTCGGCGAACGATTCCGACATCACGACGGTGTTGTCGGTGCCGTCGATGTCCAGGTCCAGGCGGGCGACGAGGAAGTGCTGGTGAAACGGTGCGTAGGTGCGTTCGTCGACCAGCGTGCCGTTGGGGTGCGGCGCGCCGGGCGGCAGCGGTGTGGTGACCATGATGCCGGTGGCGCGCACCTCGCATTCGATGTTGCCGTCCTGGTAGAGCCGCCAATAGACCAGGTATTCGTAGTTGGCGACGGTCACGTGGAACGACACCGTCAACCGGCGCATGCGGCGCACCTCGGCGCCTGCGTCGTGGTCGACGTGCTTCCACAGCACCGCGCCGTCCTCTTCGTGGATGCAGATCGCGTTGCCGATCGTGTACGCCTCGCCGCGGCTGTTGTGCAGCACGGCGTCCAGGTAGCGGATCTCACCGAGACAGTCGCAGCCGAGCTCCAGCGACGTCGTCATGAAGCCGAGCCCCCACTCGCCGATGTCGAAGGCGGTGCGCCGGTAGTGATCTTCGGACGAGTCGCGGTACGGCACAATCATTTCCGCGAATGACAGGCGGTGTGCCACCGATCGCTCGCGGTCCCCGTCGCGGTAGCGCAGCTGGTGCAGGGTCATCCCCTCGCGGTGGTTGAACCCGATACGCACCGACCAGTTCTGCCAGGTCAGCAGATTGCCGTCCAGGTCGAACGACGGACCGTCGGGCTGCACGATGTGCAGCGGTTTGAGCGGTGCGCGCCGCGATGCCGCACGGATGCGTTCCGGCACGTGCCGGGGCGCGTATTCGCCCATCACCGGCGGAATCTCGACCGCACCGCCGCGGAACGGACCGGAATCCTCGAGTGTCAGCAGGGTCATCGCGTTGAGGTCGACCACGCAGTGCAGACCGCTGATCAGGTGGGCGTACGGGTTCGCGCCCGGCGCGTCCCGGTGCCAGATGTCGGCCCAGCCGATCCGGCGGTCGCGGTACTGCGGCGGGGCGACGGCCGCGCCGTAGGTCCAGGTGTCGATGAAGATACTGTCCATGTCGTCGATGCCGCGGGCGGCCAGCGCGGCCACCACGTCGGGGTGCGCGCGCAGCATCTGGTCGCACTCGGTGAACTCGTCGACGGTGAAATTGGCCTGGACGCCGGGGATGTGGACGAACGATTCGGTGCGGTCGTCGGTCAGCGACACCTCGGCCCGGTAGGTGGCGTTGGCCGCCCGGTCGAGGCAGCGCACCATCGCGCGTCGCGGCGGGTGCGACCCGGTCCGGTCGTGGCCGGCCAGCGCCGCCTTGTCCGGTTCGATCAGCTCGATCGACGCGAAGCGCCAACCGTCGCCGACGCCGTGCTCGCGCCGCAGGATGGCCGCGACGGCGGCGAATTCATCGGCGGACAGCGGATCGAGAGGGTGCGCCACGCCGCTACGCAATCACATGACGGGCCGGCTCGCAGGCGATCCGGCGCTGCGGTCACGGCGAGGCGAGGGTGAAGCCCTCCCAGGCACGACGGCGGTCGGCGTGCGGGTCGTATTCCACGCGCGACGTGCGGTCGAAGACCAGCACCGCACGCGTGTCCTCGCTGTATCGCGGCCAGCCGTCGCCGGGGTCGCCGGTGCGGCTGAACGACCGCCAGCGGCGCTGCACATCCTTGCTCACCCGGCGCGCGGAGCGCCGGTCGGCGGCGGCGGTGAGCAGCGACCCGAACCGCGTCCGGTAGGTGTCGAACACCGCGAACAGTTCCGTGGCGTGGGTGGCGCCCAATCCGGTCCACTGCAGGGTGCGCGGTGCGTAGTCGTAGCGGTAGACCCAGGTCGGCGCGTGGCGGGAGTGCGCCTCGGCGATCTGCCAGGTCGCGGTACCGAACGCGAAGTCGCCGCCGAGCGTGACGCACGCCGCCGAGTTCGGATAGCCGGGGTAGGCGGTGGTGATCCGTTCCCGGCGCTCGGCGTCGGCGTCGGCGAGCAGCAGCTCGATCATCGACTCGTCCATCGGCAACAGCGGCAGGAACCGGGTGAACAAGCGGCCCTCGTCGGCGTTGTTGCCGACGATGAGCGGAACCCGGTGCGCGGTGCCGCGGCGCATCGCCTCCACGGGATCGACGGGCAGGTACTCGGTGCCGTAGGTCGGGCCGACCGGGAAGGACCCCGGAAGCTCTTCCTGACCGTTGCCGACCAACGCCTCGAGCGTCTTGCCCAGGTCCGACGATCGCGCGGACATCAAGGTGGCGGCGCCCTCGCCCGGTTCGGCGCCCAGCAGTTCGACGAACCGGGCCGCGAAGCGGGCGGCGGAGTCGGCCGACCGGATCATGCCGCTGGCCGGGCTCTCGGAGATGACCCGTGCGAACAGGCCGGCGGCCTGCGGGACGGCGAGCAGCGTGGCCACCGCGTGCGCCCCGGCGCTCTCGCCGAAGATCGTCACGTTGTCCGGATCGCCGCCGAAGACCGCGATGTTGTCCCGCACCCAGCGCAACGCCATGACGATGTCGCGCAGCATCAGGTTGTCCTCGATGGGATGCGTAGGCGTGGACAACGACGACATGTCCATGCAGCCCAGCGCCCCGAGCCGGTAGTTCACCGACACGTAGACGCAGCCACGCCGGGCCAGCGCCGCACCGTCGTAGATCGGGGTGGCCGAGCTGCCCATGAAGTACCCGCCGCCGTGCACGAAGAACATCACCGGCAGCGGTCCTGCCTGCGGCTTCTCCGGCGCGACGACGTTGAGGGTCAGGCAGTCCTCCCCCATCGGCTGATATTTTCCGACACCGAGCAGCGTGTAGCGCCGCGGCTGCGGCGCACAATTGCCGAATCCGTGGCAGTACCGCACGCCGCGCCACGGCTCCGCGGGCAGCGGCGCCCGGAAGCGCAACGGGCCCACCGGAGGCTGCGCATACGGGATCGACCGCCAGCGGTGCACCCCGTCGCGGGTGAAGCCCTCCAGCGTTCCCGTGCTGATGGTCGTACGGATGGTACGTTCGTGCATCTTTTGACGTTAGCGAACGCGGCCCCACTCCGTCGCGCCTGACCTCCCTCGGCGAGCCGGGCCGCTAGCCTGGCCCGCATGCGGATAGCCGTTCTCGTCGCGACCGCGGTGCTCGCGGCGGGGTGCTCGCAGGGGGTCGACGGCCAACCGGAACCGGAACCGTCACAGCAGTCCGCGGCCGCCGCGGCCCAGCCGACGGTGACCAGCTCCCCACCGGCGTCTCCGTCGCTGCCACCCGCCGCCGCGGCCCCGGTCGGCGAGGTGATCACCTGGATCGAAGCCGCCCCACCTGCCCCGGTCGACGGCTTCCGCTCGGTGAGCCGCGACGGCGCCGCAACGGATCTCGGCGACGGCGTCGCGTTCGTCACGCCGTCGGGCACCTCGAAGTGCGTGACCGACGGCCGGGCCGGCGGCGCGCTGACCTGCCTGGTGGACCTCAGCGATCCGCCGCCGCAGCCTGCCGACGTGTACGGCGAGTGGAAGGGCGGCTGGGTCGACTACCCCGGCCCCACCCTGACCGTGGGATCCGCACACGCCGATGCGGGTCCGTTCGCCGCCGGCTTCGGCGCCGAACTGCCCTACGGTCAGGCGCTGAACTTCGGCGACTATCGGTGCCGCGCCGATGAGGAGGGGTTGTTCTGTGTGAACTACGCGCACCGCTCCGCTGTCCGGCTCAGCAACACGGGCGTCGGCACCTTCGGCTGTCTACAGCCGGAGCCGACGCCCGCAGATGTCGGCGCCCGGTTCAGCTGCTGACCGCGCTCGGGTGTTGTCAGGCAACGCCTTTCTGCCGGAGGATCGGCAACACGCCCTCGGCGAACCAGTACGCCTCTTCGAGGTGGGGATAGCCCGACAGGATGAACTCGTCGAAGCCCACGGAGTGGTACTCGTAGATCAGGTTGGCGACCTCCTGATGGCTGCCGACCAGAGCCGTACCCGCCCCGCCGCGGACCAGACCCACCCCGGCCCACAGATTCGGATAGATCTCCAGACGGTCGAGGCGCCCACCGTGCAGCGCGGTCATCCGTCGCTGCCCCTCTGACTGTGACTTGGCATGCAGCGCAGTCGCTTCCGCGATCTGAGCGGGGTCCAGGCGCGCCACCAGCTCATCTGCGACCGCCCAGGCGGCCTCGGAGGTGTCGCGGCTGATGGTGTGCAACCGGATGCCGAAGCGCAGGTTTCGGCCGCGTTCGGCCGCCAGGGCCCGCACCCTGTCGATCTTCGCGGCCGCGTCCAGCGGGGGTTCGCCCCAGGTGAGGTAGGTGTCGGCGTACTGCGCGGCGATCGGCAGCGCGGCCGCTGACGAACCACCGAAGTAGATGCCCGGCAACGGATCCGGCGGGTCGGACACCCGGGCGTCGGAGACCCGGTAGTGCGCGCCGGTGAAGTCCACGGACTCCTCGCGCCACACCGAGTTCACGATGTGCAGGAATTCCCCGGTGCGGGCGTAGCGGTCGTCATGGTTGAGCCAGTCGCCGAAGCGGCGCTGTTCGGTGTCGTCACCGCCGCTGACGATGTTGAGCAGCACCCGGCCGCCGGAGAACCGCTGCAGGGTCGCCGCCTGCTGGGCGGCCAGCGTGGGCGGAACCAACCCGGGGCGGAATGCCACGAGGAACTTCAGCCGCTCGGTCTCGGACAGCAGTGCCGCCGAGGTGAGCCAGGCGTCTTCGCACCACGTGCCGGTCGGCGTGAGCACGCCCTCGTACCCCAGCCGGTCGGCGGCCCGGGCCACCTCCGCCAGATACCGGCGGGTGGGGGCCCGGTAGCCGTCCGGCTGAATCTGCTGGGACGACGCGTGGGAGGACCCGACGATCGAGCGACCGTCCCCGGCGGTGGGCAGGAACCAGAAAAACCGTGCGGGAGATGTCATGTCGTCCTCAGTTCCGGTCGAGGTAGAGCGGGGACAGCACGTCGCGGTAGCGCCGGTCGACCCACTGCGAGAAGTCGGGTGTCGCAGCGATCTGCTGGGATTCGGCGAACAGATCCGCCATCTCCTGCTCGCTGGCCACCAGGGAGTCCGACAGGTCGGCCGGCAGGCGCAGGCTGCGGCCCTGGGCCAGGGCGGCCACCTCCGGATCCAGCCCCACCTCGGCGGCGTACCGCTGCGCCCACTCGTCGCGGTTGTCGTGGGCCCACCGCACGGCCTCGGCATAACGGACCAGCAGATCGCTGAGGGCAGTGTTGCGTTTCGGGTCGGCGAGCGCCTCGTCGGACGCCACCCCGAAGCCTGCGCCGTTGGTCACACCCGTGGCGCGGGCGATGCTGCGCACCGGGAGTTCGGTCTCGGCCTGCGCGGTGTAGGGATCCCACACCGCCCAGGCGTCGACGCGACGCTGAGTGAACGCCGACAGCGCGTCGGCCGGCTGCAGGAACACCAGTTTCACGTCGGCCGGGGTCAACCCGTTGCGGTGGAGCTGCACCAGGATGTGGCCGTGCGCGGAGCTGCCCTTGGCCACGGCGACGCTCTTACCGCGCAGTTCGGCGACGGCCTGGATCGGCGCGTCGGCGTGTACCAGCACCTGATCGCCGAATCCTCCGCCGTCGTAGGCGGATACCACCTTCACCTTCGCGTTCGACGCGGCGCCGAAGATGGGCGGGGTGTTGCCGGTGATCGCGAAGTCGATCTTGCCCGCGGTGGCGGCCTCGATCTGCGGCGGGCCGGAGGTGAACGTGGAGAACTCCACGGCGTAGGGCAGATCCTGGAGTGCGCCCGCCGCGGTCAGCAGCGCCTGCGTACCGCCTTTCTGATCGCCGACGCGCAGCGTCAACCCCGCCAGATCCGACAGCGGTACGGTCTCGGGCGCTTCCTGCGTGCCGCCGGCCTCCTCGCGGGAGACGCAGCCGGCCAGCACCGTCATCGCGACGAGAGCGAACAGCAGTGTCCGGCGAATTCCGGGCATGGATGGTCCCTTCGGGGGTTGTCGGGATGGTCAGACGCCGACGCCGAGGGCGTCGAGCAGGGCGGTGCGGTGGCGTTCGGCGTCGCCGGACGGATCGCCCGGGGCGCGGCGCGGACGGTCGATGTCGAGGGTGTGCACCACGCGTCCGTCCTCGAGCACCAACACGCGGTCGGCCAGCGCCACGGCTTCGTCGACGTCGTGGGTGACCAGCAGGACCCCGAAGTCGTGTTCGCGCCACAGGTCGAGCAGCAGGGCGCGCATCGTGAGCCGGGTCAGCGCGTCCAGCGCGCCGAACGGTTCGTCGAGCAGCAGTAGCTGCGGCTCGGCGACCAGCGCCCGGGCCAGCGAAACCCGTTGCGCCTGACCGCCGGACAGCGTCAGCGGCCACACGCCGGCGAAGTCGGACAGACCGACGTCGCCCAGTGCCCGCTCGGCCCGCCGCAGCGCATCGGCCTTCGAGACGTGGGCTCGGGTCAGGCCGTAGGCGACGTTGGTGCGCACATCACGCCACGGGAACAGCCGCGGCTCCTGGAACGCCACAGCCGGTGCCCCCGCGACGATCCGCTCACCGCCGTGATCGGTGGACAGCCCCGCGAGGACGCGCAGCACCGTGGACTTCCCCGATCCGCTGCGGCCGATGAGCGCGACGATCTCGCCGCTGCCGACCTGCAGGGACACGTCGGTCAGGACCTGCTTGTCGCCGTACCACTTGTCGATGTGGCGCAGTTCGGCCGCGGTGTCGCGGGCGGTCTTCGTGGCAGGTGCGGTCAGCGTCATGTGCGGTACCTCAGGGATCGGTGTTCCAGTGCGCGGACGACGGCGTCGGTGCCGATGCCCAGGAGTGCGTAGACGACCAGACCGAAGATGATGATGTCGATGCGCAGGAAGTCGCGGGCGTTGTTGATCAGGAACCCGATACCGCTGTCGGCGTTGATCTGTTCGGCGACGATGAGCGTCAGCCAGGCAATCGCCAGGGACTGCCGCAGCCCGACGAGCACCTGGGGGGCGGCGCTGGGCACGATGATCCTTCTGAACCGCTGCCAGAACGAGAATCCCAGCACCTGAGCGGTTTCGAACAACTTGGGGTCCACCTGGCGGATCGCCGAGAAGGTGTTCAGGTAGAGCGGAAAGCTCACACCCAGCGCGACGAGCAGGACCTTGGGGGTCTCCCCGATCCCGAACCACAGGATGAACAGCGGAATGAGCCCCAGATGCGGGAGCGCGCGGACCATCTGCATCGGCGGATCGACGGTGGATTCCAGCCAGCGCGACAGACCGACCGCGGTGCCCAGGGCGACACCGACCAGACCGCCCAATACCAACCCCTGGACCACCCGGACGCCGGAGACGTGCAGAGCGGCGGCGAGTTGGCCGTTGCCGATGAGCTCGATGCCGGCTTCCAAGATCAGTGACGGTGCGGGCAACACGTCCTGCGCGATGATCCGCAGCGCGCTACCCAGCTGCCAGAGCGCGAGGATGACGACAGGTGACGCCCAGCGGATATAAGTCCACTTACGTTCCGTGCGTGGGCGTTTCGGTGTCGTCACCCCCGCGGGGGCGGCGGACGGCACGTCGATGGAACTGGTCACGGTGAGCCGACGCTACGGCGGCGCCGTACTGTGGCGAAGGTTTAGATTCGCCGTGACGCTAACCCCGGTCAGCCCAGTCGGAAGTTCCCGTCGACGACGACGGCCTCGACCGGCTGTCCGTCGATGGTCGCGCCCCACGTGCCGTCGGGGCGCTGCTCGAGATCGCCGGCCGGGCGCAGCAGGCGGCGGTTGCGCACCTCGGCGCGAAACTGGGCGTCGGCGAGTTGCTGACGTTCGAACTCGCCGAAGTCCGATCCCCCGCCCATGCCGCCGAACTGCACGCCCACCGCAGACCCGTTCGGGCGCAACACCCAGGACTCGCGTACGCCGTTCAGTGCGGCGGTGTACATCCCGGCAGGTGCGGGCACCTCAGCGGCGGTGAACGTGTAGGTGACACCGTCCATCGTCAGGTTGCCGTCGACGTCGGTGCCGTCGAACGAGGCGGAAAGGGTGTCCCGGAAGCGCGAGGTGAGGTCGATCGAGCCGTTCTCGTCGGCGCCGAAGAACCAGGCCTCGTCGTCGCTGCCGTTGCAGGCGTACGCGGCGACGCTGTCTCCGTCGACCGCGATGCCGATGGTCATCGTCCGGCCGTCCTTCTCCATGTCGGCGATGTACTTGGCGGACGGCGGGAATGCGGCGGCGGTCGGGGTGCCGGACGGGTTGCCGGAGGAGGTGGCCGACGACGGCGCCGTCTCGGTGGAAGACCCACCGGCACAGGCGGACACCGTGCCGAGGGCGAACACCGCGCTCAGGCCCAGTAGCAGGATGCGGGGGTGCGTACTCATGTGACCAGCATGAATCGCCGGGCAGCGCCGCACATGGAGATTGTGTGGAGATTGCGTGGAGATCAGTCGGTCGCGGCCAGGAAGGCCTCGACCTCGCCGCAGAACACCGGCCACGCCGGTTCCGCGGCCGTGAGCAGATGGTTGTTGCTGTCCAGCGCGACCAGCTCCGCCCGCGGTATGCACGCCGCCAGTTCTTCCCCGTACCGCATCGGCACCCGGTGGTCGTCACGGGAGTGCAGCACCAGCGTCGGGCACGTCACCTGCTGGGCTTCGTCGCGGACGTCGATGCGGCCGAACTCGGTGAGGAAGCGCACCGCGTTGTCCGGCGAGGTGGTGCGTCGCTGCAGCTGATCGAACGCGGCCCAGTCGGCACGGGTGCCGTCGGGGAGGAACTGGGCGGCGAACACCTGCCGGAACGCCGGATCGTCACGCCCCCAACCGACCCGGGCGAGGTCGAGGTCCAGTGCCGCCGCCTGCCTCTCGACGTCGTCGGCGGCGCGGACCGCGCGGCCGCGGGCGTAGGCCCCGCACAACACCAGCCGGGAGACCCGGTCCGGGTGGCGGGCGGCGTAGGCCACCGCGACCGCACCGCCCTGAGACACCCCGAGCAGGGGGAACCGGTCGAGGCCGACCGCCTCGACCACCGTCTCCAGATCGGTCACCCACGCGTCGAACGAGAAATCTGTTGTCTCCCAGTCGGACAATCCGCAACCGCGTTCGTCGTAGCGGACGAAGCAGTGACGTTGCGACAGGTCGCGCACCCAGTGCCGCCACACCGGGCTCTCGATGTCGTAGCCCAGGTGGGTCATCCAATTCGCCGCACGCACCAGCGGCGGACCGTCTCCGGCCATCGCGTAGGCCAATCGGGCGCCGTCGGCCGCCCGGCAGAACGCGATGTGCTGGCGCACCGGCGCCTCGGGCGGTCGCGGTGCGTCGGCGGTGCGGTCCCCCATGATCTCGCCGACGAACTGGTATCCGCGGCCGCGGACGGTGCGAATGAAACGCTGCGATTCGCCGTCGTCGCCCAGCGCCCGCCGGGCGGCCTTGATGCGACTGGTCAGCGCGGCCTCCCCCACGAACCGCCCGCCCCACACCGAATCGAACAGTTCCTCTTTGCTGACGAAGCGGTCGTGGTGGCGCACGAGCTCGGTAAGGACGTCGAACACCTGCGGTTCGACCTTGATCACCGTTGTGCCGCAGCGCAATTCGTACCGGAGCGTGTCCAGGACGAAGTCGCCGAACCGCCACACGCGGCGGGTCTCGTCCGCGGGCGTCTCGGCGGTGGAGTCAGGCGGCGACAGCGACAAGAGCTATCCATTTCGGGCGTACGGTCGCCTCATCGTAAAGCCTGGGAGCGCTCGATACATGCTCACGGCGCGTTAATCGGCGCAACCGGTGACAGCTGCTGGAGCAACCCGCTCAGCTCCGCATCGGTCAACGGCAGCTCGACCTCCCACGAGCCGCGCTCTGCCGGCACCGCGGATCGTACGTACACCTCCGTCGCGCCGGCCAGTGACGTGTCGAGCGCCGCGCGGAGATCCTGATCCGGTGTCGCGGCGCTCCACAGCTCGACCCGTGATCGGCCGTCGTAGTGCTCCCATCGGACCCAGCTCGCACTCAGCCGGGGCCGAATCGCCCGCAGCACACGGGCTTCGGTAGCGACGTCGGTATAGGCGACCTCCTCGCCGATGTCCGCGCTGTACTTCAGAACCGTCATCGGCGCGACGGTGATCTCGGTGCGTCGACGGTGGTCGTCGAAGCTTCCCGTGAGTTCACCGATACGGTGCGCGGCCGCACCGATGTCCACCTCCGTCGCCTCGGGCATCTCGAGGCTGATGTTGATGTTCGGACCGTTCTCGAAGTCGTTGACGTAGCCGACATCGACGACGCTGACTCCCGGCATGGTGCCCAGCTCAGCGCGGATGCGGGCGGCATCGGCGCTACGGTCGGCCGCACACCCGATGACGACGGCCGACGGCAGCACGGCCAGCACGGCCGTCACCAGGTGGAGCCTGCGGATCCTCATGTCGGCGAGTCTCACCCAGGAAATGCGCCGCGCACATGAGTAGCTCTACTCGTTCGGCATCAGCCCACGGTCAGCAGATCGTTCTCCCGAACCGCCTCCATCGCCAGCGTGCGGTAGCCGTGCTCGTCGAACAGCACCGTGATGCGGTCGGTGTCCCCGCCGATCACCACGCCGCAACCCCACTGCTTGTGGGTTACCACGGTCTGGCGCGGGATCGCAGGTTGCGCCTCGGAGGTGTCGTCCACAGCGGAATCTTCGGCGGCGGCGGCGGCGGTCGCGGTCGCGGCGCAGCGGTCGCAGTTGCCGCAGGGCTCCGGCAGGCCCTGACCGAAGTAGTCGAGCAGGAACTGCCTGCGGCAGTCGCGGGCCTCGGCGTAGCCGCGCATCATCTCCACCCGGCTGCGGTCCACCCGCTCCCGCATGTCGACGACCTCGAGGGCGCCACGCACCGCGTCCCGGGTTCGGCGGCTGCCTGCGATGAAACCCTTGGCGGTTGCGCTGATCGCCTCGGCCTGCTCGAGCAGGTTGATGGCATTGGTCAGCTTGCGGCCCTTGACGCCCAGATCGTCGCGCAACCGCTTGATTCGCTTGGGCGTCTTGCGGTCGAGCGCCTTGAAGACCACTTTGATGAGCTCCTCGTCGGGCCGGTGGGTGGTGAAGAACCGCGCCAGCCCGAGATCCTCGGCGCGGTAGAACAGCCGCGCCAGGGCGTCGTCACCATCCCGGCCGGCCCGGCCGATCTGCTGGTAGTACGAGTCCAGCGAATCCGGGATCGAGGCGTGGACGACGAAGCGGACGTTGGGTTTGTCGATACCCATGCCGAAGGCCGACGTCGCGACGACCACATCGAAGTCCTCTTCGCCGGGGTCCTTCCGGAAGCCGTCGTGCACCGCCTGACGTTGCGCAGCCGACAGCCCGGCGTGATAGGCCGCCGCCCGGACGCCGCGGTCGTTCAGTGTCTCGGCGTACTGTTCGGCGTCGTTACGGGTTGCCGTGTAGAGCAGCCCGGGGCCGGTCAGACCGGTGACGGTGTCGAGCACCGCCGAACGCTTGTCGTCGTCGTCGAGGAACTGCTCGACCTCCAGGCGCAGGTTCGGCCGGTCGAAGTCGCCCACGACCACCAGCGGATCGCGTTGGCGCAACCGCTCGGAGATCTCCCTCCGGACGACCACCGACGCGGTGGCGGTGAGCGCGGCGACCGGCGCGTCGGGGGCGATTCGACCGAACGCGTCGGCCAGCCGGAGGTAGTCGGGCCGGAAGTCGTGACCCCACGCCGACACGCAGTGCGCCTCATCGACGACGATCAGCGACACCGCCGATCCGGCCAGCCGGCCGACCACGTCATCGTTGGCGAGCTGTTCGGGGGATACGAAGATGTAGTCGGCGTCGCGGCTGCGCACCGCTGCCCAGTTGTCTTCGCTCTCGGCGGCGCGCAGCTGCGAGTTGATCGCCACCGCCTCGGGGGCGGCGGTGTCGGCGAGTCCGGCGATCTGATCCTGTTGCAATGCGATCAGCGGCGACACGACCAGTGTCGGGCCGTCCAGCAGCACATCGGGCACCTGGTAGATCGCGGATTTCCCGGAACCCGTCGGCAACACCGCGAGGACGTCGCGGCCCGCCATGATCGCCTGCATGGCCTCGAGCTGTTCGGGATGGAGTTCCGCCCAGCCGAACACCCGCTGGGCGGTGTCGCAGAGCTGTCGGGTCCAGGCTTCTTCGCCGGTGTCTCGACCGGTGTCTTCGTCAACCACCGCGACCAGTTACCCGGGCGATCGGCGGGAAAACCTACCGCCAGCCGTCGGCGGCCTTCGCCGCGCGCATCAGCGCATCACACAACTGCCGCAGCTCGTCGGGACCCGCCCCTTCCTCCACCGCCGTCGCGACGTCCTCTGCGGCACACCGGACCTCGAAGACCCGGTCGGAGAGCTGGGCGGCCTCGTCGGCGGTCAGCACCACCGCATCCGGTGACAGTGAGGTGCCTTTCACCAGCGCCCGCTGTTCGTAGGCCCGCTGCCGGCAGGACTGTCTGCAGTACTGGCGACGCCGGCCCATCCCGGCGTCAGCGACCTCGCGGCCGCACCAGCGGCAGGGCTGCGGCCGGCCACGGCGTCTGTTGAGTGCTGCCACAGGTGTCGCCACAGGGCCGACTGTAGACGGGGTGTCCGACAGATCCCGGTAGCATCGTCGGTCGAGTCGGGAACTCCGCGCGCGTTTGTCGCGTTGTATATCCGGCAAGTCTGCAGTTGAAGAGGAGTGATGACGATGGCTGATCGTGTCCTGCGAGGCAGTCGTCTCGGCGCCGTGAGCTATGAGACCGACCGCAACCATGACCTGGCGCCGCGTCAGGTTGCCCGTTACCGCACCGACAACGGTGAGGAATTCGACGTCCCGTTCGCCGACGACGCGGAGATCCCCGGCACCTGGCTGTGCCGCAACGGTATGGAGGGCACCCTCATCGAGGGTGACGTGCCCGAGCCCAAGAAGGTGAAGCCGCCGCGCACGCACTGGGACATGCTGCTGGAGCGTCGTTCGGTCGAGGAACTCGAAGAGCTGCTCAAGGAGCGGCTCGACCTGATCAAGTCCAAGCGCCGGGGCAGCTGAGCTACCGCCGGTAGTCGAATCCGCGGGCGCGATCGAGGCGTCCGCGGATTCCCCAATCCGCGACCTTGAACAGCGCTTCGCGGATGTTCGACCCACTCATCTTCGACTGTCCGAGTTCCCGCTCGGAGAACGTGATGGGCACCTCGACGACCGTGAACCCGTTGTTGATGGTGCGCCACGTCAGGTCGATCTGGAAGCAGTAGCCCTTGGAGTCGACCGCCGACAGGTCGAGCTTTTCCAGCACCTCGCGGCGATAGGCGCGGTAGCCGGCGGTGATGTCGCGGATCCCCACCCCGAGCAACACCCGGGCGTAGGTGTTGGCCGTCTTCGACAACGCATAGCGACGTCGCGGCCAGTTGCGGATGGCGCCGCCGGGCACGTAGCGCGACCCGATCACCAGGTCGGCGCCGCCGTCGATGGCGTCGAGCAGCCGGTGTAGCTGTTCGGGAGCGTGGCTGCCGTCGGCGTCCATCTCCACCAACACCGAGTACTGCCGGTTCATCCCCCAGGCGAATCCGGCCAGATACGCCGCCCCCAGTCCGTCCTTGGACTTTCGGTGCATGACGTGAATCCGGTCAGGATCGTTGAGCGCGAGTTCGTCGGCCAGCTCACCGGTGCCGTCGGGACTGCCGTCGTCGACCACCAGGATGTGCACACCGGGGCACGCGTCGTGCACGCGGCGCACGATGAGCGGTAGGTTCTCCCGTTCGTTGTAGGTCGGGATGATGACCAGCGTGCGCTGACTCGGCCGGGCAGCCCCGGGCATGGGACTGGTCATGACGGTCCTCCATCGTCGCCACCCGCTCGGGGCGGCTCGGTTTCAGTCGGGCTCAGGGCGGCACTGCGGCGACGCCGCATCGCGGATACGAAGTGTCCATTGTGCAGTATGGCGGCGATCACAACCGCTGCCACAGCGGCAAAACCGACGGCGACCAGCACCGCCTGGAGCGCCGGGCCCCATCGCGTCGCCGGTGTCAGATCCGTCTTCAACCGGATCTGGCGGTCGAGGTAGGCGGGTTCGAAGAACTGGGTTCGGGCCAGCTCCCGGCCGTCCGGCGCGATGATCGCGCTGATACCGGTCGTGCCCGCGGTCACGACGAACCGGTCGTGCTCGACCGCGCGCAGGCGGCTGAACGCGAGCTGCTGTTCGCTCATCGCCTCGGTGAAGGTGGCGTTGTTGGCCGGGACCGCAAGGATCTGCGCGCCACCGAGCACCGACTCCCGCGCCGCCCGGTCGAAGATCACCTCCCAGCAGGTGGTGACGCCGATCGGCACGCCGGCCGCGGTCACCACCCCGTCGCCGTCGCCGGGCCGGAAGTAGCCCGCCCGTTCGGCGTACGGGGAGAGCTTGCTGAAGAAGTCCCGCCAGGGCAGGTACTCGCCGAACGGTTGCACGATCTTCTTGTCGTGGCGGTCGGCGGGACCGGTGTCCGGATTCCACACGATGACCGTGTTCGTCGACACCGGATGCTCGGGGGTGTAGTCGGGTGCGCGGACGACGCCGCCGACGAGGATCGGTGCGTCGATCGCCTGTGCGGCGGCCGAGATCTGCGCCGCGGCGTCCGGGTTGGCCAGCGGATCGATGTCCGAGGAGTTCTCGGGCCACACCACCACCATGGGTTGCGGCGCCCTTCCCGCCCGGACGTCCTCGGCGAGCCGCAGGGTCTCCTCGACGTGGTTGTCCAGCACCGCGCGACGTTGCGCGTTGAAGTCCAGGCCGAGCCGCGGCACGTTGCCCTGCACCGCGGCGACGGTGACCGGCTGATCGTCCACGGCGCCGGTCGCCGCGTGCCGGACCTGCGGCCAGATCACGGCGGTTCCGAGCATCGTTACCGCGATCGCCAGGCCGGGCAGCACGACGGCGGGCGGAGCCGCGCGGTGGGTGTCGCTGTGCCGCAGCCACGCGACGATCTCGACGGTGAGCGCGGTCAGGCTGAAGCCGACGAGGGCGACCGCGAACGACACCAGCGGAGCGCCGCCGAGCTGGGCCAGCGCCAGCACAGGGCTGGTGGTCTGGCTGAAGCCGACGACTCCCCACGGGAAGCCGCCGAACGGCACGCTCGACTTGAGCCACTCCTGGCCGACCCACAGGGCCGCGAACCACAGCGGCCAGCCCTTGAGCCGGCGCACGATCACCGCCAGCGCCCCGAACAGCGCGGGGAACAGCGCTTCGACGGCGGCCAGCCCGAGCCAGGGTCCGGCGCCGACGAGCCCGCTGATCCACGGCAGCAACGGGATGTAGAACGCCAGCCCGAACAGGTAGCCGTACCCGAAGCCGCCCGCGGTGGTCGTGGTGTCGCGGGTCAGCACCCACGCCAGCAGGGCCAGGCCGAGGAATGCGCAGTACCACCAGCCGAAGGGCGGGAAGCTGACGCACAGCAGGAGCCCTGCGGCCACGGTGACGCCCAGCTGCACGATCCGGTCGAGGGTGCCGCGGCCCAGCCGGCGGGCCCGCTGCGCCCACCGCCGGGGCGGAGACTCCGCCGCGTCGAGCGCCTGAACGACGTCAGCCATGGATCACGACACCCCGGTGCACCGTCTGCCGGCAGCGGGGCGTCGCATCCTCGGGGCCCAGGCGTGGGAGCGCGGGCACCCGCGCCCGCGGATCGGTGGACCAGCGCTGCACCGAGTCGGCCGGTGCGCTGACCTCGAGGTGGTCGGCGTCCCAGACGGCGTAGGAGGCGGACGCACCTGGCACCAGCGTGCCGGTCACGCCGTCCCGGACGCCGCCGGCGCGCCAGCCGCCCCGGGTTGCCGCGGCGAACGCGGCACGCAACGAGATGGCACTGCCCGGCGTCTGGTGCCTGCTGGCTGCGCGCACGCTGGACCAGGGATTCATGTCGGTGACGGGCGAGTCCGAGCCGAACGCGAGGGGCACGCCTCGGGATGCTAACAGCGCGAACGGGTTCAATCCGGCCGCTCGGTCCGGCCCGAGCCGCTGGGCGTACATCCCGTCGGGACCGCCCCACAGCGCGTCGAAATGCGGCTGCAGACTCGCGATGACGCCCCAGGCCCCGAGCCGGTCGGCCTGCTCGGCGGTGACCATCTCCAGATGCTCGAGCCGGTGGCCGCACCGCGCCACCGCCGGGCCGCCGAACTCGTCGACGACGCGGGCGAGGGCGTCGACGACCGTGGTCACCGCGGCGTCGCCGATGACGTGGAATCCGGCGGTGATTCCCGCGCCGGTGCAGGCGCGCAGATGGGCGGTGACGGCCTCGGCGTCGAGATAGGTGTTACCGCATTCGCCCGGTGCGTCGGCGTACGGCTCGTGCAGCCACGCGGTGCGCGAGCCGAGTGCGCCGTCGACGAACAGGTCCCCTGCCAGCCCGTGCGCGCCACTGCGGTCGAGCAGTTCCCGGGCATGCGCCGCGTCGGTGGCCGGCTCGCCCCAGTAGCCGGTGATCTGCACGCCGTGATCGAGCGCGCGCAGCTCCAGCCAGTCGTCCAGACCGCCGATCTGCGGCCCCGCGCATTCGTGGACCGCGACGATCCCGTGGGCGGCCGCTGCGTCGAGCGCGGCGCGCCGGGCCTGATCCCGCTGGGTGGGTGTCAGGGCGGCGCGGGCGGCGGCACGCACCAGGTGGTGGGCGTCGGCGGTGACGGGCCGCTGCGGATGGTGGCCGCGCGCCGTCTCCAGTCCGGGCGTCTGCGTACGCAGCGCTGTCGACGCCGCCGCCGAGTGCACGTCGACGCGCGACAGGTACACCGCCCGTCCGCCGGCGGCGCGGTCGAGATCGTCGGTACTGGGCGCCGTAGGTTCGGGCCAGCGCGTCTCGTCCCAGCCGTGGCCCCACAGCACGCCGTCGGGGTGACGGCGGGCGTGGTCGGTGATCCGGTCCAGGCAGTCGCGCAGCGAGGTGGTGGTGCGCAGGTCGAGACCGGCGAGCGTCAGGCCGGTGGCGGTGAGGTGGACGTGGCTGTCGACGAAGGCGGGCGCGACGAAACCACCGTCGAGATCGACGACCCGGGCGTCGGGGAACTGGGCGCGTCCGACGTCGTCGCTACCCAGCCAGGCCACGGTGCCGTCGCGGACCGCCATCGCGGTCGCGTCGGGTTGGGCGGGGGTGTGCACCCGCCCGTTGATGAACAGTGTCGTCACGGCGCCGACAGGCTAACCGGTTCAGTCCGCGCGACGCTGCACCGCGGTCTGTTCGACGTCCACCACGTCGATGACCTCACCGTCGATGTAGTCGGGGCGGCGAGCGCCCGACGAGGTGGTGGTGACGATCAGCGGCATCCGCCTGCCGGCCATCGCGGTCACCACGGGCCGGGCGGCCGCGCGGGTCGGCGGGAGCAGCAGCAGGGCGCCGAGCACAGTGCTGGCCAGTCCGGGCACGATGACGAGTACCGAGCCGAGCGCGACCAGCGCGCCGTCGGTGACGGCACCCTGCGCGGTCTGGGCGGTCAGTCCGGAACGCAGCCGCTGCAGGTGACGTTTGAGCTGTGATCCGGCCAACAGCAGCCCCAGGACGGACGCGCCGAGTGCGAGCAGCAGGGTCCAGCCGAGCCCGATCGTCGCCACCAGCGCGACAACGACCGCGAGTTCGACCAACGCGTACAGCAGGAACAGCCGCTTTGCCATATCCGTTCAACGTGCGATTTTCCGTGGTGGTTCCGGGTGCGGGCCGTAGATTCTGATCCGTGACGGAAACGGTGACCACGGTCCGCGTCGACACCCCGGACGGACGCATCGACGCGCTGCTCGGCCGACCCGACGGCGTCACCGCGCAGCAGGGCCCCCGCCCCGGCGTCGTCGTGGTGCACGACGCGGCCGGGATCAGCGCCGACAACGAGGCGATCGTGGCGCGCGTCGCCGCGGCGGGATACGTTGCGCTCGCACCCAACCTGTACAGCCGTGGCGGCCGGGCGCGCTGCATCACCCGGGTGTTCCGCGAGCTGCTCGCCCAGCAGGGTCGCGTGTTCGACGACCTGCTCGCCACGCGTGACCACCTCGTCGCGCTGCCGGAGTGTTCGGGGGCGGTGGCGATCGCCGGCTTCTGCATGGGCGGCCAGTTCGCGCTGCTGCTCGGGGCGGGCAACTTCGGCGCCGCCGCTCCGTTCTACGGGGTGCCGCTGCCCAAGAACCTGGACGATCTGCTCGATGTGTCGTGCCCGATCGTGGCGAGTTACGGCCGGCGCGACCCGCTGGGCCGCGGAGCGCCCGAGAAGCTCGCCTCTGCCGTCCGAGCCAAGGGCGTGCCCGCAGACATCAAGGTCTATCCCCAGGCGGGACACAGCTTCGCCAATCGCCTGCCGGCGCAGCCGCTGCTACGGGTCACCGGATTCGGCTACGACGACGCCGCGACCGAGGACGCCTGGCGGCGGGTGTTCGCGTTCTTCGACGCACACCTGCCCGCTTAGGCGGGCTTCACCTCGATGGCGGCGTGCACCTTGTCGACGCCGCCGCGGATGAGCGCCTGCGGAATCCACCACCAGGCGTGCCACCAGTAGCGTCTGGTCACCATGTCGAAGACCCGGCGGGTTTCGGAGGCCGGCAGGTTGCGGGCCACCGCCTCCACGGGGTCGCCTTTGGGTTTGCCGAGCACACCGCACTTCTGGATCGTCACGCGCGGAGTGTTGTTGATGCGCTTGGTCTTCCATGAGCCGGCGTCGGTGCTGATGAGCAGGCGGTCGCCGTCGGGCACCCCCCACACCGGCGTCGGTTTGGGTCTGCCGTCCTTCGTGAACGTCGTCAGCAGCAGATACTTCTCGCCGTAGACGTCTTTGAAGGTGGGCGTGGTCTCGGACACCGGAGTCAGGCCGGCTTGATCTCGATGGTCACGTTGTTCTTCATGCCCCCGCGCAGCTTCGAGAAAACGTTGAACGTCTTACCGAGCAGACCGTAGCGGCGGCCCAGCGCGTCGTACGTGGCGCCGTTGGCGGATTTGTCCAGGATCGACGCGACCGCCTCGACGGCCTCACCCTTCGGTTTCCCGGCGCGGTCGCAGGGTGCGATGGTGACCCGCGAGGTGTTGCGGATCCGCTTGACCTTCCACGACTTCTCCTGGGTGATCGCGATGAGGCCGTCGCCTTTGGGCACGGCCCAGATCGCCGTCGGCTTCGGCCTGCCGTCCTTGGTGAACGTGGTGAGCAGGATGTATTCGGATTTCGCGACGTCGGCGAAGGTGGCGGCCATGTGATCAAATCTAGCCGCCGGCGCGGGTCAGCCTTCGAGATCCCCTTCGGTCTCGAGCAGCACCTGGCGCAGACCGTCCAGGGTCGCCGGATCGGGTTCGGCCCACATCCCGCGGCCGGCGGCCTCCAGCAATCGTTCGGCCATCCCGTGCAGCGCCCACGGATTCGACTCCTCCATGAACTTGCGGTTCTCCGCATCGAGGACGTATTCCTGGGACAGCCGGTCGTACATCCAGTCGGCCATCACATGGGCGGTGGCGTCGTAGCCGAAGAGGTAGTCGACGGTGGCCGCCATCTCGAAGGCGCCTTTGTAGCCGTGCCTGCGCATCGCGGTGATCCAGCGGGGGTTCACCACGCGGGCGCGGAACACGCGGGTGGTCTCCTCCGACAGTGTGCGCGTGCGCACGGCGTCCGGGCGGGTGTTGTCGCCGATGTAGGCAGCGGGCGCCTTACCGGTCAGCGCGCGCACGGTGGCGACCATTCCGCCGTGGTACTGGAAGTAGTCGTCGGAGTCGGCGATGTCGTGTTCGCGGGTGTCGGTGTTCTTGGCCGCCACCGCGATTCGGCGGTAGCTGTTGGCCATGTCCTCCGCGGCGGGCCGGCCGTCCAGTCCGCGGCCGTACGCGAAGCCGCCCCACGCCGTGTACACCTCGGCGAGGTCGGCGTCGTCACGCCAGTTGCGGCTGTCGATGAGCTGCAGCAGCCCGGCCCCGTAGGTTCCCGGCTTCGAGCCGAAAATCCGTGTGGTGGCTCGTCTTTGATCGCCGTGCTGGGCGATGTCGGCCTGGGTGTGGGCGCGGACGTAGTTGTCCTCGTCGGATTCGTCGAGCCCGGCCACCAGCGCGACGGCGTCGTCGAGCATCGCCACCACGTGCGGGAACGCGTCGCGGAAGAAGCCGGAGATACGCACGGTGACGTCGATGCGTGGTCGGCCGAGTTCCTCGAGCGACATCGGGGTGAGGTCGACGACCCGGCGCGACGCGTCGTCCCACACCGGGCGTACCCCGAGCAGGGCGAGGACTTCGGCGATGTCGTCACCCGAGGTCCGCATCGCCGAGGTCCCCCACACCGACAGTCCCACCGAGCGCGGCCACGCGCCGTGATCCTCGCGGTACCGGGTCAGCAGCGAATCCGCCATCGCCACACCGGTTTCCCACGCCAACCGTGACGGCACCGCCTTCGGGTCGACGGAGTAGAAGTTGCGGCCGGTGGGTAGCACGTTGACCAGCCCGCGTAGCGGTGACCCGGACGGGCCCGCCGCGATGAACCGGCCGTCCAGGGCACGCAGCACCTGGGCGATCTCCTCGGAGGTACCGGCCAGCCGCGGCACCACCTCGGTGGCGGCGAACCGCAGGATCGCGGCGACGTCCGGATTGTCGGTGATCCCGTCGACGGCCGCGGGATCCCAGGCGGCGTCCTGCAGCGCGGCCACCAGGCCACGGGCCCGCGCCTCGACTGCGTCGACGGTCACCCGCTCGTCCTGTCCGTCCTCGGCGAGGCCGAGGGCCTGGCGGAGTCCGGGCAGCGTCTGTTCCCCGCCGAACAGCTGGCGGGCGCGCAGGATCGCCAGCACCAGGTCGAGCTGAGCCTCACCGGCCGGCGCCGCGCCCAGGATGTGCAGCCCGTCGCGGATCTGCACGTCCTTGATCTCGCACAGCCAGCCGTCGACGTGCAACAGCATGTCGTCGAACGAATCCTCGTCGGGGCGTTCGGACAGCCCGAGATCGTGGTCCATCTTCGCCGCCCGCATCAGCGTCCAGATCTGCTGGCGGATCGCGGGCAGCTTACCGGGGTCCAGTGCGGAGACGTTGGCGTGTTCGTCGAGCAGCTGCTCGAGACGGGCGATGTCGCCGTAGGTCTCGGCGCGCGCCATCGGCGGGA
Organism: Mycobacterium sp. 852013-51886_SCH5428379; assembly: GCF_001665575.1. Lineage (GTDB taxonomy): Bacteria > Actinomycetota > Actinomycetes > Mycobacteriales > Mycobacteriaceae > Mycobacterium. The sequence continues at coordinate 98,563 of NZ_LZSU01000017.1, read as the reverse complement.
TGAGGTGGTCGACGAGCGTGGCGTGCGCCCGCCGCTTGGCCTGGGTGCCCTCCCCCGGATCGTTGACCAGGAACGGGTAGATCAGCGGCAGATCGCCGAGCGCGGCGTCGGTGCCGCATGCCGCGGACATGCCGAGCGTTTTACCGGGCAGCCACTCCAGGTTGCCGTGCTTGCCGAGATGCACGATCGCATCCGCTTGAAAGCAGCCGCCGAATCCGCCAGTCATCCAGTGGTAGGCGGCGAGATAGTGGTGGCTCGGCGGCAGGTCGGGGTCGTGGTAGATCGCGACCGGATTCTCGCCGAATCCGCGCGGCGGCTGCACGATCAGCACGACGTTGCCGGATTGCATTGCGGCGATGACGATCTCGCCGTCGGGGTCCGTGCCGCGGTCGACGAACAGCTCTCCGGGTGGTGGTCCCCAGTGCTCGGTGACCGCATCGGTCAGCTCTTCGGGGAGGGTGGCGAACCATGCGCGATAGTCTCTGGCGGACAACCGGATCGGATTGCCGGTCAGCTGACCTTCGGTGAGCCACGCCGGATCCTGGCCCCCGCGCTCGATGAGGGCGTGGATCAGCGCGTCACCGTCTTGCGCCTCGATTCCGGGCACGTCACCGATGTCGTATCCGGCCTCGCGCATCGCGGTCAGCAGCGCGACGGCACTGGCTGGTGTGTCGAGCCCGACGGCGTTGCCGATGCGGGCGTGCTTGGTGGGATACGCCGAGAACACGACTGCGACCCGCTTGTCTTCGGGCCGGATGCGACGCAGGCGCGCGTGGCGCAGGGCGATGCCCGCCACCCGCGCACAGCGTTCCGGGTCGGCGACATAGGAGATCAGGCCTTCGTCGTCGATCTCCTTGAACGAGAACGGGACGGTGATGATGCGGCCGTCGAACTCCGGGACCGCGACCTGCGTGGCCACGTCGAGCGGCGACAGACCGTCGTCGTTGGAGTTCCACTGTTCGCGCGAACTCGTCAGGCACAGCCCCTGCAGGATCGGCACATCGAGCGCGGCCAGATGGGCGACGTCCCAGCTGTCGTCGTTGCCGCCCGCGCCGACGCTCGCCGGGGTGGCGGCGCCCGCGGCGAGCACGGTGGTGATGAGCGCGTCGGCCTCGCCGAGCAGCGCGAGCAGGTCGGGGTCGGCGTTGCGCAGCGAGGCGCAGTACACCGGTAGCGCGCGCCCTCCCGCCGCCTCGATGGCCGCGCACAGCGCATCGATGTAGCCCGTGTTCCCGGCGAGCTGCTGAGCGCGGTAGTACAGCACCGCGACGGTCGGGCCCTCCATCTGCGTCGAATCGCGCTCCAGCACACCCCACTTCGGGGTCGGCGCCGGTGGCTCGAAGCCGAACCCGGTCATCAACAGCGTGTCGGACAGGAAGGCGTGGAGGTTGGCGAGATTCTCGGTGCCACCCTGCGCCAGATAGACGTGGGCCTGCAGGGCGACGCCCTGGGGGGTGGTCGAGTGGCCCATGAGTTCGGCGTCGGGCGACTGTTCGCCGCTGACCACCACCGTCGGCAGTCCGCTGGCGCGCACCGTGTCGATGCCCTCGTCCCAGGCGCGGTATCCGCCGAGGATGCGGACCACCACCGCGTCCGCCTGCCCGATCAGCTCCTCGAGCTCACCGGGGACCAGGCGGGAGGGGTTCGCCCAGCGATACCCCGCTCCACTGGCCCGCGCGGTGATGAGATCGGTGTCAGAGGTCGAGAGCAGCAGGACGGTCGGTGGGTGCGGGTCGGTCACCCGTCATTCGTACCCCACGGCGGTCAGCGGTCGTAGCCGCCCCAGCGGGCATACCAGGACTGCGAGTACGGCATGCCGAGCGCGGCGATGAGCACGAGCAGCACGAACGCGATGGCGAAGATGGCGATCACGGTCGTCTCCTTTCCGTTATGTACCTGATACCGGCGGTATCGGTTCAACGTGAAAGCTACGGCGTCGTGCGCCCGAGCAGGCGTTTCTGTGCGTGAGGAGACAAGATCGGACAACGAGTGACGGATGTCACAAGCAGGGGGTGAACCCCCTGCTAGGGGATGGTGACGAAGCCCATCGAGACCATCCAGTCGCGCGCGACGACGCTCGGATCGCGGCCCTCGACGTCCACCTGCTTGTTCATGTCCATGATCGCCTCGTTGGTCAGTGCGGCGGTGACAGGCGCGGTCACGTCGGCGATCTCGGGGTGGGCGTCGAAGAACGAGCGCTTCATGGTGACCGACGGGTTGTAGTGAGCGAAGAACTGCTTGTCGTCGGTCAGCACCACCAGGTCGAGCGCGGCGATGCGGCCGTCGGTGGTGAACACCTCACCGAAATCGCACTGGTTCCCGTCGGCGGTCGCCTGGTAGATGATGCCGACCTGCAGAATCGGGGTCTGCGCCCGCGCCGGGTCGAAGCCGTACGCGGCGGCCATCCCGGGGAAGCCGTCCTGGCGGGCCCGGAACTCGGTGTCCACGCAGGTCTTCGCGGCGGCCGGATTCGTCCGGACCAGTTCGGCGTATTCGGACAGGGTGCGCACTCCGGTGCTCTCGATCACCCGCTTACTCGCCGCCAGCGCATAGGTGTCGTCCATCGGGCCCGGCGGTAACCAGACCATGTCGTTGCGCTCCAGATCCTCCGCGCGCACCGCCTCGAACTGCGCTGCCGTGTCCGGGATCGGCTTCTCATGGCCGAGGTAGTTGATCCAGGCGTTGCCGGTGAACTCGTAGGCGACGTCGACCTGACCGGACAGCTGCGCCTCCCGGGTGCTGCGCGAGCCGACGATGCCGGTGAGGTCCCGGACGTCCGCGCCTGCCGCCGCGAGTGTGAACTCGAGGATGTACCCGAGGATGACCTGTTCGGTGTACTCCTTCGACCCGACGGTGATCTGCACCCCTTCCAGCCCGGGGGCGGGCTGGATGGAGCCGGGCGCGACCGGTAGCGGCACCGTGCTGCCGGACCCCAGCCCGCACGACGTGAGCAACAAGACCAACGCGACCGCGACGGACACCCCGCGATTTCGGTGTCGTCGGTCGCGCTGACCGCGACGAAGTACACCGAAATCGCGCCTCATCGCAGACCCTTGGGGTTGAGGAAGTACTCGGCGAGGCCGCCGAGCCAGTCGACGAGCAGCGCGAGGCACACCGCGAGCACGCTGCCGAGGATCAGTGTGACGTTGTCCTGCAGCTTGTATCCGGTGTCGATGAGGATTCCCAACCCGCCGGCGTTCACCAGGAACGACAGCGTCGCGGTCCCGACGGCGAGCACCAGCGACGTGCGCAAACCGGCGAGGATGTACGGCACGGCCAGCGGCAGTTCCACCCGCATCAGCAGGCCACCGCGGGACATGCCCTGGCCGAGACCGGCGTCGATGAGCGATCGGTCCACCTGGTCGATGCCCAGGATCGTGCTGGCCAGCACCGGCAACAAGGAGTACAGCGCGATCGGCAGCACCCCGATCCAGAAGCCGGTCTTCGCCGTCCACAGGAACAGCAGCACCAGCAGACCGATCGCCGGCGCCGCCTGCCCGATGTTGGCCACCCCGATGAACAAGGGCCGCAACGCTTTCGCGCCCGGCCGAGTGACCAGCACCCCGAGCGGCACCCCCACGGCGAGCACGATCGCGGTGACCGCGCCGGTGATCAGCAGATGCTGCCAGATCAGCGTCGCGACGTTGCCGGGGTTGATGTTCTCCTGCTGGGTGGCGGTCAGATCGCGGTTGAACGCCCAGAACACCACCGCCGCCGCGACCACCAGCACCAGCGCCGGCTGTATCAGCAGACGCAGCCGTTCGGCGGTGGTGGTGGCGGACGCCTTGCTGTTCTGCGCCCGGTCGGCGGTCACGGTGCTCACGAGTCGGCGGTCTCCGCGTTGGCGTCTTCACGCAACCGGTTGATGGTGTCGATGAGGGTGTCGAGGGTGACCACGCCGACGTAGCGGCCGCCGGCGCCGGTAACGACGGCAGAGGCGTGCTGTTCGGCAAGGATGGCCTCGAGCGCGTCTTCCAGCGTCGACTGCGTGCTGACCACGTCGAGGTGCTCGACCACGTCGGCGAGCGTGCCGGCGTGGCGCAGCCGCGACTCCCGTACCCAGCTGACCGGCCGCTCGCGCGCGTCGAGCACCACGGCCCAATTGAATTCGCTGCCCGCCAACCGATTTCGTACCTCGTCGACAGAATCGTCGGCGTGCACGGTGGCGGCCTGACGCAGATCGACATCCTTGATCCGCGTGAGACCCAGCTGACGCAGCGAGGCGCCGGAGCCGACGAAGCCGGCCACGGTGTCGTCGGCGGGGCTGGCCAAGATGTTCTGCGGGGAGTCGTACTGCAGGAGTTTGGACCGCGGGCCCAGCACGGCGATCCGGTCGCCGAGCTTGACCGCCTCCCCGAAATCGTGGGTGACGAACACGATCGTCTTGCGTAATTCGCTCTGCAGCCGCAACAGTTCGTCCTGCAGCGTGGAACGGGTGATCGGGTCGACCGCGCCGAACGGCTCGTCCATCAGCAGCACCGGCGGGTCGGCGGCCAGTGCGCGCGCCACCCCGACGCGCTGCTGCTGACCGCCGGAGAGCTGCCGGGGATAGCGGTCGGCGTACTGGCCGGGTTCGAGGCCGACGAGGTCGAGCAGCTCATCGACCCGGTTGTCGATGCGTTTGCGGTCCCAGCGCAGCAGGCCGGGCACCAATCCGACGTTCTGCCGGATCGTCATGTGGGGGAACAGACCCGCCTGCTGGATGGAGTAGCCGATCTTTCGGCGCAGTTCGGTCGGTTTGATCGCCAGCGCGTCGACGTCGCCGATACGAATGCTGCCCGACGTCGGCTCCGACAGCCGGTTGATCATCCGCATCATGGTGGTCTTCCCGCAGCCGGACGGGCCGACGAAGACCACGATCTCGCCGGCCGGGATGTCGAGCGACGCGTCGTCGACCGCCGGCTCGGACGCACCCGGGTAGATCTTCGAGACGTGGTCGAGTTCGATGCGCACCCCCGACGGCGTTCCCGTCGCCGTGTCGGATTCTGCTGCCGTGGTCGTCATCGGATGCCTTTCGACGTGGTGAGCCGGCCGAGGAGTACGAGCAGACCGTCCAGCGCGAGGGCCAGGATCACGATGAGCAACGTGCCGGTGACGGCCATCGGGATCGCCGTCGGGCTGCCGACCCGCGCGAGGCCGGCGAAGATCAGGTTCCCCAACCCCGGCCCCTTGACGTAGGCCGCGATCGCGAGCACACCCATCGACATCTGGGTACTGATGCGCATGGCCGAAAGGATCGACGGCCACACCAACCGCAGCTCGACGCGACTCAGCGTGGCGAGCCGGCTCATCCCGATCCCGCGCGCGGCGTCGGTCAGCGCGGGATCGACGCCGTTGAGGCCCACGATGGTGTTGCGGACGATGGGCAGCAGGGAGTACAGCACCAGCGCCGTGATGCTGGGCACGACGCCGAGCCCGAACAGCGGGATGAGCAGGCCGAGCAGGGCGAACGCCGGGACGGTCAGGATCACGCTCGACACCGAGGTTGCGAGATTCGCCGCAAGGCCGGAACGGTAGGTCAGCACGCCGATCGCCACACCGATCACGGTCGCGATGAGCACGCTCTGCACCACGGCGCTGACGTGCTGATAGGAATCGAACAGCAGCTGCGACTGGTGCGTGGTGACGTAGTCCCACAGTGCGCGCACGCCACCTCCGAGTTGTCGCCTGTCCCCCGCAGCATTTGCTCGTACCCCGAGATCGCGGGACCGAAACGACGGGGGCCGGTTGTGTTCGCGCTGATTTCAACCCTGTCGCCGGCCGGCGGCGATGAGCATCCTGGCGGACATGTCTTTGCGTGTGGTGAAGCTCGGCGCCCATATCGGCGCGCGTATCGACGGTGTCGAAGTGGGCGGCGGCCTGGATCCGGTGACCGTGAGCCGGATCAACGACGCGTTGCTCGAGCACAAGGTGATCTTCTTCCGCGATCAGCACCACCTCGACGACGACGGTCAGCTCGAGTTCGCCCGTCTGCTCGGCACGCCGACCACCGCGCATCCGACGGTCACGTCACGCGGCCACCGGGTCCTGCCGATCGACTCGCGCTACGACAAGGCCAACAGCTGGCACACCGACGTCACGTTCGTCGATCGCATCCCGAAGGCCTCGCTGCTGCGGGCGGTGGCGCTGCCCGAATACGGCGGCACCACCACCTGGGCGAACACCGAGGCGGCCTACGACCGTCTCCCGGCGGCGCTGCAAGCGCTGGTCGAGAACCTGTGGGCGGTGCACACCAACCTGTTCGACTACGCCGCCGATTTCGACGGCCGCCGCGAGGCGCTGACCGACACCGAACGCGAATACCGCGAGGAGTTCTACTCCGATTACTTCGAGGTCGAGCATCCGGTGGTGCGGATCCATCCGGAGACCGGCCGCAAGGTGCTGGTGCTCGGGCACTTCATCAAACAGTTCGTGGGCTTCGGACCCGCGGAGTCGCAGACCCTGCTGGCGCTGCTGCAGCAGCGCGTCACCAAGCTGGAGAACACGGTGCGCTGGAACTGGGCCCCCGGTGACCTCGCCATCTGGGACAACCGTGCCACTCAGCACTACGCGGTCGCCGACTATGACGACCAGTACCGGCGGCTGAGCCGGGTCACCCTCGCCGGTGATGTGCCCGTCGACGTCCTCGGCCGGCGCAGCCGAGTCATCGCCGGCGACGCCTCGGGCTACTCCGACGTGGTCGTGCCCCTCTCCCGCGGGAGCGAAGCGCTCGCGAGCTGAGAGAATGGCCGCATCGACCAATTCAGGACCGCGAGGTCCCGCGACCAGGACGCATGCCCCGGTGCCCTGTCGGTGCACCGGGCGGCCGACGGTGCGCTGGCCCGCATCCGCCTACCCGGCGGCCTCCTCACCGCGCAGCAGCTGACCGCACTCGCACACGCCGCCACCGCGTACGGCTCCCCGGACATGGAACTGACCTCGCGGGGCAACATCCAGATCCGGGCGGTCGACGATCCCGGCGCGGTCGCCGACGCGGTGGCCGCAGCGGGTCTGCTCCCCTCACCGACCCACGAACGGGTGCGCAACATCGTCGCCTCACCGCTGTCCGGTCGCTCCGGAGGCGCCGGAGACGTGCGTGGGTTGATCTGCGACCTCGACGAAGCGATCCAGAACGAACCAGCACTGGCCGGTCTGTCGGGACGCTTCTGGTTCGGGCTCGACGACGGACGCGGTGACGTGTCCGGTCTGGGCGCGGACGCCGGTGTACACCTGCTCGACGCCGAGACGGCGGCGCTGCTGCTCGCCGGACGCGACACCGGGGTTCGAGTGGGTCTCGACGCAGTCGTTCCGACCCTGGTCGCGGTGGCGGTCCGATTCGCGGAAATCCGCGAAACCGCTTGGCGCATCGTCGAACTCGACGATCCGACGGTGGTGCTGGCCGGGCTACGGGCCACTGCGGAACCGGGAGCCACCTGGGCGCCGGTGGATCGTCCGGCGGTGGGCTGGATTCCCCAGGACGACGCTCGCGTCACCCTCGGCGCGGCCGTGCCACTGGGTGTCCTGCCCGCTCGCACCGCCGAGTTCGTCGGCGCCGTGGACGCCCCGATCGTCATCACCCCGTGGCGCTCGCTGCTGGTGTGTGACCTCGACGAGGGAGTCGCCGACGTGGCGCTGCGGGTGCTGGCGCCGATGGGTTTGGTGTTCGACGAGAACTCGCCGTGGCTGGACGTGAGCGCCTGCACCGGAACCCCGGGCTGCGCGCATTCGGTCGCCGACGTCCGCAGCGACGCCGCCGCGGCGCTCGACGACCCCGCCGAAGGCCACCGCCACTTCGTCGGCTGTGAACGCGCCTGCGGCAGCCCGCCGGTCGGCGACGTGCTGGTGGCCGGTCCGGAGGGTTATCGGCTCCGGAAGCGCCCGTCGTAGGGTGAGCGGCGTGCTGGACTACATCCGCGACGCCGCCGAGATCTACCGGCAGTCGTTCGCGACGATCCGCGACGAAGCGGATCTGGCGCGGTTCCCCGACGACGTGGCGCGGGTGGTGGTGCGGCTCATCCACACCTGCGGCCAGGTCGACGTCGCCGACCACGTGGCGTTCACCGACGACGTGGTGACCCGCGCGCACACCGCGCTGGCCGCCGGCGCGCCGGTGCTGTGCGACTCCTCGATGGTCGCGGCGGGCATCACCCGCTCACGGCTGCCCGCCGACAACGAGGTGGTGTCGCTGGTGGCCGATCCGCGGGCGCCCGAACTGGCCGCCCGGCTGGGCTTCACCCGCTCCGCGGCGGCGGTCGACCTGTGGGCCGACCGGCTCGGCGGTGCGGTGGTGGCGATCGGGAACGCGCCGACCGCGCTGTTCCGGCTGCTGGAACTGCTCGACGACGGGGCGCCGGTGCCGGCCGCCGTGCTGGGCGGCCCGGTCGGCTTCGTCGGATCGGCGCAGTCCAAGGAGGAACTGGTCGACCGGCCGCGCGGGATGTCCTATCTCGTGGTGACCGGCCGGCGCGGCGGCTCGGCGATGGCCGCCGCCGCGGTCAACGCGATCGCGAGTGAGCGCGAATGAGCGAGCGCGGCACGCTTTACGGCGTCGGCCTCGGCCCGGGTGACCCGGAACTGGTCACCGTCAAGGCCGCCCGGGTGATCGGACAGGCCGACGTGGTGGCCTACCACAGCGCGCGGCACGGGCACAGCATCGCCCGCCGCATCGCCGAACCGTATCTGCGAGCGGGCCAGCTCGAGGAGCACCTGGTGTATCCAGTGACGACGGAGGTCACCGACCATCCGGGCGGCTACGCCGGGGCGATCGAGGACTTCTACCGCGAGGCCGCCGACCGTATCGCCGCCCATCTGGACGCGGGGCGCGACGTCGCCCTGCTCGCCGAGGGCGATCCGCTGTTCTACAGCTCCTACATGCACATGCACACCCGGCTGACCGAACGGTTCACTGCGGTGATCGTGCCGGGCGTGACGTCGGTCAGCGCCGCGTCCGCGGCGATCTCGACGCCGCTGGTGCAGGGCGAGGAGGTGCTGACGATCCTGCCGGGCACGCTGCCGCTCGACGAGCTCGAGCGCCGCCTCGCCGACACCGACGCCGCCGTCGTGCTCAAACTCGGCCGGTCCTACCCCACCGTGCGGGCCGCGCTGCAATCGACCGGACGGCTGGGCGAGGCCTACTACGTCGAACGTGCCAGCACCCCCGATCAGCGGGTCCTGTCGGCCGCCGACGTCGACGGCGAGGACAAGGTGCCGTACTTCTCGCTCGCGATGATCCCCGGGGGAACCGACCGCACCGCGCCGTCGGGCAGCGTCACCGTCGTCGGACTGGGCCCCGGCGCCGTCGAGTGGATGACACCGCAGAGCCGCAGAGAACTCGCCGCGGCGACCGACCTCATCGGCTACGGCCCCTATCTCGACCGCGTCGGCGCCCGCGAGGGACAGCGCCGCCACCCCAGCGACAACACCGACGAACCCGCCCGCGCCCGGCTGGCCTGCACCCTGGCCGAACAGGGCCGCGCCGTGGCCGTGGTGTCCTCCGGGGACCCGGGAGTCTTCGCGATGGCCACCGCGGTGCTCGAGGAGGCCAAACAGTGGCCCGGCGTCGACGTGCGGGTGATCCCGGCGATGACAGCGGCCCAGGCCGTCGCCAGTCGCGTCGGTGCCCCGCTCGGCCACGACTATGCGGTGGTCTCGCTGTCGGACCGGCTCAAGCCGTGGGACATCATCGCCAAGCGGCTCGCCGCCGCCGCGGCCGCCGATCTGGTGCTGGCGATCTACAACCCGGCGTCGAAGACGCGCACCTGGCAGGTCGGCGCCATGCGCGACATCCTGCTCGAGCACCGCGACCCCGGCACGCCGGTGATCATCGGACGCGACGTGTCCGGACCGCGGGAACAGATCACGGTGGTCCGGCTCGCCGACCTCGACCCCGCCGCCGTCGACATGCGCTGTCTGCTGATCGTCGGCTCATCCCAGACGCAGTGGTACCCGGCGGACGCCGGCGATCGGGTGTTCACGCCTCGTTACTACCCGGGGTGATAGTGTCACGCGTCACAGCGTGACGAAAGGTGGTGCCGTGCAGGCCCTCATCCCCTGTAAACCCGCCGACGTCACCCCCCAGTGGCTCGGCGCAGCACTGTCGCGGGACGGCGTGCCCGTCGAGGTGGCCGCAGTCGACACCGTCGCGATCGGCACCGGCCAGACCGGCGCCACGTACCGCGTCTCGGTCACCTACGCCGATCCGCAGCCCGATCTGCCGACCTCGTTCGCGGTGAAACTGCCCTCCCAGGACGAGACGGTGCGCGATCGCGTCGCGATCGGATACCGCTCCGAGCACGCGTTCTACACCCACCTCGCCGAGCGGGTGCAGATCCCGATCCCGCCGTGCTACCACTGCGAGATCGCTGGTGACGGCTTCGATTTCGTGCTGCTACTCGGTGACATGGCGCCCGCGGAACAGGGTGACCAGATCGCGGGCTGCAGCACCGACGAGGCGCGACTGGCGGTGGAGGCCCTGGCCGATCTGCACGGACCGACCTGGTGCGATCCGCAGTGGGCCGACTTCCCCGGTATCGCGATGCCCAAGCCCGACGCGGCATCCGCGCAGGGTTTCGGCGAGGTGGCCAAGATGGCCGCCGACATCACGATCGACAAACTGGGCGACCGGATGTCGGCCGAGGACCGCGAAACACTCTCCGCCGCAATGTCGGTGGTGACGCCTTGGCTGCTCAGTGAAGCCGGCCGGTTCGCGGTGCTGCACGGCGACTACCGGTTGGACAACATGCTGTTCGATCCGGACCGCTCGCGGATCACCGTGGTGGATTGGCAGACCCTCGGCAGCGGACTGCCCGCCCGGGACCTGTCGTACTTCACCGGCACCAGCATGCAGCCCGATACCCGCGCCGCCGTGGAGCGCTCGCTCGTGGAGGCGTACCACAATCGGTTGCTCACGCATGATGTCGCCGACTACGACTTCGACACCTGTTGGCGCGACTACCGTTTGGGTATGTTGCAGGCCCCGTTGATCACGGTGCTCGGGGTGGCGTTCGCGACGTCGACGGAACGTGGCGACGAGATGATGCTGGCGATGGCCGCCCGCGGGTGTCAGGCGATCCGCGACCTCGGCAGCCTCGACCTGATCACCCCAGCGAGCTGACCCATACCGCGGCGTCGGCCACCGTGCCGGCCGTCCGTACGCCCGAGGGTAGGGACGGGCGGTCCACCATCACCACCGGCACGCCCAGATCGGCAGCGGCGTCGAGTTTGGGGCGGGTCATGGCCCCGCCGCTGTTCTTGGTCACCAGCGCATCGATCCGCCTGTCGGACAACAGCTCCCGCTCCCCCGCATAGTCGTACGGTCCCCGCGAGAGCAGCAGTTCGTGACGATCGGGCAGGGTGCCGGCGTCCGGTGCGGTCACCGCACGGATGAGGAACCAGGCGTCGACCGTGCGGAAGGCCGCGGTGCCGCTTCGGCCCGTGGTGAGAAAGACCCGCCCGAAACCCTCGCGGGTCACGACGTCGGCGGCGTCGCGGTCGGAACCGACGACGATCGCGTCGCCGGTCGGCCACGCGGGCCGGGCCAGCACCAGATGCGGCAGCCGGAGCCGGGCGCAGGCCTCGGCGGCGTTCGCGGTGATGGTCGCCGCGAACGGGTGCGTCGCGTCGACGACGGCGTCGACCGGTGTCTCGGTGAGCCACCGGCACAGCCCGTCGACGCCGCCGAATCCGCCGATCCGCACCTCGCCGACGGGCAGAGCGGGATGCGGGACGCGCCCGGCGAGCGAACTGATCACCGTCACCTGCGGGTGCAGTTCCGCGGCGAGCGCCCGGGCCTCAGCGGTGCCGCCGAGCAGCAGGATCCGCATCAGTGCCTGCCGCGCCGGACCCGGTCCGGTGAGTAGAGGTAGCTGTCGGTGAAGGCATTGGCGGCCAACACGTCGCCCACCACGATCACCGCCGTGCGGGTCACCCCCGCCCCGTGCATCTGCTCCGCGATGTCGGCCAGCGTGCCGCGCAACACCACCTCCTGCGGCCAACTTGCGAATGCCACCACCGCACAGGGGGTTTCGGGTCGGTAGCCGCCGTCGAGCAGCTGCGGCACGATCGCGTCGATCTGCGCGGCGGCCAGATGCAGCACCAGGGTCGCACCCGGCGCGGACAGCGTGGCGAGATCCTCACCCGGCGGCATCGCCGTCGACAGGGTCGCGACACGGGACAGCGTGACCGTCTGAGCGACACCGGGCACGGTGAGTTCCCGGCCGAGTGCGGCCGCGGCGGCGGCGAACGCCGGCACCCCGGGGACCACCTCGTAGTCGATCCCCAGCAGGTCGAGGCGGCGGCACTGCTCGGCGAGTGCGCTGTAGATGGCGGGGTCGCCGGAGTGCAGCCGCGCCACGTCCTGTCCGGCGGCGTGCGCCCGCGCGAGTTCGTCGACGATCTGGTCGAGGTTCAGCGGGCCGGTGTCCACCACGCGCGCGTCGGGCGGGCACAGCGCGAGCAGGTCGTCGGGCATGATCGAGCCCGCGTACAGGCACACCGGGCAGCGCTGCAGGAGCCGTTGGCCGCGGACGGTGATCAGATCCGCCGCGCCGGGTCCGGCACCGATGAAGTACACGGTCACGGCTTGACCACCGCCCACTGGGTCACCGGCATCGCCGGCCGCCATCCGGTGAACCGCCCGACCGGTTCACCCCGGTAGTGCTGGAACCGCCGAAGTTCGCCACCCCTCTTCGTATGCCATTGCACCAGAACCGCTTCGGACTCCGCCGTGACGACGTTGGCGACCAGCCGCCCGCCGGAGGGCAGCCGGTCGAAGCAAGAGTCGAGCAGACCGGCGCCGGTGAGGCCGCCGCCGACGAAGATCGCCGACGGCGCCGGGATGCCGGGGGCGTCGAACGCGTCGGGAGCCGCACCCCGCACGTCCACCCGGACCCCGTGCGCGGCGACGTTCTCGGCGATCCGGCGACGGCGGACGTCGTCGCGTTCGAAAGCCACCGCGCGACAGCCGCTTGCAGTGCGACACCACTCGATCGCCACGCTGCCCGAGCCGGCGCCCACATCCCAGAGCACCTCGCCGGGACGCGGGTCGAGGGCGGCCAGCGTCACCGCCCGCATCGACTGTTTGGTGAGCTGACCGTCGTGGGCGAACGCGTCGTCGGGCAGTGTGGACACCCGCGCCTCGTCGGGTAGATACCGCACCGCAACGACGTTGAGGGCGTCGACATCGCGGGGCGGGTCGGCGGCCCAGGCGCGGGCGGTGGCGTCGCGCCGGCGTTCGGCCGGTCCGCCGAGCTGCTCGAGCACCGTCAGTTCCGAATCGCCGCGGCCGTGCTGGGTGAGCAGCCGCGCCAGCGCCGCTGGGGTCGAGGCGTCGCGGGACAGGACGACGGCCCGGCCGCCGCGGCGCACCCCGGTGTGTTCGGGTGCGGTCACCAGACTGATCACCTCGGTGTCCTGCACCGCCCAGCCGAGCCGCGCGCACGCCAACGTCACCGACGACACGTGCGGTAGGACGGTGACGCGGTCGGCGCCGAGCACCCGGATGGCCGAGGCGCCGATCCCGTGCAGCAGCGGGTCACCGCTGGCCACGATGTGCACATCGTGCTCGGCGTCGCGCAAGGCGTGCAGCGCATCCATCAGCGGGCTCGGCCACTCCCGCCGCTCTGCCCGCACCGAATCGTCGAGCAGGGCGAGTTGGCGGGCCGACCCGTAGACCACCGAGGCGCCCCGCAGCTCGGCCGACGCGGCGGGCGTGAGCCCGGCCATCCCGTCGGCGCCGATCCCGACGACCACCACGCGCGTCATCGCGGCATCCTGCGCCACACCGACCGCGGCAGCAGCCGCATCACCGCCACCAGCGCAGCCAGCGTCGAGGGCACCCACACCGCGGCGCGGCCTCGGCGCAGCGCCCGCACCGTCGCGTCGGCGACCTGGGCGGGCGTGCTCGACAGCGGTGCCGGGTCCATCCCCGCGGTCATCCGGCCGATCACGAAACCCGGCCGCACGATCAGCAGGTGCACCCCGGAGCCGTGCAGGGCGTCGGCCAGCCCGTTGGCGAACCCGTCCAGTCCCGCCTTGGCCGATCCGTAGACGTAGTTCGCCCGGCGCACCCGCGCACCGGCCACCGACGAGAACACGACGATCGACCCGGAGCCCGCCTCCCGCATGGCTGCCGCGAGCACCGTCAGCAGGCTCACCTGCGCGACGTAGTCGGTATGCACCACGGCCGCGGCGTGCGCGGCGTCCCGTTCGGACCGGGCCTGGTCGCCGAGGATGCCGAACGCCAGCACCGCCGTGCGGATCGGGCCGTGCTCGGCGATCAACCGGGCGACCAGCGGCGCATGAGAGGTCAGGTCGTCGGCGTCGAACTCCGTCGTGTGCACTGCCGCGGCGCCCGCCGCCCGCACCGCACGCACCTGCTCGTCGAGCCGGTCGGCGCCGCGCGCCGCAAGGACGACGGTCGCGCCTTGCGCCAGCCGTGTCGCCACTTCGACGCCGATCTCGCTGCGTCCACCGAAGATCACCACCAACCCGCCCGTGTCCTCCACGGCTGTGATTATGTCCTGCGCTAGCGTGGGCTCCGATGGCTAGTTCCGGCCGCAGGGCCACCACCCGGCTCACCAGCGACGCGCTGGCGTTCCTCACCGAACGCCACCTGGCCATGCTCACCACGCTGCGCTCAGACAATTCACCGCACGTGGTCGCCGTCGGCTTCACCTTCGATCCGAAGACCCACATCGCCCGGGTGATCACCACCGGCGGCTCGCAGAAGGCCGTCAACGCCGACCAGCGCGGCGTCGCGGTGCTCAGCCAGGTCGACGGCGCCCGCTGGCTGTCGCTGGAGGGCACATCGACGGTCAACAGCGATCCGGACGCCGTGCGCGACGCCGAACTGCGCTACGCCCAGCGCTACCGCACCCCGCGGGTCAACCCGCAGCGCGTGGTGATCGAGGTGCGCGTCGAACGTGTGCTCGGCGCCTCGTCGCTGCTGGACCGCGGCGACGACTGACAGTCACGCCGTCGCGGCCGGACCCGCCGGCACCACCACCAGATCGTGCGGCCGGTGGTTGACCGGTTCGGCACCGTCCTCGGTGACGATCACGATGTCCTCGATCCGCGCGCCCCACTCGCCGGAGAAATAGATGCCGGGCTCCACGCTGAACGCCATCCCCGGCTCCAGCGGCAGATCGTTGCCCGCGACGATGTACGGCTCCTCGTGCACCGACAGGCCGATGCCATGTCCGGTGCGGTGCACGAACGCCTCGGCCAGGCCCGCCTCGGCCAGCACGTCCCGTGCGGCGGCGTCGACCTGTTCGGCGGTGACCCCGGGCCTGACCGTCGCCACCGCGGCCTGCTGGGCGCGCTGCAGCACCGCGTAGCGGCGCGCGATCTCCGGATCGGGTTCACCGAGGACATAGGTGCGGGTGCAGTCGGAGTTGTAGCCCGGTTCGTAGGGTCCGCCGATATCGACGACGACCACATCGCCGGCGCGTAGTTCGCGGTCCGAGCACTCGTGGTGCGGATCGGCCCCGTGCGGACCCGATCCGACGATGATGAACGCCACCTCCGAATGGCCCTCGGCGACAATGGCTTCGGCGATGTCCGCGGCGACGTCGGCCTCCGTACGGCCGGCGACCAGGAAGCCGGGCACCCGCTCGTGCACGCGGTCGATGGCCGCGCCGGCCTTGCGCAGCGCGTCGATCTCGGCGGCGTCCTTGCGCATCCGCAGCTGCCGCAGCACGTCGGTCGCCAGGACCGGTACCTCGCCGAGGACACCGGCCAGCGGCAGCAGATGCAGCGCGGGCATCGCGTCGGTTACCGCGACCCGCGCGGGCGCACCCCCGAGTGCTTCGGCCACCAACGCATACGGGTTCTGCCCGTCCACCCAATCCTGTACCGCCAGACCCAGTTCGGTGACCGCGGAGTGCCCCAGCGCCGCCAGCTCGAGGCGGGGCACGACCACGGTCGCCGGGCCGTCGGCGGGCAGCACCAGGGCGGTGAGCCGCTCGAAGGTCTGGGCGCGCGAGCCCACGAGGTAGCGCAGGTCGTAGCCGGGCGTGATGACCAGGCCGGCCAGTCCGGCCTCACCGGCCGCGGTGGCGGCGCTGCGCAGGCGTCGGGCGTACACGTCGGTGTCAAAGCGGCTGCCGGTCATGGCGACCAGGCTACTGTCGACTCGTGTCAGCCCGCTCTCCCCTGCTGCTTCTCGACGGCGCCAGCATGTGGTTTCGCTCCTACTTCGCGCTGCCGTCGTCGATCACGGCGCCGGACGGCCGTCCGGTCAACGCGCTGCGCGGTTTCCTCGACACGGTCGCGATGCTCATCGCACGGGAGCGGCCCGGCCGGCTGGTGGTGTGCCGGGACGACGACTGGCGCCCGCAGTGGCGCGTCGACCTGATCCCGTCGTACAAGGCGCATCGTGTCGCCGAACCCCACCCTGAGGGCACCGACGTCGAAGAGGTGCCCGACGAGCTGACCCCGCAGGTCGACATGATCATGGCGATGCTGGACGCCTATGGCATCGCGCATGCCGGTGCGCCGGGATACGAGGCCGACGACGTGCTCGGCACGCTGGCCGCCGCGGAGAAGCGGGACCCGGTCATCGTGGTCAGCGGCGATCGCGACATGCTGCAGGTCGTCGCCGACGATCCGGTCGCCGTGCGGGTGCTGTACCTGGGTCGCGGGATGAGCAAGGCGACGCTGTTCGGACCGGCCGAGGTCGCCGAACAGTATGCGGTGCCCAAGGATCGGGCCGGTGCGGCCTACGCCGAGCTGGCGCTGATGCGCGGTGACCCCTCCGACGGCCTGCCCGGGGTGCCCGGCATCGGCGAGAAGACCGCCGCCACCCTGCTGGGCCAGTTCGGCTCGCTCGAGGCGATCGTCGCGGCCGCCCAGGACCCGAAGTCCAAGATGTCCAAGGCCTATCGAAAGAAACTGCTGGCCGCAACGGACTACATCGAGGCCGCTGAACCGGTCGTGCGGGTCGCCACCGAAGCGCCCGTGAAGATGTCGACGAAGACCGACGAATTGCCCTTGGCCGCAGCGCATCCTCGTAAGGTCGCCGAACTGGCCGGCGACTTCGGGGTCACGTCGTCACTGGGACGGCTGCAGAAGGCTCTCGACGGGTTGGACTGACAGCGCCTAGCGGGGCCGGCCGACCTCGTAGGTGCCGTCGTCGTCCTGGAACGTCACGGTGACCTCGCGCTTGGTGCCGTCGATGCTGACCTCGCAGTCGAAGGTTTCACCTTTCTTCACGACCGGACTGTCGCCGTTGTTGCACCTGACGTCACGAACGTTCTTGGCGCCGTAGCCGTTCGCTTCGTCGGTCAGGATCTGCTGCACCCCAGACTGGGCGGCGTCAATGTCGAGTTTGGTGGTGACGAAGAAGCCAGGCGTGACGAAGCCGAGGATGCCGACGACGGCGATGATGAGGACGGCCAGTGCGGCGACGACCCCGCCGATGACCTTCATGGACTTCTTGGAGCCGTCATCCGAACCGGGCTGCGGATACGTCCCGTACTGACCCGGCTGGCCGTACTGCTGAGTGGGCTGCCCGTAGGGCGGCTGGCCGTACTGCGGAGTCGGCTGCCCGTACTGCTGAGGCTGGCCGTACTGGGGTTGACCGTATTGCGGCTGCCCGTACTGGGGCTGGCCGTACTGGTCGGGCGCACCGTAGGGCTGCTGCGGATACGGCTGGTATGCCGGCTGCTGCTGAGTCGGCTGGTACTGCCCGTACTGCTGCGGCGTGTACGCGGGCGGCTGCTGCTGCCAGGAGGTGTCGGCGGGCGGCTGATCGCCGCCCGTGGGCGCCGACTGCCAAGCCGACTGGTCCCCGCCCGGCTGATCCTGACCGGCTTCCGGCTGCTGACCGGTCCACGGCTGATTCGGATCAGATCCCTGCGGTCCGCTCATCGTCTCTCCCTTGATCCTCGGTCGGCTCGCTGGGCCACACACTACCCCGCATCAACTGCGACGACGCCACGTCGAATGTCGTTGATCGCGCGTTTCGCGGAGGTCCGCAGCCCCGGTGTCGGCGCCGCGTTGCGCACCTGGTCGAGCAGGTCGAGAACCTGCCGGCACCAGCGGACGAAATCGCCCGCAGACAGCTGCGCCCCGCTGCCGGTGACGTCCGACGCGGCCAGCGCCGTGGTCAGATCACCCGTGGTGGCCCACCGGTAGATCGCGGCGACGAAGCCGTCGTCGGTGTCCCGGCTGGGTGCGATGCGGTGGCGCTGCTCATCGGCACGCAGCTGCGCCGACAGCCGTCGGGTGGCCACCAGCGCACGTCGCACCTTCGCCGTCGGCGCCTCAGATCCGGCAGGTGTCCCGGGCGTGTCGCCCCGTGACTCGAACAGCACCGAGGACAACACGGCGGCCAGCTCGGCGGGATCCAGCCCGTCCCAGGCCTGCGCGCGCAGGCATTCGGCCACCAGCAGATCGCTCTCGCTGTAGATGCGGGCCAGCAGACGGCCGTCGTCGGTGACGGTGGGTACCTCACCCGAGGTGTCGATGAAGCCGCGTTCGCCGAGCAGCACGACGATGCGGTCGAAGGTGCGGGCCAGCGAGTTGGTCGCGGCGGCCACCTTCTGTCGGATCTGCTCGTTGTCGCGCTCGATGCGCAGATACCGCTCGCCGAGCCGGGCGGACTCTTCGCGGTCAGGGGCGTTGTGCACCGGGTGGCGGCGCATCTTCTCCCGCAGCGCGACGAGTTCGGGGTCGATGTCGTGCTCCTGCGCCTGCTGTCCGCGCCGGCGCCGCTCCGAGGGCACGGACAACCCCTCGGCCGCCGACAGCAGCGCCGAGGCCAGATCTCGCCGCACCCGCGGGTTGCGGTGTTCGACGCGTTTGGGCAGCGGCATGGTGCCGATGCGAGGGGTGGCCCCGGAATAGTCGGCCGACGAGATCCGCCCCGCCCAGCGGTGTTCGGTCAGCACCAACGGCCGGGGATCGTCTGTGTCGCGGGCCGATTCGAGCACGACGGCCAGTCCGCCGCGCCGACCCTGGGTGATGGTGATGATGTCGCCGCGGCGCAGGGCGCTGAGCGCGTCGTTTGTGGCCGCGCGGCGCTGCACCCGCGACGCCCGCGACTGGGCGCGTTCGCGTTCGGAGATCTTCGCCCGCAACCGCGCATAGTCCAGTGCCGGGGCGTCGTGGCCGCCGAGTTCCGCCGCGATCTCGTCGAGCACCTTCTCGCCGCGTTCGATGCCGCGGCGCAATCCGACCACCGACCTGTCTGCCTGGTACTGCGCGAACGACTGCTCGAGGAGTTCGCGGGCCTGCGCAGGGCCCATCTGCTGCACCAGGTTGATGGTCATGTTGTACGACGGGGCGAACGAACTGCGCAGCGGGAACGTGCGCGTCGACGCCAGTCCGGCGACCTCGGTGGGTTCCACCTCCGGACCCCACAACACCACGGCGTGGCCTTCGACATCGATGCCGCGCCGGCCGGCGCGCCCGGTGAGCTGGGTGTACTCCCCCGGCGTCAGCGGCATGTGCTGTTCGCCGTTGAACTTGACCAGCCGTTCGAGCACCACGGTGCGGGCGGGCATATTGATGCCCAGAGCCAGTGTCTCGGTGGCGAATACGGCTTTGACCAGACCGGCGGCGAACAGTTCCTCGACGGTGTGGCGGAACACCGGCAGCATGCCCGCGTGGTGGGCGGCCAGGCCGCGCAGCAGCCCTTCGCGCCACTGGTGGTAATCGAGGATGACGAGGTCGTTGTCATCGAGATCGGCGCAGCGGCGGTCGATCACCGCGGCGATGCGCTTGCGTTCCTCCTCGGTGGTCAGCCGCAGCGAGGACCGCAGACACTGCTTCACCGCGGCGTCGCAGCCGGCGCGGGAGAACACGAACGTGATGGCGGGCAGCAGGCCCTCGTTGTTGAGCATGCCGATCACGTCGGGCCGCGCCGGGGGCCGGTACATCGTCGGGCGGCCGCGTTGCGCGCCTCTGCCGCGACCGCGGGGCTGCCAGTCGGCCAGCCGGTCGGCTTCGCGGCGATGCGAGATGTGGCGCAGCAGTTCCGGATCGACAACGAGTTCACGCCCACCCCGTGCGGCTCTACCGGAGCGGTAGTCGAACAGATCGAACAGTCGTTTCCCGACCATCACGTGCTGCCACAGCGGGACCGGCCGGTGTTCGTCGACCACCACTGCGGTGTCCCCGCGCACGGTCTTGATCCACCCGCCGAACTCCTCGGCGTTGCTCACCGTCGCCGAGAGGCTGACCAGCCGTACCTCGTCGGGCAGGTGCAGGATCACCTCTTCCCAGACCGCACCGCGCATCCGGTCGGCCAGGAAATGCACCTCGTCCATGACGACATGCGAAAGTCCCTGCAGGGCCGGGGAGTTCGCGTACAGCATGTTGCGAAGCACTTCGGTGGTCATGACCACGATGTCGGCGTCGCCGTTGATGTTCTGATCGCCGGTGAGCAGACCGATGCGTTCGGGTCCGTACCGACGGACCAGGTCACCGTGCTTCTGGTTGCTCAGCGCCTTGATGGGTGTGGTGTAGAAGCATTTCGTCCCGGCGGCCAGTGCCAGGTGGACCGCGAACTCCCCCACGACCGTCTTCCCGGCGCCGGTCGGCGCGCACACGAGCACGCCGTGGCCGGTCTCGAGGGCCTGGCACGCCCGGACCTGGAAGTCGTCCAGCGTGAAGGACAGCTCAGCGGTGAAGGCGGCGAGCTGGGTGTCAGGTGGATTCGTCATGCAGATGGACGTGCGACGGAGTGGACACCGCGCTGGGCGGCTCGATGGGCTCGGCGGGTGCGATGGGTGAAGCCTCTTCGTCCGAGACGGTCTCGGCAGCCTCGCGCTTGGCCTTGCGCTTGTCGTGGAGACGGGCGATCTGGATCGCGAACTCGAGCAGCACGGTGAGCGCAGCCGCCAACGCGAGCATGGAGAACGGATCCGAACCCGGGGTGAACAGTGCGGCGAAGACGAACAGGGCGAAGATCAGCCCGCGCCGCCACGCCTTGAGCTTCTCGTAGGACAGCATCCCGACGAAGTTGAGCATGACGATCAACAGCGGGAATTCGAAGCTGAACCCGAACACCAGCAGCAGGTTGATCAGGAACCCGAAGTACTGGTCACCGGACAGGGCGGTGACCTGGACGTCGCTGCCGACGGTGAGCAGGAAGCCCAACGCCGTGGCCAGCACGACATAGGCGAGCACGGCGCCGGCAATGAACAGCATGCTGCCCACCGCGACGAACGCCGACGCGAACCGCTTCTCGTTGCGATACAGGCCCGGAGTGATGAACGCCCATATCTGGTGTAGCCAGATCGGGCAGGCCAGCACGATGCCGGCCATCAGCGCGACCTTGAGTCGCAGCATGAACTGGTCGAACGGCGCGGTGGCCAGCAGGCGGCAGCCGCCGTCCTCAGTGATGTCGGCGCGGGCGTAGTCGGGCAGCGCGCAGTAGGGGCCGCGCAGCCATTCGCCGAGGCTGGGCAGCCCGAAGAAGCTGTGGGTGTACCAGAGGAAACCGAAGACGGTGGTGACCACGATGGCCGCCGCGGCGATCAGGAGGCGGTTTCGCAGTTCGTGCAGATGCTCGACCAGCGACATGGTGCCGTCCGGATTGACCCGGGATCGGCGGTTACGCGGGTTGAGCTTCTTGAAGATGCCGGGGGTTTGCACGTGTGCTGCCTAGCGGCCGCTTCGGGACGCGGCCTGACGGCGCGGCGACAGGCCGCGCGAACGGGAGTGTCGGGTCAGGCCGAACGCTTGTCGGCGCGCGGATCGGCGGTGGTGGCCGGATCGGCCGCATCGACGCGCTCGGAGGCGATCGGGGTGGCCGGAGGGGTGTCCGGCTTTCCGTCCGTCTGCATCTCCTTGATCTCGGACTTGAAGATCCGCATCGACTTGCCCAGCGACCGCGCGGCGTCCGGCAACTTCTTGGCGCCGAACAGCAGCACGAACACCACGATCACGATCAACCAATGCCAGGGTTGCATAGCGCCCATGTGCACCTCCTCCGAGTCGCCGCTGAGTCTACCCGCCGACGTCGTCCTCGGCGTAGGCGCGCAGGGCCCGAGCCGCGGATTCACGCACCTTGTCGGCGAGTGCGGGCGGGTCGAGGACGCGTACCGCGGAGCCGAAGCCCAGGACGAAACGGGCCATCCAGTCGTCGGAGGCGTACGTCATCGCGGCTTCACAGGCGCCGTCGTCGAGCTCGCGGACCACTCGCAGCGGGTAGTACTCGAACATCCACGACGCCGACCGGTCGATCAGCAGGGTGGCCGACGGCAGCGCGGGGTCGGCGTCGAACAGCGAGGTGTCGGGGCCGGCCTCGACCGCGGGTGGTGGCGGGGCGGACGGTTCGTCGAGTGTGCGGGCGTCGACGATGCGGTCGAACCGGAACAGGCGGACGCCTTCGGCGGATCGGCACCAGGCCTCGAGGTAGCTGTGGTCGCCGACGAGGATGACGCGGATGGGGTCGACGACGCGGCTGGTCAGCACGTCGTGGGAGGCCGAGTAGTACTCGATGGCGACGGCGCGGGCGTTGCGCACCGCGGTCCGCACGGCTGCGGCGGCCTCGCTTTCGACGGGTGCGGGTTCGTCGACAGCGGTGACGGTGTCGCCGGTGTCGTGGCTGGCGGTGCCGGCGGCTTGCTCGATTTTGGCGATGGCGCTGCGGGCCGCCTCGGGGTCGACCATGCCGGGGACGTCGACCAGCGCGCGGAGCGCGACGAGGACACCGGTGGCTTCCGGGGAGGTGAGGCGCAGCGGGTGATCGATGCCCGCGGAGAAGGTGACCTCGATGCTGTCGCCGGAAAACTCGAAGTCGATGAGGTCGCCGGGACCGTAGCCCGGCAGCCCGCACATCCACAGCTGGTTGAGGTCTTCGCGGAGCTGTTTGACGGTGACGCCGAGGTCAGTGGCCGCGTCGTCGTAGGTGATCCGGGGATTGGCCTGGAAGTACGGGACCATGTTGAGCAGCCGGACGAGCCGGTTGGAGACGGCGGTCATGCGTGGGCTCCGGCGGCCTGGGCCTGCAGTCGGCCGATGACGTCGTCGCGCAGGGTTTGCGGTTCGAGGGCGACGGCGTCGGCGCCGTAGCTGGCGACCTCGCGGGCCAGCTGGTCGAACATGCCGATGTCGACGCTCAGGACGTCGCCGTCGCGCCCCTGTCGCGCCATCCGTGCCTCGATGACGGCCTGACGGCGCAGGGCGGTGGCGCGGCCGTCGGCGACCCAGATGCGGGCTTTGGCCCCGGTGGGCCAGTCGGCGACCGCGCGCCGGACGATGTCTTTGAGGTCGAGGTTGTCGGGCTTGCGGACGCTGCCGGGCTCGCCGAGCGGAATGACGTCATCGCCGATGCGCGACAGGCGGAAGGTACGGACGTCGTCCCGGACGCGGTCGTGGCCGACGAGGTACCAGCGGCCGCGGTGGGTGACGACGCCCCAGGGCTCGACGGTGCGGGTGATGTAGGGCTCGCTGCGATCTCTGCGATGGCCGAACTGGACGGCCTGACCGTTGTCGATGGCGTCGAGCAGGACGCGGAGGGTCTCCTCGTTGCCGCGGACGCCGGGCAGGGTGGCGGTGGAGATGGTGACGCCGTCGGCGGCATCGACGTCCACGCCGGCGGCGCGGAGTTTGAGCAGGGCGCCCTGGGTGGCGGTGATGAGCTCGGGTGACTCCCAGAGCTGGGTGGCCACGGCCACGGCGGCGGCTTCGTCGGCGGTGAGTTCGACGGCGGGCAGCGCGTAGGCGTCGCGGTTGATGCGGTAGCCCTCGGTGGGGTCGAACTGGGACACGCGGCCGGTTTCCAGCGGGATGCCGAGGTCGCGCAGCTCATTCTTGTCGCGTTCGAACATGCGGGAGAAGGCTTCGTCGGTGGGGCTGTCGGCGTAGCCGGCGACGACCTGGCGGATCCGTTCGGCGGTGATGAACGTACGGGTCGAGAGCAGCGCGATGACCAGGTTCATCAGCCGTTCGACTTTGGAGGTCGCCACTCCTCCGAGCTTAAGGCGTCCGGAGGTGGGGTCGGTGCGGCGACGCGCATTGCGGTCGTGGCCGCTTGGTTTCCCGTCAGAAGGGGGTGCCGATCTCGCCGAGCATCGCTTTCCGGATCAGCGGCACCGGCAGTGGGCCGAGCGCCACGAACTCGTCGTGGAAGTCCTTCAGTGAGAAGTCGTCGCCCCTCTTCGTCCGGTAGTCCTCGCGCAGCTTCAAGATCATGAGTTTGCCCATGGTGTAGTAGCCGTACGTGGCGTCCGAGGTCCCCCGCTTGGCCTCCGATTCTGCGACCGATCGGGGTTGGTAGGCCTCGGTGACGAACATGTCGGTGGCCTGATCGACGGTCATGCCGCGGGTGTGCATTTCGATGCCGGCGATGAAGCGGACGTCGCGCAGCAGCGCGTCCTGGATCTGCGCCAGCCGGTAGCGGGGATCGTCGGCGTGGAGGCCTTCGTCGAGCATCATCTGCTCGCAGTAGTGCGCCCAGCCCTCGGAGTTGGTTCTGGCACCGAAGACCTTGCGAACGTCAGAGGGGTAGTCCTTCGCGTTGAGGAACTGCACGTAGTGGCCGGGCCATACTTCGTGGACGGAGACGTTGCTGATGGCGGCGCGGTACCACCGGGTCATGTAGTCGTCCTGCTCCGCCTGGGGCCACGACGGGTCGGGCAACGTCATCGTGAAAAGCCCTTCGGTGGAGCTCTTTTCGAACGGCCCCGGGGTGTCCATCGTGGCCGAGGTGGTGGCGCGCAGATACGGCGGTGTCTCCACGACCTTGGCGGGCGGCGCCGGCGGGAGGTCGATGATGTCGCGGTCGCGGATGAACTGGGCGAGACCGTCGAGGTTGTCCTGGGTGACGGACAGCAGCTCCGAGGCGGGCGGGTGGTCCTTCGCCACGTCGGCCAGCACCTCGGGGGCGGGCTTGGTCGGGTCGATCTTCCTGGCCGACTCGGCGAAGGCCTGCTGATTGCGCTCGAGGTCGGCGCGGGCCGTCTGGAGGAGTTCGTCGAGCGGGGTGGTGATCATCTCGTCGGCAGCGAGCACCTTCTGGTAGGTGTCGGCGCCGTAGGCGAACGTTCCGTTGGACCGGTTGACGAGATCGCTTTCCAGCCAAATCTTGTAGTCCTCGAGCGCGGCGATCACCGCGTCGTTGGCTGTCTTGAACTCGGCCAGCAGCGCGGGATCTTTGACATCGCTGAACGCGGCGGGCACGTCTTCGGCGAAGAAGTCGCGATTGCCGTCGATCTGCTCGATGGCGATGTCGGTGTAGATCCGCGGCGGATTGTCGAGGTTCTCGCGGGCCTGGGCCAACGCGGTCGGCATCGCATCGAGACGACTGACGAGCGATCTGAGGCGTTGTTCTGCCGGCGCGAAGGGGCGCGACATCAGAACATACGCGTCGTCGGTGATGCCGCTGCTGTAGATGTCGGGGTCCTTGGCCCAGGAGCGGACGACGTCGTTCCGCAGCAGGATCCCGTCCAGGGTGTGCTTGGTCTGTTCGAGGTCGAGCTGAGCTTCGGGTGAAAGGTCCTGTTGCGCAATGTCGTCGAGGCGCGAACGGAAGTCGCGTGCGGCGTCCGAGGATTTCTGGACCGCGGCGGCGGAGCGGTCGGCGATCTTGTCGTCGTAGTCGTGGATGCCGAGGTAGGTGGCCGTCGACGGATCGGATTCGTAGACGAAGTCGAGGATCTCTGCGGTGAGTTGACGGAACGTGTCGTCGGCGGATGTTGAGGCCGGTGGGGGCGGGGTGTTCGTGCTGCCGCACGCAGCGAGAGACATCGTGACGAACAGTGCCAGGAAGATCTTCGCCGCCGAAATCCGCGCGGGCCGTGCATATCCGATGATCACAAGTCTCCCTCGACTGGCAGTGATTCGGCCGGAAGGTACTTTACGGCGTACGAGTGCGGGGGCGTTGCCGTTCATTGAATGCGTCGAGTGCACGGTTGTTGACAGGTCTTCTCGGGCGACGCGTACAACAACCGTGCGGTCGGGGGCTCAGGAGCTGTTGTCCCTGCACCTTAACTCGGCTCTGTCGTTTACTCGGAAGGATTCTCGGGCCATCCGGGACTTGCGGGCGCGGTCGGGAACTCGCTGCGCGGATGAGTGCCGTCGATGATCGCATTGCGAACGGGTAATGGGTCGGGCGCTTTGTCCACACACGCCTGCCTGTCGGCCTCGTACGTCGGCCACGCTTGGTCGAAGCCGGGCTCATTCTTCGAGAAGTAAGCCAACATGCCGCGGACGCGCCACTCCCCGAATACATTGCCGATCGGATCTGGCCGTGGACCGGCTTGAGCTAGCTCTGGCTGCGATGACCGCCCGGAAAGTTCAACTTTCGAGACGTCGATTCCTCGTTCATCCATGGCGCCAACGCGCGCCACGCTGCGGTAGAACCCGTTTTCGGTCTCAGTAGCGACCCGGTAGGTGTAGCGGCAGACCACAGCACTCACCACATCGTTGACGCGGTCGAGGGACAGAATGAGGTTGTTGACGTTACCGACCGCGGGCGTCTTGCTGGGGACGTCGAGCGCTGGCCTCGTCTGCCAGAGGTCCGAACTGCTGTCGGGCACTGCCTGTTCGAAGCCGGGATAGGCATAGGACATATCGCCTGCGTCTTGACTCAGCTCGAAAGACTCCATGAACGCCCGTATCGGGACAGCCGGGCCGGTGGTGATGTCGATCCCCGGGCCGGCGGTCCACAAGTACCGGAGACCTGCATTTGTTCCCTCCCAGCGTTCGATGCCGCGCTCCTGTGTGCACGCCGAGAGCAAGCAGATGAGTAGACAGATGGTGACGGGACTGCCTGCGCGCATCACCCGCCCCCACCCGGAATCTTCACCGTCATGTTGTACCAATACAAAAAGTCATCGGATGGGTTCGAGCTGGAGCCTCCTAGGGCCCGATCGATGTAGCCGTTCAAGGTCTCGTTGTAGACCGTGTCCCTCGGAGCGTCTCTTTGTGCGTCGCGGAGATCTTCGCGAGACCCTAGGCCCCCGTTGAGGAGATAGTCCCGATCGACATCTTCCGGCCGTATGGCTCCCGTCGCCAACAGCGCATTGGCGGCAAAGCGCGACGCTTCGTCCGGCTTCATGTCAGGAAGCACGGGATTCGACGTATCAATCGGCGGCCCAACGAACGAGCTTTCCATCGCCTCGCCAAATGTGGCGACTATCGGTCCACCAACTGGTCCGCTTACGCCGCTCAGTGCTGCGATTCCGGTTTTGTACGCCGTTTCCCGCCACTGCTGTGCCTCTGCGGCGTTCTGCCGCATTTCATGTGCTGCGTCCGCAGTGCCGGCCGAAACGAGGCCCTTCACTATCGCTGCGTCCGCCATTCGCGAGTCATCCTCCGAGACCGGCACCCCGTTCTTGACGTCGGTGGCCCAGTCGAGGGACCGGTCGACCGCGAGTGCGTCTGCCGCGCTGTTGAATTCAACGTAGGCATCCTCTTGGGTGCTCATGAGGGAAAAGATGCCTTTCGCGAGGGGACGCTCTGAGTTGCTGCCGTCGAGGTCGTCGAACCCATCCCCGTCATCACCGCCCACACCGGCAATGTCGTCGACATAGGGCGAAAGGCCGTGGGCATAGGCCTTGACCAACTCGGGGTTGTATTCGCCCAACGTCTGGCCGGCGATATCCATCAAGTCGCCCTTGTGGGCACCCAGGTATCGGGCGTATTCCTGCGCCGTCGCGTCCGCGATGTCAGCATTCACGTGGTTGTCGTGCGTCCAGCTGAACAGCGCGCCCGCTGCCTTGCCGTCATCGGTCCAGGGCATGTGGTTGACGTCGCGAAGGAAATCTTGTCCGTCACTGCCATGGGTGCCGAGTATGTGGTCGTGGATGATCTGGTGGTCCGGAGCGACCGCCTCGAAGATGGCTTGAGCAGCGACCGCCTTGTGCGTCGCGGGCACGTCGGCGTCCATAACGGCGTCGGCTGCTCTCATCATTCCGCGGTCGACCTCAGTCCCGGTCTGCAGGTGGTCGTTGCCGTCCTGGACGATCTCCGACACCTTTTGAAGGTTCTGATAGTTCTCCAGAACGTCCGAATCGCCAATTGGTTTGGTGTCGCCCGCGTTGTTCAGAGTGTCCTGCACGCTCTGAGGTAGCCGGTCGAATGAGCCCGCAGGGGTCGCGTCTTTGTTCGCCATGTCGAGTGGTGCGTTGGGGTCCTTCGGGTAGTACACGTCATCGTTGCTCATCAGCTGCCACGAATCACCGATGACGTCCTTCTTGTCGCCGAGCATCTGCTCGACCTCGTGAAGCCGATCAACGCTCATTCCGTGCTGTTGGGACTGCATTTGGCCGAGGTACAGAGCCTGTTCAGGGGTGAGCGGTTGGCCGGGTGTGATCGAACCCAGAACTCTCTCAACGCGGCCGGCGGCCGTTTCTTCCCCCCGAAGCGTTGCCTCGACGTCTTCGCGCGCCCGCTCCTCCTCGGGAACGGCGTGCATTTCGGGCGGTTTCTCCTCGCCTTTATCGTCGCCCTCGCCCGCCTTCTTGCCGTCATCGCTAAATTTCTGGTTCCCCGCGTCGTCGTACTCGCTCTGGAGCTTGCGGATGTCCTGCCCGACGCCGTTGAGGTCGTCGTTGGAGGTCTTCACCACCTCGCTGAGCTGACCGAGGCCGCGGTTGGCGATCTGCAGCAGCATCGCGTCGCGTTGTTTGCCGGGCGGCACGCTGTTGACCGCGTCGGTCACCCATTGCCTGACGGCGTCGAGGTTCTGCCGGCCCGCGTCGACCACCTGCGCGGACCGGTCGACCTGCTGGGCGAGCTTGCGGTCCAGCTCGGCGAGCCTGGTGAACACCTGTTGGTGGTCGGTGTTGGCCTTCTCGTATCCGGACGCCGCGGCCCCGGACCATTTCTCGCCCGGCTTGGCGTCGTCGAGGCCGGAACCCAGATTGCGCAGCTGCGCACTGTTGTCGAAGTCGGCCCCGGTCTGCGGCGCCCCCTGACCGAACGTCTCGCGCGCATTGTTCCACGTGGCGTAGAACCCGTCGATCACACTCATTGCGGCTACCTCACCTGGACCGGTTACGACTTACTTGCCTACGGCGATGGCGTCGGCGCTCATGACACTTACGTGCTGCCAATAGATCCAGTCGGTGATGGCTGCTCGCAGAGCTGCGGCATCGGTTGCCACGTGGGCGGCATGCAAGGCGAGCACCTGCGCGTGGTCGGCGTAGGTCACCATGGCTTGCAGGTGTGGGATTCCGCGGTCAGGTGCTGCGCTCATCAACGGTTTCATTACGTCGAACCACAGCATTGCCGAGTCATCGACTGGCGGTGTCGTGTCCGCGGGCGCTGGCGGTAGCAGATCGGCGAGTGCGCTGTCTGGCATTGAAGCGAGCTGTTTCGCCGCGGATGGAGCGACTACTTCCAACCTCGACCGCCCGGCCATGTCGCCCTTCTCCGGGATGTCGTCGGGTTCCAGCACGACCCGCGGCGCTCCCGGATCGAAGCCGGCGAACTGCTCGGCTGTAGCGACGACGGCGCGCAGCGAGGTTTCGTGGTGCTGAGCCCAACCGTGCAGGGCCAGCATGGGATACGTCGCCCACTTCGCTCGCTCCTCGAGGGGGATCGACTCATCGGCGCTGACCATCCGAACCGGTTCGGGCAGCTTGACGCCTTCGGGGCTGTACCCGACGCCGTAACTGTTCGCCGCGAGGATGGCGCCGTCTTGTGCGACGCCGACAACCCAGAAGAATCCGAAGTCGGGAGATTGAATGGCGTTGAGCGCAGCGCCGATTCGCCGGGCGACCTGAATTGGGTTGCCGCTTGACCCACGGCTGGTCACCCCAGCGATGAGATCGCGCTGCGCGCGAGCGGTCGATACGGGCAGTGGGGCGGGAGCGCCCACCACCGACGAGGCGCTCGAGGTGGGAGCCACCGGGGCGGGACCCACCGCCGCGGCTGGCGCGACCGGAGCCGCCGGCGACGGTGTGGGTGGGGGGCCGAGCGGCATCGAAGGCGGCATTGGCGCTCCACCGCCGGCAAACGAACCCGCGCTCGAAGGCGGCGGAGCCACGGGCGCTGCGGGTGGCGCCGTGGGAGCGACGGGCGCACTGGCCTGCTGAGTGGCGGCAGAACTGGCCGCCGTCGCATCAAGGTCCATCGGAATAGACGGCGGGGGCATGGGAGTAGACGCCGCCTGCACCGCTGGCCCGATGTTCGACAACGCATCCGCGACAGGCGCCATGGGCATCGGCTGTTGCGCACCAGTTGCCGCTGTCGGATGTCCGCCGGCGCCGGCCTGGCTGGGATCGAATCCGGTTGTCTCCGAACCAGATTGGTTGCCGAACAGACCGCTCATGGCGTCAGCACCGCCCGGGCTGGTCGACACGCCGGAACCGCTGCTGATACCACTGCCGCCGCCGAGGCTTGCAGTGGGTGATGATCCGCTGGAGCTTGCGGGTGAGGGGGACACTCCCAAAGTTGGCGGCGTACCGCCAGGCGACCTCGGTCCCTGTGAAGGGGCAGGTGCCGCTCCACTGGGCGCGGGCACGCTGGCCTGTGGGGACGTCCGTCCTCCATCAGCAGCCCACGCGGGCACAGGCTCTGGGCCGCTGCCAAGAACGCCCGGCGCGGACGGTTCTTGTGTCGCAGCAGCCGCGCTACTGCGCTGCCCGTCCTTTGCCCATGCGCTCACAGGCGTCGAGTCGGCTTCTGCAGGTGTCGTCGCGGCTTGTGGTGTGGATGAAGGTTGGGTCGCGCGTTCTCCGCGCCCGCTCCAGCTAGCGAGCACTGTCTGATCGCCGTCATCGGCTTCGAGTTGAGGACCGACTTCGGAGTTGTCTTCCGACATTTCGAATGGAGCCTCGGGCACGCCCGGATGGCCGCCGAACGAAGCTGCATGATTACTTACAGTGTTGAAGTTCTCAAAGTATTTTTGATTGACGAGGGTCTTGATCGCACTGGTCGCATCTTCATTAGCATTCGCGGCTTCACGTTCTAGACGGCCGATTTCCTCTTGAGCTACTTTGACATTATCTTTGATTGCTTCTTTAGCGCCTGTAACATTAGCTGCGGCTTCGTTGCACCATGTCACAGCATCGCGCAATTGCTGTTCATGCTCCTTTAGGGCTGCACCGTGCTTGCTGACGCGATCTCCCGCCTTTCCCGCGCTTTTCCCGGTCCAGACATCTGGGCCATTGAAGATCGTCGAGTGATTCGTGCCCCATGTCTCCGATGCGTTCGTCAGCTCCGATAACTTGCCGCTGAGCTCATTTGCACGTTCCGTGAATGCGGTTTCGTCTACCTCCGGCCATGCTCCAGCGCCAGTCATTTCCGCCGCATATGGCCCTGATGGGCGCTGCACTCCCATAGGTATCACCGCTGAACTGCTCTGCAAGCCCAGAAAATTGTGTTAGCCAGATAGGTTGCCGCTTCCATTAGGTGCGCGTCTTTACTTGTGAAGCCAGGTATGGATTCAATATAGGCACGCTGGTACTGTGCTGCTAGCACAGCAAAATCCTCGAAAAGTGGGTTGTCGCTCGAGAAACCAAGCATTTGCATTTTTTCGGCGTTCGCTGCCATTACTGGTATGACAGCATCTACGGTTGCTCTTTGTGAGGGGGTCCACTCCCTTGCGCTTAGGCTTGGGCTGACTAGACGCCAATCCTGAGTCTGCTCCGTAAACTTATCGGACCGCGACCGCCATTCATCACAGGACTTCGAGGATACTGCAATGAATCGCGACTCCGCTCGATCGCTACCTGGCTTGAGAGGGGATGTCGGCGCGTCCGGCGCTGGAATCATCGGTGCGACCGACTGGGCCGAACCTTGGTTTACAGCAGAACAAATGTTAGATAAGGCAGACGCAATAGTATCCGTAACCACTGCTAGGTCGTCATCTGCCTGGACGTAGGTGGGAACTTTTTCGGCAAATGCTTTCGAGTAAACTCGGAATTGCTCAATCAATTCGCGGACTACTCTGTGGGGCGTTTCTTTAAGCAAGTTCTCAGCCTGCGCGGAGGCGTCTTCCTGTGCGTCCACCACCGACTCATACATTGACCGTTGCTGAGGGGTCCACTCGCTTTCGGGGACTGACTGGTCACGGTCCCCCCACCCAACGGCTTGAGTGCGTGAGGAATAGTCTCGTGAAATCCTCCCCCACGCATCACACGTCGGATCCTCAGTAACGATATTCACCGGCCCGGTGTCGCCCGCACTCGCGAACTCCGAATCACCGCCATCGGCGGGCGTCGGCGCATCTGAATCCGTGCGCATGACCAACACCGTGACCGTCACCGCCAACGCAACCACCAGCGCCACGATGATCCCGCCCAGGATCCACTTGCTCTTTCCACCCTTGGGCGGCGGACCGGACGGCGGGCCTCCCCACTGCGGCTGTCCCGGCGGCGGACCCCACGGCGGCGGTCCACCGAACTGGCCCCCCGCCGGTGCCGGCTGCTGCTGACTCCCCCACTGCGGGCCACCACCAAAGCCATCCCCATGCGGCCCGCCATACGGAGTGTTGGGAGGAGGAGGCAAAGTCATATACGCACCTTCGCGTCAGGAAAGCTCACTGTCACAACACAATCGAATCTGATCCAGCCGGCCTCGTCGGCGCCGGCTTCGGTGCGGGCGGCGCCTCAGGCACCGGTCCGCTCTGCGGCACAGCCGGCGCCGGCTGGCTCGGCCCCACGTCTGGCGCGCGCTCGCCGGTCCCCTGCTCCGGCCCGGCCCCACCTTCATCGGCCTTCGGGCGCTCGTCCTTCTCATCGTCGCGTTCGTCGGCCTCACGCAGCTCCTCGGCCAGCCGCGACTCGTCGCCCTTGCCCGCCCCGCCGATCTCACCGATCTGACCCGAAAGTTGGCTCATCTGCTGCATCCCGCTCTGGATGCCCTGCATGATCCCCTGCGGGATCTGCGCCGCCATACTCGCCAGCTGCATCGGGATCTGCGCCGCCTGCTGCGCCATCTGCATCGGCATGCCCATCATCTGGCCAGCCTGACCGGCACCACCCGCGCCCGCACCCGCAGCGCCGCCACCGCCGACACCCTGTGCCTCGAGCGCGCGCGCCACCTGGTCAGCGACCTGCTGGTCGGTCTGCTCGTACATCCCGGCTGCCTTGATGATGTTCCGCGCCGTCGCCAGCGCCTCTTCCCTGGTGCGCGGCAACCCGTCGATCAACGGCTGCTCGATCTGCTGGGTACGGTTCTGGATCGCCCGGGACAGCGCGTCGGTGCCTTCGACGACGAGCGGGGGCAACGGGTCCGGAATCGCGTTGGCCCCGTCAACCAGGCCATTACCGCCGCTGGCCAGCTCTCCGGTGTTGACCCGCAACTCTTCCATCGATGCCCCCAATCGCCCAGCGCGCAGCGACGCCGACCCGTGAACACGCACCGGCAGCCCCACCAGTAACCGTGCAGCAAATGTTACCCGAGGCCCGCCAGGGGTCGCCGCACCAAACTGATCGTGGGCTACATACTGGCGATGAGCCGCTTCACCCGCTCGTCGACCGACCGGAAAGGGTCTTTGCAGAGCACTGTGCGCTGGGCTTGATCGTTGAGCTTCAGATGCACCCAGTCGACCGTGAAGTCTCGGCCGGCCTCCTGCGCAGCGCTGATGAACTCACCCCGCAACTTGGCCCGCGTCGTCTGCGGCGGCGTGTTGACCGCCGCCTCGATCTCCTCGTCGGTGGTGATCCGCGTCGCCAGACCCTTGCGCTGCAGCAGGTCGAACACCCCGCGCCCGCGCTTGATGTCGTGATAAGCCAGGTCGAGCTGGCTGATCTTCGGGTCCGACAGCTCCATGTCGTAGCGGTCCTGATAGCGCTGGAACAGCTTGCGCTTGATCACCCAGTCGATCTCGGTGTCGACCTTCGCGAAATCCTGGCTCTCCACCGCGTCGAGCTGGCGGCCCCACAGGTCCACCACCTGCTCGATCTGGGTGTTCGGCTCCCGCGTCTGCAGATAGTCCACCGCCCGCGAGTAGTACTCCCGCTGGATGTCCAGGGCGCTGGCCTGCCGGCCACCGGCCAGTCGCACCGGCCGCCTACCCGTCAGATCGTGGCTGACCTCGCGGATCGCGCGAATCGGATTGTCCAGCGAGAAGTCGCGGAACGGCACCCCGGCCTCGATCATCTCCAGGACCAGCGACGCGGTGCCCACCTTGAGCATGGTGGTGGCCTCGCACATGTTCGAGTCGCCGACGATGACGTGCAGCCTGCGGTACTTCTCGGCGTCGGCGTGCGGTTCGTCGCGGGTGTTGATGATCGGACGCGAACGCGTGGTCGCCGAGGACACGCCCTCCCAGATGTGTTCGGCGCGCTGACTGAGGCAGAACGTCGCCGCCTTGGGCGTCTGCAGCACCTTTCCCGCGCCGCAGATCAGCTGGCGCGTCACCAGGAACGGCAACAACACATCGGAGATCCGCGAGAACTCGCCGGCTCGAACAATCAGGTAGTTCTCATGGCAGCCGTACGAATTGCCGGCCGAGTCGGTGTTGTTCTTGAACAGGTAGATATCGCCGCCGATGCCCTCGTCGGCGAGGCGCTGCTCGGCGTCGATGAGCAGATCTTCGAGCACCCGCTCGCCGGCCCGGTCATGGGTGACGAGCTGGTGCAGGTTGTCGCATTCGGCCGTCGCATACTCCGGGTGCGAGCCGACGTCGAGATACAACCGGGCACCGTTGCGCAGGAACACGTTGGAACTGCGGCCCCACGACACCACTCGACGGAAGAGATAGCGGGCAACTTCATCCGGACTGAGCCGGCGATGACCATGGAACGTGCAGGTCACGCCGAATTCAGTTTCGATGCCCATGATTCGTCGCTGCACGTCAACGAGCTTACGGGGTCGTCCCGTCAAACGGTCGTCATGGCCGGGATCAGACGCGGTGTGTGTTGACACCGAGGCGTCTGACTGTCACGTCAACGCGGTGTGTCGATCCAGCCCAGCCGACGGCTGACCGCGTCGGCTGCGGCCACCGTCTGCTTGGCCACCTCGGCGAAGCTGTCCTCACCCACTCGGTACGCCGGACCCGACACGCTCAGCGCCGCGATCACCTGATCATTCGCATCGCGCACCGGAGCCGCGACCGCGTTGAGGCCCACCTCGAGCTCCTCACAGACCGTCGACCAGCCCCGTTCGCGGACCTCCGTCAGTTCAGTCAGCAGATCGTCGAGGGTGTCGATGGTGGCCGGGGTGAACTTCGGCAGCTCCACGGGTAGGCGGGCCCGCACCTCGGCGACATCCAACGCCGCGAGCAGCACCTTGCCGCTTGACGTGGCATGCGCCGGACAGTTCTGCCCAACCCAGGTGCGCAGCGTGATCTCTCCTGGTCCGATCGATTCGACGACGTTGACGATGCGGTCCTCGTCGAGAATGGCCACGTTGGTGGTCTCCCCGAGCGCGTCGGTGAGCCCGTCGCAGATGTCCTGGCTCAGCCGGCCGAGGTCGAGGTGGCCGCTGGCGGCCCGGGCCAGCCGGGCGATCGCGAATCCGAGCCGGTACTTGCCCCGGCCCGAGATCTGCTCGACGAAGCCGCGGCCCTCCAGGACCGCGATCAACCGTGACACCGTCGATTTGTGCACGTCGAGTTCCGCCGCGATTTCAGTGACCCCGGCCTGTCCCGATCGGGCGATGATCTCCAAGACGAGCAGGGCGCGGTCGACAGACTGCACCGCCGCCGCGGGTCTCTCGTCGTCCCGTGCCATCGCCGGAAGCCTAGACCGCCGCGATCCCGAAGTGGCGCACCCGGCGCTGCACAGCCGCGATCTCCCGCAGTCCGTCGTTGAGCAGACTGCGGTTCAGCGGCGACAGTTCCGACATGGTGATGACGTCGCCGGGGGTGTGGCCCGCCACCATCTGCTCGGCCTGATGGGCCATCCGCAACCGTTGCAGCATCAAGAAGACGTCGCACAGCATCGTCGCGTCCGGCTCGCTGATCGCCTTCGCCGCTGCCGCCGCCGACAGGCGCGCCGGGGTGCTCGCCGACGTCACGCCCGCGGCCAGCCCGCCCCAGCGCGCCAGGTTGACGATCGGGGTGACGGCGTGGCTCTTCAGGTCGAACGTCCCACCGCGACGCGCCAGCACATCTCGCAGCGATCGGGTCCGCACCCGCCCCGACAGCGCGTCCAACAGCTGTAGCCGCAGGGCGTTCGGATACTCGTCGCGCATCCGGCGGTACGCGGCAGGCACCGTGTGCAATGCGGGATCGCCCCACACCACCCGGCCGTCGATCAGCAGTGACGACAGGATCAGGCCCCGGTCGCGGAGCGGATCATCGAGCCACTGCTGTGCTGCGGCAGACCATTCCGCGGCGGATCGGGAGAATCCGCGTGCCGATGCGACCGCCCCGTTGCGGTCCGAGACCAGTCCACAGCGGTCGAGGATCTCGTGGGTGCGGGCGGCGATCGCCCGCAACCGTCCCGCCTCGCCGGCGACCTGGGGGCGCCACGACAGCGCACTGTCGACGTCCGAGGACGGCATGGCCTCCCGGCGGGCGACGCTGCCGAGCGTCAGCCACGCCACGCCCTCCTGCGGCGGGTGCCCGGCTTCCGCGAGCGCCACCTGCAGCGCCCGGCGCACCAGGGTGTCGATGACGACAGAGAAGATCGCACTCGCAGCCGAGGCTTTGGTGCCGTTGCGGAACAGCTCGCCGGCCAGTGTTGTGACGCCGCGGCTCGCGCGCTGCAGTTCGTCGGCGTCGGACGCCGATCCGATGGCCCGGCGCAGCAGAAAGCTCTGGCGTGCGGACGCGGCGAGCAGGTCGCCGTCTTCGAGTACGCCGACGACCACGCCGCGCGCGTCGACCACCGGCATGTGCCGCAACCCCGCCTCGAGCATCTCCATGAGGACCGTCTCGCTGGTGAGGTCCGCGGTGACGGTGCGCACCGGTGCGCTCATCACCGCGGCCACCGACACGTCGACGGACGCACCCGCCGCTACCACCCGAGTGCGCAGATCGCGATCGGTGAAGATCCCGAATCGATTGTTGCGCAGCCGGATCAAGGCGTATGACACATGCCTCCCGGTCATTGCGATTACGGCGTCGCGCACCGAGGTATCCGGGTCGACGATCAACGGATCACCGCGAATCAGGTCGCCGACGACCCGGCCGTCGCTCTCGGGTGCGGTCAGCGTCGGCCGGTATCCGCTGGTCTCGGGAGCGGTCGCGGTCCACGCCGATGACGCGAGGAACGCCAGCCCCGCCGGCCGGGCGAATTGGTCCCGCACCCGGCTTGCCGGTAATCGGACCACTGAGCTCGGCACCGCGGCGTACGCCTCGAACTGCATACCGCCGCCGGTGAGCAGCGGTGTGTAGCCGAAGATCCCGCCTACCCCGACGGTGTCGAGCACCGCGCCGTCACCGCTGGCCTGCAGCGAGACCTGACCGTCGAGCACCATCCGGACGTCATCGGGCGCCCGCTGCGCGTAGTCCGCGATCTGCTGACCCGCGGCGAACCTCTCCACCGTCGCCTCCTGTGCCAGCCGCTCGAGTTCGTCCTCGGGCATCGACTGGAAAGGGGTGTGCTCGGCCAGGAAGGCGCGCAGATCCACGTCCGGTCAGCCCGCCCGGATCAGATCAGCGCACTTCTCCGCCATCGTCATGACGGTGATATTCGGGTTGACCGCAGGTAGTTTCGGCATCGCGGAGGCGTCGACGACCCGCAGCCGCGACACCCCCTTGACACGCAGCTGCGGGTCAAGGACCGCCATCGGGTCGTTCACGGCGCCCATCCGCGCCGTGGCCGCCGGGTGGTAGACGGTGTTGTGGCACTGGTGGATGTAGTCGAGCAGTTCGTCGTCAGTGGTGGCGTCCGGTCCCGGCGCGAGTTCGCGGGCCACCCACTGCGCCAACGGCTTCTGTTCGGCGATTCGGCGAGCCAACCGCACCCCGGCCAGCATGATCCGTTCGTCGTAACCGTCCGGGTCGGTGAAGTAGCGCGGATCAACCCGGGCGCGGTCCCGGAAGTCCCGAGTGCGCAGCCGTACTGTGCCCCTGCTGCGGCCCTGGGTCACGTTGGGCGTCAGGCAGAATCCGTTGTCGGTGGTGGGATAGCCGCGCCGCAGAGTGTTCATGTCGAACGGCACGCTGCCGTAGTGCATCATCAGATCCGGTTGGGCCACACCGTCGTCGACGGTCGCGAACAGCCCGATCTCCCACCACTGCGTGGAGGTGTCGACCATGGGCCGGGCGGCCTCCCAGAACACCAGTCCTTCGACGTGGTCGTCCAGGTTCGCGCCGACGCCGGGCGAGTCCACCCGTACCGGAATGCCCATCTCGCGCAGATGAGCCGTCGGGCCGATCCCGGACAGCATCAACAACTTCGGGGTGTCGATCGCGCCGGCGCACAGGATCACCTCGCGCCGCGCTGTCACGGTGTCGTATCCGGTCAGATCGGGCCGCTGATAGCGCACACCTGTCGCTTCATGCTGCTCGTCGAACAGGACCTCGGCGATCCAGCAGTCGGTACGGATCTCCAGGTTGCGACGGCTGTCGAGGATCGGGTGCAGGAACGACTTGGACGTCGAGTTGCGGATGCCGTCGTCGTCGGCGTTGATCTGGAACCAGCCGGCGCCGTTGCGCACCGTCTCGCCGCGGTTGAACTCAACGGTCGGCAGCCCGACCAGCGCTGCCGCCTCCAGAACCGCGACGCCGCAGGGATCGTTGGGCGGCACGTCGCGCAGTCCCACCGTCTCGATGAGTCGCCGGGTGAGGGGGAGGATCTCCGCGGCGCTCCAGCCCTCGGCGCCCATGGTGACCCATTCGTCGAGCGCCTCGGCCGGCGGGTGGAAGGCGATACACGAATTGTGCGAGGAGCAGCCGCCGAGCACCCTGGCCCGCGCGTGCCGCATGAACGAGTTGCCGCGTTCCTGCGGTTCCACCGGGTAATCCCAGTCGTAGCCCGAGTCCAGCAGGTGCATCCAGTCCGACAACACCAGGATCTTGTCGTCACCGACGTCGGAGGGACCCGCCTCGACCAGGCATACCGTGACGTCGGGATCCTCCGACAATCGCGCGGCCAGAACACATCCCGCAGTTCCGCCACCGGCGATGACGTAATCGAAGGCGTCAGCCATCAACCGACTCCGCGGCGTGGGACTTCAGACACCCGATGTGGTTGCGGCCCTTGACGAAATACCAGAGCAGACCGGCGCCGAGGATCACGCCGATGTAGATGAAGGCGCCCCACTCGTAGTACCACCCTTCGCCGTACACCACCGCGCGCGGCCACGCGAGGTTGAGGGCCATCCCGACCCCCCACACCACCGCGACGATGTTCACGGGCAGACCCCACCTGCCCATCGTGAAATAGCCGCCCTCCTTCAGATCTTTGGGCGGCCACTGTCCCTGCAACCGCTTCTTGAGCAGCGGACCGGTCACCATCAGGTAGGCCAGGTAGATCATGATGATCGCGATCGAGGTGAGCACCGTGAAGATCTTCGGCTGACCGATGTTGATGACGAGGATGATCACCGAGATGACACCGATCGTGACGGCGGGGATGATCGGCGTCTGCGTCTTGGGATGGACGGTGGCCAGCCGTTCGCCGAACGGCAGCGCGTTGTCGCGCGCCATCGCGAACGTCAGCCGGATAGCCGCGGTGTGCACCGCCAGCGTGCACACCGTCACCGCGATGACGATGCAGGCCAGGAAGATCTTGCCCAGCGGTCCCCACATGACCTGCTCGACGATGTACTGCAGACCGCCGGAGCTCTCGCCCAACTGCGGATCCTCCAGGTTCGGGGCCGCCAGCACCGCGAACACCAGGATGCCGCCGCCGATCACGAACGACGCGAGAATCGCCCGCGCGATCGCCTTGGGCGCGGTGCGCCGCGGCTCCACCGTCTCCTCACCGAGCGAACTGGCGGTGTCGAATCCGTACATCACGTAACCCGACGCCAGCGACGCGATCAGGAACACGCCGAGGTATCCCATGCTCTCGCCGGCGCCATAACCGTTGGTGGAGAAGAAGACCTCGGGACTGTTCTGCAGGTTGACCGCCAGCAGCACGACGATGAGAACAGCGGCGATGAGTTCGATGAACACGCCGCTGCTGTTGATCATCGCCATGAGCCGCACGCCGAGTGCGTTCACCAGGGTGGTGAACGCGATCAGGATCGTGCCGAGCAGAACGGCATTGGCGGCATAGGAGGCGTTGTCGCTGCCGTCGCCGATGATCTGGAAGCCGCTCCACAGCCGCGGAAGGTTCAGTTGATAGGCCAGCGCCACCGCGGAGATCGTGACGATCGAGGCGGTCAGCATCAGCCAGCCCGATACCCAGCCGACGAGTCTGCTGGCCAGCTTCTTGCTCCAGTTGTAAACCGAGCCCGCGACCGGGTATTTCGCGGCGAGTTCCATGAAGCACAGCGCGACCGCCATCTGGCCGACGAAGACGATCGGCCACGACCACAGGTACGCCGGGCCCGCGGTGCCGAAGCCGAAGTAGAACAGCTGGAAGGTGCCGGTGAGGATCGAGATGTAGCTGACCCCGGCGGCGAAGCTGGCGAACTTGCCGATGCTGCGGTCGAGCGACTCGCGGTAACCGAAGTCCTCCATCCCGCTGTCGGCATGCGCGTCCTTGATGACCATGACGTGTCTCCTAGCCTTTGAACCAGCCCGCCGGCCGCGTCGCCGTGTTGTGCCAGATGTGTTTGAGTTCCTGGTATTCGGCGAGCCCAGCCGGACCGAGCTCACGTCCGTTGCCCGACTTCCCGTAGCCGCCCCACTCCGCGGCGGCGGTGTAGTAGCCGAAGTCGTTGAGCCACACCGTGCCGTGCCGCAGAGCGCGTACGACCCGTTCGCCCCGGGCGGCGTCGGAGGTCCGGACGCCCGCCGCGAGACCGTAGTGCGTGTCGTTGCCGAGCATGATCGCCTCGGCCTCCTCGGTGAACCGTTCGACGGTCAGGATGGGGCCGAAGGTCTCCTCGGTGACGATGCGCATCGACCGGTCGCACCCGTCGAAGATCGTGGGCAGGTAGAAGCTGCCTGTCGCCAACGCCGGATCATCGGGCCGCCGGCCCCCACACACCAGCGTGGCCCCTTCGGAAAGACCCAGCGCGACATAGTCTTCGACCTTGGCGCGGTGCTGTTCGGAGACCAGCGGCCCGGTCTCGCTGGTGGGGTCGAGGCCGTCGCCGACACGGATGCGCGCCGCGCGGTCGGCGAGTGCGGCGACGAAGTCGTCGGCGATGGACTCCTCGATGATCAGCCGGGTGCCGGCCGAACACACCTGACCGGAGTGCAGGAACACACCGGTCAGGACGTGGTCGACCGATGCGTCGAAATCGGCGTCGTTGGTCACGGCGTCGGCGAACACGATGTGCGGGTTCTTCCCGCCCAGTTCGAGCGCGACCTTGGTGACGTGCTTGGCAGCGGTCTCGGCGATGACGCGGCCGGTGGCCACACCTCCGGTGAACGAGATGAGGTCGACGTCCGCTGTGTCGGTCAGAGCGGGTCCGAGGCGGGCTCCGCTGCCCTGCACCAGGTTCACCACGCCGGCGGGACTGCCGGCCTCTTCGAGCAGCCGGGTGAACGCGATCGTCGACAGTGGGGTGACCTCGCTGGGTTTCATGACCAGCGTGCACCCGGCAGCGAGCGCGGGCGCGACCTTCCAGGACATCTGCAACAGCGGATAGTTCCACGGTGCGATGAGCACGCAGACGCCGATCGGTTCGCGGACCACCCGGCTGATCACCTCGGGATCGCCGACGTCGACGACGCGGTCGGCCTGCACGGCCGCCAGTCGCGCGTAGTACCGGAACACCGAGATGACGTCGTCGATGTCGATCCGGCTCTCGGCGAGGGTCTTTCCGGTGTCGCGGGTCTCCAGCAGGGATAGTGCTTCCTTGTCCCGGGCCAGCAGGTCGGCGACCCGGTCAAGCAGTGCGCAGCGTTCGGCGACCGGGGTGGCCGGCCACGCGCCGTGGTCGAACGCGGAGCGGGCGGCGGCGATCGCTGCGGTGGCGTCGTCGGGGTGGGCCTCGTCGACGGTGGCGGCGATGCTTCCGTCGGCCGGGTTGACGATGTCCCGTCGGCCGCCGTCGCACGCCGACTGCCACGACCCCCCGATCAGGAGGTCCGGTTCACCGTCCATGGGTCTAGCCCCTTGCGCTGCCGTCCGACGTGCCGAGACGGGACACTACCCATTGATGGAACTCCGCGAGGTGGTGTTCGGCAGGTACGAGCACACCGCCGTGCCGGTAGGCGCGCGACGACATCGCCGGCTGGGTGCGTTCGCACGCCTCGAAGTCCTGCTGGTTCACCCGGTGGAACAGCTCGACCGAGTGGGAGACGTCGCGGCCCGTCGTCACCACGTCCGGGGCATAGAGCCAGTCGCATTCGACCACGGTGCGGTCGGCGGCCAGGGGATACATCCGGTGGAAGATGATGTGGTCGGGCACCAGGTTCACGAAGACGCTGGGCCGCACGGTGATCGCGTAGTAGCGGCGGTCCTGCTCGGGTGAGATGCCGGGCAGCCGGTCGAATCCCTCCGAACCGTCGATGGTGAACCCATCGATCTCCGAACCGAACTCGGCTCCCTGGCCGTCGCTGGCCTGCGCGGCCACACCGCGGGCGAACTCGGGCAGCACGTCGACGAGTTCGGGGTGAATGGAGCTGCAGTGGTAGCACTCCATGAAGTTCTCGACGATCAATTTCCAGTTGGCCGCGACGTCGTAGACGATCCGCCGGCCCACCTCCAGACCGCCGATCCCGTAGCGGTCGATGGCCTCAGCGTCTCCCAGGGTTCTCGTCACGTCGGCGACGACGTCGTCGAACGGGGGCGGTGTGTCCGACAGGCACACCCAGGCGTATCCGAGCCATTCGGTGAGCGCCACCGGCACCATGCCGTACTTGTAGCGGTCGATCCCCGCGCCGGTCTCGTCGGTGAGGGTGCCGATGTTCGGGGCGGCCATCAGCTTGCCGTCCAGTGCGTAGTTCCAGGAGTGGTACGGACAGCGGATGCTGCGCTTGACCTGGCCCTCGGACTCGGTGCACAGCTGTGCGCCGCGATGCCGACAGACATTGAGGAACGCCCGTAGTACGCCGTCCCGCGCGCGCAGGATCAGGATGCTCTCACGGCCCACCTGAACCTTCTTGAACTTGCCGGGCAACGCCAGGTCCGCCGAGTGGGCCGCGCAGAACCACATGTTCTCGAAGATGCGCTCCTGCTCGGCGGCGAACACTGCCGGACTGGTGTAGTACTCGCCGCTGAGGGTGGCCAGCAGCGCCGACGTCGGATTGACTGCCAGTTCGGTCATGAGGTCACCAGCCTGCGGGGGTCGAACAGCGCGATCGGATGTGCGGTGGTGCCGGTGCTGGCCAGGTCGGCGAGGATCTCCCCTACCACCGGTACGAATTTGAAGCCGTGGCCGGAGAATCCGCACGCCACGGTCACATTGGCCGCGTCGGGATGGCGCGCGATGACAAAATGCTGATCGGGGGTGTTCGAGTACATGCAGGTCGCCGAATGCAGCAGCGGCCCGTCCAGCGCCGGCAGCAGGCGCACGATCTCCCGGCGCATCTCGTCGACCTCTTCGTCGTACACGGTGCGGTCGATCGTCTCGGGGGTGCACTCGACACCGTTACGGAAGAAGGCCACCTTGACACCACCGCCCGGACCGTCGATGGCGGGAAATCCGTAGACCTGCGCGCCGGCCGCGTCCTCGGAGATGAAGATCGGGTGCTGCTCGAACGGCGTCGTGCCGCCGACAGGATCGAACCAGTACAGCACCTGCCGTTCGACGGTGATCGGAATCCCGAACTGCGCCAGTAGGTTCGGCGCCCAAGCGCCGGGGCAGATCACCACCTGACCGGCCCGGTAGGTGCCTGCCGCGGTCGTCACCGCGACACCGTGCGGCGTCTCGGCCCAGCCCGTCACCTCCTCACCGAAGCGCAGATCGGCCCCGGCCTGCGCGGCGAGATCCAGGTGCGCCTGCACGGTCGTCTCCGGCCGGGCGAAACCGGCTTTCGCCTCGTACAGCGCCACATCACCCGGGTTCGGGGTCAACGTCGGGAACCGCGAGGCGATCTCGGCCGCGTCGAGCATCTTGTGCGGCAGCCCCCATTCCCGGCTCGCCCGCAGGCTGCCGGCGACCGTCAGACAGTCCGGGGCGCCGAGGAACAGACCGCCGGTCATCCGGTACACCTCGCGGCCCGAATCCGCGGCCAACTTGTCCCAGAGTTCGTAGGCGCGCAGCAGCAGCGGCACGTATGCCGGGTCCTCGAAGTAGGACTGCCGGATGATGCGGGAACCGCCGTGGCTCGAACCGCGATCGTGGGCCGGGGTGAACTTCTCCAGCCCGATGACCCGTTGCCCGCGGGCGGCCAGATGGTAGGCGGCGGCGCTGCCCATCCCGCCCAGGCCGATCACGATGACGTCCGCGTGCGACGTGTGGGCCATGGCTATCTCCGGATTCGCAGCATGTCGGGGTCGACCACCGGCTCGTCGCAGACGGTGGCGCAGAGGTGGTCTCCGCGGTAGTCGACCGTCACCGCGGCGCCGGTGCCGACGCCTGCGGGCAGCCACGCGTAGGCGATGGTGCGCCCGATCGTGGCCGAGTATCCGGCGCTGGTCACGTATCCGGCGCAGGCACCGGCCAGGTACACCGGCTCCTTACCGAGAACGACCGCATCCGCTGTGTCGAAGACGATGCTGCGCAACGACTTCGGTGACGCAGCGGCCCGCTCGAGGGCGGCCCGGCCGATGAAGTCGCCCTTGTCCATCCGGACGGCGAACCCCAGCCCGGCGGCGTCGGGCCGGTGCTCGGTCGTCATATCGGTGCCCCAGCTGCGGTAGCCCTTCTCGATG
This sequence comes from Mycobacterium sp. 852013-51886_SCH5428379, assembly GCF_001665575.1. Taxonomy (GTDB): domain Bacteria; phylum Actinomycetota; class Actinomycetes; order Mycobacteriales; family Mycobacteriaceae; genus Mycobacterium. Next base: position 53,903 of record NZ_LZSU01000017.1, on the reverse strand, counting down.
CGCAGGCTGTTGAAGGCGACGCGGCCCGCCGCGATCACACCGTGGTTCTGGCCCGCCTCGAAGAGTAGATCCCACAGCGCGGCGCCGTATTCCGCGCCGGCGTAGATCTCCCAGCCCAGTTCGCCGACGTAGGACACCCGCATCATCGTCACGGGGATGGCGCCGAGATGGGTGCTCACGGCGCGGAAGTAGCGGAACGCGCTGTGGGACAGATCGTCGCGGCACAGCGGCGCCACCATGTCCCGCGCGCTCGGGCCCCATACGCCGACACAGCAGGTGGCTCCGGTGATGTCGCGCAGTGTCACGTCGTCGGGCCGGTGCCGTTCCAGCCAGTCGAAGTCGCGCGGCGAGTTGGCGCCCACCTGGAAGATGGTCGGACCGAGTCGGGCGACGGTCAGATCGCTGCGGATACCGCCTGCCTCGTCGAGCATCAGGGTGTAGGTGACCGACCCGACGCTCTTGTCGACGTTGTTGGTGGTCATCCGTTGCAGGAACGCCGCGGCGCCGGGACCAGCGACCTCGTACCGGGTCAGCGGTGTCATGTCGTACATCGCCACCCGGTCGCGGGTCGCCTTCGCCTCCGCGATCGAGATGGGCGACCAGAACCGCGCGGCCCAGTCGTCGCGCGGCGGGATCTCCAGGCCGTCGAGCAATCCGGCGTTGGCCCCGAACCAGGCCGGTCGCTCCCATCCCCCACCCTCGTAGAAGTGAGCGCCGAGATCGCGGTGCCGGTCGTGGAACGGGCTGGTCCGCAGGCCGCGCAACGCCTCCCGGTACTGATGGGGGTGGACGATGTCGTACACCTCGACGAACGCCTGCGAACTGGTCTGCAGGACGAACTCAGGGCTGCGGGCCACGTCCTCGAAACGGTAGAGGTCGCATTCGCTGACATCGAGCGACGGGGTGCCCTCGACGATCCACTCGGCCGTCGCTTTCGCCACACCCGCCGAGTGGGTCACCCACACCGCCTCTGCCACCCAGAAGCCGGCCAGGTCGCGGTGTTCGCCCATGATGGAGAAGCCGTCCGGGGTGAACGAGAAGATGCCGTTGAACGCCTCTTCGACCTTCGAATCATTCAGCGTGGGAAGCAATTCGACGGCATCGCGCCACGCGGGGCTGAAGTCGTCGTCGGTGAACGGCAACATCGAGGGCATGGCCTCGTCGGCGGTGTCGGCCATCAGGGTGGACATGTCGACCGGCATGGGCCGGTGCGCGTACGAACCGATGCCGATGCGGTCGACGTGTTCGCGGAAATACAGATCGGCGTCCTGGTGGCGCAGGATCGGGAGACCCGCCTCGCTGAGTTCGGTGTTGCGGCCGACCAGCGCCGGGATCTGACCGGTGCGGGCGTACTGATGCGCCATCGGCACCAGCGGGACCACCAACCCGACCTGCTCGGCGAGTTGGGCGCCCCAGAATCCCGCAGCGCACACCACGATGTCCGCCTCGATGTCCCCGGACGACGTGCGCACGCCGGTGACCCGACCGGCGTGGTCGGTCACCCCCAGCACCTCGGTGTGCGGGCGGAATGTCGCGCCACGGGCGATCGCGCGGCGGGCCTGGGCCTCGGCCGCGCGCACCGCTTTGGCCAGCCCGTCGCCGGGGGTGTGAAAGCCCCCGAGGATGCGGTCGCGGTCGAGAAGCGGGTGCAGCGCGACGCATTCGTCGGCGGTGACGAGCCGGCCATCGATCCCCCATGCCTGCGCCCACCCGGCCTTGCGGTGCAGATCCGCCCATCGTTCGGCGGTGGTGGCCACCTCGAGGCCACCGACCGGATTGAACGCCCACCCGTCCGGATGGTCCAGCGCGCGGAACTTCTCGACGGTGTAGCGCGCGAACGCGGTCATGGTCTTCGAAGGGTTGGTCTGGAAAACCAGTCCTGGCGCGTGCGAGGTCGAGCCGCCGGTGGCGAACAGGGGGCCGCGGTCGACGACCGTGAGATCGGTGACCCCTCTGGCCGTCAACTCGTCGGCCAGTGAGGTGCCGACGATTCCGGCACCGATCACGACGACTTTGGGCATGGCACGACCTCTTCCGAGGACTGGACTGTGGTGTTGCGCGATACGCAACGCAATGTTTAATACGCAACACAGATCATTCACCTCATCGGCCACCTCCGCAAGGTGGACACGCGAAAAGCCGCCGACCGTCAGGCGGTCGGCGGCTTTCGGTGGACGTGTGCCGGGAAGGCTATTCGGCCGGTTCGCCGGCCTCCGCGGCGCGCTGCGGCAGCAGCGGTTCCAGCGCCGAGCCGGTGATCCGACGGAAGGCCCGGCGCGGCCGGTTGGCGTCGAGGATGGCGACCTCCAACGTCGACGGATCCAGGACCTTGGCGTCGGCGCCGTTGCCGCTGCCGACCTCGAGTGCCTCGACCGCGATGCGCACCGCATCGCCGAGCTCGGCGTTCTCGGCGAAGGACTCGTTGAGCTTGGCGATGATCGGTTCGGTGGTGCCGCCCATGACCACGAAATGCGGCTCGTCGGCGATCGATCCGTCGTACGTGATGCGGTACAGCTCAGGGGCTTTCGTCTCCCCAAAGTGGGCGACCTCGGCCACGCACAGCTCGACCTCGTACGGTTTGGCCTGCTCGGTGAAGATGGTGCCGAGCGTCTGCGCGTAGACGTTGGCCAACTGCCTGCCGGTGACGTCGCGGCGCGAGTACGCATAGCCCTGGGTGTCGGCGAACCGGATACCGCCGCTACGCAGGTTGTTGAACTCGTTGAACCGGCCGACGGCCGCGAAGCCCACCCGGTCGTAGAGTTCGCTGACCTTCTGCAGCGAACGCGACGGGTTCTCCGCGACGAAGACCACGCCGTCGGCGTAGGCCAGCGCCACCACGCTGCGGCCGCGCGCGATGCCCTTGCGCGCGAGTTCGGAACGCTCGCGCATCGCCTGTTCGGGCGAGATGAAGTACGGGAAGCTCACGAAGTGCCTGCCTACTCGGCGTCGGGGCCGAACGTATCGGCGCGCGAACGACTTTGGATGATTTCGCGGGCGAGTCCGGCAATCCGCTCCTCGCCGACCTCCTCGGCGCCGTCCGCGCTGAGGATGACTGCCGTCGGGAAGATCCCGCGCACGAGATCCGGTCCGCCCGTGGCGGAGTCGTCGTCCGCGGCGTCGTAGAGCGCCTCGATCGCCACCCGCAGTGCCGACTCGGCGTCGACCACGCGGCTGTAGAGCTTCTTCATCGACGACTTCGCGAAGATCGACCCCGAGCCCACCGACTGGTAGCCCTCTTCTTCGAGATTGTGGCCGCCGGCCGCGTCGAAGGACACGATGCGTCCCGCCGCTTCGGGATTCGGATCGTCGAGGTCGTAGCCGGCCAGCAGCGGGAGCGCCACGAAGCCCTGCAGCGCCGCGCCCAGGTTTCCGCGCACCATAGTGGCGAGCCGGTTCACCTTGCCCGGAAACGTCAGCGCCACTCCCTCGAGCTTCTCGTAGTGCTCGAGTTCGACGGCGTAGAGCCGCGCGAATTCAACGGCGATCGCCGCGGTACCCGCGATGCCCGTCGCCGTGTAGTCGTCGGTGATGTACACCTTCTGCACATCCCGGCTCGCGATCATGTGCCCCTGGGTCGCGCGCCGGTCACCGGCCATCACCACCCCGCCGGGGAACTTCAGCGCGACGATCGTGGTGCCGTGCGGCACCGCATCGGTGACGCCGGCACGGGCGTCAGGGCTGCCGAAGGGCAACAGGTGCGGCGCCTGGTGACGCAGCATGTCGGAAAACGACGACAGGTTCCCAGGGAACGCGGATGTCACCGAAGAAGCTCCGGGAGTCGACGGGGAGAAGGGATTGGCGAGCGGCTCGAACTGCTGCCAGGTCACTGTCCGCCCTTTTGGACGTACGCGCGCACGAAGTCCTCGGCGTTCTCCTCGAGGACGTCGTCGATCTCGTCGAGCAGATCGTCGGTTTCTTCGGTCAGCTTCTCGCGACGTTCCTGCCCGGCGGCCGTGCTGCCGGTCGGATCGTCGTCATCGCCGCCGCCACCACCACGCTTGGTCTGCTCCTGCGCCATCGCCGCCTCCTGCACTTGTCATCAACGGGCTGACCACCACCCGTCGTTCTTTCACACTACCGGTCTGGCTCCGGATTGCCGCGGGTGACAGGGCCTCAGTTCGTCAGCTGCTCGACCAGCTGGGCGGCGCTGTCGACCGAGTCCAGTAGCGCACCGACGTGCGACTTGCTGCCTCGCAGCGGCTCCAGGGTCGGAATCCGCACGAGCGAATCGCCGCCGAGATCGAAGATGACCGAGTCCCAACTCGCCGCGGCGATGTCGGCGCCGAACCGGCGCAGGCATTCGCCGCGGAAGTAGGCGCGCGTGTCGGTCGGCGGATTGTCCACCGCGTCGAGCACCTGCTGTTCGGTGACCAGGCGCTGCATCGAACCGCGGGCCACCAGCCGGTTGTAGAGCCCCTTGTCCAGCCGGACGTCGGAGTACTGGAGGTCGACCAGATGCAGCCGCGGCGCCGACCAGGCCAGGTTCTCCCGGTTTCGAAAGCCCTCGAGCAGCCGCAGTTTCGCCGGCCAGTCCAGGATCTCGGCGCACTCCATCGGATCGCGCTCGAGCAGATCCAGTACGTGCGCCCAGGTCTCGACCACGTGGGACGCGCGCGGGTCGGGATCGCGCGCCTCGACCAGCTTGGCGACCCGGTCGAGGTAGATGCGCTGCAGTGCGAGCGCAGTCAGCTCGCGACCGTCGGCGAGTGCGACGGTGGCCCGCAACGACGGATCGCGGCTGACCACGTGCACCGCGTGCACCGGCCGCGCCAGCGCCAGATCGCTGAGGTCAAGGCCGTGCGCAGGCCCCTCCTCGATGAGGTCGAGCACCAGTGAGGTGGTGCCCACCTTCAGATAGGTCGACGTCTCGGCCAGGTTGGCGTCGCCGATGATGACGTGCAGCCTGCGGTACTTGTCGGCGTCGGCGTGCGGTTCGTCGCGGGTGTTGATGATGCCCCGCTTGAGCGTGGTTTCGAGGCCGACCTCCACCTCGATGTAGTCCGCGCGCTGGGACAGCTGGAAACCCGGTTCGTCGCCGGACGGTCCGATGCCCACGCGTCCGGACCCCGTCACGACCTGGCGGGACACCAGGAACGGCGTCAGACCCGCGATCACCGCGGAGAACGGCGTCTGCCGGCTCATCAGATAGTTCTCGTGGGTGCCGTACGACGCACCCTTACCGTCGACGTTGTTCTTGTACAGCTGCAGTTTGACCGCGCCGGGAACGCTGGCGACGTGGCGGGCGGCGGCCTCCATCACGCGCTCGCCGGCCTTGTCCCAGATCACCGCGTCCATCGGATCAGTGACCTCGGGCGCGGAGTACTCCGGATGGGCGTGGTCGACGTAGAGCCGCGCGCCGTTGGTGAGGATCATGTTGGCGGCGCCGACCTCGTCGGCGTCCACGATCGGCGGTGGCCCGGCCGAACGGCTCAGATCGAACCCGCGGGCGTCGCGCAGAGGTGACTCCACCTCGTAGTCCCATCGGGTGCGCTTGGCACGCTGGATACCGGCCGCCGCGGCGTACGCGAGGACTGCCTGGGTGGAGGTGAGGATCGGATTTGCGGTCGGGTCCGACGGCGACGAGATGCCGTATTCGACCTCCGTTCCGATGATCCGCTGCATACACAGAGCGTAGGTGACGCCACGCCGGTGCCGATGACCGGCGGTTGCGGTGCGCAAACGCAGTTGATGGACTGTTGCCGATGACCGGCGACCGCGATTCCGCTGCCCTGCACTTCGTCGCCGGGCTCGGCGCGGCCATGGCGTCGGCGAACTATCCGGTGACGATGGTGCGCGACACCATGGTCACCGCCTCCCGGGCCTACGGTCTGGACAATCAGTACCTGGCGCTGCCGAACTACGTCCAGGTCGGCAACGCGGCCTCCGGCTCGCTGTCCATCGCCCACCCCGACCGCGATCTGAGGTTCGACCAGACCTTCGCGCTGTCCACCCTGATCGCCAAGGCGCAGAAGGGTTCGATCGACCCCGTCGAGGGGAGCGCCGAACTGGAGCGCATCTGGGCGACACCGATGCGCTACCCCGCCTGGGTCGGCGTGATCGGTTACGCGTTGCAGTCTGCGGGGCTCGCGCTGATCCTGCAGCCCGCCCCGCTGACCTTGCTGCTGGCCGTTGTCTTCGGCGCCGTGGTCGGCGCGCTGTGCGAACTGGGCCGGCGCAGCGACGCGCTGGCCCAACTCCTGCCCACGATCTGCGCATTTCTGGTGTCACTGGCAGCGTTCACCGCCGTCGACCACCTGCACCTCGGCGACGCCAGCCTCCGCGCGCTGGCGCCGCCGCTGGCCGCCTTCCTGCCCGGCGCGGCGATCACCCTCGCCGTCATAGAACTGTCCAGCCGCCAGATGGTCTCGGGCGCAAGTCGATTGATCTCCGGATTCATGCGGATCGCGCAGCTGGCATTCGGCATCCTGATCGCCGCGCAGGTGGCGGGCATCGCCGACGACCACCTCATCACCACCCCGATCAACCGGATGGGTCCCTGGGCGCCGTGGGTCGGACTGGTCGTCTACGCGGTCGGCGGCCTGCTCTTCTTCGGGCCGCCCGCCCGGTTCCTGCCGTGGATGCTGCTGATGCTCGGCACCGCCTACACCGGTCAGGTCGTCGGCGGCGCGGTCCTGGGCAGCTATGCCAGCGGATTCGTCGGCGGACTCGTCCTGACGCTGACCGCGTTCGCCATCTCGCACCGCCCCGGCACGCCGGCGACGGTGTCGCTGATCCTGCCGGGGTTCTGGATGCTGGTACCCGGTTCGCTCGGCCTGATGGGCGTCACCGAACTGATGGGCACCGACAGTACGGCGGTGTTCGCCGCCACGCTGATCTCGATGATCTCCATCGCTGTCGGTGTGCAGTTCGGGTTACTGCTGTGGCGGCTGGTGCGCCAATTCAGCGCCTCCGACGACCCGCGACTCTTCCGCGACTGAAAGGCCACGAATGACACCGCCCGTCGCGCAACAGGACACTCCGCAACACGACACGGTCGAATGGTTCCTCGCCCGCGGCGTACCCGCCGTGCTGCGGCCCCGCGACCGATGGTCCGGGGTGCTGTCACGCAGCGCGCCGGGATTGGCGGCCTACCTGACGCTGATGGTGGCGAGCCTCGCGATCGCGATCCTGTCGGGCGGCGACGACATCCACATCGAGCAGGACCCGACCCTGCGGGACTGGACGATCCTGGCGCTGCTCGTGTTGTGCACCCCGGTGATGGGCGCCGCCGCCTGGGCGGTCTCGCGCCTCCGGGACCGCCGCGCACGGCGCGCCGTCGCGATCGCCGCAATCGTGCTCGGCCCCCTGTCCGACCTCTATCAGGACGGCCCGCTCGACGCGCTCACCGACACCGTCACCGACATCGCGGTGCTGTCCGCGATCCTGCTCGCCACCGCCTCCGGTCTCGGGGCGGTGCTGGCGTGGACCGTCCGGACGACGGTCAGCCATCTTGCGTCCGCGGGGCGGCTGGCCGCCCGTGCGTTGCCCGTCGTCCTGCTCACCGTGCTGGCCTTCTTCAACGGGCCGGTGTGGGCGATGGCCGCCAAGTTGACCACCGACCGCTTCTGGCTGCTGGCCGCGTTCATGGCCGCCATCGCGATCTCGTTCCTCACGGTGAGCCTGCGGGAGCGCACGCGCGCGTTGACCGCCGGCGTCGATCAGGACAGCGGCGTCGCCCCGCTGAGTCTGGCGGAGCGCGCCAATCTCCTGTTCGTCGCCGTCGGATCGCAGGTCATCCAGACCCTGACCGTTGCGCTGGTGACCATGGCCATCTTTTTGGCGCTCGGGTTCATCGTGCTGACTCCACCGGTTCTGGAGCACTGGACCGACGGTGTCACCACCCATGCGTCCCTGTTCGACATCGTCCTGCCGGTGCCGCTGGCACTGACCCACGTCACGCTTTTCCTCGGCGGCCTGACGTTCATGTACCTCAGTGCGCGCGCGGTCAGCGATCCCGAACATCGCGCCGATTTCCTCGACCCGCTGTTCGAGGACCTGCGGGTGACGCTGCAGACCCGCGGCGCGTATCGGACCGGCCGCGCCGACTGACACCGTCCGGACCGTTCGATCACGCACAATGTTCGCGTGTCCGACATGCGGCAGGTGCATGACTGGTTCCTGCGGCGCGGCCTTCCCCTCGTGCTGCGGCGCCGGGTGCGCTCCCATGCGCTGATCGAACGCTCCGCACCGATGGTCAGCGGGCTCGGGGCGCTGACGGCACTGACCATGCTGCTCGCCGAACTCACCGGCGGCCACCCGGATTACGGCTACGTCACCCGTCTCGGCATCATCACTGCCGTCCTGGTTGCCGCGCCGTTCGTCCTGTTCATGCTGCACCGCAACGGAACCCGGCTCAGCGAGGCCGGCCGCCGCTCGGGCGCACTCCTGGTGATGGCCGTGTTCGTGGTCGTCATGCCGGTGACGGTGGACGGTTGGTCCGGGGCCGCACTGGCCGAGGTACCCGCCTTCCTGCTGGTTTCGCTGCTCGCCATCTGGCTGACCTACCTGGGTTTCGGCTCGATCGCGTTGTGGGCCTTCCGGTTCGCCTGGACCCAACTCGGGGCGTTGGCCACGCTGATGAGCCGGGCGCTGCCGCTACTCATGCTCACTGTGGTCGTCTATTTCACCGGCGAGCTGTGGCAGCTCTCCGCGCGGATGACCCGCGAACGACTGTGGCAGACGATCGGCTTCCTGGCGGTGGTGGCGATCGCGTTCATGGTCACCACGATTCGCGACGAGGTCATCGCGCTGCGCGACGACCGGGCCGGGCAATCTGATCCCGTCGCCATGTTGGCCGGCACGCCACTGGCCGTGCTGGCTCGTCCGCAACCGCAACGGTTTCCGCTGTCGACAGCTGAACAGGTCAACATCGTCGCGGTCATGGTGGTGGCGCAGGCCATTCAGGTGGTGCTGTTCACCGCGGGTCTTTTCGCGTTCTTCCTCGCACTCGGCATGATCGCGATCCCGGACGACGTGACCGTGCTGTGGTCCGGCGAACAGACATGCGCGGTCGGTGAACCACCCTGTGCCGGAACATGGTTCGGGATCCACGTACCCGTACCGCAGACCGTCGTGCACACCTCGCTGTTCGTCGCCGTGCTGTCGGGTCTCTACTTCACCGTCAGCACCAGCGTCGACGCCCACTACCGTCAGCGCTTCTTCGAACCGCTGATCGCCGACGTCGCGGTCAGCCTGGCCGGGCGCGACGCCTACCTCGAGGTCGAGTCAGACAAGGAGCGCACACATGGACGACGTCTTCGGTAAGCGTTACGGCGAGGTACTCCTGGTCCGGGTGACGGAGTCCGGCCCGCAGGCCAGCGTGTACAACACCTACCCTCTCAACGACTGTCCGGCCGATCTGTGGCGTCGTCTCGACCCTGCGGCGATCGCTGCGGAGCACGGGGCCGCCGCGGCCCTGCTGAACGGTCCGCGCTATTGGCTGATGAGCCATATCGACAAACCCGGCGGCACCGACACCCGCACCGAGACGTTCGGCGGAATCGACATGCTGCTGCAGGCCACGGTGACCCTCTCCTCGATGAACCCCGCGCCCTATTCGGTCAACGAGGTCGACCGTCGGGCGGTCTTCGTCTTCGGCGCTGGCCGTCCGGTCTTCGAACTGATCGATCCCGAGGGCCGCCGGTGGGTGATGCAGACCTGGAGTCAGACGGTCGATCCCGACCTGACCCTGGCGGACCTGTACGGCCTCGCGGACCAGCTCAAGCTCCCCGCGGGCTGGCGTTACGAGACCAGGGTGCTGGACGCACCGTTACGCGTCGACACCTCCACCCGCAAGGCCAGCGTTCTGCAGGACGACTTCGCCAACAGTTACTCGTTGTGCGTCTGACCGGCGAGAACCGGTATCTGACCGCCAACTGAATTACCGGGCCCGCGAATCAGGCAAACACCGCACGGGGTGCCGCTGAAGTGCAGAAATGGTGACGCGTGGGGCCGATGGGGTCAACGATGTCGTTGCTGGTGCAATCACAACGATTCGATCAGATTTCGATATCGGGCGGATAACGAAGCGCGGTTCTACGCTTCTCGCACGCCACGAACTCCCCGCGAAACACGCTTGGAGCAGGGGCGCTCCGTTGCTCCTCCCCGAAGGAAAAGAACCATGAAGAAGCTCCTCCTCCCCGCCGCCGCAGCCCTCGCGCTCGGACTGTCGTTCGCCGCGCCCGCCGCCGCCGACGAAGCCTCCTACGGCGAGGCGATCTCGGCCGGCGGCATCGTCGTCAACGATGCGTCGATCGCCCTGGGGCATGCGGTGTGCGAGGACATCGCCAACGGGGTCGCCGAAGGGACCACCGTCGTTGCGATCTACCAGAACACCAGCAACCAGATCAACGCCGAAGACGCACAGCTGCTCTACGACGCGGCCGCTGCGAACCTCTGCGCCTGATCCCGACCGGAGCCGACCTGGGTCAGAGGTACTGACCCAGGTTGCTCTCGGTGTCGATGGCGCGTGAGGCACTCGACGACTTACCGGTGACCAGGGTGCGGATGTAGACGATCCGCTCGCCCTTCTTGCCGGAGATCCGAGCCCAGTCGTCCGGGTTCGTGGTGTTGGGCAGGTCCTCGTTCTCGGCGAACTCGTCGACGATCGAATCGAGCAGGTGCTGGATCCGCAGGCCGCGCTGGCCGGTTTCCAGCACCGACTTGATCGCGTACTTCTTCGCCCGGTCGACGACGTTCTGGATCATCGCGCCGGAGTTGAAGTCCTTGAAGTACATGACCTCTTTGTCGCCGTTGGCGTAGGTCACCTCGAGGAACCGGTTGTCGTCGATCTCGGCGTACATCCGGTCGACGACCTTCTCGATCATCGCCTTGATGGTCAGCGAGCGGTCGCCGTCGAACTCGGCCAGATCGTCTTCGTTGACCGGCAATTCCTCGGTGAGGTACTTGCTGAAGATGTCCTGCGCCGCCTCGGCGTCGGGCCGCTCGATCTTGATCTTGACGTCCAGGCGGCCGGGCCGCAGGATCGCCGGATCGATCATGTCCTCGCGGTTGGAGGCGCCGATCACGATGACGTTCTCCAGGCCCTCGACGCCGTCGATCTCCGAGAGCAGCTGCGGCACCACGGTGGTCTCGACGTCGGAGCTCACGCCCGTACCGCGGGTCCGGAAGATCGAATCCATCTCGTCGAAGAACACGATCACCGGTGTGCCCTCGGACGCCTTCTCGCGGGCCCGCTGGAAGATCAGCCGGATGTGGCGTTCGGTCTCGCCGACGAACTTGTTCAGCAGCTCCGGACCCTTGATGTTGAGGAAGTAGCTCTTCGCCTCGCGGGCGTCGTCACCACGGACCTCGGCCATCTTCTTGGCCAGCGAGTTCGCGACCGCCTTGGCGATGAGCGTCTTACCGCAGCCGGGCGGGCCGTACAGCAGCACACCCTTCGGGGGCCTCAGTGAGTACTCGCGGTACAGCTCCTTGTGCAGGAACGGCAGCTCGACGGCATCACGGATCTGCTCGATCTGGCGGGTCAGACCACCGATGTCGCTGTAGGCCACGTCCGGCACCTCTTCGAGGACCAGATCCTCGACCTCGGCCTTGGGGATGCGCTCGAAGGCGTAGCCGGCCTTGGTGTCGACCAGTAGCGAGTCGCCGGGACGCAGCTTGCGCGGCCGGTCGTCGCCGAGCACGTCGTCGTCGTAGCGTTCCGGCAGATCCTCGGAGGCCACCAGCGGTTCGGCCAGCCAGACGATGCGCTCCTCGTCGGCGTGCCCGACGACCAGGGCGCGGTGTCCGTCGGACAGGATCTCGCGCAGGGTGCTGATCTCACCGACGGCCTCATAGGTGCCGGCCTCGACCACTGTCAACGCCTCGTTGAGACGGACGGTCTGGCCCTGCTTGAGCGTGCTCACGTCGATGTTCGGGGAGACCGTCAAACGCATCTTGCGCCCGGAGGTGAACACGTCGACGGTGTCGTCCTCATGGGCGGACAGCAGCACGCCGTAACCGCTCGGCGGCTGGCCCAGCCGGTCGACCTCCTCGCGCAGGGCGAGCAGCTGCTGACGGGCCTCTTTGAGCGTCTCCATCAACTTCGAGTTGCGTGCGGCGAGCGAGTCGATCCGCGCCTCGAGCTGGTGGACGTCACGGGCGCTACGCAATCCGCTGCCTGATCCGACGGCATTCTCGAGCTGTTCGCGCAGGGCGGCCGCCTCGCGGCGGAGCTCCTCCAACTCGGCGGCGTCCTCACGGGACAGGCCGGACTCTGACTCACTCATGTTGCGCCCCTCTCCCGCACCGAATAGTGGTGCAGTAACGACTTCAACGCTACCGGCGATTCAGACTTTGTGTGCGGTCTAGCAATTCGACACACCCGCACCACTGTTAACCTCAAAGCCTAGTAAGACAGATCGAAAGGAAAGCCGTGACCCTGAAATCCCTCGTGACCGGCGTCGCCACAGCCGCCGTAGTAGCGGGTGCCGCGGCAGGTGTGACGTCCATTGCATCGACCCAGGTGGCAGCGCCCGCCGTCGCCCCCGTGGTCTTCGGTACGCCGATGCCCCAGGTTCCCGCCCCTGACCTGGCCGGTCCGCTCACCCAGACGCTGGCCGTGCTGGCCGGACCCGGCTCCTTCAGCGGCAAGGCGCCCTACATCCAGGGCGGGATCGGCCGCTTCGAGGCGATCACCGCCGACCGCGCCTACAACAACGCGGCCTCCCAGGGGAAGTTCCCGCTGACCTTCAACGTCGCCAACGTCGACCAGAACGGTGGCGTCGCGACCGCGTCGGTCACCGCGACGGCCGCCACCGGTGGCACGGCCACCCAGAACATCGTCTTCGTCGCGGGCCCGAGCCCGACCGGCTGGCAGGTCTCGAAGGGCTCCGCCCTGAACCTGCTCTCGGCGGTCGGCTGATCTTTCGACCGGTGCGACGCACCACGATCGCGAGGTACCTGAGCGCCGCCACCGTCACGGTGGCGGCGTTCGGCCTTGTCGGGTGCGGGGACGACTCCCCGCCCCCGGCTCCTCCACCGACCTCCGCGGCACCGATCTCGACGACCCCCGCCCCACCGCCGGCCGCGCCGCTGCCTGCCCCGGAGGCGTTGACCGACGTGCTCTACCGGCTGGCCGATATCGGCGTTCCCGGCGCCGCGCGGGCGGAGCTGGTGCAGGACAGCGGACCGGGCGACGCGGCTGCGCTGGACCGCTTCGGCAAGGCGTTGGCGGACAACGGCTTCCTACCGTTGACCTTCGAAGCGCGCGACATCGCCTGGTCACCGTCCCAGTCAGGTGACGTGACGGCCAACGTCGTGGTCACCACCCCCAACCCACAGGCCGGGGAGTTCGACTTCCCGATGGACTTCACCCCCGTCGGCTCCGGGTGGCAGCTCACCCGCGCCACCGCGGACCTGCTGCTGGACTTCGGCGCCGCGAAAGAGCCGCCCCGCTGAGCATGTGGATCGGCTGGCTGGAGTTCGATGTGCTGCTCGGCGACGTCCGTTCGCTCAAGCAGAAGCGATCGGCGATCCGGCCGGTGATCGCCGAACTGCAGCGCCGCTTCAGTGTGTCCGCGGCCGAGACCTCCGCGCAGGACCTGCACCGACGGGCCGGCATCGGCGTCGCGGTGGTGGCCGCGGACCGCGCGCATGTGGTGGACGTCCTCGACGCGGCCGAACGCCTGGTCGCGACACGACCGGAGCTGGAGTTGCTGTCGGTCCATCGCGCGCTGCGGCGCAGCACCGACGAGTGAGCGCTACTCCGGCTCGGTCAGCGGCTGGGTCAGTTGACGCTTGCGGCGCAGGGGAATCGGCGCCACTGTGCCGGGCGCCAGTTTTCTGGCGCTGATCAGGAACGCGGTGTGGCCGCGCATCGTGTGCTGGGGCCGCACCGCCAGCCCGACGACGTACCAGCCGCGCTGCATGCTCTCCCAGGCCCGTGGCTCGGTCCAGCACTGCTGTTCGCGCAGCGCCTCGACCGCCCGCGAGAGCTGGGTGACCGTCGCGACGTAGATCATCAGCACTCCGCCGGGAACCAGCGCGTCGGCGACGGTGCCGAGCACCTCCCATGGCGAGAGCATGTCGAGCACCACCCGGTCGACCTCGCCGCCGGGGTAATCGTTGAGATCGGCGATCACGAGGTCCCAGTTGGCCGGCCGTTCGCCGAAGAACGTGACCACGTTGCGTTCGGCGTGCACCGCGTGGTCGTCGCGGATGTCGTAGGACGTGACGTGTCCCTGCGGTCCGACAGCGCGCAACAGTGAACACGTCAGCGCTCCGGAACCCGCCCCAGCCTCCAGCACCCGTGCGCCGGGGAAGATGTCGCCCTCGTGGACGATCTGCGCGGCGTCCTTCGGGTAGATCACCTGCGCGCCGCGCGGCATCGACATCACGTAGTCCACCAGCAGCGGGCGTAGCACCAGGAACTGGTCACCGCTGGTCGACTTGACCACGCTGCCCTCGGGCAGCCCGACCACGTCGTCCAGAGCGATCATCCCGCGGTGGGTGTGGAACTCGCCGCCCGGTGTGAGCAACATCGTGTAATGCCGACCCTTGGCGTCGGTGAGCTGAACGCGGTCTCCGACTTCGAACGGACCGGTACGTGGCATAGCTGATGAGCCTGCCAGTTGACTCACAGACCGGCGGGCGCGGGGTTGCGCAGAATTGTCGGGGGCCCGATCTAGGCTTTCGGGCATGAGTGAACAGCTGGCGCCGCCCCGGCGTCCGGCGCTGTCACCCTCGCGGGCCGCTGATTTCAAGCAGTGCCCGCTGCTGTACCGCTTCCGTGCCATCGATCGGCTGCCCGAACCGCGGTCGACGGCGCAGCTGCGCGGGACGGTGGTGCACGCCGCGCTCGAACAGCTCTATGCGCTGCCCGCCGCCGACCGCGACCACGACTCCGCGCTGGAGTTGGTCACGCCCGCCTGGAACCGGATGCTCGCCGAGAACCCGACGCTCGCCGACGAACTCGACCCGGCTGTGCAGGACGCCCTGCTGGGCGAGGCCCGGGCACTGCTGTCGGGGTACTACCGCCTGGAGGATCCGACCCGCTTCGAGCCGCAGGGCTGTGAACAGCACATCGAGGTCGAGCTCGAGGACGGCACACTGCTGCGCGGTTTCGTCGACCGCATCGACGTCGCGCCGACCGGCGAGATGCGGGTCGTCGACTACAAGACCGGGAAGGCGCCGTCGGAGGTGTGGGCCCTGGCCGAGGCCAAGGCGCTGTTCCAGATGAAGTTCTACGCCGTGGCGCTGCTGCGGTCGCGGGGCGTGCAACCGGCTCGGTTGCGGCTGCTCTATCTGGCCGACGGCCAGGTGCTGGACTACTCGCCCGATCTCGACGAGCTCCTCCGCTTCGAGCGTCTGCTCACCGCGATGTGGCGGGCCATCCAGACCGCCGGCGTCACCGGCGACTTCCGACCGAAGAAATCGAAGTTGTGCGACTGGTGCAGCCACCGTGCGCTGTGCCCGGAGTTCGGCGGAACCCCGCCGCCGTATCCCGGCTGGCCACAGGACCCGGTCACGTGATCGGCCACCTGTACCACCGGTTGCCCGGCACTCACGACGCGGACGGCGAGTTTCAGGTCTTCGACTCGACAGCGGACACCCGCAGCAATTGGGGCCCTGAGATCCAGCACGGCTCCCCGCCGCTGGCGCTGCTGACCAAGCTGATCGAGGAGCAGGCGCCCGCCGGGATGCGCATCGGCCGGTTGTCGCTCGACCTGCTGGGCGCGATCCCGGTCGTCCCGCTGAAGGCGCGGGCCTGGGTGTCGCGCCCGGGCGCCCGCATCGCGATGATGACCGCCGAGATGACGCCGGTGGACGGCGCCCGGCCGGTGGGGCGCGTCACCGCCTGGCTCATCGCCACCAGCGATACCCGTGACGCCGCGACCGACCGGTGTCCGCCGATCACCGAGGGCGACGCGGTGCCGAAGGCGCACGCCTGGGAGGGTGCGCAGGGTTATCTGGAGACGGTCGACTGGCGCAAACAGGCCGACGACGGGTCGTCGGCGGTCGGGTGGCTCACCCCGCTCGTACCGCTCGTCGACGACGAACCGACCACGGCGCTGCAGCGACTGGCGATGGTCGTCGACTCGGCCAACGGTCTGGGCGCCGCACTCGATCCGCAGCAGTTCGTGTTCATGAACACCGACACCGTCGTGCACCTGCACCGACTCCCCGAGGGCGCCGACTTCGCGTTGCGGGCCCGCGGGTCGATCGGCCCGGACGGTGTCGGCGTCACCAACGCAGAACTGTTCGATCGCCGCGGATACATCGGGACCTCGGCGCAGACGCTGCTGGTACAGCGCCGCCCGTGACGGGCCTGACGGGTCAGTTCGACCTGGCATGGGCCCTGGCCGATCTGCAGAGCCCGGCGCCGTTTCCCTGGCCGCCGGCGGCAGGGCGGTCGGTGGAGGACATGGCGCTGTGGGCCCATGTCGAGCTGACCAAGAACGTCGCCGAGATCGGGATGCTGCGGCTGCTGCGCGCCGCCGGTCGATGACTCCTATTGCAGCGGCTTGAGATCCTGCAGCATCGTCGGCACGAGTTCGCTGACCGTCGGATGGATGTGCATCGTCCGGGAGATGGCCGTGTAGGGCAGTTTCGCCGTCATCACATCGAGGATGTCCTGAACGACCTCGTCGCCCCCGACGCCCAGGATGGCAGCCCCGAGGATCTGTTCCGTCTCGGCGTCGACGACGACTTTCATGAAGCCCTGCGTCTCGCCCTTCTCGACGGCGCGGCCGACACGGGTCATCGGGCGCTTGCCCACCAACGCTTTCCGGCCGGATTTGCGGACCTGGTCTTCGGTCATGCCCGCGCGGCCCAACGGCGGGTCTATGTAGAGCGCGTAGGTGGTGATCCGGTCGCTGACCCGCCGCGGATCGTCGTCGAGGAGGTTGGCGGCGACGATCTCGAAGTCGTTGTAGGACGTGTGCGTGAAGGCGCCCTTGCCGTTGCAGTCCCCCATCGCCCAGATGTGTTCGGCGGTGGTGCGCAGTTCGTCGTCGACGACGATGTTGCCGCGGTCGTCGGTCTCCACGCCGGCGTTCTCGAGGCCGAGCTCGTCGGTGTTGGCGCGCCGCCCGACCGCAAGCAGCAGGTGGCTGCCGGTGACCGGTTCGGCACCTTCTCTGGCGACGACGTCGAAACCGTTGTCCCGCTTGGTGAATTGGATGTCAGTGGCATCGACGATGATGTCGATGCCCTCGTTGCGCAGGATGTCGGTGATCGCGGCGGAGACGTCCTCGTCCTCCCGTGACGTCAGCCGGGGTCCGTGTTCGATGACGGTGACCCGCGCGCCGAAGCGACGGTACATTTGCGCGAATTCCAGTGCGATGTAGCTGCCGCCGACGATCACCAGATGTTCGGGGACGGTGTCGAGGTCGAGAATGCCGACATTCGTCAGGTAGTCGATGTCGTCGAGGCCGGGCAGGTCGGGTACCACCGCGCGGCCGCCGACGTTCAGGTAGATGCGGTCAGCGCTCAGCACCTGATCGTCGACGCGAACCGTGTGAGGATCCTCGAAGCGGGCGTGGCCGCGGATGAACGTGCATCCGTCCATTCCCTCGAGCCAGGACTCGACGCCGTGGCGGTCGCCGAGCATGATCTCGTCCTTGCGCGCCTTGACCTTTGCCATGTCGACAGTCACCTCGCCGGTGCCGATCCCGTACTTGGCGCCGCGGCGGGCCACGTGCGCGGCGTGGGCGCTGGCGACCAGGGTCTTGGTGGGGATACAGCCGTAGTTCACACACGTGCCGCCGACGAGTTTGCGTTCGATCAGCGCGACGGTCTGACCGGCTTCGGTGAGCCGTCCGGCAAGCGGTGGACCGGCCTGTCCGGCGCCGATGATGATGGCGTCGAACTGCGTTGGCTGCGTTGTCATGTCAGACGACTGTCGTGAGCCAGGCGATGACGAAGCCGCCGACGACGGCGATGCCGTCCTCGAGCAGGGCGATCGGCAGGTCCCGGCCGCCGTTGCGGGCGACGAGCCGTTTGCGGGCCTCATAGCCGCCGAGGGTGCCCAGCACCGCGCCGATCACCCCGGCGCCGAGTCCGCCGATGGGATAGCCGAAGCCGGTGCCGATGACCGCGCCGGCGAACCCGCCGCTGACCAGCCGAGCGCCGAACTGCATGGCGGTCTTCCGGCTCGGGGTC
The DNA here is from genome assembly GCF_001665575.1 of Mycobacterium sp. 852013-51886_SCH5428379. Classification (GTDB taxonomy): domain Bacteria; phylum Actinomycetota; class Actinomycetes; order Mycobacteriales; family Mycobacteriaceae; genus Mycobacterium. The sequence goes on along the minus strand of NZ_LZSU01000017.1, from coordinate 35,798 downwards.
TTCGGTAGCTGATCGGTGATCAGTTCACCGACCAGCAGGACGGTCAGCACGGCGACCGTGATGGGATGGGCCACCCACTGCGCCCAGGTGCCGTCGAGAACCAGCCAGTCCAACATGCCCGCCCAGGCGACGGCGGCGGGCGCGGTGAACGCCCGTAGACCGGCGATCACACCGATCAGCAGAGCCAGGATCAGGACAAGGACGTGTGTCATCGAGACCTCCGACCGGCGGTGAGTTCACCGGACGCTAACACGGCGGCGGGCCTTCGGCCCGCTCAATCACATGCGGCAGAACCGGATGTCGGAGGCCAGGATCGCTTTGGCGCCGATCGCTGCGAGTTGATCCATGATGGCGTTGACGTCGCGGCGCGGCACCAGCGCCCGCACGGCGGCCCAGGCCGGATCGGCCAGCGGCGCGATCGTCGGCGACTCGAGGCCGGGCGTGACGGCCGTTGCGCGGTCGAGAAGCTCACGCGGGCAGTCATAGTCGAGCATCAGGTACTGCTGACCGAACACCACGCCCTGCACCCGCGCCGCGAGTTGATCCCGCGCGGCGGCGTTCGCGTCGTCAGCACCTTCGCGTTCGATGAGCACCGCCTCGGAATCGCACAGCGCCTCCCCGAACGCGACGAGGTTGTGCAGGCTCAGCGTGCGTCCGGAACCGACGACATCGGCGATGGCGTCGGCGACGCCGAGGGCCACGGAGATCTCCACCGCACCGTCGAGGCGGATCACGGTCGCCTCGATTCCCCTGGCCGCGAGATCCTTCCGCACCAGATTCGGGAACGCCGTGGCGATCCGCTTACCCGCGAGATCGGCCGGGGTCCAGTCAGTGCCCGCCGGCGCGGCATACCGGAACGTCGAGCCGCCGAAGCCCAGCGCCAGCCGTTCCCGGACCGGGGCGTCGGATTCCGCGGCGAGATCGCGTCCGGTGATCCCGAAGTCGAGGTCCCCCGAGCCGACGTAGATCGCGATGTCCTTCGGCCGCAGGAAGAAGAACTCGACATTGTTCGCCGGGTCGACGACGGTGAGGTCCTTGAGATCGCGGCGGCGGCGGTACCCGGCCTCGGCGAGGATCTCGGCCGCCGACTCGCTCAGTGCGCCCTTGTTGGGCACGGCGACGCGCAGCATGCCGGTCACAGCTTCCGGTAGACGTCGCCGAGGGTGAGACCGCGCGCGATCATCAGCACCTGGGTCCAGTACAGGAGCTGGCTGACCTCCTCGGCCAGGGCGTCATCGCTCTCGTGCTCCGCGGCGAGCCACACCTCGCCGGCCTCCTCGAGGATCTTCTTGCCCAGGCCGTGCACCCCGCGGTCGAGGGCCGCCACGGTACCGCTGCCCTCCGGCCGGGTGCGGGCCCGCTCGGTCAACTCGTCGAACAGCGCATCGAAGGTCTTCACGGACGGCCATTCTCCCACGCCGGGGCAGCCGCCCCGGACCTCAGCCCTCTTTGGTGGCCGTCGGCGCGGTGTCGCTCTTGAGGATGTCGCCGTGCATGTCCTCCAGCGACACGCCCTTGGTCTCCATCACCCACCGCCAGACGAACAGACCGGACAGGATCGCGCACAGCCCGTAGAAGCCGTAGGCCAGCCCCAGATGCTCACGCAAGCCGGGGAACGTGACGGTGATCAGCCAGTTCGCCGCCCACTGTCCGGCGGCGGCCAGGCCCAGCGCCGCGGCGCGGATGCGGTTGGGGAACATCTCGCCCAGCAGCACCCAGACGACCGGACCCCAGGACATACCGAACGCGACGACGAAGAGGTTCGCGGCGACCAGCGCGATCACCCCGGAGGCGCCGGGCAGGCTCGGGTTGCCCTCGGCGTCGAGTGTCGCATTGGCGAAGATGACCGCCATGGTGATCAACGTGACCGCCATGCCCGAGGAGCCGATCAGCAGCAGCGGTTTACGGCCGATCTTGTCGATCAAAGCGATCGCGATCAGCGTGGTGAGCACGTTGATGACCGAGGTGATGACTGTGTAGATCGCCGACTCGTCGGCGCTGAATCCGACCGCCTGCCACAGCACGTTGCTGTAGTAGAAGATCACATTGATACCGACGAACTGCTGGAAGATCGACAGCCCGAGGCCAACCCACACGATGCCGTAGATACCGCCCGTCGGCTTCTTCAGATCACGCCACGACGGCTTGTCCTCGCGCTCGAGGGTCTCGCGGATCCGCGTGATGGTGATCTCGAGGTTCTTCTGGCCCAGCAGCATGTTGAGCACCCGGCGAGCTTCCGGGATCTTGTGGCTGGCAACGAGATAGCGCGGCGACTCGGGAATGGTGAACGTGAGCGAACCGTAGAGCACTGCGGGCACGGCCATCGCCAGGAACATCCAGCGCCAGGCGTCGACCCCGAACCACAGTGGCTCGTTGGGTCCGCCGGCCGCCCACTGCAGCAGCCAGTTGACCACGAAGGACAGGAAGATGCCGGAGACGATGGCCAACTGCTGCAACGATCCCAACCGGCCGCGGATGCCTGGAGGCGACGTTTCGGCGATGTAGGCGGGGGCGATCACCGAGGCCACCCCGACGCCGATGCCACCGACGATGCGGAAGACCACCACCCATATGACGTCCGGCGCGAAGCCCGTCCCGAAGGCGCTGATGAAGAACAGGACGGCGGCGATCTTCATCACCGCGATGCGGCCGATCCGATCGGCGACGCGCCCGGCGGTCATGGCGCCCGCGGCCGCACCGAGCAGCGCTGAGGCGACCGCGAAGCCCAATTCGGCGTTACCGATGCCGAAGTCCTCCTGGATGGAGTCCACCGCCCCGTTGATCACCGCGCTGTCGTAGCCGAACAGCAGGCCGCCGAGCGCGGCCACCGATGCGATGCGGATCGCGGTCTTACCCGACGAGAAGTCATCGTCGCTGATGGGCAGGTCGTCACCTACCGGAGCACCACCGTGACCAGCCATGGGACGTCCTTTCCGCGCAACAATGCGTGACCGGAATCACATTCAAGCACTTCGACGAGTGCGAAGACGCGGGTTCCCTCAACTGTCGCGCGCAAAACCGTCCACGACGTCGCGGTGGATCTCGCGTAGGTCATCGACGTGGAATCCGCGCAGTGAGTCCACCTGGCGGCGCCGCGGACTCGTCGGCACCGGTACGTCGTTCGGCACGACCAGGACGGGGCACCCCGCGGTTTCGGCCGCCTGGGTGCCGGTCGGTGAATCCTCGACAGCCAGACACCGCGCCGGGTCGACGCCGAGCAGATCTGCGGCCTTCCGGTAGGGATCGGGCGCGGGTTTGCCCTGGGCCACTTCGTCACCGCACACCGTCACCACGAAGAAGTGCCGTCCGATGCTCTCGAGCGCCTGTTCGGTCAGCTCCCGCTGAGTGTTGGTCACCAGGGCCATCGGAATGCCCGCGGCAGCAACATCTTCCAGGAGTTCCCGAGCACCGTCGCACCACGGCAGACCGCGGGTGGCGAACAGTTCGCCGGTGTAGTCGTGCAGCCAGCGGTCGGATGCGGCCATCGCGGCGGGGTCGGGTGCGAGGCCGAGGTCGGCGTAGATCGTGCGAATAGTGTTCTCCGCCGAACTTCCGACCAGGGCCATCCGCAGCTCCGTGCTGATCTCACCGCCGAGTTCGCGATACAGCGCGCCCAGCGAGACGTCCCAGAGCTTTTCGGAGTCGACGAGGGTGCCGTCCATATCCCACAGCACCGCTTTCATCGGCGCGAACCCCCGCCGAACGTGAGCTTGTATGCGACAAACCGTCGATTTCTCCTGCACGAGTTCACGTTCGGCGTCAATCCTCCGGGTTGTAGCCCAGGTTCGGCGCGAGCCACCGCTCGGCCTCCTTCAGCGTCCAGCCCTTGCGCTTCGCATAATCGGCGACCTGATCCTGGGCGATGCGACCGACCACGAAATACTGCGACTGCGGATGCGAGAAGTACCAGCCGCTCACCGCCGCACCGGGCCACATCGCCATCGACTCGGTCAACTCGATTCCGGTTCGCTCCGTCACATCCAGCAACGAGAACAGCGTCGTCTTCTCGGTGTGCTCCGGGCACGCCGGATATCCCGGCGCCGGACGGATTCCGCGGTACTTCTCGCCGATGAGTTCCTCGTTGGCCAGCTGCTCGTCGGGTTGGTATCCCCAGAACTCCGTCCGGACCCGCTGGTGCATCCGCTCGGCGAACGCCTCGGCGAGCCGGTCGGCGACCGACTCCAGCAGGATCCCGCTGTAGTCGTCGAGGGCCGCCTTGAACTCCATGATCTTCTCCGTGCTGCCCAGGCCCGCGGTGACCGCGAAGGCGCCGACGTAGTCGGCCAAACCGGTTTCTCGGGGGGCGACGAAGTCACCGAGCGACCGGTTCGGAATGCCGTCGCGGTGCTCGCCCTGCTGACGCAGGTTGTGCAGCGTCGTCAACACCTCGGTGCGGCTTTCGTCGGTGTAGACCTCGACATCGTCGCCGACCGCGTTGGCCGGGAAGAAGCCGATCACACCGTTGGCGGTCAGCCACTTCTCCTTGATCGCGGTGTCGAGCATTTCCTGGGCGTCGTCGTAGAGCTTCCTGGCGGCCTCACCGGTGGCCGGGTTGTTGAGGATGTCCGGGAAGCGGCCCTTCATCTCCCAGGCGTTGAAGAACGGCTGCCAGTCGATGTACTCGCGCAGTTCGGAGAGGTCGTAATCCAGGAACTCCCGTACGCCGAGACCCTGCGCGGGCACCGGCGGGGTATAGCCGTCCCACTCGATCGGTGTGCGGTTCGCGCGGGCCTTCTCCAGGGGCAGCATCGGTCGGTCGTTCTTCTGTGCGTGCCGTTCGCGCAGCGAGGCGTAGTCCTTCTCGGTGGCCTCCAGCAGCGCCGGACGCTGCTTGTCGTCGAGCAGCGCCGCGGCCACCGGCACTGAGCGGGACGCGTCCTTGACCCAGACCACCGGGCCGCTGCGGCGCGGCGAGATCTTCACGGCCGTATGGGCGCGCGAAGTGGTCGCCCCACCGATGAGCAGCGGGATCTCCAGGCCGGCACGTTCCATCTCGACGGCGAAGTTGGACATCTCGTCCAGCGACGGCGTGATCAGGCCGCTCAATCCGATGATGTCCGCATCGTGCTCCTTGGCCGCGTCCAGAATCTTCTGCGCGGGCACCATCACTCCGAGGTCGATCACCTCGAAGTTGTTGCACTGCAGCACAACTCCGACGATGTTCTTGCCGATGTCGTGGACGTCGCCCTTCACCGTCGCCATCACGATGGTGCCGTTGGTGTCCTTCGATCCGGTCGTGCCGGCCTCGGCCTTCTCCGCTTCGATGAAGGGCAGCAGATACGCGACGGCCTTCTTCATCACGCGGGCCGACTTCACCACCTGCGGCAGGAACATCTTCCCGGAGCCGAAGAGATCGCCGACGACGTTCATGCCGTCCATCAGCGGGCCCTCGATCACCTCGATCGGACGACCACCCGCGGCCTCGATCTCGGCGCGCAGTTCCTCGGTGTCGTCGTCGACGTGGGCGTCGATGCCCTTCACCAGCGCGTGGGTGATGCGCTCACGCACCGGCAGAGACCGCCACTCTGCAGCCTTGGGAGCTCCATCTTTCTCGTCCTTGGCCTCTTTGCTGAACCGTTCGGCGATCTCCAGCAGCCGCTCCGCCGCATCGGCGCGACGGTTCAGCACGACGTCCTCGATGCGCTCCCGCAGCTCGGGATCGATCGAGTCGTAGGGCACCAGCGCACCGGCGTTGACGATGCCCATGTCCAGACCGGCCTTGATGGCGTGGAACAGGAACACCGCGTGGATGGCCTCGCGGACCGGGTTGTTGCCCCGGAACGAGAACGAGACGTTGGAGATGCCGCCGGAGATGTGCACCCCCGGCAGGTTCTCTTTGATCCACGCGCAGGCCTCGATGAAGTCGATGCCGTAGGTGGCGTGCTCTTCGATGCCGGTCGCCAGCGCGAAGCAGTTCGGGTCGAAGATGATGTCCTCGGCCGGGAAGCCGACCTCTTCGGTCAGGATGCGGTAGGCGCGGCCGCAGATCTCCTTGCGGCGCTCCAGGTTGTCGGCCTGGCCCTGTTCGTCGAAAGCCATCACAACGACGGCGGCGCCGAACTTGCGGCACAGCTTCGCCTCGCGGATGAACTTCTCCTCGCCCTCCTTCATGGAGATCGAGTTGACGATCGGCTTGCCCTGCACGTTCTTCAGGCCCGCCTCGATGACCTCCCACTTGGAGGAGTCGATCATCACCGGGACGCGGCTGATATCAGGTTCGGAGGCGATCAGCTTGGTGAAGCGATCCATCGCGGCAACGCCGTCGATCATGCCCTCGTCCATGTTGATGTCGATGACCTGCGCACCGACCTCGACCTGCTGCAGGGCCACCGACAGCGCGGTGTCGTAGTCCTCGGCTTTGATCAGATTGCGGAACCGGGCCGAGCCGGTGATGTTCGTGCGCTCACCGATGTTCACGAACAGCGAGTTGTCGTCGATGTTGAGCGGCTCCAGGCCCGACAGCCGGGTGGCCACGGGGATGTGCGGCACTTCCCTCGGTCTGACGCCCTCGACGACCTTGGCGATCTCGGCGATGTGTGCGGGCGTCGTTCCGCAGCAGCCACCGACCATGTTGACGAAGCCTGCGTCGGCGAAGTCGGCGACGTATCCGGCCTGCCGCTTGGGGGTCTCGTCGTACTCGGCGAATGCGTTGGGCAGGCCGGCGTTCGGGTAGCAGGAAACGAAGGTGTCCGCGATGCGGGACACCTCGGCGATGTAGGGCCGCATCTCGGGCGCGCCGAGCGCGCAGTTGAGACCGATCGCGAGCGGTTTGGCGTGCCGGACCGAGTTCCAGAACGCCTCGGTGACCTGACCGGACAGCGTCCGCCCGGACGCGTCGGTGATGGTGCCCGAGATGATCACCGGCCAGCGGCGGCCGCGCTCTTCGAACAGGGTCTCGATCGCGAAGATCGCGGCCTTGGCGTTGAGCGTGTCGAAGATCGTCTCGACGATGATGAGGTCGGCGCCGCCGTCGACCAGACCGTTGGCGGCTTCGAGGTACGCGGCGACCAGCTGGTCGTAGCTGACGTTGCGGGCGCCGGGATCGTTGACGTCGGGTGAGATCGACGCGGTGCGCGTCGTGGGTCCCAGCGCCCCGGCGACGTAGCGGGGCTTGTCCGCGGTGCTGAACTCGTCGCAGGCTCTGCGGGCCAGCGTGGCGCCTGCGTAGTTCAGCTCGTAGCTGAACTCCTGCATGCCGTAGTCGCCGAGCGACACCGCGTTCGCGTTGAACGTGTTGGTTTCCAGCAGGTCGGCGCCGGCTTCGAGATACTCGCGGTGGATCGCCTCGATGATGTGCGGCTGCGTGAGGTTGAGCAGGTCGTTGTTGCCCTGCAGGTCGCTGGCCCAGTCCTTGAACCGCTCACCGCGGTAGCCGGCCTCGTCGGGACGGTCGCGCTGGATCGCGGTGCCCATCGCACCGTCGATCACCATGATTCGCTCGCGCAGGGTCGCCGTCAGTTCGTCGGTGCAGTCAGGGCGGATGTTCGGCTCGAACTCAACGGCGTTCACGTGCGCTCCTTCCATACGGAAGGCGTCCTTGACTCTGCCGAGCGTGGCGGACGCGGGCAGAGCCCGAACCCGTTGCAACGCCTCTCGACCTCGGAAAGTCTACGTCGTCGTCATTGAATCGACGTCCGGACGCCCCGTTCATCGCCGGGATCCGTTCCCAGGGTTGACCTGACACGCCCAGGGTAGTGCGCGAGCGCAAACCGCCGGGCGGGGCGATGGGGCTCGCTCGTCCCCAGCAGGCTTTAGGCTGGCGGTGTGACCCCGTCGAATACCCCGGGACCGAAGGGACCTGAACTGCCCGGACTGCACGACGCCATCATCGTCGCGGCCTTCGAAGGGTGGAACGACGCGGGGGACGCCGCCAGCGACGCGCTCGAGCACCTCGACGCCATCTGGGAGGCCGAGCTGATCGTCGAGATCGACGACGAGAGCTATTACGACTACCAGGTCAACCGGCCGCAGATCCGGCAGATCGACGGGGTGACCCGCGAGCTGGTGTGGCCGTCGATGCGTATCTCGCACTGCCGCCCGCCGGGCGCCGACAGGGACATCGTCCTGATGCACGGCGTCGAACCCAACATGCGCTGGCGCACGTTCTGCGCGGAGTTGCTCACGATCGCCGACAAGCTCGACGTCCAGACCGTGGTCATCCTGGGCGCACTGCTGGCCGACACCCCGCACACCCGGCCGGTACCGGTGTCCGGGGCGGCGTATTCGGCGGAGTCGGCGAAGTTCTTCGGTCTGGAGGAGACCCGCTACGAGGGGCCGACCGGCATCGCCGGGGTCTTCCAGGACGCCTGCGTGCAGGCCGGGATCCCCGCGGTGACGTTCTGGGCGGCCGTCCCCCACTACGTGTCGCAGCCGCCCAATCCGAAGGCCACCGTCGCGCTGCTCCGCCGCGTCGAGGACGTGCTCGATATCGAGGTGCCGCTGGCCGATCTGCCCGCCGAGGCCGAGGAGTGGGAGCAGGCGGTCAGCGAGATGACCTCCGAGGACGACGAGATCGCCGACTACGTGGCGTCCCTCGAACAGCGCGGCGACGCCGAGGTCGACATGACCGACGCGCTGGGCAAGATCGACGGCGACGCGCTCGCCGCAGAGTTCGAGCGCTACCTGCGCCGCCGCGGCCCCGGCTTCAAGGGTTAACCCTTCCGGTTGCCGTGCCCGTGGGTGCGGGCACCGAGTGACCGCTTCAGCGCGGTGACCTCCGCGTCCATCTGCGGCAGGATCTCCGGCACATGGCGCAGTACGGACGCCTGGCCGATGCGCGTGGTCAGCAGCGGCTTCACCCAGCGGATCAGGCCCACCCACCCGGGGCAGTAGATCCGCTCCCGGCGCTTCTCGATGCCTTTGACGAACACCTCGCCGCACTTCTCCACCGACGTCGTCTTGCTCAACGGCCCCGGCAGCGTCTCGAGCATCCGGCGGAAACTCGGCAGATCGGCCTTGGTGTCCTGCACCAGCGGGGTGTCGATCCACGACATGTGCGCGACGCCGACCGTCACGCCGCGGTGGGCCACCTCCAGGCGCAGTGCGTTGGTGAAGTGCTCGACGCCGGCCTTGGACGCGTCGTAGGGCGCCATCCCGGGGGCGGCGGCGAATGCGGCCAGCGACGACACCACCAGCACGTAACCCTTGCGTTGGATGATCGACGGCAGCGTCGCCCGCACGGTGTTGAAGACGCCGACGATGTTCACGTCGAGGACCCGCCGGAACGCGTCGGGATCGACCACCAGAACCGAGCCGTAGCTGGCGATGCCGGCGTTGGCGATCACGATGTCGACACCGCCGAACCGCTCCACCGCCTCATCGGCGACCGCCTGCATCTCGGCGAGGTCGCAGACGTCGGCCACCGCGGTGAGCACCCGGTCCCCGCCGAGCGCCTTCTCGAGCTCCTTGAGCGGGGTCTCGTCGACGTCGGTGAGGACCAGCTTCGCGCCCTTGGCGTGCAGCCGGCGGGCCAGCTCCTCCCCCACGCCCCGGGCGCCGCCGGTGATGAATACGACTTTCCCGCGTACCGAGGTCATTCGCTGAAATTACTCCACGATGAGTTGTACGCCGAGCAACGCATCGACCGCGGTGGCGACGGTGCCCGGCGCCTCGCGGTCGCTGCCGCCGTGGTCGAGCGCCTCGGTTGCCCAGGCATCAAGAGCGGCAAGGGCTTTCGGAGTGTCCAGATCGTCGGCGAGGTAGGTGCGCACCCGGGTGATGACGTCGGAGGCGTCAGGACCCGCCTCCAGCGCGGTCGCCTGCCGCCAGCGGTCGAGTCGGGTCTGGGCTTGCGCGAGCACCTCGTCGCTCCAGGATCGGTCGTCGCGGTAGTGGCCGGCCAGCAGGCCGAGCCGGATCGCGGACGGGTCGACGCCGTCGGCGCGCAGCCGGGACACCAGAACCAGGTTGCCCCGGCTCTTGCTCATCTTGTGGCCGTCCCAGCCGATCATCCCGGCGTGCACGTAGTGCCGGGCGAAGCGCCGCTCCCCCGTCACCGACTCGGCGTGTGCGGCAGAGAATTCGTGGTGCGGGAACGTCAGGTCGCTGCCGCCGCCCTGGATGTCCAGGCCGGTGCCGATGCGGCTGAGCGCGATCGCGGCGCACTCGACGTGCCAGCCGGGCCTGCCCGGGCCGAATGGGGACGGCCAGCTGGGCTCACCGGGTCGCTCCGCCCGCCACAGCAGGGCGTCGAGTGCGTCGGCCTTGCCGGGGCGGTCGGGATCGCCGCCGCGCTCCCCGAACAGCTGCAGCATGGTGTCGCGGTCGTATCCGGACTCGTATCCGAACTGCACGGTCGCGTCGGCGCGGAAGTACACGTCGGGATACTGGCTGTCGTCGACGACGTACGCCGCGCCGGAGGCCAACATCTTCTCGACCAGTTCCACCACCTCGGCGATCGCGTCGGTGGCGGCCACGTAATCGCGCGGCGGTAGGACCCGCAGCGCGGCCATGTCCTCGCGGAACAGGTCGGTCTCGCGGTCGCCGAGCGCGCGCCAGTCGATGCCGTCGCGCGCGGCGCGTTCGAAGAGGGGGTCGTCGACGTCGGTGACGTTCTGGACGTAGTGCACGTCGTGCCCGGCGTCCAGCCACAGCCGGTAGACGAGGTCGAACGCCACGTAGGTGGCGGCGTGGCCGAGGTGGGTGGCGTCGTACGGGGTGATCCCGCAGACGTACATCGTGGCGGTCGACCCGGCCGCGACGGGACGGATCTGTCGATCCGCGCTGTCGTAGAGGCGCAGCGCAGGGCCGCGGCCCGGCAACGCCGGGACGGTCGGCGCCGGCCACGATTGCATGACGTCGACTCTAGGTTGTTCGGTCAGGACGGCCTCCTGCGGTGTGTGGTCATCGCCGGGAGTGGATCGCGGCGAGCAGGACGTCGGTCAGCTCCGGGCGGCACATCAGCAGATCCGGCAGGTACGGGTCCCGCCGGTTGTACACCAGCGGCGACCCGTCGAGCCGCGAGGCGTGCAGCCCGGCCGCGCGCACCACCGCCGCCGGTGCGGCCGAATCCCACTCCCACTGGCCGCCGGCGTGGATGTAGGCGTCGACGTCACCGCGCACCACGGCCATCGCCTTGGCACCGGCCGAGCCGATGCGGACCAGCTCGATGTCGAGCCGGTCGCGGATTTGCCAGAGCACCGCGGGCGGGCGGGTGGCGCTCGCCGTCACCAGGATGGGGCCGTCCCGCCGCGGTGGCGGCGGGGTGACGGTGTCGGTGCGGTACACCTCGCCGCGCGCCGGCAGGGCCACCACCGCGTCGGTGAGGCCGCCGTCGCCGCCTGCACCGCGCTGCCACAGGGCGATGTGCACGGCCCAGTCCTGATGCGGCGGCAGCGAGTACTCGCGGGTGCCGTCGACGGGGTCGACGATCCACACGCGGTCGGCGTCGACGCGACGCAGGTCGTCGACGGCCTCCTCGCTGAGCACGGCGTCGTCGGGGCGGTGCCGGCGCAGCCGGTCGAGGATGAGCGTGTTCGCGCGGCTGTCGCCTTCGTCGCCGAGGTCGTAGGGATAGAAGTAGTCGTAAGTCTCACGCAGCGCCACGAGCATCTCGCCCGCCTCCGCGGCGATCTCCGCGGCGAGCTCGGCGTCGGTGGCCATCAGAACGCCGGCCACGGGATGGGCCGGTGACGATCCGGCGTCGGCATGACCGGATCCTGTAGCAGCGCAATGATTCTCGCGCGCAGCGCAGCAATCTCGTGGCGGGTGATGTGCGGGCGCAGCTGCTCGCCGAGCTCGCCGCCCACAGCGTCGGCGAGCCGGCCGAGATCCTCGAGCGCCTCGTCGTCGACCGGTTTGCCCGCCCAACCCCACAGCACGGTGCGCAGTTTGTCCTCGACGTGCAGACTCACCCCGTGGTCGACGCCGTAGACCCGGCCGTCGACGCCGGCCAGGATGTGACCGCCCTTGCGGTCGGCGTTGTTGATCACCACGTCGAAGACGGCCATCCGGCGCAACCGCACGTCGTCGGCGTGGACCAGGGTCACTTCGTCGCCGGCGTAGTCGTAGGCCTGCAGAATCGGCAGATAGCCCGGGGGGATGTGACCGGCCGGCAGGAGGTCGACCAGATCGGGGCCCTCGGGCGGATCGGTGGCGGTGTCAGTGCTGGTGTCGGAAGGCTGTTCCACCCAGCGCTGGACCATCCCCGGTCCCGCGGGCCCGTCGCGCAGGATGGTCTCGGGCACCACGCCCCAGCCCAGCGCGGCCGAGATCAGGTAGGCGCCGACCTCACGGCCGGCCAACGTGCCGTCCGGGAAGTCCCAGAGCGGCGCCTCACCGGCGACCGGTTTGTACACGCAGTGCAGGCGCGCATCGCCCAAATGTGCCTCGCACAGGAAGGTGGCGTTGCTCGCGGACCGGATGCGGCCGACGACGTTCAGATCGCCGCATCGCATCACCTCGTCGTGCCGCGCCCCGTCCTCAGTCTGTGGGGTCATCGTCGGTTCCGGCGAGATCACCGCGTCGATAACCGTTGGTCCGCACGCAGATGTGGCCTTCGGGATCGAGCGGTTCTTCGCACAGCGGGCACGGCGGGCGGCCGGCGGAGATCACCTTGTTCGACCGGGTGGCGAACTGGCGCGCCGATTCCGGGGTCAGGAAGACCCGCACCGCGTCGGGGCCCTCCTCGGCGTCGTCCAGGACGACCGAGGCGTCGAATTCGGTCTCCGAGACCGCGAGCAGTTCCACCACGATCGTCTGCGCCTCGGAATCCCAGCCCAGACCCATCGTCCCGACCCGGAATTCGGCCTCGACCGGCGTGACCAGTGGGCTGAGGTCGTCGACCTCGCCGGTGTCGGGCGGTACGGGCGTGCCGAAACGGCGGTTGATCTCCAGCAGGAGCGCGGCGATGCGTTCGGCCAGTACGGCGACCTGCTGCTTCTCCAGGATGACCGAGATCACGCGTTTGTCGTGCACCGCCTGCAGATAGAACGTGCGGTTACCGGGTTCCCCGACGGTCCCGGCCACGAAGCGGTCGGGCGTGCGGAAGACGTGGATTGCGCGGGGCATGTCACCTTCCAAAATACCGGGTGGGTCAGCCGGAGGACCCGCCGACGACCGCGTCACCGGCGGGCACGTCGGGCTTGGCGACCAGACCGCCGGTCAGGCGCGGTCCGGTGTGGTTGATGTGCAGGACGAACGGCCGGGTGTCGGTGTACCGCACGACGCTCATCGATGCGGGGTCGGCGGTGATGCGCTGGAAGGTGTCCAGATGGGCGCCGAGCGCGTCGGCCAACACCGACTTGATGACGTCGCCGTGTGTGCACGCGACCCACAGCGCATCGGCGCCGTGCTCCTCGGCCAGCCGGCGGTCGTGCTCGCGGACGGCGGCGACCGCGCGGGCCTGGACGTGGGCGAGGCCTTCGCCCTCGGGGAAGACGGCGGCGCTGGGCTGCTGCTGCACCACCGCCCACAGCGGTTCCTTGACGAGTTCACCGATCGCGCGGCCGGTCCAGTTGCCGTAGTCCACCTCCACGAGCCGGTCCTCAACCACCGGCGTCAGCCCGAGGGCCGCCGCCAACGGTGCGACCGTGCGCTCGCAGCGCAGCAGCGGTGACCGCACGATGGCCCGCACCGGCAGCTCGCCGATCCGGTCGACGATGTCGCGGGCCTGTTCGGCGCCCCGCTCGTCGAGGTCGACACCGGCGCTGCGACCCGCCAGGGTGTGCGCGGTGTTGGATGTGGAGCGACCGTGACGCAGCAGGATGACCGTCACTGGGCGGCCACCACCCCGGTCGAGAGCAGTACGAGCACCACCACGCCCAGCAGCACCCGGTAGCCGACGAACCAGTACATGCTGTGCCGCACCAGGAACCGCAGGAACCACGACACCGCGGCGAATCCGACGACGAACGCAATGACCGTCGCGACGAGCAGCTGCGGACCCGTTGCGCTCATCCCCTCGCCGACCGGGTCGAACGCGTCGGGCAGCGAGAACAGCCCGGAGGCGAACACCGCCGGGATCGCGAGCAGGAACCCGAAGCGCGCCGCGAGTTCACGGTCCATACCGAGGAACAACCCGGCGCTGATCGTCGCGCCGGATCGGGAGACCCCGGGCAGCAGGGCGAGGCACTGCGCGGTGCCGACGATGAGGCTGTCGCGCCAGGTGAGCTGCTCGACCCGGCGGGTCTGACGGCCGAAGTGTTCGGCGGCGGCGATGACGGCGGAGAACACGATGAGCGCGATCGCGATGGCCCAGAGATTGCGGGCGGCCGTGCGGATCTCGTCTTTGAACAGCAGCCCGATCACCCCGATCGGGATGGTGCCGATGATCACGTACCAGCCGAGGCGGTAGTCCGCGTCCCGGCGCTGCGGGTTGCGCAGCCCGGCGAACCAGGCGCGCACGATCCGGCCGATGTCGCGGGCGAAGTACACCAGCACCGCCACCTCCGTGCCGAGCTGGGTGACCGCGGTGAAGGAGGCGCCGGCGTCGTCGGCGAAGAAGACCCGGGACACGATGGCGAGGTGGCCCGACGAGGACACCGGGAGGAACTCGGTGAGACCCTGCACGATCGCCAAGACGACGACCTGAACCCAGGACATCGCCGGCGCGTCGATCACTCGACGACCGTACCGGGCGTCAGCGGCCGGGGCGTGTCACGGGTTGCGCATCGGCGACCGCGTCCCGCACGGCGGCGGCCAGACTGCGCTCATCGGTGATGTCGAAGTCGGTGAGCCGACGGGTCGCGACAGCGACCACGTCATCGGGCTCGGGCACCGGCCGCGTCAGCCGCGGGTGGTAGACCTCGATCACAAGCAATTGACGCTCGACGTGGAAGGAGAAGGTGCGACCGTCGCCGACCTGTCCGTATCCGCTGGCGTGTACACCGGTGGAGATGTCCTCGAACTCGAACGCTCCATGGCTCAGGCCTTGGTCGGTGACGAGCGTCATAGCCTCACCATACCTTCGGTTACGGACGTTGGGTGGTGATAAGCGGACAATTGGTCTGTCCAAATCCGCATACACTGGCAGTTCGCCTGCCGGAAAACTGCCGAATAACTGCGCACAAAGCGAGAGCTACCCCTTGCCCCGGATCTCAAACATCTTTTTCCTGCCGTTTCGTCTCGGTTTGACAGCGGTGGCAATAACCGCGCTGGTTGCCTGCTCGTCCAACCCGGTCAACCCGCCACCGCCGACGATCCCCGCAGCGCAGCCCGCGGCGTCGCCGCCGGTCACCGGCGAGCCGCCGGGAACCATTTGGCCGATCGCAACGGGCGCCCACAACGTACTGCTGGACGAGGCCACCGGAACGCTCGCCGTCTTGACGCCCGGCCCCGAGGGGCAGTCGGCGGTGGCGCTGTTTCCCACCACGTCCGCGCCGCGCACGGTGCTGACCCCCGGTGAGGTGACGGCGATGACGGTCGGCGACGGACACCTCTACCTGTCGACACGCGGCGGCTATCTCGTCGTCGATCCACTCGCCGGCAGCGTCGAACGGGTGGACGTCGTCGGTCAGTCCGACACCGAATTCACCGCGATCGCCCGGCACACGGACGGTCGACTGGTACTCGGCACCGCCGACGGCGCCGTGCTGACCCTGGATGCGCGGGACACCGTGGGCGCGTCGCTCGCGATCTTCGCGCGGGTCGACGCACTGGTGGCTCAGGGCGACACGACGGTTGTGCTGGACCGCGGCCAGACCTCCGTGACCACCGTCGACGCCGGGGGGACGAAGGCCGCACAGGCGCTGCGCGCCGGCGACGGCGCCACCACGATGGCCGCCGATCCGATGGGACGTGTGCTCGTCGCCGATACCCGTGGCGGCGAACTGCTGGTGTTCGGCACAGACCCGCTGATCATGCGGCAGCGCTATCCGGTGCCGGGTGCGCCGTACGGGCTGGCCGCCTCCGAGCAACTTGCCTGGGTGTCACAGACGGCGACGAACACCGTCATTGGCTACGATCTGGCCACCGGCATCCCCGTCGAGAAAGTGCGTCACCCCACCGTGCGACAACCCAACTCCCTCGCCTATGACGAGGCTTCCGGCACGCTCTATGTAGTGTCGGGTTCCGGCGCGGGCGTGCAGGTCATCCCCGACGCGGCGGTGTCAAGATGAGCGCGATGCGGGGACGGATGCCCGCCGCCTGGGACAAGCAGGTCGCCGAGGAGTCCGACGACTACGAGTGGGTGCCGTTGCGGCTGCCGCCGGACGTCACCCGGGTCACCGCGTCGCTCCGGCTCTCCATCGAAGCCGAATACCGGGGTTGGGAACTGACCCGGGTGCGGGCCTACACCGACGGCAGCAGACGCGTGCTGCTGCGCCGCCGCAAGACGTCGAGGATCATGGAGCAACCGAGCCAGTGACTGCATACTCCGCGCTGCGGCGGTTGCTGTTCCTCGTCTCCCCCGAACGGATCCACACCTGGGTATTCGCCGTGCTGCGCGCCGTCACCGCGGTGCCGCTCCTGCGGCGGGAACTGGCCCGGTGGCTCGCCCCCCGCGATCCCGTTCTCTCCAGCACCGTCTTCGGGGTGCGGTTCCCCGGCCCACTCGGATTGGCTGCCGGATTCGACAAGAACGGCAAAGGCCTGCACACCTGGCCCGCACTGGGTTTCGGATACGCCGAGGTCGGCACCGTCACCGCGCGACCGCAACCGGGCAATCCGCAACCGCGGCTGTTCCGGCTCCCCGATGACCGGGCACTGCTCAACCGGATGGGGTTCAACAACGAGGGAGCCGCACGGCTCGCCGAACGGCTCACCCGTCACCGCGGCGACGGACCCATCGGCGTGAACATCGGCAAGACGAAGACCACGGCACCCGAGGACGCGGTCACCGACTACGCCGACAGCGCCCGCCAACTGGGTCCGTTCGCCGACTTCGTCGTCGTGAACGTCAGCTCGCCAAATACTCCCGGGCTGCGCGATCTGCAGGCGGTGGAGTCGCTGCGCCCGATCCTGTCCGCGGTGCGCGCCCAGACCGCGACACCGGTGCTGGTCAAGATCGCACCGGATTTGTCGGATGCCGATGTCGACGAGATCGCTGATCTGGCAGTCGAATTGGGGTTGGTCGGCATCGTCGCGACCAACACCACCATCTCCCGCGAGGGTCTGGCCACGCCCGGTGTCGCCGAGCTGGGCGCCGGTGGGGTGTCCGGGGCACCGGTGGCCGACCGGTCGCTGGAGGTGCTGCGCCGGTTGTACCGCCGCGTCGGCGACCGGCTGGTGCTGATCAGCGTCGGCGGTATCGAGACGCCGGACGACGCGTGGCAGCGCATCATCGCCGGCGCGTCGCTGCTGCAGGGTTACACCGGTTTCGTCTACGGCGGCGGCTTGTGGGCCAAGCAGATCCACGACGGGCTGGCCCGCCGCCTGCGCGACGGCGGGTTCAGCTCACTCGCGGACGCGGTCGGCTCGGAAGTCCGCCGCTAACCCTGCTGCTCGTAGGTGCCGGTGATCAACGCACGGGCGATGGCGTGGCTGAACAGGTTGAATCCCAGGTACGCCGGGGTGGCGTCCTCGGGGATGTCGAGCTTCTCGACGTCGACCGCATGCACGGCGACGATGTAGCGGTGCGCGCCGTGTCCCGGCGGCGGAGCCGCGCCGATGAAGCGCTTCATACCGGCGTCGTTGGCCAGCGTGACCGCGTCACCGGGGAAGCCCTTGGCGCTGCCGTCGCCGACGCCGGCGGGCAACTCGGTGACCGTGGCGGGCAGGTTGAACACCGCCCAGTGCCAGAATCCCGACCCGGTCGGGGCGTCGGGGTCGTAGACGGTGACGGCGAAGCTGCGCGTCTCCTCCGGGAAACCGGACCAGGACAGCTGCGGGGAGACGTCCTGGCCACCGGCGCCCATCAGCCCACTGACCTGTTCGTTGCTCCACGCTTGGCCGTCGGTGAACGACTCGGAGGTCACGGTGAACGTGGGCAACTCGGGGAGGAATTCGTACGGGTCGTACCGGAACGGTGCGGCGGCCATGATGTCCTTTCGCGTGAGGGTGATGTCGCTCAGCAGTGCTCGAGGAAGTGTTGCAGAACCTGCACACCGAATTCGAGCGCATCGACGGGCACTCGCTCGTCGATACCGTGGAACAGCGCGGCGAAGTCCAGATCGGGCGGCAACCGCAGCGGGATGAACCCGAAGCAACGAATACCCAACCGCTGGAACGACTTCGCGTCGGTGCCTCCGGAGAGCATGTAGGGCACCGTGCGGGCGTCGGGGTCCAACGCCAGCAGTGAGGCGTTCATCTGGTCGACCAGATCGCCGTCGAACGTCGTCTCGTACGACGGCAGGTCACGCTCCCACGAGCGCACCACGTCGGGGCCGATCAGCGCATCGACCTCCCGCTCGAATGCGGCCTTGCGACCGGGCAGCACGCGGCAGTCGATCATCGCCTCGGCCGTCTGCGGAATCACGTTGGCCTTGTACCCGGCCTTGAGCATCGTCGGGTTGGCGGTGTCGCGCAGCGTGGCGCCGACGATGCGGGCGATTCCGCCGAGTTTGGCGATCGTGCCGTCCAGATCCGGGGAGTCGACGTCGAAGGAGTATCCGGTCTCCTCGGCGACCGTCGTCAGGAACTGCTCCACGGTGTCGGTCAGTACCAGCGGGAACTCGTGGCGGCCCAGTTTGGCGACCGCCTCAGCGACCGCGGTGACCGCGTTGTCGTCGTGCACCATCGAGCCGTGGCCGGCGCGGCCACGGGCGGTCAGCCGCATCCACGACAGACCCTTCTCGGCAGTCTCGATCAGATACAGGCGGCGCTCTCCGCCGTCGCGGCGCGGCACGGTCAGCGAGAAGCCGCCGACCTCACCGATCGCTTCGGTGACGCCGTCGAACAGGTCGGGCCGGTTGTCGACCAGCCAGTGCGCGCCGTAGGTGCCGCCGTGCTCCTCGTCGGAGACGAACGCCCACACCAGATCACGGGGCGGGACGATGCCCGCGCGTTTGAAGTGGCGGGCGACGGCGATCATCATCCCGCACATGTCCTTCATGTCGACCGCGCCGCGACCCCACACGTAGCCGTCATGCACGGCCCCGGAGAAGGGGTGCACGCTCCAGTCGGCCGGTTCCGCGGGCACGACGTCGAGGTGGCCGTGGATCATCAGGGCGCCGCGGGACGGGTCCGCGCCGGGCAGCCGGGCGAACACATTGCCGCGGTTGGGGGCGCCGGCCTCGAGGTATTCGCACTCGTAGCCGACCTCTTCGAGCTGCTCCTGCACCCAGCGGGCACACTCGCCCTCCCCCTTGGTCGTCGCGGGGTCGCCGGTGTTCGAGGTGTCGAACCGGATGAGGGCGCTGACGAGATCGACGACCTCGGCGACGGGATCGAGGGGTGCGGTCACAAGTCTCATTCGTACCAGGTGTGGGCGTTTTGGATCTGCGTAGCGTGATCCGATAGCCTTAGCTGCCCGCGGGAACGCGGGTCGGGTCCGAGTGGCGGAATGGCAGACGCGCTAGCTTGAGGTGCTAGTGCCCTATTAACGGGCGTGGGGGTTCAAGTCCCCCCTCGGACACAGACATCTACGCAAACGCAGCTGATGGCTGCTAGACGGCGACCGACCGGGCGCTGGGCGTAATTGATCCCCGGAAGTCGTAGCCGACTGGGTTGACGCCATCAAGGTCTGTGTCCAGTAAGTTCCCATGGATCCCGCAAACGGACGCTGAAGTTTCCCCGGTTAAAGCCTTTGATCCGGAATGTGTGCGCCAGAAGTGGCCGACCGCCAGACTCCTCGCTTGGGTGCCGCAGAACGGACGGTCCTTCGGGCATTTTTGCTCTGACGACGGTCTGGAGCGCTTCGCGCGGATCGAAACACTTCGCGGCTCCGACGGCCTCGCCCAGCTCCGCAGGCCGTCATCGGGCCTTCGGAGCGACATGGTCAGTCCAAGCATCGCCATTCCAATATCGAATCAGACTCGGAACGCGTGCATCCTCGTACCATCCAGCTGGCGGCAATGGCGCCGGAGCCACCAGACGACGATGCCGTCCCCCAGTATCGGAATATTGGGCGGCTGGCTGTACCTCTGCAGTTACCCCGCTTAAGTCATACCCAGTCGGATCGCTCTGACAGGCAACCAAACGCGGAACCGTGACCGGCGGGCCATCGAGTACTGCTTTGTCAGCCTCGTTGGCCTTGACCGCATCGATGCGGACCTCCGCAGCCACCGCCGACCCCGTGATGTCTCCCCAGCAGGCCGTCACGAGCCCACGCGACTCAAGGTGTCGAAGCAAAGGCAGGAATCGTTGACTCATCTGTGGCGTCAGTTGACCGACGCGCTCGCCGTCGATGCGCACCTCGACCAGAGTCTTCGCGCCCGTCGCATCCTCATGGAGCGTGACGAAAAGCAGGCCGTACCCGCTTGGAGGGACATGCTTCAACAGAGCGGCGGTGTGCTGGTCCTCCTTCGTCACTTGCACGATCGCCGACCGTGGCAACAGCGTATGAGGAACCGGCGGCGGATCATTGATGGGTAGCAACGCATGCGGTTCGCCGAGTTTGAGCTGGACCTTCGCCGCGAAGTCCCTCGGAGGATCGCCGTATCCGTCCCAATTTTCCCAGTCGCTAGCGTCGTATGCGTAAATCCTGCCTGGGACGATGGGAGTGAACCCAGACGCGACAACTCGTCGGACTACAGTCGCTAATGTGCGGCAGTGCTCGCGTGGGAGGTACCCCACCGTTCGTCCGTCAGCCCGTACGGAAATGGCCCAGGGGTCGTGGCGGTTGTCGGGTTCGGGGATCAACTCAAAGTCACGGGTGACCTCGGTGCCCTTACCGGTGTAGTCCTGCGGCATGAGCTCGCGGATAGTAGCGCCGTAGGATTTTTCACCGACAATGTCGAAACTGCACCAGTCGCCTCTGTCGCGACTCCAAAGCCGATAAGTCCCCCGCATAACAATCACTCCCCGTTCAAACAGCTGTGCTGCTCCGCGACAGTCATATTCGAACCAACTCGCGATTTACAGCGCCGCGTGCCTCGCCTTTAACGGCTTTATAGTTGCATCGAAGCAGATGGAATGCGGGGGTTGGGCCAGTTCTCTGGAACGGCCGAGCCTGATCGGAGACGCGTGTTTCCTTGAAGCTGGTAATCGGTATGACAAACCATTTAACTACTTCCGCTAGACCAACTCGGCGTTCTTCAATCGCGGTGAGAGCGTACTTTCAAGCCGATACCCACCAGCTCCGTGGGGGTTCAAGTCCCCCCTCGGACACCCCTTCAGAACACGTCAGTAGACGTCCCGCACGTAGCGTTTCTCCCCCACCAGCCGGCGCTTGTAGTCGCGTGCCGCCTCTTCCGACAGCCGGCCGTGGGTCCTGATGATCGCGGTGAGGGCCGCGTCGACGTCCCTGGCCATCTTCGTCGCGTCACCGCAGACGTACAGATGGGCGCCGTCCTCGAGCCAGCTCCACATTTCGGCCCCGTAGTCGGTCATCTTGTGCTGGACGTACACCCGGTCGCGCTGATCGCGGGAGAACGCGACGTCGAGCCGGTTCAGGAAGCCGTCGTGGACCATCTGCTCGAGGTCGTCGCGGTAGTAGAAGTGCTCACTGCGGTGCCGATCCCCGAAGAACAACCAGTTACGTCCCCGGTGGCCGAGTGCGCGCCGCTCCTGTAGAAACCCCCGGAACGGGGCTATCCCCGTGCCGGGTCCCACCATGATCATCGGCGTGGCGGGGTCCTGCGGCGGCCGGAAGTGGGGTGTGCGCTGCAGGAACACCGGCACCGGCGCCCCCTCCGCCCGATCCGCCAGATAGGTCGAGCAGACGCCGCCGCGGCTGCCGCCGTCGGCGCCGCGGTAACGGACCACCGCCGTGGTCAGCTGCACCTCGTGCGGTGACACGAGCGGGGACGACGAGATCGAGTAGTTGCGCGGCGTCAGCCGCACCAGCACCTGCTGCCACTCGTGCGGACCGGCGTGCACGGCGAACTGCCGCACGATGTCGATACCGTCGCGCCGGCTCAGCCAGGCGTCGAGCTTCTTCGTCGGGGCGCGCAGTTCCCGGGCGTCGCGGCTGTGTTCGGCCACGAAGCGCAACAGGTCCGGGGTGATGCGCCGGATGTCGTAGCAGGTCGCCAGCGCGTCGTGCAGCGGCCGCGCTTCACCGTCAACCTCGATGACCTGGTCTCCGCGCAAGCCTGTCGCGTCGAGCCACGCGTCGACCACCGCGGGATCATTGCGGGCGAACACGCCGAGGGAGTCCCCCACCGAGTACGACACCCCGTGCTCGGAGATGTCGAATCCGAACTGGCGCACCTCTTTTGCCGACGTCGGCGCGCTGAGCACCACGTTGCGCACCAGTGGCGCAAGCACCGGTTTGGCGCGAGTGAACGGTTCGGCCTCCTTGCTCGTTGCCGGGCGGGTGAGGGTGGCGGCGCCGCTACCCGCGCCCAGGCCGGCGACCAGCACCGCGACGTCGTCGACCCAGCGGGCCATCGGTTCGTCGTCGTAGGCCTCGCACTCCTGCCGGTCGCGCAGTCGGGTGGCGCCGAGCGCGGCGAACCGGTCGTCCAGTGCGCGCGCGTGGCCGCAGAAGTCGTCGTAAGAACGGTCACCGATACCGAGCACCGCGTAGCGGACGCCGTCCAGGGCGGGTGCCTCCGCCGATTCCAGGCGCGACCAGAAATCCGCGCCGTTGTCCGGCGGGCCGCCGTCGCCGAAGGTACTGGTGACCACCAGCACGTCGCGCCCGGCGAGGTCGCTCAGCGCAGCGTCATCCATGTTCAGTACCTGTGCGGCACCGACCTTTTCGGCGACCCGCCCCGCCATCTCCTCGGCGTTGCCCGTCTGGGAGGCCCACACCACCAACGGTCCGTCCGCGGTCGCCGCGCTGGGGCGGGCGGGTTCGGCGGCGTCGGCGCGGGAGTAGCGGCCCGCCAGCGTGCCGTCGATCCACAACCGCACCTCGTCGCGGACCGGGGCGGTCGGGGGCAGGACCGGAACACCGACGGGTTGGGTGCCGATCCCGCTGAAAAAGCCTGCCAGGTAGAGCTTCTCGTCCTCGGAGAACGACGGCTTGCGGGTCACCCCGGAGCTGCGCGGACGGACCGGACGCAGGCTGACCGCGCACACCTTGAACTCGGGTTGCAGTGAGTCGGGATCGACGGCGTCGTTGGTCAGCGCGTTGACGGCCAGATACTCGCCGTGTTCGTCGTTCCAGTGGAACGGCACGAAACAGTTGCCCGGCCGCACGCGGTCGCTGACGACGGCTGGAAGCACCGCCCGTCCGCGTCGCGACGTCAACTCCAGCTGGTCACCGTCGACGATCTCGAGAGCGACCGCATCCACGGGGTGCAGCTCGACGAACGGTCCGCCGTTGAGCTTGTTGAGCTTGTCGACGCGGCCGGTCTTGGTCATGGTGTGCCACTGGTGTTGCAGTCGACCGGTGTTCAGCACGAACGGATAGTCGCCGTCGGGCAGTTCGGCGGCGTCGACGTGCGGACGGGGGAAGAAGACGGCCCGCCGCGACGGTGTGGCGAACGCCAGCCGAGGCCGGTCGCCGTCCTCGTTGATGAACAGGTGTTGGCTGACACCGTCGTTCAGATAGCGGATCGGATGCCGGTCGTCGGCACCACCGGGCAGATTGTCGGGCGGCACTGGCCACTGCAACGGTGTCTCGCGGAGCCGGTCGTAGCTCGCGCCGCGCAGATCCCACCCGGTCCGCAGGTTCGTGAATTCCCGGAGCTCGTCGAAGATCTCGGCGCTGTCCCGGTAGCTGAAGTGTTCACCGAAGCCGAGTTGGGCGGCGATGTCGCAGATCAGCCGCCAGTCGGGGCGGGCCTGCCCGGCGGGCGGGATCGACTGCTGCAGCAGCGTCATGGTGCGGTCCGAATTCACCATGACCGCATCGGACTCGGCCCACAGCGTGGCGGGCAACACGATGTCGGCGTAGCGGTTGGTGGCGTTGTCGCGGTAGGTGTCCTGGGTGATGACGAGTTCGGCGGCCTCCAGGCCGGCGATCGTGGTCTTGCGGTTCGGCATGGTGGCCACGGGATTGGTGCAGATGATCCAGCACGCCTTGATCTCGCCGGCGGCGAGGCGTTCGAACATGTCGACCGCGCCGGGACCGAAGTCGGTGCGAATGGTGCCGGGGTCCAGACCCCACTGCCGCTCGACGAACGCCCGGTCGTCGTCGGAGGTCACCGCCCGCTGCCCGGGCAGACCCGGCCCCATGTAACCCATCTCGCGACCGCCCATGGCGTTGGGCTGCCCGGTCAGTGACATCGGTCCGCTGCCGGGCCGACAGATCGCCCCCGTCGCCAGGTGCAGGTTGCAGATCGCGTTGGTGTTCCACGTGCCGTGTGTGCTCTGGTTCATCCCCACCGCCCAGCACGTCATCCAGTCGCCCGCCTCGGCGATCATCGCCGCGGCCAGCCGGATGTCGGATTCGCTGATGCCGGTGATCTCGGAGACCTTTGCGGGCGGGTAGTCGGCCAGGAAGACCGGCATCTGCTCCCAACCCTGGGTGTGTTCGGCGATGAACCGCTCGTCGACGTCGCCGTTCTCGACCAGCAGGTGCAGCAGCCCGTTGAGCAGGGCGAGGTCGGTGCCGGGTTTGATCTGCAAAAAGAGGTCGGCCCGGTCCGCGGTGGCGGTGCGGCGGGGATCGACGACGATCAGCTTCGCGCCCGCCTTGAGCTGGTCGACCATCCGCAGGTACAGGATCGGGTGGCAGTCGGCCATGTTCGACCCGATCACGAAGAACAGGTTGGTCAGGTCGAAGTCGGTGTAGGAACCCGGCGGCCCGTCAGAGCCGAGCGATTGTTTGTAGCCGGTGCCCGCGCTGGCCATACACAGCCGCGAATTGGACTCCATGTACTTGGTGCGCAGGAAACCTTTCGCGAGTTTGGTTGCCAGGTACTGCGATTCGAGCGACATCTGACCGGAGACGTAGAGCGCGACCGCATCCGGCCCGTGCTTGTCGACGATCGCCCGCAGCCGCCTGCCGGCCTCGGCGATCGCGTCGTCCACGGGCACCGGCACCGGTTCGTCGCCCCGGGCGGGGCGCAGCAGCGCGGACTCGAGCCTGCCCTCGTCGGCCCGCATCATCTCGGCGTGGGTGGCACCCTTGGTGCACAGCCTTCCGAAGTTGGTGGGGTGCAGTCTGTCCCCGGAAACCCGGGCGATCACCGGCCCGTCAGTCTGCACCTCGATACCGCAACCGACACCGCAGTACGAGCACGCAGTCCTGGTCACCGCCATGTCGCCATGGTCGGCGGGGCCTGTTCCGGTTGGTTTCCCCCGAGGTTATCGGGAGGAAAACGGGTGCTCACCTGACCTGGCGGGCGGCGGTGAGGGTGCGGAATGAGACGGAATCACGCTGGACTCGCCGGGGAAACCGCGAGGAAACAAACTCCGCCTAACTTCAGCGAAGCATGAGCGACGGCAGCGTCCCCCGATTCCTGCAGGGTCCCTTCGAGTTCGAGGGCAACGGCCTGGAGAAACCGTTGCTGATCGATGAATCGCTGCGCTACCGGGTCCCGCCAGGTGCGGTGACCCAGCCCGTGTACTTCCGCGGCGGCAACTCGACCGACGACATGATCACCGTCGTGCTGTTCCGGGACGGCAAACCGATGCGGTACTTCCCCATCGCAGCCAAGGGCGCCACCCACGTGGCCCTGCGGGTGGTCGAGGATCTGCTCGGAGACACCATCCTGGAACTGTTCGTCGCCGCACCGGCCGGTTGTACCGGCACGGTGGTCGTTGACCTCGGACTGGTGGAGGTCTGATGCGCACCCTGGTCGTGGTGGGCAACGGGATGGCCGGCGTCCGCGCCATCGAGGAGATCCTTGCGCGCGGCGGTGCGGAGCAGTTCGAGATCATCGTCTTCGGCGACGAACCCTATGGCAACTACAACCGGATCCTGCTGTCCAATGTGCTGGCGGGCAGCCAGGACATCGAAACCGACGCCGGCGAGATCTATCTCAATTCCCTTGACTGGTACACCGAGAACGGCATCGATCTGCGCGCCGGCGTGCGGGTGGTGCGCATCGACCGCTACGCGCGGCTGGTGCAGGCCGACGACGGCTCGACCACCCGCTACGACGATCTCATCCTCGCGACGGGCAGCCGGTCGTTCTTTCCGCCGATGACGGGTCTGTGGGCCGATGACAAGACCCTGACCGACGGCGTGTTCGGGTTCCGCACCCTCGGCGACTGTCTGGGCATGATCCACGAGGCCGAGCACCGCACCAGGGCCGTCGTAATCGGCGGCGGCCTGCTCGGGCTGGAAGCCGCACGCGGCCTGCAGAACCGGGGTCTGACCGTCGACGTCGTGCACGCCGGACCGGTGCTGATGAACGCCCAACTCGACGACACTGCGGGCCGCATTCTGCGGCGGTCGGTGGAGGACCTCGGCATCACGGTGCACATCCAGAAGCGAACCACCGAGGTGCGCACCGATCCGGCGGGACAAATGACCGGCATCGTCTTCGACGACGGCGAGACCATCGCATGCGACATGTTGGTGATCGCGGCGGGCATCCGGCCCAACGTCGGCTTGGCGCGGCGGGCGGGTCTGACCGTCGAGCGGGCCATCGTCGTCGATGACCACATGCGCTCGATCGACGACGACTACATCTACGTGGTGGGCGAGTGCGCGCAGCACCGCGGGCAGGTTTACGGGCTGGTCGCTCCGCTGTGGGAACAGGCCGGGGTGCTGGCCGATCACCTGACCCGCGTCGATCCTGCCGCGACGTATCACGGATCGCGGACGGCCACGAAGCTCAAGGTGGCCGGCGTCGACGTCGCCTCCATGGGTCTCAAGGCGCCGGAACTGCCCGACGACGAGTTCGTGCAGTACTCCGAGCCCCGCCACGGCGTCTACAAGACGATCGTCATCCGGGACGGCAAGCTGGTCGGCGCAACGCTTCTCGGTGACGTCAGCAAGGTGTCGTTTCTCACCCAGGCGTTCGACACCGGGTTGCCGCTGCCCGAGGAACGGGTGTCGCTGATGTTCGACATCGGCACGCCCGACGTCGGGGTGGGGGTCGCGGAACTGGCTGACGACGCGCAGGTGTGCAACTGCAACGGCGTCTCGAAGGGCACGCTCACGGGGTGTGTGCGCGATGGGGAGACCTCGGTGGCCGGGGTGATGGCGAAGACGAAGGCGGGCAAGGGGTGCGGCTCGTGTAAGGAACTGGTCGGCCAGATCGTCGAATGGGCGGCCGACGGCGCCGTGACTGAAGATCCGTCGGCGTCCTGGTACGTGCCGGGTATCCCCTACGACAAGCCGACGCTGATGCGTCACATCCGTGACCTAGGGCTGCATTCGGTGTCGTCGGTGTTCGCCGCATTGGCCCCCGACGGCAGGGAGGACGCCGGATCCAAGATGGCGCTGGCGTCACTGCTGGAGACGATGTGGGCCGACGAGTTTGTCGACGAGCGCGACGCCCGGTTCATCAACGACCGGGTGCACGCCAACATCCAGCGTGACGGCACCTTCTCCGTGGTCCCCCAGATGAAGGGCGGTGTCACCAACCCGTGGCAGTTGCGCCGCATCGCCGACGTCGCCGACAAGTACGCGATTCCGATGATCAAATTGACCGGCGGTCAGCGCATCGACCTGCTCGGCGTACGCAAAGAAGACCTGCCGAAAGTGTGGGCGGATCTGGACATGCCGTCGGGCTACGCCTACGGCAAGAGTTTCCGCACTGTCAAAACCTGTGTAGGCAGCGACTTCTGCCGATACGGCGTGGGTGACTCCACGGCGCTCGGCATCGCGATCGAGGAGCGCTACCAGGGGTTGGCGAGCCCGGCGAAGATGAAGTTGGCCGTGACGGGTTGCCCCCGCAACTGCGCCGAGGCGCTGTGCAAGGACCTCGGGGTGGTCGCGGTGGACGGTGGCCGCTGGGAGATCTACGTCGGCGGCGCGGCCGGTGCGCATGTCCGCAAAGGCGATCTGCTGGCCACCGTCGACTCTCCCGAGGAGGTGATGACCCAGACCGGCCGGTTCCTGCAGTACTACCGCGAGAACGCGAATTGGTTGGAGCGCACATATGCGTTTGTCCCGCGGATCGGGGTCGAGCAGATCCGCGCCGCAATCGCCGACGACGCCGAGGGGCTGGATGCGCGGATGGCGAAATCGGTTGCCGCCTATCGTGATCCCTGGGCCGACGGACGCGAGCCGGTGACCGACGGGCAGTTCCGGCCGTCGCTGCCGTTGCTGCCGCTCCCCCAGGTGCCTGTGCGATGAACGCGGTGGACGTCGGCGCGGTCGACGAGATCCCGGTCGGCGAGGGCCGCACCTACGTCGTGCACGGCGAGCAGATCGCGGTGTTCCGATTGCGCGACGGCACCCTGCGCGCGGTGGACGCGGTGTGCCCGCACCGTGGCGGGCCGCTCGCCGACGGTCTGGCCGACGGGATCGTCGTGGTGTGCCCGCTGCACGGGCACACGTTCAACCTGTGCACGGGTGATGAGGCCGGCGGCGCTGATCTTTCAGTGCGCTCGCACCGTGCGGAGATCGTCGACGGCCGGATCACGATCGTGTTATCAGAACACCCGTCGATTGTGATCTAGACACGCCGAAGGCGACTCTTTTTCCGTCGCCCGTGATGTTGCACCATGCACGCATGCGTCATTCAGTCGTCATCGCGGGCATCTGCGTGTTGGTCGCCGGGTGCGCGACCACCAGTAACGCCACGTCGAGTGAATCCACTCGATCGATGGTGCCGCGCCCGCTGGTCGAGCGTGAGCTGCCCAAGCTGCTGCTCAGCGCTGAGGAGGTGGCGGCGACGATGGGTTCCACACCGATGACCGTCACCTCGGCGCAGACCACGATGAGCGACAGCAGCCAGATCATGGAGCCCATCGAATGTCTGGCGATCGACGCCGCCGCGGAATCACTTGTCTACGCGGACAGCGGCTTCGTCGCTGCTCGCGACGAGAGCCTCAACAACGGCAACGATTTCACCCACTACGTCAAGCAGGCGGTGGTGCTGTTCCCCTACATCGAGAAGGCCGAGGAGTTCTTCGTGAAGTCGGTCGAGCAGTGGCCCGCCTGCCACGACTACAGCCACACCCAGAGCGGGTCGCAGTGGAGCGTCAACGAGATCTCCAACGTCGACGGCATCTTGAGCACCACGGCCACCATGGCGGACGCCAAGGCTCCCGGCTGGGGGTGCGGGCGTGCGCTGGCGCTACGCAACAACGTCATCGTCGACGTCAACACCTGCACGCACGATCCGGGTGATTCGGCGGTGCGGGTCGCAGAGCAGATCGGGCAGAAGGTGCTCGCGCAGTGGTGAGCGCTACTCGGCCGGCTTGACCGCCAGTACCGGCTTCGGGCATTCGAGCAGCAGTCGCTGAGACACACTGCCCAGCAACAGCTTTCCGACCGGGTTGCGGTCCCGGATGCCGATGACGAGCAGTTCGGCGTCGGGGCGGTCCATCGCGCGGAGCAGTTCGTCGGCGGTGTCCACCCCGACCGGCTGCGTCAGCTCGAACTCGACACCGCACTCCTGCAGGTGCTGCTCGACGTCGTGCACCTCGTTGCGGTCGGCGAAGTGCCGATCGACGTAGGACTCACCGCTGGTGGAGTTGATCACCACCAATGTCGTACCGCGCCGCCGAGCCTCCTCGATGCCGTGTTCGAGGGCGGCCCTGCCGAACCGGTCCGCGCTGTAACCGACGACTATCATTTCCTGGCCGCCTTCTCCATCTGGTCCCGGTCGTCCTCGACGATCAGCAGGGTCTCCTCGCTGCGGTGCATCAGTTTCAGGACCAACGGCATGATCAGCAGGATGATCATCAGCACGTAGGTGATGATCGCGACCGGCTCGGTGAACAGGCTCGTCCAGTCCCCGCCGCCGAGCTGAAGGCTCTGGCGCAGTTGACGTTCCACCCGCGGGCCCAGGATCACCCCGATGATCAGGGGTAGCACCGGCAACCCGAACCGCCGCATCATCAGGCCGAGCAGGCCGAACAGCAGCAGCAGCGCGAGGTCGAGCGGTTGGATGTTGACGGCGAGCGCGCCCAGCGCCGCGAAGAACAGGATGCCGGCGTAAAGGTACGGCCTCGGGGTGCGCAGCAGCTTGGCCCACAGCGGCGCCAGCGGCAGGTTGAGCAGCAGGAGCAACAGGTTGCCGATGAACAGGCTTGCGATCAACGTCCAGATCAGCAGCGGCTCCTTCTCGAACAGCGTCGGACCCGGCTGAATGCCGTAGGAGACGAAGGCGGTCAGCATCACCGCGGCAGTGGCGTTGGTGGGCAGGCCCAGCGACAGCATCGGCACCAGGGTGCCCGCGGCCGACGCGTTGTTTGCCGCCTCGGGGCCCGCGACGCCTTCGATCGCGCCTTTGCCGAATTCGTCTTTGTGCTTGGAGAGCCGTTTCTCGGTGATGTAGCTCAGAAACGTCGGCAGTTCCGCGCCGCCCGCGGGCAGGGCGCCGAACGGGAAACCGTAGGCGGTGCCGCGCAGCCACGGCTTCCAGGACCGGCCGAAGTCGCTGCGGCTCATCCAGGGCCGGCCCACCGGGATGATGTCGGCCGGACGACGCCGCAGATGCGCTGCGACCCAGAGGGCTTCACCGACGGCGAAGATGGCGACCGCGATCACGACGATGTCGATACCGTCGGACAGCTGCGGGATCCCGAAGGTGGCGCGCGGCTGCCCGGTGAGGAAGTCGATGCCCACGACGCCGATGGCCAGGCCGAGGAACAGCGAGATCGCACCGCGCAGCTTCGACGCACCCAACACAGCGGTGACCGCCACGAGCGCGAACACCATGATCGCCAGGTACGACGGGGCGCCGAGGGTGACGGCGAATCTACTGATCGGTGGGGCGAATGCCGCCAACAGCGCGGTGCCGATCACCCCGGCGACGAAGCTGCCGATCGCCGCGGTGGCCAGCGCCTGGGCGGCGCGGCCGGCTTTGGCCATCTTGTTGCCCTCGATCGCGGTGATCACCGATGACGATTCGCCCGGGGTGTTCAGCAGGATCGACGTCGTCGAACCGCCGTACATGCCGCCGTAGAAGATGCCGGCGAACATGATGAACGCCGCGCTGGGGCTGACGTTGTAGGTCACCGGGAGCAGCAGTGCCACCGTCATCGCGGGGCCGATGCCGGGCAGCACGCCGACGGCGGTGCCGAGCAGCACGCCGATCACCGCGTACAGCAGGTTCATCGGGGTGGCGGCCTCGGCGAAGCCCTGCATCAACCAGTCGAAGTTGTTCATGTCAGAGGATCCCGTCGAGAATGCCTGCGGGCAGCGGGATTCCGAGCCCTGAGTAGAAGGCGTAGAAGCTGAGGAGCGAGATCGCCGCGCCGATCACGACGTTGCGCACGTAGTGCCGGCTACCGAGGATGGTCGCGGCGCCGGCGAACAGCACCGTCGCCATGATCACCCAGCCGAGCGGTTCGACGAGCAGGATCAGCGCGACGAACAGCCCGACGAGCATGCCGACGGTGCGCCAGTCACTGGGGGCGTCGGGGTCGACGTCTTCGCCGGCGTCGGCCTCCCCCACCGAGCCCCGCGGGATCACCACCGCCAGCGTGATCGCCAGCAGGATCAGCACGACGCCGATCGCCACGGGGAAGATCTTCGGCCCGACCGGGTCTACCTTGGCGAACCCCGCGGTGAGGCGCAGCGCGTCGACGATCAAGAAGGCGCCGACCACCACCAGAACCACACAGACCAGGTACTGCGCCTTGTCGACGCGCTTCTTCTCCTCGGTGATGCTCACACCAACCCCAGTTCGGTCAGGGTCGAGGAGACCCGGTTGTCTTGGTCTTTGAGGAACTGTTCGAAGGCGGGGCCGGTCAGGAACGCGTCGGTCCAGCCGTTCTTGGCCAACGCGTCCTTCCAGCCCTGGGTGCTGTGCATCTCTTCGAGCGCAGCGACCATGGCCTGCTTTGCGTCGTCGGAGATGCCGGGTGGGGCGAGCACGCCGCGCCAGTTGA
The DNA here is from genome assembly GCF_001665575.1 of Mycobacterium sp. 852013-51886_SCH5428379. Classification (GTDB taxonomy): domain Bacteria; phylum Actinomycetota; class Actinomycetes; order Mycobacteriales; family Mycobacteriaceae; genus Mycobacterium. Next base: position 3,962 of record NZ_LZSU01000017.1, on the reverse strand, counting down.
CGAAGGTGAGGTCGATGCCCGACTCCTGAAGCGTCGGAGCGTCCACGCCGGGCACGCGCTCGTCGCTGGACACGGCCAGCACGCGCAGCTGGCCGGAATCGATCTGGTCGATGAATTCCCCGGGGCTCGAGGTGCCCACGGTGACCTTCTTCCCGAGCAGCGCGGTCAGCAGGTCACCCCCGCCGTCGTAGGTGATGAAGTTGACCTGTTTCGGATCAACACCCACCGCTTCGGCGGTCTCCATCGGGAACAGATGGTCCGGGCCGCCCGGGGATGAACCGCCGCCGATCGTCACGCTCGCGGGGTCCGCCTTCCACGCCGCGACGAAGTCCTGCACGGTCCGCAGCGGTGAGTCGGCGGGCACGAAGATCGCGCCGGGATCCTCGATCAGCTTGGCGAGCGCGGTGGCGTCAGAGGCCTTGATGTCGGATCCGTTGGTGTAGGTGGCGCCGACCACGCCGAGGCCCATCGTCATCATCAGGTCGTCGTTGCCGCGCTCGTTCATCAGCCGGGCCATTGCGACGGTGCCGCCGGCACCGATGACGTTGAACACCTCGATGCGGCCGGTGATGTCGTCGTCCTCCATGATCTTCACCGCGGTGCGGGCGGTGAGGTCGTAGCCGCCGCCGGGGCTGTTGGGCACCATCATGCGAAGACGGTGCAGCCCTTGCGATTCGTCGCCGCGGGTGACGCCGCAGGCGCTGATGAGCAGCATGGCCGCCAGGGCGAGGGCCAGCGCCTTCGCCGAGCCGGCTCGTAGTCGGTGCACCGTCGTCCCCCATCGCCGCAGTGTGGTTCTCAGCAATACTGGACACCGACAGTGACGCAAGTCACCCATTCGAACGCAAAGAAGGTTGTGGTCGTTGAGTTCACGGGTGTTCAGCCGTCGCAGCCTGGCGGGCCAGTTCCTGGTCTTCCAGCTCCTGGTGGTCGCGGTCGTGCTGCTGGCCGTGGGGGCGGTGTCGGTGACGCAGTCGACCCGCGAGTTCCGCGATGTCCGCGGCCAGCGCATGATCGCCGTTGCCGAGAACGTGGCGTCGACACCGATCGTGCGGGACCGGTTCGACGATCCATTCGCCGCGCGACTGCTGGCGCCGGAGGTGGATCGCGCGGTGGCGCTGTCGGGGGCTGATCTCGCCGAGATCCTCGACCCCACCGGGGTGGTGCGGGTCTCGTCGGAACCGTCACGTGTGGGTCAGCGGGTCAATCTGCTGACATCGCGTGCCGACGAGGGGCGAGCATGGTTCGGTGACGAGGACATCGGCGGCGTGCACAGCCTGATCGGGCAGGTTCCGGTGCTGTCGCCCCGGGGTGAGGTGCTGGCGATCGCGTCGGTCAGCGAGGGCTATCCGTCGGTGTGGGAGTTGCTCAGCGGCGCGGGCGAACGGTTGCTGGTGTATCTCGGGCTGGGCGCGGCGCTGGGAATGCTGGCGTCGTGGCTGTTGTCGCGGCGGATCAAACGGCACACCCGGGGGCTGGAGGTGGCGGAGATCGCGGGTCTGGCCGACCATCGAGAAGCGCTGCTGCACAGCATCCGTGAGGGTGTGGTCGCGGTGAACACCCACGGGGTGATCACCCTGCTCAACGACAGTGCACAGGAACTGCTCGACCTTCCGGGGTCGGCGGTCGGCCGCCCGGTCGACGCGGTGGGCCTGGATCCTGCAGTCGTCGATTTCCTGCTCTCGGGTGAGGACGGGCGGGATGTGGTGATCGCGACGCGGGCCCGAGTATTGGCGCTCAATCGGCGCGCGGCGTCCAGCGGTGAAGAGCAGATCGGTACGGTCACCACGATGCGGGACAGCACGGAGTTGGCGGCGCTGCAGGCGCAGTTGTCGTCGCACAAGAGCGTGACCGACACGCTGCGGGCGCAGACGCACGAGTTCGCCAACCAGCTGCACACGATTTCCGGGCTGGTGCAGTTGGAGGAGTACGACGCGGTCCGGGATCTGGTGGGTGAATTGACGCGGCAGCGGGCGGCGATCAGCGACGCGGTGACGCAGCGGATCGCCGATCCGGCGGTGGCGGCGCTGCTGATCGCCAAGACGACGCTGGCGGCCGAGAGCGGCGTGACGTTGGAGGTGGCGGACACGTCGCGTTTGGGTGCGCTGGAGCCGGCACTGGCCACGGACGTGATCACGTTGTTGGGCAATCTGATCGACAACGCGGTGGACGTCTCGGTGGGCACTGGCGCAGCCCGGGTGGTGGTCGGCATCTCCGATGCGGACGGGTTGGCGATCACGGTGTCGGACACGGGGCCCGGTGTGCCGGAACATCTTCGGGAAGCCATCTTCGCCCGGGGAGTGACGTCGAAGTCGTCGGTGCCGGGAGGGCGAGGAATCGGGCTGGCGTTAGTGCGGTTGGTGACGGCGCAGCACGGCGGAACCGTCGAGGTGTCGGACCGGCCGGGCGGCGGGGCGGTGTTCGCGGTGCATCTGCCGTCGACCCGGGTGGCGGCCCATGCGTGACGTGCTGGTGGTCGACGACGATTTCCGGGTCGCCGACATACATCGCCGCTTCGTCGACCGCGTCGACGGGTTCCGTGCGGTCGGGGTGGCGAGGACGGGGGCGGACGCGCTGCTGGCCGCGCGGGACCTGCAACCACAGCTGATTCTGCTGGATGTGTACCTGCCGGATATGACGGGGCTCGAGGTGCTGCAGCGCCTGCGATCGTCGGGTGACCGGGTGGGCGTCATCATGATCACCGCCGCGCGAGAGTTGGACACGGTGAGTGTCGCACTGGATGGCGGCGCGGCGGACTATCTGATCAAACCGTTCGAATTCCCGCAGCTGCGAACCAAACTGGAGACGTTCGCCGCCCGCGCCGACGCGCTGGAGTCCGCGCAGGGTGCCGACCAGACCCTCATCGATGCGCTCTTCGGACGTCCCGGCGCCGGCGCCCGCGCTACGGTGCTGCCGAAGGGTCTCGGTGCGGAGACCGGGCGCCTGGTCCTGGACGCGGTTCGGGAGGCGGGCGAGGTTTCGGCGGCGGAATGCGCTGAGCTGGTCGGCATTTCACGGGTGAGTGCACGTCGGTACCTCGAGCACTACCTGAACAGCGGCGAACTCGAATTGCGGCTGCAGTATGGCGGCGTGGGTCGGCCTGAGCGCCGCTACCGCGCGCGCGGCTAGAGGCGGCTTGCCGCGGTCAGCGGTGATCCGCTGCGCACCACTGTGACCAACTATTTACGGCGACGACGCCACCACTTGCTTCGGAAGCTGAGCGGCAGGGCGGTCGTGTCGTCGGCCGCCGAGGGGGTTTTGCGAGGCGGCGTGGCTTCTTCGGCGACTGCCTCTTGCGCAACGGCGTCGGCCTCCTCGGCACGCTCAACCGCAGCCGCGTGCGCTTCTTCCGCTGACTCCTCGACTGCCACCGCCTCGTCGCCTTCGACGTCGCCGGGCGCGGTGGTCGACTCGGCGGCCACCTCGGGGACCTCGCCCACCGGCTCGTCTGCAGACTCCTCAGCGGCTGCCGGTTCCTCACCCTCGGCATCGTCAGCGGCGACTTCCTCCGCAACGGCGTCGGCCTCTTCGGCACGCTCAACCGCAGCCTCGTGGGCCTCTTCCGCTGACTCCTCGACTGCCACCGCTTCATCGCCCTCGACATCACCAGGCGCGGTGGACGGCTCGGCGGCCACCTCGGGGACCTCGCCCACCGGCTCGTCTGCAGACTCCTCAGCGGCTGCCGCTTCCTCACCCTCGGCATCGTCAGCGGCGACTTCTTCCGCGACGGCGTCGGCCTCCTCAGTACGCTCGACCGCAGCCTCGTGGGCCTCTTCCGCAGACTCCTCAGCGGCCACCGCTTCGTCGCCCTCGACATCACCAGGCGCCGTGGACGGCTCGGCGGCCACCTCGGGCACCTCGCCCACCGGCTCGGCGGCGTCCCCAGCGGCGACTTCTTCCGCGACGGCGTCGGCCTCCTCAGCACGCTCGACCGCAGCCTCGTGGGCCTCTTCCGCAGACTC